>JAZKFF010000007.1:0-3610 GCA_040386555.1 Bacteroidota bacterium | reverse complement strand
TGAGCAACACGCTTGCCAACGGCATGTACATGCTGAGCCTACGCTCACAGTCAGACAGCAAAGTGTTCCATTTTGTGATGGAGCAGTAGCAGAAAAAATGTTGTAGTCGCAAGGTCATCTCCAATGAGGTGGCCTTGCTTTTTTTTAGAGCCACTTATAGCAACTAACAAGGATATACGTTCGCGACAAAAAGTTTGTAGGCAGGTGAACTGTTGACGAAATATTTTGTCACAGTTTTGTCCAGCATATTGCCCAAAGAACCGCCTAAAATCTCAATATTAACCACAGGTTGCACGATAATGCTTTTACTAAAGCATGAAATCAAATTTGTCGGAAACTATTTGTTATTTTTTCCTTAAAACTCACAATTTAATCATAACTTTAAGAGCATAAAATAATAAAAATTATCCGGACTATATGAAACAATGTTACGCTTTTGCCTGCTTCTTGTTAATAAGCTTATTAATTTTGGGGGAAGAACGCGCATACGCTCAGTTACTTGGGGACAATGCTTTTCTTCAAGGCCGATATGTAGAAGCTGCAATAGCGCCTAACGGTTCGATGGGCTCAACCCGTATAGTTCCTACGGGTTATCATACCCGATCTCCTTCTTTCAATTTCTGGGATCCGGGATTAGGTGCGTATACCGGGGCGTCAGCATCCCGCCTGATGATGACCTACGATGCAGGGCATGATGGGTGGACGGTGGGTACTCCTGTACCATACTTTGGTGATTATTCAATGCCCGGAACGCCCTATGAAGCGTGGAGTGTGCAAATTAATGGTGTAAGAGGAAATGCCGATTTCGAGACCTATCTGGGAGCTAGCTCGGGATATACGGGTACCCTTGCAATGACGGGTACTGTTACGGGATACACAAATGCGGGTGGAACGCTAACCGGCACGTGGGTTGGCACAGCAGGCACGGGCAGCCCATTGCAGATAACCCAGGTGTTTGTGTTAGATACCAACGCATCGTGGGTAAAAGTAAATGTAAAACTTAAGAACGTGAGCGGTGCGCCACTTACCGGTGTATACTACATGAGGCACCTGGATCCCGATAATGATCAGACTACTTCGGGAAGTTTTAGCACGTTAAATACGATCAATCATCAAAACGACTATTATCACAGAGTCATGGTGACTTCTGCCGGGACCGCGTATACAACTCAAACACTTTCGCTTTCCACTAAAGACTGCCGCGCCAAGTGTTTTATCGGCACCACATGGCCATCAGGTACTTCCACAAGTCTTGCATCTTACTACACCGGCACAGGCGGCGCAGTTTATACAGGTTCCAATACGGGCGACTATGCAATTGGTATGGTTTGGAATATTGGCACCATCGCTGCCGGAGACAGCTCTCAGCTGACTTTTGCATATGTATACAATGGCTTATTAGGAATAGACAGTGCATTGACCCTGCCCCAGCTCTATGTTAACGGCGAAGCAAGCGACTCCATTGATACAGTCACTGCCTGTGCTTTTTCAGGTGATACTTTATTTGCAACCATTCTTAATGGCGCTACTGCTGACTGGGCCGGAAGTACCTGGACATGGGCTCCGTCTACCTATCTTACTGCAACCACGGGAACCAGCTCAGGTATCCTTGCCAGCACCATGACGGCGCCGGTTACGTACACTATAACAGGAACAAGTGCGGTTGGCGGCTGTTCCGGTAAGATATTCAGACTGACAGTAATGCCTCCGGGTGTAACGCCTCCCCCAACGGTGCATGACACCTCGTATTGCGTGGGAGCTACGCCAGTGCCGCTCGTAGCTACCGGGATCGGAACCATATGGTGGTGGACTGTGCCGACCGGCGGTACCGGCAGTACTACGGCACCAACACCGTCAACAGCAGTCGCAGGTACCTACACATGGTATGTTTCCCAGATTGTATCCGGATGTTCGAGTGCGCGGGTACCTATTACTGTAACAATTACTTCACCTGCGCCCCCAATAGCTGGCGCCTCAAATGTATGTGTGGGCTCCTCAGCTACGGTAACCAATACTACCACAGGCGGCACATGGGTAAGTAGTAATACTGCTATTGGAACTGTTGGTTCGTCTACCGGTATAGTTACAGGCATTACTGCAGGGGTGATAACGATCACTTACCAGGTATCTGCCGGATGTTATGTTACCAGGCCATTCACTGTCTATGCAACTCCGGCGGCTATAACAGGGACTGCCGTAGTTTGCGTTGGCTCTACGACCACACTCGCTAATACGCTTGGGGGCGGAACATGGAGTAGTACTAACACAGCCGTTGCTACGATCAGCTCTACCGGCGTTGTAACGGGTATAGCTGCGGGCACATCCACAATTTCATATGTTACCACGGGCGGTTGTTTTGCGACCCGCATTGTAACAGTAAATCCATTGCCTAATCCTGTAACTGGGATATTGAATGTGTGTGTGGGCCTTACTACTACGCTTTCGTCTACAACACCCGGTGGAATATGGACCAGCAGCGCTCCGGCAGTTGCGTCCGTTGGTATTGGCACAGGTATAGTTACCGGCATATCGGCGGGTACAGCTATTATCAGCTACCGCGTTGCAGGTTGTAATGCGCTGGCAACGGTAAACGTTATCGCGTCGCCGCCACCAATTACCGGGACTGCATTAACATGTGTTGGTTCAACTACAACGCTCACACATTCGAGCTCTGGGGGCACATGGAGCAGCAGTAACCCTGCTGTTGCACCAATTGGTGCTACTACGGGTGTTGTAACCGGGTTGACGATCGGCACCACAGCGATCACGTATTCTTTAGGTGCAGGCTGCGTTGCATCGACTATTGTCACCGTTACTGCGACCCCGCCGAACATGACCGGATCATTGACTGTGTGTGTAGGTTTAACTACCGCTTTAGCACATGCTACAGGTGGTGGTACTTGGGCCAGCAGTACTACTGCAATAGGCACAGTGTCTACAACAGGCGTTGTAACAGGCGTAACCGCTGGTACTACAACGATCACTTACACGCTACCTTCGGGCTGTTATACAATGAGTGTTGTAACGGTAAACCCGCTTCCGGCTTTTATAGTGGGATCATACACAATGTGTGTCGGCGCCACAAACTCTATGTCAACGACTACACCCGGTGTGACATGGAGCAGTAGCAATACATCGGTAGCAACAGTTGGCGCCACAACGGGTGTGGTTACAGGTATTGCAGGAGGCACAACAAATATCATTACTACAATAACAGCAACAGGCTGTACAAGGGCGGCGACAGTAACCGTTAACCCGCTGCCTGCGGCGATCGTCGGTGGCCTCTCTGTATGTCCCGGTTTGTGTACCACACTTACCGACGCTACAGCCGGCGGTACCTGGAGTATCAGTTCTGCAACCATAGCCACCGTTAGTGCGTCGGGTGTTGTATGCGGTGTTTCTGCGGGTACGGCAACAGTGACGTATACGGCCGGCACAGGCTGTTACCGCACTGCAACAGTGACAGTAAATATACCGCCTGCTACGATAGGCGGACCTACCGCAGTATGCTTTGGCTATACAATAACGATGACCAACACAACTGGCGGTGGTACATGGAGCAGCAGCAATGCAACTATTGCATCGGTTGGATCACTGACTGGTGTGGTTA
>JAZKFF010000006.1:165660-311537 GCA_040386555.1 Bacteroidota bacterium | reverse complement strand
TCCAACAACTCGCAATTGGATTTTCTTTCTAATAATTTTGATAGCGGTTTATTATAACGCGTGCCGACGCCGGAAAGGCGTACGGACGCTACCTACCCGCAAAAAGTTGAAAAAACGCAAGTGGAGGCTCGACGTATTTCTGGACAAAGCGAAACTCTTCGTCCGGTGGGACTTTCAACAACTTTTACCAAAAGGCCGGCTTCGTATAAAACTGCGCCATTAACCTGAACTCAACTTTTACGCAAGTTCTTCTACTATTCGTCGCGCCCATAGGTCGCGGCAATCACTTTGTTTACTGAATCGAATGTGACAACCGGCATCTGTGACCTCATTCCACTTTTGCTTTTTGTAAAATAGAAGGAACTATAAGTCGAATCTGAACCCTTGATAACAGTATCAGCCTTGCCTAGGATAGTAGTAACTTCGGTAAAACTCATCCCTGCTTGTATTTTTTGAAATAGCATTTCCTCATGCTTGCTTTCTCCAGAGAAGTCGCAACCGCACAATAATGCTAATGCAAAAAGGAATAAGATCGTCTCTTTCATTATCGACTTTTGGTAGGTCTTGAATAATTTTCCGCCACAGTTGGTGTCCTCACCAACGGCCTCGCGAATGGCACATCCTACCCCTTCCCCCTCCGCAATAAAAACGGGAAGAACAAAACTACATGATAATACGCCAGCTCTTTGAAATTGATCTTGTCGGAGTACTTCAGGTAGTCGGGGATATTTTTGAAGTAGTGCTTTATGCGGGCGAGGCCTTTTTTGTCACGGGCGCCGAAGATGAGGCGGCCGCGGGCTATGTCGAGGAGGCGCTTTTTGAATAGCTTGTCGTAGCGGTAGCTGAAGAATTTGTTGAGGTGGTGGTAGAGTTCCACCAGCGCATGCTCACCGCGCGCTATGCTCTCTTTCGACTTCGATACTCCCCCGCCGTGGTTGCGGTATACAGCCGTTTTCTCACGCATGTATTTTGCCTTGCCTTTATCGGTGGCTACCATCTGCATAAAAAGGTCGCCGCCGAGTATGTGCAGGTAAAAGTCGGGTATGGGCCGGGGCAGCACATTGCGCATCACCAGCGTTGGTGTAGGCACCATGTTCATATCCGCCATTATGAAGTCTTCCACTGTGAAGACATCTTTGGTCATCGGTGGGAAGATATGCTCCGGCTGCAGGAATATCTTATCAGACTTCAGCTCGTCGAGAATTTCCACCTCTGTAAAACACATCGAAAAATCGGGGTTAGCCTCCAGGAAGTCGACTTGCTTCTGCAGCTTCAGCGGGTCTGTCCAGTAGTCATCGCCATCGCATACTGCCAGGTATTTTGCCGTTACTGCCGACAGCAGTGAGTAGCCATTAGCTACAGCGCCCACATTCTTGGGGTGGTATACGGGAAACAGTATATCCGGGTACTTTGCAGCATACTCCGCTACGATTTCCCGTGTGCGGTCCTTCGAGCAGTCGTCGGAAACTATGAGACGGAATGGGAAATTCGTTTGCTGCGTTACTATGCTTTCAATGGTAGTGCCTATGTACTTTTCATGGTTGTAAGTGGGCACTATTACATCTACGAGATACTCCATTATTTCTTCTTAGCGGTCATTATATACAGGTTTTGCTGCAGGCCATAGTAGTTGTCAAATGTGTAGCCCGTGCTTATATCATCATACAGCGGAGAGAAAGTCTGCACTATATCTTCTACCGAGCGGAATGGGCGGAACTTATAACCATTGCGTATCCCAAACACATCGCTGGTAATGATAACGTGGCCATCCTCTGCAGGTATCGTATCGTTGAGGATAAAGTTGTTAGGGATCGGCAGGTCTGTGAATGCAGGGAAGTTGGCTATAAGGAAGCCACCGGGCTTCAGCACGCGCGTTATCTCGGTGAGGTTGTCATTGAAGGTGCCGTTCTTATCTATGTAGTAGCACGATGCACAGGCCAGCACGTAGTCGAAGATATTGTCTTCAAAAGGTATGTTGGCATTGTCGCCCACGCGGAGCGTGGTAGGGATGCCCATATTGCTCATGGCACCAGTCACCATATCCACCGTTTCCTGCGTTATCTCTACTCCGCTAATATCGAGGCCGCAATTGTGCAGCAGCGGCATGTTGCGGCCATCGCCAAAGCCGAGGTCGAGTATCTTACCGCCTTTATATTTCGAGCGGTCATACTTCAGCTCAGGATAAGTACCCAGCATAGTGCGGATGACCCACTCCGTAGGATACAAGTGATTTGATTGTTTCTTCAGATGGAAATCTGTGTACGTCTGTTTTACGTTCTCTACCATGCCTGTAAATTTACTTGATTTTTGCGTAGCCAAATCCTTCCTTGCCGTAATTGTTGCCGCAGTAGAAGAGATATACATTGTCTGTGGTTTGCAGCACATCGGGGTAGCATACCATTTCGCTATCCCAGCCGCTACCCGATACGCCGAGTGTCATAAGCTTATCCTGCCGCTGCCAGGCGGTCTTGTTATCTGATGTGGCGTAGCCTATACGGTATGGGCCACTCTTACCCGATGCGTCTACGCCCGGGCGGTAGGAGTACCACATATGGTACTTGCCATCCAGGAAGCGCACACACGGTGTAGCCAGTGCTTCATTGTCGTTGGCCGGTGCTATGCACTGCGGGCCAAATTTCCAGTCGAGCCCGTTATCAGACCATGCATAGCGAATATCGTAGTTTGGCCTATAGCCTACTGGCGACTCTATCCATGGGCGGTAGTGTGTGTACCACATATGGAAGATGCCCTTTTCTACCTGCACGCTTACGTTGCCTATGCCCAGCGGCATATGCCTGTTGTGCCCTATCACCGGGCCATCGCTTACCTTGGTGAAGTTGGTGCCGTCGTCGCTCATGGCCAGGCCCAGCATGTTCATGTAAGGCACAGTATCGCTGCGCTGCCAGCCCATGTAGTACATGTAGTACTTCCCATCATGAAAGATAACATCGGCCACCATAGTGCCATGCTCATCAAAGGTGCCCGGAGGGCCGAATTTCAGCACCGGCTTATCGTGGATATACAGCACTTTCGATGGGTCGTTCTTATCGCAATCGATAAAGGTGATGTGCGTTTTGAAATGGCCTTTTTCATCCACTACATTGCGCGTAGTGAAGTATACACGTATAAAGGTATCGAACTCGACCGAGGTGATGGGCGCAGCGTAGTAGTGCATCCATTCGTAGTTATCCTCGGGCTTGAATATGTGGCTGATTTTCTGGTATTCCATTGAGAACTTAAAAGTTAAAAGTCAAAACCGGAGGTTGTTGATTCGTTGATAAAGTTATGTAGAGAGCAAGGTCCCCGCTTTAAGCGATGCCGGGAAATTCTCGATCTGCTTTAACTTCAGGCAGGCATCCCCTTTTTTTATCAGCAGCTTTCCCTCGTATACAAACAGTACTTCATTCTCCTTTTTCTCTTGTGCTATTTGCACTACGTATGGATTGGTGACCAGCTCTGCATCGCGCACAATAACCTTGCTGCCATCGTACATAAAGTATGCGCCTTGCGAGCGTGTGTTGAAAGCTTTTATCTGCCTTATGATAGTTGCAACGTCGCTGCTGAAGTCGATAAGCTTGTGCTCTTCTTTCAGGTTGTAGTATAGCTCAGTGCCACAAAGCGCCTGCTGTTGCCTGCCTGCGAAGCCGCTCTGCAGTGCCAGCTTAAACGCATCTTTCTCTGCGCGAAAGGATAACTGGTACAGCAGGCCACAATCCATATCATCGGTATATGGTATCTCTACCTGTGCTATTATATCTCCGCCGTCTATCTCATCGTTCATATAGTGGCACGTAGCGCCCGAGCTGCGGCCATGCAGCAGCGAACCTGGTACAGGGTCTATGCCCCGCAGGTCGGGCAGGCACGAGGGGTGTATATTGATGAACTGCTTTTGGGTGTTGCCTGTGAGCCTTGTTATCGGCAGTATTATCGGCAAGCCGTTAGAGACGAAGTAGTCAAAATCTGTATGCTCCAGCTGCTGCACCAGCCACTTTTTATTCTCTATCGATTCATAAGGCAGGCCGCGCGCCGCAAGCTCGCGCTCCAGGAACGAGCCGGGCACCGCAAATATCTTCACCACATCGAGCCCCGCATTCAGCAGCTCTTCCAGCACAAAGAAGCGGTTACCGGCAAAGCAGAATTTCTTTCCCCTGAGCGCTTCCATTATATACTGCTGAAGTTGGACATTTTGAGGAACTGGCGGCTGGTAAGCTTCAGCGCCTTCGACGACTCAGCTATAACCACCTTATCGTCTTCAAGGTTCTTTATCACCAGCGTATTGGCACCGAGGAAACAGTTGTTGCCTATGCTGACACTGTGGCCCACTGTGGCATTGACTGCTACAAAGGCGTTGCTCCCTATCGTTACATTGCCCCCTATATTGCAGCACGATGTGAACCAGCAGTCGTTACCTATGTTGCTGTGGTGGCCTATAAGCGTGCCGCTCCACACAAACACATTATCGCCCAGCACCACGCGCGGGTGTATGCATACATTGTTCATGATAAAGCAGTTCTTGCCATGCACCAGGTCCTTCGGCACCGATGAGTCTGGGTGTATGTAAGAGATCACCTCGTAGCCCAGCGCTTCTACCTCTTTTACTTTCTGTCCACGCACGGCGTTCAGGTCGTGATAGCCTATGGCTACAAAGAACGAATATTTGTCGGGTGGAAAGCGTGCTTCGATATTCTCGAAAGGCACTACCGGCAGGCCGTTGAACTCAGGCTCTGTAATATACTTTTCGTCTACGGTAAAGGCAGCCACTTTCAGGCCGCTCTCTTCGCGCATGTAAAACTGTATCACATCAGCTATCTTGCCGACCCCGAAAATGATTATCTCTTTGCTCATGGTATCTTTAATAAGTTAAGGTGCCTATATCTTCTTCTTTACACTGCCATGCTCCAGCACATAGTCATCGCCGCTCTCGGGGCATTTGGCTGTGTTGTCTTTAAACGCCAGCTTGTGGCCATACTCGCTCATCCAGCCCATTTGCCTTGCCGGGTTGCCAACCACCAGCGCATAAGCAGGTACATTCTTAGTCACCACAGCGCCCGCGCCAATAAAGGCAAACTCGCCTATGTCGTGACCGCAAACTATGGTGGCATTGGCGCCTATGGTAGCGCCCCGGCCCACATGCGTGCGACTGTATTGCCCCCGGCGGTTCACCGCGCTCCGGGGATTAGTAACATTAGTAAACACGCACGATGGCCCAAGGAACACGTCATCATCACAGGTGACACCGGTGTATACCGATACGTTGTTCTGTATCTTCACGTTGCGCCCCAGCACCACCTCGGGAAACACCACGCAGTTCTGCCCTATGTTGCAGCCCTCGCCTATCGTGCAGTTGGGCATAATGTGGGCAAAGTGCCAGATCTTTGAGTTATCCCCTATCTCGCATCCCTCGTCCACTACTGCTGTGGGGTGTACAAAGTAATTCATGGTGTGTGTGTGCTTACTTTAGTTTTATGAATGGGTGATATTCGCCCTTGGGTACTGTAGGCGCTATTACTCTTATATCGTGTACCGTCTCTATACTGGGCATGGCCTCAAGCAGTCCAAAACCGTTGCCCTTCATTATCTCTTCGTAGCTGCGGGTGTGCAGGTTGCCAAAGCCCTCGCTGAACTCAATCTCCTTTTCATCTACAGTGATGGCGCGGAAGGTGCGCTTGCCTGTAGCCCTTACTTCAGCCGGTATATAGTGCTCATTGATGCTGAGAAACCAGCGCACGCGTGCCTTGTCGAGATACAGCAGGCCGGCCGCAGTATCGGGCTCTGATATGTGTACAATGTTCTCCCGCACCTTGCCAAATATCCACGTGAGCATATCGAAGAAGTGGATGCCTATGTTGGTAGCTATACCGCCCGACTTACCTATATCTCCCTTCCAGCTGTTGAAGTACCAGTTGCCGCGCGAGGTGAGGTAGGTAAGGTCTACATCGTATACCTTGTCGTCATCTCCGGCGATTATCTTCTCCTTCAGCGCTATGATGCTGGGGTGCAGGCGCAGCTGCAGTATATTGTATACCTGGTTGCCGGTCTCACGCTCTATCTCCTTCAGCGCCTCAAGGTTCCAGGGATTGAGCACGAGCGGCTTCTCGCATATGGCATCGGCATTGTTGCGCAACGCAAAGCGTATGTGCGAATCGTGCAGGTAATTAGGCGTGCAGATGCTTACATAGTCGATCTTGGTGTCCTTTCTCCTCAGCTTATCTATATGCCTGTCGAAGCGCTCGAACTCGGTAAAAAAGTGCGCCCCCGGAAAGTAACTATCCAGTATGCCTACACTGTCGAACCTGTCTAAGGCGGCAAGCAGATCGTTGTTGGTGTCCTTTATGGCCATCAGGTGCCTTGGGGCTATATAGCCTGCCGCACCTATCATTGCAAAATTTTTCATCAGCCTCTGCTAAATTTTTATAATATCCGCCCCCAAAGTGTAAAATTATTATTTCCCGGCAATTATTCCCTGTATTTCCCTGCCATACGCCTCAGCCAGCTCTTCG
This sequence comes from Bacteroidota bacterium, assembly GCA_040386555.1. Taxonomy (GTDB): domain Bacteria; phylum Bacteroidota; class Bacteroidia; order Chitinophagales; family Chitinophagaceae; genus Nemorincola. Next base: position 305,037 of record JAZKFF010000006.1, on the reverse strand, counting down.
CGGAAGGGCATGCGGCGCAACGGTGGCAACTCCTTGTATAGCGTTTCATCGCTCATCATTGCCGATACCCATGGCACAGCATCGCTCACTTTGGTGGTTGCCATACCGGCATTATGCTCCTGCAAAAACTCCTGCATGATGGGGTTTGCAAACTCGAGCAGGCCCAATATCTGCCGGCCCGTATAGGCATACTGGAATGTCTTGGTGGGCAGCACGGGGTAGTGCTCCGCCACGCCGGGATCGGGTATTACCAGCAGGTGGGCGCTGCGCATCTGCGTCCACAGCTCACCGGGGGCTATCCATGCATTGGCCTCTACATACTTAGTAATGTCGTAGTCGGCGGCCAGCTCCTGCAGCTTCTTCACATCGTCCACAAAAAAGCGGCAGCGGAACGGCCGGGCCTGCTGTGCCTGTGCCAGCTGCTTTACCAGCTCCAGCAGCATCTTTATGCCCGGGCCGCCGGCATAAAGCTTGCCCGCATAGAGCATTATAAATTCGTTATGTGTCACCCGCCCTTCGTGCCACACCTTATCGGCATAGGCGCTGTGGCTGAGCATGTATACCGGCTTGTTCACCCACTTGTCGAGCAGGTGCTTCATGTGCTTTTGCGGCACACTGATGAGAGCGGTGTTGGCCAGCAGCTTCACCTCGTGGCGGCGCACCTGCTTGCGCTGCTTGTCGGTAAACCGGGCAGGCTCGTGGTGCTCGCTCCACAGGTCGCGCAGGTCGGTGATGGTGGGTATATGCAACAGGCGCGAGAGCACGTGGGCGGTCTGCAGCAGGTATTCATCGCCATAGCCTACGCATACGAATATGAAGTCATATTTTTTGCCCGCTAGCTCAGGCTGCCTGGCTATATAGCGGCCCCACTTGCCGGCGGCAGCAAGATCGGCCGGCAGAGCCAGGTTGCTGACCGCCAGCGTATGGCGCGCACGACTGGCGATGCGGCTGCCTACCAGCGATGCCAGGCCGGCCAGCTTGCGCTTCTCCAGGTAAGCCTTCAGCTCGGCGGTGAACAGCGGCCGCGTGCCTAGCATATACGAATGCGGCGCCTGTATATTTAATATATTGATCTTCAGCCCTTCGCCGTTTGGCCAGATGCCGCGCCACCTGGTGCCTGCTGTGTGTACCACATCTACCTCCCAGCCCAGCTTGCCCGCCCAGGTACCGGCAATAGAGTCGGCCCGCTCGCACGAAACGGGCGATAGGCCCTCAGTATCGAGGTGGGCGTGGGTGAGTGCAAGGACTTTCATGTGTTGCTATATGCCAGCCATTGCGCACAGTGTGCAATGCTTTTTCTTTTCTGTGTTTGGTTTGATAATCAATTGGTTACACCAAATTCGTTGCGCACTTTTTGCGCACCTGCGCAAACGACATTCCTGCTATTTACCGGCCCTGCAAAGTCAACACAACCCTGTGGGTTCGGCTAACCGTAAAGGTCGTAAGAAAAGGCGGTACGGTAAAATGAAAAAAACATGGCGTAGCAGAAAACGCATTATGCTGTGCAGCTAGCTGTTTATGGTGAAAAGTTTGGGGGGGATGGAGGCGGAATGCCTCCGATAATAACTTCTGAAAATAATATTCTTGATTAATAATGTATAAGATAGTAAACTTGTGGAAAGTTGTCGAAAAAAACAAATGAGATGATTGAAACAGCCGAAATTATAAACCCTAAGCGTACAAAGGATATAGGCTTTGATAGCTGGTATTCGTACTATGCGGGCTATTCGTCTGAGTTTGTTCAAAAAATTTTAGAAACTTCTTCGCTTCCAAAAAGTGCAGTAATTTTAGATCCGTGGAATGGGAGTGGCACCACTACTACAGTTGCCAATAGAATGGGATATGCAACTGTGGGTTATGATCTTAACCCTGTTATGGCAATCGCCGCCAAAGCTTGTCTTGTAAACAGACACGATTATTCGTGTTTGGAGCCATTGGCAAAAAATATAATTGACTATGCGCAGAAGCTAAAAATACCCCCCGACCATCACGACCCAATTGCGACTTGGATTATTCCAACACGTGCAACACAAATTCGCAAACTTGAGCGTGCAGTCTATAGTTTACTCATTAATCCAGATTGCTACGTTTCAATTGCGAACAATGTTGATACGAAAATGTCCACAATTGCAGCTTTTTTCTACGTTACGTTATTTAGGACAATTCGTGCATTCTTGCATCCATTTAAGGCTTCTAACCCTACTTGGATAAAAGTACCAAAAACTCCACATAATAGGGTGCGGCCAGAGATCGGAAGTATTTATTCCAATTTTTTGAATGAGGTACAGACGATGATTGCAGCAGTAAACATAGAAGAGATTGGTGTGAATGGAAACACTCCTTATCGAATTGATGTAGCATCATCGTGCTTGATGCCACAGCCAGCTGAAAGCATAGATTGTATAATAACGTCTCCGCCTTATTGTACAAGAATAGATTACGCTGTAGCAACGATGCCCGAGCTAAGCATTTTGGGGTTTCAGCCAAGGTCGAGTTTTGATACTCTCAGAAGAAAACTAATTGGGACATCAACTGTTCCAAAGGAAGTTGGCCCTTCAAATATCGGATGGGGTGTTACTTGCAATAAATTTTTGGAGTTGTTGCAAAAACACAACTCAAAGGCAAGTGAAAATTATTACTATAAAAGCCATCTGCAATACTTTGAATCAGTCTATTCATCATTAACAGAAGTAGCAAGAATTCTAAGACCAGCAGCAACAGCAGTCTTTGTTGTACAGGACTCGCATTATAAAGAGATTCACAACAATCTCCCTTTAATTTTCACCGAAATGGCTGAGAATTTAGGGCTAACCTCAGTTAGAACCGAACATTTTTCACCACTGCGGAATATGGCGCAACGTCATCCCCACGTGAAAAAATACCGAACTAATATCACCGCAAACGAATCAGTTCTTTGTTTCAAAAAAGCAGTAACATGAGTGATACAAATCCAGTTGTAGAATTAATTGGAGCAATCGATAATAAGCTTGAAAAAGTCCACACACAAAGTCTCGACTTGTCCTTCAATGAATTGTTGGATATGTATCGTGAAGGCGAACTTAAGATTGATCCAGAATATCAGCGAGTATTCCGATGGAGCGAAGGTGCCCGTTCCCGTTTCGTAGAGTCCTTGTTGCTGGAAATGCCTGTCCCGCCTATATATGTGATAGAAGAAAATGATGGAAAATACCTTTTAATTGATGGCTTGCAACGTATTTCATCCTATTTACATTTACGAGGAGAGTTGAGTGCATCGCACCTTGATCCCGTTGTCAGTGTCGGAGAAAAGTTGACCCTTGTTGACTGTGATATTGTTACAGAATTAAATGGAAAAACCTATGATAATCTCGGTTCAGCGTTACAAATTCGACTTAAAAGAGCCTTTATTAGAGTAGAGGTTGTAAGGAAGGGAAGCGATCCCAGATTTAAGTACCATATGTTCAAGCGTTTGAATACGGGGGGACAACTACTCTCAGAACAGCAAATTAGAAATTGCACCATTCGCCTATTAAGCTCAGCTTTTAATGACTTTATTATCGATTTAAGTCATGGCCAAGACTTTTCTCTTTGCATACAAAATATTACTGATGAGCAAAGGTTGAATGCATACGACCAAGAATTAGTGTTACGCTTTCTCGCTTTAAAAAATGATAGAGATAAGTTCAAACATGACGTTTCAGATTTTCTCACAGAGTATATGGAATCGGTATCAGAACCTGAGGAACAAAAACGCCGTGAATTTAAATATCCTGAAGAAAGGGAAATTTTCGAAAAGACTTTCAAGGTATTAGCAAGGTCGCTTGGTGAACTTGCTTTCGGCTATGCGAATCGTACCAGGAACAATATTACAAGGAGCTTTGGCATTTATCATTTCGAGGCAATCACCTTGGGTCTCCAAGGAATTCTAGAAGTGCTCGACCCTATGGACGACAATCAAATGGCGAAGGTTGCCGAAGCGTTAAAAACCATAAAACTTGATCCTCAATTCATTACTCACACTACGGGTGGAGGTAAAAATTCGCGCGGACAAATGAGGACAAGGGTTGATTTTGTCGAGAACAAACTGAAAGCCGCTTTTGAATAATGGATTTGGAATCGCTTTGGGCACAAATTGAACAAGAACAAACTTGGCGAACGGACGAGGTAAGGTTTTTCGACAACTTAGTTAGTAAGGTGGCGGAAGACAACAAAGATCGTTTTCGGCGGGCCAACGTCCTGCTTTTATATGCACATTACGAAGGCTTTTGCAAATTTGCATTTACAATGTATATAGATGCAATTAACGGAGAGGGGTTAGATTGTCTGAACGTCAATTACGCCTTAGCTGCCGCAGCTATGAACACTGTATTTCGTGAATTAAGAAATCCTGACGCGAAAGCTACAGAATTTAAAGCCACCGCCCCAGATGACAAGAAACTTCACCTATTCGCTAGAGATCGTGAATTTCTTGAAAAAATTTCTAATTTCGAGAACCGCAGAATATCAATTCCTGAAACAGTTGTGGACACCGAGTCGAATCTTAAGCCTGCGGTTTTAAGAAAAAATCTCTATAGGTTAGGATTCCAGCATGATTCGTTGGAATTTTTAGAAGGATATATCCATATGCTGTTGCAGACTCGTAATGAAATTGCACATGGAGCACACGGGATTGGCGTTGCCGAAGGTAAGTATGAACGTGTTCGGGACGTTACTTTTGAAGTGATGAGTCATGTAAAGCGATTTGTTATGACGGCCCTCATGAAGAAAGATTATTTACGAGCTTCATAATTGTCCGGCGTTGAGAAGTTGTAATAAATTTCGCCATTCCCTTGTTCTTCTACATAATAAGAGTAGCAGTCGCGAGGTTCCCAGGTCCTCTTTTAAATTCATGGTTTTCTTGCCTTTCGCCTTTCGTTTACCCTCTTCTCAACTTTTTGCGCATTTCTTCTTTCTTGCGCTCAATTTCATCTAAGAATGCTAAAACCTTAGTGCTGTTATCCGATATGACTACCTTCTTTATCACAATGTCATTTTTTATCTAGTGTAAAGATTAGTTAATTAGTTTACTAATTAATTTTGTATTTTTGAGGTATGGCTAGGATACCTCAACCAATTTTCGCCACCGAAGGTGATCGGCAAGAGCTACTGACAATGAGTCGGTCTCACAAACTTGATAGTCGCTATGTATTACGTTCCAACATCATTTTGTATTCATTGGAAGGTAAGAGTTTGGATGAGATCAGGGAATTGAGTGGAGCAAGTCGCGTAATTATCAATAAGTGGAGAAACCGTTTTCGTCAGTCTGGCGTTGCCGGGATCAAGGATGCGCCCAGAAGCGGTAAGCCGGCAATATTTACCGCGGCAGATGAAGCCAGGGTCATTCAAAAGGCTTGCCAAAAGCCATCGGGCGGCTATACAAACTGGTCGCAACGCCGCATAGCTGCTGATTTGGGGATGAGTCAGGCTAAAGTCCATCAGATACTGAAGAAAGCAGCTCTTAAACCCCACAAAGTTGATTATTGGTGCGGGAAAAGCCCTGATCCTGAATTTGAAACCAAGATGCTCAGCATTGTTGGACTATACATGAATCCTCCGGAGCGTGCAATTGTGTTGTGTGTAGATGAGAAAAGCCAGTTACAAGCACTTGACAGGACGCAGCCCGAACTGCCGTTGCGTAGCGGAAATGCCCGAAGGCAAACTGCTACATACAAACGCAATGGGACGCTATCGTTAATTGCTTCGTTGGCGGTACATAAAGGCGAAGTGATAGGGAAAACAATAAGCAGCAACAATAAAGATAACTTCTTAAGCTTTCTGAAACATCTTGATCGAACATACCGCAACTGCGCCCTGCACATAATTGTGGACAATTTTTCTGCACACAAGCACAAAGACGTCAAAGCCTGGCTGGAGAAGAAACGAAAGATAACGGTCCATTATACTCCAACATACTCTTCCTGGCTTAATCAGGTGGAAATATGGTTCAATATGCTACAGCGAGATGTTATCAAAGGCGGAATCTGGCAATCCACCAAACAAATGGCAGATCAAATTATGGAATATATCAAAACCTATAATGAAAGCCGAGCTAAGCCCTTTCAATGGACATACAGTGGCCAAAAAAATTAGTATGCTTATTTTGTAATCAATACACTAGGTACACCCGCAGTTGTTTAAACCAGCAGTCATTGTATATGGCAAAGGTATATTTAGCATTCAATTTATGAACATCTGTTTCCTAAAACCTCAGGAAATTTAACGATAAGGGATTTTAAGGCTGCAAATGTAGCGCACTTCCCCAGGTTAATCTTCTTCCTTATTTTTACAACACAAAACCACGGCACAATGCGCTCCGAAGCCACAACCGCAATAGAATACTTAAGCTCACTGCCTGAAGAGCGGATAGAGCCGATGGACAAATTGTATCAAGCGATAAAGAAGAACCTGCCCAAGGGTTTTGAAGAGGGTATGGGCTATGGTATGCTGGGCTGGTCGGTGCCGCATAGCACGTACCCGGCTGGTTATCATTGCGACCCGGCGCAGCCATTGCCTTTCCTGGGTATGGCCTCGCAAAAGAATTTCATTGCTGTGTACCATATGGGTGTATATAGCGATTCTGAATTGCTGAAATGGTTTACGGATGAATACCCGAAGCATTGCAAGCGTAAGCTGGATATGGGCAAGAGCTGCATCCGCTTCAAGCACATGGACGATATACCGTACAAGCTGATAGGCGAGCTGGCATCGAAGATGACGCCGAAGCAGTGGATAGCCATGTATGAAAAGGCGCTGAAAAAATAGGAAGATGATTTGCCGCTCTTCGCTTTTGCAGCTAAAATAAAATCTATACTTTTATAAGGTATACATAGTTCCCCTTATGAAACATATCGTATCAACGTTGTCGGTTGCGCTGTTAGCGCTCAATGTATCCGCCCAGGATGTACAGCCTGAGCAGCAAAAGAAACGCGAGAAAGTAAGGCTCGACCGTGGCCCTGCAATGTATATTACTACAAGCACGGGCATCAACAACAACACAGGCGTTGTCGGTTTTAATTTTGAGCTGCCGGTGAGCCCGCATGTAACCATAGATGGCGGCCCGGGTACTGGCACGTGGAACCATAAGCTGTACATCGGCGCCAAGTACTACCTAAGGCCTGCACAGCGGGGCTTTGCATTTGGCACAGGCATTACGCATGCTACGGGCACGCGCGGCAACTCGTACTGGGCAACAACAGTGTATGGCGACAGGCGGCTAATAAGATTCAATAAAAATCCGCAAACCAATGCCTTCTTCGCCGCTTATAAATACTGGAGCCTGGGCAAACAGTATAACCGTTTTTATGCGCAGCTGGGGTGGTCGCTGCCGCTGAGCGCGGGCGATAAGATCACCCAGCTGTCGGGGCCTGCTACTACACAGGATTCTAAAAATTCGATAGCGTCAGCTGCGCCGGGCGGGCCGATACTAGCGGTGGGAGTGTCGTTTGGAGTGCATTGATGTGCGTACCCCGATACATAACTTTGGTTGTGGTTAATTCGATCGGGCTGCAAAGCCTTACGTGATCACATTTTGAAACGCTAAAAAAACAAAATTCCACCATTTACATACATTAATCGTAAACATCTTTACGGTGACCTATAGTTATAACATCGACGATAAGCTCGGTGTCTACAATGTCGTATATGATTCGGTAGATGCCAACTTTGATGCGGTATCCGGTTCTGCCTTTTAGCTTCTTATATCCGTAAGGTCGTGGATCTAAAGCAAGGGTGGAGATCGCAAGCTTTACCTTAGAGTAAAAAGGTTCATTTATTTGTTCGAGTTCTTTAAACGCCTGCCTGCTAAAATTCAGTGAGTATGGCATTTATTTACTGTTACGTTCAGCCTCAATAATTTTAAACGCATCATCCATAGATATCCGCTCTCCAGTGTCATTTTTTTTTGCTTCATCATATAATCGTACATCCTCTATTTCTTCCAGCTCGTCAATTATGCTATTGAATTCAGCAATTGGTAATACAACCAGCTTTTCACCGGCTGTGTCTGTTATGTATTGCGGATGTAATATGACCATGGCTGTCTTAGTTGTCTATATCACAAAGTTAAGCAATATTTTGCTGGGACTGTGGGCGAAGAGATCGGCCATGAAACGGTAGTTAAACTGGTAAACCTAGGGCGTCTCCTTCCCATACTTAAGATGGGTAACAGTGGTGCTAAGCCCATTGGGCAAAGTAACGATGAAGAGGTTGTCGTATTGGCTCTCGGCTATGGTAACGTTGAAAGCGTTGTTGCTTACCTGCTTTAGTATCTCAGGTACGGTGTTGGAGTGGCCTGTTATCACTACCACCTTGCCGCGATGTGCTGCGCGGATCTCGTCAACCAGCTGTGCATAAGGTTTGCTTACCGGGTACTCCACCACAGTCAATCCCTTTGCGGTTGCAAGTGGCTGCACTGTTTGGCGGGTGCGGTTGTAGGGAGTTGTGTAAATAGCGTGTACCGGTGTATTACCCAGTATGCGTTTCAGCTCATTAGCTCTCAGCAGCCCGTCGCTGTTCAGGTTGGGGTCGGTGCCGGTAGCCTCTTTTTCGGCATGGCGCATAATGATGAAAGTAGTGGTGGTATCGCTCACCAGCGCCGGGATAGTAGTAGTATCGTGCACCTGTACGTAAACTGTATCTTTTTGAATAACGGTCTGCACTATTGTTTCCTTTTTGCAGTTGCAAAAGAATGTGAGAAACCCTATGAGCGATAGTAATGTCAATTTATGCATAAGATGGTATAGGGTATAAAGCTACGAAATGTTCTATTTGGGGGAGGAATAGTATTGGGATTGAGAATATTTGCTGTTTATTCGGCCGGACATTCATTTCGCGAAATGCAAATGAGTTTTGATCAATACAAGTACCGGTTTCATCAAACCTCTCCCTCAACAAGTTTTGCGATCTTACTTAAGATCATCGAGCTTCGCTCATCGGCAGTTTCATACTCCAAATGTCCTGATAGCCATTCCCTGATATTCGCATTGCTCAGCAAGGCCTTCATTTCCGTAATAATATACGCATGTACGTCCCCACCACATTCATGCAGTTCTTTCCAGATCGCTTTACGATTGTCCAGTACAAAAACAATGTCTTCGAGATCACGGCTTGTTCGTCCATCATTCTTTCCGCGACCTTTAAAAGCTTCCATCTTGCTCGCTATAAAGTAGGGGGGCGAAAATATATTTACAATGGTCCTGTCATCTATCTGATACTCAACAAGCTCAGAAAAACCCTTTGTATACCAGCTGTTAGTAAATCCCAGCGCGGCCGCATTCGTTGGCATTATGTCTACTGTCAGGCCCTGGTACTTATACCGGCATGTTACCTTTGATTCCTGGTCAACAGAAAATCCTAATGCTGATAGCTTCTCCTGTATTCTAACATACTCCGAATAGCTGCCAATTTCCAACAGTACATCTACATCGTTAGTAGGCCTCACATCCGTTTGTTCCGGCTTGTCTGCGTACAAGGATATCGTAGCACCCCCTACGAATACTATTGTTTCGTTGAGTTCGCCCAGCGCATGGTGCACACCCTTTATGCGGGTAATATTTATCTGGTGGCTCATAGTGCCAGTACTTCTTTTAGCTTTATTATCGCCGCATCTTTCTCCCTTGCCCTACCGACACGCAAAACATCTACCAGGGCTAGCAGCAAGTAAAGTTCGTCATCTTTTTTTACCGCCTCCACCACACCGGGATATAGCGGTTGAACAGACAACCCTCGTTCGTCACTATCAGCATCTGGCCAAACATACTTTTGATCACTAATAATACGTGCCTCCATATATGGATGGGCATGAGCCGTAGGAATGCCTCTCGACGTTGCCCCTGGTTGTTGCGGAAAGACGTAGCGCAATCCATACATAATGAATTCGAGCAAGGCCTGTGTACGTACGTTTTTCTTCTCGGCGTCTATAAGGCCCGAAGTTACACACCGGTTGAGCGCGTTCGATATTTCAGCTGTACTAAGCGACAGATCTGCCGCTAAGCCCTTGCTCAGCCAATTTTTACCTTTATAACATAGTATCTTAAGCAATACTACCAGATCCTGCGGTCGCATAAACTAAAATTTCATCACAAATATACTATTATTTATGGTTTATGATTTATAAATAGTGAATTCTCCTAAATAGTAATATATCGGGGCTATCGCTTCTTGCACAATGCAACTTATCCACAATTTTTCTGCCACAGTCCTTTCCGGTACAAACTTTGCGGCGTAGTAGTGCCGGGCACATGAGCAGCGCAACTCCCTTTGCGTCTTAGCGCCTCAGCGGTTGTAGTGTGATAGCCGCGTGATATTTTTGTGATATTCTGAAACATTAAGTAGCTGTTTATCAACCCGGTAGCATTTTTTAAAATTTTTTGCTGCTCGTGTGATATTTCGTGCAGAGGCGCTGGAAAAACCGGCAGATACAGTATAAGTTAAATATATGCAGCCATAAAATGCCCGCTGCAAAAACACGTACCTTTGCACCCATTTTTATTTTATGCCAGTACCAGTACAGACAGTTGAAAATGTAGTTATTAAGTTTGCCGGCGACAGTGGCGACGGTATGCAGCTTACAGGCAGCCAGTTTACCAACAACAGCGCGCTTATAGGCAACGACCTTTCCACCTTCCCCGATTTTCCGGCGGAGATACGTGCCCCGCAGGGTACGGTACCGGGGGTGAGCGGTTTCCAGCTGCATTTCTCCAGCCAAAAGATATATACACCAGGCGATAACTGCGATGTGCTGGTAGCTATGAATGCTGCTGCGCTGAAGGTGAACCTGAAGACACTGAAACCGGGCGGTATCATAATAGTAGACATAGCGGGCTTCGACAGCAAAAACCTGCGCCTCGCTAACTATGCAGATGGCATTAACCCGATAGAGGATGAATCGCTGGTGGGCTACGATGTACACAAAATGGACATCACCAAGCTCACGCGCGAAGCGCTGAAGGAGATACAGATGGGCGTGAAGGAAAAAGACCGTGCGAAAAATATGTTCGTGCTCGGTTTCCTATACTGGCTTTACAACCGCGACCTTACCAGCACCTTCTCCTTCCTGCACGACAAATTCAGCAAGCGCCCTGAGATACTGGATAGTAATATAAAGGCACTGCAGGCCGGCTACAACTATGGCGACACCGTGGAGGCATTCACTTCGCGCTTCAAGGTGGAGAAGGCTAAGCTGCCCTCAGGTAACTATAGGAGCATTACGGGTAACATAGCGCTTACATACGGCCTTATAGCGGCTGCTGAGAAAAGTGCACTGCCTATGTTCCTCGGCACGTACCCTATTACCCCTGCATCAGATATACTGCACGAGCTATCAAGGCATAAGAACTTTGGCATACGCACCTTCCAGGCAGAGGATGAGATAGCTGCTATCAGCGCGTCTATAGGCGCAGCGTATGGTGGCAGCCTTGGCATCACTACCACATCGGGTCCCGGCATGGCGCTGAAGGCTGAGGCTATGGGCCTTGCCGTGATGCTGGAGATACCGCTGCTGATAATAAACATACAGCGCGGTGGCCCTTCTACCGGCCTGCCCACCAAGACCGAGCAGAGCGACCTGCTGCAGGCCTACTACGGCCGAAATGGCGAGTGCCCTATGCCGGTGATATCGGCATCTACCCCGAGCGATTGCTTTGAGGCGGTGTACGAGGCGGTGCGCATAGCAGTGCAGCACATGACACCGGTCATCTTCCTGAGCGATGGCTATATAGCCAATGGCGCTGAGCCATGGCGCTACCCTAAGAGCGCAGAGCTGCAGCCGATAACGGTGAACTTCAAAAAAGGCATGGCCGAGGGTGAAACGAAGTTTCTCCCCTACCTGCGCGATGAGAAGCTGGTGCGCCCATGGGCAGTACCAGGCACAGCGGGTCTGGAGCACCGCATAGGCGGTTTGGAAAAAGAAGACATTACCGGCAACATATCTTACGACGCGGAGAACCACCAGCACATGGTGAAGACACGCGAAGCCAAAGTAGAAAAGATAGCAGAATACATACCACTGCAAAAGCTGGACAGCGGCCCAGAAAAGGGCGACGTACTGGTGCTGGGCTGGGGTTCTACTTACGGCTCTATAAAGAGCGCCGTGCTGGAGCTGCAGGCACAGGGCATGCAGGTAGCCCACGCGCACCTGCGCCATATGCGTCCCTTCCCGCGCAACCTGGGCGAGATGCTGCACAACTACAAGACCGTCCTGATACCTGAGCTCAACAATGGCCAGCTCATCAAGATCATCCGCGACAAGTATTTTATCGACGCCAAAGGCTACAACAAAATAAAGGGTGTACCGATAACGCGCATAGAATTGTTGACTGCGATAAAGGAGCTGCTTTAGTACCAGGAATTAGGGATTGGTATATTGGGAATTAGGATTGTAGCGAGAAAGCGAGGTGCCAGGCTTTACTGAATTATAATTATGACGCAGCCTATAAGCATATTTTGGGTTCGCCGCGACTTGAGGCTGGATGATAATGCCGGGCTGTACCATGCGCTGAAGAGCGGCAACGCGGTACTACCCATATTTATCTTCGACACCAATATCCTTGATGAGCTGGAGGACAAGCACGACAAACGCGTACACTTCATTCGCGATGCGATAGTGGCTATGCAGGAAGACCTGGTGAAACTGGGCACTACACTGAGGGTGATGCACAGCACACCGGTGGAATGTTTTACAAAGCTATTTGCTGAGTACAAAGTGGCTGCTGTATATACCAATCATGACTACGAGCCTTATGCCCGGCAGCGTGATAAAGAGATAGCAGAGCTAGTAGCATCGCATGGCGCTACCTTCCATACTTTTAAAGACCAGGTGATCTTTGAAAAGGGCGAAGTGGTGAAGGACAATGGTGAACCCTATACCGTATTCACTCCTTACAGCAGGAAGTGGAAGGAGCGGCTGACAGAGTTTCACCTCAAACCATATCCTAACCGTAAGTACTTCAAACACTTTTTGCAGCACACACCAATGCTGATACCCTCGCTTGAAGCCCTCGGCTTTAAGGAGGCCCCGCCTGATGCACCGCCCGCTGAGCTGGATGAAGAGATAGCGCGTAACTACGATAAGACCCGGGATTACCCGGCCATCAGCGGCACCACCCGCATCAGCGTACACCTGCGGTTTGGCACGGTGAGCATACGTCAGCTGGCGAAGCAGGCGCAGGAGCTAAATGGCACATTGCTCAACGAGCTTATATGGCGTGACTTCTACCAGGCGATACTATGGCACTTCCCGCATGTGGTCAGCTACTCATTTAAGAAGGAGTACGACAAGATACAGTGGCGCAATAATGAGCAGGAGTTTGCAAAGTGGTGCGCCGGCCAAACCGGCTACCCGATAGTAGATGCGGGCATGCGGCAAATGAATGAGACGGGCTTTATGCACAACCGTGTGCGTATGGTGGTGGCCAGCTTCCTTACCAAGCACTTGCTTATAGACTGGCGATGGGGCGAAGCCTACTTTGGCACCAAGCTGCTGGACTATGACCTCGCCGCTAACAATGGCGGATGGCAATGGGCGGCAGGGTGCGGCTGCGATGCTGCGCCTTATTTCAGGGTGTTCAATCCCTACCTGCAAACGAAGAAGTTTGACCCTGAGCTGAAGTATATACGCAAGTGGGTGCCGGAGTTTGAAGAGCTTAGCTATCCGCAGCCGATAGTGGTGCATGAGGCAGCGCGCGAAAGGTGCCTGAAAGTATACAAGGCTGCACTACAGCGATAGCTAGGGCACCAGTACTTTAAGGGCTCCCTGCTGCACAGTGAAATTGATCTTGTGCTCGCAGTCGTGGGCATCGCCATCGCGCTGCATAAGCCGGAGGGACGGATTGCAGATAGATATCTCTTTGCCGCTGTAATGCTTTACATATGGGCTGCTTACTATAGTACCGTTCATGGCGCGGTATACAAGACCGGCGCCCAGTATTTTAGGGAACTTACGAATGACAATAACATCGAGTATACCATCTGTGTAGCTGGCCATAGGCGCTATCTTGAAGTTGTAGCCAAACTGCTGGCCATTAGCCACATTAACCATAAAGGCGTGCTCCTTTATCTCCCTGCCATCTATGGTTATCTGCCAGTCGAGGGGCTTGTATTGCCACATGCCCTTAGTTACCAGCCAGCCGTATACCAGCAGGCCGCGGCGCCTGCTTTTGGCAAACTGCTTAGATATAAGCGCATCGAAGGCAACGCCTGCGTTGCTGATGAATGGCCTGCCATTAGCAAAAGCGATGTCCATGTTTACGGTCTTGCCACTGCTGATGACCTTGATAGCCCCTTCGGTGGTAAGTGGCACACGCATATTGCGGGCCAGACCATTGCCGGAGCCTTTAGGGATAACACCAAATATGGTGTCGGTGCCGACGAGGCCCTGCACTGCATCGTTTACAGAGCCATCGCCGCCTACAGCAATTACGGCCCAGGCACCGTTACGGGAGGCCTCCTTAGCTAATGCAGTGCCGTGGCCGGCAAACTGGGTATTGAGTATCTCGTAAGTATAAAGGTCTTTATCAAGATTGGCGTCTATAGCGTTGGTAATAGTTTTTTTCCGGTCTACGCCGGAGCGGGGATTCACGATAAAGACGACGTGCTTCTTGATCATGATATCACGGCTTTGAGACTAAGGTCCAGGCTAACCGCATGGTGTATTGTAGCGCCTACCGATATGAAGTCGACACCTGTGCGTGCATAGGCGATGATGTTGTCGAGATTAATACCACCCGATGCTTCAGTCTCGTATTTGCCGGCGATAAGCGCTATTGCCTCTTCCAGCTCCTCGGGCGTGTAGTTGTCGAGCATTATGCGGTGTACGCCGCCTACAGCGAGCACGCGCTTTACATCGGCAAGGCTGCGCGTTTCTACCTCTATTTTGAGGTTAAGGGCATTTTGCTTCAGGTATTCCTGGGTCTGCAGTATTGCATCCTCTACACCACCACAGAAGTCGATATGGTTATCCTTGAGCATGATCATATCATACAGGCCCATACGATGGTTGGCCCCGCCACCGATGTGTACTGCTTCTTTTTCATACGCGCGGAATAGCGGAGTGGTCTTGCGGGTGTCGAGTATTTTGGCGGGGTAGCCTTTTACGCAGTCTACGTATTTGCGGGTAAGCGTGGCTATGCCGCTCATGCGCTGCATACAGTTGAGCGCAAGGCGCTCAGCTTTGAGTATGGTGTGCACCTTTGCCGAAACATCGAACGCAGTTTCGCCGATCTCTACGGCATCGCCGTCCTTTTTATGGTAAGTGAATACGGAGCCAGGCTCAATGAACGAGAATATGGCTTCAGCCAGCTTAAGGCCTGCTATGACGCCCTGCTCTTTTATCTTTAACACTGCCTTACCCGTAGCATCGGCCGGAATACAGGCGAGACTGGAATGGTCGCCATCGCCGACATCTTCTTTCAAAGCAAGCTCTATAAACTCTTCTGTAGTCACTGTCAGTATTTTAGACAACGAAAATAGTGAAAAGGGCTGGTATTACTGTTCGTGGAGCCATAGCAGGCTACCATCGCCATAGCTGAGAAAACGGAAGTTGTGCGCCAACGCATAGTCGTAAACGGTGCGCCAACCGGCACCGATGAATGCTGATACAAGTAATAACAGGGTGGACTGCGGCTGGTGAAAATTTGTAATTAGCCCCTTGACTATACGAAAGGTATAGCCCGGAGCAATGAGTATTTGTGTGCGGGTAACGATCCTACTCATGCTGCTTTGCAGCAAATAGCTGAGCAATGCCTGCAGCGCATCAACGGTTGCATGCTGCCGATCGTCGTTATAAGGATCCCATTGAGATACGGCTATGCCTGTGAGATCCGGTGGGGCACCATTGGCTACTTTGTTACCTATCCAGTACAGGCTTTCTAAGGTGCGCAGCGACGTAGTGCCCGTAGCAACTATTGGGTGAGCATTGGGGGATGATAGTTGCGCCGTGATCTGCTGTATGAGCTCTATGCTTACATCTATCCACTCTGCGTGCATATCGTGTGTCTCCATGGTATCGGCCTTTACCGGCTTGAAGGTACCGGCGCCAACATGGAGGGTTACAAAGGCTGTATTGATATGCTTAGCGCTAATACTATGCAACACATCTTCTGTAAAATGAAGACCTGCAGTAGGCGCGGCTACGCTTCCTTCGTGCCGCGCAAATAATGTCTGGTAGCGTGCTTCATCGGTGATCTGGGCGTCGCGATTTAGGTATGGCGGTAACGGCACTTTGCCCGCATGGTGGAGCACCTCGGCAAAAGTGAGATTTGGGTTATCCCAGTTTAATGTAAGAATGTATGCACCGGGGATTCGATCAGTAATACTTGCCGATAATGTGAAAGCCGGCTCACCGTGTATAAGCTGCAGTATCATGCCATGCTTCCACTTACTGGCGCCACCCACGAGGCATTCCCACTGCACGCTGCCTTTTTGCAGCATAGCGGTTTGGATATCGCCTGTATGAGGAGCAAGGCAAAACACTTCGATAACCCCGCCTGACGGTTTTTTGAAAAGGAGGCGTGCATGCACCACCTTGGTCTGATTGAAGACCAGCAGTGCATCTGTGGGGATATGGGCTGCTATGTTGCTGTAAGTATCCTCCGCAATGCTACCATTTTTATAGATCAGCAGTTTGGAAGCATCACGCTGGTCCAAAGGGTATTTAGCTACCTTTTCGTCTGGTAGCTCGTATGTGTAGTGTTCTATGCGAAGATCTTTGGGGTGCATGGAGCGGAAGAGTTTTCGTAAATTCAAATAAGTCAGACGATGTCTGACATATTCGTATTATATCTTTTCATGATTTTTCAGACAGTGTCTGAAAAATTCCTTTTTGAATTGGGCAGACGTCTGCCTAATTGCCTCTGTGGGGCTATTTCGGAATTGGGCAGACAGTGTCTGCCCAATTCCGAAACGCTGGATAACTCTTGAAAAAAGAGGAAAAGACAAATAGAATTGCCTAAAGATCTTTAAGTTACGATGCGAGAAACCATCCTTGTTGATTCTATCTGATATATCTTTTAACAGGCTTGATCCATACTTTGCCCTATCCTCTCCTTCCTGTGCATATTCAACAATATAGTACCCAATCAGCCAATTACGGATCGTTAACAGTTTGTTTACTGCCTTATTGGCTTCGTCCCTGAGAGAACCATCCAGGTCGCTGATGCGAGATATGAGGAAATCAAATTTCATACTGTGTTACTATCTTATTTCCGGTATGGTAATGCCTGTTATTTTGCGGTAGAGGTCTATTGCATAAAGGTCCGTCATGCCGGCGATGAAGTCGATGAGGGATTGGATGTCACTGTAGATATGCTCGCGCTTGCCGGTCAAAGGAAACTGGGATGAGACTAGCTTGAGCAACTTAGCGGATTTGCTGTCTTTAGGATGAAGGGCTGCCTGTACAAATTCTTTGAGCAATCCGCCTATTACATTGTAGCCGGCAATCTCTATCTCTACAACCGCTTTGTAGTTGTAAATGTAGCGAACAGAGTATTCGTTAATTCGCTCAATGAGCTGGTGGTCGGCCGGTGAAAGGCATTTGAGCAAATCTTTTTCCAGTGTGCCTGCGAGCAGAGCGGTCTCATTTGCCATGAATGCATTGGCTACCTTATCTATCATCAGGCCTATCCACCGGGCGCGTATGTACTGCACCTTCTGGTTGTGGTCCGTGATGCGCGACAGCTTTTGCTCTATGTATTCGCGGGTATTGTAGCTTTCCGGCTGGCCCTCGAAGAAGGGAAGGAACATGCTGCAAAACGTTTCGTAGGAAACTATGTGCAGGCGGTGAGCATCTTCCATATCGATGACCCGGTAGCAGATGTCATCGGCTGCCTCGGTGATGTATACGAAGGGGTGCCTTGCATATACATGCTGGTATCCGCTGATCTGGGGTATTTGCAGGGTGTCTGCTATCTCTCTATAGATCTCGAGCTCAGAATCGAAGAAGCCAGCTTTTTTTGTGGCAATGAGCCCGGTGTCTTTATTAAAGCCCTCAGAGGCTATGCAGGGATACTTGACCAGCGATGCAAGCGTAGTATACGTAAGCCCGTACCCGCCCGGATCAGGCTCATTGAAACTGTGGGTGAGCACACGGAGCGCATTTGAGTTCCCCTCGAATTTTCGGAAGTCGCTAAGCTGGCCGGGACTTAGTGCATCTTCGATGATCGTTTTAGTATCGCCGGAAATGTTTTTAAAGAAGGTACGAATAGCATCTTCGCCAGAATGGCCGAAGGGGGGGTTACCAATATCGTGGCCCAGGCATGCCGAGGCTATGACCGATGCCAGCTCGTGGCGATAGAATTCCCTGAAGTCTTCGCTTTCAGTATTGTACCTGGCTGCGATCTTCTCGCCCACTGATTTGCCCAGCGACCGACCGACGGAAGCCACTTCGAGGCTATGGGTAAGCCGGTTGTGCACGAAAATAGAGCCGGGAAGGGGAAAGACCTGCGTCTTATTCTGCAGCCTGCGAAACGGGGAAGAAAAAATGATGCGATCGTAGTCGCGCAGGAAAGCATTACGAACAATATCAGTAGTGATAGGCTTGTCGCGCGTATCGCCGGTGCGCCTGGCAGTATAGAGGGTAGCCCAATTCATGGTGTAAATATACAAAGAAGCCCTTGCCCTCTCCCACCCTTCCCTGGCACCTTTCAAGACAGGGCTTGGGAAACGTCTCCGCCACACCAACGTAAAAAATAAAAGCCTACGGAACACCTCCTCCCCCTGGGGAGGCCGGGAGGGGCTTTTCCGTATCTTTGCGGCCTTATTATATGTGTGGTATTCTGTCTGTAGTTAATTTAAGGAACAATCTTACCGGTGCCAGCCTGGCAAAAGCCTCGGCTATCATCCGCCACCGTGGACCCGATGATGAAGGCTTCCTGACCTGGGTGCCCGGCGATGAGCCGCGCGTATGGGCCGGCAACGATACTGCGCCAACCACCAGGGAACATTTTGGGTACGATAGTATTCCGGCACAGCAGCAGTTCAAGGTGGGCTTTGGCCACCGCAGGCTGTCGATACTCGATCTTTCACCCGCCGGCCACCAGCCAATGCTGCACGCTAAGGCAGGGCTTGCCATCACCTTCAATGGTGAGGTATATAACTACCTGGAAATAAAGGCAGAGCTGGAGCAGCTGGGCCACAAATTCAATACCACCTGCGATACCGAGGTGATACTGCATGCCTGGGAACAGTGGGGGCCTGAATGCCTGCATCGGTTCAACGGTATGTTTGCGTTTGTGCTGCTCGACCATCGCAACCGCAAGCTCTACGCTGTCCGCGACAGGTTTGGAGTGAAGCCGCTGTATTATTACAAGAACGCTGATGCCCTATACCTGGCCTCAGAGATAAAGCAGATACGTACAGCGCCGGGTTATTCCTTCGCCGTCAACGAGAAGATAGTGCGCCAGTTCCTGGCGGCTGGAGCTGCGGAGCATACCAACAATACATTTGACACCGAAGTAAAACACCTGCCCGGCGGCCACTACATGGTGGTAGATCTTGCAGCTGAGAGCGGAAAATTCGATATAGTAAAGTGGTATACCCTTACTCCTAAGAAGTGGAAAGGCAGCTACGATGAGGCCGCAGAGCAGCTGAAAAGCCTGCTTACCGATGCGGTGAACGTGCGCCTGCGCTCAGATGTTACCGTGGGCTCTTGCCTCTCCGGCGGGCTCGATTCATCGAGCATTGTGTGCATAGCGGCAGAGCTGCTGCGTGCAAAGGGCGATTTCTCGGGCCAGGAGACCGTGACCGCATGCTACGATAATGCGCGCTACGATGAGTGGGGCTTTGCACAGGAAGTGATAAAGCAGACCAATGCGCATCCACATCGCACATTCCCCTCGTTTGAAGGGCTACAGCGCGATATGGAGACCTTCCTGTGGCACCAGGATGAGCCGGTGGGCAGCACGTCGGTATTCAGCCAGTGGGCGGTATTCAAAGCATCGCACGAGGCGGGCCTAAAGGTAATGATAGATGGCCAGGGCGCCGACGAGCAGCTGGCCGGGTACGATAGTAACGACGTGCCGCTATATGCAGGCCTCATGCGCCGCGCAAAGCTGATGTCGCTGGTAGAAGAGGCAAGGGCATACAAGGCAGAGAAAGGTGCATGGCCTATAGGCTTTATGCTGGGTGGCGCGCGCCTTACTATGGGTAAAAAGGTGCCGGTGCAAACGGTAGACTGGCTAAAAGGCACAGAGCCTGCACGCATACACAGCCAGCCGGCGAGTTCGCTGCACGAGAACCTGCTGCGACAGCTGCACGGGGAGCCTCTACCCGCACTGCTGCGCTACGAAGACCGCAACTCCATGGCGTGGAGTGTAGAGTCGCGCACGCCGTTCATGGACTACAGGCTGGTGGAATTCAACCTGGGCCTGCCGGAGCGGTTTGCCTACCGTAATGGGGTGCGCAAGGCCGTATTGCGGACTGCTATGCACGGTGTGATACCAAAAGCCATAGAGCAGCGCAGGGATAAGATGGGCTTTGTAACGCCGGAAGAAGTGTGGCTGAAGGGAGAGGGCAGGCAATGGTTTTTAGACACTATCGACAACACCAGCCGCCAGTTCAGCGATATCATCGAAGCTGATAAGCTGCGCACGCATATAGACAACATTATGAGCGGCAAGGAATCATTTACCTTCCTGCCATGGCGACTGGCCTCGCTGGGTATGTGGCGCAGCAGCCTGAAGAAAGGATAAGGAAGGCGAGGACGCATCTAAAACCGTATAGGCGAAAACGCAAGGGCACGTTTGTCTTTTGCCTTCTAAATTTTGACTTTAGTAATCCGCATCAAACCCGCCGTAAACACTGCGGGCACTTTACCTTTTTAATTTTTAAGTTTTCACTTATCTAGCGGTAGCGTCCGCGCGAGCTGTGCCCGCGGTGGCCATAGCGGTGACGGCCCCAGTACATGCTGCGCATGCGGGGCTGGTGCTTAGCGCCATAGTGACGTGCAGTGCGGTTGTTGTAATGCTGGTGTCCCCGTGGGCTGTCGCCTAATCTCATAGCGCAGCCACTACCGCAAAGAAGCAGTATCCCCAGGATAGAAAAAATAAGTACGAGATTCCTCATAATACCGCCAAGATAGTAAAATTTGGAAAAAATATGTAGCCCCAGGTGTCACATGCTGAAATTCCCGCGAAAAAAGATAGGGCAAGGCATAAATAAAGCCGCGCGAGCGCGGCTTTATAATTATCGGTGCAAATAGCAAAGCTATTCTTCAGTCTTCTTTTTCTTGGCTGCGGTCTTCTTGGCAGGCTTCTCTTCGCCTTCAGCGCCCTCTTCGGTATCAGCTTTTTTCTTTTTTGCAGCGGCCTTTTTAGGCTTTTCTTCGCCCTCGGCAGCCTCGGTCGCTTCTGTTTCATCAGCGTCGTCAGCTTTCTTCGCTTTTGCCTTTTTAGCAGGCTTTTCGTCAGCTGCCGCTTCCTGCGCTTCGCCTTTAGTATCTTCGGTGGCGTTCTCTTCGCCAGCCTCGGCACCTTCGGCTACCTCTTCCTCTTCCGCAGGGAAGTTGAGCAGGTCATTAGCCTTCAGTATCTCGTACCACTTGAGCATCTTCTTCATGTCGCTCACGTATACGCGCTCGTCATCAAACTCAGGGAAGATATTCTTGAAGTAGCCCTTTATGACCTTAGTGTCGTTCGACTTAGAGTCGGCCAGCGGCACAGTAGATTCCTGGTCCAGCATCTTCTGGAACACCTCGTGCAGCCGCACGTTGTCGCCTGTAGTGTATACCTCTATGCTTTCCAGCGGGGTCACATTGTGCTGGCGGGCAGAGATAAACTTGGTAGTCTTATCGCCCACGTTGCGCACTATGGCACCATCGCTCTTGGTTGTCAATAATTGGTACAATCCGCTGAGGCCTGTCACTGCAACTATTTCTCTGTATTCCATATCTATCATTAAAAGGGAGGCAAAAATATAATTTTTACAGTAAGCAGGCAAAATAAAAAACCCGCCCAAGTATTAAGCGAATATAGGCAACCTATTCAAAAAAGTAGTTTTTATGCGCGGAGGATACTTTATTATATATTTGCGCCATGATTTTATCAGATTCCGCCATCCTTGAAGAGATCGAAAAAGGCACCATAGTTATTGAGCCTTATGACCGTAAGTGCCTCGGTTCCAACTCGTACGATGTACACCTGGGCAAATACCTGGCCATGTATAACGATACTATGCTCGATGCGCGGAAGCATAACCAGATCAGCCACTTCGAAATACCGGAGGAGGGCTATGTGCTGCAGCCTAATATGCTGTACCTGGGTGTGACGGAAGAATATACCGAAACTCATGCCCACGTGCCCTTCCTGGAGGGCAAATCATCTACAGGCAGGCTGGGGATAGATATACATGCCACTGCCGGCAAAGGCGATGTAGGCTTCTGCAACGCCTGGACGCTGGAGATATCATGCGTGCAGCCTGTGCGCATATATGCAGGCATGCCTATAGGCCAGCTCATCTACTTCCCTGTACATGGCGAGGTGATCAACAAGTACGACAAAAAAACAGACGCCAAATACACCGGCCGCAACATACGCCCGGTGGAGAGTATGATGTGGAAGAATAAGTTTTAGAGGGTGGTATATTGAGCGCGAGTAAACCCCGGCCCTATCCTTCGGCGAAAGCTCAGGATGAGGGAGGTGTGATACCAAATCACTCGGTGGTCTTTCCCAGAGCGAGGCTGTGGGGAGGACACGGAACGGCTGAAGATCTCTACTTTCAAAAGTTGGCAAATCTGTGCGGTGGCCATTATTAGATAACAGAAGCGTATGAGACTGCTATTTGTTGGGATGATCTTGTCGCTTCTTCCTATTGTGTCGCAGGCGCAGGTACTTGTGGCGATACAAAATCTTCAGGACAGCCGCATATACGCAAAAGTGAATAATAACCTTGCAATCGTAGTCAGTGGCTTTAGTGGGCCGCTGATCGTTACTACCGATAATGGGACCATAAGCAAGCAAGACGGATATTATAACTGGAGGCCTGAGCATGCCGGCCGGAGTATGCTAACAATTGCCGGCGGCAGGGGCAAACGTCTGGATACTTTTGCGATTAAGCCATTTTTTGTCAAAGAATTTCCGTTGCCAATACTCCGATTAGGCGGAGCCAGCAATGATACATTAAGTGTTCATATAGCCAAGCTCCAGGTTGGCCCATATGCAGCAAGTTATGAAAGCGGTAACTATGGTGATATCGTTTATAAGATAACTGGGTTCACTATTATTATTATCAGGAAAGACGAAATAGTCCTGCATAGAAAGCTTTCCAATGATAATACAGGGGTGCGTTTTTCAGATGATTCTGAAACGCAGAAGGCAATTGAAAACCTGGAGGCCGGAGACAAGTTGCTCTTCTGTGATATAGTTTGCCGTGGACCAGGTGGAGTTCACAGGCTTGCACCGGTCGAGTTTACTATTACGGATCAGTAGCCTCAACCTATTTTCATTTGATCACGCGGAGACTTTTCTCTTTTGGAAATAGGCCTTTATTTGCTGCAAATTCATGTCAGCAATATCAACAGATATCTTTTCTTTGATCTTGCGAAAAGTTTTTACTGCGTCAAGTCCTTTTTCTTTAGTCTTCTTCGCTTTCATAATTGATAATGTCTTTGGGTGAACGGGTTTGAAAGGCTCGTAAATATCTCATTTAAAAAAGTCCCGCATCGTAGAGGTGCAGGACATTGTTTGTTTTATAATTTTCGCATTACGCCTCTTCCTTCTTCGGAACAGTCTTAAACACTACGTCCCATAGCACAGAGCTTACGCCGAAGCCTTTTTGAGGGGCTTTGTAGTGGTGCAGGTGATGATTGCGCCACAGTGCTTTGAGCCACTTTGGCGGGGCAAATGCATGGATAGCATAATGCATGCTGCCATACATGATGTAGCCAAACAGGAAACCGGGGAAGAACGAAAGGGCCTTCCAGCTCATGGTGTAGTACATGATGCCGAAGATGACGATGGCAATGATGAGGCTGGGCACCGGCGGCATAAACAGGCGCTCTTTGTCGCGCGGGTACTCGTGGTGTACGCCATGCAGGGTGTAGATGAACTTGCGCGCACGCGGTGTTTCCACGATCATGTGGAACAAGTAGCGGTGCATTATGTACTCAAACAGGCTCCACAGCAGCATGCCGCCAAGGAACAATACGAACTCCGTCAATAAGGTAAGCCCCTTGTGTGCAAACCCATAATACATCATAAAGAAGATCACCGGAAAATACATGCAGTAGATCACTACAGGATGAGTTTTGGTCATCATTTCCATGTAGTCATTCTGAAATAACCTGGCTTGCCCCTTATTCTTTATCTTATCAAACTCCATAGCAGATCAACTCAAAACTAATAACCCACCAGTTTTGCGTGGTGCAAAAATAAGGATTAGTCGTTTAATTTTATCACATCATCCTCATCTTCACCCATTAGGAAGGCAGCTGCATTGTTTTTCTTCTCAATTATCTTATCCATCCACAGCAGCAGGGCGGGCAAAAGCACCAGGTTGGTGACCATAGCCAGCAGCAGGGTGATGGAGGTAAGGTAGCCCAGCGACTTGGTACCATCGAACTGGGAAAGGATAAATACGCCGAAACCGGCTATAAGTATCAAGGATGTATATATGATGCTCAGGCCTGTGTCGTGAATGGTGCGCCTTACTGTAGCTGCTATACTTTCATCGTGGCGGGCAAGCTCCTGCTTAAAGTTGACAAGGAACCGGATAGTAACGTCAATAGTGATGCCCAGTGCTACGCTGAATACCAGCACTGTAGACGGCTTGATGCGGATACCCATCCAACCCATGAGGCCGGCGGTGATGAGCAGGGGCACTATATTCACTATTATCGATATAAGCAGTATGCGCCATGAGCGGAACAGCGCCACCATGCAGCCGAAGATGATAAGGAATGCCAGTATAAGGCTATCGCGCAGGCTGTGTACTATGAACTTGCTGCCCTCGAGAAAGGTGACGCTGGTGCCGGTAAATGTAACGTGATACTTGCTGCTGTCGAATATGTTGTAGACCTCGGGGCGGAGCTTATTGAGCAGCTTAGGCAGGCGCAGGGTGCCCACATCGGCCATGCTGACGCTGATACGCGCTGTTTGCTTACTGCTGTCTACAAACGAGTGCAGCAGCTTGCTGAACATGCTGTTCTTATTGTCTTTGCCGGCGCGCATATAGGGCATAATGAATGCTGCCTGTATCATATCACCGGGAACCGCGTAATTGCTGGTATCGCCTCCAAAATAAGCCTGGTTGGCAAACTTGATACCCTCAGTGATAGCCAGTGGCCTGCCTATTTCCGGGTATTTTTCCAGGTGAGTGGTTAGCTTGTCCATCTTGGTGAGCACATCGAGCGAGAGCACGCCATTCTTCTTTTTGGTATCTATCACTATCTCCAGTGGCATTACACCCTTAAAGTTCTTCTCGAAGAATTTAAGGTCCATGTAAACCTTATCAGATTTTGGCAGGTCATCGACGATATGCGCATCGTTTTTAAGGCGCATCATACCCAGTACTGAAAATGCACATACAATAATTGTAGCCACATATATGGTGATGCGGTGCGAGAAGACCCAGTTGGTGATACCATCGAGCAGCTTGTTGATCCACCCGCTTTCGAGGTAGCTGGTATGGCGCACATTGGGCGGAGGCAGGAAGCTGAAAAAGGCAGGGATGAATACCAGCGAGATGATGAACAGGCCCAGGATATTGATACCCGCCACAAGCCCAAACTCCTTGAGCAGCACACTCTTGGTAAAAAAGAATACGCCGAAGCCTATGGCTGCGGTAAGATTGGTAAAAAAGGTAACGATGCCCATCCTGTCGACCATGCGCAGGAGCGACTTCATTTTATTGGGGTTGCGGTGGTATTCGTAATGATACCTGTTGAGCAGGTATACACAGTTAGGGATGCCAATAACTACCACCAGCGGGGGTATCAGCGCGGTAAGCAGGGTTATCTTGTAGCCCAGCAGCACTATAGTGCCCACAGACCAGACAACACCTATTGCCACCACCAGCATAGATGCCAGCACCGCCATAGCCGACCTGAAGAACAGCACCAGGATGACGGCGGTGAGCACAAATGAAAGGATAAGGAACAGCTTCATTTCAGACTGCACCTTCAGCGCCATCTCTGTGCGGATGAGGGGCAGGCCTGAGTAGTGCATCTCTGTATGGTTCTTCGCGCCAAATTCGTTGCCCAGCGCCACTATGCGGTTGATAACGCCCGCACGGTCCTTAGAGTTGAGCGTGTCTTTATTGATGCGCACAGCCATCATATATGCGTGCGTTGCCGGATTGTACAAAAAGCCCCGGTAGAACGGCAGGTTCTCAAACGTCTGCCGAATGCTGTCTACATTGGTGAACGGCGGATCGCCCGCTATGGGCATTACATTCAACTTTTGGGTGATGGTATCTTTTACAAGGGTTATGGCGCCGGGTATGCTCAGCACATTCTCTACGGCATTAACCTTTGATACCTGCTTAGCCAGTACTGCGTAGTCGTTGAAGAAGGAAGGTGAGAAGAACTTATCTGTCTGCACGCCTATGACCATAAGGTTGCCATCCTCGCCAAACTGGCGGCGGAAAGCCTGGTACTCTATATAGCGGGGATTATCTGTAGGCACCGCGCTGGTAAACTCATAGCTGAGCTTGACCTGTGACGCAAAGTATCCCATTATGCCGGTATCTGCCAATAACAAAATAAGCAGCACCATCCTGTACTTAATAATAAACGCAGCTACGCTATGCCACATGCACGGGGGGTGATTGGTGATTAGAAACGGTAAAAATACGCATTCGTGGGGGTAACCCCAAACAAGCGCTGCTGCTTTAAGATAGTTTAACGCAAACGCCGCTTTATCCTTCGATAAAATCCAAGATATGGTTTAAGCCATAGCGGCAAGTCATTGCCGGCAATTCTAATAACATTTGATATTTATACTTAGATTATTTCGAACTTTGCAAAATCACGATTCTTATCATCCAGTGCTTTCGCAACGGCATCTTTCCAATCTTGCAAATGGCAGCGTCAACGGGTATACCATTCTTTAGCAAGTACATTGCCTCTTAAAAGGCATTTTACATCATCAGAAATTAAAATAGTTGACCCATGTTAGATTTGGCAATTTTCGAAAAGTTGCCATATCTTTTTATACACCCGGTATCGGCACATAAAAAAACGGCAACTGCTCTCACAGTTGCCGTTCAAAAATCTTTGGCTGTTTATTTGTTCATTGTCGCCAAAAACTCCTCGTTGCTCTTAGTGCCCCTCATCTGCTGTAGCAGGAAGTGCATTGCCTCGTCGGTGTGCATATCGTTGATGTGATTGCGGAGCAGCCACATTTTGTTTTGTACGTCTTTATCCAGCAGCAGGTCATCGCGGCGGGTAGATGATGACGTAATGTCGATAGCCGGGAATACGCGCTTGTTGGCCAGCTTACGGTCGAGCTGTAGTTCCATGTTGCCAGTGCCCTTGAACTCTTCAAAGATCACTTCATCCATTTTAGAGCCGGTGTCTATAAGCGCAGTAGCCAGTATAGTAAGCGATCCGCCATTCTCTATCTTACGTGCAGCGCCAAAGAACTGTTTTGGTTTCTGCATAGCGTTTGCTTCCACACCACCGCTGAGTACTTTACCACTTGCAGGTGCTACAGTATTATGCGCGCGGGCAAGGCGGGTAATGGAGTCGAGCAGTATCACCACATCGTGGCCTACTTCTACCAGGCGCTTAGCCTTCTGCAGTGCTATGGTAGATACTTTCACGTGCTTATCTGCCGGTTCGTCAAATGTAGATGCAATAACCTCTGCACGTACGCTGCGCTGCATATCGGTAACTTCCTCAGGGCGCTCATCTACCAGCACTATCATCAGGTAGCACTCGGGGTGGTTAGCGGCTATGGCGTTTGCCACTTCTTTCAGCAGCATGGTCTTACCCGTTTTAGGCTGTGCCACTATCAGTCCGCGCTGGCCCTTACCTATAGGGGTAAAGAGGTCCATGATGCGGGTGCTGTAGTTATTGGCAGTACTGGTAAGGTTCAGCTTTTCGAATGGGAACAGCGGCGTCAGGTAGTCGAAGGGTACGCGGTCGCGTATCTCATCGGGGTGGCGGCCGTTGATCGTCTCCACTTTAAGCAGCGCAAAATATTTTTCGCCTTCCTTCGGAGGGCGCACATTGCCTTTAACGGTATCACCCGTCTTCAGGCCAAATAATTTTATCTGCGATGGCGATACGTATATATCATCCGGTGAGCTCAGGTAGTTATAGTCGCTGCTGCGCAGGAAGCCATAGCCGTCAGGCATCATCTCCAACACACCTTCACTAGCTACAATACCTTCAAACTCCAGGTTGAAGGAGCTCTGAGGCTGCTGCTCGCGGCGTTGGCGGTTGTTATTGTTGTTATTATTATTCTGGTTTTGATTCTGGTTCTGTTGTGCAGGTTTCGGCTGCGCCGGCTCTGTAGCGGCGGCCTGTGGGGGCTGCACTTCCGGAGTTTCGGTAGAAGGCATAGTAATGCCCGAATTTTCGGCTGTGTCCGTTTGTGTTTGTGTCTCCTCCGGTGCTATTGCGGCTGTTACAGGCACATTTGTATCGGTAGGTGTGTTGTCGGTATTGTTCTTCAGCTCAGCCCATTTTGCCGCTACTGATGCGCCTGGCTTCCTGTCGTTGCCGGGTGCGTTGCTGTTATTGTTGTTATTATTACCGTTGTTATTATTGCTATTGTTGCTATTGTTGTTGCGGTTGTCTTCTTTTGGCTTGCGTGCGCGATGCTTTTTTTCTCCTGCATCTGCTGCAGGTGCTTCTTCCGCCTCAGCTGTTGGCGCCGGTGCTGCTACTGCCTCTGTAGTTTCGGTTGCCGGTGCTGCCTCAGCCTTTTCATCCTTTGGCTTACGGCCACGCTTCTTCTTAGGCTCTTCTTCAGCCTTGCCGGTCAATGCCTGCTGATCGAGGATCTTATATACCAGTGTTTGCTTGTCCAGCGACTGGGCGTTCTTTATGTTAAGGTTGTCGGCTACATCAATAAGCTCAGGTATGAGCATATCATTCAACTGCAGTATGTCGTAAGGCATGCGTGAATATTTTCTAAGAAATTAAATTAGTGGATAAACTGTTGTTTGAAAAAAACGGTTAATAACAGGAATCTTCAGGTAAACTGAAAGAAAGGCTGGAACAAATATTGTTTCCTTGCTGCAAGTTTACAACTGTTTTTTTAGATAACGAAAAAAACCCCTTTTATTTTTTTTATAAAGAATTGGAAAAAGACCGTGCCATCCGCATAATTGTTTCTGCCATGGGTTGGTAGGTAAATGAAGGAAAAGCCGCTGTGAATTTGCTGTTATTGTAGTACGAAAAGCTGTTCGCATTGCTGGCTGTCTCCTTTGTTATCAGTGCGTTACTGCCGGTCAGCCTGCCCTGCAGTGTGCTCAGCCGCCATACGATGCCGGTCATAAAGCTACTGGCTTTGTACCTCGGTGGCTTTTTGCCAAGGGCGGTTGCCATCTGGCTCAGTACCTCCTTGAATGAGCTATTGCCCGCGCTTAGTATAAACCGCTCCTCACTCACAGCCGAGCCCATGAGCAGTACCATTGCCGCTACTACATCTGCTACATCTACCCACGAGGTAACACCCTGTGTATAAAACGGGAATTCCCTATAGGCCAGCCGCATGAGACCTGCGGGTGTGCCGCTGCTGTCGCAGGGCCCCAGTATGATGCCGGGGTTCACTATGGCAGCGTCCAGCCCCTCGCCTATGCCGCGCCATACTTCCGTCTCCGCCAGGTATTTGCTGAGGCCGTAGGCTGAATTATACCTGCTCTCTCCCCACTCGGCTTCCTCGGTTATTTCTACAGCGGGGTCGCCCGTGCGGCCTATAGCGGCTACTGAGCTTACGTACACCATCTTGCGTATGCTGCGTACCAGCGCCTCGTTCACTATATTGGCTGTGCTCTCGGGGTTAAAGTGCAGCATCTCTTCGCGCTTCGCGGGCTCGAACGACACCATGCCTGCGCAATGGTAGACATCGGTAATGCCTTCCATAGCGGTCTCCACTGCAAATACATCGAGCAGGTCGCACTGCATCCACGTTACATTGGGCAGCGCTGCCAGGTCTTTTGCGGGTGGGTTGGCGTAGTACAATGCCCTCACCCGCAGCCCCTGCGCCGACAAATGCCGTACAAGATGGCCACCCAGGAAACCACTGCCGCCGGTGACTAAGATCATAAATGGAGCAACAAAAAACGGAAATATACCGCTATGAAAAAAATCTTTCGGTTAATATCTCAATCGCAATAAGTAATAGTTCCTCGTTGCCTGTGCGCGCGTACGTGTATTGATAAACTCAGGTGTCAACTCGCTCACCTTGAAAAGCTTGCTTTTCCTCACCGTGTCAAACGGCACTCCCGCTGCTGCCAGGTCGCCAATACCCTTATCCATAGTGAGCACGTATTGCTTGCCGCGCAGGTCTGGTATGGTATCGGTACTCGGTATCACCGCGCCTGCGTAGAAATGTACGGAATTCATAGGGTCGTCCATTTTATACCGTATCACTTGCTGCACCGGTATTTTGTACTCTGTCATATACCTGCCACTCATAGACCCCGCCTGGTATTGCAGCAGGGTAGGGTACAGGTGATTGTTCAGGAAGATATTTGCCACGATCATAGCCGCAGCCGAGAGCCAGAAAAATTTGCCCCGCAGGTTTTTGCGGTAGGCTATGTAGAGCCATGCTATGAGCCCGGCAACCCATACGCACATATACAGCACTCCCGCAGGAAAGAACCAGCTTATCAGCACAAACACAGCTATCAATAGTATGAGTGCTATGAACGGCTGGAATAATGTGAAGAACCGCGCATAGCCCGGGAATAGATCTTTAGCTGCCATATCGTAAATAAACTTGGCGGTGATGATAGCGGCAAACGGAAATGCGATAAAAATGTAGTGCGGCAGCTGGTATGCAGATGAGCCCAGCGCGAGATAAGACAGCAGGAAACCGCCTGTAGTTACCCACTCCTGCCCCTGCACCAGCCTGAAGCGCTGCCTTACCAGCTGCACTACATTGTGCAGCAGCGCCACCACAAACAGCACTATCCATGGCAGGAACGACCACAGCATATTGAGCAGCAGGAAGTCGATACCCGCGCCATTCTTCCATGGGCTCTCGCCGGTGATACGGCCAAAGCTTTGCGACCAGTAAAAGAACCGCAGGCCCGATACGTTTGTGTTGCCGTTGACTACTTTTTCAGGATGGGCATCGAATTGCTGGTACAACCCTATACTCATAGGGATGAGCAACACAGCAACTATCACCAATCCTAAAATATACTGTGGCTTAAATAAATTTTTCCATTCGCGCTTTAGCGCCCAGTCTGTAGCAAAGCAGAACACTGGCACCATCATGGCTATGGGGCCCTTGGTCATCATGCCGAATGCTACTGCCGCAAAGCCGCCTAAGAGGTACAGCAACCGCCTGCTCGCTACCCATTCCTGTATCAGCCATACCGCTGTTACCACCCAGCTCATAAGTATGGTGTCGCAGCGAATATCATTGGTCATAAGGAACATGCCCTGGCAGGTGGCTAATACCAGCGCAGCCATGCGGCCCACTGTATCATCGTACAGTCGCTTGCCCAGCTTGTAAGTAGCAAACAGTGCCCATAGCGCAAACAATATTGACGGCAGCTTAAAGCCGAAATTATTAACACCAAACACCTTCATGCTCAGCGCGCTTACCCAAAAGAGCATCGGCGGCTTATCGAGATAGTCAAAGCCCCTATCGTATACATGCAGGTAATCGCCACGCTGCAGCATCGCCCTGCTTATCTCCGCATATTGCGATGCGTCAATATCCATAGTATCTACCCGCGCCGCGGTAAAGTACAGGATGCCAATAAGTATAAATATCCAAAAGGGTACTTTTGGCATAGCCGGCAATAATGATTAAAAAAAAGTAAGCAAAAGTAAGCCCATGCGCCATAAGAAAGGATAGGTACGAACCTGCAGGCAACACTTAACTTTTCAGAACGCAAAAATAATCGCAATTTTATCGAATGCTGCAATTAAGTTACCGTTCTTTCGACCTCGCGTTCGAATATCCTTTTACCACATTTAAGGGTACTAAAACCCACCAGCCCACAATGGTGACATCGCTGAAGCTGGGCAACCTTACCGGGTTTGGCGAGGCACCCGCCATTGCCTACTACGATGTAACTATAGAGCAGATGAAGGCAACGCTGGATGAAAAGCGCGGTATGATAGAACGATACGCGCTTACCGATCCCGGCCGCTTCTGGCATTTTTTGCACCACCTTATTCCCGGCCAGCACTTCCTTACAGCTGCGCTTGACATAGCAGGGTGGGACCTCTTCGCACAAATGCGTCGCCAGCCACTATACCAGCTGCTGGGCCTGAAATGGGAAAACACACCCTTTACCGACTACACCATAGGTCTCGACACAATAGATGAGATGGTAAAAAAGATGGCTGCGCACCCATGGCCTATATACAAGATAAAGACAGGCCGGCCCGATGACATAGATATGCTACGCGAGCTGCGCAGGCACACCGCCGCACCATTCAGGATCGATGCCAATGAGGGCTGGACATTTGAAGAAACAAAAGCGCTGCTGCCGGAACTGCACCAGCTGGGCGTGAACCTGATAGAGCAGCCGTTGAAACGCGATGAGAACGATGCAATGAAGGAGCTGAAAGCAATATCAGCCATACCGCTCTATGCCGATGAAAGCTGCCGCACCGAAGACGAGGTAAAGAAATGCGCTGATGGCTTCCACGGTATCAATATAAAGCTTACCAAGTGCGGCGGCATCACGCCCGCCCTGCGCATGATAAAGGAGGCGCGTACCCTGGGCCTGAAGGTAATGATTGGCTCCATGAACGAAAGCACCATAGGCTCAGCAGCAATAGCCCACATGATGCCCCTGCTCGATGAAGTAGACGCTGATGGCCCCCTGCTGCTGAAGGAAGACCTTGCAGAAGGGCTGCAATATGATAATGGTGTAATAACACTTAGCGGTAAGCCGGGGCTGGGAGTGCGGTTTACAGGGGTGAGGGGTAAACCACATCTATAGATTAGATTCTATCGCGGTATTTTTTCCGTGGATGTTTCTTATGGTGATGTATAGAAGTTATGAATATTATCTTCGTTCGCTTGAAGAGTTGGTACACAATTGAGAATGGAAACCCATCGACTGTTGCTTCCCTGTACCCGTGTTTATGCTTTTGGCCGAAGGCTTCCGGGAACTGAATTATTTCGGTTATTGTAGCTCTTACAGCGGTTTGGAATTTATCTCCAAGATGTGTTTGCTGATCCTCATACCAAGCATAAGCCTCATCATAATCTGCGGTAGTGTCCTTATGAAAATGAACCTTATAACCACTCATTTTTTTCTAGCCTTATAAGCAGCCTTTGCATTCTGCTCCATTTCTTCTAATGTAAAAATCTCAGCCTTCCCCGACACATACTCCTCAGTCCTTCTATCCATTTCAGCAATAAATTCGGCATCTCTCCAGGCACCTTCTTTACGTTCCACTTCAAGCATTGCGTAAATCATTTTTACAGTTTTTTCATCGGCCATATCAATGAATTTTTTGACCTCCTTTCTTATGTCTTTAACTGCGGACACCATACAATATCACTTTACTCAAATTTAGCGATTTTTACCCACAGCATTTGTTAATACCTAAGTAAATTCGCTCATCCGGATCAATCCTTATACATAAACCACTTCACCAGCTCCTTGTAGCTGGCCTTCTTGCCATACATCAATATGCCCACACGGTATATGCGGCCCGCCACCCATGTGGTGAACAGGAAGCCCAGCACCATCAGCGCCATAGATGTGGCCAGCTGCCATGCGGGCACCCCGCCAAATGGTATCCGTATCATCATGGCTATGGGCGATGTGAAGGGTATCAGCGACAGCCATACCGATAGCGGGCTATCAGGGTTATTAATAATGACCGACTCTGCCATGGCGAAGGTGAATATGAGCGGCAGGGTCACCGGTATCATGAACTGCTGGGTCTCCGTCTCACTATCAACCGCCGAACCCACTGCTGCAAACAATGCACTATACAGCAGGTAGCCAAAGAGGAAGTAGAACAGGAAGCACGACAACGTGTACGCTATAGGTATGCTATCTATTTCTTCCATTATGTCGCCGGCGAAGTTGTCGGCGTGGGCAGCGGCCTGCCCATTGCCGGCAGCACCCTGCGCGGCCTTGCTGGCCATAGATACCTGCTCTGTTTTAGCCTTGATATTCTTAACCATTATGCCACCGGCCACGGTAGAGAGCACTGCCGTAAGCACGATCCACAGGATGAACTGTGTGAGGCCCACCAACCCCACGCCTATAATCTTGCCCAGCATCAGCTGGAAAGGCTTTACCGAAGATATGATCACTTCTATTATGCGGCTCACTTTCTCCTCTATCACTCCCCGCATCACCTGCGCCCCGTAGAGGAACAGCGACAGGTAGATAAGCAGCGCGCACACGAAGCCGATGCCTGCTGAGGCGAAGGTGTGCGCTTTCTTAATACCCTCATCAGTTACCTGCAACCCCTCAACGCTGATGCGCTTCTGTGCCTGCGCCACCACGGCAGAATCTATATGAGCAGCCGCAAGCTTTGTAGACTGCGCTATGCTGCTAAGCGAGCTGGCTATCGTTTGTGTCACTATCGCGGTCGGTTTCTTCTCGGCCAGCAGCTGCACATTGTCGGTATTGCCTGGTATATACAGCAGGTAATCGTAGCCCGATTTTATAAAACCGGCTTTTGCAGCAGCCACATCCTGCCTGATGAACGTATACTCAATATTATCGCCATTGTGCAGCTTGTTCTCAAACCAGCCGCTTTCGTCTATCACCTCCACGCGCTTCTTTTCACTCATTTCGTTTTGGGTAACGGCGATGTAACCTATCAGCACGAACATGCCTATGAAAAGCACCGGCACCAGGAATGTAACGATAAGGAACGATTTCTTTTTTACGCGCGACAGGTACTCCCGCTGTATGATGAGCATTATCTTGTTCATGGCCTGGTAGATTTACTTACGGTTTGTATAAAGATCTCATTCATGGTGGGCACTACCTCTTCCAGCTTATTGATGCTCACCAGTGGCAGCATATATTGCAGTACATCGTTAGCCTTTTTGCCATCGCTTATTTTCAGCTTCATCTGGTGGTGGTCGTCAACCACAGATTCCGACAGCACACTGAATGGCGCGCCACCCACGTTTACTTTCTGCCCTTCGTACTCCAATACATACGTGCCATTGCGGTGCGCATTTCTTATCGCCTTCACTTTGCCATCAAGTATTTTCTTCGAGAGGTTGATGAGTGCTATAGAGTCGCACAGCTCTTCTACAGACTCCATGCGGTGTGTAGAGAATATTATGGTAGCGCCCTTGCGGTTCAGCTCCAGTATCTCATTCTTTATCAGCTCGGCGTTCACAGGGTCAAAGCCTGAGAAGGGCTCATCGAGTATCAGCAGTTCCGGCTCATGTATCACCGTGGCCACGAATTGCGCCTTTTGCCCCATACCTTTCGATAGCTCTTCTATCTTTTTATTCCACCATGCCTGTATCTCCAGCCGCTCAAACCAGTAGCGTGCCCGCTTCATAGCCTCATGCCTGCTCAGTCCTTTCAGCTGTGCCAGGTACAGTATCTGCTCGCCTATCTCCATTTTCTTGTAGAGGCCGCGCTCTTCGGGCAGGTAACCTATGCGCTCGGTATGCGACTGGTGCAGGGGAGCCCCTTTGAAATATACTTCCCCCGAGTCGGGTGCGGTGATCTGGTTGACGATGCGTATGAGTGATGTTTTACCTGCCCCGTTAGGCCCCAGCAGCCCGAAGACCGTGCCCTCCTCTATCTCCATGCTTACATGGTCGAGTGCACGGTGGCTGGCATACTGTTTTACAATGTCGCGGATGCTTAACATGAGTGTGATGGATTGTACCGTAAAATAAACAAACTTTGAGCAAAGCAGCCGGGCTTTTGCTGCTATTACAGCATCGCCCACCATATATTCCGGGCGGCCGACTTACCCCAGTCTTTAAAGCTGTCCTTTATAGTCTGGTATAGCCCGGCCCCGGTTACCTTCTTTCCTTTTTCTGGCGCGGTAAAGTCTGCCGCCTTAGGCGTTACCATATCTACCTTGGTAGCTACCCATGTGGTGTGGAGCCGTGGGATGGCCAGCTCCAGTATCATGCCCGGCAATCCACCAAACATTTCTGGCCCGCCGTTCACCACTATATCCTCTGTGTAGAATGCCACTACATATACAGAATCGCATATCCTGCCCACTGCTTTGTGGCACTTGTAGCCTGCTATTGTCCGTATCTCCTCCTTTGCCTTCCAGTCCATTTTGCGGATGCTGTCCTGCACCAGGAACTTTTGCTCAAATACTATTTTAGTAGCCGACACGCGCTTTGCTGCAAAGTCACTGTAAACAATGTTGTCGGTAGCAGGGCCGCCACCCCACATTTTTACGGGGGGAGTTTCCGGTTCTCTGCCCGGCTTGTAAAGGCTGTGCGCACTATCAAACACCAGGTCGAAGTAGGTACTGCTGAATTTTGGTATCTGCGACTTTATCCGCTCAAACCACTCATTTTCCTCCATCTCTTCCATCTGCGCATACACATTCACCTTGCGCTCAAACTCTATTTTGCCCACTGTGGTAAACTGTGCCCTGGCTGTAGCACTCAGCAGCACCAAGGCTGCAATGGCCGGTATCAAACGTTTCATGTGCATGGTTTATTTTATAATCGTGGTATTATTCTCCGCAGCGGGCGCAGCACCTGCAGGGTTGTAGGTAAAATTCCATATAAGGCTAAGCATGCCGTAGCGCCTTATAGTGTTGTATGTATTTTGCGTGATAAGGTTTGGCTGCGCATTCCTGCTAAAGCCCAGGTTCTGGTTCAGTATGTCGTAGACTGATAGCTTCAGTTCCAGCTGGTCTTTCTTCATGAATTTTTTGGTTACATACGCATTCCACTTCACCACGTTGTTATTGCCGGTGAATACATTTGTTTGCTCCCGTATCGATATGTCGACCGATGTGCCGATCTCTACTTTTTTGGGCAGCTCTACATCTACGCTTGCCTCCGGGTTAAAGGTCCAGTAGTTAGCGTTCACATCACTTACTGTTGATTTATTGATGTTGTAGCTAAATGTAGGATCAATAGAAATCTCTATCTTATCCTCCAGCTCATAGTCGATGCGAGGCGTAAGGGATATGGTGCTAAAGTCGCTTGTGTTCAGCTTCCCGTTGATAATATTGTTTGTGCGGCTGGTAGACCCGTTCAGCTGAAGCCCCAGCTGTGTGTTCAGCTTTTTAAGCTTGAAGCCGTAGCCCATGTAGCCCCAGCCGTTGTAGCCGCCATCGAGGTTTATGAAACGGGTAGTGTTGATGCCGCCTGCTGTATTCTGCTCAGTTGTTATGGCATTCGATGTAGTGTTGAGTGTGAAGCTCGTCCACAGGTAGCGGCCACTAAGCACCTTGTAGTCGTTAAATCGTACGCTTATCCTGTTAGTAAATGCCTGTTTCAGGTTGGGATTGCCTATGGTAATATTTAGTGGGTCCGTATTCTGCCGCAGCGGCTGTATCTGGCTGATGGTTGGCTGCTGGGTGCTACCATTGTATTGCAGGTTGAAGCTGGTCTGCTTGCCTATCTTGTAATTGAGGTTACCCTTTGGAAAAAGGTTGGTAAAATTGTAGGTGGTGGTGGTGTCGCCATGCAGCCTGTCCGTCTGCACAAATGCTGCATGCGATACATCGCTGCCGAAGGAGAAGGTTGCCTTCTTGAACACGAACTTAAAGTTGAGACCGCCGGAGTTGGTGAGGATGTTGTATTTGTAGTCGCTGCTGAATGTATCATTGAGTGCCGTATACCCGGCTCCTTCGTACGACTTGTTCTCTGAAATGCTGTTATTGACTGTCACCCCATAGTTTAGGTCTGCAAAAACGACCTTGGATAAAGGCTCAGTGTAGGTAGCCTTCGACGAGAATGAAAGTGTGTTAGTGTTGTTGATCTTTTTCTGGTTGATCTGCGGCGTGGGCACTGATCCCAGCTCATCATAAAATGTCGACAGCAGTATGCCATCACTCTTCGAATCCTTGTAGTTCTCCTTTACATCTACAGAAAGTGTTCTTCCCTTCTTTGCAAATTTTTTCCGCAGTATTGCATCTGCATTGATGAAGGTAGCATTTGCCATACTCACTATGGTCCTGTCGTTGTATAGTGTATCGCCCGATGATTCAAGTTTCTTAATATAAGTTTCGGTATGGTAGCGCGTAGCAATATCTGAGTGTTTGGTACCGGCATTCACCGATACGCGTATCGTCGTATTGCTGTCAATCTTCCCCTCATACTGTAAATCTGCGCTATGGCGCTCGTTTTGGCTAAACTGGTTTTTGCGCTGGTCATTCACATTGCTCGAGTCGTCTGATAGTATACGTTGGATCATGGTTGCGCCATCAAGCTCTACGTTTTGCTTCGCATAGCGGTAGTTGCCACCCAGCTTTTGTTTCTCCTGGTTCCATTTGTCGGCATAGTGTACACCGCCTGTCCATGTCTTAGGCAGGCCCTCGCCGTTGTATTGTCCTCCCCATCCAGAGAAGTCATCATCGCCACCATTGTAGTAGGTCATTATGCCGCCGTCATCGGTTATCTCGGTCACACCATTGCCG
This sequence comes from Bacteroidota bacterium, assembly GCA_040386555.1. Taxonomy (GTDB): domain Bacteria; phylum Bacteroidota; class Bacteroidia; order Chitinophagales; family Chitinophagaceae; genus Nemorincola. Next base: position 266,330 of record JAZKFF010000006.1, on the reverse strand, counting down.
CTGCCAAATTTATTATTGTCTTCCCAGCCCAGCCCGGCCTTGTCTGTGTTTGATGCTATGCCGAATGCGGAGAGCTGGCGCTTAGCCTTAAATGCATTGATCATCCCCTGCTCCTGGAAGTAGCCGTCGGTACCTGCGCCAGCATCTATCTTGCCAAAGAAGCCTTTCTTTTTATCGTCTTTAAGCTGCAGGTTTATCGTCTTGGTCTTTTCGCCATCATCTATACCGGTGAAAGCCGCCTGTTCGCTTTTTTTGTCAAACACCTGCACGGTGCTTACCGCATTAGCCTGCAGGCCCTTGCTCACCACTTTTGGATCATCAGAAAAGAACTCTTCACCGTCTACCAGTATTTTCTGCACAGTCTCGCCCTGCGCAGTTATCTTACCGTCCTTGTCTACCTGTATTCCCGGCAGCTTCTTGAGCAGGTCTTCCACGGTAGCGTTCTCCTTTACGCGGAAGCTATCGGCCATGTATTCGGTAGTATCTCCCTTTATCTTTATCGCCGCCACCTGCTGCTTCACCACATACTCCTGCAGCAGGTGAGATTTTGAGATCATGGGCAGCATACCCAGGTTCATATCATTCTTCACATCCAGCATATCCACATAGTCGGCAAAGCCGGGGAATGTTACCCGCAGCATGTACTTGCCGGCAGTGGATACAGGCACCGAAAATGTGCCGCCAGGCGAGGTGCGGCCATGCGCTTCAATAACCGTATCCTTTGCGCGAATAAGCACTATAGATGCCCGGTGCAGGGGATTGCTGTTGAGCGTATCCATTACAGACCCTGCAACGGAAAAACTCTGGCCGGAGCCGTAGTGCACGCAGCACAGTATAACTGCGAGCGTGGTGAAAAAGTACTTCATGAGTGCGTGTGGTTAGGAAATGCGTTTGTAAAAGAACAAAACTTCGCAATTGCCTATATATCCATGCGCCTCATAAATCGATTATAATTTCATATTTAACACTTCCTTACAGTTCGTGACAATTCACCTTTTACGTTTTATGGTGCCATTAGCTTCTTGTAAGTAAGCGGCCGTTCGTGGTTTACCGGTATGTTGAACGCCTCGTAAATGTAGTCTTGTGCATTGGTGCGCACACCCAGCCTCGCCAGCTTGGTATTAGCCGATGTTGGGAATACACGGTTAGACAAAAACACGAACACGATACCCGTTCCCGGATCTGCCCATACGCAGGTGCCGGTAAATCCCTGGTGGCCAAAGGCAAGCGCAGTGGTCCTGTCGCCTGCAGGGCCAGAGTGGTCTTCTTCCGGCAGTGGCTTATCAAAGCCGAGGCCCCTGTGGCTAACGGTGCTGCCATATGCAGTAAACAGGTCTACCGTAGCGGATCTCAGGAAGCGCTTGTTGTTATACACCCCTTTGTTCAGCAGCATCTGGAACACTGCCGCAACATCGTGCGCCGTACCAAATAGGCCTGCATGGCCTGCAACTCCGCCCATCATAGCAGCCCCGGGGTCATGCACGGTGCCAGTCACCAGTATGTTGCGGAAACCTATGTCGATCTCTGTCGGTGCTATCTCGCTTGTATCAAACCTTGTCAGCGGATTATACAATATGCGCTTCAGGCCCATGGGGCGGTAGAATTCATCCTCAACAAACCGGTCAATACTCTTACCGCTCACCTGCTTTACCACCGCAGCCAGGAAATAAAAGTCAAGGTCGCTATATACCATCTTGCCCGGTGTCTCCAGCGGGCTTGCATAGATACGCGCCCATATGGTATCCGGGTAGTCATCTCGCAGGTAGATGCCCCTTGCTACCGGTACATTGAAATTGCCGCCCGGGGAGTTCCTGTAATACGCGCTTTTCAGTTTACCGTTCGCGTCCGTTGTCGCGGCGAAGAATGGTATGTAGCTTTTGAGCCCTGCCTGGTGCAGTAGTATGTCGCGTATTTTCAGCCTTGCTTTATTAGTCCCGTAAGCTTGGGGCAGATAGTCGGCAAGGGTCTTGTCGAGGTCTATTTTCCCCTGCTCATACAGCCGCATCACAGATATAGTAGTAGCAAGCGCCTTGGTACACGATGCCACGTCATACAGCGTGTTGGTATCTACCGGCTGCTTTTTGTCATACTTCATATGCCCAAAGGCTTTGTCGTAAAACACCCGGCCATTCCGCGCGGCCAGCACGCGACATCCCGGCATTACACCATCTGCTATATTGCGTGCCATATACATGTCGAGTTGATCCAGCGCGGCCTGGTTCACTACTCCGGCATCTGCGTAGTATGGCACTTTCCTCAGGTCGCTGTTTATATCTTTTGTTATAGCAGGGGCACGCGTAGGTGCCGGGCAAATGCTCTGCCCTTTTATACATGCCGTTACGGGCAGCTTGCCTTTCGCCTTTGCTCTTTTCAGCAGCACATCAGCCACTGCCATTTCGGTAAGGCTGTCATCTTCATACCCCACCAGCACAGAGCCCGCTCCGCAGAAGTATTGCATGGCATAGGCATTGCCCATCAGTACCACCATGGTATTGCTACGACAGCTTGCCTGCTGCAGGAAGCTCAGCGCCTCATCGCTAAGGCCATAGTTAGCATAGGGGAGGAAGCTCAGGTTATGCACTGCAATGATGGTGGTGCTATATTGTGAGAGGTTGTCGAGTATGCGCTGTGCCGAGTCTGCACCAGTGCCTCGTGGCAACCAGTGTGCACCCATGTTATCAAACTTGTCATCAAGCGCGGCAAACAAGGGCGTTGCAACACCTGCATTGATGCCTACGTAGCCTATGCGCATATTGCCACTCAGCTTGTTGAGCACCTGGTTATCATCGTGCACAAGTGTTACGGCAGCTTTGGCCGCCTGCAGGCGTATAGGGTCCACCTGCCTGTTAAGGTCTTCGGTAAGGTCTTCGGTTTTTATATCTCTCCATGAGTCCAGGCCGGCATCAAACTTTGCAGCCAGTATTTTCTTCACGCTCTTTTCCAGCATTTCCTGCGTCACCATGCCACTGTCCAGTGCGCCCTTTATGCGGGCTATGGCTGCAGGTACATTCTCAGGGAACAGCAGTATATCGTTGCCTGCAGCAAAGGCCCTCAGGTCGGCCTCGCCAGAAGGGAAGTACTTAGTGACACCTTGCATGTTAAGCGCATCAGTTATCACCAGGCCTTCAAAGTTCAGCTTGTTCTTCAGCAGGTTGGTCACCACGTTCCGACTCAATGTGGTGGGTACGTGTGGTGTGCTATCCAGCGCAGGCACTTCGAGGTGTCCTACCATTATGCTCTTTACACCAGCTGCTACTATGCGTCTGAATGGAAAAAGCTCCAGCGTATCAAGCTGGTCTATCGTTATCGGTATCAGCGGCAGATCTTTGTGCGAGTCCACACTCGTATTACCATGGCCGGGAAAGTGCTTGGCACAGGCCATAACACCGTTATTCTGCAGGCCCCTCATATAGGCTATGCCCAGCTTCGACACCAGGAATTTATTCTCACCAAATGAGCGGGAGTTGATAACGGGGTTGCCGGGATTGTTGTTCACATCCACATCAGGCCCAAAGTTGATATGCACGCCTATGCGCCTGCACTGTGCGGCTATAGCTGCGCCTACTTTGTATACAAGGTCAGTATCGCGCGCAGCGCCCAGCATCATCTGCCTCGGGAAAGGCTTCACGCTGTCGAGCCGCATGCCAAGGCCCCACTCGGCATCCATGCCTATAAGCAGGGGCACGCTAGCGAGCTTCTGGTACTTGTTGGTAAGCGTAGCCTGCCGCACCGGGCTGCCCTGCATGAATATGAGCCCACCCACCATGCGCGCATTGATGAGGCTGGTGATTTGATCTTCGTTATAATTCTTGCCGCCGGAATATGCAGCCACCATAAACAGCTGGCCTATACGCTCCTCGGCCGACATATGGTCGTAGGCATCGTTAACCCATCGGGTGCGGGCAGCGCTTCGTTTATCTTTAAAATCAGGGCCTGCAAAAACAGCAGCAACAGCAAATAAGAGGGTAAGCAAAACCGTTATGGCTTTCCATTGTAACGTCATACTAACAAAAATAACCTATAATGAAGGAATAAAAAACCTAATAAAATGTGATGGGAGTTAAAATTGTGTATAGGGTGTAAATCGGTACCGGTAGTAGTGTGTACGCCTTTTCGGCATTGAGTAGGCAGCGGGGGAAGCGGTAGCGTCAGTACGCCTTTCCGGCCCGACGCGTTGCTAGAATCAAACAGGATCATTTATTTATCAGTCCGCTTGCCTGACGAAGCGTAACCATAGCGTCAGTACGCCTTTTTGGCGTCAGACGCGTTACGGAGGCTCACATCGAGCCTAATTAAGTTATTTGAATTTATAACCTATTCCAGCCTAACAGCAAAGCCTGTACCTTTTTCCGGACTGACGTGTTGCGAGGATGTATCCTGCTAAGGAAATTTACAGTATTTGCGAAACAATATCTACGTTCAGTACTTGGTAACTTGCACGGTAAAATTCTTCCTGCTTAATTCTAAACAGTTCTGAAGCAATTTCCTTCCTGCACACCCCATCAGCGCCAAATGCATGCTCGCAAAACGATGAGTAGATCCAATCTTCCATCCTGTTAACTAAACCAGCTTTCATAGGGTTTTGGTGAATATAATGAAAACATATCTCTGCGTAATTTTCAGAGGTTTTGCCCAAGAGATTCAATAGCTTGAATTTTGCTTTTTGCTGGAATAATGATCCGGTTCTGTTTAAATGTTTATTAATTGCCATGGCATATGAGCTTTGAAGAACTCGGAACCCATTATTCAGTTCGTTTGACATGAGGGAACCGATTTTACGCGGCCGAACAGAGTTGTCATTTACCTGGATAAGAAAAAGGAAGTGATTAGGCATAAGACAATACGCTACTATATCGCAGACTGGTGCGATATGCCTCGCAATTTTATCACGAAAAAACAGGTAATTGTCATCGCTAAAAAAAACCTGCTGTTTATTATTTCCACGGTTATAAACATGAACAAGGTCTCCGGGCAGGAAATCCATAATGGAAAATTTGGGGCTAATATAGATAAAAATTTCACGGTCCCGCATTGAACTATCTAGCACAATGGCACATTATGTCCTATCGTAAAACAATATACTAAACGCGTCTGACGCCGAAAAGGCGTACTGACGCTATCCAGATACTTAGTGCTATGACATACATCAGCACAGATAATTAATGCATGCCAATTGTGTATAGGGTGTAAATGAGGCATTTGCACTTCACTTTCATTGCCGACCTTCGCACCAAAACCACCCAATGAATTGGATCATTCTCATCATCGCAGGCCTGTGTGAAGCTGCTTTTGTCTTTTGCCTCGGCAAGGCCAAAGAGGCAACAGGCAGCACGGTTTATTGGTGGTATGGAGGGTTCCTTGTTGCGCTAACGCTGAGCATGTACCTGCTGATAAAAGCGACGCAGCACTTGCCGCTGGGTACCGCTTATGCAGTATGGACTGGCATAGGCGCAGTAGGTACCGTATTACTGGGCATATTTGTGTTTAATGAGCCTGCTACATTTTGGAGAATGTTTTTTCTGGTGACCCTGGTGGGATCGCTCATTGGATTGAAAGCTGTATCTCCGTAAACAATGTACCATTACCGCGCGTCAAAATCTATGATCACGCGCTCAGTCCGCGGGTGCGACTGGCAGGTAAGCACGAAGCCTTTTTCTATCTCATCGTGCTCCAGGGCATAGTTCACTTCCATTTCTACTTCACCTTCCGTCACCTTAGCCCTGCAGGTGCAGCATACGCCGCCTTTGCAGGCATAGGGCAGATCGGCGCCTTTCTTCAGCGCTGCATCGAGTATGCTCTCCCCGTTAAAGGGTACTTCCATGTCAAATGTGGCACCATCCAGCGTTATGCTCACTTTGCTTACAGGTCCCTTGTCGCTGCGGTGTTTATCCGCCCATTGCTGGTGGGCGGCCTTCGGCTGGTCGGGCGAGGAGAAGAGCTCTATATGCACACTCTCTGATGGCATGCCCAGCTCTACGAGCTGCTTGCGCACGGAGAGTATCATTTCCTCAGGCCCGCATATGAAAGCCTCATCAATATCGGCCACATCTACCAGCGACTTACAAAAATCATTGCACTTCTCTGCATTGATGCGGCCGCTGAACAAGGGTATATCCATATACTCACGGCTGAGCACATGGTATATGCGCAGGCGCAGCATGAACTTATTCTTAAGCGCCTCTATAGCCTCGCGAAAGATTATGCTCTGGCGTGAGCGGTTGCCGTATATCAGCGTGAAGCTGCTATCAGGCTCATCCTCAAGCACCGTTTTCATAATACTCATTATAGGGGTGATACCGCTACCGGCTGCAAATGCCAGGTATTCCTTATGAGCAATATCGGTTTTCCGGGGTGTGAACCTTCCCATAGGCGGCATCACTTCCAGCACATCGCCATTCTTAAGCTCGCTGTGTGCAAAGGTGGAGAACTTACCCTCATCTACTTTCTTTATCGCCACCCTCAGCTCGCCATCCTTAGGGCTTGCGCAGATGGAGTACGAGCGGCGCACCTCTGCATCGGCAAAGTGCCTGCGAAAGGTAAGGTACTGCCCGGGCGCAAAGCGAAATGTCTCTGCCAGCTCAGCCGGAACCTCCAGCGATACTGATACACAATCCGCCGTTTCAGGGCGTACATCATTGACCTTTAAGGAATAAAATTTGAGCGCAGACATAGTAAAATGGATGCAAATGTACGAAAAACAGCCACAGCACTCCAAATAGCATGGGTCGCCGCTGAGTTTCGCGCACTACATCACACCCAAGGATAGCGCTATTTTAGCAGCTAACAGCCGTTGTTTCAATTTATTGATTATTTTGCGGGACTATAGGTAAATTCATCGCTCATTTATTACTTTTACCCGAAGAACTGATTTTTATGATCAAAACTATGTTTAAAAGATTGCTTCTTGTAACTGTTATGGCGGTTCCTGCAGGCGCATTCGCACAGCATATGCCTGCCTTCCCGCCCAGCACTACGCAACCAATCAACAGGTATGACCTGCTTGATAAAACATGGTATTTTGTAGGGATGAAATGCCCCGATAAGATTGGCGCTGAAGCACAATACATACATTATTTTTCTACGTTGAAGCTTACCGTTAGCAACATCAACAATGTAAACTACGGTACGTACGAAAAGACCTATCGCGACATGCGCGATAACCCTGTAGAAAGAGGCCACTACACGCTCACTAACGATGAAGTAGGGAACGTGGTATTGACCCTGAAAAGAAACAAAACTGGAGCAACAGCCAAATACATGGTGCCGATGGTGGAAACAAGCCACCTTACACTTATCCGCATCGATGAAGGAGAAAAATGCAATATAACCTACGCTATAGCTCCCTAGTCAGATAACCAAGGATAAAAAGGTACAGGCATAAAAATGCTTTACGGACTTATTGGCCACCCACTAACTCATTCGTTCTCACAGGCGTATTTTGAGCAGAAATTTGCTTCATTGAACATAGAAGCAGCTTATAAGCTGTTTCCGCTCGCCCACCTAAACGAATACCCGGCACTACTCAGGGACAACCCCGGGCTCCGCGGGCTCAATGTAACTATTCCTTATAAGGAAAAAATTCTCTCTTATCTTGATGAGGTAGACGCAGCTGCTCAAACGATCGGCGCGGTAAACTGCATAGACATTCGCGAAGGCAGGACTACAGGATATAACACAGATGCCCACGCGTTTCGGAAAACGCTAGAGCCGCTGCTGCAGCCTCACCATACACAGGCGTTGGTACTAGGTACTGGCGGAGCCTCCAAAGCAGTGACGCACACCCTGCAGGAGCTGAACATACCTTACAAGCTCGTGTCCCGAGAGAAAAAAGAGGGTGTGCTTACTTACACCGACCTTACGGGCGACATCATCAAAGAGCACAAGCTGATCATCAATACTACACCGCTAGGCTTGTATCCCAACACAGACTCTTACCCACCCCTGCCGTATAACAAGATAGGCATGCAACACCTGCTGTACGACCTCATCTACAATCCCACCGAAACCCGCTTTCTATCCCTGGGCCGTGCCCACGGTGCCAAAATAAAGAACGGTACCGAGATGCTGGAGCTACAGGCTGAAGGGAGCTGGGAGATATGGAACAGGTAATTTGAGCTCAGGAAGTTTGAATTTGTAGCTCAGAATTCGTCAATTTTGAGCTGCATCAGGTGGTTTAGTGGGCTACAACTAAAAATTCTGCGCTATCTATCATCGTTGACGATCGATAAATTTAGGTTTAATTTCTTACCATTTGTCAGGTTATACCCTTACTTTTGCAATAAAATGTCAGGCTATAACCTGACAAAATAAAATAATAGTCAGGCTATAACCTTACTTTATGGGCAAATCTTTACTTCGTGACCAGCTGAATATCAAAATGCAGGCCTTTTTGCCGGTGCAAACGGCTGTTTCTGGGCCGGTGGGGTGGATACAAAGTACCCGCAAGGCACTCGGCATGACGCTGGAGCAACTTGCGAACAAACTAGGCATATCCAAACAGAGTGCGAAAGAAACGGAGCTCAGAGAACTGGCAGGTGCGATAACACTAAAAACACTGAGAGATATTGCGGAAACAATGGATATGCAACTTGTCTACGGATTTGTACCCAAAGACGGGTCGCTCGATGCGTTGATAGAGCGGAAAGCTACCGAGCTTGCAAGGCAAATAGTGATGAGAACCTCCAACACCATGAAGCTGGAGAATCAGCAAAACTCGGCTGAGCGGATAGCAAAAGCTATAAAAGAAAGAGCAGAGATCATAATGGCAGAAAACCCCAAAATGCTATGGGATTAACGCTGCAGTATGGCGAGGGACAAACGCCGCTGGATATCGATGAGAAAGAAGGCTTGCTGATATCCACTATAGCAACCCGTGGCGAATTAGATGAGTTTGAACAGCAGAATATCGAAGATGCCATACAATGGGTTATGAGCCGCAGGTTTACGGCAAGCCAGGTATTCTCTGAAGATTTCGTGAAAGCATTGCACAAAAGAATGTATGGCAAGGTATGGCGGTGGGCCGGCAGTTTCAGGCTTACAAATAAGAACTTGGGAACCGATAAATGGCAGATAGCTATCGACCTTCGCCAGCTGCTCGATGACTGCCTGTATTGGCATGAGAATGGAGCTGTTGCAGGCGACGAGCTTGCCATAAGATTCAAGCATAGAATAGTAAGTATCCATTGCTTCCCTAATGGCGATGGCAGACATAGCCGGCTGATGGCAGACATTATCGCCGAGAAAATACTTGGCCTGCCAGTATATACATGGGGCGCCGGTGATCTGGTGGCTGATAGTGAAACACGCGCTGCCTATCTACGGGCGGTGAGAGCCGCCGACAGAGGCGATTACGGCCCCTTGCTGATCTTTGCCCGCTCATAAAATCCACACAATGCCACTCCGCTACCACTCACCACATACAGTAACTGAACCCGCGTCATTCATCAGCGATGTAGCAGCATTGTATGATGGCGGCGAAACGGGTTTCTCCCTGGCAAAATTAAATTGCGAGGGTGTGCCGCACATCGGCATAAGGTGGAACGTAGCGCGCCGCGAGCACGACGACACTGCAAAGCAAACAGGCGAGGTTATATGCCTCGGAACGCCGGCTGCGAAAGGCGCTCCATCGTGGTTCATCCTTCCGCGTGAGCTGTTCGACCCCGCATTGTTCAGCGAGGAAAACAGTGCATTAATGACTGCAATTGAAGGCTGGTTGCGACCCGGGCATTAAATGTATTTTACCAGAATGTTATGTTAAAGCATTGCATGTGTATGCAGCTGTCTATGACCTAAGCCTGTACCTTGCGCCCATCCATAACATATACTCATGGGCGCTCTTATCTCACTAGTAATAGTAATTGCAGTAATCGTAATTCTATTGGCCCGCTCCGGAAGCAGGGGCAACCTCGGCAACCTCACCAGCAGCATAGACGGCCTTATCGACGAGATAAGGATGCTGAAGACAGAGGTCAAGGATCTTAAACGCGAGTTGTACTCCCGCAACAATGAAGAGCGGCATACGCCACCCGCACAACAGGCGTCGCCGTTTGAAGAACCAAAGCCCGCTCCCACACCACCCCCGGTATACAACGAACCTCTACAGCCGGAGCCGGAACCAATACCACAATACATACCGGAGCCAATACCGGAGCCGGAACCCATCCCCGAGCCACAACTAATATTCGCCTACGAAGCACAGCCGGCCATGGAAGAGCCTGTTGCAGCATTCGCAGGTGCAGGGTACGGGCAGCAAACACCGCCACCGCCTGCAGAGGAATACGAAAGCCGCATGGACAGGTGGATGCGCAATAATCCCGACCTTGAAAAATTCATCGGGGAGAACCTCATCAACAAGATCGGTATTGCCATACTCGTCCTGGGTATTGCCTTCTTCGTTAAATACGCCATAGACAAAGAGTGGATCAACGAGGCGGGCCGTGTAAGCATAGGCATAGGCTGCGGCATCATACTTACCGGGCTGGCGCACTACATGCGCAATAGTTACCGCTCGTTCAGCTCGGTGCTGGCGGGCGGGGGCATAGCGGTTTTCTACTTCACTATTGCGTTCGCCTTTCACCAGTATCACCTGCTGTCGCAGGTTGCTGCCTTTGTCGTCATGGTCGTCATTACGGCGTTCGCTGTCACACTTTCTGTGTTGTACGATAAGCTGGAGTTGGCCATTATCGCAGCTGTCGGCGGCTTTATCACACCATTCCTGGTAAGCACCGGCGATGGTAATTACATCGTACTCTTCAGCTATCTCATCATCCTCAACATCGGCCTGCTCGCCCTTGCATGGTTCAAACGCTGGCCCTCGCTCAATATTATAGCGCTGTTCTTCACGGTGCTTATCTACGGCGGCTGGCTGGGCACCTCGCTCGCAGGTAACAAAGTCATATCCTATCCTGCAGCGCTTCTTTTTGCCACAGCATTCTACATCATCTTCCTGGGCATGAACATGATCAATCAGGTAAAGAACAAGAAACCTTTTGGCGCCTTCGATTTCGGTTTGCTGCTCTTCATCAGCTTTGCCTACTACTCGGCAGGCATGGCCATACTGCACCACTGGAACAACGGCGCATACCAGGGCTTCTTTACGCTCGCCGCCGGCTTCATCAATCTCGGCCTTGCATACATCGTGTACCGCAAAGGCACTGCCGACCGCAACCTGCTGTTCCTGCTTATAGGCCTTACGCTTACATTCCTTACGCTCACCATACCCATACAGCTACATGGGCATACCATCACACTATTCTGGAGTGCAGAGTTTGTGCTGCTCTACTGGCTGTCTACCTATTCAGGCATCCGGTTGTTCAGGTATTCATCTGCGCTCGTGTGTGGTGCATCGCTTGTCAGCTTGCTTATGGACTGGAGCCAGGCGGCCATGATGCCCCCGCAGCACCTGGCAGTGATCTATAGGGATATCAGCGGTATCATTACCAACCTTGTCTCTATTGCGGCCTTCGCGGCATACTATGTACTGCTGCGCCGCAATAAGGACGAAGAGTACCTGCCGGGCGTAAGCAGCAACATGATCGCTAAGGCGGCATTCGCCACAGCCGCTGTAATTCTATACCTCACCTGCGTGCTGGGCGTGAATCTCTATTTCAATACCCTCACTACTTACGATGTGCCCAATGCATATCACCGACTTATCACTGCATTGTTTGCACTTGCTGCTATGTGGCTCATGCGCAGGTACCCCGAAAAAGTATCACCATGGGCATACCTTGTGCCGTTGGCCGTTTGCTTTATTACGTACATCGGCAGTTCGGCACTTATAGTGAACCTGCGCAATGAAGCATTGATGGGTCGCTACGCATACAGCCATTTAGCCGGCCACTGGATAGCCGTAGCATTATTAGGAGTGGTACTCGCGCTAACAATAAGCTTCATCAGGCAGCACAATGACATCTTTGATGTATACAGGAAGCAGGTCATCGTAGGGTTCAGCTTGCTGATACTGATACTCCTCAGCACGGAGCTCAGCCATGCCTACATCATAGCACGCTACGAACCGGGCAAAATAGATACGCTGGCCTATCAGTATGGCAAGGGCGGGCTTACCGTTGTTTGGGCGCTGTGCTCGTTCGTCATGATATGGCTGGGCATGAAGCACCGGCAAAAGATAATGCGCATTACCTCACTGGTGCTATTTGCAGTGGTGCTACTGAAGCTGTTTATTTTTGACATAGCCGGCATATCAGAGGGTGGTAAGATAGTAGCGTTCATACTGCTGGGCGTGCTGCTGCTCACTGTATCATTCATGTACCAGAAACTCAAAAAAATTATTCTCGATGATACTGCGAAGTAAGTACCTGCTGCTGTTGCTGCCCTGCCTGCTTGCCACCCGCGCATTCGCCCAGGCGCAGCAATACAAAGTAAAAGCGCCGCTGGAGCAAGTAACAACAGGTGGGTTTTATGCAATCGACATTACACCAGAGATGACTGCCCATGCAAAGGCCGACCTGGCGGATCTGCGGATAGCTGATAGCGCCGGCTCGTTTGTGCCCTACATAGTGCGCAAAAGGCGGCAGCCTCAAACACAGGGCGGCACGTTCACAGAATTCCCGGTGTACCGGAACACAACCGATAGCAGCTATACCATCGTTGAGCTGGAAAATACATTGCGCGAAAACATTGCAGGTATCTCGCTGGTGCTGCAGAATACTGCTGTAGAGCGCTACACCACTGTCAGCGGCAGTGATGATAAGGCCAGGTGGTACATCATAGACGACAAGATACTCTTCCACCGCTCGTACAACAATACCAACGGCACCTACCTGCAAACCATCAATTTCCCGGTGAGTGCTTACCGATACTTCAGGCTGAAGATATACAACGAGCATACCGACCCGCTGCACATTGTAAAGGCCGGGCACTACGCCACCGTTACCGCGACCGCAGCTCAGCCCGAATTTGAAAGCAACCCCGCACCAGTTGTAACTCAAAAGGACAGCAGTGGCATCTCGTACATAACCATACAGAACGCCGCGCCCTACCTAACCAACAGGTTTACACTGAACATCACCGGCGCCAAATACTACCAGCGCAATGCCACCGTATACATACAGGCATATGAGCATGATAGCGTGGGACTGCAGTATCCAGTAGTGCAGTTCACCCTCACATCGGCGCGCCCTGCTGTGGTAGATGTGCCTGCGCAAAAAGCGTACGCCATAAGAATACTAATAGAAAACAAAGACGACCCGCCACTCACCATAACCGCTGCCACCACGCAGCAGGAGAAACAACAAATGGTAGCCTGGCTGGAGCCCGGCAACGCCTACTCGCTACTAGCCGGCAACCCATCAGCCAGCACCCCACAATACGACCTCTCCCATTTCCGCGACAGCATACCCATGCTACTGCCTGTGGTCAATGCAGGCCCTTTCACAGCAGTCGCACACACCGTATCAACAGCCACTAAAGCCAAAGGCAACAGCTGGCTATGGTCTGCGATCGTTATTGCAGTACTGCTGCTTGGCGCACTTACTTATGGGTTGATGAGGGATCTGAAGGGGAAGGGGGTGTAGAAATGCAGCATTAAGCCTCCCTTTCAAGTATCAGCTTAAACTCATCAATTTTTACAGAATTAATTTTGGGAAACGGAATTGATTTTAATGGCGAAAAATGCGAGTCGTGAGTGACTAAGTAGTTAGAACCTGCGGCTACATAGCAGTCAACAAATTTATTATCGTCTTCGTCCGTTATTAGATTCCAACGGAAATACACATGGGTATAGTGCACATTGGGTAGCTCCTTAAGCGCAATAAGAAAAGGCATTTAGTCACTACTTTAACCAAAGTAGTAAGGTGAAAGTTACGTTAATATAGTTACTCATATTTCGGTATGTGCGGCATTAAACCTCCGCTTTCCTTCATTAGCCGCTTAGTGGCAATATCCAGCGCATCCGTCAGTGCTGTTACAACTCGTGCTAAGTAATCCTTATCGCTTTTGCCGAATGTACCTGGCGTTCCTCCTGGCTGCCTATATGCTTGCCATGTTTCACCTCCTACTGTTAATGTGATTTTGTAATCCATAATCCACTTGTTTTTGATAGATTTGTAGAATGGCCAATGTAATTTTCAAAGCGGGTGAAGCAGTATGTATTAAAGGACAAACTGGAACTAAACTTATATACTCTCATATGGACGTTACTAATAATGTTGCAGTCTGCATTACTAATGACGGTGAGATTAGGAATGTCTGTGTTAGTTTGGAACTTTTAGTACCATATGAATCAGGTCCCGACTTTATTAGTCACCAACTTTGATATAACAAGTAACCTTCCATATCAATATTCCCAAGAAATACCACCTAACGACATCTTTGCGTCCTTGCGCACCTTGATGTTGAAAATATTGAACACATACTCTTTTTAACATAATTTTTTATTTACCTAAAGATCAGCCTGAATTGCTTTCGAGCAGTATCTTTAGCTGAAATTTCAGTGCCTATGATTAGATAAAACGAAACTCAATAATGCTCGATCCATAATGTTGTCGTTCTAAATTACCACCTCACGATTTCAGTACAACTTATGACAATTGATGCGTCCCATACGGGCGTAGCTGTGTCTTTGTACTGAATGGGCTGTGGTAAGCCTTGAACGACGGAGAATTTCAGTTACGCCTATTTTATTTCAGTTAACGTTCAAAAATTACCACAAAAATGAAAACACTCACACTCACTATTCTGGCTGGAGCATTGCTCGCCGTAGGTTGCAAGAAGAAAGAAGATGCAACACCTGCAACCGATAACAGTAAAGCGAAACTGACGGTCACTAAGAACGTAGATCAGACCTTTAAGGTTGATATCCATTACACCGAAAAGAATACAGATACCTACCTTGAAGACATCATGAAGATATATGTGAACGATACTTTCTTTGCTAACACAACTGTAGACCCTAAGCCTATCAATTCCGATTTTACCCACACCACTGTTAGAAAGTACTTGGGCGGTACTTATAAGGTGTTCTTAGTTAGAGGTGTTATTACTTCTGGCTCCTACATCAGAGATACTATTGCAACCGTAAGCGGTAATTAAAGAATAGCCCCTGCTTCTTCGGCAGGGGCTTACTTTGCTGTGGTAATCTTGAACGGCTTGCAACGTTACAAATTGTTGAACCTGCTAAGTGATTTGTTGAATGACATTGCCATGACAGTTATGCAGCCTTCCATCTGATAAGCTGCTTGTACGTTAGCCTACAGTTGATGTTTGAAGAGTTGAACCTTTCGACATCGGACAGGTGACGTGTATTGTAACGGTAGGAGAACTCGTCTGCGTAGCGTTGTAGGTGTATTCTATCCGCTTTATGGTATGTGCCTATGATTGCCCGCTTTAGTATGCTCCATGCACCTTCAAGCGTATTGGTTGTGAAGCCGCTTTCGTTTACATACTGGCTCCTTTTGTGATCTACTACTTGGTGATTGAATACACGGCTTATGCCGTTGTACGCTTTCCATTCATCAGACACCACTATGGTGCCTTCCTTTACGCGCTCGTATAGTAATGGCTTTAGTGTCTTTCCTTTTGTATTAGGTATCACTATTGCAATCAGCTTTGCTGGCCTTGTGATAATTTTTTCGATTACAGTCTTTGTTGGTATCACCTTGTGCTGCCTTTTGATTGTGTCGTACTCCTGTCTTTGAAGTATACCGAATACAGGAGTCTTATCCTTGAAGCTACGCCCTTGCGATTGCTTTACCTTTTTATCCCACCTTCTGTTTTTATTCTTGCCTCCTACAAAGGTTTCGTCTACCTCTACTATTTCGTTTTCACCACCTACCTGTAGTTCCAGCATGTCCTTCATGCCATATCGTATCCTGTGCAACATGAACCACGCTGTGCGCTGAGTTACAGAAATGAACTTTGATAATTGTATTGAGCTTATTCCCTTCTTGTGTGATTGTATAAGGTACATTGCTATAAACCACTTTCGTAAAGGGATGGGTGAGTTTTCCATAATGCTACCTTTGATTGCTGAGAATTGCTTGTAGCACTTTGCGCATTTGTATCGCTTATACTTTCCGTTGAGGTGATAGATCTTATTGTGTTTGCAGAAGACACACTTTACCTTGCCCTCCCATCGTAGTTGTATCAATTGATTGATGCAATTTTGATTGTCGGCGAAGTGTTCAGTAAGCTCTATAAGGTTCTTAAACTCCAGTGTTTTCGCGTGTGTACATGCAAATTACCCCTCTGATTTGCTGCTATCTGTTTTGTTTGCGTCCGCTTTGTTAAAGTTGTCATACCTCCCAACACACCTTAATATTTAGCTGTCTTATATAGTGAGAGCCGTATTGGAAGTACGGCTCTCTTAAAATTACAATTTATGGTACGAACACGAATTGCCTGTAGGATACTGCGGTTTACCGCTGATTTTATTGAAACAGTTGAGCACTTTTCTGATGGCTCTATTGAAATAGCTTTCTACACCAGAAAGGAAAATGAAGATACTGCTTGCTTTATTGATTAGCTGTTTTGTTGGTTACCTTTTGGTTTAACTGCGATATAACTGCCTAAGAAAATTATTAGCTACTGTTTCAGAATATTTTGCTCTCAAAACCTCTTCGTACTCCAGCACTATTTCATCCGTAACAAAGAGTTGAAACCGCTCATTGAGCAGCGCTCGTATCAGCCAATGATGAACGGATTTCGAGGACAATGCAGATACAAGAACATTTGTATCAATGACTACCTTTATCATCAGACTTTTCGCCTTCGTTTAGCCATTTATTCATTGTCTCATTGTCGTAGCCTTTCTGCTCCCATATATTATCTGCTTCATCAATAGCTTTCGAAGCAAAGTATTTTGCAAGGTATCGTTTGATATTCAGGAGATCGGCCTCGGCAATATTTGAGGAATACAGCTTAAGCAGTTCCTGTTGAATATTACTTATTGAAGGTGTCGCCGGCATAGCAGTATATTTATATTACAAAGATACGCATTTTACCTGCAACGGTAAGCCGTCCCGATACTACCGTATTACTTTTTGCTTCAACGTTATATTTGAGACTTGTCCGCACTCAATAGGACTGATAGACTTTTTGCCAATTTTCCAATCCTTGAATTGAAGAGTATGTGGTGAAATGAAGATCGGAAAGGTGGATAGAGTAAGAATAATGTAGTTAGCAGATGTATCCCTGACATAATAGTCATTATACGCTACAGATACTTTAGCTGCCGTCCTTACAGCAAACTCAGCCATACCAAAATCATTGGTCATTTTCTCGGCATTACAATCATCATTTATCCATACCGGGAAGTCGCGGATAATAGAGGTATCGTTATCGGGCAAAATTATCTTTACAATTGTTTTGTCTTTTACGCTATCGATCCGCCACTCTTCAAACCCTTTTATTGTCCATGGCAGCTTATAGTTAAACAGTTTCAAAGTATCATGGATAACCCGCCAGTTTCCTACTGATTTTGTATCCCCTAACTTGAAAGAGAACTTGTAAATAAATGTTGAGTCAGCAAAAAGAACGAGACTCTCGGACGACCTGCCATCTGCATAAGCGTATTGACAATAAGGCTGCTCCTGGTCGTACTGCCCAAAGGCAGACAGAGATAGTATAAGACATACCATCAAAAAACCTTCTTTCATCACTCCAATATATAGAAATATTCGCAAACATACTAGCTTTCCCATACGCATTTACCCACATATCATAAATCCAAAACTTTCCCACCTTTCTATTTCCTAAATTTGCCCCATGCAGAATTATTTAGCGGGATTGAATGAGCAGCAGCGCATTGCGGTGGAGCATATGGATGGCCCTATTATGATAGTCGCCGGTGCAGGCAGCGGCAAAACCAAGGTGCTTACCACACGTATAGCCCACCTTATGAAAAATGGTGTGGACCCCTTTAATATCCTGGCCCTCACGTTTACCAACAAGGCCGCTGCCGAGATGAAGGAGCGCGTGGAGAAGGCGCTCGGCAACTCAGAAGCACGTAATCTGTACATAGGTACTTTCCACTCGGTTTTTGCGCGCATACTGCGGGCCGAGGCCAGCAAGCTGGGCTACCCCAACAACTTTACCATATACGACACTGACGACGCCAAAAGCGTTATCAAAGGCATCGTGAATGAGATGAACCTTGATGACAAGCACTACAAGCCTGCCTTTATATATAATCGCATCAGTGCCGCTAAGAATGCCCTTATCGACCCGGTATCATACAAGCATGATTCGCATATACAAACTGAGGATGCACGCGGCAATCGCCCATTAATAGGCGATATCTATGCCGCCTATGCCCGCCGCTGCTTTAAGAACGGCGCTATGGACTTTGATGACCTGCTGTTCCAGATGTACGTGCTGCTCACGCATATCCCCGAGGCGCTGGCTAAGTACCAGGGCCGCTTTCATTACATACTTATCGATGAGTACCAGGATACCAACGTGGCCCAGTATGCCATCATAAAGATGCTTGGCGCACGCAATGAGAATATTTGCGTAGTGGGCGATGATGCCCAGAGTATCTATTCATTCCGCGGCGCCACGGTGCAGAATATCCTCCAGTTCCAGGACGATTATGAAGGTGTGAAGGTGGTGAAGCTGGAGCAGAATTACCGCAGCACACAAACCATACTCAAAGCCGCCAACCAGGTGATAGGCAACAACCGCAACCAGATACCTAAGGAGCTGTGGACCGACAACACCCAGGGCGATAAGATAGTGCTGGCGCGCACCATGACCGACAATGACGAGGGCCGCTTTGTGGCCGATGCCATCAAGGAGCAGCAGATGCGCAATCACTACGGTAACCGCGACTTCTGCATCCTCTACCGCACCAATGCGCAGAGCCGCTCGTTCGAGGAAAGCCTGCGCAGGTTCAATATTCCTTACCGGCTTGTAGGCGGCGTATCTTTCTACCAGCGCAAGGAGGTGAAGGACTACCTCGCCTACCTGAGGTTGATAGTGAACCCCCGCGACGAGGAGAACCTCAAGCGCATTATCAACTATCCCGCGCGCGGCATAGGCAAAACGTCGATAGAGAAAATACTTATTCGCGCCAACGAGCTTGATGCTACTATGTGGGAGGTGATATCGCAGCCTGAGGCCAGCGGCATACGCTCTACCCAGCTCGATGGCTTCGTGACTATGATACGCGCCTTCCAGACCATGCTGGAGAAGCAGAACGCTTATGATGTGGCGTTTGCCGTAGGCAAGCATACCGGCCTGGTGCAGGAGCTTTATAACGATAAGAGCGTAGAGGGCCTCGCCCGCTACGAGAACGTGCAGGAGCTGCTCAACTCAATAAAGGAATTTACTGAAACGCCCGATGAAGAAGGCGAACTGCTTGAAAAGAGCCTCGGCAGCTACCTGCAACAGATAACCCTGCTCACCGATGCCGACCAAAGCAACGATGAAAATGCAGACGTAGTAAGGCTGATGACCATACATGCTGCCAAGGGCCTTGAATTCCCCTGCGTATTCGTGGTGGGGCTGGAGGAAAACCTCTTCCCAAGCGCTATGAGCCTGTATGACCGCGCCGATCTCGAGGAGGAGCGCCGCCTGTTTTATGTAGCCATCACCCGCGCCAAGCAACGCCTGTGGGTAACCTATGCAAACAGCCGCTACCGCTTCGGCAGCCTGGTGCAGAACGATCCCAGTCGCTTTATAGAAGAGGTTCCTGCCGCGCATATTGATCGTACTTACACAGGCGCCGCCAATAAGCCTGCAGGCATTGGTGCCTTCAGCAATACCATCAATCAGCCGTTCGACAAAATGCCATCGCTCAAAAAGCTGGCCGACAAGCTTGCGGCCGCGCCGCCACCTGCGCACACCCCTACAGTCAACTTTGCTGCCGACGATCCGGGCACCATGACCACGGGCATGCAGGTAGAGCACCAGAAGTTTGGCTTCGGTACTATACTAACGCTGGAAGGCGGCAACAACAACCGTATCGCCGGCATCGATTTTGGCACCGGCCACGGGGTAAAAAAGATAATGCTCAACTATGCCAAACTGCGCATAGTGAAGTCTTAAGCTGGAAGCATATCACGCACACCATGGAGGGGCATTTAGAGCACGAAGAGTTTAGGCAATAATGAACAAATAGGCAGAGGTTTTTGAGCGGTAACTGTGAGCGCAGTTGCCGCTTTTTTTATTTGGCGATACCCCTGTGTGGAAAGATTTGGTAATTTTTTGGAAGTTGCCAAATCTAACGTGGGATGAAAACAACCAGCTTCCAGAACCGCTTTATTGTAGGTCCATCGTTTCAATGTTTGGATTCGTGTATTTTTTCAGTCGATACTGAAAGACTTTAATCCCACTGTCAGACGGGGCATACCATGAACACCATGTATTACACAGGTCTAGTACTCTAACCAGCTGTTTATATTTGCACTTATCTCCAAAATGAAAATTGACACCATTCACTGTGTCTTCGCTAGCAACAATTTCCTTAACGCGTAATTCACCAAATTGGATTCGTATTTCATCGGCAGCACTATCCCCGGTAAGATTTATTTCCAAATATCGTCTTGCCGGGATCGCGTACCCCATCTTTTTATGATGATAGTCGAAATTGTACCAGTTCACTTCCATAACGCTTACTCGCGGTCTCTCCGCTAATCTCTTTTCGACAAAACAAACGAATATGATTGCGATCATATTTAAGCATATCAAGCCCGGTATGTAGCGCAGATCGTCTCTTTTTAATGATGGCATCTACAAAGGAGACAAGAAAAAGGAATATTTCCATAGGCTCCGTTGGTATTTGAGTGTTGACATCGATTTTCATTCGGTGGTAATGACGCTCATGTAATAGTATTACTGCACGTCTGCACCCCCCACGTTAACCCCCCCGATTTTACTACCTTTGCCCAAAACCAAGGCAATTGATGAAGCAGATAATCAGAAAGCTGTTATCCCCTATATTCAGAAAGTACGATATACAAATAGAGAAGAATAAGCAGGAGATAGACGCTTTGTACAAGTTGCTTTACAACCAGGTACACGACCTTGACCAGGCTTTGCCGCTCGCCACTACCCAAACCACCGATGCGTTTGGCTTCCAGTGGGCAGAGTTGCAGGAGGGCGAGGCGATGCTGAGCGACAAATGGTTTCACGACAATGTTACCAATATCATCAGTGAGCGCGAGATACTGATAAAAGAAGAATGGTTCAAAGGCAAGGACGTGATCGACTGCGGCAGCGGTGGAGGCAGGTGGTCTTATGGCATGGCTAAGATGGGCGCCAATATCACAGCAGTAGATATCAATCAGTCGGCCATAGATGCCACCCGCGAAGTGCTAAAGGATATACCTGTAGAAAAGAACTTTATACTCACGCCGCTCGAAGAGCTATCGCAGCACCTGCCTGCCGGTAAGAAATATGACCTGGTATGGTCGTGGGGTGTGCTGCACCATTGCGGCAGTTTCAGCACCGCATTTGAGCAGGTGATGGACCGCGTGAAGGATGGCGGCTTTATATACCTCTACCTTTATGGCCGCGAGTCGCTTTCTTACGAACAGGACATAGAGCTGTTTAAAGACAGGGTGAAATACAATACCCTGAAGAGTTGGAAAGACAAAGAGCAATTCCTTATAGATAAAGCGGGCGGGGATAAGACGAAGGTGCACCAGAACCACGATATCTATTCGCCACTGCTCAACAGGCGCCTCGATTTCGACTACGTAAAAAAAGTGCTGGAGGCAAATGGCTTCACCGATGTGACCCGCACCGTAAAACATACCGAAGTAAACATACGGGCCGTGAAGAAGTCTATGAAGCCGGGTGACAAAGAGATGTTGTTGCACCCTGAGAACAATACGATATGGTCAGCAAAATATTATAGCTAATGTGTGGTATTGCCGGTGTGTATGGCAGCTTTGAGCCTGCTGCAAAGCAAAAGGCCCTCAGCAGTCTTTCGAAATGCCTTGTGCACCGTGGGCCTGATGGCAAAGGGCTGTATGAGGATGAGCAGGTGGCGCTGGTGCATGCGCGGCTGTCTATCATAGACCTCTCAGAGCAGGGCAACCAGCCGCTGTATAATGAAGACCGCAGCTTGGTGCTGGTATGCAACGGCGAGATATACAATTACAAACAGCTCACACAGCAGCTGGTCCAAAGAGGCCACAAGTTCAGCTCACACTCCGACTGCGAAACCATACTGCACCTCTACGAGGAGCATTATGACGAACCACAAAAAATGCTGGAGCAGCTTACCGGTATGTTTGCCTTTGCCTTGTGGGACATAAAGCGCAAGCGGCTGCTGGTAGCACGCGACAGGATAGGTATAAAGCCACTGTACTACACCTATGGCCAGCAAAAATTCATCTTTGCCTCAGAGGTAAAGCCAATAGCAGACTCAGGATTATTTACGCCCCACATCGACCCTACGTCGCTTTTTGAATACTTCCTGCTCAGGAGCATACCAGCCCCCAATACTTTATTTGAAGAAGTGAAGTGCCTGGAGCCCGGGTATTACCTTACTATAGAAGATGGCAGGATAACGACCACGCAATACTGGGATATACCCATGCAGCAGCGCAGGTGGAAGAATGAACAGCAGGTAACAGACGAGGTAGAGGCACTGCTGTCTGAGGCGGTAAAAGACCACCTCGTGGCAGATGTGCCGGTAGGTACTTTTTTGTCTGCCGGGGTAGACTCGTCGCTCATCACGTCTATCGCAGCACAGCACCATCCCGGTATACACAGCTTCACCGCAGCCTTTCCCGGTGAGCCGGAAGATGAGGGTGAAGTAGCACGGCATACGGCAAATGTGCTCAAGACGACGCACCACGCCTTTGCGCTTGAAGAAGATTTTTTCACAGACTTTAATGCACAGTTCAGGAATATAGACCAGCCCTTTGCCATACCCAGCGCATTGTCGCTTGGCTGCATAGCTAAGCTGGCCCGGCAGCATGTAAAAGTGGTGCTAAGCGGCGATGGCGGTGATGAGCTGTTTGGCGGCTACGGCCGTTACCAGCCACAGGCGAAGCCAAAGTTTCTAAAAGCTATTCCGGGGCCTATGCAAGACAATATGCTGTGGGCTGCAGCTAAGATCACACGCAAGAAGGGCTTCGAAACACTGCGGCAAAACCTGCAGGCACCGCTCAGCAAGCAGTTTCTTGAACGGATACAGATGGTGACACCAGAGACTGCATTGTCGATGCTGCACCCTGATATGCTGCCGAAGATAGACATAGACCGCTTCCTGCGCAGGCTATACACATTATTTGAAGGACGGAAAGACAAGGACGCGCTCAACAAGACATTGTACGTAGACTTTAAGACAACACTGGTAGATGAGATGCTCACCAAGTGCGACCGCATGACTATGATGAACGGCGTAGAGGGCCGTGTGCCCCTGCTCGATCATCGACTGGTGGAACTGGGCTTCAGCATACCGCACCAATACAAGCGGCAAAACAATACCGGTAAAATTGTGCTGCGCAAAATATTGGCCAAGCGTCTTGGTGAAGACCTCGCCTATCGTGTGAAGACGGGCTTCAACAATCCGCTGCAACAGTGGCTGGCAAAAGATCCGAAGACGGCAACCTTTGTAAAGAAGCAGGTGACCGAAGCAGCGGCCCTGCCATTCGTGAACAAAGAAGCGATACTGCCCTATGCGCAAGACCCGGCGCAATATTCTACCAACTCCATTTATCCATTAGTTTGCCTCAATCGTTTTTTCCATCGTGAAGCTGCTGGTACTGACAAGTAATTATCCCCGTAAGAATGCGCTGAACAACGGTGTATTCATACACCACCAGGTAAAGGCTTTGCAGGAACTGGGGGTAGAGTGCCATGTGCTGCTGCTGCACAACTGGTACCCGCCTATGGGGCTGCATAAGTTTCATGCGAGCTGGCGCGACGGTGAAGCGCTAGCCACGACCTTTTTTGAAGAATACGATGGCGTGAATATACATGCAGTGCCTATGTATGTGCGCCTCCCCGGCAGGCTATTTAAGGAAAATTTTTACCATCGCGCTGCGCGCGATATAGCGCGGTATATAAAGGCCACTCCTGCGCTGCACGGCGCAGAGTGGATGTATGCGCACTTCCTCACCGACAATGGCTACATAGGCACTAAGGTAAAAGAGCTTACCGGCATAAAGCTGGCAGCAATAGCCCGTGGCGATGATGTGCACGCATGGCCAGAGTACCACCCGCATCTCGTGAGCAACATTCGCTACGTGTTTGAGCATGCCGATGTAATGCTGGCCAACAATAAGGGCCTCGCAAGGGATGCTATGAAATTTGCAGACAAGGTGAAGCCGGATATCAAGATAGCATACAACGGTGTTGACTACAAGGCATTTCGTTTTGAGCCACTTACTGCTAGTCAGCAGCAGGAAGCAAGAGCTAAATATAATCTGCCTGCTGATAAAAAAATACTGATGTGCATAGGCAGGGCTGAGGAAACAAAAGGCTGGATAGAGCTGCTGCAGGCGGTAGCTGAAAACAAGCAGTTGCTAAGCGACTGGGTGCTGCTGGCTGTTACCGACCAATACCCAGGGTATCGCCATGTAGCGGTAGCAGATAAAGTGAAGGAACTGGGCATCAGCGATATGGTACGCGTGCAATACTTTGTGCTGCCAGAGCAGGTAAAAGAGCTGTACCGCGTATCGAATGCCTTTATCCTGCCATCGTACAACGAGGGAATATCTAATGCGGTGATGGAGGCAATGGCATCAGGCCTATGGGTGATAACGACCGATGTAGGCGGCCATGCAGAGATAATACAACACGGCAAAGGCGGCTTCCTCATGCGGCCACAGTCAATGGAAGATGTGACTGCTAACCTGCGCTACCTTGTAGCTAACTACGACGAGCAACACGCAGCCATCAGCAATGCCGCCATGGCATCTATGGAGCAGCTGGGCGACTACAGGCACAATGCAAAGATATTGCTGGGTTACCTCGAGGCCTCCGGCAAATAGCTATGCAGGCTTCTTAATATCCTTCAACGCTACCTTATCTATTTTTCCGTTCTGATTTTTAGGCAGCTGCGGCAGCACATGAATTTTGCGCGGCACCATATACTCAGGCACCAGCTGCTTCAGGTCGCCAAGCACCTGCGCGCTCTCCGTTACCGTTGCTGATGATACGAAGGCCACTATCTGCCCCAGCGAATCGTTAATGCGCTCGTAGATCACCGCAGCTTCGTTCACATATTCCAGTGTGCTGAGCATCGACTCTATTTCCTCCAGCTCTATGCGGTACCCCATATGCTTCACCTGGTTGTCGGCACGGCCTTTAAAGTGCAGCCTGCCTATGTCATCCACATGCACCAGGTCGCCCGATTGATACACTATCTCATTATAGTTCGCATTGTGCGGATTTTGTATGAACGATTTTTCGGTGCGCTCTTTGTCGTTATAGTAGCCTGCGCCTACGTTAGGCCCTTTGAGGCAAAGCTCGCCAAAGCGGCCACTCTCGTCTGTATTGATGAGCTCGTAACTAAAGTTTGGCGCGAGATAACCCAGCGGTGCCAGGTTGGCCATATCTTCAAAGTCATCTTCGGTGATGAGGTAAGATGAGCAGATGCAGGTACAC
Organism: Bacteroidota bacterium; assembly: GCA_040386555.1. GTDB lineage: Bacteria > Bacteroidota > Bacteroidia > Chitinophagales > Chitinophagaceae > Nemorincola. Next base: position 240,803 of record JAZKFF010000006.1, on the reverse strand, counting down.
TCTGTAGGGCCATATACATTGTAAAGGTTGGCTTGCCCGCCATACATCTCGAATAGCTTCTTCAGCTTTGGCTTGGGGAAGCCCTCGCCGCCAAATATGAACCGCTTCACCGATGGCATAGTGTCCGGCCCCAGTGCCTTGGTGGTCAGCAGGTATACCAGCAGTGATGGCACAGAGAACCATACGGTACAACCGGAGTTAGCTACTGCCTTTGCCAGTGTGAATGCGTCGCGGGTAACATCGTTGGTAAGCGGCACCAGCTGTGCCCCGGAGAACAGCGAGATGTAAAAATCAAAAACAGAATTGTCGAAATAGATGGGGTTGGCATTGGTGAAAATATCCTCCTGTGTTATCCCATATTCCGACTGCCCCCACCTGATAAAATTGATAAGGTTGGCATGTGTGATAACTGCACCTTTGGGAAAACCCGTGGAGCCAGATGTAAACATAATGTAAGCGCCATCCGCACCCGTTACAGCCCCGGCGTTCCCTATAGGTGCATCGCTATAGGCCGATATCCGGGTTTCGAAGTTATCGTACAGGTCTACCGACTTTATGCCAAGCTCCATTACCTGGGCTTTGATATCGCAGTCTATATCAAACAGCAGCATTTTAGGCATGCAGCGCTCCAGTATTTTTTTCACGCGCTGGTAGGGCGAGGTAAGATCAAGATTGGTATAGATGATACCCGACTTCAGCGCCGCCAGCATGCAAGCATAGCCCAGCGGAGTTTTGTTGTTGAACAGTGCTATCACATCACCTTTCTTCAGCCCCTGGGCTGCGTAGTAGCCGGCTATCTTATTAGCCAACGCCTCCAGCTGCTGAAACGTAACCGTCTTGCCATTGGGGTAGCGCAGTGCCACCCTGCCGGTATTCTCTTCAGCCACTTGCGTAAAGAGGCTGCCTATGTTGTATATGTATTGCTGCATGAGCACGTATCAGATTTGCATGGTTTGCTTGAAACCAGTGGTTAAAATTAAAGAAAGGCGGCGAAAGCACATGAGCTAGCAACGCCATTGAAGCCCCTAACTGTTAGAAATATGCAAATCACCCCTGAAGGGTGAAATAAACGAAGCTTTTCGTAGATACATTTGATTCAGCTCACTTCACTATGGCAACGCGACTTTTTTACCTGTTCAGCATCGTTTTTTTCATGCAGCTGCATACCGCTACAGCCCGCCCCGGTGGCCTATCCGGGCGCATTACGGATGATGCAGGTAAGCCACTCCCGCTTGTAAGCGTGCTCCTGCTCTCAGGCGATTCGGTGCTGGTAAAAACGGAGTTGACAGACGAAAAGGGTGAGTACCATCTCACCCCCGTTGCAGATGGCAAATACAGCATCAAAGTAATGCTGAATGGCTACGAAGTGTATACAAAGCCCGATGTAACTATAGCAGGTGCTAACATGCCTCAGCCCGATATAGCCCTGCAGCACAAGGGCGCACAGCTGGGCGAGGTAGCCATACGTGCTCAAAAACCACTGGTAGAAGTGCATGCAGACAAGCTGGTGGTGAACGTAGAGAATAGCATAGTAAACACCGGCAGCTCCGCGCTCGAGGTGCTGGCGCGCTCACCCGGTGTAACCATAGACAACAATGATAACATAAGTTTAAAGGGCAAGCAGGGCGTGAACGTGATGATCAATGGTAAGATCGTACCCATATCCGGGCAAGACCTTGCCAATATGCTGAAGAGTATGCCCGCGAGCTCGCTGGAGAACATAGAGCTGATCAGTAATCCCTCCGCTAAGTACGATGCAGCGGGTACTGCAGGCATCATCAACATAAAGATGAAGCGCGATAAAAAAGCCGGGCTTAACGGCAGCGTGAACGCTACTTACATACAGGGTGTATATGGCAAGGCAACCGGCGGCTTCAATATGAACTACCGGAATAAAAAGTTTAACCTGTATGCAACTTATAACCACTCGCACCGGGTAGGCTTCAACCACCTTACACTCGACCGCAACTTTTTCGTGAACGATGTTTTTGCCGGCGCCTATGTGCAGGATAATCACTACCTCTACCACATCTACAGCGACATGGGCAGCCTGGGTATGGACTACAACCTGTCTGCCAAAACTATAGTAGGCTTTGCCCTCAATGGCGACTATACCAACTTCAGGCGCGACGGCTATAATTATTCAGACATAGTGGACTCATCAACCCGCCAGGTGTTATCGCACTTCACCACCCGGAATAGCTCACCCAATAAATGGCATAACTATACTGCCAACATCAACCTCCGCCATTCGTTCGACAGCACCGGCCGCTCGCTGGGCGTAGATGTGGACTATGCCACCTACCCCAGCAAGGGCATACAGGATTACACCACAGAATACTTCGACGACCTGCGCGATGGTACCAAGGTGCCGTCAACAACCATTAAACCGGTGATATTTCATGGCGACATAAAGGGCCTTACACAAATACGGTCTTTTAAGGCCGACTATACGCACCCGCTGAATAATAGTACCAAGCTTGAGGGAGGCGCAAAGGCGAGCTATGTAACAGCCGACAATGATCTTAAGTTTTACAACTTTAACGATGTTACCCGCCTCTTTGAAAATGATGCAAAACGCACCAATCATTTTATCTACAAGGAGAACATCAATGCAGCATACGTGAACCTGAGCAAGGACTGGCCTAAGTGGAGCACGCAGATAGGCTTGCGTGCAGAGCAAACGGTTGCTACCGGTGATGCCGTAACAATAGACTCATCATTTGAGCGCAACTACACCCAGCTGTTTCCAAGCTTTGCTGTGCAACGCCACATCAATAAGGACAACGACCTTGGCGTAACGCTCAGCAGGCGCATAGAGCGCCCTAATTATGAGCAGCTCAATCCTTCGTCCTACTATCTTGATCCTACCACGTTCAAGGCCGGTTATCCATATCTTAATCCTGCGCTATCTTATTCTGCCGAGCTATCGCATGTCTACAAGCAGCGCTTTGTTACCAGCTTTAATTACACCATTACCTCAGCTCCCATCACCGAGGTGATACAGCCCAGCCCTACCGAGGCCAAGGTGACGATACAAACCCAAAAGAACCTGACACAGACCGAGTTTTATGCGGTCAACGGCTCTTACCAGTTTGCTGTAACCAAGTGGTGGAATAACACGTCTAACTTCGGTGCATTCTATGCCCACTATACCGGAGACATTGCCGGCACTAACCTGAGCGCCGGTACAGTATCTTTTAACGTAAACATGAACAACAGCTTTATACTGCCGCAAAACTGGAGTGCTGAACTTGGCGGTTTTTACCAGGCGCCACAGGTATATGGCTATATGAACCTTAAGCAGGAGTGGATGCTGAATGCCGGCATTCAAAAAAACCTGTTCAACAAGAAGGCCACAGTGCGCCTTAATGCAACCGATATTTTCTGGAAAGGTTTCCCGCGTGCCACATCCGTTTACAACGACTACAGGGAGTCGTTCGTAGCGCGCCGCGACACCCGCCAGGTAAGCCTTTCCTTTACCTACCGTTTTGGCCAGCGCAGCGGCCCGCAGCAGCGGCACCATGGTGGTGCCGAAGAAGAGCAGCGGCGCGCAGGTGGCCAAACGGGCTAAACAATATTTAAGATTTCCCTCCTCCCTCTCAAATTAGCAAATGAGCGCTGTATCTGCTACAGCACAGTCCCCCGGAGCCAGCAAGCATTTACCGGGGGACTTTTCTTTTGTGTTTACGACAATATTTGCGAGATACTGTCCCTGAACCATTGGGTGGTTACAAGGCGTTTTTTGTCGATGTTGAACGGGGCGAGAATGATCGTTTTCGTGAAGTGCTTTTTCATATCGAAATACTTATAGAAGCGCTCAAAGTCATCACTTCGGAAATCATCTACTATAGAGGTAGTTTCTTTTGCATCCAGTTTCTTAATAGTTTTGAACTCCTCATAGCTTTGTCGCGAGGATACAAGCGCGGGCAGTATGTAGTCTTTCCGGTCGTTTTTTTGTTGGGTTATCTCTTTGCGATAAGCTGCTACATCAAAACCATCGATCTGCAATTCAGCAATATTGTCCGGGTGATACAGGTAATTCTCGAAATTGTAGTAGTTCAAAATGAAATGATTTGGGTACGCCCCGCGTATCTCTGCGATCTCATCGTCACTCAAAAAGTCCCGGTCACGCAGTGACAAAAATCGCTTATCTGTTTTAACTTTGAGAAACAGGTCCCGCGCATCTTTTACCCCCACGAAAATGATATTGGGCAACTGCATCAGGTTGTAATACTCGTCGTTCTGATTTTCGCACAGTACGAAACGCTTACCGTCGATAATATCGAATAGCATAGCTTTTGGAATCGCTATCTCATATACCTCTACGTTATCTTTTCGTTCAGGCTCTATAACCTGTGATATATCGAAATCGAGATTATCAAAGTCGAGGATTACAGCCTCAGCGCTGTTGCGGGCATAGTCGATAAAACCGAGCGCATGAGAAGCAGTCCACAACTGCGAAGAATTCGGTATCCATTTGGTAACGATCTCTTCCAGTAGCCGCGATTGAAGAGCTGTATTGAGGTGGCAGTCCATCTCATCAATGAAGATGATAGCATCGTTGTATTGCTCCCTCCTGACAATAAAATTCAGCAGAAGGATAACAATTTGCTTTTCGCCGTGGCTTAGGAGGTCGTAGTTTATTTCGACATCCCCTTTTTTAAAAATCAGTTGCGGTGGAGCATATGGAGTTGCATTCTGGTACTTTACGATCTGGATCGTAGTCTGAACATTTTCACCGAATATCTTTAAGAGTGATTCATTGAATGGTTGTATCAGATCGCGAAATATTTTCACTGTATCAGCAGATTCACCCTTAAAGACCGGAGCCCGCAAAGCGTCATCAATTCGATGCATATAAGCAAACACATCATTTTGGAGACGATTGTCATTATCAATAAATGTCTCGGGCCTGTCAAGGTCATCCTTGATTGCATCCGGGTTAGCTTTGTTAGTGATGCGCGGGATTATCCGAATGCTCGTGCGACTGATGAATTTAATCGCCGCTGGAATATGGCCATACGAGATACCGCCGTCAGGCAAATACTCCATCGCAATTTCATTGTAATTGTCAATTGTCACTTTAACGAAACAATCTCCTTCTTCTGCCTTACGATAATACGTTGGATTTGGGCTTATTGATTTAAAATTGCTAAGTCCATCAAACACACTCGACTTCCCCGAGCCATTAGCACCAATGAGCAATACAAGCTTAGCATCTGCAGGGATGTTGTCCAGTGTCAGGTCAGTGAACCGCTTAAAATTCTTTAGATGTACTTTATTGATGCGCATGGTATATGGCTTAATTGCAAGATATTCCTTTTTTTGCTGCAATAAAAAAGCCAGCTATAAGCCGGCTCTTTCATTGCAATAGTATATTGCTTATGCTTTTGGCTTAGACTCGGTTGTCTTGCCTTTTTCGCACTCGTGCTTTGCGCTACCTTCTTTCTTGTCTTTGCAGCAAGCAGACTTAGCACATTTTTCGCCTTTCTTCTTGCAGCAAGCTTTACCTTCTGCGAAAGCCGCACCAGAGAACATAACACCGGCTACGAGTAATAACATTAATTTCTTCATTGTTTGCGATTTAGAAAGTAAAAATAAGGAAAAACCGGGAATGAAATGTTAAACATATTATAACTAACCAATAACTACACTATTGGAGTAAGGTGTGCCAGCACGGTTACACCGCCGCGCACAACATCGCCTATGTTCACGTCTACCTTAGTACCCAGTGGCAGGTATACATCTACGCGGGAGCCAAAGCGGATAAATCCGAACTCATCATTCTGCTTCACCACGTCGCCTTCCTTTACATAAAACTTTATGCGGCGGGCCAGCGCCCCCGCTATCTGGCGCAGCAGTATGTCGCCATTGTCGTTGCCCAGCACCATCGTTGTGCGCTCATTCTCCGTGCTCGATTTTGGGTGCCATGCCACCAGGTACTTACCCTTATGGTACTTCATGTACTTCACCACGCCGCTCACCGGGTTGCGGTTCACGTGCACATTTATCGGCGACATGAATATGGATACCTGCAGGCGCTTGTCTTTGAAGTACTCAGGCTCATAGGTTTCTTCTATTACTACCACCTTACCATCTGCCGGCGCCACTATCTTATTCTCGCCATGCACCATATTCCTCAGCGGCAGGCGGAAAAAAGCAACGATCCAGAACCACAGCAGGAACAGGATGAAGGTAATAACGCCATCGAGCCAGTTGTAAGGAATAAAATGGTACGCCAGCCAGGCCAGGCCTATCCACAATACTGTAGCAATAATTATGTACTTATATCCTTCGCGGTGTATCGTCATTGCCAGTGTGTTTTTGAGGGTGTAAAGGTAGGTAAAAACAGGGCAACAGGCTAAGCACTGTTTGCAATGACCGTGGCGGGCGGCACAATGACCGTAGTATCAAACGGCAACTTTTAGTTGTCGCCTTTTCACTGCTAACTTACATTAGCCATATATCTCTAAGTGTATATCCTTTTTATCGTAGCCCATGTTGAGTATCCGCTGTTTAGCCTCATCTACCATGGCACGCCATCCGCATAGGTAAAACATAGCCGGTGGGCTGTTGCGGCACAGCTCCTCGTATACGGCATGCACATAGCCCTTATCGCCACTCCATTCTTCCCTCGATAATGTGGGCCGGTAAGAGAATTGCGGCAGTACACGCTCCAGCCCGCGCATCTCATCAGCATAGAGTAGGTCTTCCTGCTTGCGCGTGCCAAAGAGCAGGTGCAGCTGTTGGTGCGGCAGCTGGTGTGTATTTATATAATGCAGCATGCTGCGGAAAGGCGCAATGCCTGTGCCTGTGCATATAAAGTAAACATCCTTCTCCAGCGGCTCAGGCAATACAAATACCCCCTGTGGCCCGCGCAGCGTAAACTGGCCACCCTCCTTTATCTCGTTAAAAATATAGGTGGAGCCAAGACCGCCTTCCACATACACGATCAACAGCTCTATTACATTGCTGCCATCGGGCATAGAGGCTATGCTGTAGCTGCGCCAGCGCTTATTGCGCTGCTCATGTATAGGCAGGTCCAGCGTCACAAACTGCCCGGGCTTAAAGTCAAAGTGCTCCGTCTCAGGCAGCTGTATCCAGTAGCGGCGCGTATTCGGCGTAGCCTGTTCTATGCGTGTTACTATGCCGGTTTGCCACGGTTGGAGCATTCTGATTTGAAAATTTAGAGATTTGAAAAATGCACAGTAAAAGTAAACGTTATTTCGTGCGGTAGGTAGAATTATGCTTATCGAATCGCTTCGGGCAGTTCGCCACTAGAAGCCATATTTACTCGTGTATAACACCAGATAATTTTCGTGGGTCCTGGTAATTATTCCAAAACCAGATAAGTTCAATTGTTTTATTTGCGGCAATGACCTTGTAAATTAAGGTAACCCGCTTATGCACTAACGTGTGCCGGATATGAGGATGGCGCTTGTTTCTGGATGTGCCAATATCCGGATGAGTAATAAGAATCGCTAATTTTCTCTCAATGGCAGCAGTAAAGAGTTTAATTTCTCTATCGGTCCATCTCTCCTCAAGATACTCAATATTCCGCGCGTAACTTATGATGGCCTTTTCCGTCCAGATTATTTGGTGAACCATTGCGGGAACTTTTTCTTCACCTGTTCATGAGTTAGTGTTTCACCTCGTTCTGCTTGCTTAAGAGATTCTTCTACCTCAGCCTTTATATTGTCGGGCATACTATCCCACCAATCTGCTTCAGCATCGGTCTCCAGCATTGCATGTACCATTTTAACTACCTTTTCATCAGCATGGTCAATATAGTTTTTGACCTCTTTTCTCAGTTCTTTCAGTTCAGCAGCACTCATAAAGGAACAATTAGATACCAAAAATAGAATAAATTTCAAAAATGCAAAACGGCTAGCAGTAAGCTATATCTCATACGCCGTCCCCTCTATACTCACCAGCACATTAGGGAATACAGATGCAGCCTCTTCCCTGAACGGTTCCAGGTCTTTGTATTTAGAGGAGAAGTGGCCCAGCAGCAATTGTTTGGCATTGGCCATCCTGGCTATTTGCGCCGCCTGTAACGCTGTGCTATGGTGGCGGGCAGCAGCTTTCTCCGCATCGGCTTGCAGGTAGGTACATTCGTGGTATATGGTGTCGGCATCCTTTATCACCGGTAAGAAGGCCTCCGTAAAAAGGGTATCGGCGCAGTAAGCATACTTTTTAGGCACCGGCCCATCATCGGTCACCCATTCATTCTTTATTACCAGCCCGTCTTCCCGCTCGTAGTCATTGCCTTGCTTCAGGCTTTCATAGGCGGCGGCAGGTATACTGTAGTCATTGCACTTCTCTGGCAGCAGCTTGCGACCACGCGTCTTGCGCTCCACCAGGAAGCCATGGCACTGTATCCTATGGTCCACCTGGAAGGCGGTAACGCTAAACGAAGGATCGTCAACGATCAGTGTTGTCTCCTCCGGCAGTGCATGAAAGTAAAAAGGGTAAGATAGCACAGTATCCGCCACTTCCAGTATGGCGTCAAGTATCGGCTTCAGCGGAGCGGGAGCATACAGGTGCAGCGGCGCCACCCTGCCCAGCAGGCTCATGCTGTTAATAAGGCCCGGCAGCCCAAAATAATGATCTCCATGCAGGTGGCTGATAAAGATGTGGTGCATATTGCGCCAGCGCAGGCCGTAGCGCTGCATCTGTATCTGCGTGCCCTCTCCACAATCTATGAGCAATATTTCCCCATATACGCTTACACATTGCGCAGTGGGGTGCCTGCCAAAGGCGGGCAGGGCCGAGTTATTGCCAAGGATCGTTACTTTCATTGTCTTTCTATTCTTCGTTAAACAAATCTCGTTCCAGTATCTCCATGCTTACTATATCTATTGCCTCCGCCATCCGGGGCGCTATATTCAGCAGCAGGTCTGCCTCATCTTCCTTCATCATATTCATCACCGCAGGGCTTACACCGGTTATTACAAACGATTGATCCATACTATAGCAATCCTCATGCAGCGTTACCATTTCCTTAACCGACGCTTTGTCTGCTTTTGTACATTGGTTGAGGTCCACAATAAAGTTGTTACTGCCGCTTTGCCTCAATTCGTTGATTTTTTCGCCCAATGCTTCTGTCAATTTAGCATTTAAATCATCTGTAACAGGCATTATCACAGAAAAATTTTCTTTGGTATCAATTTTGAACTCCATAGCGCATAAGTAGTTAATGATTAGAGAAGAATGTGCGTAAGAAAAGTTAAAAATAATATTTCCGCGACACATTTCTATGCTCACTTACGCACTACAAAACCTTTATTGGCATAAGTTTATAATAGTGATTGCTCTATAGCTAATGTCAATACTGAAATACATATGAAATCGCTAACTTTATCTTTCAAAAACAGGATTTATAAGATGGATTCTAATTTCTCGCCTAAGGTAAAAGAGATCATATCCTATAGCCGTGAAGAGGCACTCAGGCTGGGTAATGATTTCATCGGCACCGAGCATTTATTGCTTGGCCTCATCCGCGAAGGCGATGGCCTGGCTCTGCGGGTGCTGCAGACTATGCATGTTGATCTTTTTGAGCTGCGCAAAGAACTTGAGCTTGCTATAAAGGATAAGAACAACAAGCCATTGGCAAACATCAACAGCCTGCCGCTGACCAAGCAGGCCGAAAAGGTGATCCGCATCACCGTGCTCGAAGCTAAGTCGCTGAAAAGCACTACGGTAGAAACGGAGCACCTGATGCTGTCGATCTTGAAGAACAAGGAGAACGTAGCCACGCAGATCCTCAATCACTACGATGTGGATTATGAGCGCTTCAAAGGCGAATTAGCTATCCTGCAGGGCGGCAGTCCCACTGCTGACTACAACGATCCGGGCTCTGAAGAGTTTGAGGAAGATGAAGAGCGTCGCCAGTATCAGCAGCAGCGCAAGCCTGCCAGCGGTAATGCTAAATCAAAAACACCGGTGCTCGATAATTTCGGCCGCGATATCACCAAGTTCGCAGAACTGGGTAATCTGGATCCGATCGTAGGCCGCGAAGAAGAAATTGAGCGTGTATCACAGATACTCTCTCGCCGTAAAAAGAACAATCCAATCCTTATAGGTGAGCCGGGTGTAGGCAAAACAGCTATCGTGGAAGGCCTTGCCCTCCGCATAGTGCAGCGCAAAGTATCCCGCGTATTGTTCGACAAGCGTGTTATCAGCCTCGACCTTGCTGCCCTCGTAGCAGGCACCAAATACCGTGGCCAGTTCGAAGAGCGCATGAAAGCGATAATGAACGAGCTCGAGAAGAACCGTGACGTCATCCTGTTCATTGATGAGATACACACTATAGTAGGCGCAGGCGGCGCATCAGGCTCGCTCGATGCTTCGAATATCTTCAAGCCGGCTCTTGCACGTGGCGATCTCCAATGCATTGGCGCATCAACACTCGATGAGTACCGCATGTACATCGAGAAAGACGGCGCACTCGATCGCCGCTTCCAGAAGGTGCTTATAGAACCACCTAGCGTTGAGGAAACAATAATCATACTGAACAATATCCGTTCTAAGTACGAAGACTTCCACAATGTGATCTATGATCAGGAATCGATAGAAGCATGCGTGAAGCTCAGCGACAGGTACATGACCGACCGACTGCTGCCAGACAAAGCCATTGACGTGATGGACGAAGCAGGAGCACGTGTGCACCTCAAGAACATCAACGTACCGCAGAACATACTTGACCTCGAGAAGAAGATTGAAGACATAAAGCAGGAGAAGAACAAGGTGGTGAAGAGCCAGCGCTTCGAGGAAGCAGCTGCACTCCGCGACCGCGAGAAGCGCCTGGGCGAAGAGCTGGACCGTGCAAAAGCAGAGTGGGAAGAAGAAGCCAAGCATAAGCGCTACCCGATAAACGAAGAGTCGATAGCCGAGGTGATAAGCATGATGACGGGTATACCTGTTATGCGCATGGTAGAGGCAGAAAGCGCCAAGCTGCGCCGTATGGATGAAGACCTGAAAGCATCGGTAGTAGGCCAGGACGAAGCGATACAAAAAATAGTAAAAGCGATACAGCGTAACCGCGTAGGCCTTAAAGACCCGCGCAAGCCGATAGGCTCGTTCATATTCCTGGGCCCTACGGGCGTAGGTAAGACGGAGCTTGCCCGCTCGCTCGCCCGCTACATGTTTGATAGCGATGATTCGCTCATTCGTATAGACATGAGTGAGTACATGGAGAAATTCTCGCTAAGCCGCCTCATAGGCGCGCCTCCGGGATACGTAGGATACGAAGAAGGTGGCCAGCTGACAGAAAAAGTACGCCGCAAGCCATATTCAGTAGTGCTGCTCGATGAGATAGAGAAAGCGCATCCGGATATATTCAACATCCTGCTGCAGGTACTCGATGACGGACAGCTTACCGATGGCCTTGGCCGCAAGGTAGACTTCAAGAATACGCTGATCATTATGACGTCTAACATTGGCGTTCGCCAGCTGAAAGACTTCGGTGCAGGTGTAGGCTTTGCTACCACAGCTAAGACCGTAAGCCAGGACGAGAACAACCGCGGAGTGATAGAGAAAGCGCTGAAGCGTACCTTCTCTCCTGAGTTCCTCAACCGTATCGACGACGTCGTTATTTTCAACTCGCTTGAAGAGGCTCACATCAACCTGATCATCGACATCATTATGAAAGATGTGATGAAGCGCCTGAATACACTTGGCTTCAATATGATACTTACAGAACCAGCCAAGAAGTTCATAGCGGAGAAAGGGTACGACCAGCAGTTCGGCGCACGGCCACTGCACCGCGCCATCCAGAAGTACCTGGAAGATCCGCTGGCAGAAGAGATACTGAATCATCGTATCAAAGCAGGCGACATTGTCACTGCCGACTTCAATGAAACAGACCAGAAAATAGTATTCACTATAGAGACTCCTGCTAAAAAGGAAGAAACTCTGGGATAAAATAAAGGTGAGAAAAGAGAAGGGGCTTTCCGAATGCGGGAAGCCCTTTTTCTTTTTGGTGGCCTCCCTGCAAGGAACTGCTGGTAGCGTCCGTACGCCTTTTTCCTGCCGGAACGCGTTGTGGTTGGCTGTTGCTAAAACAAATCACCCCTGTTAGGCAGAGAAGGCGTACAGGGCTACCAATTGCCACAGATTTGAATCCGTGGAGACAGGTAAAGAGGGATAGGCTTTAGCCAAAACAACTTGTGAAGAAACGAAAGTTTCAGCGACAAACAGTTTCTCGTTCACCCAACGTCCAACCCAATTATAGGAACTTGTTTTGAGGGCACACTCAAACTACTGCGGAAGTAATCTCTTGTTATTAAGGTGAATAGAGCCCAAAGAAACAGGCCGCCTCAAAATTGCTTTGAGGCGGCCTGTTTTACTGTTTGTGTTCTTCTTTAATCATCTTACTTCCCATGTACTAATCTGATCATTGTCGTGTTGCCATTCTCGCTATCATACCTGCACATGTACACCCCTGCTGCCAGCTCTTTGGGGAGGCTTAGCGGGTTGATGCCTGAGGCGATAACAAACTGCGTTACTTCCCTGCCATCAATAGTGTATACCTGCAACGTACCTGCCTCGTCAGCAACAACTGTGAACTCACCCGTTGTAGGGTTAGGATACAATTGCAAATTGCCAGCCGCCGATGCTGCCAGTGCCCCACCCGGCCTTGGCGAGGTGATGCTGATGAGCTGGGTGGCGCGCGCGGTACATGCACCAAGTGTAACGCTGTAGGTTATCGTTGCTGTGCCTGCTGTTACTGCTGATACGAGACCGGTTGCTGCGCCTACGGTAGCACGTGCTGTGTTGCTGCTGGTCCATGCGCCGCCTGCATCGCCTGTTGACGATAAGGTAACGCTGGTGGCTCCGCCACCTGCCGTGGTGTGCAGTGGGATAGCACCGGTTATCGTTCCTGCATTTGGTGATGCGTTCACTGTTACTACTGCTGAGCGCAAACAACCTGTGGAGATAATGGTGAAGCTGATAGTAGCAGTACCCAATGATACGCCTGTTACTGCACCATATGCCGCGCTTGCTCCTGTGCCTACTGTGGCCACAGTTGCGTTGCTGCTGCTCCATGTGCCGCCGGGAGTAACGTTGCTGAGCGTTGTTACCAGGCCTAGGCATGCATTCGTGGTGCCGCCTATCATGGCAGGCAGCTGGTTTACTGTCATTGCTTTTACTGTGCGGCAGCCTGCGCCGAATGAATACGTGATGTTTACCGCGCCCATGCCCATACCTGTTACGATACCGGTTGTACCGCCTACGGAGGCCGTAGCACCATTTGAACTGCTCCATGAGCCGCCCGCTGTGGCATTGCTGAGCGTGGCAGTGCTGCCGACGCATACGCCTGATGCGCCTGTGCTTGCTGCGGGTACGTTGTTGACAGTAACCGCAGTGTTGCGGATGCAGCCTGTGCCGCTGGCTGTAAATGTGATAGTGGCATTACCTGCGCCTATACCCTGCACATAGCCGGCGGTGGCCGATGTGAGATTGGCTACTGTTGCATTGCTGGTGGCCCATGTGCCGCCTGCCGAGGCGCTAAGCGTAGTGCTCGTGCCTACGCAAGCAACAGGATAACCTGTAACCGTTGGCTGGTTGTTTACGGTTAACAGCTTAGTTCTGTAGCAGCTGCCACCCAGGGAGTAGGTGATATACGTATTACCGTATGCTACGCCCGTGAGCACGCCTGTAGACGAGCCGATGGTGGCAGTAGCAGTATTGCTGCTGCTCCATGCACCGCCCGATACCGCGTTAGTCAGTGTAATGTCGGCACCTACGCAGCCCGAAGCAGGGCCGCCTATTGCTGATGGCGCACCGGTGACTGTTACTATAGTTGTTGCGGTGCAGCCACTGCCCAGCGTGTAAGTGATTGTAGCCGTACCCAAGCCAATGCCCGATACAAGGCCTGATGTAGTATTAATTGTTGCAACTGATGTGTTGCTGCTGGTCCACGAAAGGCCCGGAGTGGTAGCGCTGGCAAGTGCCGTGGTGCTGCCGATGCATACGGTAGTTGCACCTGTTATTGCAGCAGGAGCTGCATTAACTGTCACCACCGCTGTGCGATAGCAGCCTGCGCCTGAGCCGTAGCTAGTGAGCAGTGTACCTGCGGTTACGCCTGTAACAACGCCTGTAGTAGCATCAACTGTTGCCAGTGATGCGTCACTGCTTGTCCATGTGCCACCCGTGGTGGAGCTTGACAGTGTGGTGGTAGTGCCGGGGCATACTTTCTGCGTGCCCGTGATAGATGCAGGTGATGAGCTGACCGTAACAACAGTTGTTGCCTTGCAGCCTGAGCTCATGATGTAGCTAACTGTTGCTGTGCCTGCTGTGATGCCTGTTACTACCCCACCGCCGGTGATACCTACATTGCCAGATGTGCCACCCGTCCAGGTGCCGCCGCTAACGCTGTTTGAAAGTGTAGAGCTCGTGCCGATGCAGACACTTGGCGTGCCTGTGATAGCGCCCGGTTGCTCGGTGATGGTGACTACTGCTGTGCGTGCGCAGCCTGTGCCCAGTGAATAGCTGATAGTAGCCGTACCTGCGGTAACGCCTGTTACTTCGCCAGCTGAACCAACTGTAGCATTGCTGCTGCCGCTGCTCCATGTGCCACCGGTTGTGGTACTGGTGAGTGTTATCACTGAGCCTTCGCAGACAGAAGTTGCTCCGACTATAACAGCCGGGAGACCATTAACGGTAACCGATGCTACGGCAGTGCCGCCTGAAACCGCATAAGTGATATTGACCACACCTGCTGCGATGCCGGTAACGATACCTGAAGCAGAGCCTACGGTAGCAACACCGCTGTTACCGCTGATCCATGTGCCGCCGGTTGTAGTATTGCTGAGCGTTGTAGCTGAGCCTGCACATACGGTGGTGATGCCTGTGATCTCATCCACTGCCGAACCAATAGTTATTGCTTTGGTAGCTACGGCTGTGCCGCAGCTGCCTGTTACAGAATAAGAAATAGTGGCTGTGCCAATAGATATACCTGTTACCATTCCCGTACTGCCTACGGTCGCGTTGCTGCTGCCAGTGCTCCATGTGCCGCCGCTTACTGCGTTTGTGAATGTTATGGTTTCGCCTGCGATAACGCTTGGTGCGCCGGTGATGGTGCCTGCGTTGGTTGCTGCATTTACCGTGGCTATTGCCAGGCTAGTGCAGCCGCTGCTGTAGCTGTAGCTGATGGTTGTAGTGCCCACGCTTACACCGCTAAGTCCGCCGGTAGAGCCAAAGGTGCCTACAGCGGTATTGCTGCTGCTCCATGTGCCGCCGCTAACAGGGTGCGTAAAAACAGAGATGGCATCTTCGCAAACTGTGAGCGAACCTGCAATCGCTGATGATGTTATGTTAACAGTTACTATAGCGGTAATAACATCGCCATCTACGGTGTAAGATATTGTAGCCAGGCCGTTGGAAACACCGGTGACCACGCCGCCCGATGTTACGGTTGCGATAGCGCCACAACTAGTGCTCCATGTGCCGCCGGATATTGAGTGAGTAAGAGTGACGCTGCCAGAGCCGCTGATGGTGAGCGGGCCATAAATTGGTGGCAGCGTTATGTAAATAACTTTAGTGACTGTACCCGTGCAGCCACCGGTGGTCTTAGAATACGTTACAACCGCAGTACCCGGTGTAACACCTGTTACAATGCCCGAGGTGCTGCCTATAGTTGCATTTGCATTGCTGATGCTCCATGTGCCACCTGTAACGGTAGAAGATAGTGAGATACTTGAGTCCTGCACCACTGTATCCGCACCCGAGATGGTACCTGCGGAGGGTGGGTCGGTCACAGTTAAGAAAAGAGCACGTTTGCAACCGGTTGTGGGCATTGTATAGCTTATCCTTACTGAACCCGCCGAAACTCCCATAACGATACCACTTACCGATCCTACCGTAGCCCTGATGTCATTTGTACTTTCCCAAGTACCACCACTAACTGAAGCACTCAATGTACGGGTAGCGCCCGTGCACAATGTAGAGGTAGATGGCGTGATCGTAGCAAGCGGTAAAACGGATACAACTGTCGTTGCCAAACAAGAGGCACCCAACGAATACGAGATGGTAGCCGTGCCGGTGCCAATGCCGCGTACGGTTGCTGTTGCAATGTCGTACTGAGCTACATTATCATCACTGGACGTCCAGTCGGCACCCGCCACCACATTTGTAAGCGAAGTGCTGACAAGCGGACATACGGTCATCGATGACACAGAGTTAGCAGGAAGAGTAGTCGCAAGCGTGCTGAATTTCCTTATGGTATATGGCGAAGCCCTGTAGGGGTTGCCGGCCGGGTCTGTTCCCATAAGATTGTTGCCCATGGCCTGGTCCATATGATAGGCATTGCTGTCTTGGACCACCCAGTTGGTGCCGTCAAATTTTTTCGCTACTGCGGGACGGTTAGATAATGACGCATTTACGTAAGATACCCAAGGCGTACCCGTCCCATCCACAGTAAATCCGAAAGGGTGAGGTGTATAGCCAACAGAGCTACCCACCGTAACCCAGGCGCCGCTAACGAGCTTTGTGACCGTGATACCGCCAAAGCCCTCATAAGCCGCAAACGCTGTTCCGTCAGGGCCAAAGGTAAGCTTGGGGTACTGACTGTATAACGGTATACCGGTTCCCGCACTTACCCATGTAGTTCCGCTCACCTTATATACGCCGATATTACCCAACATTAAATATGGATTTCCGGCAGGGTCGAGAGCAAAAGATAATTCTGTGTATTCAAGCAGTGCGAGATCAGTATTGGCAACACTTGCCCAACTGGCGCCATCAAATTTCACCACCCTGAACGCATCGCTATTTATACCGAAAAAGGCTTTTTCAACATATGCAACAAACGGCACACCGGCAGAATTTATTGCCAGTTTTACCTGTGTTCTAACATCCTGAGCGGAAAACCCTGGGGTGCCGACGTATTCCCAGGTACTGCCATTGTATTTCTTCACTGATAATTTTCCACCGTTTTCAAGGTCCATGTAAGCCACATACACGGTGCCGTCAGCGGCAACCTTAACATCGCTGGACGCTTCGGTGAATGGGCCACCAATTGAGACCCATGCAGACCCACTTAACTTAGCAACGCCGGAGGGAGAACTTACATAAGGCACACCCGACTGGTCAAAAGTCAGTGAAGTTGTCCACAGATGTGCTGAGGGCATTGCCCCAAGGCCGATCCAGCCCGAACAAACGGGTGTTACGGCTGCACCAATGGTCACCACCGCAGTAGCTGATGCGGAGCCGCATGCAGAAGATGAAGTATAAGATATAACAGATGTCCCCGCAGCGATCCCTGTTACATTTCCCGCGGAGGTAACGGTGGCAACCGAAGAGTTACTGCTGCTCCAGGTACCATTGGTAACACCGTTGGCAAATAACAGGCTGTTTTCATTTGCAAGTACAGATGTGTTACCAGCTATTACTCCCGCATAAGGGCGGATGGTTACGAGATAAGTAGATGAGCAAATTGAGGTCGCATAGCTGATCAATGCCGTGCCGCCGGTAACACCGGTCACTAGTCCCGAAGATGACACTGTAGCTACAGCAGTATTGCTGCTGCTCCACGTACCGCCCGCTACAGAGGCTGTAAAAGCAGACGTAGCCCCACCGCAAATATCAGGAGATCCGGAGATGAACGCAAAGTCAGTATTAAGCTTTCTTACCGTGGCTTTAGAAGAGGCTATGCCCATGACTCCCCCGGTGCTATATGCTGCATACACTGCGCCGGCCGCATCGAATGCGAGGGATGGATAAGTAGAATAGCCCGGCCCCGCCGCGGTGTTGCCAACAGTTTCCCAGCTTACTCCGTTATACCTGCGTACATACACACTCCTTATTTTGTCAAATTCGGTAAAAGCTGCATAAGGAATGCCGCTCGCGTCAATAGCTAGCGATATGGGCGCATCGTTATAGTATTGTACCTCACCCTGCGATATGGGCGCTCCCACCATCGTCCAGCTTCCTGCCGAGTACTTATATAGTACAGCTTTATAGCCATTAGCAATGTCTGTGCAAAGCACGTATGGCACGCCTGTTGGATCAACCTTTATTACAGACGTGATAACATGGTTTGTTGAAAACCCGGTGCCACCAACGTTTACCCACGAAGTGCCATCAAATTTTTTACACACCGAATAAGTAGTGATACTCATATCGGCATAGGACACATGCGGATCACCCGTTGGGCTTATGGTAAGCGATGCACCATCCAGTAGTAATGCCCCTGACGAGAAGCCTGCTGTACCTACTGTTACCCAACTTGTACCATCAAACTTTTTGACGGTGGCCTTTTTGCTGTTGCCGTAATCCTTATAGCTTATATAGGGAGTCCCTGAAGAATTGATGGCAATATTAGTATATTCAGCCGTATCAGCTGAAAATCCCGCACTGCCCACGGTAACCCAGGCACTGCCGTTATATTTCATCACCGTGGCCTTAGCACTGCTGGAACCATCGCTGAAAACCACGTAGGGTATGCCGGCATTGTCCATAGCCATCCGCGGTGAGCTCGCCGTCCCGGCCGAGAAACCTGCCGCGCCGACTGCCACCCAACTGATGCCGTTGTATTTCATAACAGTAGCCTTACTTCCGTTGGCGGCATCACAATACGCCACATAAGGAGTTCCGGAAGCGTCTATAACAATTGAGTTGCTTGTTGCCCCTCCGGCAGAAAACTTTTCTGCCCCAACCAATGGCCAAGCTTCGCATTGCGCGTGGGCATGCTGGCCAGGCAGTAGGAACCCTATAAGGACGAGAAAGAGGAACCGCCACCGGTGGTTGCGTGCGCGGGAAACGATCTGTAAGGGTTTGATGATATCTCTTTGCATAAAACAATGTTTTGTGTGTTTACAAGGAACTTTTAGCAAATGTGAATTAAGCGGTAAGAATTATCACTACTTCTTTGACGAACGGTCGAAAAAGTTTCTAAGCGGTAAAAAATGGGCTGCAAACAAGGTATTCCCAACTCTTTTCTACACTTGCCAAGTCAATATTATTGCGCTAACCCGATCCAAAAAAGATTGATATGCGCTCCCGTGAAGGTGAGTAGAAGGACTATTTCCGCCAGCGCATCCACGCTCCCAACCCCAAAAAAACTTATATTTACAAGCTCTTATGGACTTGAAGAAATTTAGGGCGTCTGCTGCCCGGAAAAAGGAAAAACTATCAGTGTTTCTCGATAAGCTGGATCACCTGGTACCCGAAGAAATGCCCGAGCTGGTAGCCCGGCACGATGCCGCTATGTGGGGAAAGGTTAACTGTATGGAGTGTGCCAATTGCTGCAAAACGATGACACCTACATTTACCAAAATGGACGTGCTGCGCATATCGGCCCACCTGGGCATGCAGCCCAAAGACTTTAAAGCAAAATGGCTGGTCAAGGAAGCCGACACCGGCGACTGGGTCAATAAGACACAGCCCTGCCAGTTCCTGGCCGACAACAAGTGTACGATATATGATGTGCGCCCTGCCGACTGTGCAGAGTTCCCTCACCACAACAAAAAGCCGTTCGACGCCTACAACGATACGTTCAAGAACAACCTCATTCATTGTCCCGCCACCCTGCACCTGGTCGACAACCTGAAGAAGGCGGTAGAGAAAGAATACGAATGGTAAACACACAGCAGCCATGGCGGGGTATATCCTCACCATGGCTGCTGCAATACTTTTAGTTCTATTTTTTTGACGCGCTTTTACTTGCGGTCTTCTTAGGCGCTGTGCTTTTTTTACTTGCGGTCTTCTTTGCCGGTGCGCTCTTTTTAGCCGCAGTGCTTTTTTTGCTTGCTGCCTTTTTAGGCGCAGCGCTCTTTTTGCCCGCGGTTTTCTTTGTAGCAGCGGTTTTCTTGCTGGCTGCTTTTTTAGTCGCAGTTTTCTTGGCAGGTGCGCTTTTTTTGGTCGCCGTCTTTTTTGTTGCTGATTTTTTTGTCGCTGCGCTTTTTTTGCTTGCAGACTTTGCCGGTGCTTTCTTACCTTCTTTGCGTGCTTCAGATAGCGCTATCGCTATAGCCTGTTTCGGGTCGGTCACCTTTTGGCCCGATCCGCTTTTCAATCGGCCCTCTTTCATTTCATGCATTTCTTCATGCACTTTTTCCTGTGTTGCTTTTGAATACTTGCTTGCCATAATCGTTGGAGTTGTTTTGGGTTAAAAAAATAAAATGGTTACTGTTGTTCTTTTACTAAAAAATAAGACCAACCTTTAATGAATAGATAATTGGATTTAAATTGCAGGCTCCCCGGCAATATATTTCCCGCGGTAACTAAAAAACTATAACAGGCTGATGATAGCGAGGCTGCGCAATTTCTGGCATATACTCATCGAAGCAGGAAATGATTTTATAGACGATCATTGCACCAAGCTCAGCGCCTCGCTCGCTTACTATACCATATTCTCCATAGGCCCGCTATTGCTGGTCATCATTACGTTAATCGGCCTTTTTTATAAGAAGACCGACATGACAAATCATGTTTTCGAGCAGATGGGCGAGTTCGTCGGTCCCTCTGCGGCCGCCACGCTCGAAGGGCTGCTTATCAATCTTACCCGGCAGCAGAATACTACAATATTCGGCATCATTGGCGGCATCGTGTTCGTTTTCGGCGCCACGGGCGTATTCACAGAGATACAAAGCTCTATCAATTACATCTGGTCTATTAAGGCAAAGCCCAAGCGCAGCTGGGTGAAGTACCTGCTCGACCGCCTCATGTCTTTCCTGTTCGTCATAGGTGTGGGGCTGTTGCTCTTGGTATCACTCCTGCTCAATGTGGTGGTAGATCTTATCACTACCCGCCTGGAGAAATTCACCAAACTTCAGCAATTCCTTGGCGAGTCGGAGATATTCCTGCTCAAAGGTGTCAACCTCGCCATTTTGTTCGTGATAGTCACCTTCTTCTTCTCTATCATCTACAAAGTGCTCCCCGATGCTAAGATCTACTGGAAAGACTCACTCGTAGGTTCATCGTTCGCCGCGGTGCTCTTTCTCATCGGCAAGTTTCTCATCAGCTACTATGTTGGCAAGTCCAGCCTCATCAACTCTTATGGCGCGGCCGCTTCACTTATCATACTGCTGTCGTGGATATATTATTCAGCCATTATACTTTATTTCGGTGCCCAGTTCACCAAGGTTTACGCCATGAAGTGGGGCAGGGGCATCACCGTGCTCGAGACTGCGGTTTACATCATTAAGCGCGAAGCTAAGGAGCTGCCTAAGCTGAAACACCCGGTACAGGAAAACTGATTTTTGCTGGCAATCAATGAGTTGCGCAGCTTTCCTGCTACCGGCAGTTGTGGTGGCACGAGGTTTACGGCGGGAAAATCAAACACACGGCTACTTCATGGCATCCAGGGTAAAGGAAATTTTTGGGATGATAAAGCAGGCTGGCAGCGAGTTCATCGACGACGATGCTATAAAGCTCAGCGCCTCCCTCGCCTATTTCACTATTTTTTCAATAGGGCCGCTGCTGCTTGTAATTATTACACTGCTTAGCTTTTTCTACGAGCGGTCACTGGTCACAGAGCAGGTATTCCACCAGCTCAGTACCATGATAGGTAGCGCTGGCGCTGTGCAGCTCAAGGCGATATTAGAGAATATCGATAAGCAGCACAATCCCACCATTTTTGGGGTAGTGGGCGTTATCATCCTGCTCTTTGGTGCCACCGGCATTTTTACAGAGATACAAGGATCCATAAACTACATATGGTCTATAAGAGCGAAGCCCGAGAAGGGCTGGCTCAAATACCTAAGCGACCGGCTGCTGTCATTTTCACTTATTATCGGCATCGGCTTCCTCATGCTCGTTACGCTCATGATCAACTTGCTGATGGATATGCTGACGACCCGCATGAATACATTCTTCGGAGGCGACAATATCCTGCTCGTCAAGGGCATAAACATCGTGTTACTGTTCGCGGTGGTCACTTTTCTCTTTGCCGTTATATACAAGGTACTGCCCGATGCCCGCATAGCATGGCGCGATGCATTGACCGGTGCCACATGCACAGGCCTGCTTTTTCTGGGCGGCAAGTTCCTCATCAGCTACTACATAGCATCCGCAAAGACCACAGAAACTTACGGTGCCGCCGCCTCTATTATCATTCTCCTCACGTGGGTATTCTTTTCTGCCCTCATCCTATATTTCGGGGCAGAGTTCACCAAGGTATATGCTTTGAAGTGCGGCAAAGGCATTACGCTATACAAGACTGCCGTTTTCATCGTGAAGCGTGAGGAAAAGGAGCTGCCTGTAAAAAAGATCCGTTCTGAAGAGCAGGTGGCCGAGGGCAAATCTACTTCCTCTTCATAGCCGCTTCTATCTCTTCCACCGTTATTGGTATTCCTTTAAAGAGGTCGATGTTGCCGGTTTTGGTCATCCATATATTGTTCTCTATGCGTATGCCCATTTGCTCTTCCTCTACATATATGCCCGGCTCTATGGTAAAGAGCATACCCTCCTTTACAGGGTCTGTATAAGAGCCCACATCGTGCACCACAAGGCCCAGGTGGTGGCTCACACCGTGGTAAAAATATTTGCGGAAGGCAGGGTTGTCCGGGTCCTGGTTTTTTACATCATTCTTGCTGATCAGGCCTATTTTCAGCAGCTGTTTTTCCATTTCCTGGTTGATGCTCTTCACATAATCCTGGAAGGGAATACCCGGCTTCAGTATGCTTTTACCATGATTATGCACCGCCAGGCAGGCATTATACACCTCCTTCTGCCTCTTGGTAAATTTACCGTTTACCGGTATGGTACGCGTCAGGTCGGCATTATAGTTGCCATACTCAGCGCCAAAGTCCATCAGCAGCAGCTCACCATCTTTGCACTCAGCATTATTTTCCTCGTAGTGCAGTGTGCGCGCCCTGTCTCCCGATGCTATGATACATCCGTATGCATGCCCCGTCGCCCGGTTGCGCAGAAATTCGTGCGTTATCTCGGCCTCTATCTCATACTCCATCACTCCCGGCTGCACAAACCGCAGCACGCGGTCAAATGCTTTAGCCGTGATGTCTACCGCTATCTTCGTTATCTCTACTTCCTCCCTGGTTTTTATCGCGCGCAGTTCCTTCATTATCCGTGCAGCGCGGTCGTAGGTATGCACAGGGTACTTCTTCATCACCTCATGCACAAATGCAAGGTCGGTACGTGGCAGCTCTGTATCAAGCCGGTTGTGCTCGTTGGTGTTCAGGTACACGGTGTCTGCGGTGTTCATCATTACCTGCAGCATGGTATCAAATCCATCCAGCCACTGCACATTCTTAATGCCAGATATCGTGGTGCCCTCATCTTTACGAAGCTTATGGCCTACCCATTTTTCCAGTAGCTCGTTAGGGCGCAGCAGCACCAGCACCTCGCGCATATTCTTATCCGGGTTGTCCGGGTATAGCACCACTATCGTTTTCTCCTGCACTATGCCTGAGAGCCATAGCACATCAGCATCAGGTTTGTAGCCATACAGTCCGTCACCGCTTTTAGGGAATACAGGGCTGCATGGAAAAATAGCCACGGAGTTGGGTTTCATTCTTTTTATGAAACGCTGCCTGTTTTGCTCGTATAGCTTCGATGGAATGGCTGTATACTTCATTGGTAAATGATAGTTATTTTGTGATTTTGCCGTGAAGTTATAGTTCAATTTCGAGATACCCAATAAGGGTTAGGGCAGGGGTGATACAGTAGGTTAGCATAATAAGCGGTTTATTATTAACCACAAAGCGAATCGGGCGTGCGAAATAAGAAAAAAACCTATTTGTTATTTTGTGGTGCTGCTAAGTTTTTTTATATTTACTATCCCCTATACCATACTACAAAATTTTGGACGCTAAATTATTATTAAATCAATCGAAATAAAGGTTACAAATGAAAAAAATGTACAAACTCCTTACAGTACTATTCCTGGCTTTTCTCATCAAGAGTGCTCCCGCAGCCGCACAGGGCACTACCGTCTTCATCGATACGTTCGATTTTGAGGCGATACCGGGGTTTGGCGGTGACCCGGCAGTACCTTATTCGAATATTGTCAGCGACTTTGTCTTTACAGGGGCGCAGATAGGAGGAACAGATTTTTCTACAGGTACTCCTTTCAATCCCGACTATCTCACCTGCTGGAGCGATGGTGACGCTGATCCCTACACGTATGCGTATGCGTCTGCGCCTATCGGCTATTCGCTGCCATTCAATCCCACGCTGAGTTCCACACCAGGCAAGATAACCTGGGAGTTTAATATGCGCACCAGCTCGCCCAGTGCGGGTTTCTTTGATCCGGTAAGCGATGAGACTGTAGTAGTGCTGGCGTCCTCAGATGCCGCGTTCCACGACTTCGGCGTTGGCTATGCGGTTTCATTTACCCAGTCAGCACCATACAGCGTTCAGCTCATGAAATTTTCAGACGGGCTCTATGGCAGTGTGCCTGTTACCATCCTTTCCGGCTCCGGTGGCATGGCCAGCGGCACTAACTATGTAAGCGTTCGTGTTGTCTTCGATGCAACTACCGGCAAATGGTCGCTGTATCTCAGGGATGATGGTTTTGCAACATTCAGCTCGCCTTTCACCGGGCCATACGCGCTTGTCGGCAGTACTACTAACATTGACTACACTACCAGCTCGCTTGATTTCTTTGGATTTCTCGAGCATTATGATTTCTCTTCGTCACTCGGCTGTAAGTTCTCTTACTTCGACAACTTCCGCGTATCGGTCGACTGCGGCATAGCGCCCATCGTGGGGTCCGACAGTGTTTGTTTTGGCTCCACGCTTGCACTGGGCATGGCCACCGCCGGCGGCACCTGGAGCAGCAGTAACGTTACGGTTGGTACTATTTCTACCGGGGGTGTGGTTACAGGCCTTGGCGTCGGTACTACTACTATCCAGTACAATACAGTACCCGGCTGCCACAGGGATACAGTGATCAACGTTGTGGCGCTTCCCGATCCTATCCTGGGCGATACTATAGTATGCGTAGGTTTTACTGCTACAGCCACAGACGCCAGCACTGGCGGGTTCTGGTCTACCAGCGATGTCAGCATAGCTACCGTGGGGTCCGCTACGGGCATCATCACAGGCGTAGCACCCGGCACGGTCATCCTACTATATACCGATCCCGTCACGCGATGCGGTATCACCAGGATAATCACTGTTAATGCATTGCCAGCCGCTATCACCGGCCCCAGTGTGGTTTGCCAGGGAGCTACTATCACGCTCGCCAATGCCACCACAGGCGGCACATGGATAAGCAGCACACCTACCGTTGCGACGATTGGTGGGGGCAGCGGCATTGTCTTCGGTGTAAGCGGCGGTGTAGATACTATCAGGTATCGCATTACGGCAACAGGATGTATTGCTACTGCGCTTGTTACTGTTAACGCTTCACCCGCTGCTATCACAGGACCGGCAGCAATGTGCGTTGGTGCCACGGCAACACTCGCCAGCACCACTCCGGGCGGCACATGGAGCAGCGGTGCTACCGGCATAGCTACTATCAATGCTGCTACCGGTGTTATCAGCGGCGTGGCAAATGGCACAGCACGCATCACATATACCAACTCCACTACAGGTTGCTTCACCACACGCGTCCAGACGGTCAGCCCTGTTCCGGCGGCCATAACGGGAACTGCTGTTGTTTGTGCGGGCTCAAATACAACGTTAGCTACCACCCCTGCCGGCGGTGCATGGAGTAGCAGCAACACAGCCGTGGCCACGGTTAACGCTGCTACAGGCGTAGTAACCGGCCTATCAGGCGGCACTGCTACAATAAGCTACGATCGCTTCGGCTGCGTAGTTTCGCGCGTAGTTACTGTCAACCCGCTGCCCGCTGCTATCACCGGTTCGCAAAATGTTTGCCTCGGCCTCACGTCTACGCTGGGTAACACTACCACCCCGGGTACATGGAGCAGTAGCAACACTACCATTGCCACTATTAGTGCCGGGGGCGTTATCACCGCCTCAGCCGTAGGCACTACCACAATTTCTTACACTTTAGGCACCGGTTGTGCGCGTTCTGTAGAAGTAACGGTCAACCCGCTGCCTGCTGCTATATTCGGCACGTTCACAGTATGCCAGGGTTCTACCACAGCACTGTCTAATACCACCACCGGCGGCACATGGAGCAGCAGCAACCTTGCTGTAGGCACCATAAGCGCAGCAGGTGTGGTTGCCGGCATATCGGGTGGCACCACTACCATTACTTATACTGCACCAACTACGTGCATAAGCACAGCCGTGGTATCGGTAAACCCATTGCCTGCCGCGATAGGCGGTGCTAATATTGTATGCGTGGGCGCTACCGTTACTGCTACAAATGGCACCTTCGGTGGCACCTGGAGCAGCAGCAACACATCTGTTGCCACCATAGGCGCTACCAATGGCGCTATCGTAGGCATCGCTGCCGGCACCACCACACTTACTTACACGCTCGGTACTGGCTGCTTCGTTACGCGTACTGTCACTGCCAACCCAGTTCCCGCAGCCATCACCGGCCCTGGCGCTGTATGTGTAGGCATCACCGCTACCCTGGCTACAGTAAGCACAGGCGGCACATGGTCTAGCAGCAATGGCACGGTGGCAAGCATAGACCCTGCTACCGGCATCGCTACCGGCCTTGCTACGGGTATTGTCAATATCCGCTACACGTTCAGCACTGGCTGCTTCGCCACACGTGCCCTTTCAGTAAATACTACACCACCTGCGGTCATCACCCCCATCGGCGATACTACATTCTGCCCCGGCGGTTTTGTGGCACTTACAGCCAACACCGGCACCGGCCTCGGTTACCAGTGGTTCGAGAGTGGCACGGCTATACCCGGCGCATCCTCGGCAACATATATTACCAGCACCACGGGCAGCTACCAGGTGCGCGTGAGCAATGGCGTTGGTTGCCAGGGCTTCTCCATACCTATGTCCGTAACGGTAATGCCTGCTGTGGCTTCGATCACTACTACCGCTACATCATTCGCATTCTGCTCGGGTAGCTCTATTTCGCTCGATGCGCCTGTAGCCACCGGCAACGGCTACCAGTGGGAGCTCGACGGCGCGTCGCTCAGCGGCGCTACCGACGCGACCTACATGGCCACTATAGGCGGCACTTACAAGGTTATTGTTACCAATAGCATCGGCTGTTCTGCTGAGGCTACACAGTTCATAACAGAGAATGTAACTCCCTCAGGAATCGTTACGTTATCCGGTCCGCTTACGTTCTGCTCCGGCAGCAATGTAGTGATGACCGGCGATGCAGGCTCAGGCATCTCTTACCAGTGGTACAATACCGCAGGGCCTATAGCCGGTGCTACTAACATCTCTTATACTGCCACCACATCGGGTAATTACTGGGTTATCGAAACTACTACGGCGGGCTGCACGGCTACCACGCCTACCAGCACAGTAGTGGTCAACACGCTCCCTAGCCCGGCAATAGTTGCCGCAGGGCCTATTATCTTCTGTGCAGGAGGCAATGTAACGCTCAATGCCAGCGCTGCGGCGGGCCTTACTTACCAGTGGTATCTTGCAGGCGCTCCTATAGCGGGCGCTACCAATGCCTCGTACGTAGCTGCTGCGAGCGGCGGCTACAGGGTGCGGGTTACCAATGTAGCCACAGGCTGCACGGCCCTCACCGGTGCCGATACTATGGTAAATTCTGTAGCCACACCTGCAGTAGTGCCTGTTACTCCTGCCACGTTCTGCTGGGGTGGCAGCTCCATGCTGGGCACCACTGTTGTTGGCGCGGGCGCGGGCCTGGTGTCTTACCAATGGTTCTTCAACACCGTGCTTATAGGTGGCGCCACAAACAGCACTTACAATGCTTCTGTGGCAGGCAACTACTCGGTGCGCATCTCTATCCCATCAAGCTGCGTGCAGACAACCGCGCAGGTACCCGTGGTAGAAAAGCCCCTGCCTAACCCCATCATTAGCTACAACGGGACTACGCACATGCTTACCACGCAGTCTTATTATGTAAGCTACCAGTGGTTCCGCGATGTTACGCCAATAGGTGGTGCCACAGCGTTCATCACGCCTGCTACCGGCAATGGCAACTACAAAGTGCAGGTAACAGATACCAACGGCTGCCAGTCGCTCTCAGCAGCATTCCCGCTTACCAACTTTGGCTCGGGAGG
Organism: Bacteroidota bacterium; assembly: GCA_040386555.1. GTDB lineage: Bacteria > Bacteroidota > Bacteroidia > Chitinophagales > Chitinophagaceae > Nemorincola. The sequence continues at coordinate 212,742 of JAZKFF010000006.1, read as the reverse complement.
CACTACCGGCATCACACAGGTTAGTTCCGATGAAGTGCTAATTTATCCTAACCCGGCACAAACAGTAGTGCACATAGAGGCTGCATACCCGGTGCGTGTAACGCTCTCCGGTATCGATGGCCGCATTGTAGCTGAGCAGTCTGGCAATGCAAAGGTGGATATCAATATCAACAGCCTTGCAGATGGGATCTACATGGTAAGAGTATACAATGGCAATGGCCTTGTGAAGGTGGAGAAGCTCGTAAAGGCTGCACACTAGCAGGTTCTGGCTAAGTCAATATATACAGCGGCTGTCCTATTGGGCAGCCGCTTTTTTGTTAAGGAAAATACAATGACCCTGTCACGCTATTTGTTTCAAAATCAGTTTGTTAAAGAGTTGTATGCCGTGGCATGGATTTATCTTATGTAGAGTAGTGAATGGTAAAAAAGTAAAATTATGAACACGATAAAACAGGAAGAATATAGCAAGCTGAATAAAGCACTCTACGAGCTGGAGGATCTGCTGGGTTGCATGGGTGTAAAAGAGTTCTCTCTTACAGGTGACAGGCATAACATGAAAATAGACACAGGCGCAGACAACATAGACACCGATCTCCTTTATGCATTCTGCAAGAATATAGACCAGATCTACGACCAGAAGTTTGGCGGCGGCCTGCCCGGCGGCCCTAAAGCATAGTAATATCTTTTCCTGATACTCCTATCATCCCGCTTTTAGACCATCCTCACTTTTATTCAGTAATTTTACTGCCAAAATTCCAGATGCAGTTATCCGTGTTATATGAGCGTGCGCTTCAGTTCGAGTTCCTGAGCGCCGCAGAGGGTATGTTTCTTTTTGAGCAGGCGCCACTTACCGAATTGATGTACGTAGCCAACGAGCTGCGCAAAAAACAGGTGCCCCACGGCAAAGTTACCTGGATCATAGACCGCAACATGAACACGACTAATGTGTGTGTTGCCAACTGCAAATTCTGCAATTTCTACCGCATTCCCGGCCACCCCGAATCTTACATCACCGATATCGATACCTACAAGCGTAAGATAGAGGAAACCTTTAAATACGGCGGCGAACAGCTGCTGCTACAGGGCGGCCATCACCCCGAACTGGGGCTTGCCTACTATACAGACCTCTTTAGGACGCTGAAGCAACTATACCCCAACCTGAAGCTCCACGCCCTTGGTCCGCCGGAGATAGCCCACATTACCAAGCTGGAAAAAAGCACGCACCACGAGGTGCTAAAGGCGCTAATAGCTGCCGGCATGGACAGCCTTCCCGGCGCGGGCGCAGAGATACTCAACGATCGCGTACGCCGCCTGGTATCTAACGGCAAGTGTGGCGCGCAGGAGTGGCTCGATGTGATGCACGAAGCCCACAACCAGGGCCTTACCACCAGTGCCACCATGATGTTTGGCCACGTGGAGACGCTGGAAGAGCGCTTTGACCACTTCATAAAGCTGCGCGAGGTGCAGGCTAAAAAGCCTGCCGATGCCAAAGGTTTCATAGCCTTCATCCCCTGGACTTTCCAGGATGTAGATACCCTCCTCAAAAAGATACGAGGCACAAAGAATCTCACTACCGCCGAAGAATATATTCGTATGATAGCTATTAGCCGCATCATGTTGCCCAACATAAAGAACATACAAGCCTCATGGCTCACTGTGGGCAAGCAGGTGGCGCAGATATGCCTGCATGCCGGTGCCAACGACTTTGGCTCTATAATGATAGAGGAGAACGTAGTAAGTGCGGCAGGTGCGCCCCACAGGTTCACCGCACAAGGCATACAGCAATCTATAAGGGACGCCGGCTTTGAGCCCCAGCTCCGCAACCAGCAATACGAGTTCCGCGAGATGCCCCAGCTGGTAGAAGAGCAGGTGATAACGTACTAACTGCCCGCTATGGCACATATAAAGAAGAGTTCACAACAGAAATACGATTGGACTAAAGACCCTGCATTTATAGCCGAGCTTGAAAGGCGAACATTAGAATTTGAGACCGGTAAAGTCAAAGGAATCCCGTGGGAGGAGTGTCGGACGCGTATTCTGAACTCAGCGATGCGCAAAGAAAAGGGAATTAAAATTCGCTAAATTGCATATCATGACATTTGCTGATCTTGACCTCAGTAAAAGCTACTCCTACGCAGATTACCTTACATGGCATTTTGCGGATCGGGTGGAGCTGATTGAGGGCAAGCTCTTTAAAATGAGCCCTGCGCCCAACAGGATGCACCAGACCCTGGTGCTTGACATAGCCATACTATTCAGAAGTTACCTCAAAGGCAAGCCATGCAAAGTATTCGTGGCACCCTTTGATGTGCGCCTGTCCCGGAAGTCTACTGCTGATACAGAGATCATCAACGTGGTGCAGCCCGATGTGTGCGTGGTATGCGATGAAGCTAAGCTAGACTATAAAGGCTGCCTTGGCGCATCGGATATTGTCGTTGAGATACTCTCTCCCGGCAATAATACCGTGGAGCTTAGAAATAAGTACGATCTATATGAGCTATCAGGCGTGAAAGAATATTGGCTTGTGTCCCCGCAGGATAGCAGCTTTATGGCTTATACCCTTTGTGAAGGGCGCTATACTCCGTCCCGGCTTATGACGCTGGGCGATACCGTAACCTCTACGGTGCTCGCAGATTTTACAATCGACCTCACCGAATTATTCAACTCCGCGGAATAACGTAGCAGCTACAGATAAAGAGAGCAAATGCGGCTGCATTTGCTCTCTTACCATTTTATATCAGTACTGTTGTATTTATGCTTCTGCATAAGCCTCTGTAGGCTCGCAGGTGCATATGAGGTTACGGTCGCCGTAGGTGTTGTTGACGCGGGCTACCGATGGCCAGAACTTGTTTGACCGTACCCAGTGCAGCGGGAAGGCTGCCTGCTGGCGGCTATACTTATGGTTCCACTCATCAGCGGTGATAACGTGCTGTGTGTGCGGTGCATTCTTCAGTACGTTGTCGTTGCGGTCGGCGCGGGCTTCTTCTACAGCGCGTATCTCTTCGCGTATGCCCAGCAGCGCGTCGCAGAAACGGTCGAGCTCAGCTTTGTCTTCGCTTTCTGTAGGCTCTATCATTATAGTGCCGGGTACAGGGAAGCTCATAGTGGGTGCGTGGAAGCCGTAGTCGATAAGGCGCTTGGCCACATCTTCAGCCTCTATCTCAGCCGTCTTCTTGAATGGGCGAAGGTCTACGATAAACTCATGCGCACAAGTGCCGCCGCTGCCGGTATACAGTATGTCAAAATCATTTTGCAGGCGGGCGCGCATGTAGTTAGCATTGAGTATGGCATACTCAGTAGCCTTGCGAACGCCCACAGGGCCCAGCATGCGTATGTAGCCATACGATATCAGCAGTATGCTTGCAGAGCCATATGGCGCAGCAGAAACCGCGTGAGCGCCTGCGTTAACACCTCCCTCTCCCTGGGAGAGGGTCGGGGAGAGGCTTACGTGACCTGGCAAAAACGGCGCCAGGTGCTGACGCACGCATATAGGGCCCATGCCCGGGCCGCCACCACCGTGCGGTATCGCGAAGGTCTTGTGCAAGTTCAGGTGGCAAACATCGGCACCTATGAGGCCGGGAGCTGTGAGGCCCACCTGCGCGTTCATGTTGGCGCCATCCATATATACCTGCCCGCCATGTGCGTGTACTATGTCTGTAATGTCTTTTACTGTTTCTTCATACACACCGTAGGTAGATGGATACGTGATCATGATACCGGCGAGGTTGGCAGCATGCTGCGTAGCCTTTGCCTTCAGGTCGGTAACGTCTATATAGCCATTCTCGAGTGCCTTTACCACTACTACTTTGTAGCCCACCATTACCGCGCTTGCAGGGTTAGTGCCGTGTGCAGATATCGGTATCAGTATCACATCGCGGTGGCCTTCGTTGCGGCTGTGGTGATAGTCGCGTATGGCCAGCAGGCCGGCATACTCGCCTTGCGCGCCGCTATTGGGCTGCAGGCTGCATGCATCGAACGCTGTGATCTCGCACAGGTAAGCAGAAAGCTCTCTTACTATTTGCGCGTAGCCCTCACACTGGTCTGCGGGTGCAAACGGGTGCATCTTGCTCCAGTGTACCCAACTCAGCGGTATCATTTCGCTTGCAGCGTTGAGCTTCATAGTGCAGCTGCCCAGCGATATCATGCTGGTGTTAAGGCTCAGGTCCTTATTCTCCAGCATTTTTATGTAGCGCATCATCTGCGTTTCGCTGTGGTGGCTGTTAAATACCTGGTGTGTGAGGTAGTCGCTAGTGCGGGTGAGCGATGTAGGTATGTGCGTGAGCGCGGTAGCCTCATCTATATCCAGCGACACCGGCAGATCTGTGTTGGTAAGTACGCTCACGATATCCAGCACATCAGAAGGGGTGGTGGTCTCATCGAGCGATATGCTTACTATATTATTAGCGTGGTAGCAGAAGTTCATGCTGCGGTTTTCGGCAGCCTTTCTTACTGCTGTGGCATCGGCAACTGTTACGGCCACCGTATCGAAGTAAGATTCGCTGTGTACCTGCATGCCGGCGTCGGCAAGAGTATTGCCCAGTGCCTGTGCCAGCGCCGCTACGCGCTTGGCGATATTCTTAAGACCCGACGGACCGTGGAATACCGCATACATAGCAGCCATATTGGCCAGCAGTGCCTGCGCCGTGCATATGTTAGAGGTAGCCTTTTCGCGCTTTATGTGCTGCTCCCTTGTTTGCAGGGCCATGCGCAGTGCGCGGTTGCCATGTGCATCTACGCTTATGCCTATGATGCGGCCCGGTATCTGCCTTTTAAAATCGTCTTTAGTAGCAAAGAATGCTGCGTGCGGGCCACCATAGCCCAGCGGCACGCCGAAGCGCTGCGCAGAGCCAAGGGCCACATCGGCACCCAGCTCGCCGGGGGATGTAAGCAGCGTGAGCGCCAGCAGGTCGGTAGCCATAGCCACGTACCCACCCGCCTCGTGCATAGTAGCTATGAAGCCGCGGTAGTCTTCTACGCTGCCCTTATCGTTAGGGTATTGCAGCAGCGCACCAAAGTAAGTAGTGTCGAGATCAGCTATGCGGTAGTCGCCCGTTACCACCTCTATGCCGAGGGGGGTAGCGCGGGTAATAACCACATCCCGCGTTTGCGGGAATACATCGTGATCCACGAAGAACTTAGGACGGTCGGGGTTCTTATCATCTTTGTTGAGCGTGTGGAAGAACATAGCCATAGCCTCAGCTGCAGCGGTGCCCTCATCGAGCAGCGAAGCGTTGGCAAGCTGCAGGCCGGTAAGGTCGCTCACCATGGTCTGGAAGTTGAGCAGGCTCTCCAGGCGGCCCTGGCTTATCTCAGCCTGGTAGGGCGTGTATTGTGTGTACCATCCCGGGTTCTCAAAAACGTTGCGCAGTATTACGCTTGGCGTGTGCGTGTCGTAATAGCCCCTGCCTATATAGGTTTTATACACCTTGTTCTTCAGCGATATCTCCTTCAGCATGGCCAGGTACTCCGCCTCGCTCAGTGCCTCAGGCAGGCGCAGGCGATGATCCATACGTATACCTGCGGGCACCGTGCGCCCCACCAGCTCATCCATGCTGTCTACGCCTATTGCATCGAGCATATGCTGTGTATCATACGCATTAGGCCCTATATGCCTGCCGATGAATTCCTCACTCTGCATTGAAAACAAGTTCATATAAAAATATTTGTTATTGGAATAATTAAAAGACTTGCAAATATAACGTATTTATTGCGTGTTCGCTGCACTATGGCAGTGTTATTGGTGAAGTTGTAATGCATGCACAGCCCGGAATTAAAGGGTTTTTGCAGATGCGCAAAGGCTGTTTGAACAGGATTTTGAAGATTTTTATGAAAAACATGATTTCGGGAGGGTCTAAGTTGTGTGGACCAGGGTTTTAAAATTTCCGATTCGTTTCCGGTTTTTTCTGGTTTTTTAAGCGGGCCGGAAATGTAATCGGTTGAAAATCAGTTTGTTATGACAGATTTCCGGTTTGCTGGTAAAAATTGTCGGAACCATGATTAAAAGGATTTAGGGATAGCAGGATTGTGTTTTGCTCAATGCCTGTTGCTTTATTGAACCGCAAAGGCGCTAAGACGCAAAGTTTGGCTTGGAGGTGACTGGCTGCATGCAGTGGAAATGCGCTACCCGCGGCCAAGACTGCTAAGCATAATGCAAGATGCTATGAAATAGTGATATGGCAAAAACGGGTTTTTATGAGAGTGCAGTTTTCGGCACATGGTGTGCAGCCTGCGGTTTATGGTAAAAATTTCTTTGGGCTGTGGGTAAGGGTTTGGGGTGTTTTTTTGCTTTTTTTGGCGATGGGTAAGGGCTGGTACAAAAAGTCTTTCGCGACTATTCAAAAGCCTGCGCCATCCTATCTTGCTCTGACTTAGACAACCCTTTTTCTTTTGCAATTATGCGCCAGCGACTTGTTGATCTTCTGACCATCTCAACGATCTTCATAGCACTGGTCTTGTCAAGACGAAAATATTCTATTACGCTAAGTGCTAAGCCGATATCTAAGGAGTTATCAGATTCAGAGATGTTTAACGCTAACCCACTACCATGTTCATTGGGGTTTATATCGTATGCAGGAGATAGCTTCCAGCCCATGTTTGTAAGCAGAAATCCATGATTGCGCAGGTGGTCATCAGTATTTTTAATGCATATCGAAAAAACTATCCTTCTCCATAGCTCCTCCAGGTCGGCATTTACGTTAGTGCCATACCTTGCCAGGAATTCTGCCAGCTCCAGGTAGCTGACCCCGGTATCGCTTCCAGCACCATCGGTATGGCCAAGCATGGTCATAGCCGAAGCGAAATGAATGCGTTCTCCCGTATTATTTCTGTCAAATCGTTTGGTAAGGTATGTATGGTAGTTATTGTTGAACTTCCCTATATCACCGTCTGCCATATTAAGGCCCGCATTCCTGGCCAGTATGCCGACCACCATCTCCCAGCCTCCTACGTCTTTGGTATCTTTTATACTGGGGAACTTAGCGATCCATAGATGATCGTTTGTATCAAGCACACTGGCTTTGGGCCTTGCACCGCCTAAAGATGATCCGGGTGCAATTAACAGGTTGATCCATTTTGCGTACTCCACATCATCCGTATCGTCCTCTTCAAACTTTGTGCTGGCATGCTGCAGCTCACGAAGCGAAGTCCACGGCGGTGCAGCCATATCTATATCGTCATTTAAGAACTTACCGCCTTCTGCAATTTTGAATCTAAGGCCACCCATCCGGTGTCCATCGTAAACGCCAAGCAAGTAGTCGGACCCCAGCAGGCTTTTAGGCTTGCGGCCGTCCTGCTTTGCCAGCACAGCCTCGCGCCTATCCATTAGTACCCTGCCCCATCTATCGGGGCAGGAATCGAGGAAAACACCAAAATTGGGCTTATCATCGCGAGGGAAATAACGCCCTGCATACAGCTGCATATCGGGGTCTATTATATGCCGGGGAGCCGTGCCCAGCCATTCTTTTGAATATTCAAATGAGAACACCTCTTTACCACGTGCGGGTATTGCCGTAAGCACTCCCATCAGCAGCGGATGAGCAATGCCCGCCCAATGGGCATAAACCAATATTTCTTTACTGCTGCTCATTATTCACTTTTCTTTTTAGGCGCTCTATCTTTTACCACAAGTCCGGCATCCTGTAATTTTCTACCCAGTACATCATCATCAGCCACTTTTAGTAAGTCTTTCTCGAGCCCTAATACAAATAAGACCTGGCAATAGATGCCCATAGCGACACCCGGTGATCCTTTCTCCACCTGCCATAACGTTGCCCTGCTTATATCTGCTCTTTCTGCTACCTGCGCTGCACTCAATTTTCGTCTTAGCCGGGCTAGCTTTATATTTTCACCCAACTTTTTCAAAACCTTCTCAGCCGATGGCATAATGGCTACATTTCGTTTCATAATGTATGTAAAGATAGACAAAAATAAACTAAATGTACATTTTAACGAACATTATGAGATACGCATGATTTTATGATGTGCGGTTTTGGACATGCTGTGCAGCCTGCTGTTTATCATGTAAATTTCTTTGGGCGATGGGTAAGGGTTTGGGGGATTTTTCGCTTTTTTTGGCGACGGGCAAATTGATGGGTTTATAAGGAAGCACACTATGCGCTATCCCTCGGTTTTTTATTGGTGCGAAAAAAGATTAGGTAGCTGAAATAAGGCGTCCACGTGGAAATTGTACAGCTAAACCATTCGTAAGGCTTTCTTTAATAACGTAATAATTTTTAAAAGTATTCAGCAATTACTAATTTACAACGCGTGAGTAAAATTTCATTTAAAATATCGGCACGGACCGCCAAGCTAATTGGGCGAGAAAATTTTTCATCTGCCGAAGGTGCAATAATTGAGCTCGTCAAAAACTGTTACGATGCCGACGCAGGGCATTGTTTTGTCATTCAAGATATTCCATATCAGGCTGTTCCACAAACCCTATCTCTAGACGATTTTGAAGCCTTTTCCAGTAATTACATGTTTATTAAAAGTGCTTACAAATGGAAGAAAGGAGTTTACTCCCTATCTGAAAAAAGAGAGGAACAATTAGACGTATTGAAAGATTTTTTTTTGGGGCTAAACGCAATTTATATCGTAGATAATGGACACGGCATGTCGCGAACGTCAATTGAAAATTATTGGATGGAAATTGGCACTGAGAACAAAGAGCTAAACTATGTGTCTGTACGGGAAAGGGTAAAAACCGGCGCTAAGGGAATTGGTAGGTTTGCTTTAGATCGTTTAGGTTACAAGTCCGAATTGTGGACAGTAGGAAAGGCAAAAAAGAATAAGGGCGCGTATTGGAAAATGGATTGGAAACAATTTGATCAATCTAATAAAAGGTTAGATGAAATTGAAGCAGACCTAGAAGAAACTGTTATTGATCTCAAAAGTTTTCTTTTAACAACCTTTCTCGCTAGCCCGCACGTTTTGTCACAGATAAAAGGAGTTGATTTTAAGTCAGGGACAATAATAAAAATTTCAAATTTACGGGACATATGGCGTGAAGAAGATCAAGTAAAGGTTTTCAAAAGTTTAGAAGAGTTAGTACCTCCTAAAGAACTACAAATCGGATTTAATGTAGCTTTTTTTTCGCTACAACAACCGAAATTGTTTGGTCAAATTGATAGTGCTTTTGTTAACGATTTCGACTATAGGGTAGATGCCAATTACCATTCTTCTACTAGCCAAATCGACTTGACGTTTGTTAGGAATGAATTAGAATTAAGTGAGGTAAAGAAAAATTTTGCCTCCGTCTTTAAGGGACAAAAGGCCCCTTATAATATACAAACTCTGCAGACAAAAAAATTTACTTTCGGCAGAAGTGCTTTCGAACTTTTGAAATGGGAAAAAGACAAGTTAAATGAAAGCCGTCTGCACGCCTTAGGCGATTTTAGTTTCTCATTTTATTTTCTGAAAAACAGTCAATCCAAAGACTATCCTTATAAAGATTTTAATGCTGGTGAAAGGCAAAAGGTCCTGAAGAAATTCGGCGGTATCAAGATTTACAGAGATTCATTTAGGGTAAGGCCTTATGGGGACATTGGAAATGATTGGCTAAAACTCGGCGAAAGATCCGCAGCAAGCCCAGCCGGAGCTGGACAGCGTATTGGCGATTGGCGTGTTGGACCAAATCAAATAATTGGATCAGTCACTATCTCCAGAATAAAAAATCCAAATTTAGTCGATAAATCTGACCGTAGCTCATTGATAGAAAATGATTCTTTCGGACTTCTGAAGTCAATAGTTACGGGCATTATTGCTCAGTTTGAACTTGACCGTAGTGTTATCCTAAATAAGTTTTATAATGACATTCAAGAAAAGAAGGAGAAACAGCGTGAACTTGAAATACAAGCCGAAGCAGAAAAATTGGCAGATAAAATTATAGAAGAAAGAGAACGGGTTGAAGAACAGATTTATGGTAACAAGCAAGATCTTTTTAAATCTTCAAAACAAAAGGCACAGAAAGACTCGTTTAGAAAGATAATTGAGCTGAGTTTTCAAAAGTTTGAAAAACCCGAAAGCCAGGATGCAGAAATCGCTCAAGTTAGAAATTTGGCTAGTCTTGGACTCATTGTTTCGTCATTTGCTCACGAATTGCGACAGGTTAAAAATAATAGTAATGACATACATGATTTAGAAGGCATTTTTGTGAAGTTGGTGTCGGATGCTGATAAAAAGACCATTGATTTTCAAGATGGAATAAATATTATCGAAACACTAAAAAGTGACAGTGAAAAAATAGCACATTGGGTAGAGTACTCTTTGAGCGCTATTAAAAAAGATAAACGAAAAAGGGCTTCACTTAAGTTTAGTGCTTACTTTGGAAATTTAGCTAAGCAATGGGGGAAGGTGTTAAGTGATAGAAATATTAGATTATCTATCGCAGACAATATATCGGTGAACTACCATTTTAGAGCCTTTGAAATGGACATGAATACTATTTTTAGTAACTTGATATCAAACTCAATTGATGCATTTAATAGACTAGAGGTGGTAAGGCGTAGAGAAATTTCGATATCAGTCGATGCAAAGGGAAAAACAATTGAAGTTTTTTACTCTGATAACGGAATTGGCTTGCCGAAGGTGTTTGAGAAAAATAAGGAAGAAGTTTTTTTGCCGTTTACAACATCAAAAAAAGACAAAGACGGAAATGACGTCGGAACAGGTTTAGGGATGTACTTAGTAAAAAACGTAGTAAATGACAACAATGGGGAGGTGCAGATATTAGATAGCAAAGAAGGCTTTAAACTAAAAATATTATTTCCGTTAAGAGAAAAATAGAGCTATGAAATACAAAATCGGTTACATAGACGAGGATAAAAAGCAGTTTAATCGCATTGAAAGAAAACTTCGGCCATTTTTTGATGTTGCTGGTTACAATGTTCAAGACGGACCAAGCATCGACAAACTCTTAAAAGAGATTTATGACTCCGATATCGATTTGCTGATGGTAGACTATTTAATGAAAGATAGTGGCATAGTGGCATTTAACGGGGATGAAGTAGTTAGAAGGTACGAAACGATAAAGCCTAGATTCCCTGCGATAATTTTCACGAATGAAGAGGATTCGGCATTTCCGCACGTTGATAATCCTAATATTATTTACGACAAAAAAGAGATAGATCAAGACTTGAATCATTTCGCCAGAGTTATTGAGAAAAACATAAAGTTCTATGTAGATTTTGTTCAAAACAAAAAAAACGACCTTGAACAGTTATTGGAAAAACAGTCAACATCAAGATTGACGCCTCATGAGAAGAATCAATTAATAGAGACTCAAATCGAGCTTAATTCTCTTGATACATGGAAAAAACCTGAAGCTCCGTTTCAACTATTGGCGCCTGAATCGGAAGAAGCATTGGTAGCATTAAGGAAAGAAGCTGAAGATTTACTGCAATCAATTATCAAAGACACGCAGAATGGAAAAATTTAGAAGTGCAGCTCCTATTAGGCGACGGGTACCTACTTACAATCCTACTGGGGAAAATTGGGGACAGCATAAGAGCGACTTAAAGGCGGATTTTAATAGTAGGTGCGGCTATTGTGATTCGAAGGACGAGTTTCGACACACGTATTTTGAAGTGGACCATTTTGTACCGAAGGAGTTCATCAAACGCAGTATGACAATAACGCTTACCCACTATGAAAATCTGGTCTATTCTTGCAAGTTCTGCAATAATGGTAAAAGTTCCAAATGGCCATCGCAACATGATAAGGTGTTTAATGATGGGACAAAGGGCTTTGTTGACCCCTGCGATTCCACGTACGAGAGCCATTTTTACCGAACCCCTGAGGGTGGAATAATGTGGCGTACGGAGTTAGGCCGGTGGATGCATGAAAAAGCGTTTAAATTCGATGAGCGCCAAGCTGCAATAAAATTACTTTGGAATTTGGATAGAATCGATAACCTTATCAAACGCCTCAGTACTCATTTAAACAATTTACACATTGCTTCTACTCAGTATGCAACATTAAAAGTAAAAATTGGAGACTTGGCGTATTCATATCATAGGTACCACAGCGAGTTAATTGCATACTATAACAGCATTTAAACTAATTTTGAGTCTAAATTACTGGAATATTTTTGATGACATTTACGGTAAGATGCCTACATCTTATCTGCTCATCAATCCATTGATTGGTTGATTGCCTCTGTAACACATCCAACAACTGCTGGCAATCTTGTAACAAACCGGATAGCGGTTTTAATATGATCAAATGGTTATCAACGTAAACTGGCTCTGGAATGTTTATTAATGTGCCAAGAGCCCTATGCCCATCGCCGTGTCGAGATGTCCTTTTAATCACTACAAAAGGAGATTCTATCGCTTTGCCGGAATGTTGTCTAGTTTGTAGCCTGTCCCCAATTTCAATCCAGTTTTGTAGGCCTTTACTAACTATATAAGGTCTTAGGACTCCCGTATGCAAATCGCGATTATCTACGACCGGCCCAACTGTAACATTAAACAAATCGGAAATCACCGTTTGAGCAGTTACTGCATTATTCCATTTACTTAGGTCAGCGGGAGATCCACTCTTTTTCTTAGTTAGCAAAATAGAAAAAACATCAACATCAGCATGCTTATCAAACTGGCCCAATAAATTTACGGTGTCTATAGTGCAAGCCGCACTGATATGCTCCCGCCATTTGTGATACCGACTTCCACTACGCAATACATCAGGTAAAATAGCTACGATTTGGGTTCCTGGGCGAATATTCTCTATAATAGCATCGACAAATACAGCTGCTGCGGATACTTTTCCACTTGCCCACTGCAGATTTACAGGCGAGTCCATTTGATTGAAGGGTGGGTTAACTACAACATGTGTAGCAAGCTGATAAAATGTGTTGTCTTTCATTCCGTCGCAAACAGCGACATTAGATGAATAGTCAACTACTTTGCCCCTTTCGTATAGCTCCCAAATTCTAAGCCTTAAGTTTGTTGCATTGATAAATTCTTCGTGAATATCGGTACCTCTAACTTGTATATTTAATTTTTTTGAAGACGCAGCATAATAATTACGCACTGCAATAAGCAGATTGCCTGCGCCGCAAGCTGGGTCGTAGAAAATAGCTTTTTTTTCAAATTTTAATTGGTGCGCTTGCAAGACTCTTGATGCAAGTTCATCCATCGTAAAAAAAGCCCCACATGCTCGCCTATTAGATAATGGCACTAAATTCCGCAATCTTTCACTAGCTAATCCATTCACGTATTTAGCAGCATCTTTCTTCCAATTACTTTCTGCTGTTTTAGAATACCCGTTGATTAGCCTGTTTAGTTCATCAACAAATTGCCTATATTCTTTCATGTACTGTAAAAGTACCAACGCTTTAGTTTAATTGTAAAAAAAACGCATTTTATTTTTTATAAATCATCGTTGTGTCGTCGGCATTACACCCCCAAATAGTATGACGTCGTTTTTCCGAAACCGTTCCTGATTCCGCTCCGCACCTTCTATATTTAAAGACGACAATTCTGATATGACAAGTGGTACGGCTAGAGATGTGCTTACTGTTCTGCAAGTCAAGTTCATATCTTTTTCAGCTTCGCGCGACAATGGTATCCACTTTCCTCCATAACTTTTTACTTTTACCTTATGATGATGGACACCCCGCGATATAAAGAGCTGAAGGAGCACCTGATGGAGCAGACGGATGAGAAGAGCAAGATAGATACCCTTGTGGATATGGGTGTGGAGGTGCGCGCTATAGATGTGGAGAAGGCTATGGAGATGGCGGAGGAGATAATACAGCGGTCGAAGGTGGTGACCTACTACAGGGGTATAGGCCGCGGGCTTAATCTGAAGGGGTCGTGCTACTGGCTAAAGGGGGAGTATGATACGGGGCTCAGCATCATAAAGGAGGCGCTGGCAATAGCCATCCGCATCAAAGACCGGCGGCTTGAGGCCCGGGTGCTGCACAACTATGGCAACATCTACAGGGATATGGGTGATCTTGCCAATGCCCTCACGCACTTTGAGCGGGCACTGGGCATCAACGAAGAGCTGGGCGATGAGTTCTCGCAGTCGATAATACTCACCAGCATCTCTAACCTGCTCTACGATCTTAATGACTACGACAGCGCACTGGAGTACGCGCTAAAGTGCCTGCCCATATTTGAGCGGGCACATAACAGCAGCAGCCTTATTAATATTTACAATACACTCGGCAATATCTACTTTAAAAAAGAGCAGCATGCGGAAGCGCTTCATTACTTCACCGAGAATATGAAGCACTCTGAGCCGGAGACCGCGGCCTATGTAATGGCCGAAAGCGGGCTGGGCAAGGTGTATTACAAGATGCACGACTTCGGCAACTCCAGCAAGTTCCTTACCAACTCCCTGCGAGAGGCGCAGCTGCTGGGCAATGCGGAGGTTCAGATCATCTGCCACTTTTACCTGGGCCGCCTGTATATGGACGATAACAATTATCGCCAGGCATTGCAGTCGCTCAACTCCGCCTTTACCCTGGCCAGCGAGTATATGCGCCGCCACGATCTGCTGAGCATACACGAGGCGCTCTCTGCACTGTATGATAATATGGGCGATATCCCTAAGGCCTTTCACCACCTCAAAACATTTGAGCAGCTCAAGGAAGAAATATTCAAGCAGAAAATTATCAACGAGCTGCGCAACCTGCAGGTGCGCCAGCAGATAGAGCTTGCCAAAAAGGAGAAGGAAGTAGCGGAGCGCACAGCCCACCTGAAGCACCAGTTCATGGCCAATATGAGCCACGAGATACGCACGCCCATGAATGCCATAGTAGGCATGACGAAGCTGCTGCAATCGAAAGAGCCGCGCACCGACCAGCTGCGCTACCTCAATGCCATCCACCAGTCGGCCGACAACCTGCTGGTCATCATCAATGATATACTTGATGTATCTAAGATAGAGGCGGGAAAAATAATAATAGAGCAGACAGACTTTTCTATACGCGATGTGCTCAACAGTGTTCGCGATATGCTGATGCTGAAGGCCGAAGAGCGGGGTATAGAGCTGCGCATAGTAGTAGACCCGGCCATACCCAGGCGGCTCATTGGCGACCCTACCCGGCTAAGCCAGGTGCTGATAAATCTTGCGGGCAATGCGGTGAAGTTTACCGAGCGGGGCTTTGTAGAAGTGAACGCCAGCCTGCGCAAAAGCGAAGGCAACAAGCTGTGGGTGCGCTACGATGTTATTGACACGGGCATCGGCATATCGCCGGAGCATGTAGACAGTGTGTTCGACAGCTTCACCCAGGCGGGCTCAGATGTGGCCCGTAAGTTTGGCGGCACGGGGCTGGGGCTTACTATTTCGCGGCAGTTGGTGAACCTTATGGGGGGTGAGATATCGGTGCAGAGCGAGCTGCAGAAGGGTACTACTTTTACTACGGTCATACCGTTTGAAGAAGCTGCCATGCAGGAAGAGATAAAAAAAGTAGTGACGCTCGATGCAGCGGCTATGCAGCGGCTCAACAATATGAAGGTATTGCTGGTAGAGGACAATGAATTTAACCGTATGGTGGCTGAGGATACCATGAAGGAAATAATGCCGGACATACAGGTGGATGTGGCAGTGAACGGCCAGGAAGCCGTGTATCGTGTGCAGCACCAGCAGTATGATGTAGTGCTTATGGATATACAAATGCCGGTGATGGATGGCGTAAAGGCCACGCACCTCATCCGCACCACGCTGCCCGAGCCGGCGCGGAGCACCCGCATTATAGCTATGACGGCAAATGTGCTGCAGGAAGATGTGCAGCAATACCTGGATGCCGGCATGAATGCCTACATATCGAAGCCGTTCAAAACAGAAGAGCTGCTGCACCAGATGGATGCCGTTATGAGCAATGCACCGGTGAGCAAAACCAGGAGAGAAGAAAAGCCCCAGGAAGAAAACCTGCCGCCGCTGCCCGATAAGGTTACGGATATGCAGTTCCTGAAACAATTCACAGGCGACAAACCGGATAAGCTGCAGAAGTATGTAGGCATGTTCCTGGATAATGCACCCCGGCTGCTCGAAAGCCTGGAGCGGGCGCTGGCCGCAAAAGACTACCCGGCTATCAAGATAGCAGCACATTCACTAAAGCCACAGCTCTCCTATATGGGTGTGAAGGAGGAGATCAGCAAGATATTCCTGATAGAGCAATCGGCTGGGGCGGCTGCCCACTTCGATACTTTGCCCCCGCTGGTAGCCAATCTACGGCGGCTGTGTACCAAGGCTTTTGAGGAGCTGAAAAATAATAAATAAGTATACGTTTTGATTTTTAAAATTTTACGACTACTTTTCTAACCAATTGAAATACTCTTATGGCAGAACAAAGCAGTAACTACATTTTCCTGGTAGACGACGAACCGATACAGAACGAAATGCTCAAAGATTATATCTCTGAAAGGTTTCCCTACCAGATAAAAACGTATGAGAGCGGTGAGCAGGCAATAAAGGATATGGACCTCAACCCGGTTATCATTGTCCTGGACTTTCACCTGAATGCCCACCTGCCTTCTGCGCAGAACGGAGTAGAAGTATTGAAGCAGATAAAGGCACGCCATCCGCAAACCACGGTAGTAATGCTCTCTGGCCAGGATAAGCTGGATGTGGCCGTAGAAAGCATGAAGCACGGCGCCTATGACTATGTGATAAAGGGCGAAACGGCCTTCTCGCGCATGGAGAATATCATCAACAATGTAGCGGAATTCAGGAGCATAAAAAGTGCCAACAACAACTATAAAAAGGTCATTGCCTTCTTATGGGTTGCGTTGGCAATAGTAATACTAATATCGCTGTTCCTCGCCTGGAGGTTCCAGTCGTATACGAGCTAGGAGTAAGGCGCTGCTACACTACGACCACTTCGTAGAAGTCCTTTTTGCAGAAGTACTTTTGTGCAAGGTCTTGCAGCTCTTTTGCTGTGATGGTCTTGTAGATGCGTATGTTGTTATTGAAGTATTCTTCAGTGAAGCCGTTGAGTATGAGCGTGCGCCAGCGCTGCAGTATAGAGAAGGGCCCGTCAAGATCGCCCAGCAGGCCACCCAGCAAGTAGTTTTTCACCAGCAGCAGCTCTTCTTCGGGAGCAGCTGCTGCACACAGCGCTTCCATCTCGTAGTATACTTCCTTCACGGCCTTTTCGATAACGTCCCTGCCGGTCTCGGTATGGATGACAAATGAGCCGCCATGCATATCAGGCGACAGCGAGCTGTAGATGCCGTAAGTATAGCCTTTATCCTCGCGGATATTGCTCATAAGCCTCGAACCGAAGTAGCCGCCAAACAGGCAGTTGAGCACCACCATGGGTGTATAGTCGGGGTGGTGCCTGTTGGGGAACAGCCTGCCCAGTCTTATAGCTCCCTGCACGCCATTAGGGTCGTTGATGATATTGTGTACACTTTCAGAAGGGGCGGGGGCAGAGAATACCTGGTCTTCCAGTATTATTTTTGAGACTGCGGCCTTGCCAAAAACATCATTCATGGCCGTCACCTCTTGCTTGCCTATGCGGCCCGCCATGAAGATGCGCACGTTTGCCAGGTTAAAGTTCGATTTGCAGAATGTTACCAGGTCTTCGCGCTGTATAGCTTCTATCTTTTCTTTCTTAGAGTAGCGCCCATATGGGTGGAACTCGCCAAAGAGTAGCGCGTCTATTCGCTGGTTTGCCACAAACTCGCATTTGCGCTGGTTAACGAGCAGCTTCTGTATCGCGTTCTGCTTGTGTATCTCTATCTCATGCTCCGGGAAAACACTGTCGGTGAGTATCTCGTATACCATGGGCAGCAGCACCGGCAGATGACGTGTAAGTGAGTACAGCGTCACGAAGCAATAATCATTTCCCGGGTTTACCTTTAGCTGGGCACCATAAAACTCCAGCGACTCATGTATTTGCTGCGAGGTATATTTAGAAGTGCCATTCTTGAGCAGCGCCGCGGTAGCATGCGCTACAGATGGCTTCTGCTCGTGCCACAGCCCGGCTGGGAACACCCAGTCGACCTGCACCACATCCTGCACACCGGCATCAAGCCAGTAAAGCGGCAAGCCATTATCCAGCTGCTCACTGTTCACTGGCGGCAGCTTGTAGTCAAACTCTACGGCATCATGTATGGCTGGCGCTACTTTACGATCTAGGATCATTATGCGGAAATATTAAAATGTGTGATAGTAAAAAGAAAAAAATTATGCCTTTACAAATAGTGCCTTCAGCTCACCGGCTTCCTCGGCCTTCATCTTGCCGCTCAGTATCAGGCGCAGCTGCCGGCGGCGCAGGGCGCCATCATACATTTTATTTTCTTCAGCTGTTTCGGGTATCAGTTCGGGCACCTTGCGCGGACGGCCATTGGGGTCTAGCGCTACGAAGGTCATATATGCTTCGTTTGACAGGTATCTATACTGTGCGGAAAGATCCTCGCCCCACACCCTCAGGTATACTTCCATAGACGTGCTGAACGACCGGGTGAGCTTAGCCTCTATAGTCAGCAGGTTGCCCAGCTTTATAGGGTTATCAAACGACACATTATCTACCGACGCAGTCACCACCGGGCAGTTACAATGCTTTTGCGATGCTATTGCCGCGGCAATGTCCATCCAGTGCATCAGCTTTCCACCCATTAAGTTGCCAAGGGTATTAGTATCATTAGGCAACACCAGTTCCGACATTACAACAAGGGTATCCTGCGGTCTTTTTGCTTGCATAGCTCTATTTTGAGCAGCAAAAATACTTCAATGGCTATTAACCACCCTGTTTATTTAAAGAGCTCGGCGTAGGTAACTACTTTGTAAGGAGTCGTAGTATCAATAGCAAAATACGTCGCATTGAGGCCCCGCTTATCTATTGGCCCAAAGGCCGACTTGAACATTTTTGGATCTGCGGCTGTTTGCAATGCGTCCTTATCATCAGGATTAACAAGGAAAAATGTCCGCTGCGGCATCTCACCTGCCTCAGCAGAGAGTAGCATGGTTTCTTCTGGCAGGGCCCAGGTAAGCATCAGCTTTTCCCGTAGTTCAGCTGTTTCTACTATAGCCATCTTGGATATACCCTTTTTCCTCATTTCGGCTAATACTTTCTGTTCGAAAGTTACCCGCCAATGAAATAAGGAGCAAGCATTACCGATGTATAAGAACCTCACCACGAATAATAGCGACAATGCCACTACAGCCATACGGGCATTTATTGCGGGTAAAAAAGCCGTGACAAAAGGAGCAGCGGCGATAACAGCCAGGCTCGCCCATTCAGCTTCGATATGGAATAGTAATACGTTGTTGTCCAAATTGCCATAGGCCAGTCCCATGATAACGATATAGCCCAATACCGCTACGATACTATACACGGCGAGCAGCTTTTTACCCTGCCTGAACAAGGCAATAATACCTGCAATAAAAACCGGTATTGCCGGCCAGTAGATAGTGGCTACCCTGTTGAAGAACGTTGTTACTACGGGGCTGGAAAATGTATGAATGATGTCGGCTATGGAGAAGTGAGTGACATCGTGTACAATGCTGTTTTCATACGGATGATGGCTGGCCGCGGTAGACAAGCTGCGCACTGCCACCACGGCAGCAAGCACTGCAGTAAACAGGATGGACTGTTTTAAGCTGTACGGCCACTCGTCTTTATCCAGTATGAAGTATAGCCACAGGAATGCCGTGGGAATAAGGGTGATGAGATGCGTGGAAATGGTGCAGTAGGCAAGTAGCACAAATGGCACAAGCGTTATCGCAGGATGGATCTTTCGTTTACCAAAATACAGCAGGGTGCCTAACAGCAGAAACATCCACGCAATAGCCAGCGACACCTCTGTGCATGCCCAGTAATACGAGTGTGTGATAAACAGCACATAGTACAGGGCCATTAATATGGCCAGCTTGTATTGCCGGTATGCATACACCAATACTGCAGCTACCGCGAAGAAAAAGAGATTGAAGCCTACGCTATACCCAATAAGAAGTGCTTTGAGCGGCAGGTGCAGCTTAGCGCCCAGCATGGGTATCAGCTGCGAGATAAAGGCACCATTGCGCCCATGCTGTATAGCAAACTCCTGATTGTTGATGATGCTGAAACCGATAAAAGCCGTATCTGCAAACATCCGCTCGTGATAGCATACCACCGAACCCACAAGCAGCACCGCCATCGCCGCAAGGGCGATCTTAGATAGCGTTTTCATGGATGGGTCGGGGCTCAACGGGTTTTTATTTTACTACATTGATTATAAAACGCCGGGTACATTCGCTGGAAGAAATATTCAGGATGTAAATTCCGGCTCGTGTTCTTTCAGGCAGCTCAAGGCTTGCGCGGCCATTTGCAGCATGTACACTGCCTGTAGCGGCAATGCTGCCATCCGCTGAAATTAGGCTATACTGGTATACTGAATTACCCGGGAGCAGCATGGAAATACTACCGCCAGTCACCGGGTTTGGGAAAGCAAGGCCAGCCGAGGGGGTAACCTCATCTACACCCACAGCTACCAGCCGCTGCGTGTGGTAAGTAGCCCTGTATGGCTGCATATTATCCGGGTCATGGAACACCACATTTGCCAGAGGTGTTACCTCTTGCGGGCGATAGAAATTCTGCTCGTAGATCGTGTCCTTCACACCTTGTTGCAGATTTAATAATGTTAGCAATATTAGGGGCATTGGGGAACCATTCAGAAAAAAGCTGTCTGTTGTTATAGTGGTAGCGCGTACTTGTAGCACATTAAGATAGTCTCCCGGCGCGCCCCAGGCATCTTTAACCCGCAGCTTACCCCAGCCGATCACGGAGTCGCGCTCTGCAGTGTAGCGCCTCACTGTCCCTGGGGCATGACTTAAAGCATAAGCCGCTACAGACAATTCATAATTAAGGTCGGCGCTAAATGTGGAGCTCCAAGAGGTATTGTATGTGGCGGGGAACGCTAACCTCACCTGAGATGAGGAATACAGAGATGTTTGCGCTAGTATATATAAGCTATCTGTAGGTCCTGTAGTAATCGGAAATAGAGAGTAGGTCACTGGTGCAATGTTACTACCATAATGACGAAGTCCCGACGTAGTGATATTTGTTTGAACATTTCCTTTATAGGTAAAACTAGAAAAATGATACTCATTGCTATCTGCATACTGATGAGATGACGATGCGATCCTATAGGCAAAAAAGTCAGTCGTAGAATCGGTAACAGTACTCATATCTATTGCAGTCCCTGCAATAGGCGCAAAGGACGGAAAAGATGAGTTATATGTTGTCTTTTTCAGGTTGTCTGTCCCTATAACGCTCGCAGGATAGTCTGTTTGTGTCAGCGTTACCTGGGCATATGCCCCCGGTGAGATCACCAATAATATGACTAGTAACAGTTTCATCTCAATTCCCTGCAAATGCTTATTCTACAATGGATAAAAATATCAAAAAATCTTCCCAAAAGAAGATTTTTTGATATTTAATTTCTTTAGCCCAAAATTATTTACTCAGGTGCATGCTTCTTTCTTTATATAGCTGCCGGAACCATGGATCGCGTAAGTTTTTAATAAACCGTATTGCCTCGCCGGTGCTCTTCATCTCGGGGCCAAGCTCTTTATTCACATTCGGGAATTTATTAAAGCTGAATATAGGCTCCTTCACTGCAAAGCCTTCCAACTGGTTATTCATTGTAAAATCCTTTAGCTTATTCTCACCCATCATCACCCTGGTGGCAATATTGAGGTACGGGATACCATAGGCTTTTGCAATGAAAGGTGTGGTGCGGCTGGCGCGGGGATTGGCTTCTATCACAAATACTTTACCATCTTTAATGGCATACTGTATGTTTATAAGGCCGCGTATATTTAACCGTAGTGCAATCTTTTTGGCTATATCCACCATTTCTTCCAGCACCAGGGGAGTGAGGTTGAAGGCTGGTAATACCGCGTGGCTATCGCCGCTATGTATGCCGGCCGGCTCTATGTGCTCCATGATGCCCATGATGTGCACGCTGTCTCCGTCACAGATTGCGTCCACCTCAGCTTCCTGGCAACGATCCAGGAAATGGTCTATCAATATCTTATTGCCCGGCAAGTGCTTCAGCAGGCTTACCACGCTTTTCTCCAGCTCTTCGTCGTTGATCACTATCCGCATACGCTGGCCACCCAGCACATATGAGGGGCGAACCAGCACAGGGTATCCTACTTCTTTTGCTACTTCTATAGCTTCATCAGTGGTATATGCCGTGCCATAATTAGGATATGGTATGCCCAGTTCCTTCAGCATATCGCTAAATCGGCCGCGGTCTTCCGCTATATCCATATTGTCAAACGAAGTGCCTATTATATTTATACCCTTTTCATGCAGGCGCTTTGCCAGTTTCAACGCGGTTTGCCCGCCCAGCTGCACTATAACGCCATCGGGCTTTTCGTGCTCCACTATTTCCCAGAGATGTTCCCAATATACTGGCTCAAAGTATAGCTTGTCTGCAATATCAAAATCTGTAGATACGGTCTCCGGATTGCAGTTGACCATTATCGATTCGTAGCCACACTCACGTATGGCAAGCAGTCCATGTGTGCAGCAGTAGTCAAACTCTATTCCCTGGCCTATCCTGTTAGGCCCCGAGCCGAGGACTATTATTTTTTTCTTAGCGGAAATGCTGCTCTCATTGGCCCCGGTCGGCGAATTATGTCTTCCGCCATGGGGGGAGGTAGAGGGGGTTTCAAAAGTACTGTAGTAGTAAGGTGTTTTAGCCTCAAACTCTGCGCTGCAGGTATCTACCATTTTAAACACTCTGGTAATGCCCATTGCTTTGCGGTACTCATATACTTCTTCAGCGGTACAGTCTTTCACCAGCTCAGCTATCTGCTCATCGCTAAAGCCCATCTGCTTAGACTCCCGCAGTAATGTTTCAGGCAGCTTTTCAAGGTGTTTGTATTGGCGTATCTCGTTCTCCAGGTTTACTATATCCTGTATCTGGTATAAGAACCACCTGTCTATCTGCGTAAGCTCCTGCACTGTTTTTATAGACACACCTGCAGCCAGCGCTTCCTTAATACGAAAAATACGATCCCACGTAGGCCGTTTAAGCGAATCAATGATCTCTTCAGGTCGTAGCCTGCTGGTGCTGATATACGAAAGGCCGGTTGCATTGTTCTCCAGGCTTTGGCAAGCTTTCTGGAGCGCCTCGGGGAATGTGCGGCCAATGGCCATTACCTCTCCTACCGATTTCATCTGCAGGCCCAGTGTATCATCAGCCCCCTTAAATTTATCAAAATTCCAGCGCGGCATTTTTACTATTACATAGTCGAGTGCCGGCTCAAAATACGCAGACGTTGTCTGGGTTATCTGGTTCTTCAGCTCATCAAGCGCGTAGCCTATTGCCAGCTTGGCAGCTATCTTAGCTATGGGGTATCCCGTAGCTTTAGATGCCAGTGCCGATGAGCGGCTCACACGGGGATTTATTTCTATTGCTATTATCTCTTCTGTTTCGGGGTTGAGTGCGAACTGTACGTTGCAGCCACCGGCAAAATTGCCCAGGTCGCGCATCATCATTATCGCGGTGTTGCGCATCAGCTGGAAGGCCGTATCGCTAAGGGTCATTGCAGGTGCTACGGTGATGCTGTCGCCGGTATGTATGCCCATTGGGTCGAAGTTCTCTACCGTGCATATGATGACCACATTGTCATTCATATCGCGCAGCAGCTCCAGCTCAAATTCTTTCCAGCCCATAACAGCCTGTTCTACCAGCACCTCATGCATGGGTGATGCAGCAAGGCCACGGTCGAGTGCTGCATCAAGATCTTCTTTATGATACACTATACTACCACCCGTGCCTCCCAACGTAAAAGACGGACGGATAACAACCGGCTGGAAGCCTGAAAATTTGACATTAGAGTGCTGTGCGGATGGGTTGTAATTGATACCGGCAGCATTTGCTCCCATAGGTACTATCTGCCCGCCAGAGCTATTTGACGCAAGCGGCTCCGGCATTTGTAATTCCTGCGCGAATTCATTGCCTTCCAATCGTGAGTTGGCTGTTTTAGCCCGCGCTACCGGCACACCCAACTCTATCATCCATTTACGGAAGAGCTCACGATCCTCGGCCTTATCTATGGCTTTTATGTCTACACCTATCAGGCGCACCTTAAAGCGCTCCCAGATGCCCAGTTCTTCGGCTTCCTTGGCAAGGTTCAGCGCCGTTTGCCCGCCCATGGTAGGCAGCACTGCGTCTATATCATTCTCCTCAAGTATCTGCTCTATGCTCTCTACTGTTAGCGGCAGCAGGTATACCCTGTCCGCGACAATAGGGTCGGTCATAATAGTAGCCGGATTAGAGTTGATAAGAATCACCCTTACCCCCTCTTCGCGGAGGCTGCGCGCCGCCTGCGAACCTGAATAATCAAATTCGCAAGCCTGGCCTATTACAATAGGACCCGAACCGATAATGAGTACACTCTTAATGGAAAGATCACGTGGCATTTAAGTAATATTCAAAAAGTAAAAATTCTAATAGCTCGTGTTCATATTTTATATACGAACAGTGCTTTTGGTGGGAATGAGCAGATATAAAAAATCGGGCTCAACACCCGAAGCGCAAAAGTATAAAAAAATTACAAGAACAGGCGGCCAGCCGCAATTTTGAAACGCTCGTTACCAGCAGCAAATTTATTCAGCCATTGATAACAGAGTTATGCGCATATCTCACAAATTATCCCCCTGAGGATAATTATTTACATAATTTTGCCGCTGTTGGGTAACACCGATCACATTTTTCGCACTTTTGCGCCATTATAAAATACCGCCATAATGAGTTTTTTAGGCTTTTTTAAATTTCTGACACAGGAAATAGCAATAGATCTTGGCACTGCCAATACCTTAATAATACATAACGACCAGGTGGTAGTAGACGAACCATCGATAGTAGCAATAGACAGAACCACCAATAAGATAGTAGCCGTGGGCAAAAAGGCTATGATGATGCACGAAAAAACCCACGAAAACCTTAAGACCATACGCCCCCTGAAGGATGGTGTAATTGCGGACTTTAATGCGGCAGAAGGTATGCTGCGCGAAATGATAAAGCTGGTTTACCCTAAGAAGCCTATGTTCCCGCCAAGCTGGCGTATGGTAATATGCATTCCATCGAGCATCACTGAGGTGGAGAAAAGAGCGGTGCGCGACTCAGCAGAGCAGGCAGGTGCCAAAGAAGTATATATGATACATGAGCCTATGGCTGCCGCACTGGGTATTGGCATAGATGTGGAAGAGCCGACTGGCAACATGATCATAGACATAGGTGGCGGTACTACGGGCATATCTGTAATAGCACTGGCGGGCATTGTGTGCGACCAATCGATACGCATAGCAGGAGACGAATTTACGGGCGATATAATGGAGGCTATGCGGCGCTACCATAGCCTGATGATAGGCGAGCGGACTGCAGAGCAAATAAAGATACACGTAGGCAGCGCGCTTAAAGAGCTGGATAACCCCCCCGATGATATAGCCGTTAATGGCCGCGACCTTGTAACGGGCATACCTAAGCAGATAATGGTATCTTACCAGGAAGTGGCAGAGGCACTGGATAAATCGATCTTCAAAATAGAAGAAGCAATACTTAAAGCACTGGAAAGCACTCCGCCGGAACTGGCTGCAGATATATATCGCCGGGGGCTGTACCTGACCGGGGGCGGCGCATTGCTGCGCGGGCTGGATAAAAGGATATCGCACAAAATAAAGTTGCCGGTGCATGTGGCAGACGATCCACTGCGTGCGGTGGTGCGGGGAACAGGCATGGCGCTGAAAAACATAGCAAGAATGCCGTTCCTTATGAAGTAACCTGCATTTTTTTGTTGGTCAGCATCACTTGCCCGGAGATTTATAGAGTACTTCTGCAAATAATAAAACTTGCTGATCCTGAATTTCAAGCCCCTGCAAAGTGCGCAACTTTATATTATTCATACGCCGCTTTTTTAACCTCATATTGTTCCTGGGGCTGGAGATAATATGCATAATACTGATACAGCACACTAATACCATGCAGGGTAATGACATTGTAAGCTCTGCAAACACTGTGGCTGGCATAGTGTATAAAAAACAGAGTGATGTGGTATACTACTTCGGGCTACGCAGAATGAACGACAGCCTGCTAAGCGAGAACACTATGCTGCGTAAGAAAATAGACGCGATCACCAGCATAGACACACTTATTGACAGTGCTGTGCACCGGCAAATAGATGTAAACGACACATCGGTGCATATAGTGAAGTACGCCGACTATGTATACCGCACTGCTAAGGTTATCAATAACTCTACCAACGCCAGCAATAATTATATAACGCTCAACAGGGGCGCGCAGGATGGCGTAGCAAAGAATATGGCGGTTATATCGGGAGCTGGCATTGTGGGCAGGGTAGAGCATGTATCTGCACACTACTCCAGCGTGCTTTCTATACTCAGCTCAAAACAAAAAGTAAGTGCAAAACTGAAGGACGGAACCACAGGATACATAGTATGGGATGAGAAAAAGCCCGATATACTGATAATGACCGACGTGCCCCAGCAGGCAAAAATAAGGCGCGGTGATTCTGTATTTACAACCAGCTATTCATTTTTCCCGCCCGACCTGCTGATAGGCCGGGTGCTGAAGATAGCCACCATCAGAAAAAACAACCTGCAGCTGCTGTACCTGCAGTCATCGACCAACTTCAGGAAGCTGCAATACGTATATGTAGTAGAGAACAAGATGAGCCAGGAACGGAAAACACTGGAGGATTCGTCATCAGCAAAAAAATAAAGCAATGAACGTTTATATCAAAAATATGCTGCGTTTTTGCGTCATCGTACTGCTGCAAGTGCTGATACTGAATAAGATCACGCTACGGTGGTGGAATGAGCCGTCGGGCTTCCCGATATTTATACCGTACGTTTACCCCTTGTTCCTGTTACTGCTTCCTTTTGAGATGACGGTGCCCGCACTGTTGATAAGCGGCTTTGCACTGGGCCTTACCGTGGATATGTTTATGAACACTGCAGGTATGCATGCATTCGCCGCTGTACTGATGGCTTACCTGCGCACCAATGTGCTTAGCGCATTGCTGCCGCGAAACTTATCGGAATACGCAGGGCTGCATCCCAACATTAAAACTATGGGGTG
Source organism: Bacteroidota bacterium (assembly GCA_040386555.1). Classification (GTDB taxonomy): domain Bacteria; phylum Bacteroidota; class Bacteroidia; order Chitinophagales; family Chitinophagaceae; genus Nemorincola. Next base: position 185,689 of record JAZKFF010000006.1, on the reverse strand, counting down.
GATGCCCTTCCTCGTGTACAGTGTTTTCCTTATCATCATTCACCACTTCGTATTTTTCAGCGTAGAGCTGTGGAACCTTTCGAACATAGGCTTCCTGCTGCTGAAAGTGCTTGCGTCCACGCTTACATCTATGCTCTTTATTATAGTGTATATCCTGCTGTTTACGCGGCAGGCAACTTCATCAAGAATTTAGTCCAACGGTATTATAGTATTGAAGTTAATTCCGTATCCACCAAACGCAATTTCTGGTCGTAGCCAGTTGACGTAAAATTGACCTGAAGTGTTTAGCGCGCAGTTAACTTGTTTCACCCACGCCACACCAAGGTCATCCTTGATTAGACTTGAAACAAAATAATAGGAGGTAAAATACACGTTGCTAGCCGGCATGTAATTTACCGGTAATGTTCCCATTAACGAATACAAAGCCGTTGGTGACGCAGCAAAATTCTGTGCATTATTTGCGGTTAACAACCCACGTATATGCAGCGTATTCGCAGTATAGTCCTTCTTGTAGTATACAGTACCAGTCACTCCACCTACAGAAGGGTCAGTGTTTACCACCAGCGTGTTCCATACCGCCTGGCGGTTAGCAATGCCAAAGCCCACTCCAAATGGCTTTAGGCTACTCAGCAGAAAGCGCGTTGCATCTTCAGCAGTGCCCGTTGGTAAGGCGGTAAGTGTCGCATGGTTGTCGAGGATCACCTCATGCGTTGAGCCGCTGTTATAAATAAGCGTGTCGTTGCTCTCTGCCAGCAGCACATACACATCGTTGCCCGCGCTTACGCCGGTGATGCTCATTGCCGGCGCATGTATCATCTCACCGTTGTAGAAGAACCAGCCCTCTGTAGCATTGTAAGTACCGGTAACGGGATTATCAACGGCCATGCCGCTGATAATAAACGGCCCTATTCCTCCGCCTACCTTCGCCAGGGCCGTAACGGTTTCTTTATATGCAGCCTGCAGGTAACCAAGCTGGTCTTGTGTAAGCGGAAATCCTCCGGGCTTACTAAAGTCAATACTTTTCATTTAATAATGGTTTTAGGTTTAGTAGGTGACGACAGCATAGGTATTCTTCCCAGCCAGCCGGTATTTATCTATTATAGCCCTCATGCGGGCCATATCGAACGATACCGCCACCGGGACCTTCACTATGAAACAGTTACCCAGGAGCGTGGTCTCGGTATCGGTATACAGTGCGCGCGGATTGGGGTAGGTGGTACTTTCGCCGGTAAGGCCCAGCCACAGAGGCTCGTCTTCTGCCGGCAGGTAAATGAATAACGGATCTTCAAACGCTCCATCAACAATTACAATTCCCCGGATTGCAGGGTCAAACAGATCATTAAGCGCCGCCTGCAGGTATACTATCTGGCTGTTGTGTGCCAGCTGGTACAAATTCGCTGTGCGATCTGCTTTAAAAACATTGTGCAGTTCTCCCACAGGCCTCACCAGGCATTTTATCCACGCCAGCATTTTATCATTACGCAGCCTTACCGGCAATAGCTGCTTGCCAAGCACTGAAAAATTTATATCAAATACACTCATCGGTTTTGCTTTTTAGAATTCAACAGTATCAGCCTATATCGGACCATGGGCATTGTAGGTTACGTTTGCATCAAAGTATGCTTCATCCAGCGTCATATAGCCGGCATCGGGCGTATACTCTACCGTTACGGGCACATAGGGTGTAGATGCATAGTTGGCCGCAGCGCTTGCCACCTCGCCTATCAGCACACCATCAATTGCCTGTAAAGCGGCTATAAGATGATTGAGCACAAAAAGGCCATTGAAGGGAAGGTTCGAAAGAAACGCATTGATCGCATCCATCACAGGCGTTAGGCTCGTGCCATCCAGGCGCTCGCCAGTGTTACTCAGTATCAGCGGATCGTAAAAAATATTCAGCTGCAGCCGCAGGTTGTCTGCCTCCCCGCTGGTAAGCTGCAGCCGCACACCCGCATCTTTTATCCTGTTCATGTACGCAGCAAACGAGATAAGCTGTCCCGCGCTAAGCCCTTCCAGGCCTGCACTCCCTTGCCTTGCTGCCTTAATTCTTACGAGGTTTAGCAGTTCCACTGCGGCTGCATACTTTACTACCACCACCAGCGGGTCATCTGAAATGGTTGCGTACGTGTCATGATCTGGCGGTAGTGAGTAACCATACTGAAATGCTTTGGCCATCTTTACATACCACTGCAGTGTATGAGGCTTCTGCGTAGTGATGATACTTGCCACTTCAGCCTTATGGAAATCGAAAAGATTCTCTACGGTCCATATGCACACGGCTACGATGTAGGTCCAAAGCCGCCATACTGCGGTATTGCTGGTACTCGTAAGCGCCGCCAGCGCGCTCTCTGCTGTTTTAGCATTGATAATAGATTGCTGTATCTCAGCTATTGTTCTTGCCATAGTTCAGGGTTTATTAATTATTATTGGCTATGCCACCTCTAGTACCATAGTAAAAGCTGATGGTGGATAAATGGCGATACCAGGGAATGTGTACGTTGTTTTCACGCCTAGTGTATAAATGCCGGCGGGTAATGTGAGGATCACTTTATCCGGATTTAGTGGATCATCTGGGTCAGGTGTCCCGGTGATCGCGGCATCAAGCCACTCCATAGTGTAGTGCTCAAAGTCGTCAATGAAGATAGATGTGTGAGAGCGGACCACGCGTACGGTTACGACATTGGATGTTGCAGATACTGTCTCCACCTCCATATTGGCGGCCAGATATTCTATTACCGCCTGTGAAACGTTGTCGAGAACTATCAACGGCGCTACATAAGCTTCGTTCCCCATCACGTCTCTAAAGGTCACCGTCTTCACTGGCGCCGCCAGGTCGCTCCACACCATCATATAGCCAAGCCCGGTTGTCCATGCTAACACATAGGGGATGGACTTCACGGGCATCGAAGTAACTGCATCCGGTGGTGATGCTTCAGGAACGTAGCCAAACACGTAAAGTTCCTCGGTGAGGTATTTCACAATGTTATCGCCCGGATAGGCCGGCAGAAGCTCAAAGACATTAACAAAATCTCCCGTCGCTTTAAAGTCATAGGAATAGTAACCAATGGTGTGTGGCGCCCCCGCAACATTCGGTATCACTTCCATCACGGGCTTCAGAGTGATCACACAGGTTAATGGTGGAACCACTCCCTTTGTACCAATGCGGTTATTATTTTTCCTGAGCTGATCAACAGTCGCAGCATCTATATAGTTGACACTCAGCAACGGAACACTGTACTCAGCACCCGTCGCTGGCAACGTGCTAAGTGGAATATCGTTTATCAACGCAAACTGCATCCCTGCTTCAAGTGTCCCATACTCCGAGAGTACAATGTCCAGCACGCTTTGATTGGGCTGCGACTTTACTTTTTTGTTCATCTGGTTTATTTATAAGTAGCATTACTGGTTATTATCCCGTCGGTGGAGAGTGTTATCCCATTCACCTCCATCCCGTCTTTTGTAAACTGCACACTGATCTCTCTTATCAGCCGCTGAAAATGCTCGTCATCAAAAAATTCTGCAGCACCTACGCATATCGTTGGGTTTTGTTTATAGTCACCCTTGTTATTCAGGATGAGCTGCTGTTGATGCTGTGCTGTGCTTTCCGCGACAAACAGATCCCCAGCTACTATTTCCAAATCATCACCTTCCAGCACTATATCTTTCATTTGTTTTGCCATACTGTGGTTTTTAATCGGTTAGTAAATTCTCTATTCGCGATCTTATGGTCTCAAAAATTAAAATGCTGCTTGTTGATAACGCGGCATCAATAAGCACTATATCTTTTAGAGCTGTAAGCAGATCAAACAATAGTTGGTAGAGGCTTTCAGTCGCACTGTTCATCTTGAACGTCGCAGTGCCCGCCTCAAATAATACACCTCCGTTTTCCATCCTTATTTTATCATCTTCTATCGTGCATGCAACATTGCCAATGGTCACCTTTACCTTCTTTAGCACTCCGGTTCGCAGTATGGTCCATTGCCCGGTTCCGTCTATGCTTCCCACCACCACGTCACTGTTGCCTTCAGGTATCATTATAGCTCCGTTCCCATTTCCGGTAGTTGTGCCCAGCATTACTCCCTTTATCGGCTCAGCACTATTGGTGGGCAACACGCTTACTGTAAACGCCGACTCATCCACGCTACCAGGCACCACCTTACCGCTAAAGACTACATGTGGCGCCTGCACAAGGCTTCTGATGCCCTGCTTTATCCTTATACTATTTCTCGACATAAGCTATTTTTTTGTGGACACTAGTTTCGGCCCCAGGTCTATTATTCGCCGTGCGCCTTTAACTCCAAAAGTTACTTGTGTGCTTTCTACAAGGTATTCACCGTCTATCTCAGGGTACCTGCTGTCAGCTATAGCAACACTATCACCGGGTCCTGCATAAGGTTGTAGGAAAGCTGTAAATTTTCCCTCAAGGCCGCCATAATTGAATTGCAATGCCTTCTCTGCTGCAAGCTTTTCCAGCGCCTCCTTATCAGCTATGCTATTAAGCACTTGGCTATGCACACGAGCGGGATCTTTAACCGTAGAGTTAGCGACAACTATCTCGCCCGATGGCATTTTTTTCGAGTATTTCACCTGTACCCTGTCATTGTCTGTCGATCTTGTCACAAGTGTGTTTTCCTTCAGCGTATTGTAGCCAAGAATGTATTTTATACCAATGTTGCCGGTTAACGCTTTACCCGCCGCTGAGCCGCTATATGCTAACCCACACCATAGGGTATCGGGCTGACTAAAAAAACACGTTAGGCTGTTATCAGTATACGTTGCCAGCTCAGCGAGAATTTCAAAAGGTGTTTTATCGCTAAACCGTAAGTTTGAAAAAGTGATATCATCGTTACTTGCTACCTTGATACCATTCGCGCCGCCAGTTTCAATGATTGATTCCAGCACATCTTTGAGTTTAGCATTTGCTTTGTTCAGCGTCACCTTTTCCCGTTTCAGCAGCCAACTGTATCCTTCACAATCCACCTGCAACGGCATATCCAGGCTGTGGCCTTTTACAAATCCCTCGAATTCAGTCTGCAGTTCACCATTGTAGCCAAGTTTAATAACTACCTTATCGCCATTCTTGAATTGAGTTGCTGTCGTCTTTCTTTCCGCAATCACTGCACCATTCTTAATTACCTGGGCAACAGACGGAAGTTTAATAGTGGCAGTGTCGGTGATACTATGCATACTCCTGTTTATTACAACTTCGTTCACTCCGCTAAACCCGAAGTTTCCAATTGTTATATCGCTATTTAGTACAAACATGTCTGGATCGATTTATTGGATTACGAGGTTAAATGCCTCATCACTCACCATGCGCAGTTCATATGGCCTTACATTCTTAACGCCTGTCAATGACGGTAGTACAAGTTCCTTCAGCACCACTTTATCACTGCTGTTTCGCCTTGGCCGCAGCAGGAAGATGTCAGTAAGAGCAGAGGAGATGGATACTGCTATATTTTTTTCGTAGATCGAGCGGAGCTGCGTCATTTCACTTTCAGGAAACTCATGTGTTGTACCTATCAGAAAGCCCCGCACCGTGATCTCATAATCCTGCACATTTATCAGCTCCTTCACTGTGCCGCTCCGCTCAGTCAATGCGGTTTCCACAAATGTCTTCTTACTGCTCATTGAGATCACAGGATATGGCAGATCATACTTTTTCACAATTGTCAATGTCCCATCCTGCTCAGGCAGCGGCTCTGTTTCTTCATACGATAGTGTCACGGGCATATAGTACTCTATCCCCAGGCTGCTGGTAGCATAGTATGGCGCGCCATTAGCGCCTTGTTCCTTTCTGTCAGATAGTATACCGGCATCACCCGTTACATGCTTGAATTTCGGGTCGAACGCTTTGGTCTTATAGCCAAATGTCTTCTCAAAAAGATCAGATAAGCTGATAGATATATGTGCCATATTAGTGTATCACGTTTTCGTTGTGCAGTATCTCAATTAGTACCTCTTCTACCTTTTGCTTTAGGTCAGCTATACTGTCTTGAGCTTTGGCTGTGTGGATAGTAAAATTTTGTATCAGCGACTTATTGAGGTTTATGATTATTGTCCTTCCCTCTCGGCTCCGTTCTCCCGGCGCTTGCTGGTATGCCTTGTCATAAATTATTTTATCGCCGTTAGCGATGCGTAGAAAATTGTAAGCAGATTCTTTGATCACAAGCTCCGCTTTCTTAAGCGTATGGGTATGGTTCATAGCGTCGTACTGCTTAGCCTGTTCCCGCACTGCTATCGCCGCCTGCTCAAAGCCGCGCCTCCCACCCATAGCGCCGCCTGTTAGTAATCGCATACGTACGGCCGATGTCTCCTCTAAGAAGCTTTGCTTCAGGGGCAATGCTGCATCCTCTTCATACTTTACACCTCGCAGTAACTTTGCCCTGGGATCTGGTTGATCTGTTTTCGCCATCGGAACCGGAATATTCAGTGTATATGCGTCCGCCCCGTAGGACTTGACCACTTCTGCTAAGGGCGTGTTTTTCATATGCCATTGGTGCGATGTTGGCTTTGGAATGGTCGTTATGTTCTTAATATAGTTATCAGCTTGATGCTCCGTCATGGCAAAGGTCGACTTCACCCAGGCGCTCCGCTTTACCTGCTCTTGTTCTTGCAGTTTCTTCTTGTTTTCAGCATCCTCATTTACCGACATAATAGTACCTGCGGTGATAACCGCAGCAGTAGCTATAGCAGCAACCGGTCCTCCAAGAGCGAAGGCTTCCGCTACAGCCGTTGCGCCCGATACTATTTTCTTTGCAACCGTCATGTACTCGGTCGCTGTCATGTTCCCTTTTGTCAATGCGTCCGTAAATCCCTGTACACCATCAGACATCTTTGACGTAAGATCGAAAGCTGTCTTAAGTGTTTTATCGCCAGGCAAACGCTTGAAAAACGAGTATGTGTTCTTTCCTATGCTTGCTCCGCTACCAATATTGGTAATAGCCTCAAGAGTTCTATTCCGTGGTTTTGGGAGCTCGGTTGCTTCGGTCGGAGGGGCCACTGTAGCATTAGGGACAGCAGAGTAGCGATAGTAGCCTGCATTATCTTTAAGCGGCATGTCTGCTGTAACAGTCAAGCGATGGAGCGCTTCCGCCAACTTATCGATAGACCGTAAATTTTGTTCAAAGCAAGTAGTCAATTTATTGCACGAGCGTTCAATAGCCATCGCCACCTCTACTAGCTTCAACCCCGGTATGTCGGTTATTCTTAGCACTATTTCAACATCGCTCATGATATGCAATTATTAGTTTCATTTGTAAGCCGGAGATACTTGTTATGCATTTTTCACATCGTGATTTCCGGAACATTTTATATTTTAGTAGTTAATTTGAAAATTGATTTATGAACACAAAGGAGGACATACATGCCAGCAAAGACAGTAAGACCATAGCTTACCTGCTTTGCATATTAATCGCACTTTTCGCATATTTTATCGACATGTCTGCTATTTTAGCTATTGTGCTCGTCATGAGCAGCATATTGTCACTCATTGCCGGTTATGCTGGCGAGCAGCGAAAGATTGGATTTGCAACGGCGTTTTTTGTTAGTCTTTTTTTGTCTCCTCTCATCGGCCTTATTCTCATTGCTATTTCGCCTCGTATCCAGGACGAGGAATACAAACAGAAGATGATGGAAATAGCTGAGAACAACATTCGTACATCATCGGTAGCTGACGAACTTCAGAAGCTAAGTGAGCTGAGGAAAGAAGGCATACTTTCGGACGAAGAATTTGCTGCTCAAAAAGAAAGGATACTGGCGGGCTAATTATTATCACGCCCCATATTTTCCATTACTCCTTACGGTTATGTATATAACTAAGGTGCGCCAGCTTCCGTGCAAACTCCTCATCCGATAATGCTTTGTGATTTAACCCAGGCAGGTAATATTCCAGCACCGTTTCAAGATATCCTACGGGATCGTGCGCCGGCCCTCCGCGCGACCCCGCTATAAGTTTACCAGTACTGCTTTCTTGCCTTCCAGTTTAGTTTTAAGCTCCTGGCTTATACCTATGAACATCTGGTCATCGCTCAGTATCTCTTCACTGCCGCCTATAAAGGTCACACTCGCCAGTTCTTCAAATACTGCAAGGGCCATATCCCTATCCGCCTTGCTCAGCGCGCAGTTTAGCTCCGCTCTGCCGGGGTTTTTAAAGTATCCTATATGCCCGTCCACTTCTATAGCGTAAACGCCACATTTGTGCCTCGCTTTCCAATCCGCTATTTGCGCGGCTGAGGCTTGTCCCTTTAATTCATGTGTTTGGTCTGTCATAGCGTAGCTTTTATTTTTTTAAAAACATTGTTATTTCCTTGTTTAGTCCGCAATTAGTTTCATGAACACAATTGGCATGGTCACATCCATATTCTTAGCACCTTGTTCCCATCCCTTCGCAAATTCCTTCACCTCTACTCCTACCAATGTATCTGTTTGCAATGGTCGTGTGCCTTTCGCTTTGTAGGTGATGATTATGTCAAACTGCAGATCAAGAATATCGTCACCACCTGCCGCTAATGCTGCACGGTTCATATCATCTATAGCTCCCTTCAGCACTTTTATTTCTCCTTCATACGTTCGGTTGCCGCTTTGTATGCTTATAGGCTCATCACCAGCTGAGTGCAGTAGTTGTTTTTCTTTTGCGGCCTTGTATTTTACCCCGCGAACTTTGGTGAGTGGTGAGCCCGCAAACATTACGGTCATATCTGCCCACTCACAGTCTTTACTATCAAAAAATGGCATCGATGGCATTTCTCTATATTTTAATGGTTAAGAATTGTGTTTACTACACTGCCGGGTTATCAAATCCCAGGCTTATCTCTATCTCAGTTGCGTATCCTACGGGCACTATTTTCAACACTACATTCAGCTGGCTCGTACTGAGTATGTTTTGCGCCGGGTCTATAAAACAGCTTACTGAGCTTATCTCTTTATTTGCCGTCATGGTGTTGTTCACCTGGTTCACGATTTGCTGGCTCAGCCACTTGCAAAAGCCCGCATCAAGTGTTCCGTCCGTATTCACCGGCACCTCATCGTCTACTTCCTGCACAAAGGTGGTATACGCCAGTATATGGGCTTTGTCTACTACACGGCCTCTTGCCAGCATGCCATAGTCGTCACTTGTTGCTGTGCACATTGGGTCTCCCGAAAAGAAATAGCCGCTTACATTAGGGTAGGTAGTGAAGGTGATGTACCCGCCCTGTGCTATCACTGCTGTATTCGCACTGGGTGCCTCTACGGCTGTTGTGCTTACGTAGGCGGCTGTATTTGTGAGTGCGCCGGTACGTACCCTGCTTATTTTGCGCTGCACAGGTATGGCTGATATCACTCCAAGCAGTAAGCCTATGCAGGCCCCCTTTCCGCTCACAGTATCTCCTATCAGTATAGCTGTGCGGTTGTTGGTAGTGCCGGTTGCCTGGTCTGCGAGATCTCCTGCTACCCCGGTATAGCTGCTGCCTCCTACTATCGCCCTGAATGGTGTTTGCCTGTCATAGTACGCTGCCGCTGTCACTACCATTTTGTCTACTGCTTCCTGCACATCAGCATTCAGTGCATCTGCTATCGTTATTGTTCCTCCTGCATCTGCTATTGCCTCATCATCGCTCAGTAGTCCTATCACTTTTATCTTTCCTGCCGCGTAGTCCAGTAGCTTGCGCACCCCGTTATCGTTAAGGTTGTCAGCCATTTGGGCCACCGTCATGGTCGGCGGCACCAGCAGCAGGTAAAGTTGTGCGCCGCTGCCGGCTTGGTTATAAAATTCCTGCAGCTGCCTTATCGCAAAGGGGTTGTTTGTTACTGTTATCCCGGCCGTAGTCACATCAGCCAGGCTGGTCACCAGTATTGGTGTTCCCGCAGTGTATCCGCCGCTTTCCGATATTCCCGTCACTACCAGCCCGGTTATACCATCATTTGTCTGGAGCGTTGCTCCAAGCTGGCCATTGGCCAGTCTTATATTTACACTTCCCATTGTCTGTTTTTGTTATGATGTGATATTGATGTTTTATCTGTGCTACTCCTGATCATCCAGGTCATTGAGCAGCTCCTGCATTTCTTCTTCCCACTGTTCAGCTGTCAGGCTTTCCAGCTCGCCATATACCTCATCTCTTGTTAGTGCGGTAACAGTCTTATCCCTAAGTTGTTTGGCGTGGTTTTTGGCATTTTGCTGGTCAAAGAAGGCAAGGTTATCGCTAGTGAAGTATAGCTGGTCTAAGGTGTCATGTGTTTCGAAATATTGCTTTGCATTTTTCATAGAGAAGGTGTGTAATAATGTTTTACTGGTATTGAATAAATCCCGCAAGCGCTTTATCCCCAATCCGGCGGGTATGCTTTACCACTGCATATCCCTCGCGGTGACCGGTTGTATTACTGTTACCTTCTATGGTATGCAGTACCACACCGGCGTTGGTCGCCACTATACTTTCCACTATCCCAGTATGCCCGGTGCCATTGTCAAACAGTAGTATGAATTGGTCACCCGGTCGCAGCTGCGTAGGATTTTGCAAGGCCTCCATTTTAGATAGTTTCTTACCGGTGGCTTTCTTCCAGCATTCTGATACGCTGGCGGTCCTTACCACCCGGGCATTGCTCTTCATGCACTTTGCTGCTTCTGCATAGCACCAGTATACGAATGCCTGGCACCACGGGTAACCCGGTTTTAATCCGGCTGCTTTCAGGTATTCATTTACCATTGGTCCGGTATTACTTCCTTTTGGGGTTTCTGCCTGTCCCACCTGGCTCTGCGCTATTTGCAGAGCCAGGCTAGCTAGAGATTTTATCGGTTTATTAGGGTTCATAGAGGCTGGGTTGTGGTTTAGAATGCTTACTTACTTCGCTGCCGAATATTTAGCTTGTGTATACAGATCATACAGGCTTTGCTTTAGTCGCTTACCATCCAGCTGGCCCGCCAGCAGGCTCGCCAGTTTTTGCAGTATCGCGTCTTGCAGGTTGGGGTCGTGGAGGCGCAGCTGTTCTATGAAGCATTTTATCTTGTCTTCAGCGGTCTCTTGCTTTCTGCATGTGTTGGCTATGGCAAGCGCTTCCGCCACCTTGCTTAGAGCTGCTATCGCTTGTTGCTTTATCAGGTTATCAAGTTCGCCCGGAATTATTGCTGTCAGTATATCCACAGCAGGCGACGATAGTATGTTTTTTATGGCCGTGGTTATCTTCAGTGCCACCGCAACATGGTCATCGAGAAACTCATCTATGTGCCTGAATAGTCCTTTCATTTGCCTTTTAAGTTTTATGCAAATCATGCTTTTGGTATTATAGTTGTTAAGAAATATGCACTACTGTTGCTTCATTGCGCGTGCTTCCAGCGCATGTATTCTTTCGGAGTGCTCGTTGAGGCGGCGGTGTATCATGGCATCCTGCTCCTGCAGGCCTTTTATCTGCTCCCTGTGTATCGTGGTAGCTTGCGTCAGCTGTTTCAGTTCCAGCACTATTTCATCCAGCCGCTTTATTACCTGTGCAGTTACCACTTTTATTATAAACCCCATTGCCGTAGCCATAACACCCGCCACCCCCACGAGTATCCATAATTTGATCTCTGTCATAGTTCATTTTTTTAAAAGGGCCGCTTACTGCCGGTAACATTCTCCGCCTAATACAAGCCGCGAGGCCCATGAATCTTCGTTCCATCTCCTCCCTGGCTGTGCTAAGCTTAGTCAAACATCGAAGACCGTGGTTCCAACTATTGTGGGCTTGAGTAGCATCTCCTCCCCAGGGGGAGGCCGGGAGGGGCCCGCGTAACATCTCCTCCCCTTGGGGGAGGTCGGGAGGGGCCACATCTCCTCCCCCAGGGGGAGGTCGGGAGGGGCCACATCTCCTCCCCCTGGGGGAGGCCGGGAGGGGCTAGCCTACACTGCCGCCTGCACTATCGCCACTATTCCCTTCGCATCGCTTCTGCGTATGCGCGATCCCATGCGCACGCTTACACTATATACATCACCATAGTACGTCGGGTCGCCTATGCGCTCAAAGAAAGCGATCTGCCCAAGCGCACGCTCCACTGCACCTATCTGCCAGCACAGCACACCGTCGTTGTCCGCAGCATCAGCGGTAGCACCATACGGATTTATTATCGGTGATGCATCGTTGTTATAGGTTACCACACTGCCGCGCATCATAATGTTGAAGCCAAACAGCTTGCCCAGCACACCGTCCTTTGCATCATATGCCGCGCTGAAGTCCCTGTACTGCGTGGCCGACATATCATCGGTTAGTTGTTGAAACATGTCTGCGCTCAGTAGTGCGTAGCGGCCTTCCATAGGCACATTCTGCTTGTTCAGCTGCAGCTGTGCATTTTTCAGGTCATTCACCGTCAGCTTCTTCCTGTTGCCAGTGCCGCTGGCCAGGTGTGCTGCGGTGCTTGCGCCCGTGGTCCGCACTATCGTCCCTGTAGTGTCTGTTGGCCCCCAACTGATCAGCATATTCTCGGCCACAGTCTCACGCAGAGACGACTCATACTCTGCCAGTATACTTTCACGCTTGCTGTAGCTCAGCTCAAAGCTTTCCGCATTCGGTATGAGTATCGGGTCAGTAGTATACTCATCCAGCACGTAAGTAATATCAGCATCCGTCCGTTGCAGCACAGTAGCCGGACTCGATAGTGAACGGTTCTTTACCACCGCAGGTACTGCACCTGCTTGTGGAATGTGTACTACAGAACCTTGTAGCACATACTGCCCTGCATCGGTCGATGCCAGTAAAAATTCATTGTTCTTAAAAAGGTTACCTTCTATATGGTCTTGCCATATCTCTTTTTGAATAGCCATTGTTTATGATTGGTTTTATGGTTAAAGATTATTGGTAGAAAAACTGATAGCTTCAATGAAAGGTTAGCAATGAGAGTTCTTATCTCCCTCCTGGTCCTGCTGGGTAGCACATCATGTATTCACACTCAGGAAGGCCCGCAGCGAAAAACCAGGGGAAAGGTTAGATTGTCAGGACATTGTGTGCCTGATCAGGAAACCGCAAAGAAAATTGTAGAAGCAACGTGGATACCGATATACGGTCGGCAGGTCATACAAGCAGAGCGGCCCTTTAAAGCACTATTGATCGGAGATTCGGTGTGGGCAGTATCGGGCACCGTGCATGCCTCAGAAGGCGGAGCAGCTTATATAGAGATCAGAGCTAAAGATTGTTCTGTGAAGAAAGTAACACACTACAAGTAATACACCTTCCTCAATACAGCCCTTCAGGAAAGGATTCGACCACATCAGCAAAACATGATTTGGCAACGAGCAAGCAATAGTCGAAAGTTTCTTCCCAAAGCCAAATAGATGGTTCCCTTTAGGGACAGGGTTCCGCAACATGGTTCCTTTATGGACGGGGTTTTCTCGCTATAGATCTGGTTCCCGTGAGGAAAAAAGCAAATTGCCGACGAGTCAACTAATGCCGAAAGTTTCTTCCCAAAGCCAAATAGATGGTTCCCTTTAGGGACAGGGTTTTCTCGCTATGGATATTGTTTCTGAGTGGAAAAAAGCAAACTGCCGATGAATAAACAACCGCTGAAAACATCGCCCAAAAGCCAGATAGATGGTTCCCTTTAGGGAGGGTTCACAACATGCTTCCTCCTCACAATCCCGACAGGGATGACATGATTATAGAAAAAACCCCGCCTCCTCCACAAACCCGGAACGGGTGAAATCTACACTTTGCCTTTGAATGTCTGTGAAAGATGAAAACAAATTTGCCGCAGAACAAACAACCGCAGAACACATCGCCCCCAAGCCAAATAGATGGTTCCCTTTAGGGACAGGGTTCCGCAACATGGATTCCTTTATGGACGGGGTTTTCTCGCTATAGATCTGGTTCCCGTGAGGAAAAAAGCAAATTGCCGACGAGTCAACTAATGCCGAAAGTTTCTTCCCAAAGCCAAATAGATGGTTCCCTTTAGGGACAGGGTTTTCTCGCTATGGATATTGTTTCTGAGTGGAAAAAAGCAAACTGCCGATGAATAAACAACCGCTGAAAACATCGCCCAAAAGCCAGATAGATGGTTCCCTTTAGGGAGGGTTCACAACATGCTTCCTCCTCACAATCCCGACAGGGATGACATGATTATAGAAAAAACCCCGCCTCCTCCACAAACCCGGAACGGGTGAAATCGACACTTTATCTTTGAAGGCCTGTGAGGTTGAAATCAAATTGCGGAAGAACAAACAACCGCAGAGATCACTCCAAAAGCCCAATAGATGGTTCCCTTTAGGGCCAGGGCTTTCAGCGGCTTACCCTGCAAACTTCTTGTCAAACAGCTCCTTATACCTTACCGGGTCTTGCGCTCTCAGCGACTTCAGCTTTCCTCCCGTAGGATCATTCTTTTCATAGTCATCCCATTGCCATTGCAGCTCAGCCTTATCCCCTGTACTTGCTTTCAGCATCTCCGCTATTGAGCGATAGGCTGGCATAGCCCCCAGCAACGATTTCAATCCCGGCGCATTATTCGCATAGTCATCGGCCAGCTTGCCTCTTAGCTCCACCGTTACCTTCTTGTCCTCCAGTGCACGGTCCAGCAGTGCAGCCACCTCATTTTTGGCACGTAGGGTATTGATTTCATCCAGCTGTTGCTGCAGCGCATATTTGTCATCCAGCAATACTTTGTTTTCTGTATCCAGCACACCGTTCCTAGCCGCCAGCTCCGTTACCGCCGCCACCACTGTAGTATCCGTCGCGTCATGCGCAAGGTCCAGCGCTTTGCATACCTCGCGCAGCGGTTGCTGCTGTATCAGTTTAATTGTCGGCACATTACCTCCAAGATCTGCCAGGTTTATTTCATTCTCCTGCGCGTCATATAGCCTTGTCAGCGCGTTGCAGTTTCCCGGTATATCCACCAGGCTGCATTCTTTGTTATACCACTTTGTAATTGTAGGCCCGGTTTGGCCTGGCAGCATCATATCCGGTTCAGTGCTATACTCTAGCACCACTATGTGCCCCACAGATGCTGCGTTCAGGAAACCGTTTTCAGCCTCATTGCACGTTTGCGCACCCCTGCCATTGGCCAGGTTTATTACAGGCGTGGCTACCACCTTGTCATCTTCTATTCTCAGGTCTTCCCATTTCAGCACTATGCCATCTTCGCGCCGGTGCATATAATAGCCTATTGGGTTTTTCCTGAAGGCCTCCAGCTGATAGCCAGCAGTGAGCAGGCGGAAACCGTATTCATTTACCGAGCTGTCAGAGAGCACATACTGGCGTTCTATTTTTTTAAAAGTTTCTGTCATTGGATAGGACTTTTTTCGTTGTTTACAGCACAAAGGTGAAGCGCATTTTTCACTTTGGCAAAACACCTTTTTACCATAGTGCGTTTACTGTAACACCATTAGCAGCTAGCTACACATCATAAAACATTCTTATCCCGCAACTCGCTGACTATCACATCTATTACACATGCACCGACCTAAAAAATTTCCCGGCTTCATTTCGGCCGCCCATTTCCTGCATTTCAGGCCACATATTATCCAAAATAGCAGTGAATATCCGCCATCAAATTACAGTTAGCACTCATTAAAAGACACAAAAAAAGCGGCTAGGAAAAACCAGCCGCTATATTATAATTTTAATTCACTGTAACCACGCCGATTGTAAAGGCGAAAGCATGGGCTTCTCACGTCCCCCTCTCCTTTGGAGAGGGCCGGGGAGAGGTGACACCCCAGCCGCTAATTATAATACGCTCTTCATTCGACCTCACCCTTCCCTTCAGTTGTCATCGTGAGCCTGCCGAACGGCGGGGAGGGGCTTATATATCTATCTTCGCATACTTCGCATGGCTCTCAATAAACTGCCTGCGGGGCGGCACCTCATCACCCATCAGCATCGAGAATATCTCATCCGCATACGTCATACTTTCTATCGTCACACGCTTTAATGTACGGGTAGCCGGGTTCATAGTAGTGTCCCATAGCTGCTCTGCGTTCATCTCGCCAAGGCCCTTGTATCGCTGTATATTTACCGCGTCTTCCTTGCCGTTTGCCAGCTTAAATATTGCGGCCTTGCGCGTCTCTTCGTCCCAGGCATATATTTGCTCCTTGCCTTTCTTCACCAGGTACAGCGGTGGTTGCGCCAGGTACACATAGCCCTGCAGCACTAGCTCCTTCATATAGCGGAAAAAGAAAGTGAGGATGAGCGTGGCAATGTGCGATCCATCCACATCGGCATCCGTCATGATCACAACCTTGTGATATCGCAGCTTGGTTGTGTTCAGCGCCTTCGGGTCATCCGGAGTACCCACAGTCACACCCAATGCCGTAAACATGTTCTTGATCTCCTCGTTCTCGTATATTTTGTACTCCTGTGCTTTTTCTACGTTCAGTATCTTACCCCGCAGCGGCAGTATCGCCTGGAACGCGCGGTCGCGGCCCTGCTTCGCAGTACCACCCGCCGAGTCTCCTTCCACCAGGTACAGCTCGCACCTCTCCGGGTCACGGTCACTGCAGTCGGCCAGCTTGCCAGGCATACCACCACCGGTAAGCACACTTTTACGCTGCACCATCTCACGCGCCTTGCGTGCCGCCGCGCGGGCCTGTGCGGCCAGTATCACTTTGTCAATAATTATTTTCGCCTCTTTGGGGTGTTCTTCCAGGTAAGCTTCCAGCACACGGCTCACGCTCACATCCACCACGCCCATCACATCGTTATTGCCGAGCTTGGTTTTCGTTTGCCCTTCAAACTGCGGCTCTGGTACTTTCACCGAGATAATAGCGCTCAGCCCCTCGCGGAAGTCGTCACCTGTTATCTCCACCTTCGCTTTTTCAAACAGCTTGTTCTTATCACCATACGACTTGAACACGCGCGTTATCGCTCTGCGGAACCCCGCTACGTGCGTGCCGCCCTCTATTGTGTTGATGTTATTTACGTAAGAGAAAATATGCTCACTGTACGATGTGTTGTAAGACAGCGCCACATCCACAGCTACGTTCGTTTCCTTATCGTGTGTCTCCACAAATATCGGTGCCGATAGCAGTGGGTCGCGCTTCGCAGTGCGGTCAAGCATCTGCACAAACTCTACTATACCGCCCTCGCTGTAAAACGTCTCAGCACTTTCCTTACCATCATCGCTTATATCGCGTGCGTCTATCAGCACGATGCGTATGCCTTTGTTCAGGTAGCTCAGCTCCCGCAGGCGTCCCGCTAGTATTTCGCGGCTGTAGACCGTGTCTTTAAATATTGATCCGTCAGGCCAGAAGTGTACCTGCGTACCTGTTGAGTCAGATGGCTCACCCGTTTCACGCACAGGGTACTGCGGTATGCCCGTAGCATATTCCTGCTCAAAGGTTTTGCCCTCCCGCTTCACGCGCACACGCAGGCAGCTGCTCAGCGCATTCACACAGCTCACACCCACACCATGCAGCCCGCCCGATACTTTGTAGCTGTCCTTGTCAAACTTGCCACCGGCATGCAGCACCGTCATCACCACTTCCAGCGCAGAGCGTCCTTCTTTGGCATTGATGCCTGTAGGTATCCCACGCCCGTCATCCTGCACACTTACTGAGTTGTCTGTGTGTATTGTTACAGTTACGTTCTTACAGTATCCCGCCAGTGCCTCGTCAATAGAGTTATCCACTACCTCATACACCAGGTGATGCAGGCCCTTTACGCCAATATCGCCTATGTACATCGCCGGCCGCTTACGCACCGCTTCAAGGCCTTCTAATACTTGTATACTATCCGCACCGTAGTCGGCGGAAATTTGCAAAACATCGTTTTCCGTGTCCATGTTATTCAACTAACCGAAGAGTTATTTTTCCTGTGAGGAATTGTCTTAAAACACCATAAAAGATATATGGAGAAAATCCGCTTTTTGTGCTGATTTTTAACGTTACAAAGATAGCCAAATTAAACCTTTTAACCAACTAAAAATGCGCCATTTATACACGCGCAGGTGGTCTTTTCAACCATATTTCCGCTATTTAAGGTTTTTATTAACACCCTCCCCTTTCTCCCCTTCTCCCGCCATTCCTCTTCCCTTGGCGCTTGATGTTAAATTAACCGCTCCTTAATATGTAATTCACATCATAATGTTCTCTTTGCCTAACCAAATACTCCACTAACACAATGGCAAAGAGGGAAGTTGATATCGTGGTGCTTTCAGATGTTCACCTTGGCACATACGGCTGTCATGCCACAGAGCTCCTCCGCTATCTCAAAAGTATCAGCCCTGGTGCGGTAGTGCTCAATGGCGATATTATTGATATCTGGCAGTTTAGCAAGCGCTATTGGCCCGCTACGCATATGATGGTAGTTAAGCACTTCATTGGCCTCATTGCAAAGGACATTCCGGTCTACTACATTCCTGGCAATCACGATGAGATGTTGCGCCGCTTTAAAGGGTTCCACCTTGGTTCGCTCAGCATCGCTAACAAGCTGTCGCTTAATGTGGATGGGGAGAAGATCTGGATATTCCACGGCGATGTCTTTGATGTCGTTATGCGGCACAGCAAGTGGCTGGCCCGCCTAGGTGCCATAGGTTACGATGCGCTCATTCTTATCAACCGTTTGGTAAACTGGGTCTCTTCCAAAGTTGGTCGCGGCAAAATATCATTTTCCAAAAAAGTAAAGAACTCGGTAAAAAGCGCCGTCAAGTTTATCAATAATTTTGAAGAAACGGTGTGCGACATTGCCGCAGAGAATAAATACGATTATGTTGTTTGTGGTCACATCCACCACCCCGAAATTAAAGAGGTAAATACAAAACATGGACGTGTCACTTACATGAATTCCGGCGACTGGATCGAGAACCTCACAGCCTTGGAGTACAATACCGGCAAGTGGAGCATTTACACTTACGCAGATGACCCTATAGCCCAGGCTGTCGATATAGATAAAAAGAAGCACAACAAGCGATCAGCCAAAGCAATCATGGATAGCCTTATGCTTGAGATCAATGCCAGTGCAGCAGTCAACGCCGATGGTGCATTGGAAGAGTTAGTCGAAGATGCCGTTTCCGCCTGATAAATTATAGCATACTACATTCCGTATTGTTTATACAATGAAGATCCTTTTTGCGATACAGGGCACGGGCAACGGCCACCTTAGCCGCCCACGCGATATCTATCCCGAGCTCACAAAGGGAGAGGTCGACGTGCTCATCAGTGGCATACAGGCCGATGTTGATGTGCCGTTTCCGGTGCAGTACAGGCTTTATGGCATGAGCTTTATCTTCGGCAGGCGGGGTGGTGTAGATATGCTGCGCACAGCAAAAACATTAAAACTGTTCCTCCTCCTCCGCGGCATTCGCAATTTCCTATTGAGCGATACGATATAGTCAGTAACGACTTCGAGCCCGTATCTGCTTGGCCATATATATCCCTGAGCCATCAGTGCGCAGTACTCCACCCCGCCGCGCCCAAACCCCGCCTGTTCGATCCTGTTGGCCAGCTGGTGCTCAGGCGCTATGCACCCGTTACTACATCATATGGCTTTCACTTCAGGGAATTTGGTGAGAACATCTTCACCCCCGTCATTCGCAGAGAAATACGGCAACTCGAGCCTCGCAACAATGGCCACTATGTCCGGCCAGTACGAGCAGCAATGCAATGCCGTTGGAGCCGAGCCATGAGCGCTACGGTAATTAGAAACCTCAGCCCGAAACACCATCGGATGATCGCGCAATGGATAAATGAAGGACAACCCGTTAAAGTCCACTACCCCGATACAACCCGTGAAATAATAGCACAGATCATCACGCCCACACCCAACATAAGAGAACCCCTTTAGGGACAGGAGTTTCACACACCACGAGAGAACCCCTTCATGGGCAGGGGTTTCACGCAACATGGAAGAACCCCTTTAAGAGGGGTTCCACACACCATGAGAGAACCCCTTCAGGGGCAGGGGTTTCACGCAACATGGAAGAACCCCTTTAGGGGCAGGGGTTTCAGCAGCAGAAAATTGATTTTAGCACAACTGTTATACAACATGGAAGAACCCCTTTAGGGGCAGGGGTTTCACAACACGGAAGAACCCCTTCAGGGGCAGGGGTTTCACACACCATGGAAGAACCCCTTCAGGGGCAGGGGTTTCACGCAACATGGAAGAA
>JAZKFF010000006.1:18633-165560 GCA_040386555.1 Bacteroidota bacterium | reverse complement strand
CAGGGGCAGGGGTTTCACGCAACATGGAAGAACCCCTTTAGGGGCAGGGGTTTCACGCAACATGGAAGAACCCCTTTAGGGGCAGGGGTTCCACACACCATGGAAGAACCCCTTTAGGCGCAGGGTTTCACAACACGGGAGAACCCCTTCATGGGCAGGGGTTTCACGCAACATGGAAGAACACCTTCAGGCGCACGGGTTCCACACACCATGAGAGAACCCCTTCAGGGGCAGGGGTTTCACGGACCATGGAAGAACCCCTTTAGGCGCACGGGTTCCACACACCATGAGAGAACCCCTTTAGGGGCAGGGGTTAAGAGTTACGCAAATGCACTAATTTGCACCAAACAATAAGGTTGTGAAGATTCTTTTTGCGATACAGGGCACCGGCAACGGCCATCTCAGCCGCGCCCGCGATGTCTACCCAGAGCTGGTAAAATATGGAGATGTCGATGTGCTTATTAGCGGCATCCAGGCCGATGTAGATGTTCCCTTTCCCGTAAAGTACAAGCTCTATGGTATGAGCTTCATGTTCGGCGGCCGCGGCGGCATAGACCTGTGGACCACCACGCGGAAATTAAAGCCCTTCAAGCTGCTCAAAGATATCCACCATTTCCCTGTAGAAGATTACGACATCGTCATCAACGATTTCGAACCTGTTTCTGCATGGGCTTGCCGGCGCCGGGGGGTGCCTTGCGTTTCACTTAGCCACCAGTATGCTGTCCTTCACCCTAATGCGCCAATGCCCCATGAGATTGACGCGGTAGGTAAGCTTGTGCTCGAAAAATATGCTCCTGTTACCGCCGGCTATGGCTTCCATTTCAAGGCTTTTGGCGAAAATATTTTTACACCCGTTATCCGCAAAGAGATACGAGCCATCACGCCAACTGATAAAGGTCACTATACGGTTTACCTCCCCGCTTATGCCGATGAGACAATTGTAAAGCATCTGTCCCACTTCAGGGAAGTGCACTGGCAGGTATTCTCCAAGCACAACAAAGAGCCGTTTACCATTGGCAATGTCACTATCAATAAGATCGACAATAAAGCTTTCGTAGAAAGCATGGCCAGTTGCACTGGCCTCCTGTGCGGCGCCGGCTTCGAAGGCCCGGCCGAAGCTATGTATCTCGGCAAAAAAGTAATGGTCATCCCCATGTCTGGCCAGTTCGAGCAGCAGTGCAATGCAGCCGGTGCAGCCGTTATGGGCGCAGGAGTAATTAAGAGTCTGGACGAGGATCACTATGATGGCATACAGCAATGGCTCACCCGCGGCACATGCATTAAGGTCGACTACCCCGATATCACAGCCGATATCATCGCCCTCATCATGCAGCGCCATGCACCTGCTGCAAAGGCTAAGGCCGTGGCACAATAGGCGGCGTACTATGCGATGGTTATCCGCTTTACTTTGTCAATGTAGTAATGCTTGTATGCTGCTTTCAGCTCGTCAGGCAGCGGCGATGCATCTATCATAGCAAGTACTGCGTCTACTTTGCTTACCATATCCGCTACAATACGTTTCGCGCGGTTTTCCACCAGCGATAGCCGCTTTGCCAGTTCCATAAAGTCCGGGTAGCCATGGTGGCCGTAGGTGCTGTAGTATTCAGTGTTTATATCTCCTTCAAACAGGTCAAGCGCTGTATCGGTTTCCCCCGGCACATGCAGTATCGTGCTCATCAGGTCATAGGCAGGGGTCAGCGTATAGTCGCCCGCATCCATTTGCATCAGCGAAAAATTTTTCAAATGCGCATCGCCATTTGAGATCACGTAATTGAACAGGACATTCCGGAAAAAAATTTCGAGCGCTGGCATTGCAGCCGCCACGTATCGCTTTATAAGCACTCCTATATCTTCATACGTACCACTATACTTATAGCTTTCCCCATGCGTGCTTTTTGTTTTGCCGCTAAGTTGCGCCATATCTTCTTGCAGCCGCTTGCTACCATCAGCTTTTACATCAAATCTCCTGGTCACGTATGCCGGCAATCCATCTTCAAAGTACACCAGCGCATTGGCTGCTGTTTGTATGCCAAACACCTGCTCCGCTATTTGCATGGTCAGGTGTTCATTCTCTGGCGCTGCCTCCGCATAGGCAAGCGATGGTGCCGGCGGCACGGGCTTCAATATATATTGTCCATTTCCGTCACTAAGCGTCAGTATTTTGCCCTCAAGCCGCAACGAGTATTTGAGTTGCACCCCAGAGATCGAAAGCCGTTTCGCCTGTTCGTGATATTGCCGCAGGTTCTCATTTTTCGGAGCGCTAAAGGGCAATACAGTGCTTACCTGCTTGCCGTCAAATAGCTTCTTGCGGCACTTATTGCAGTATCCCCCTGTATTCTCTTTATAGCACCCTGCGCATTTCATTTTATTATGCCTCTTTAATTGTTATAGCTCCTATTGTGTCATCGCCGGCCGTTTTTAGCAGCCTGCTAAAGTCATCTTCTCCGTCTATCCGCAGCAGCCTGCATTGTATATCCTTGTTGATGCCCTCTGTTAGCAACCCATAAAAAAATGGGAACAGCACTTCCGACTCATACAGCATGGTTGTTTTCGGCATCGTCAGGCTTATGGCCGGCAGCGTAGGGTTATTGTAATACGCGTCAGCATAACTGAAATAATATTTTCCGATATCATCCCGCCATATGGTGCCTGCCTCTGTTCCGTTGTAGTATACCGTCCCCTGTTGCATCAGCTAACTTTTTTGATATCGATGCTTACTTCTACCCCCAGCACCTCGCACAGCTTATTGAGTGTCTTTAATGATGGGTTACCCTTGCCTTCCTCTATATTGTATATCGTCTTTACGGTAATACCACTCATCTCCGACAAGTCTTCTTGCCTTAGATTTATTTGCCGCCGTCTCTGCTCTAGGTATTTGCCTATTTCTACAATATCCATACTGGAAATAAATTACTGCTTTCAGCAAATATACAGCAATTTAAGCCCCTGTTACTAGAAACAGGTAATAAATTACCGATAATCTCAAAATTCATCCTTTAAGCCGAAGACGATTCTATTTTCAGAATTATATTTCCGGTGTCATCCGCGCGTTTTCCACCAAAACTCTTCAATACATTTGCTTTTCAATGCAAAACGACAAAACCACGCTCCGCGACCTATCTATCTTCACATCAGACGGTAGCGGCGGCATATTTGCATTACTCGATCATACTGCTACACAGGTGGGTCGCGATGCCTTGCGCAGGCACATTCAGCACCCGCCCGACACCTACGAGCGGCTCACAGAAGTTCAGGATGCTATTAGGTTTCTCGCTAAGCATCCCGGCATTTGGCCAAAGATCATTCTGAATGGTACGTTGGTGATGCTCGACAAATTTTACGAAAGTGCCGACAATATCTCGGCACCGCCTACAGGCGTTATGGTTCTGTTCAGCGCTTTCATTCAGAAGGTATTGAATAAGCAGGAGTATTTTTTCACTCAGTTCTCCCTCTCTCACCTTTCCGATTTTCTTAAAGGCTGCGCTGAGCTGGCCACTATCGCTGATATGCCCGGTGTGCCCACACTCCTTCAGAAAGAAGCAGAGCTGATCCACGAAGATCTCGCCCACCGGCTCACCCCCGAAATAACTGCCATCTCAAAGAATACTAAGTATGCAGAGCTGGCGCAGCTTAGCTACAAAGCTCGCCGCGAGATGAAGACTACCGTATATCGCCTCATAGCAAGCTATGCTAAGCTCGATGCATGGAACGCTATGGCCACCGCCACCGTGGCTAATAAGTGGGTATTCCCGGCGCTGCAGCCATCACTCCCTGTATCCTTTGAGGCGGTTGGTATCAGGCATCCTTTGTTACGCCAGCCCACCCCATACGATATCACCTTTCGCGGCACTAACTTTCTGCTGCTCACAGGGGCAAATATGTCGGGCAAAACCACTTTTATGCGCGCCCTCGGCGTTGCCGCTTTGCTGGCTCACCTCGGTATGGGCGTGCCCGCGCAGTCGCTGAGCATAAGTTTTCTGCAGGGCATCATTACCAATATGCAGGCAGAGGACAATATCATGCGGGGCGAAAGCTATTTCTTTGCAGAGGTACAGCGCATGAAGCAGACAGCTGAAAAGCTCTCAAGGCAGCAGCCACACCTGGTGCTGATGGATGAATTGTTTAAAGGCACCAACGTTCACGACGCGTTCGAATGCACAAAGGCAGTAGTCGAAGGTCTGCTCAATCACCCCGATCACCTTATGATCCTGTCTACCCATTTATACGAGGTAGCGCAGCAGTTCAGGTCCCGCGAAAATATTCTTTTCTCCTACTTCGTCACTGACCTTTCTAAAGATGGCCATTACGAGTTCACCTACGAGCTCAGAGAAGGCATTTCGAATGACCGCATCGGTTACTTAATTTTGCAGAAAGAAGGTGTTATCAGCTTACTTAATCGCAAACAGTAAATAGTCAATATCAATGTCTCAGAAAACTAAAGGAATGCTCATTGCATTATTATTTCTCGCCCTCATCCTGCTACCCGTGTGCTACGCCGTTTTCAGAGCCATGGTGAGTACCCCGGAGAAAGAACTGGCTATGCCTCCTGCTAAGCCTTAACTGGGCTGCTCCAGGTTATTAACTGCAGCTATAAATCTCGTTATATCTTCTTCCTGCGTATCCCACGAGCACATGAATCTTACTTCATGCGTTGAGTCCTTCCATACATAAAACGGGAAATGCTCCTGTAGCGGCTCATACCATGCGCGCGGTATCTCAGCAAACACACCGTTGGCCTGCACAGGTCTAGTCACTTTCACCCGTCGGTTCTTCGACAGGTGCTTGCACAGCAGCTCAGCCATCTTATTAGCATGGCCCGCCGTTGTTCGCCACAGCTCATTTTGCAGCATAGCTTCAAACTGAGCTGCTATAAATCTGGTCTTAGATGCCAGCTGCATCACTTGCTTGTGCTTGTAGGCTATATGCTTCGAAAGTTCCTTGTTAAATACTACAACCGCCTCCCCATACATCATCCCTGCCTTGGTTCCGCCCAGCGACAATATGTCCACACCTGCGTTCACGCTTATGTCCTTCAGGCTGCATCCCAGCGATGCCGCTGCATTAAAAAACCTGGATCCGTCCATGTGCAGGTACAGTTCATGTTCCTTGCACAGCGCCGATATAGCCTGTATCTCCCCTTGGGTATACACCGTTCCATATTCAGTCGACTGCGTTATCGATAGCATAGCGGTCTGTGGGTAGTGCACGTCGCCCTTCCTTATCAGCCGCTCATTTATTGTAGCCACATCCAGCTTACCCTTATCGTTAGCAGCCAGCGGAAAGAACCTGCACCCGGTAAAAGTTTCCGGTGCAGATGATTCGTCATTGTATATGTGCGATGTATCAGAGCATAGTATTGCGTTATACGACTGCGTAGCGCTGCTGATGCTCAGCACATTCGCCCCCGTGCCGTTAAATACAAAGTACACGTCCGCATCTGCCTCAAAAACCTCCTTGAAGAGTCCGCCCACACGCGCCGTTACATCATCAGCACCATACGAGCGCGCATGCTCATTATTCACCCGTTGCAGGGCCTCCATCACTTCGGGCAGTACTCCGGAATAATTATCACTCGCAAAGCTCTTCATGGCAATTTTTTAATAACGTTGACAAAATAAGATACACTATATTAGGAAGTTATTTTTCTTTTTTTACATGGCGTAAATTCCGCGAATAATGAATTATTTAAGGACTTTTACAACGAAGTAAAATGGAAAACGAGTAAGATAGTGTATCTTATTTTATCATCGTTACTCAGGTGATTAAAATTATGGGTTTGCATATTTTTAGGGGCGGTTATTTTACCGCAGTCAAAAAAGCATTTTTTTAAGTTGCCATGAGAGCAATTATAATAGCTGCCGCCTTATTGTTTTCAATTACAGGCCGGTCGCAGCCTCTTATCAAAATGCGCACTATGTGGGATCATCCTCAGGTGCATGTCTTATTCAATGGCTATACCCTTTCATTCACCATCAAAGATATAAACAAGGCGCTCTCGCTCCTTGCCGAGACCGGCGACAGCACCTACGGCACCTCCTGCGGGCTCGATTCTGCCACAGATTTCGTGTGCGAGATCATCAATGCTTCCGGAATGGAATACACTTCAAGGCTGCAACAGATGTTGCACAGGGAGGTCGTATCATATCTTTTACTTTCACGCCGCGGCCATATACAGGATCGCCGGCATAAGCACATAAAGGAGATAATTGCAGATAAGCAGGTGCTGCAGGCCGGCGATCTCGATATACTGTATATCAAATTCTATGACCCTAGGAATAATAAGCTCCTATTCTTCGGCAGCATGCGCACCGATATGTATTACAAGGATATGGGGCTCGACTAGCGGCGCCACTACTTTACTCATATAACGACACACTTTCGCATTTTTTCTATTAAACCTTTTGCAATTCCACCATTAGCAATATATTTGTCCGGATAAATAACACAGCATGAAAAAGTTCTCTCTGATATTTCTACTCGCAGTCTGCTTTGGCACTCTGGGCTTTGCACAGGATTTTTCGTTCGATGACCTTGCCCGGCTCCGCACAGTCTCCCACCCATCCTTCGAGTCTGCAGCCCACGATAAAGGTTACAGCCTTGATCACGTGGAGTACAACGACAGGTGCATCGTATACCGCAAAAAGGACAATGTAATATCCTACTGCAAAATGCTTGATCGCGGCATGCACAATCATGCGCACGTATCCGTAAAGCTCGAAACAGCAAGCCGCGACCAGTATGAAAAGATCAAACGCGAAGTCGATGCTAAAATGAAATACCTGAAATCAAAGACCCGCAGGTTCACTACCCAGCACTACATCGAGCACATCTACGCAAGCGATGATCTGGTAGTTCACCTCTACGATATCTCTTATCGCGACGACTCTGAGCCATACTACGAGATAGAAGTATTTTCCATCTACTCAGGACACTAAAGAAGTCAAAAAAAAATACTTTCCATAAAAGGGCACTGATCAGTGTCCTTTTTCATTTTTGCTAATAAATCGGTCGTACCCCCCCTCGCGGACTGCCCTCGCATTGGTCTCCACCAAATCCTCTCGGTCCCCACCGATTTACCATATTTCCTCACCCACGCGATTTGTATGCTCACCGGGAATACCGTCCCATATGCACGCGCCCATTTGCCCCAGCAGGGCTACCGCTCTGTAGCATATATTGGAAAGTAAAAGCATGCTCCGTAGGAGCTACCCTTCTCGTGCTCATTAGTTCCACCAAAACTCCTCGCGCTACCAAAGACAACATTCAAACAGCCGATTTTCGAAGGATGAAAGCCTGAAAGGCTTTAATATCATAGCCCCGGGTGAAACCCGGGGTACAGTGAACTATGAGCCAACCCGTAGAGTTGAATGAAATGTTCGCGGTCATGCCACTAATTCGCCCCGCAGTACTGAATCAATAGCCCCGGCATTTATGCCGAGGTCTACAAAATAAATGGGTTGGCTTTAGCCACAGTACGCCCCAGGATACGTTTTTCCTGTTTCCAAAATACCATGATACACTCCCTCTTGGCCACTCCTCCAGGGTTATAGGAGCAACCCTAGACTTGCCCGCACATACTCTCGCGCCCATCTGCCCCAGCGGGGCTACCGCTTGGTAGCACTTATTGGAAAATGAGGGATATGCTCCATAGGAGCTACCCACCACATGAAGTGAAGACTATACTAGCCAGCCGCAAAGGGATAAAAAATCAAGAAGGGACTACACAACCATACGCTTACCCTTCATCTTAAACATCTTATCCGATGGCTTCATCAAGGGCTGAAAATTGCGCTTCTTCAGCGCATAATACAGGAACGGATTAACACCCCCGAAGTAGTAAGAGGCAACTTCCCCGGCATCTTCAATCCTATAATCGCCTTTATCAAGTATGTCTACACTCTTCACCAGCACATCGCGCCCCAGCAGGTAGTTAGCGGCCTGTATGTCTATAAAGGAGGTAGCTGTGGTTGCCGCATGTTCCTGCACAATCACTGCACCCGTGTCTATCGTTTCGTCTATGAAGTGGCAGGTAACACCCACCTTATCCTTTATACCATAAAACAGGCACCAGAAGGTAGAGTCAATACCCCGTATCTCGGGCGATATACCGTGGTGTACATTGATGGTAGACTTAGCAAGATTAAAGGTGTTAGGCTTCAGTATTCCGGCCCCTGCCTGTATAATGAGGTCCGGCTTTACTTCTTTCAGAAAGAGCTCGCTCTTCTCATCGTTCACAACATCGGCAAAGCCGTTAACGAACTTTTCGCGGGCAAGGGGCTGCACATGCTGTTGCAGCTGCTTGCTGAGCTGGGCAAGGTCACGCTGGTAGTCAAATCGGCCATCATTGTGCTTCAGCTCGGCATACTTAGCGCGTAGCTGGTCTTTTAAGCTTAGCGGCTGCCGGCTGCTTGCCACATTAAGAAATGAGTAGTTGTGCCCCGGCCTGCTATGCACCAGGTAGCCAATATTCAGCATGTTAGCTACAGACGGCTGATCGGTGGTGTAGAAGCAAATGTTCATGAGCGCAGTATCTTGTAGAGCAGTTCATTGTTGTTGCCCATCATAGGGTAGAGGCCCACGCGGTCGTAGGTATATGGCCGCTTGCCAGCATCATCATACTTGTATTCTACAAGGAACTGGTGGGTGATGCCCTTCTTATAAAGTGCATCATTCAGCTCCTCGGTATACGAGCCATCTGGGAAGCCTATTGTGGTAACTTCTTTCTGTATAATGCCCTCCAGGTATTGCTTTGACTGCATCACCTCGCTCACCGCATCTGCAGTAGAGAGTGAGCCCAGGTTGTTGTGGTAGAAACCATGTGAGCCTATGGTGATATTCTTGCTCTGCGATGCACGGTTTATTTCCTGGTCGGTCATCAGCTGCCAGTAGTCATTGAGTTCGCCCGATTTGGTGAAGTCGTATATCGCCAGCAACTGTGTTATCAGCTGTTCCTTTTCAGCGTAGCCGCTCCTGTCACTCGCCTTTATATACGTTTTGAGTGGCATATTAAGCTGCTTATTCGCAAACGCTCCCTTGTGCAGGTCGAAGGTGATACCGTTGAGCTTCACCTGCGCATTGTCCTTCATATAGCTGGCTACAATATCTACCGCATCGGCCCACAGCACCTTTTGCGCCAGGCTGCCCACCCCGGTAACAAAGTAGAGGGCGTGCATATTATATTGGTCCAGCAGGGGCAGCGCATAGGTGTAGTTATTGGCATAGCCGTCATCGAATGTGAGTAGCACATTCGTCCGCTTACTAGACATGTTACCCTTTACCAGGTCCTCGTAAGTAAGTATGTTGAAGTGTTTTTTGAAAGCCGCTATCTGCTGCTCAAAGTTGTGCCTGCTGTAGAAGCGCTGGTTGAACCGGGTATCCTGCACCTTGTCCACTCCATGATACATAAGTATTATGAAGTCCTTATCTGCCTTCTTGGCATACCAGCCATTGCTGATAAGCTTATGCTCAATGATCTTTCTCGCCGTACTTAGTTTTGATAACATAGTGCCCCCTTCGTTCCTGCTGCAAAAATGCAGGTGTGGCGGCAAAAATACCCTGAATTATCCAATCGAACTATTTTCCGGGCCTGGGATAGCCGCTATGGCTAGCAATAATCTACGCTGTGGGTGTGATTTACCACTTCTTTTATAACGTTGTCGAGGTTGTCGGTAGCTATCCGCAGCCGGTCCAGTATCTCTACCACCTGCTCTTCGCAGTTAGTATCCTCTGGCAGCAGGGCTATAAGGCCAAGTATACTTGCAACGGGACCGCGTACCTTATGCGACTGTATCCACGCAATCTCGCGCAGGCGGTCGTTCTGGTCACGTATCTTCATTAGTTGCAGCTCCTGGTTGGTAATGTCACGAGATACGCAGTTGACGCCTATTACCTGGCCATCGTGGTCCATTATAGGGCTGGAGCTGATCTCAAAGTAAAGTGTAGTGCCTTCATGAAACTCCTCTACCACAGTAATAAAGCTTTCTCCATTAAGTGAGCGTTGGTAATCCTCGTGCCGCTTTGTGAGGAATGAGGGGGTCTGCCACTCGCCAAGCACAGAGTCACCCTCCTTTAGGTCAATGCCCTTTGCCTTGTAAAAAAACTGGTGGTAGGCTTTATTGCAAAATATTAGTCTCAGGTTAGTGTCTACAGACCATATGAGGTCGCGGGTATTGTTGATGGTAGCCAGCAGCTTCTGCTCGCTGCGGCGGATCTCATCCTGCAGCTCTTTTTCCTTGGTTATATCCAGTGTTATGCCGTTAATGGTGTCCGGCTTTCCCTCTGTCCCTTTTTTAAGGGTGGCATGTACCTTTAGTATCTTCATATTGCCATCGCGCAGCTGGTGGCGATATACTACCTGTGTGGTGCCTGTGGTGCCCACGGTATGTATCGCCTGTGCAAAAGCCTCACGATCATCGGGATGTATGGCTTCCAATACATCATCTTTACCCGGCATAAAGCCATCTGTATACCCAAACAGCTCGTTGTAGGCGTTGTTCACGTAAATAAGCTCGTGGGTATCGGCCTTGCGGGCCCATATGGCGTCCTTTATTGAGAATAGCAGGTTGTCCAGCTGCTCTTCCTGCTCTTTTATGCGGTCCGCATACGCACGGGCTTTACTGGCAGTAATGGCGTGGCGCTTTATGGCCCGCTGTATAGTGGCATGCAGTTGCTCACCGGTATAGCTCCCGGCCACCACTTCGGTTGCCCCCGCTTCTAAAGCCCTGAGGTGATGGGCAGGATCTGTGCTGCCCGTAATAACTACTATAGGAGCTTGTAAATGGCATGTTTTTTCACTGCAGGGTAACGCCGTGAAAGCATTGC
The DNA here is from genome assembly GCA_040386555.1 of Bacteroidota bacterium. Taxonomy (GTDB): domain Bacteria; phylum Bacteroidota; class Bacteroidia; order Chitinophagales; family Chitinophagaceae; genus Nemorincola. The sequence continues at coordinate 154,739 of JAZKFF010000006.1, read as the reverse complement.
CCGGTGTTAAAACCAGGATCGCTGCGGCCGCGTCAGTGGTCTCGTTTGAAAAAGCATACTCCCTGACTGTATACCTGAAAGGCGCCAATTGGTTCGTCAAAGTCACAAGGTCAGCTTCCGCATCGCCTGCAACAAGTATTAGATCTTCCATCGTTTTTTTATCCTCTTAGTGTAAATACTTGCGATCAGGTGTAGGAAGAATAGGTTGGCAAAGTTAGGCTAAAGCACATAATTATCAGAATTAATATAAATCCACTATATTATCAATGAGTTATGTGAAATACAAGTATGGACATCCGGTAACCGCATTTTCATATTGGGTTAGGCGGTTTTGACTATTTTTGCGCCCTATGGCAAATGATACCAAACTCCAGGATATAATAGGACATTGCAAGGAATATGGCTTTGTATTCCAGTCGAGCGAAATATACGACGGGCTTAGCGCTGTGTATGATTATGGCCAGCTAGGTACCGAGCTGAAAAGGAACATACGCGACTACTGGTGGAAGAGCATGACCCAGATGCAAGACAACATAGTGGGCATAGATGCAGCCATATTCATGCACCCCACCACCTGGAAGGCCAGCGGGCACGTAGATAACTTCAGCGACCCCATGATAGATAACAAAGACAGCAAGAAGCGCTACAGGGTAGACCACCTGATAGAGGGCCATGCTGAAACGCTGGATAAAGAGAAGGGTGATGCCATGCTGCAGCAGATGGACCAGCTGCTGGCCGCTAACGACTTTGCGGGGTTGAAAACATTAATAGATGACAACAAAATTAAGTGCGGCGTGAGCGCCACCTGCAACTGGACCGAGGTGCGCCAGTTTAACCTTATGTTCTCTACCGAAATAGGGTCTGTCGCAGAAGAGGCTGATGTGATATACCTGCGCCCTGAAACAGCACAAGGCATATTCGTTAACTTCCTCAACGTGCAGAAGAGCGGCCGGATGAAGATACCGTTTGGCATAGCGCAGACGGGTAAGGCATTCCGCAACGAGATAGTGGCCCGCGGCTTCATATTCCGCATGCGCGAGTTTGAGCAGATGGAGATGCAGTTCTTCATAAAACCCGGCACGCAGAAGGAGTGGTACGAGCACTGGAAGGAAGCCCGCATGAAGTGGCACCTGAGCCTCGGCATACCGCAGGATAAATACCGCTTTCACCCCCACGTGAAGCTGGCGCACTACGCCGATGCTGCCTGCGATATAGAGTATGATTTCCCCATGGGCTTTAAAGAAGTAGAGGGCATACACAGCCGCACCGACTTTGACCTGAAGAACCACCAACAGTTTAGCGGGAAGAAGCTTACTTACTTTGATACCGACATCAACCAGCATTACATACCCTACGTGATAGAAACCTCGATAGGGCTGGACCGCACGGTGATGATGATACTGAGCGAGGCTTATGCTATAGAAGACCTAAGCGTTGAAGGAAAGCAAGATGACCGCGTAGTGCTCCGGTTCCCGCCAATGCTTGCACCAATAAAATTGGCCATATTCCCGCTGACCAAAAAAGATGGTTTGCCTGAACTGGCGAAGGAGCTGATGAAAGAATGCATGCCACACTTTAAATGCTTCTATGAAGAGAAGGATGCCATAGGCAAGCGCTATCGCAGGCAGGACGCCATAGGCACTCCATTCTGCATAACCATAGACCACCAGACCAAGGAAGACCAGACAGTAACCATCCGCCACCGCGACAGCATGACGCAGGAACGCATATCACTGGCCAGTGTGAAGGATATGGTGCTGGATAAGATAAAGATGTTTTAGTAAGAGGGGATGGGAATTAGGGATGGGAATTAGGAGTGGTTTAAATTAAAACATCGCCAGCAGACTAACGTAACGTATGCAATGCCTGAAAATTCAAATAAAATCGGCTTGTTATGGTTTTTGTGTTAAGGAAGGGAGCAACAAAAAAGGAGATAGAGGAACTCAACAAACAACTTGCTCAAATAAGGCCTCGTAAAGCTATGGATGCACACAAGTATTGCGGCACTATTAAGCTTAAGGAAGACCCTTTAGTAGTTCAGAAAAGGATAAGAGAGTGACTATTTCGATTGAAATACCTAAGCTGCTACAAGGGTGGCTACTTCGCAATATTTAAGCCTTCAGGAAAAGGGCCCTTAAGATTGCGGAGCAATTTATTGGCGCGGGCAAGCTTATGTGGAGCAAGGTTTTTACCAAAGTTTGTTCAGATCTTCATCTACAGTGTAGGTGATGCCGTGCTTTTTATTATTTTGGTCGTATTTGTATTAGGTTTGTCCACTAGAGCAAAGGTAAATTATCTTTCCTTTTATAGATGGGGAACCTCTAGTGTGGCCAAGGCACAAACTAAAACTCCCGGGAATGAAAAAGTGCAAATTTTCAATAATCACCTTTACTGCCCTGATTTTCGGTTCTTTCATTCCCGTGTTACAAATACTTATCCTAACGGCAAATGGCGCGCTTATAGGTCTTTTTACAAGCAGTGATAACGGAATACTTTTAATGAACGGTTTCGCTTCACTGCTCATGGCTGTATTATTTTATTTTGCTATGACGCCCATCGCTAAATTCTTTTCGATAATCGGAGTTGTTTTATTTTTTCTACCCCTACTATTTTACGCAATTGAAAAAATAATCAACGTCAGCAACTATTATTTCTTACCATTTTTAGCGGTCGGGGTAGCTACTGGTATGCTATTGATTACAATTGAGTTGCTAAGAACGAAAACCTGGATAGATAATAAACAAAGTGTCAATGGATGAAGCCCTAAAATCAGCCGCCGCAGCAGCCCTGCAACAAGACTGGGGCCTCCAGCTAACACCCTCCATCACCGAAGAGGAACTGCTAAGGCTACTTGAAGAAAAAGTGATAGCAATAGTGCAGCAGGGTACCGATGCTTTTTACCGGCTAATGTATAGGGTAGATATACCGGAGAAAAAGATAGGCGCCATAATAGGTACACCCGACATATCGGCAAGGATTGCCCGGATGATATATGAGCGTCAACTGCAAAAGCTTGCCAGTCGCAAGGCTTATAACAGGCGCGATATCATTGAGGACGACGACTTGAAATGGTGAGCTATCCGCAACTGTCATACCACACTACCGGCCTGCGCTAAAAACAAAAAGCAGGGTCACACAGACCCTGCTAAAATATTTATCCCGCTATACACACCTACTTGGTAAACTTATACCCTATACCGCGTATAGAGTGGAAGTGCTTAGGATTGCGGCTGTCTTTCTCAAAAAATTTGCGGAAGTTGAGGATAAAGTTGTCGATGGTGCGGGTAGTCGGGTATACATTGTAGCCCCATACTATCTGCAATATCTGCTCGCGCGATACCACTTCGCCTTCATGCTCTATTAGTAGCTTCAGCAGGGCGGCCTCCTTCTTGCTCAGCTCCTGTGTCTGCTTGTTCTTATCAATGCATTCGTGTGCGGCAAAATCTATTTTGCACCCATCAAACTCATACACATCAAGCACGTTCTGTGGTTCCTTTATCTTCTTGTTCTTAGTCACTAGCTTGTCTACGCGCAGCAGCAGCTCCTCCAGGTTAAAAGGCTTGGTAAGGTAGTCATCGCCACCTTTTTTCAGGCCCTCCACCCTGTCGGCCCCGGTGTTGCGGGCTGAGAGGAATAATATAGGCACATCATTGTGTTGCATGCGAATGGTCTCGCATACCGTGATGCCATCCATATCCGGCAGCATAATGTCCAGCACTATAAGATCAAAATATTCGTTCTTTACGGTTTTAACAACAGCAGGGCCATTGTCTACCGTCGTTACTTCATAGCCTTCAAGCTCCAGGTTCAGCTTCAGGGCCTCTCTCAGGCTTTCCTCATCTTCAGCTACCAGCAGCGATGCTTTGTATTGTTTGTTTACCATAGTCATTATTGCAGGACAAATTTACAAAGAACAAAACAAAAAAAATGTTAACTGATGACAATTCCGTGTTAATGTGCGTAAACGTTTGGGCTGAAAATTCTGCCACTTACTGCCGTGTAATGAATGATGGCGAAGCCATCAAATGTTTATAGAAAAATCATCCTTTCAAGGGGGTCGATGCCGAAGGTATCGAATGTTAGTTGACTGACAACTCCAAACCTAAAGATTTTGGCTGGAATGCGTAGCCCCAATGCTTACAAGCTTATTTCCCGCCAGACTGCCCCATCGGGGCAACAGCTTGGTAGCGATCATCTAAGCGAAACTCGTTTGCTCGGTAGGAGCTACCCAAGGGTAACCCTCACGATTATAAGTTCACAAGATGCCATATTATTTCACACGCAACTCTCCCACCACACTGCCCCATCGAGGCAACAACTTAGTAGCACTCGGTGCAACGACACCTTCTTGCTCCGTAGGAGCTACCAAAAGCGCAACGCGGGCGCTTCCCAGTGCCTATATGCTACATTATCTCCCGCACCATTCTCCTGCTGAACGGCAACGGCTGCTCATTTCTGTAGGTGTAAAAATGCCCCCATATAAAAAGCCCCGGCGATGCCGGGGTAGGGTTATAGTCGACTGAAAAATTTTGCAATGATTTAATCATGTGTCTAATGCGCCTCCAGCCAATTGCCACCCGTCCCCGTTTCTACGTTTACCGGCACATCGTGGGGCAGCTTCATCGCGTTTTCCATGCACTCTTTTATGAGCACCTGCGCATCATGCACTTCGCCTACCGGCACGTCAAATACAAGCTCATCATGTACCTGCAATATCATTTTGGTGCGCAGGCCCTGCTTCTTTATCTCGCGGTGTATGGCTATCATAGCCAGCTTTATCATGTCGGCCGCTGTGCCTTGTATCGGCATGTTTATGGCATTTCGCTCTGCATAGCCACGCACGGTGAAGTTGGCGCTGTAAATGTCTTTTAGCCAGCGCTTGCGGCCCATCACCGTTTCCACATAGCCGTGCTCTTTGGCAAAGTTGATAGAGCGGTCCATATACTGCTTTATGGAGGAATACTGGGTAAAGTAGTTATCAATAATGGTCTTAGCCTCTGAGCGGCTGATGCCCAGGTTCTCAGCAAGGCCAAAAGCAGACTGTCCGTAGATGATGCCAAAATTCACAGCCTTGGCAGCGCGGCGCATATCGTAGGTCACGTCTTTTTCTGCTACGTTGTATACCTTGGCCGCTGTTGCTGTGTGTATATCTTTACCTTCTTTAAATGCCGCTATCATATTCTCATCGCCGCTTATTGCCGCTACTATGCGCAGCTCTATCTGCGAGTAGTCGGCAGAGATGAGGCAGTAGTCTTTGCCACGCGATATGAACGCCTTGCGTATCTCCCTGCCACGCTCCGTGCGTATCGGTATGTTCTGTAGGTTGGGATTGTTGCTGCTCAGCCTGCCGGTTACGGCCACCGCCTGGTTAAAGCAAGTATGCAGCCTGCCGGTCTTGGGGTTTATCAGGTCTGGCAGCGCATCTACATAAGTGCTCTTCAGCTTGGTAAGCTCCCGGTATGCCAGTATGTCCTCTACTATCTTATGCTTGTGGCGCAGCTTTTGCAGCACATCCTCACCAGTGGCATACTGGCCTGTTTTCGTTTTTTTCTGGCCAGCGTCTATTTTCATTACTTCAAACAGTACCTCGCCCAGCTGCTTCGGCGAACCAATATTGAAGCTGACACCCGCATGCTTATACACATTCTCCTCGGCCTGCCTTATATCAACCTCAAGGGCCTTTGAATAATCTTTTAGAAATTCAACATCAAGCCCCACACCCTCAAACTCCATCTCCAGCAGCACAGGCACCAGCGGGTTCTCCACTTCTTCAAATACTTTCTTTACATCGTTGGTAGTAAGCAGGGGGTCAAACGCGCGCTTCAACTGCAGCGTCACGTCCGCATCCTCAGCTGCATACTCCTTTACCTGCTCCAGCGGCACCTGCCGCATAGATAGCTGCCCCTTGCCTTTTTTGCCTATCAGCGTTTCAATAGACACCGGTGCATAGTTGAGGTACTTCATGCTCAGCATATCCATGCTGCGCTTGCCATCTGGGTCTATGACATAGTTGGCAAGCATGGTATCATAGATATTACCCCTTAGCTCAAAGCCATACCACATTAGCATAGCCATATCATACTTTATATTCTGCCCTATCCACAGCACATCTGCCCTGTCAAACAATGGCCTGAAGCGCTCCAGTATGTTTTTCACTCCGTCCCTGTCCTCAGGCAGGGCCACATACCAGCCCGCACCCTTTTCTACGCTGAAGCTCATCCCTACAAGGTCGGCAAGGTTTGCGTCTACATTGGTGGTCTCGGTATCAAATGCTATCTCCGCATGCTGCTGTAGCATTTGTAGGAGTGCATCTATCTCTGCATCGGCAGTTACCAGCTGGTAGTTGTGCGCTACATTATCGATTGTTGCGAAGTTCAGGGCTGCCGCGTCTTCCGCCTGCTCTGCGGCGATATCAGAGGGCGCAGGCTCATTGATGAGCGTTGCAGGGTTGTGCTTTTGCTGCACAGCATTGCCAAACAGGTCAAGCGATACTGCCGCAGCAGCCGGGTCGCCAAATACACGCTTGCTCAGCGCGCGGAATTCCAGCTCGTTAAACACTTCCATGAGCGCATCAGTATTCCTTTCCTTTATGCGGTAGTCTTCTTCATGAAACGATACCGGCACATCGGTAATGATAGTAGCCAGCTTCTTAGACATTATGGCCAGGTCTTTGCCCTTGCGCACCTTCTCGCCCAGTGCACCCTTTATGCTATCTGCATTGGCCAGCACATTTTCAATATTGTCGTACTCTGCAAGCAGCTTGGCAGCCGTCTTTTCACCTATGCCGGGTATGCCCGGTATATTGTCTACCGCATCCCCCATTAGGCCCAGTATATCCACCACTTGGTCTACCCGCTTTATAGCCCATTTGGCGCACACTTCAGCGGGACCGTATATCTCTTCCTTATTTCCTTGGAAGGGTGGCTTGTAAATGAATATGCGCTCGCGCACTATCTGCCCGTAGTCTTTATCCGGCGTTACCATGTATACGGTATAGCCAATGTTGGCAGCCTCTATGGCCAGCGTGCCTATAACGTCATCAGCTTCATAGCCGTCTTTTTCTACACACGGCAGGTTGAAGCCTTTTATGATGCGCTTTATATCTGGTATAGCGGCGCTCAGGTCTTCGGGCGCTTCCTGGCGGTTTGCTTTATACTCCACGAAATCGGTATGGCGCTCGGTGGGCGCATCGGTATCAAAAACCACAGCTAGATGCGTAGGCTTTTCTTTATTTATGAGGTCGAGCAGCGTGGTAGTAAAGCCAAACTGTGCATTCGTATTCTTTCCTTTCGAGGTGACGCGAGGACTGCGTATTAGGGCATAGTAGGCACGGTAAATGAGCGCAAATGCGTCCAGCAAAAACAATTTCTTTTCAGGCATAGTGCAAAGTAATGGAAAAAATTGAAGCCCCCTTCCAGCCTCTCCACAAGGGAAGCCCCCTCCCGGCCTTCTGCCGGTTCGGCAAACGTTCTCATAGCAACGACCCGTCGAAAAGAACCGAATTCCCTCAAGCGTTTTAAAGCTCCCCACAGTAGGGGTGGGGCTTGCCCCCACCCTCCCGCGCAGGGCATTTCTATCCAAACTTATTTACGTAGCACCTAACATACTACGCCTCACACCTTATATCGCCTTCATCCGGTTGTTCTTCGGATTGTGCTCTACTTCTGCAAGTCCCAGCTCTTCCATCAGCGGTGGCACATACATGCCGAAACGGCCTCGCAGGCCCTTCTTAAGGCCATACCAACCGCCAACCGGGTTAGTTTCAGAGCGGCCCCAGGCTTCTACGGTGCCTTCCTTTGCAGGCTTTTGCTCATCAGCACTGCCCAGGTCCATCCAGTCGCCATGTTGTTTAAGCATCGCGTGCAGATCGGCGAGGGCGCGGTAGTCATAGTGTAGCACAGTTTTGCCTACAGTGCACACAATAATGTCTTTGCCGTCCTTCACATCTTTATACATCTCGTACTCAGATGTTTGTGGCGGGGTCTTTAATTTCCAGGGATTGTCTTTGGTGCCTGCTGTGTTTCCCATATGATGAACGTTTTTTAGTAGTCCGTTATTTGCTTTCAGCAGCCCGCTTAAGGTCTGCGGCAAATTGCTCGAAGCTTTCTTTAAAATCCGGCAGTGAGCTTTTTATCATTGGCAGCATCATCCCCTTGAATATCTCTACCATGGAGAACTCTGTAACCCCACCGCCCTTTGCCGTGAGTGTATAAGTGCGCACCCCGCTAAACATTGCCCCCATACCGCTTTCCCACACCATCTCCGTGTCGGTAACTTTTGATACCTCCAGCTTAAAAATGCGTTTCGGGTCTAGCGATGACTTTACCTTAATGGTTTCGCCTTTTTTTATCTCTCCCTCAATGCTGGTGATCGTGGTGTTCCACCGGGTGAAGTTATCTGCATCTGTAAGCAGCGCCATGATTGTGGTGGCAGATGCATTAATATCTATAGCTACCGCGGTTTCCATGCGTAGTGTTGATGACGATGATGTTGCTTTCCCGTTGGCCATTGTGTTTATTTAGATTGATTTAAGATTTGCTCCATCTTATCGAAGCCTGTTTCCCAGCCCTTTGTTCGGCCCCCAGGGTTGATGGTCTTGTATATTGTATGTATAAGCTCTACTTCGGTAGCTGTTCCCTGTTCCTTAAAATGTATGGTCACCAGGGTGCGGCCCAGGTTAGGCATGTCTGGCTCATAGACAAAGGTATAAGCAAGCCGCACACCGGGAATCATTTCTGTAAATATACCCTTCACCCACAATGTGCCTTTCGGCGTTACCAGCTCTATCTCCAGGCTGCCGTTCACCTCGGGCACAATGTTAACGGTGCCAATGGTAAACTCTTTGGGGCCATACCATTGCTGCACCAGCGCGGGGTTTACAAATGCTTCATACACCTTGCTTACCGGGTGGCCAAAGGTGCGGCTGCACCGGATGATGGTCTTGTCCTGATCCATATCATTTGCTGTTTGCATCAAGATATTTTTCCAGCTTATCAAAGCCTTCGTTCCAGAATTGCTGTTGCTTATTCAGCCACTTTAGTGCTTCTTTCATGGGTTTCGGTTCATAGTGGCATACCACATACTTTCCGCTGCGCTCCCGGCTGAGCAGCTTAGCATTATCCAGCACTTTTATGTGCTTGGATACCGCGGGCAGCGACATATCGAACATTCCTGCAAGCTCGGCGATGGTATGGTCGCGCTTGCCCAGCTGCTCTATCATCTGCCTTCGGGTAGGGTCTGCAAGTGCAGAGAATATGCTGTCCAGTTGGGCTGCTTTGGTCGTCATTTTTAGAATACCCAAAATAAGGAAAAGAATTTCACTTAACCAAATGGTTAAGTGAATATATGCGAGACTCAAAAGCTGTATTGCTTTAGAGGTTAGCGAAAATGGTTTCTATTTGCACAAAGAAGATGTATAAACTCTTTGGAAAAGTATATCACAGTAGATAAGGAGATAGCTTCGGGGGTACCTGTTTTTAAAGGTACACGCGTAGCTGTAAAAACTCTTTTTTGACTACCTTGAAGATAGCTCGTTAGAAGATTTGCTTACTGGATTTCCTACCGTGTCGCGTGAACAGGCCGAAGCCGTAACTCGGCTGATGGGATGCAAAGCAGAGAGGCAGGGAATCAGTGCCGCTATGGCGGCCGCACGGCTGCTAGAAAGCAGGCAGCAAATAAAAGATGGTAAGGGCGTTCGTCTCTCGCTCGACGATATTAGTCCAGGTCAACGCTAACAGGTGCAATTCAGATCTTCGCATATCGTTGACTTAATAACACCCGCGCAACTGCGCGGACATTGGCTCTCCCTCTCCCTGGGAGAGGGCTGGGGTGAGGCCCGGCCGCGATGATTTGAAATGAATCCAACGCTAACCTACCCCAAGTCTATCTCCGTATTATCCCCTATATTCAGGCTTTGGCTCAGGCCACGTACATAAGCATCGTTACCTATGATGGATGAGTTGAGCACCACCTGCTGCAGCTCCGCATAAGAACCTATAATGCTGTCCTTAACTATCGATGACTCCATCTTGGTATGCTCACCTATGGTCACGTTCGGCCCTATTATGCAGTGGCGGATGATGCAACCCTCTGCAATATTGACCGGGGGTATTATTACAGTAGTATCATACAATGGTGCCTGTGTGCCCGGGTTGCTGTCTTCCATCTGCTTCAGCAGCGTGGCATTGGTGGAAAGCAGTGTTTCTTTCTTGCCGCAGTCAAACCAGTTATTGACGCGAAATGCATGAAGCTTTATGCCATTCTCCACCATATGCTGCAGCGCATTGGTAAGGTGGTATTCGCCATTCTCATCGGCCGACTCATTGAGGTGCTTGTCCAGTGCCGCATACATGGTTTCTGTTTCTTTGATGTAGTAAATGCCCACCATCGCCATGTTCGACTTTGGTATCAATGGCTTTTCCACCATGCGCATTACTATGTCCTTATCATTGAGCTCGGCCACACCAAAGCGCCGTGGGTCATCCACCTTGCGCACTCCTATCTGCGACATATCGCTTTTCAGTATCTCCTTTACGTTGTAGTCAGCAACCGTATCGCCCAGCACTATCATTACTTCGTCGTTCTGCACTGCGTCCTTGGTAAGCCATATGGCGTGGCCGGTGCCGCGGCGGTCGTTCTGGTTCACGAAGGTATGCTTCATGTCGGGGTAGGTCTTATCTATATACCGCTGTATCTTTTCCCCCAGGTAGCCTATCACAAATACAAATTCGGTCACTCCTGCTTCGAGCAGCTGGTCCACTATAACGCCAAGGATGGTTTTTCCGGCTATTGGTATCAGGGCTTTAGGCTGCGTGTACGTAAGGGGGCGCAGCTTAGTACCAGCTCCGGCAACAGGAATGATCGCTTTCACAAAAAGTAATTAAGTGCCAAAAATAAAGAATTAATGTGGGGAATGGCCGGGAATGTGTTTAATGTCAGGGATTGTGTTTAACCGGATACAATGCGCCTCGGATGTTGCCGAATACTGCATGGTATAAGATGGTAGCCCCACAGCGCATAACGCACACTATTGCAGGTTGCTGTCAGGAAGTACGGATAACAACATCGGTCTTATTTTGTTCTGACTGGATGCTGTTACAATGTGTGTATTTCGCGTTTCGCATTTTAAGGTTTTTCCTTTCTTCCTTTTCACGCTGCTATGCAAATAGCAAAACCCCGGCAAACCGGGGCTTTGAAAATTAATTTATAGATACTTAGAGTATCATGTTGCCAAATTCTTTCAGCTTCTCGTTGATCTGTGTTTTGTTTGGCGCCATTCCTTTTTCATCGCGGGCCAGCTTCAGCACTTCTGAGTATACGTTCCGCTGCTTTATCATCACTTCAGTATACTTCTTCATTTCTGTCTCATTCTTCGCTTCCTGTGCATCTCTCATTTTATACTTGATCACGGTCAGCTCATTAATCATAGTACGGTGTACGTCTTCCCACTTAGCGTTTGCTGCTTCCGTGTTGTTGGTAGTGAGCACAGTGTTAAGCGCTGTTACCTGCGAGGTGAACTGCGCCTTGGTAACCACGGGTGGCTGCGGCGTAGCAGACTGGGCATAAGTGAGGGTACATGAAGCTGCGAGCATGCAGCATGCTAAAAGTATACGTTTCATTGGTTAATTTTTTTTAAAGTTATGAAAAAATCTAATAAACTCTGCTATTCACTATCTAAGACAGTAGCACCCACCCCATATAGTTGGGTCTTGTACCGTAAAGAAGGCGAAATTATTTTATCTCCCAGTCCAAGATCGGGCCATTTTTTATCCACCGCAGTTATAGTAGCGTCATCGGCCACTATGATATTTGGCCAGGGACGGTCAAAGTTATCTAATTTTTTTGTTTTGCGTGTCCCGTCAAGTCCTAAAATATTGTTACCTGGGCCGCCGTAAAAATGGTCTCTCTTAGGGTCCAGGTTGTTGCAGAAGCGCCAGAGTACGTCGGCGATATCAGCTGCATTAACGGTGTGCTCTACATACAGTATCATCTTTATGCCCTGCATGCTGGGGGTGTCGGCCAGCTGCCTATGCAGCTCGCGCACATGGCCCGGCCGCGATTTATTAACTGCTATAAATAACACGGGCACCTGCCATTCTTTACCCAGCTTCTCGTTGATACCGCTTATTTCCGGGTGGGCCTGCATGAGCGCGGCTGCCGAGAACGATGCATTGAGCGTGAAGGGGTGCAGCGGCTCACTCTGCTCCTCTTCGTATTTCTTGGTGCCGTCTATGCACATTTTGCCGCCAAAGCCCATCTTGGAGCAGCTGTGGTCGAGCACGTCCATAGGGCCCTGGCTGAAGTAGATGTCGGTAACTGGGTTCACATTGTCGAGCACATACTTTGTCAGCGCCTTATAGTCATCTATCTTAATACCGCTGGCAGCAATGCCATCTGAGAGTACCAGTATCTTGTTGAACATCATTTGCCCCGCTCCCCACATCGCGTTCATCACCTTTTGGCCCTGGCCGGCGTATTCCTTATTGATGGTAGTGATAACCAGGTTGTGAAACACGCCCTCTACAGGCATGTTCATATCCGTTATCTCAGGCACCATGGTCATTTTTATGGGCGTAAGGAATATACGCTCTGTGGCCTTGCCCAGCCATGCATCTTCCTGCGGGGGTATGCCTACTATAGTGGCAGGGTACACCGCATCCTTGCGGTGCGTAATGGCTGTGACGTGGAAACGCGGGTACCAGTCGGGCAGGGAATAATAGCCGGTATGGTCGCCAAATGGGCCTTCCCATATTAGCTCTTCCGTGGGGTCTACATAGCCTTCTATAATTATGTCGGCATCTGCGGGTACCTCTATATCAGGCTGGGTAATGCACTTTACCAGCTCCACTTTTTTCTTGCGCAGGAAGCCGGCCAACATATATTCATCCACATTCTCAGGTAGCGGGGCGGTGGCGGCGTAAGTATATATAGGGTCGCCGCCCAGTGCTACCGCCACGGGCATGCGCTTACCGGTTTTCTTGTATTCGTTGAAGTGGCGGGCCGATACTTTGTGCTTATGCCAGTGCATGCCTGTCATTTGCCCATCAAATACCTGCATACGATACATGCCTATATTCCGCACACCTGATATCGGGTCTTTTGTATGAATTGCGGGGAGCGTAATAAAGGGCCCGCCATCCTGCGGCCAGCATTTGAGCACTGGCAGTTTGGCAAGGTCAGGGTTTTGCATCACCACTTCCTGGCATGCGCCCCTGCCACCTACAACCTTGGGCATCCACGAGGCAAATTTGCCCAGCTTTGGCAGCATGGCCAGCTTCTCAAGCAGGCCGTTCTTAGGGGTGGCAAGTTGCTTAAAGAGGTCATCTATATCGTTCATCACATCATCCAGTTCCTTCACGCCCAGGGCAATGCACATGCGGCGCTCGCTACCCATAGAGTTGATGAGCAAGGGGAACCCGGTGCCGGTATTCTCGAACAGCAGTGCCTTATTGCGATCGGGGGTTTTAGATACGCGGTCGGTTATCTCTGCGATCTCGAGAACGGGGTCGACAAATGTCTTTATCCTTACCAATTCTCCTGCCTGTTCCAGCGCATCGATAAACGCGCTCAGCGACTTATATGCCATGCATGCAAAGGTAGCGGATTAGGTTGTAGGGTTGATGAATACCCAAATAGTGAACAGTTATACAGAGTAATAAAAAAAATATTATTATGTAATTAATTAGCCCTATGTTTGTATTATTAATAAATCGAAACAAATTTTTCCACTATATAAATGATGCCGATTTTGACGTGTTTTTTGATAGATGACGATCCGGATGACCACGAGATTTTTAAGATGGCGCTTAATGAAATAAGCAGCTACCTGGCTTGTGAAACGGCTTGTGATGGTGAGGAGGGGCTTCAAAGGCTGCATTCCGACGAGGACTTTTTACCGGACTACATTTTCGTAGACCTGAATATGCCGCGCATAGACGGTAAGGAGTGCGTGAGGGGCATAAGGAAGATAGAACGGCTGGACCCGGTTCCCGTGATCATCTATTCCACCTCCACGGCTTCGCACGATATGGCCGAGACAAAGAAGCTGCAGGCTAATGGTTATGTAGTAAAGCAACCACGACTGGAGATGCTGGCCAAAAAATTAAAGGAGGTGTTTGTAGAGCACGGTCACGGACATTATTGTTAACTCCCGGTCCGCGCACGGGTTAGCCGCACAATTTTGGCGGCTAACTATAGCAGGGGGAAATGACTAAACATTTTTTAGGCGCTCCCATGTGCTACCCCTGTGACCTATAGCTGTTGGCACGCTACAATGGTTGATCCCTTGAAAGCCTGGTGTTATTTCAATCTTATTTTGTCTTTCCGGGTATTTTGTCACAACTCGTATTTGTGCGTTTCGCACTTTTGGATTTTGACTTTTCCTTTTGACTTGACTAGCTTACGCCAAAACTAGCGTCATTCATTTCCAACCGGCTTTTTACGAAGGCGCGGATCTTGCGAACATAGTCGAAATAGCCCATGTGCATCCGCACCAGGAACACCGTAAAGATAAATGAAGCAATGCCAAGCAACGTATAGGTGATCATGCGCTCACCACCTACATAAAGTAGTATGAATGAGGCGATGAACATGAATGCACAGAAGATAACCACCAGCTGGGGGCCGCCAGAATCTATCTTGCGCATTTTGGAGGTTACCGTTACGCTGGTCTTGTCACCAACTTGCTTTACATCTACATGGGTGATAGGGAGGGTTTTCAGGGACTTTACCTGCTCTGCATGTGGAATGATACTCAGCCGGTGCTCTCTTTCATGCACTTCAAAATCAAGATCATGGATCTTAACGTGATTGCCCTTGATGTGCCTCTTAACTTCTTCCCTGGATAAGCGGGACTGATACTTCTGCGTTCTGGTGAAAAACATAAGCCATGTTTTTTGAGGTAAGAAAATAGAACTACATATATAGACGTAATTTTTATCGCCCGCGTTTGTTGTTTGCAAAAAAATATTTTTGAGCAGGTTAATAACAAGCCGGGCATTATTAATTAAAGGTTCAATAATTTATGTGATCACACATCTGCCGGTAATAAACGGGGGAGGCTGTAGTTAATTAATTACCTTTAAGCCTTAAAATTTTTAATGTTTTGAAATTCATTGACTTCGATTTTGATGACAGGCTGCTGGATGGTATTGAGGATATGGGCTATGACACTGCCACTCCTGTGCAGGAGCAAGTAATACCACATATACTGGCAGGCAGGGATATGATAGCGGCCGCGCAAACGGGAACAGGCAAAACTGCCGCCTTCTTGCTGCCGGTAATAAATAAGCTGCTAACAGAGGACCACGAAGGGCATAAGATCAATGCCATGATCATAGTGCCCACACGTGAGCTGGCTGTGCAGATAACGCAGGCACTGGAGGGAATATCCTACTATACCGACATCAGCTTTATCTCGGTATATGGCGGCACGGGTGGTGCATTGTTTGCCAATGAGCGGAAGGCCCTTACATCGGGCGTAGATATAGTGATATGCACACCGGGCCGCATGATATCGCACCTGACCATGGGTTACGTGAAGCTCGACTCGCTGCGGTACCTGGTGCTTGACGAAGCCGACAGGATGCTGGATATGGGGTTCTATGAGGATATCATCAGGATCATATCTTATATGCCTAAGGTGCGGCAAAACCTGCTCTTCTCGGCAACTATGCCTCCGGCCATTCGTAAGCTTGCCAATACCATACTGAACAATCCCGCCGAGATAAATATTGCCATATCCAAGCCGCCGGAGCAGATATCGCAGCAGGTATATGTTGTATTTGAGGCACAGAAAATGCCGCTTGTAAAGCACATACTGCAGCAGAAGGAATTTGGCAGCGTTATCGTTTTCTGCTCAAGCAAGATAAGCGTGAAAAAGCTGACCGAGGAGCTGAGGCGCGCGAAATTCTCAGCCGACCAGATACAATCTGACCTGGAACAGGATAAGCGGGAGCAGGTGCTGCAGGCCTTTAAAAGCCGCAAGCTGAAGATACTCGTCGCCACCGACATACTAAGCCGCGGTATAGATATAGAGGACATAGACCTGGTGATCAATTACGATGTGCCGCACGACGGTGAGGATTATGTGCACCGCATAGGGCGCACGGCAAGGGCCGCCACCACGGGCACCGCTATCACTTTTGTAAGCGACAAGGAGCAGTATAAGCTGCATAAGATAGAGAAGCTGATAGGCAACGAAGTGCCCAGGCAAACCATACCTGAGCAGTTTGGCGCGGGGCCTGGTATACAGCAGGCTTCTGACAGCGCAGGTACCGGTAAGAAAAAGCGTTGGAAGGGCAAAAAGAAAAGCTAGCTCAGCAGGAACTCTTCCATATTCTCAGGGGTAACTACATGAGCGGAGGAGACTTGGTAATTAGCTGAAAAGGTCTGCGGAAAGTGGGCCTTTGCTTTTTTATTCCACTTGAACTCGAAGGTGCGGAACGATCCGTCATGTTCTTCGATCAGGTCTATTTCCTGCTGCTGGGTGGTGCGCCAGAAGTAGAGATCTGCATCTATGCCGTTGTATCGCAGGTACTTCATACGCTCAGCAATAATGTAATTCTCCCACAGTGCCCCGGTATCTGTGCGGCTACTCACGTCGTTGAAATTATTGATCACCGCATTGCGAATGCCGCAATCATAGAAGTATATTTTCTTGCCTTTTTTGATCTCGTTGCGCACATTGCGGCTAAGAGCCGGCAGCCGGAATATTACGAATGCTTTCTCAAGCAGGTCTATATACTTTTCCACTGTTCCTTTATCTGCACCTACTGTCTGCGCCACCTCGTGGTATACAACTTCACTGCCTATCTGGAGCGCCAGCGCTTTCAACAGCTTTTCGAGCAATGCAGGTTTGTTGATCTGCGCGAGTATGAGCAGGTCTTTGTAGAGGTAGCTGTTTGCAAGTAGCTTTAGCAAGGTTCTTTCCTCTTCCGGCTTCGTCACTATCTCGGGATAATAACCATATACCAGCCGGTGGGGCAGCATCCCTTTTTCCTTTATTAGCCCGTGGTACTGTACCATTTCGCCAAAGCTGAGCGGGTAGAGCATGAACTCATATTTGCGGCCAGTGAGCGGCTCATTGACCTTGCCCGACAGCTCAAAGGCAGAGGAGCCGGTGGCTATGACCTGCACGTTTTTAAACTGGTCGGTGATAAGTTTTAGGGTAAGGCCGATATCCGTTATCCGTTGCGCCTCTTCTATGAACACGACTTTGTGACCGCCAATAACAGACTTTAGCCGCGCGACCGACATATTAGCCAGGTTTTCGCGTACATCGGCATCGTCTCCGTTTAAGAATAGCCAGGGCTCTTCGTGTGCGGCCATAAGTGCCTCAATAACCGTCGACTTTCCCACCTGGCGAGCACCAAACAGCAGGATGGCTTTGCCTTTGAAAAGTTTACTGAGGATCTGCTCGGCTACAATGCGGATGATCATATTTTACGATTGTAATCGCTAAATTACATAATATTTTGTGATTATAATCGCGAAATTATATAATAATTTGCGATTACTTTCTAAAATAAGCATAATAATTTGCGATTACTGTCTCGACTTATTATGGTTCGAGTAAAATCTACGAAGGGAACACTTTGTATTTGGCAATCATACAACAGCAGCTAAACTATAAAAACACGCTCACATGTAGCGCATAGCCACATATAAAAATACACAATACTCATGTGGCTAATTGTTAATTAGTTAAGCTGTAAAATGCGTCCCAAAAAGTTTTATGGTATAGCAGAAAGCGTACTGTAATAAACAGCAGGCGGCACAGCATGTATACTTTAATTGCCTATGTGAAAAAAGCACTTCACCTTTGTGCCCTATGAACTCAGATATGACCTATAACCTAAAGCAGGAGTATGCTAAAATACTCTACACCAAAGAAGAATACACAGTAAAAGAAGTAGCAAAGCGGGTAGAAACCACCGAGGCTATAGTAAGGAACTGGATAAGCGAAGGAAACTGGGAAGCCATAAAACGGTGCAAGATGACCTGGAAGGAAGCACACATCACTAACCTTTATGCAATGCTCGATCAGCTGCATAACAAAGAGGATAAAACGTACAAAGAAGCCGGTGAGGCAGTAAAGCTTACTACCGCCATAAAAAACCTGGAGACCGAGTATAGCCTGTCGCCCACGCTCGAAGTGGGTGAGCGCTTCCTGGGGTGGCTATACAAGCGCAATACAGAAATGGCCCGTGTGGTAACCCTTGAATTTGACAAATATGTAAAGGAAACTAACGACCTCTAACTGTCTCTAAACAAAAAAAGGGAGATATATGAGGGGGAAAGCTATGACCGAGAAGCAGAAACGTACTAAGTGGGAAGAGTTTGTGACGATGATCGTAACATCGACCTATACAGACAATAAAGAAAGCGAAGAAACGAGGGAGGCACGCAAAGCAATGCTGGAAGCGGCACCTGAAGAATGGTTCAAATATTATTTTCCAAAGTTCGCCTATGCCCCGGCGGCCAATTTTCATAAAGAGGCTACCGGGCGCATACTGGCGCATGAGGAGTGGTATGAAGTGCGTATGTGGAGCCGGGAGCTGGCCAAAAGCACACGAACAATGATGGAAGTGCTTTACCTAACTCTGGTGGGCCATCCTAAACAGCAAACACAGAAAAAATATGTGCTGCTGATCAGCAACAGCCTCGACAATGCCGAGCGCCTGCTGATGCCATACAGGGCAAACCTTGAATACAATAAGCGACTGGTACAGGACTATGGCGAGCAGCCGAGCGATGGCAAGTGGCAGTCGGCAGAGTTTGTGACGCGGCAGGGAGTAGCCTTCCGTGCGCTGGGCGTAGGGCAAAGCCCGCGCGGTGCACGCAATGAAGAAGCAAGGCCCGACATCATCCTGTTTGACGACGTAGACACTGACGCCGACTGCCTCAACCCTGAGCTGGTGGCTAGGAAATGGCGATGGATAGAAGAGGCGGCTATAGGGGCAAGGTCGGTATCAAAAGCGACCACGATAATATTTTGCGGCAACAGGATAGCGACAGATACCTGCATACAGCGGGCTACCAACCTTGCAGATCATGTAGACGAGGTTAATATTCGCGACGAAAAGGGCATATCTACCTGGCCGGAGAAGAACAGCGAAGTGGATATAGACAGGGTGCTCAGCCAGAAAAGCTATGCAGCGCAGCAAAAAGAATACTACAACAACCCGCTTACCGAGGGTGCCGTATTCAGCCAGCTTGCCTATAAGCCTGCACGGCCGCTAACTGATTACAGCGTGCTGGTATGCTACACCGACCCATCCTACAAATCTACGGGCGACTACAAGGCTACCGTGCTGGTGGGTAAGTGGGAAGGAGAGTTTCATATTATACGCTGCTACCTGCAGCAGGCTACTACCGCAGAAATGATACAGTGGCACCTGAACATAATGCAGCTGGTGGGGGGACGTAGCTGTTATTACCACATGGAGCAGGTATTTATGCAAGATACACTGGTGAAAGCGGTAAGTGATGAGGGCAGGAAACTGGGAATAACTATACCTATAAGCGGCGACACCCGGCAGAAGCCGGACAAATATATGCGAATAGAGAGCCTGCTGGAGCCGATGCACAGGAACGGGGAGCTATACTTTAACGAGGCAGAAAAGCAGAACCCCCACATGGTGCGGCTGGCAGAGCAATTCATAGCCTTTGGCCCCGGCAGCAGGGCACACGATGACGGACCCGATGCAGTGGAAGGCGCAGTATGGCAGATAATAAACAGGCACAGTAAAAATACGGCACAAGTAACCTGTATACCGAGGCCCGCCAATAAATACAGAGTATAAGGGGGACAATGCATATTGAGGCAGGCATATGTAATAACAAAATATTCAGAAAACACAGCCTACCTTTGCAGCTCTGCAATAATAAATGTGATGAGATATATTTTAAGCGTAGTGTGCCTGACAGTACTAAGCCTAAGTGCCAATGCCCAAATGGATAAGGAGGAAAAGCAAGACCGCAAGGCCGCTTCGCAGCAGAAGGTGGATTACAACCTCTTTCGCAGGCAAATGCTGACGCTTAAAGAGTATAGCGATGAGCGCAGGAAGATGGCTGAGCTGCAAAAAACGACTAAGGACCAGGTGAAGCTCGTAGCCTATGTAGACTCAACCAACGAGGCCGATGACAGCAAAACACTAGTGGGCTACATACGGGAGAATGTAGGAGAAAACTCGACTGACCTGTATGAAGTGACCTATGACCGCAGCCTGAAAAAAATTATTTTCGTAAAGGCGACAGGCGAAACAGTAGAGCTGGATGAAGAGCGTGCTAAAGGTAAACCGGGCACCAAAAAGCCAGCTGCAAAGAAAAGCAAGGATGATGAAGATGATGAAGACAACCCCGCACCCGCGCCCAAAAGAAAGCAAGTAGACGACGAGGACGAATAACCTCGTACCGCGACAATAATTAAATAAGTAAACCAAACCTAAACCTATGCCTATCATTACCCCTGCCGACCTCGGCACTAATATCTATGCCGAGATCATAGAAGAGATAACCCGCGAAGATGCTACTATAGCAGAGCGGGCAATTACCACCGCTATACAGGAAGCGAAGCTCTACCTCGGCAAGTATAACCTCACAAAGCTCTTTGGCGATGTTGATGTGCCGGCCAGCGTAGACGATGAGCTGCTAAAAAGCCTGGTGAAAGATATCGCCTGCTGGCACCTGCTGCGCCTATCTAACCCTGCAATCGACCATGGTGCGTACCGCACAGCATATACCGATGCAATAGCTACACTGAAGAGCATTATGACCGGCCAGGCGCAGCCTGCAGGCTGGCCCTATGCGGAGCCTGCCGAAACTACGCTGCCCGATGGCAACGCAATAGGCTGGACCAGCAATCCCCGCCGGGCCAACCACTATTAGCAATTGCGCTAGGCATCCTGCCTGCACGTTCCCTCACAGATCTGTCTGATAATTCCTTAAACCACTACACTATGTATTTTTCCTACTTCGAAAAAGGATGGGGCGAGCTATACTTTGCTGCCACCATCAGTCCATTTACCCTGCGCTTCAGTAAAGAAATAACTGAGCTGTTTTATATCGGGCTCAACTAGGGATTGAGGTCAAAAAAAGAACAGTCGAAAAAACCTGAAAGTGCCCCGGTTAAGCTCCCTTAAACTGGAGACGCCCGCATGGGCAATGCACTAGTGTTTTGTGCGTTTCACACTTTTGGGTTTTGGCTTTTTCCCTTTTGACTTGAGATTAGAACAGCTTATCGCAGCATAGGGTATATGTGAGAAGGACGGCCGAGATAGCAGTATATAGAATAATAGGGCTGTTGTCCATTCTCTTTTTCTTTTCCTGGGCAATAAAGCCGTCCGAAGGTGCTATTATATAATTCAGCAACAGCATGGCCGGGATAACAGCAAATATATATGGGAAGGTAAAAAGCTGTAGTACAAAGCTAATGGGCAGCAGCCCCTGCAGCAGGATGCCTGAGCCATATATGATAACAAGGTTGAGCGCGGAAACGTAGCAGAGTGCAACAGCGAAAGAAAGAGTCTTTGATCCTGTAGCCTGGTAAGCGGCGCTGTATGCGCGTGCAATTAAACGTTTCATGGTGGTTGTAAACTGATAACCTGTTGGTTAATGCGAAGTTAACAACTTGTTACCCAATTGCAATCAATAAAACATAAAATATTGAGTATGCTATGTATGCTAAAATATCTTATCGTAAAAGCGGCTATAGAAAAATACCAGCAAACCGATAGCAGTATACATAACGAGCGGAGTGTAGGCCCTCACCTTCTTCCCTTCTTTGGCAATGCTATCCCACGAGGGCATCGCCCAAAACACGAAACCTGCCATTGCCAGGGTAGTAACGATAATGATGGGGAACGAGAATAGCACCAGGATAAGACCGGCAAGGGAAACAAGCTCCTTGAAGAGCAACCCTATGCCATAAACGATAACAAGGTTGCACACTGTAACATAGATCAATGCCAAAACGAAGGAAACAGGCTTGCTGCCGGTAACCTTATATATAACATTAAATACTCCTGCAACAAGAACTTTCATTTAGATAATGGTTTGAACAAATATAAGGTGGGGTGGTCAGCAAAGATACGATTTTGGATTAACAAGTTATTAAGTTTTAAAAAATAAAACATGAACCCAACAAATACTAAGCCGGTGGTGATCAATGAACTGAATATACGGTCGGCAGATAGGAGCAGAAAAGATATAAGCTCTTGGAAGAATGCGCTGCTGGGCGCAGAATCAATATACTACCCAAACAGGACCCGGCTGTATGACTTGTATGATGATGTGCTGCTCGACGGGCACCTCAGCGGCGTAATAGCAAAACGGGTAGATGCCGTGCTCAATAAGCACATACACTTTGAAAAGGACGGCAAAAAAGTGCCGGCGATGGAGCGCCTTACCCACTCGCTGGAGTTCAGGAACCTCATGCGCATCATTATGGAAACGCAGCTGTGGGGAATATCGGGTATCGAGTTCATACCGGGTGATGAGCTTGCCTATGAGGAAATACCGCGGAAACACATAAAGCCCGAATGGGGCATTATAGCCTATGAGCAAACAGGAACAGAGGGCATACCCTATGCTGAGCTCGACCACGTATGGATAACCGGCGATGCCAAAGATCTGGGGCTGCTGCTGAAGTGCGCGCCCTATGCCCTGTATAAGCGTGGCGGCCTTGCAGACTGGGCACAATACATAGAGCTCTTCGGGCAGCCGGTGAGGGTGATAAAGTACGACTCGTATGATGACCAGACCAAGGCGGAGCTGAAGAAAATATTGGATGAAAGCGGCAGCTCGCTATCGCTGATGATACCGCGGCAGGCAGACTTTGAAATAAAGGATGGCAAGCAGACCAACTGTGATGGCAATCTGCAGCTGTCGTTCATTAAAGCGCTCAACCAAGAGCTGTCTATAACCGTGCTGGGCAATACGGAAACCACCAGCAGCAGCGACAGCGCCGGGTATGCCCAAAGCAAGGTGCACCTGCAGCAGCAGTACGAAATAACCCATAGCGATATGGTGTATACCGCAGCGATGCTGAACAGCAAAAAACTTACAAGTGTGCTGCGCTCCTATGGCTACCCCGTGCAGGATGGTGCCTTCGTATTTGCGGCAGAGCAAGACCTGGCCCATCTGCAAAGCCGGATAGCCATAGACAAAGAGATAGCAGCGCTGGTGCCCGTACCGGAAAGCTATTGGTACGACACCTATGGCGTGCCGGGAAAATAAATTCACTATAAAATTCCTTAACTATGAAATCTCCTTTTGCCAAACTGTTCCTGGAAGTGCAGGAACAAATAAAACGGGAAGTACCCGCTGTAGCGCATATAGACCAGGACCTGGGCCAGCTCAGCAGGTCGCGGCCGCCCGTATCGTGGCCGTGCGTGCTGGTAGACTTCGAAAATTTCAGGTTTAAGAACCTGGGCGAAAACGTGCAGACCGCAAAGGGCACGGTGGTGCTGCGGCTGGCCTTTGCGCCCCATAGCAATACTACGGCGGCAACGCCGGCACCCTACAAAGAGCAGGCACTGAGCTACTATGATATAGAGTGGCACCTGCACAAGGCGCTGCACGGATGGACGCCCGGCGACGAATATGGCAGCATGGTACGCACCAGCGCTATAACACAAGACCGGGCAGACAGTTACCGGGTGCGTGAGCTGCGCTACAAAATAGCATTTGACGACTACAGCACTAAGCGCGAGCTGCTTTACACGCGGGCGGCTATAGTGGTGCAAAATGAGATTGAACTGTAATGCATACCGGCCCTACCATTTCAGGTGGGGCCATCTCATTTGCATAAAATAGATCGATGGTGCCTTTTGCTTCATTACCACCAGTTGCTCTGAGTTGTTTTGGATCAGTGTGGCTATAGTGGCCGGTGAGAGATAGAACTCTGTCATCAGCTGTCGCAGTATGTCTTCATAGGTTTTGTTTTTGTGCGTGCCCCAGTAGTAGTACCGCGCCAGCATGCACTCGTTGCGCTTATGCAGCAGCGAATTGTTGCGGCCACGGCGGAGCGTGTTGCCGATGCCCGGTCCTTTAATGATCTCGTCAAATATGCGTTGTCCTCTCATGGCGATAGAATTTAGAACAAAGGTAAACGGGGCCACCGCGCAGAATTTTAAGAGATATCCACAAAAAACGGGTGACAACCACCCTCAAACCCAGTGTAGGAGCGGATCTGTAGGCAAAAAAACCATGTGGATATCTTTTTTGCAATTTCCCAAGTAAGGGGCAATTCAAATCTTCGCATATGATTGATTTAATAACACCCGCGCAACTGCGCGGACATTGGCTCTCCCTCTCCTTGGGAGAGGGCTGGGGTGAGGCTGGCCGCGATGATTTGAAATGCACCCCCTAAGCCAAAAGCGACTTTTTCATCAGCACATCGGTCTGGTGGTCCGTTCCCAGGACGAAGACGTGGGATCCGAATAAGGTAAACCCCCATTTTTCGTAAAACCGGATGGCACGTGCGTTGTGTTCCCATACGCCCAGCCATACGGTATCGAACTGTCGCGCTTCGGCATAGCGGAGGCAATGTGCCATCAGCGCGGCGCCTGCTTTTTGGTCGTGGTAAGCTTTTAGCACATATAGGCGTTCTATCTCTATGGGGTTGTGGCTGGCGAGCTCAGGCGGAGTATGGCCGGTGCGCATTTTCGCATAGCCTATGGGCGTGTCGCCGGTGCGGGCTACAAAGAAGGTGCTTTCATCATCGGCTATCTCACCCCGTATCTTCTCTTCGTTCAGCTCAGTGGTTATATATTTATCCATATCCTCCTTGCTATTGAGGTGGGCAAATGTTTCACGGAACGTAGTGATACCCAACGAGATGATGTCGGTGGCACCGCCCATAGTGGCTGTGGTGATATGCAATTGCAGACCGGTCATAGCTGCAAAATAACAGTTAATGTACCGATAAAAGGTAAATTGCAGCAAACCGCGCGGCCGTTTGCCTCGTTTATTGATTGATCACCAAAATATAAGCGGATATGCGTAAATTGAAGTTGATAGCTGCGGTACTATGCAGCCTGCTGCTGGCACAGTGTACCAATGCGCAAAATAAAAAAAGCACCACTATGAGCACCACAGGAAAAAATCCATATTACTCGAGAACAGATACCACCCACCTTAAGGTGAGTGATGCCGACTGGAAGAAGGTATTGCCGGCGGAGGTATATCGCATAGGCCGGGAAAAAGCCACCGAATATGCCTTTACCGGCAAGTATTGGAAAACCGATGTAAAAGGCACCTACTATTGTGCCGTATGCGGCAACCCGCTGTTCAAGTCGACCGCTAAGTTTGCCAGCGCATGCGGCTGGCCCAGCTTCTTTGAATCGCTGCGGCCAAACAGTGTGCGCTATGTAGACGACAACACCCACGGCATGGAACGCACAGAGGTGCTATGCGGCCGCTGCGACTCCCACCTCGGCCATATATTTGACGACGGGCCACCGCCCACTCACCAGCGGTTTTGCATGAACTCGGCAGTGCTGGAGTTTGAGGAAGAGAAGTAAAGGACTATAGCGTTTAACTAAATCATAAGTATGTCCCGCCAACCGTTTGGCAGGACATGCTTTTTTTAAGCGTGCGCGACATATCTTGCAAAGTTAAAATATTGCATAACAGTTAATGGCCACACCGGCCAGTCCGCGTTGTAAGGGTTAATGGCGTACCTTTGCACATCTTAAAAATACCCAAACCAAGCATGGCAAAACAATTCGAGAAAAAGTGTTCTTTTTGCGACAGGTCTGAAAGTGATGTGAATATCCTGTTTACGGGCATTAAGGGCAATATCTGCGATCAGTGTATAGAAAATGCACACTCATTGCTGGTGGAGGCTACGGGTGATAAAAAGAAAGAAGACCCCAAGCCGGAGATACAAAAAAATAAAACATACAAGCCAAGGGAAATAAAAGCCTTCCTCGATCAATACGTAATAGGACAGAATGATGCTAAGAAGGTGCTCTCAGTGGCCATATACAACCACTACAAGCGCCTTACCATGCCTACGCAGGATGATGTGGAGATCGAAAAATCGAACATTATGATGGTGGGGGAGACCGGTACGGGCAAGACCCTGCTGGCGAAAACAATTGCCAGGCTGCTGCAGGTACCTTTTGCAATAGTAGATGCAACGGTGTTTACAGAGGCTGGTTATGTGGGTGAGGATGTAGAAAGTATCTTATCGAGGCTGCTGCAGGCGAGCAACTATGATGTGCCTGCTGCTGAGCGGGGTATCGTGTATATAGATGAGCTGGATAAGATAGGCCGCAAGAGCGACAACCCAAGCATAACGCGCGATGTAAGTGGCGAGGGGGTGCAGCAGGCCATGCTGAAGCTGCTGGAAGGATCGGAAGTGCTGGTGCCGCCACAGGGAGGCCGCAAGCACCCCGAGCAGAAGATGATAAAGGTAAATACAACGAATATTCTCTTTATATGCGGTGGCGCATTTGAAGGCATTGATAAAATGATAGCCCGCAGGATACAGACCAGCTCTATAGGCTACAACGCCATAAAAGCTACCAAAGACCTCGACAGAGCTAACCTATTGCAGTATGTGAACGCACAGGATCTGCGCACCTTTGGGCTGATACCTGAGCTGCTGGGCAGGCTGCCGATAGTTACTTATCTGAATCCGCTCGATGCGGCATCGCTGAAACTGATACTTACCGAGCCTAAGAACGCGCTCATCAAGCAATACAAGCGCCTGTTTGAGTTTGAGAACATAAAGCTGACGGTAGAAGATGGCGCCCTCGACTACATGGTGCAGAAGGCTGTACAGTACAAGCTGGGTGGCCGCGGGCTGCGCGCTATATGCGAGATGATACTTACGGATGCTATGTTCGACCTGCCATCAGAGCAGCACGACGGCACATTCCACCTCACATTGGAGTATGCGCACCAGATGATAGAGCACTCCAAGCTGGATCACCTGAAGGCGGCATAATTTTGTTGGGAATTAAATTAGGTAGATTTTAAACTGATACACACTATATTATGGAAGACCTGGTAGAAATGCTCAAAACCAAAGCCGGCCTTACTGACGAGCAGGCTCAGAAAACAATGGAAGTAATGAAGGAATACATTCATGGCAAGGTACCGCCTATGTTTAGCGGCTTCGTGGATAATTTCTTCACAAGCGGTAAAGATTCGAAAGACTTCTTAGACTAAGGCTGCCGCAGCTATTTCAGCACAAAATGCTGCTTTATCTTAAATTCTTCCCTGAAGAATAACAAGCCAATATCAAACATATCTATGCTCAATGTGACCCGGGGATGATCCTTCACCCGGTTCCATTGCTGCGTGTGCTGTGCTGTTTTGTGCAGCGGCTTTATGGCCATCACATCATCGGCCTGCACTAGCGGCAGGTAGGTATCAAAAAATGCCTTGTCGAGGTGTGGGGTAGCGGTGAGCGAATAAAGCTGGCTGAACGGCAATGGCGATACTGCCGGCAAGGTGCACTCTTTCCACGCATCTTCTGTAAAAGTGAATATGGAGCTCGATTCGCCGGATGGCGTCATCTGGTATTCTCCAACCTTATTGAACCGGAAGTAATGAAGGATATGCTTCATCAGCAGATCTTTCGAAGGCGAGTGCCGCAACATATCTTCCACAAAAGCGTAGACAAACGGCGAATGTGTGCCGTGGCGGCCGCGGGCCTTATTGCGATAACGGAGGTATGCTAATGTCTCGTGCAGCGTCACAGCTCTATGCGCTCGTATTTTTGAAAGGTATAGTCATACTGGTGCTTTTCATCGGCCTTATGTGCCTCTTCCCATACCAGCTTCCAGTGAGTGTGGTCTATCTCAGGGAAGAAGACATCAGCATCGGGGACCACGGCGTGTACGCGGGTCACATACAGGCGGTCAGCAAGGGATAGCGTTTCTTCGAATACTTTGCCGCCGCCAATTATAAATCCTTCTTCAGTACTTTCATCCTGCAGTCGGGCTACGGCCGCATCTATATTGTTGTATACCGACACGCCTTCGGGGAATGCTATGCCGGTTTGCGTCGTCAAAACGATATTAAGACGGCCAGGCAGTGGCTTGCCGAGCGAATCGTAGGTCTTGCGGCCCATAATGATAGGCTTACCCATAGTAGTGCGCTTGAAGAACTTCAGATCTTCAGGGAGGCGCCACGGCAATGCGTTGTCTTTGCCTATGGCATTGTTCTCAGAAACGGCAACTATGAATGAAAGGACCATGGGCGAAAGTATATGCAGGCGTTAAGTCAATATATTACACGGCAACGGGGGCTTTTATAGCCGGGTGGCACTGGTAATTCTCAAGTGTAAAATCTTCGTATTTAAAATCGAACAGGTCTTTTACTTCAGGGTTTAATTTCAGTGTGGGCAGCGGGTATGGTGTGCGGGTAAGCTGCAGCTGTGCCTGCTCCATATGGTTGTTATAAAGGTGTACATCGCCAAAAGTATGTACGAACTCACCGGGCTCCAGGCCGCATACCTGTGCCATCATCATAGTAAGCAGCGCGTAAGAGGCTATATTAAATGGTACACCCAGGAACACATCGGCGCTGCGCTGGTAGAGCTGACAGCTGAGCTTGCCGTTGGCCACATAAAACTGGAACAGCGCATGGCAGGGGCTTAGCCGCATCTTTGGCAGGTCGGCAACGTTCCATGCATTTATTATCATGCGGCGGCTGTCGGGGTTGGTCTTTATCTGGTGCAGCACATCTTTTACCTGGTCTACGGTTTGGCCGTCGGCGCCCGTCCAGCTGCGCCATTGGTGGCCGTATATAGGGCCCAGGCTGCCGTTCTCGTCGGCCCATTCGTCCCATATGCTTACGCCGTGCTCTTTGAGGTAGGCAATGTTGGTATCGCCTTTAAGGAACCAAAGCAGCTCATAGATAATAGACTTGAGGTGCAGCTTTTTGGTGGTGACCAGCGGGAAACCCTCCTGCAGATCGAAACGCAGCTGGTAGCCAAAGCAACTCGTGGTGCCGGTGCCGGTGCGGTCGCTCTTTTTGACCCCTGTATCTATAATGTGCTTAACAAGCTGTAAGTATTGTTCCATACCGGAAAGTGTGAGGCAAAATTACGTGTTTTGGCCGCCATGCCCAAAACACCGGTTAAGACGCATGTGCGCACAGAGCAGTAGCAACGGTGACCACCAAAACACAATTCTTTAATTCCAGGAATTCGAGTTCCGACAAGTTTTTTACCGGCAAACCAAAAATGCCATTCTCCTAATGATTTGCTCCAATACCACCCGAGCGATAGCGGGGACTTCGGAGCTCCCTCTCTTTGGGAGACGGCCGGGAAGAGGTCCCCCACAAAAACCGGGAGCAAACCAGAAATTGGTAGGGTCGAGTAGATAACAACACCCCTCCTTTCATCCTGAGCTTTCGCCGAAGGACAAGGAGGGGCGGGGGTGGTCCACTTTGCGGTCCTGCGCGAACTTTGTGGTTACCCTTCCTAACGGTTAAAACACTACCGTTAAATTAGCATCATTGGCATAGCATCATAACCTAAACCAGAGTTCAAGTTGGTATTTATTTTGTTTAACTTCGTAGGCTAAACCTATTGAAATGACGTACATCACTATCGATACGAAAACAAAACAGGCAAAGAAGTTTGTTGAATTGCTTGAAACCTTGCCCTTCGCTAAGATACTTACCGAACCAAATGCTGTAACAAAAAAAGCGATCGAAAGCGCAAGGAAGGGCAAAACAAAGAAAGCGCAGTCTGTAGATCAATTGTTTTCAGACCTGAAAAAGTAATGTATAACATAGCCTACACAACCCAATTCAAGAAAGGCTACAAGCTCTCATTGAAGAGGGGCTGCCAGGAAGACCTGATACAGTCTGTGATAATAGTGCTAGTGAATAAAAGAACACTGGCAGCCAAACACAAGCCTCACAAACTATCTGGCACCTATAAGGACTGTTGGGAATGCCATATTCTGCCGGACTGGCTGCTTATCTGGCGGGCAGACGAAGCCACCAATACATTAACGCTTATTGCAACCGGTACTCATGCTGACTTATTTTAAGTGCCCTGTAATACTGCATTATTGCAACCACACTATCAAAGGCACCACGCAACACCACCCCACCTTTGCTTCCTGAGCTTTTCGCGGAATGACAAGGAGGGCCCGGGGAGGGGCCACCCTTTGCGGTTAACAAAATCACCAAATTCTCTAATTCCATGAATTCAGGATTAGACCAGCACCGCTATCCTACTATGCATACTCACTTGTACCCTCCTCCGCATACCCGCGATATAGCAACAATCCTTGTTATCCGTGAAAATTTATACTTTTGCGCTGCTTAGCCCGTTAAAGGGCAGAGAAAAACATTTTTATATACAATGAGCACACTATCAATCGTCATCCCTGCCTATAATGAGGGCCCTACTATTCACCGGATACTCAACAAAGTAAAAGCGGTATCGCTGGTGAGCGGTATACAGAAAGAGGTGATAATAGTAAATGACTGCTCAAAGGATAATACGGAAGAGTCTATACTCGCCTACAAAGCTGCGAACCCCGATCTGCCCATATCTTATTATAAACACCCGGTCAACCAGGGTAAGGGAGCAGCGCTGCATACAGGCATTGAAAAAGCTACGGGCGACTACGTGATCATACAGGATGCAGACCTGGAGTATGACCCGGAAGAATATAACATACTGCTCAAACCCATACTAAGCGACTTTGCCGATGTAGTTTACGGGTCACGGTTCATAGGCGGTAAACCGCACCGCATACTGTTCTTCTGGCACTCTATAGGCAACAGGTGGCTCACCCTGGCATCAAACATGTTTACCAACCTGAACCTGACCGATATGGAAACCTGCTACAAAGTGTTTCGCCGGGAAATGATACAGGGAATAAAGCTACAGGAAAAACGGTTTGGCTTCGAGCCCGAAGTGACCGCGAAGATATCGCGGATACCTAAGGTGCGCATCTACGAGGTTGGTATCTCTTATTACGGGCGCACTTATGAGGAAGGAAAGAAAATAGGGATGAAGGATGCGTTCCGTGCGCTGTATTGCATCATCAAGTATAATCCGTCGTTCAAGCCGTTGTTTATGATGGCATTATTGCTGGCACTCATAGTGGCGGCTATCATCTGGTTATTTTAAAACACATTAGTTTATGGCTGTTGTTCTCCCTGTAAAAGGCGTATCTCCGCAGATACCCGAAAGTTGTTTTTTGGCGCCAAACGCTACGGTGGTAGGCGAGGTAACTATGGGCGAGGATTGCAGCATATGGTTTAATGCCGTGGTGCGTGGCGATGTGAACAGCATAAGCATGGGCACCAAGGTAAATGTGCAGGATGGCGCATGTATACACTGCACCTACCAAAAGACAAAAACGATCATAGGCAACAACGTATCGATAGGGCACAATGCAATAGTGCATGGATGCACCGTAGGCGATAATGTATTGATAGGCATGGGCTCCATAGTAATGGATAATGTGGTGATAGGCGCTAACAGCATCATAGCTGCGGGCGCGGTGGTGCTGGAAGGAACACAGGTGCCGGCGGGCAGCATATTTGCGGGTGTGCCGGCAAAGAAAATAAAAGACATAAGCCCGGAGCTGCTGAAAGGCGAGGTGGAGCGGATAGCGAATAACTACCTGATGTATAGCTCATGGTTTAAGTAATAGCATCTCTTTTTAAAGGAGAGCAGCACCTGCCGCGCAAGAGTGCTTTAGCCGTCTTTTCCACAGAACTTTTGATCATTAACGTAACGGACCTATACCGTACCTCATGCCCCGGTAGAGCCATGCGTACGCTACCACGCGCCCAGAAGTAGCGCTACCACGCGCCGGTCAAAAAGTCGTATGGCCTACCGCACTCTTAGCAGTGTGAGTGAGAGCGATATCTGCTTTGTTGCTACAAAGCTTTGAAATGCAGGCCCCATCACATAACACAGATAAGGTGAAAATGCAGCGGCTTATGAATGGGCTGTTATCCGTTTAGTGAGCAGGGACGCGGCGTGGCGGCCATTTGCATACGATAAATAATTATCTATCAAAGTTATGGATTTTTCGAAATCGCGATTATATTTGCATGTCTAATTAAAACACACTCTGTATGAAAAAACTGATCCTCGCTTTACTAACTGCAGGAACTATAGCAACAGCCAATGCACAAGAGCCAAGAAGCGTTCTGTTGTACGGTGACGTTAACTTTAACACTGACAGGCAGCCGAGCCTGGTAAAACTGACCGATTGGAATGTATCTCCCGGTATTGGTTATCAGTTCAATCACAACTGGACTTTAGGTTTAGCTTTAAGCTGGGCTCAGCATGCAGCAAAAGATGCAGCAGGTGTAAAAACAACTGAGAACTGGTATTCTGCCGGTCCGTTCGCTCGTTATTCGAGCTACATCCACAGAAGCGAGATCTTCTTCTGGTTTGCACAGCTTGAATTCGCGTACAGGGGTGGTTATACTACTACCGGTGGTAACCCTGCAAGCAACAAGCACAACGGCATCTACTCTCGTTTATTCCCTGCATTGGGTATCAATGTAGGCCATGGTATAGCGCTTAACTTTGCTATCGGCGGTCTTAGCTATGCTTCTGATAAAGTATCTACTAACGCTTACAGCGACAACCAATTCAATTTCACTTTCGGACGCCAGATGAACTTTGGTATCAGCAAGAACTTTAACTGCGCTCATAAAATGCACAGCCACCACGAACCAGGCGATGAAGTACACCGCAGGAAGGCTGACCACATGGAAGATGAGGACGACGCAGCACCAACACCTAAGCGCAAGCAAAGGAACAGGGACGAAGACGAATGAGTCGAACCCCGGTTTGAAAAATAATAAAATCAAGAAAACGTCCTGCATCTGCGGGACGTTTTTGATTTACAAGGGTACGGTAATAAAGAGTGGATGAAAAATTCGCGGTCTCCCTGGCGAAATATACTAAGACAGGCAACGCTGCGTTTAAGTATCCGCACACTTCTACCCTATGAAAGTATACATCTCTGCGTTTATGACGCTGGTGCCGCTGTGCGCCATATCCAAACAAGACTCTGCCGTATTACGGTTACCACCGGCCCCTTACGGGCAAGGAGCAGTTACAGGCACACTCTCGCTGGGTGTGTTTAATCAATACCGTAACCGGTTCTCGTACCCGGCCAATTTTAAAAGACAGAACGTCACGGGCTTCTTGCCCTGGTATGCTATGGCGGAGTATGCAGCAGGGCAGTATATAAGCGTGGCCGCCACCGCAGGCCTCGATAACTACACCGTGAATTATAACCAGCTGTATGACAACCCGAACAGCGGGCAGACAATAGGCAGGTATAAGAATAACAACGTGCGTGTGCTGAGCGGCGGGGTTGCCGTCTTTTGCCATTTTCACGAGCTGCTGCATACCCGCAGGCTCGATCCCTTTGCCGGCATCGGCATAAGCCTGAACAATATACGTGAAAGTGGCTACCCGGGCGGCGATAGCGTTGCAGCGCGCACTACCCACACGGTGACCCCCTACCTTAAAGTAGGGGCCCGGTATTATCTTACAGAAACATTCAGCTTTTTTGGCGATGCAGGCTACAGTAAAAGTAGTGTTGTAAGCCTGGGAATAAGCTGCAGGGTAGGCGTGAAGCCGAGGTACATAGTGGTACCCGATGCCGATAAGGATGGCGTGGCCGACAGCAGGGATTCATGTATGTATGAAGCGGGGCTGAAACTACTGAACGGCTGCCCGGACAGTGATAATGACGGCATTGCGGATAGCAAGGACCGATGCCCCGCCGAGGCTGGGCCTGCACATTTGCTGGGCTGCCCGGAACGGAAGGTAAAAATAGAAACGCCAGTCGATAGCACAATGACAACCGTAGCACCTGAGCAGGCACCGGAGCCCGAGCATATTGTGCTGAAAGTGAACAGTGTACAATTTGCGACGGGGAGAACAGGACTTACTGCAGAGTCATATGCGGTGCTGGATAGCGCAATAAAACTGCTGCAGCGCGATATGAGGCCGGTTGTAGAAGTGGATGGCTATGCAGATACGACAGGAACAGTGCTCATTAACAAGCGCATATCAGCTGAGCGGGCTGCCATTGTGAGGCGATACCTTGTGC
The DNA here is from genome assembly GCA_040386555.1 of Bacteroidota bacterium. Classification (GTDB taxonomy): domain Bacteria; phylum Bacteroidota; class Bacteroidia; order Chitinophagales; family Chitinophagaceae; genus Nemorincola. Next base: position 120,660 of record JAZKFF010000006.1, on the reverse strand, counting down.
AGCATGGCATAGCCCCGGAACGCATAACTGCGCGCGGGCACGGCAGCACAGGTGCAGTAGCCAGTAACCGCACCAGAGCCGGACGGGCGAAAAACCGGCGTGCAACGCTCTCGATCAAGTATAGGTAATGGGATCTGGCGGGTGCTGAACCTGCACAATTTTTAGTGGAATACAGCGTTTTTTTAGTTAGCTTGCTACTGATGAAAAGACTGTTTACACTTATGGCTGTGCTGGCCGCGGCATCTTGTTTTGCGCAGGACACTGTACGTAACGAACTGCCGGCAATGTGTGCTTCCGCAGGAAATGTGCGGCATAAAATAATTGCTACTGTAGCGGTGGGATTTATAGATAACTACCGCACCAGCTACTCGCTGCCTGCAGGATTTGAAAAAAGCAATACCACAGGGTTTGCGCCGGTATATGGTAAGCTGGAGTACGGGCTGACACCCAAAATAACTATCGCTGCTATAATGAGCTACGATGCGTTTGTATACAATTACAACCAGCTGTATGACGGGCACAATGGGGCTATACGCAGGTATAGGGCCGACAGGTTCCGCGCATTTAGCGGTGGCATAGCCGGCACCTATTATTTCAAGCCGATAGGCAGTGGCAGGCCATTGCAGCCGTTTGCCAGCATCGGTGTTTCACTGAGTAATATAAGGCACAGCGCCTATCCGCAGGGTGACAGTACGGTGGTGCGGAAAGAGCATGCGTTATCCCCTTATTTGAAGGTAGGCGCGCGATATTTTATCACCGATAAGTTTGGTGTGTATGCCGATGCGGGATATGACCGGCAGAGTTTTTTTAGCCTTGGGGTATCGTGTTATTTCTCGAAAAAGGGGTAATGCGCTCTGTGTTTGGCTAAGCCAATCCATCTATTTTGCAGACCCCCGTCATAAATGCCGGGGCTATTGGCAAGAGCTGTCCGCCCGCGCTAGGCAGCCCATAACAACATCGCGAATTTGCAATGTAGCCAAAGGCCAAGGGTTAAGCATCTCTATGATACGTAGCCTTTATCACTCAGGGGTAGCTCCTACGGAGCATAGCCCTCATTTACGATAAATTTTACCGAGCGGTAGCCCCGCTGGGGCAGACCAGCGCGAGTACCCCTGAGGACATCGACAGCTCAAATTTGAGGCGTATGTTATTCCTATTCTAAAATGCCGGACTACGCCGTTAGGCGTAAAAGCTTGGTAGAAAAAATGTAACAACACGGCTATGCTCCGTAGGAGCTACCCATCCACCCGCGCAGAGCAGCCCATAACACAACATCGCGAATTTGCAATGCGACCAATAGCCCCGTAGCGTTGTTCCTCTTTAGGATTGCGTTGCCTTCATCATGTAGTGGGTAGCTCCTACGGAGCATATCCCTCATTTACGATAAATTCTACCGAGCGGTAGCCCCGCTGGGGCAGATCGACACGAGTACACTGTGAAGAGAACGCCAGCTAGATTTGACGCGTATATTATTTGTTTCCCAAAATGCCAGTCAACCGTTAGGCGTAAAAGCTTGGTAGAAAGGATACAACAATGCGGAGATGCTCAGTAGGAGCTAACCCACCCGCCGCGCAGGGTCGCCCATAACACAACATCGCGAATTTGCAATGCGACCAATAGCCCCGTAGCGTTGTTCCTCTTTAGGATTGCGTTGCCTTCATCATGTAGTGGGTAGCTCCTACGGAGCATATCCCTCATTTACGATAAATTCTACCGAGCGGTAGCCCCGCTGGGGCAGATCGACACGAGTACACTGTGAAGAGAACGCCAGCTAGATTTGACGCGTATATTATTTGTTTCCCAAAATGCCAGTCAACCGTTAGGCGTAAAAGCCTGGTAGAAAAAATGTAACAAAACGGATATGCTCCGGAGGAGCTGGCCACGCCGCGCCAGGGCAGCCATAACACAACATCGCGAATTTGCAATGCGACCATGGCCCAACGTTAAGCACCTTTAGGATTACGTGGCCTTCATCATGTAGTGGGTAGCTCCTACGGAGCATATCCCTCATTTACGATAAATTCTACCGAGCGGTAGCCCCGCTGGGGCAGACTAGCGCGAGTATCCATGATTACCTCGCGTGCTAAATTTGAAAGTACATTGTTAGTGTTCCATGATGCCGGACTGTGCCGTTAGGCGTAGAAGCTTGGTAGAAAAAATTTCACCTATGCTGGTCATGCTCTGTAGGAGCTACCCACGTGCCCGGGCCATTGTGTACTGTGCTCAGGTGTCTCACACCTCCGAGGTGTGGGACACCTTGGAGAACCATAACTAACCTCAGCGGGCTATATAAATTTATTATCCTTTGCGGCCTTTATGGCATCGGCCTTGGAGTGCACATTCAGCTTGTGGTAGATGTTCTTGATGTGCGATTTTACTGTTTCCAGGTCTATAAATAATTCCTCGGCTATGCGCTTGCGGCTTTTGCCGGTGGCTATCTGTTCCAGTATCTCTGTTTCGCGGCGGGTGAGTGGGGTAGACTCATTGCGCTTGAATGAGGAGATGACCATACGGGCTATGTTCGCGCTCATGGGGCCGCCGCCTTCCATTACTTCGTGTATGGCGGCTACTATCTTTTCGGGAGGTGTATTCTTGGTAAGGTAGCCTGCTGCGCCATTGCCCAGCGAGCGGAAGATCAGTGTTTCCTGCTCGTATACGGTGAGTATAAGAATATGCGTCTCCGGCAGCAGCTTTTTGAGCTTGGGTATGGCGTCTACGCCTGATATGCCGGGCAACTCTACATCCAGCAATATCACGTCCGGGTCATCGTGAACTATCTTCTTAGCCGCATCTTCAAACGACGGATAGGCACCTGCAATCTTGTAGCCGCTGGTGTTTCCTATAAGGAAGGCGTAGCCTTCGCGTATGGTCTCATCGTCCTCAATAATGGCTACACGAATATCAAGGTCACGTTTCATATGCTGTGGTTTGTGTAAATGTCCGAAATCTGTGCTCATTGCCTATCACCTGTTTTGCGGTATTTTGAAAGTAATTGTGATGATAGTGCCCTTGCCCGGGTGGGCATCCACATATAGCCTGCCACTCATGCGGCCTGCGCGGATGGTCATATTACTGATGCCGTTGCCCTTGCGGCCGTTCTGCATATCGAAGCCCTTGCCATCGTCCCTTATAACCAATTGCAGCACATTGCGTCGCTTCATGATCACCTCTATCCACACATTCTTTGCCTCGGCATACTTCAGCGCATTATTGAGCGCTTCTTTGAAGATCATGAGCAGGTTGCGGCTCATATCCATAGGCAGGCGGAATTTGCGCCAGCCCTCTTCTATGCCGTCAAACCTGAACGCTATCTCTGTATCCTGGAACAGCTCAGAGCCAAAATCGCGGATGCGGTTGAGTATCTCGTACAGGTTATCGTTAGATGGTTTCAATGACCATAGTATATCGCGGGTGCCGCTGTAGAGCTGCGAGGTATTGTCCTCTATCTGCGCCAGTATGCGTATGGTATCGGGCGTTGGTGTTATCTTGTTTTTGAGCACGCTGGTAAGCACATTGATGCGGGTAAGCTTATTGCCTATCTCATCGTGAAAGTCCTCTGCGGTGCGCAGGCGTATCTTGCCCTGCTCCTCGGCCCGCAGGCGGGTGAGCAGCTTTTGCCTGCGCTGCTTGCGGCTGCTAACCAGGTATTGCAGCAGTATGCCCAGCAATATGCAGGCTCCCAGTATCACCAACCTGAACCAGGCCGTCTTGGTAATAGGCGTAATGATCTCGAAGGGATACTTCAGCTCCTTTACATATTGCCCCTCGGCCCCACGGCACTGCACCCTGAAGATGTACTTGCCTGAGGGAAGTGCTGAGAAGGTAACCGAGTTATTAGAAGTCCAGTCTGACCATGGCCCATCGAGCCCCTCCATTTTGTATCGGTAAAGCATCTGCTGCCCGCCGCTGAGGGTAATGGCCTGGTAGGTGAAGGAGATGCTGTTCTTCTTCGGCGGCAGGCGCAGGTTGTGCGGTATGCCATACCAGTTGTCTACGCTGTCGTAGTAGTCGGGCTCCATGCCCTCGCCTACCAGCTTCACCGACTGGAGTATGATACCGGTTGCCTTTGCTGTGGCAACAGGCGTGTGTGGCTGGTAGTGATAAGCGCCCTTGGTAGTGCCAAACCATATGCTGCCATCGGGCATCTTTCGCACGGCGTTGATATTGCTCTCCATGCCGGCAATGCCTTGCTCCTTGCCATAAAATGTGATCTCGGCCTCATCGCCCGTCATGCGTATCTTATGTATGCCAAAGCCCGTGCCCACCCATATGTTAGTGTCATTATCGGCAACTATATTATAGATAAAGTCTGAGCGCAAGCCGCTTGCCTTGTTTATCACCAGTGCCTTGCCCTTGTCCATATCGTAGCGGATAACGCCATTGTCGCTGGTGCCCAGCCACAGCTGGCGGCCCATGAGCATAAAGCACTTTACATTAGAGCTGTCTGCAATGGTGCCTGTCTTGTAGGGCGTTGTTTCCCCGTTCTCATACACCATCATGCCCTTTTCGGTAGCTATGAGCACCTTATCTTCTTCGACCTCAAGGAAGGAGAGCACGGGCACATTTTGGGGCACCACAGTCTTAAAGCTGTCGAGGTCGAACATGATAGCGCCATTCGCGAAGCCTATCCACAGCCGCTGCTTACTGTCTTCATGCAGGCTGTTGATGTAGTTCGACGGAAAGTTGCGCTCAGGTGCTACGTACTGCCGGAAGATATCATTATCGAACGACCAGAGGCCGCGGCCCCGCGTGCCTATCCACAGCTTGCCACGCTTAGTATGCACCAGCGAGGTGATGCCCGGCACCGGCAGCGATGGGAAAGACAGGCTGGTGATCATGCCATCTTTGTAGATGAAAAGGCCCGCATCGTAGGTGCCGAGATAGAGGGAGTCTTTTTTGTCGGCAGTGAGTGCCATCACCTGGCCGCTCGGCAGGCCCATACTCTCATCGAGCCCGGTAAACTGGGTGCCCGAGAAGCGGAATATGCCCTGTCCGTCTGACGCCATCCATACATTGCCCTCAGCATCGGTGAGCATGTCGAAAAATGAATTGTCGCTAAGGCCATTGCGCTTATTGTATACCTGCATTACGGTGCCTGATAGCTTTATGACACCGCTATTGGTACCCAGCCACAGCGCGCCTGCACGGTCTTGTGTGATGCATGATAGCGTGGGAAGGAAGGTGGAAGGCACGCCGTTGATGACCTGCGGCACCAGGCGGCCATTGTCTACCCGGTAGAGGCCCATATTGGTAGTTACCCATACTATGCCGGTACCGTCGCGAAAGATGCGGAAAACACCTGGCTGCGGCTGGTCGGCTGCAATGGCAAAGCGGAGGCTATCCCACTTTGTGCCCTCGCGGTGATACACAGTACCATCTTTGGCCAGCCACATGCCGTCTTTCTCCACCAGCATTGCCGATGCAAAACCGCCCTGGCCGGGCAGGGTATAAAAGTTGATCCTGCCCTTTGCAATATAATATACATCGCCCTGCACGCGCCACCATGCAGTATCGCCTATCACCTGTATCTGCTGGGTATTATTGATAGCGCGCTTTTCCGGTTCCTGCCGGGTGTAGTTGGTAAATGTTTTACCATTGTACTGCGAAATGCCCACCGGCGTACCTATCCAGATATTGCCCACGGCATCAGCGGCAACGGCACGCACAGTATTATTGAGCAGGCCATTGCGCACGGTGAAGTTGGCGAAGCTCTTACCATCGTAGCGGGAGAGGCCACCGAGCGTGCCTATCCACAGATGGCCCAGCCTGTCTTGCGCCATGCAGGTAGCCTGCGACTGCACCAGCCCGTCATCTACCCCAAGATTATGGAATGTATAGCGCTGCGCATGCAGCAATGCGGGTAAGCATATGGCAACAAGCAGCAGCAGGCGGCGGGCGGTATAAAAGCAGCACTTCATAATTGATGTGAAATTAACTTTTATACAGAATAAAAAACGATACCGGGCGGGTAAATAACCCATGGTGGGGGAGGGTTAACCGCCGGCTAACGTTTGTTTTCTTGTTTCAACAGCTCTGTTAGCTCATCATACCTATCCCCCTTTATATAAGCACTCGTAACCTTGTTCATGCTTTTTGCCTGCACGTATCCCTTTTCCGCCAGGCTGTTCAGGTCGCTCCTTGCACTGCCGTTCGATACGCCCAGCCTTGTCTGGGTTTCCTTTACCGTCAGCAATAGTGCGGGCTCCTTATAAAACCATTCAAGTATTATCGCCTGCCGGTAGCTGATGCCGTCTATCCCCATGAAGTTAGAAAGCTCCTTCTTCTCTTCATTTTTGCGCTGTATGTATGCTCTCAGCTCATCAAAAGCCAGTTTCATCACCCTAAGATTGAATAAGACAAAGTAGGTCAGATCATGTTCATCTACCTCCGTATACTGGAATGCCCGGGCATACTGCCCTTTAGCCTTCAGTATCAACCTTGAAATTGATAGGTATTCCGTTAGCCAATAGCCCCTCTTCAGCAAATACCAGTAAAACAGCGCCCGTGCAGTACGCCCATTACCGTCTGCAAATGGGTGAATGAACCCCACCATAAAATGGATGATCGATGCTTTGATCAAAGGGTGTATAAATATCCTGGTATCCTCATCATTAAAAAAACTAAATAGCGCATTCAGCAAGGCATCCACATCGGCCGGGTCTGGCGGATGATGCACCACCTGCCCTGTAGCAAAGTCGATCACATCTATATCATCTCCTTTCCTATGCGCTCCTTCCTCGTTGGCATTGGTAAGGGTATCATTAGTAATGAGCTTGTGTATTTCTAATAAGTTCTTAGCATTCAGTGGTTCAGATTTTATTTCCAGTATCCGTTGAATGGTAGTATAGTTATTTACGATCATCTGCTCAGACCTGTTCGAAGGCCTTTTATTTTGCCTCAGCAGTTCCTTTGCTTTTTTCCTCGTCGTCACCGCACCCTCTATCTGGCTCGATGCTATAGCCTCTTCCATTATGGAGCTGATCAGGTAACGGCTTTTATCTTCAGCAGGTATTTTGTAGGGCGATTCCAGCGAGCCGCCGATATTCATATCAAGCACATGCAGAAACTCCTGTATCTGGTTATTGATGTTCCAGTGAAAAGTATAGTCGCCAAATTTTATCCGGTTGGGCGTGATCCTGCGCCTCAGCTTCACTACTCCCCATATATCGGCGGCACTAACCCCGGCGGGATAATCTAACCGCTTTACTACATGCCAGTAATAATATTCTTCGTTGATCTTATTGAGCAACGATATAACCTCTTCCTCCTGCAATAGCTGCAGCAATTTACCTTCCAGCCGAAAATTCAAAGTTGAGGGTGCTCTTTCTACCATTGTACCTGATTTGTTCACAAAGCTTCACAATTTGTGACATTTTGTGAAGCTTTGAGAGAATACTCAAACAATAAAACTACACAATTCTTCACAAAATGTGACATTTTGTGAAGAATTGCGCATCAGGGCATTTCCGATTTGCTTCCGGTTTTTGTTGCTATCGGAAAGGTGTAATTTTCGCAGAATGCTTATTATCAATGCTTTGTGTAGGTGTTGCCGATCTGCAGGTGGAAAATTTTGTCGGAACCGGAATTCATGGATTTGCTGGTCTGAACTCGAATTTCTGGAATTAAAAGAATTGAAGAATTGTGTTTGGACCTGTAAGGAAGCGGAACCGCAAAGATGGACCACCCCCCGGCCCCCTCCTTAAAAAAGGAGGGGGTGCTGTTACGTGCTCGCGTTGGGTCCTTCTCGATTTCCGGTTTGCTTCCGGTTTTTGCTGGGACCTCTCCCCGGCCCTCTCCCAAGGAGAGGGAGGTCTATGTCCTCGCTGTCGCTCGGGTGTTATTGCAGCAAATCATCGGCGGGTGGGTTTTGGTGCCGGTGAAAAATTTTCTTTCTGAACACGATTTAAAAGATTTCATAGAAAAACAGGATTGCATTAATAGATATTGGTTGGCTTAGTGGGTTACTGAATGCATACATAATAAGGGGGGTTTTTAGTTTTCGGTACAAAGGTGGGTGTGGGAATTGGTTTGAGGAAAACGAGTTTTTATGGGTGTGCAGTTTTCGGTACATGGTGTGCAGCCAGCTGTTTATGGTAAAAATTTCTTTTGGCTGTGGGTAAGGGTTTGGGGTGATTTTAAGCCTTGGAGCGCGGCAGGTAGATGGGCCTGCTGGCACAGGACTTAAAAATGAGTATTTATACCTATAGCAGCACTAAATAAAACAGCATAAATTTACATTTACTATTATTCGAAGACTCTAAACCCCGGACACATTGAAAAGCTACCTGCAACATATTCTCCTGACCCTTTGCCTGCTTGGTTATGTAGGTATGTTTGAATGCTCTGCGCAGTATATAAGCACGGTTGCGGGGACGGGTGTTGCTGGTTACACTGGTGACGGCAATGCCTGTACTTCTGCCACACTCAATATCCCGCAGAATGTTGCTTTTGACAACTCTGGAAACTTATATGTTGCTGACAAGGAAAATAATGTTATTAGGAAAATAAATGCTGCCGGAATAATATCGACAGTGGCTGGTGAGGGCACGGCCGGATATAGTGGTGATGGTGGGCTTGCCACATCTGCACGTCTAAAAAAACCAACTGGCATTGCAATAGACGCAACTGGAAATTTATACATTGCGGATTGCGCAAATCACGTTGTACGTAAGGTTAACAGTGGCGGGATTATAACAACCATTGCAGGTACCGGCGTAGGGGGATATGATGGCAACGGCGGACCAGCAACCGCTGCAAAACTGAAAAACCCATATGGTATAGCCGTTGACAATTTGGGAAGTATCTATTTTTCAGAGACCAGTAATTATTGCGTACGGAAGATAAATCCTTCAGGTGTAATAAGCTTAGTAGCGGGAAATAACACGGCGGGCTACAGTGGAGACGGCGGTCCGGCCACTAGCGCGCAGCTGAAATTTCCCGGCTACATTGCAGTCAACAGTACAGGGGAAGTATATATTCCAGATTGGGCGAATTATAGAGTTAGAAAGGTTAGTAGTACAGGCATTATTACAACTATTGCAGGTAACGGCACGATTGGCAATGACGGTGACGGCGGCCCAGCGACATCTGCCAAATTAAGCGCTCCAAACTCTGTACAATTTGACAATGATGGTAACATGCTAATAGCTGACCCTAATGCCAATGTATTGCGTAAAATAAATTCGGCTGGAGTAATCTCTACCATCGCGGGAAACGGTTCCTCGGGATTTAGTGGAGATGGTAATTTTGCACTATTTGCCCAGCTAAATGCGCCAAATGGGATTGCAGTCAATTCATCTGGCGTTATTTATTTCGCTGACGTAAACAATAATAGAATAAGAAAGATTACAAATGCACCTGTAAGCACACCTACCATCGAAAGGATGCCGGTCTTGGCAACCATCATGCCCAACCCAGCCACCAACAAAATAACAATAGCAAACAGCTCCGCTATAAATTCAATAAGCATTGCTGACGTATCAGGCCGGCAAGCGGTGCCTAACTATGACAGGCAAGACGAAAAAACTATGATTGCGGATGTACGATCCCTGGTGCCGGGCATTTATTATCTGTCGGTGAATGGTGTATATGCTGGTGCGTTTGTAAAGGAGTAGTGCAAAAACCAGGAGCCGATCAGAAGGATTTATTTTCCCTTTGCCGTTCTTTGGCCTATCTGTTATATGTAATTTATAAAACTGCTAACCTTTATGAATTCCCAAATGACGTAAATTTGATGAAAATAACTGTTATGAGTCTCGAAGAGCGCCAACAGCATTTAAAAGAACAAATAGAAGCGATAAAGGATGAAAGCTTGCTCATACAATTGGAGGAAGAACTGGATTATTATATAAATACCAAGAGCTCTATTAAGGATGAATTGGCTCCGTGGCAGTGGAAGGAATTAGTTGCACTGTCTGAAGAAGACTTGGATAAAGATGTGATTACCGAGGAAGAGTTTAAGAAAAATATGGAAAAATGGCGCACCAGATAATCATCAAGAAGCGGTTTGAAAACCGACTTAATGAGATATTAGTGTACCTCGAAAAAGACTGGAATAAAAAGGTAGCAAATCAATTCCTCGAGAAATTATATCTGCGTATAGATGAAATTCGATTTCACCCTTATATAGGCGCGTTAACTGGCGTGGGAGATACCCGGAGCATAAGCATTACAAAACACAATAGACTCTTTTACAGGGTTGCCGGAAATAAGGTCTTTATAGTAACCATATACGATACCCGGCGCAAAAACTACCCACCAAAAGCCTAAGCTTTTTTCTTTCTGGCCAAAGCTCGCTCAGCAGCTGCAATAATATTCGCAGTGGTAAGGCCGTATTTGTCGAGCAGCTGCTTTGGGGTGCCGCTTTCGCCGAAGGTGTCCATAACGGCTACGTATTCGTGAGGTGCAGGGCAGTGGCGCGATGCTACATTGGCTACGCTGTCGCCGAGGCCGCCATTGATCTGGTGCTCTTCTGCGGTAACGATACAGCCGGTCTTTCTTACCGACTTAATGATAGCCTCTTCATCGAGTGGCTTTATGGTGTGTATGTTGATGAGGTCAACGGTGATGCCTTTTTCGGCCAGCGCTTTTGCAGCCTCTACTGCCAGCCATACCATATGGCCGCAGGCGAAGATGGATAAGTCTGAACCTTCGGCAAGCACCTGCGCCTTGCCCAGCTCGAATGGGGCATCCTCAGCAGTAAAGTTTGGCCACTTGGGGCGGCCGAAGCGCAGGTATACAGGGCCTTCGTACTCTGCAATGGCCATGGTAGCGGCTTTGGTCTGGTTGAAGTCGCATGGAACCACTACCGCCATACCCGGCAGCATCTTCATCATGCCGATGTCTTCCAGCACCTGGTGTGTGGCACCATCTTCGCCAAGGGTAAGCCCGGCGTGCGATGCACATATCTTCACATTCTTGCCGCTGTAGGCTACCGACTGGCGCACCTGGTCGTAAACGCGGGAAGTGGAAAAGTTGGCAAATGTGGTAGTGTACGGGATCTTGCCGCCTATGGTGAGGCCGGCAGCTACGCCTATCATATTGGCCTCGGCAATGCCGCACTGTATGAAACGCTCAGGGAACTCCTTTATGAACGCGTTGAGCTTCAGCGAGCCGCCAAGATCGGCGGTGAGGGCTACCACATTGGGGTTGCGGCGGCCTGCCTCGAGTATGCCTTCACCAAAACCACCACGTGTCTCTTTTTCGTTCAATATTTTAATATCCTGGAGCGCCATAAAAAGTCAAAAGTTAAAAGTGAAAAAGCAAAAATGAGTTGCTTTCACAAATTGAAGCGCAAAAATAAATTAAAATGGGTAGTAACGGGGAAAAATTACGGAGTGTGGCAGCCACTGTACCCCGCAGCTATGCTTTCCTGGCTTCTCGCGACGTATTAAGAACGGAATATACGATAACATCAGAGCCAATAACTTCGAAAACAACCAGATATGGGAATTTCTTAAGAAGCACGTCACGCCGATTCCGTCCTTTGTCAGCATATACGTAGCTAAAATAATGAGGATTTTCCGCAAGTTGCCGGTATCTAAAATTAAGTTCGGCAATGAAACGGTCTCCTAAGCCTTCTAACTGATGTTCATAGTATAAATAGGCCGTTAATGCATCAGCAAAAGCTTCCTCTTTTACAATTACATTATAGGGCATATTATTTTTTGTGTCTCAAAATCATTTCAATGCTCTCGGTGGCAGAATAGGATTTTGATGTCCCATTGAGATGGTTCTGCCTGCGCTCGTTGAGCATCTTCATGACTTCGTCGTCGTACACATCGGTCCGGGCCTGCAACTTATCTTCAACAAGAGTATAAATCGCAGACAAATGTTGCTCATCTGCGGTATTTATAAACTCATGTAGCCTTTCCCTCAATTCACTGCTATCCATAGCTCCTTATTTGCAACAAATTTAAATATTTTCATGCAACTTATTTACTGCGACAAAATATTACTTCGTTAAAACATACCCCCAATCCTTCAGCCATGCCACCACTTTCTCGCGGTAGTCGCCCTGGATGATGATGAAGCCGTCTTTGATGCTGCCGCCGGCGCCGCACTTGGTTTTGAGCTGCTTGCCGAGGGCCTCTATGTCATCGGCAGTGCCTACGAAACCGTCGACGAGGGTTACTACTTTACCAGCGCGCTGCTTGGTGTCCAGCTTTACGCGTAGTTTCTGCTTGTCTTTGGGTAGCGTGTCTGCACTTTCTTCGGCCGGGAAATCGTTGAAGAAGTCCTTGTTGGTAGAATAGGCGAGACCATCGGGGCGGGAAATGTTTTTCTTAGACATAATGGTGAAAAGTGAAAGTGCAAAAGTAAAGGGTTTTGTGAGATGACCACCCCCCGGCCCCCTCCTTGAAAAAAGGAGGGGGTGGTATACCCGGTAAGGTTTTGTGAGACTGTACCACCCCGGCCACCTCCGTGAAAAAGGAGGAGGTGGAGTGTTTCCATAAAATACAAGTCAATAAAACCCAAACTCTTTAAGTTCCTGTGCGGGCTGCACTGACTTGCTGTTTTTGTATGCGTTGTGCCTAATAAGCCAATTGACCAGCTGCTCCATATCGTGCCTGGAATAACCGAGCTGGCCTTTTATTTTTTGCCGGTTGAGCCACAAGATCTCCAATGCGAATTCCTCCATTGTTCGCTCCCGGAACTCGTAACTGCATAGTAAATAATATAACGACCCCTCTGTAAGTAGAACGCCTATAACGCTTGCCTTTTCCCATTCTAATCCTGTAAAACTGATGAGCATGATAACGGGAATGCAAATCACGATCCCTGGGATCCACCAAATATTGAATTTGCGGTCGGACCACTCAACATCAGGTAAGATAAGCGGAGACATCTGTTGGATACTTTTCCATGTTATTTTCCTTTTATTTTTAGGCAGAAGAGAGGATGGGTCTGTAGCAGGTGATATGTTTCCGGGAGGAACGTCAAGATTAGCGCCAAGATAAGCAGCCGCCCAGGCGAAAATGCCCTGAGACCCTTCCCGTGAAGTTGTATCGTGGCTCAGTCGCTGCCAAATGAAAGTGTGTAAATCCTGTACTGTTTCCACATCCTGAAGTTCCTTATCGGTAGCCTCGAAGCCGAACTCCGATAAGATACCCTTCAATATGACCAGCTTACCCGGCTTGCCTGATCGTTTCACACGGTCTTAATTCTGTAGTTATGCTAAGTTATCACTCTTATAACTAATTTAGCAGCCACAAATTATTACCCATGAATAAAGTAGTTGCAGGCGCTGATGAGGCGATACATGATATCTCTTCGGGCGCTACGCTGATGCTGGGCGGCTTCGGGCTGTGCGGGATACCTGAGAACTGTATAGCAGCCATTGTGCGCAAGGGCATCAATGGCCTTACGTGCATCTCTAATAATGCGGGGGTAGATGACTTTGGTATTGGCCTGATGCTGAAGGGCAGGCAGGTGAAGAAAATGATATCCTCGTACGTGGGGGAGAACGCTGAGTTTGAAAGGCAGCTGCTAAGCGGTGAGCTGGAGGTGGAGCTGGTGCCGCAGGGCACGCTGGCTACGCGCTGCATGGCCAGCGGCTATGGCATGCCCGCAGTGTACCTGCAGGCGGGCTATGGCACCGAGGTGGCCGAGGGCAAGGAGATACGCAACTTCAACGGGAAGAATTACCTGCTGGAGATGGCTTTTGACTCTGACTTCGCTATAGTGAAGGCGTGGAAGGGCGATACGCTGGGCAACCTCATCTTCAAGGATACGGCGCGCAACTTTAACCCTATGATGGCTATGGCGGGTAAGATAACCATAGCCGAAGTAGAAGAGCTGGTGCAGCCCGGTGAGCTAGACCCGAACTATATTCATGTGCCGGGGGTTTACGTGCATCGCATTTTCAAGGGCAAGGATTATGAGAAGCGCATTGAGCAAAGGACGGTGAGGAAACAAACCCCAAACCAAACCCCAAACCCCTAAAGGGGCTTCCCCTTGCGGTGGCAGGCCACACGCTAGCGATGTAATTATATCTTTCAACAATACTATAAAACATTTCCCCGCACTTCAGTGTTACAAAACATGGGGAAGCCCCTTTAGGGGTTTGGGGTTTAAGTTATGGCACTCAATAAAGAACAAATAGCAAAGCGCATAGCGCAGGAGCTGCAGGATGGCTTTTACGTGAACCTGGGTATAGGCATACCTACGCTGGTGGCCAACTACATTCCGCAGGGCGTGAATGTGGTATTGCAGAGCGAGAACGGCCTGCTGGGCATGGGTCCGTTCCCCTTAGAGGGGAAAGAAAGCGCGGACCTGATCAATGCGGGTAAGCAGACGATAACTACGCTGCCGGGGTCGGCATTCTTTGATAGCGCTATGAGCTTCGGCATGATACGCGCAGGCAAGGTAGACCTGACGGTGCTGGGCGCTATGGAAGTGGCCGACAATGGCGACATAGCTAACTGGAAGATACCGGGCAAGATGGTAAAAGGCATGGGCGGCGCTATGGACCTGGTAGCTGCTGCTAAAAATATTATTGTGGCCATGCAGCACACTAACCCAAAGGGGGAAAGCAAGCTGCTGCCTAAGTGCTCGCTGCCACTCACCGGCGTGGGCTGCGTGAAAAAGATAGTGAGCGACCTCGGTGTATTTGATGTAACGCCAGATGGCTTTCGCTGCATAGAGTATGCACCTGGGGTTACTATCGACGAGATAAAGGCGAAGACCGCGGGCAGGCTTACTATAGCTGATGATGTGAAGGAAATAACTTTGTAAAATTCCAAAGAGGAAATTCCAAATCACAGATTCCAAACTCCAAATTCCAATTGGAGCAATTCAAATGCTAATATGCTGACTCATTAGTACTGATATGGCGGCAGATGTGATAAAGAAGCTAAGGTTGGATAGCGGGAAAGCGCTATGGCTTATCAATGCGCCGGATGATGTGATAGGTATCTTCGATGGCTTTGAAATAAAGAATAAGCTTGCAGGTAAGCAGCTGGCGCAACAGCTTGTGCTCTTTGCTTATGACAGTACCGACTTTGCAAAGTACCTGCCTAAGCTCGCCGACTACGTGGAGCACGATACACTGTTCTGGATATGCTACCCTAAGAAGAGCGGGGCCATAAGATCTGACCTTATACATATGGAGCCGTGGCACATGCTGGCAGATGCGGGCTATAGGGGGCAGACATCTGTATCTGTAAACGATGACTGGACAGGGATGCGCTTTACCAATGCGCCTGTAAGGAAACCATCGACCTACGGCATACCTGCGGAGCAGCGCAATGATCCCGGTATAGACTACGTGAACCGGGCCGTAACGCTTCCGGATGATGCACTCGCAGCACTTAATAAATACAAAGGCCTCGCCGATGTATTCTACGCCATGTCATTCACCAATAAGAAAGAAGCAGTACTCGCTATAAATGAAGCTAAGAAACCGGAGACGCGTGTGAAGCGGATATTGAAATTGGTGGAGGAGATGAAGGGGAAGAACAGGTGATGCATGCAATTATGAAAGGGTAGCTCCTACGGAGCATGACCAAATACTATCGTAGTTTTCTACAGAGCTTTGCCACCTACGGAGGCATAACATGGGGTTGGTGTGGTATGGCGTTGTCTATCCGAAGTTATTCTGACCATGGAGTGTTGTAGCTCCTACGGAGCATGACCAAATACGATCGTATTTTTCTACAGAGCTTTGCCACCTACGGAGGCATAACATGGGGTTGGTGTGGTATGGCGTTGTCTATTCGAAGTTATTCTGACCATGGATTGGTGGGTAGCTCCTACGGAGCATGACCAAATGCGATAGTATTTTTCTACAGAGCTTTGCCACCTACGGAGGCATAACATGGTGGTGGTGTGGTATGGCGTTGTCTATCCGAAGTTATTCTGACCATGGAGTGGAGGGTAGCTCCTACGGAGCATGACTGGTAGGAGCCTGTATTTTCTACAGAGCTTTGCCACCTACGGAGGCTTAACATGGGGTTGGCTTTGGCGGATGTCGTAGGGGAGTGATACCGCGACGCGTACCGGCCAAAAAAGGCGTACGGACGCTACCGATAGTTCGTAGCTTTTTCTAGCTGGTTTGCCTAAAATATTCATCGGCCGGTGCTTACGCATCGGCCGATGAGGAGGGAAAATTTAAGAGGATTATTAGAAGGGAAATTTCGTAGGGTTCATTCGTTTTTCGTTTTCACTGTTTCATTCTCACGTTAGAGTAGTTTAAAGTATCGTGCCAAGTGGTGCCTGGCGCTTCTATAGGTTGCTTGCCACCTACGTCGGATAACATGGGGTGGGTTTGGGCGGATGTGGTATGGCATTGTATATTCGAAGTTAATCTGACCATGGAGTGGTGGGTAGCTCCTACGGAGCATGACTGGTACGAGCCTGTATTTTCTACAGAGCTTTGCCACCTACGGAGGCATAACATGGGGCTGACTTTGGCGGATGTCATAGGGGAGTGATACCGCGACGCGTACCGGCCAAAAAAGCGTACGGACTCTACTGATACTCCTGGGTATTGAGGCTGTGCTGAAATGGAGACTTGCCTAAAATATTCATCGGCCGGTGCTTGCGCATCGGCCGATGAGGAGGGAAAATTTAAGAGGATTATTAGAAGGGAAATTTCGTAGGGTTCATTCGTTTTTCGTTTTCACTGTTTCATTCTCACGTTAGAGTAGTTTAAAGTATCGTGCCAAGTGGTGCCTGGCGCTTCTATAGGTTGCTTGCCACCTACGTCGGATAACATGGGGTGGGTTTGGGCGGATGTGGTATGGCATTGTATATTCGAAGTTAATCTGACCATGGAGTGGTGGGTAGCTCCTACGGAGCATGACTGGTACGAGCCTGTATTTTCTACAGAGCTTTGCCACCTACGGAGGCATAACATGGGGTTGGTGTGGTATCGCGTTGTCTATTCGAAGATATTCTGACTAAGGAGTGGTGGGTAGCTCCTACGGTGCATGACTGGTACGAGCCTGTATTTTCTACAGAGCTTTGCCACCTAGGAGGCATAACATGGGGTTGGTTTGGGGGGTGTGGTAGAGAGTGACCCCACAACGCGTGCCGGTCGGAAAAGGCGTACGGGCGCTACTGTGCCAAGTGGTGCTGGCGTTTCCATAGTTTGCTTTGCCGTCTACGGCGGCATAACATGGGGGTTGGATGAAGCGCTTGTAGTGGCTGCTATAATCTGTGATCCTACTTTTTCATTCCCGCGTGCGAAGCTACATAGGGCTTTTCGGTGCCTTTTATGGAACTGTAGGTAGGTATAATATAGCGGGCGCTGTAGTCATTGTCGGAGATGAATTTGAGGACGTATTCTACGGCAAATGCGGGATCGTTTCGCTGGCCTACAAGCACGTATTCGAGGTAGAAGAGGCTGATGCCGGAGTCGAACGTGCCACCATTGTCTTTGCCTATCCACTTCTCTGCGAAAGCAGCCATATCGGCTTTGTTCTCCTCAATTTTCTTGTGCAGCTGGCCAAGGGTGTCTATGCGTAAAAAGTGAAGCCGCTCTACATCGCCCTCAATGTCTATCTCGTCGTTGAGGCGTGCGCCTGCATGGGTGGCTATCTGCATATCCACCTCTCTTACTGCCCGGCTGTTCTTGATATAGTCTCTTAGCGAGGCATAAGTGATGGGCGTATTCTCGCTATTAAAAACATTGGGATACGCGGTTCGCTCGTTGCCGGGGGCCGCAGCCGTGGGATGCGGCTCTGCTAGGACTACAACCGGCGGTGGCGTGTATGGAATTTCCTCTGTACCAGGTTCAGCCTCTGCACTTAACACGGATACAACCACACTGCCCGACTGTGTAATGGTCTCTGTTTTTATAGCGCCGGGTGGGCGGGCAATGGTGATATTGCCGAGGGCGCTGCTGGTGGGCGGCGGCGTGGGTGCGCTGTGCGGTACCTCCGGTGTTACTACAGCCGTATCGTGCTTTTGCGGAGCAATAATGCCTGCAGGCACAGCCTCTGTGCGTGGGCGCTTAGCCTCCGCAGCATTGGGTACAACGGAATTTTCGCCCCAGGATGCCTGCTTTTTTACTTTGACCAGCTCTGCATCTGCCAGCTCGAATAGCGCGCCTACGCGGAAAAAATCGCGGCGGATATCATCGGGTATTGCGGAGTGATCGGTGAAGCCGAGGTGCTGCTCTATGCTGCCCCATGCCTGCTGCAGCACCGTGCTTAGCTGTATCTCGAAGGCTGCGCTGCCTATGGACCGGTACTCTATAAGTGATTGCCTGTTGGCCTTTAATACGGCCAGGTATTGGGCGCTGCAGGGAGAGAACCCATCGGCCCAGGAGCGGCCACCATCGGCTGCAGGCATAATCACCGACACATCGAACTCACTTTCGAGGATAGCGGCAATATCTTTTACAACATCCTCAAAATAAGTAATGATACGTATTACAGGTATGGATAAATCTTCGCCACCCGGCTGTGAGTGCTGCTCAATAGCCGACTCGATGCGGTGACAGGGAATATTGTGCAGTAACATCAATTCCCTTACCAGATCGCCAATCTTATTTATGATAACCGGATTACTATCCATGGTGGCAGATTATGCCCACATTAAAATTACACTTTATATTCTGATTACAACAATACGCCTTATTTAATTTACCTGTGTTGATAACGTGTAGATTAACGATTGGTTTATTTATTGTTAACCCGTTGTTTAAAATAGCGTTTTTTTCATAAGTTGAATCAGCTTGCGGGCAGGCCATTTAATAGTGTGCAAATGACTATGTGTATCAGCTACTCCGGATTTTCTGCGGGGGCAGCGGGCGGTGCCGGCTTCCATATAGCCTTCCATTGCTGCGGGGTAAGGGCATCTGCGGCGCTGAAGTTGCCTATTTTGGTGCGCCTTAGTTCCTGCAGGTAGGCGCCACAGCCGAGCAGCTGGCCAAAGTCGTGTGCGAGGGAGCGGATGTATGTGCCGGTGCTGCACAGGACGCGAAAGTGTACTTCGGGCAGGCTTATTTTGGTGATCTCGAACTCGCCGACGGTGACGGGGCGGGGATCGAGCACCACCTCCATGCCTGCGCGGGCAAGGTCGTAAGAGCGCTTGCCTTCCTTTTTTATGGCAGAGTGTATGGGTGGCACCTGCATAATGTCGCCTGTGAGCTGGCTAACTGCATTGCGTATCTGCTCTTCGGTAACGTGCTCGTAAGGCTTAGGGTCGGCGGGTTCACTCTCCAGGTCGTATGTAGGCGTGGTAGCCCCCATGTGGAAAATGCCTGTATACTCTTTGGGTAGCTGCTGGTATTCGGATATCCTCTTGGTCATATCGCCGGTGCAGCAGATGAGCAGCCCGGTGGCGAGCGGATCGAGTGTGCCGCAGTGACCTATTTTGGCGCGCGCGGCTATTTTAATACTGTTTATCGCATCGAAAGATGTCCACTTGTAAGGCTTATCTACTAGTATCACTCCGCCTTTCTTGAGCTCGGCGGGCATTGGTCGGTTTTGCATTGCGGTGCAAAGGTAGGGTGTTTGGTTGAAGGGGGGTTAGGTAAAGGGTGGATGGGTTAGAATAGGTGGCCATGGTCGCTAAGAGTGATAGGGAGTAGGGGCTGAATAGTATTATTGCTTAACGATCTTAGCGGTGTATAGTACCTGGCCTTCGCTATTGAGGAGGCGAGCAAAGTACAGGCCTGGTAGCAATGTGCTAATAGCGATGTGGCCTGTATCATGCCCGTTATGTACCAACTGGCCAAGGGAATTATAAATGTGTATGCTTGCAGGCAAGACCCCGGTGACGGTGATGATATCTGTGGCGGGATTTGGGGTGATGGATATGCCAGCTATGGCGGTGGCGCTTACCACTTCCGGTGTGGGCTTGCTAAGCTTGACCACCCATGCCTGCGCGCTATCTGATACGGAATAGCCCGCAACCATGAAGCCGCTGTCGCTGGTCTGCACGCCGCACCAGCCGACCTCTACAGGCAACGTGCCCAGGCAGTTTTGCCACTCTGCGGTGCCTGAGGCGGATATCTTAACTGCCCAGTAGTCGTTAGTGCCGTGGAAGCCTGTGATATCGCCACCATTCGCACCGCAGTAGCCCATGAGCAGGTAGCCGCCGTCGCTGGTTGTAGCAATATTATTGGCCGCATCAATGCCGGGGCCGCCGAGCGAGTGCTGCCAGAGCAATGTGCCCGTAGTGGAAAGCTTTGCAACCCAGTAGTCGCCACTGCCACGGGCATCGGTGATATCGCCATCGGCCGAGTTGCTGCCACCGGCCACCACGTAGCCACCATCGGCAGCAACTACTACCGACTGGGCATAGTCGCTACCAGTGCCACCCAGTGCCCGCTGCCATTGCATGCTGCCGGCAGCAGACAGCTTCACCATCCAATAGTCATCATTACCATGGTGCGCTGTAACGTCGCCATCAGCAGAGTAAGTATCGCCCGCTACTATGAAGCCGCCATCAGCAGCCTGCTGCACGCTTACTGCATAGTCATCGCCGGTGCCACCGAAGGAACGCTGCCACAGCAGGCTACCTGTGCGCGATAGGCGCATGACCCAGTAGTCGTAACCACCATGCGGAGCGGTAACATCGCCATCTGCTGACTTGCTGCAGCCGGCTACAATGTAGCCACTGTCAGCAGTTTGCTTTACCGACTGGCCGAGGTCGGCCAAAGACCCGCCGAGCGTTTGCTGCCACTGTATGCCGCCAGTATCAGAGAGCTTCACGATCCAGTAGTCCCAGTCGGCATGGATACCTACCACATCGCCATCCGGCGATTGGGTGCTGCCCGCGAATATGTAGCCGCCATCCCAGGTGGGCTCTATTGACATTGCCATATCGTCACTGCTGCCGCCAAAAGCTTTCTTCCACTGTACTGCGCCTGTAGCAGATAGCTTCACCACCCATGCATCGTTAGCGCCATGAGCGCCCGTTACGTCGCCATTGACTGAGTTAGAGCTGCCAGCGAGGATATAGCCGCCATCGGGGGTTTGCCGCACACAATAGAGGTAGTCGCTGCCGGTGCCGCCAAGGTGCGTGTCCCAGGATATGGAAGGGGCATGCTGCCCGAGAACGTTGAAAGTGCAGGTAATAAAAACAGTGATAAGGACCAGGTAACAAAAGTGCTTCATGCGGGTGTATGGGTTAGCTGCTATTATTGACGGAGCCGGCAGATGAAACCTTGGGTTCTGGTTAAAAAAATCATTTGCGCGGATAGTCAAATCGAAAGGCAAAAGCCGAAACCTGAAAGTGCGAAACGCAGAAGTGCGGGCTGTAGCACACTACGGGCAAGACAAAATAAGATAGCTAACACCAGGAAAATATATTTCCCATTTCGGCATTTTCCTTTTAATCTTGCTTCGCTATGGAGGCGAAGGAGCTAAAGATATTTCTGGATGAAAAGGCGGCAATGTATAACCAGCCGGCGTTCATTGAAAAAGATCCTATTGTAATACCGCACGCCTTCAGCAAAAAACAAGATATAGAGATATCGGGATTGTTTGCGGCTGTGCTGGCCTGGGGCAACCGCACCACCATTATCAACAACTGCCGGAAGCTGATGGACTGGATGGGCAATGCGCCCCATGACTTCATATTGAACCATGAGGAAACAGACCTGAAGCCTTTTGTACATTTTGTGCATCGTACGTTTAACGCTACGGACCTGCTGTATTTTATTCACCTGCTGCAATGGCATTATGGGCAGCATCAGTCGCTGGAGGAAGCATTTGTACCCGGGAAAAAATATGCGGGTGAAACCGTGGAGCAGGCGCTGGTACATTTTCACAACTACTTTTTCTCAATAGAGCATCCTGAGCGAACGAGAAAACATATTTCTACCCCGGCGCGTAGCTCGGCCTGCAAGCGCATAAACATGTACCTGCGATGGATGGTGCGCAACGATAAGGCGGGTGTGGATTTCGGTATATGGAAAAAGATAAGTCCGGCGCAGCTGGTGTGCCCGCTGGATGTGCATGTGGCGCGGGTGGCAGAGCGGCTGGAACTGCTACCTAATAACAAGGCGAACTGGAATAATGCGCTGGCGCTTACCGCCCATCTGCGCGAATTAAATCCGCAGGACCCAGCGGTGTATGATTATGCATTGTTCGGGCTGGGGATGGCGGAGCGGTATTAGAATGCGCACCAACATTTGCTGCAATTTTCTACGAAGTAGTAAGGATGGCGTAGAGCAGCAGCTATGATGGCCGCAAGATATAGGGGTAGCTCCTACGGAGCATAACCGACTTTCTCTGCATCTTCTACCAAGCGATAACGCCTAACGGCGTAGCTCAAATGCCGCAACACTCTTAATAACTCAAGCATGGTAGACCGGTAGATTTACGAAAGTAACATGGCCCTTGCACCGGTATGCCCCAGCGGGGCAAAGGCTTGGTAGTATTTAGTATGGATAACGTGGCTCTGCGTAGGTGGGTAGCTCCTACGGAGCATGCCCGCATTTTTGCTGCAATTTTCTACCAAGCTTTTACGCCTAACGGCGTAGACCGGCGGGTGAGAAACCCATAGTATGTTAGCCAGCGTTGACGGTATACATCGTGTTGCCGGTATGCCCCAGCGGGGCTACAGCTTGGTAGCAATTATTGAGAAAATGCCATTATGCTCCGTAGGAGCTACCCGTGCAACATATGAGGATCGAAACGGATGGAACTAGGCCGGCATGGATAACGTGGCTCTGCGTGAGTGGTAGCTCCTACGGAGCATGCCCGCAAATTTGCTGCATTTTTTCTACCAAGCTTTTACGCCTAGCGGCGTAGACCGGCATTTGAGAACACCCATATAAAGCGCTATTTATTTTACGGAAACCGATTTTACCAGCATGCTACAGGAGTGGTGTGAAAAGATATTTTTCATCATAGTCAATTGCAAAATCATTGAGCATTTTCCTGTACTCCTCCTGGAAGCCAACTTTTTTGTGATGCTCCTGTTGATTAAGTATGTACTTCACCACAGAGTCCGTTTGCGACTTCGAGTAGCTAAATGCGCCATATCCCTCTTGCCAAAAGAATTTCTGGCCCGTGAGCTTTTCTTTATTAACCCACTCAGAGGAATCACCTTTAACCAGCTTCATAGCCTCTGATACAGATTGATTCGGATTTAGGCCCATGAGCAAGTGCATATGATCGGGCATGTTGTTTATTGCATACATTTTATGGCCATTGTTGTGCACGATAGCGGTGATATAGTGGTGTAACCGGCTTGCCCAATCTTCGTCGATTACGGCTGCGCGATATTTTACCGCAAAAACACAGTGAATGTATAGCTGAGTGTAAGTATTAGGCATCGGGAAAAAGTTAGATAAAAATATGGAATTGCTTTCAGGAAAGATCATTTTCCCAGCAGCTCCATTATCTTTAACCCAACCTCATCTGCACTGATGGCGGAATTAGCGAGGACTACAACCGCGGTGCCATTCGCCTTATTAAACGCCAGGAAGCTGCGGCTGCCGCCTGTGCCGCCATTGTGCCACAGGTATGATGCAGAATCGTGGGTATGCCAGCCAAGCGCTACCTGCTGCGGTTCAAAGGTGATCTTATGCGTCAGCTTCATTGCCTCACCGAGGGGGGTGTTGCCAGGGGCGAGATTGGCTTTTGCATAAAGCAACAGGTCGTCAACCGTAGACCGCAGGCAGCCCGCGGCAGCGATCGACTGTAACGTCCATGGGACAGTCTGTGTGCCATTCTCTTTATATACACTTACTAATACCTTCTGTTGTCCCTTCGAAAGATGTTCGCTGGTCATCGTCATTTTTAGCGGGGTTGTTATTACCTTCTTTACCATAGCTTCGTATGATAGTCCGCTTACCTGCTCTAATATCACACCCAGGAGTCCGACCGCCAAATTAGAATAGGCATATTTTTCACCGGGTGCGGATTGCAGGCTGCAATTGGTAAGGAAGGCATGCATATCTTTTTTAGTGTAGGCGGCATAAGGGTCTTCATTGTTGTACGAGGGGCTTAGGTGCATGTTGTAAGGTACGCTTACCAGGCCCGATGTATGATTGCTGAGCATTTGCAGCGTAATGCCCGCCAGGGCTTTATTGCTTGTTACTGAGTCGGGCAGGTATTTAGTTATGGGATCCGCAAGCGATACTTTTCCTTTGGTAACATAATGGGCAAGCAATGTGGCCGTAAACGTTTTGGTTATGGAGCCGATCTCAAAAACAGTGGTTGCGGAGGGAATTGTTTTATTGCCTTTTGTTGTTTCGCCATAGCCATAGTAGTGCACTATTGCTCCTTTAATAAGCCCTATGGCAAGGCCTACCGTATTCACCTGGCCAATATAGCCCCGCGCAATGCTATCAACGTTGACATCAAGCGTTG
Organism: Bacteroidota bacterium; assembly: GCA_040386555.1. Taxonomy (GTDB): domain Bacteria; phylum Bacteroidota; class Bacteroidia; order Chitinophagales; family Chitinophagaceae; genus Nemorincola. The sequence goes on along the minus strand of JAZKFF010000006.1, from coordinate 96,382 downwards.
TTTTCAGCGCATTGCTGGACGCGTCGGTGTAAGTTTTTCTTGCGGCCTTTTCTTTGTAAGGTTTAAAGGAGAGCGTATAGATTTTATCAGAGTCGTTGACTCCGATAAAATAGCTGAGTGTTTCGCGCTCGTGAATAACCTTGTAGAGCGAAACACCGCCATTCATCTTTACGAGCGCAGAGGATTTTACGCCGCCAAGTGGAAAGATGTTATCTCTCAGCACACCGGTAAATTTTTGGCGGCTGAACCTAGCCTGGAAGTCGGCGCCGAGCATATCATATACCGCATCTGCGTTGCGGCTATTTATCTGTGCTGTTAAAGCCTGCATAGCCGTTTCATTGCGCTGCTGTGCATTTTGCGCATTTGTGGTATTAATGCCTGCCAATACTATAGCTGCCAACAGCAGTGCCAATGCCCTTACCTTCATAGATATGTTATTTTCAAGACCAGCTTATTCTTCCTTCTTACCCTTCTCTTTTGGGTCTTTCTTTCTGCCCGACTTTTTGAGCTGCGCATCTATTAGCCACTCTATCTGGCCATTGACGCTACGGAACTCGTCCGCAGCCCACTGCTCCAGGGCTTTGTACACGTCCTCGTCGAGCCTTAATACAAATGTTTTTTTTGCCGCCACTCAATACTCCTTATTACGGTTGTATAAAATTACTTTACTTAACAACAAGTGAAGGGCGCTGTGGCACCCTTCACTATCTTTTTTTATTACTGGTATAGCGACCCGGTATTTAGTACCGGCTGTGCGCCGCGCTCACCGCAGAGCACCACCATAAGGTTGCTGACCATTGTAGCTTTCTTCTCCTCATCGAGCTGCACGATGTCTTTTTTGCTGAGCATCTCCAGTGCCAGCTCTACCATGCCTACGGCGCCCTCAACTATCTTGAAGCGGGCTGCAACGATGGCTGATGCCTGCTGGCGCTGCAGCATAGCGCCGGCGATCTCCTGCGAATAAGCAAGGTGGCTGATGCGCGCCTCAGTGATAAATATGCCGGCTGTGAACAGGCGCTCATTGAGCTCCTGTATGAGCAGCTCGTTGATCTTAGTGCCGCCCTCGCGCAATGTTATCACCGCGTTCTCATCTTCTATGTTGTCGTAAGCGAAACCCATGGTAAGCTGGCGAAGGGCCGCCTCGCTCTGCATGCGCACAAAGGCGTTGTAGTCGGCAACTTCGTAGGCCGCCTTGTAGGTATCCTGTAGTTGCCATACCACTACTGCTGCTATCTCTACGGGGTTGCCCATTTTGTCGTTCACCTTTAGGGTAGGTGTGGCCATGTTCTGCACACGGAGGGTGAGCCTTGCGGTAGTGTACAAGGGGTTAACGAAAAACAGCCCGTTGTCTTTTACCGTGCCTGCATACTTGCCGAAGAGGTTAAGCACCCGGGCATTGTTGGGCTGCACGATCATGAGGCCCTTCCAGATAAAAAAGCAAAGACCAAAGCAGAGGAAGCCGGGAACGATGTAGAGTGGTTCCTGGGTGGTGCCCGTATGTATCATGCAATAGATGCCGATAGCAGACAGGATAAGCGACAAAAATAAGGCTAAGTAGCCGTTCATTGGTTTGATGATCTTTTCCATTGTGGTGAATTGTTTGATATCAATTTGATATCAAAAGTATATTATTTTTGGATACTGTAGAAATTATTTTTGTGTACCTCTCCCCGGCCCTCTCCAAAGGAGAGGGGGGTGATGTAGACCTTCGCGAGGATCCTCTCCTGGTTCGGCAGGCTCATCATAGAGAGGGGGTAACGTGGACCTTCGCGAGGACCCTCTCCTGGTTCGGCAGGCTCATCATAGAGAGGGAGGTAACGTAGACCTTCGCGAGGAGCCTCTGCTGGTTCGGCAGGCTCACTATTGGAAAGGGCGGTGAGCGCTTCGTAGTGACGCAGCCTGAATATATCTGCACTGAGCGCAGTTACCCTAAGGCTTTTTCTTTTTCGTAAATTTGCGGCATGTCGAAAAAAGCGATCCTTATTATAATGGATGGCTGGGGCCACGGAAAGGTGCCAGCAGCAGATGCCATAGCTAATGCCCATGTGCCTTTTGTAAAAAGCCTCTACAGCAAATACCCAAATACCGAGCTGGTCACCTGCGGTGAAGCCGTGGGGCTACCCGATGGGCAAATGGGCAACTCTGAGGTAGGGCACCTGAATATAGGTGCTGGCAGGATAGTGTACCAGGAGCTGCAGCGCATAAACGTAGCTGTGCGCGATGGTGAGCTGGAGCGCAGCCCTGTGCTGGGTGCGGCATTTGCGATGGCAAAGAGTGCTAACCGCACACTGCACCTGATAGGGCTTGTGAGCGATGGCGGTGTGCATAGCCACATCAACCACCTGAAGGAACTGTGCACACTGGCCCAGCGGAACAACGTGCCCCGGGTAGCCGTGCACGCATTTACCGATGGCAGGGATTGTGACCCGAGGAGCGGCCTGAGATTTATAAAGGAGCTCAATACGCATCTACAGGAAACCGGCTGCATGCTGGGCTCAGTAACGGGCCGCTTTTATGCCATGGACCGCGATAAGCGGTGGGAAAGGATAAAGGTGGCGTATGATGCGCTGGTGCATGGCACGGGCATACATACTACTGATGCAATAGCCGCGATAGAACAATCGTACGCTGCTAATATATCAGACGAGTTCCTGAAGCCAATAGTGCTGTGCGACAATGAAGGCGTGCCGCTGGCTTGTATAAAGGACGGTGATGTGGTGGTGTGCTTCAACTTCCGCACAGACCGCTGCAGGGAGATAACCGTGGCGCTGACACAAGAGATATTTCATGAGCAGAACATGCACCCGCTGGACCTGCACTATGTGACCATAACCGAGTATGATAAGAGCTACAAAAATGTGGGTATCATATTTGAGAACAAAGACCTTACCAAAACGCTGGGGGAAGTGCTGGAGAGCCATGGCAAAACGCAGATACGCATGGCAGAGACGGAGAAATACCCGCACGTCACCTTCTTCTTCTCAGGCGGCAGGGAGCTGCCCTTTGCAGGGGAAAAGCGCATAATGATGCCCTCGCCAAGGACAGTGCCTACATACGACCTGAAGCCGGAGATGAGCGCGAACGAACTTACCGAAGCCATACTGCCTGAAATAGCAAATGAAACGGCTGATTTTATCTGCATCAACTTTGCCAATGCTGATATGGTGGGCCATACCGGCGTGTGGGATGCGGTGAAGAAAGCGGTAGAAACGGTGGACCACTGCGTAGCCCGCATAGTGCCGCTGGCGCTGGAAAAGGGGTATGGCATATTCCTTACTGCAGACCATGGCAATGCAGATTACCTGATCAACGAAGATGGCACACCTAATACGGCGCATACGCTCAACCCGGTACCGCTGTTCCTGATAGCGAACGATTATAAGGGCACGCTGAAACCCGGTAAGCTGGGCGACCTTGCACCTTCTATTCTCAGCTATATGGACATAATGATACCGCTGGAGATGACCGGCGATATACTGCTGACCAATTAAAAGACGGTCAGCAGCTCTCCCAGGTGCTCTATCTCGTAGGTAGGCTTGCGGGTGTGCTGCACCTTGTGCGGGTTGTAATATGCGGTATCCCAGCCGGCGTTGATGCCGCCGAGAATATCAATGTCAATGGCATCGCCTATCATAATGCTCTCCTCTGCGCTGGCGCCTGAAGCGCTGAGGGCATAGTCGAATATATCTTTGTGCGGCTTTATGCTGTTGCTCTTCTCTGAGGTGACGAGTTGCTTGAAATAACGCGAGATACCAGAGTACTGCAGCTTGAGGCGCTGTGTGGTCTCAAAGCCATTAGTGATCAAGTGCATCTCGTAGCGGCCCTTGCAATGCTCCAGCAGCTCTTTTGCGTGCGGCACCAGCAAGGTTTGCGTAGGCAGAATTTCGAGGTAGGCGGTGCTGAGCTCGTGAGCCAGCGTGGTGTCAGCCACCCTGAAATCAAGCAGCATGAGCCACATGCGCTTCCAGCGCAGCTCATCGCGCTTGATGTAGCCATTGCGGTAGCGCGCCCAGAGCTTGTCGTTATGAACATTGTAAGAGCGGAACAGATCATCAAAATCTGCTATGCCACGGCTGCCCAGCTCATACTCTGTGTATAACCGGCGCAGTGTAGCCTCAGAGTTTTTATCAAAATCCCACAGTGTATGGTCAAGGTCGAAAAAAAGATGTTTGTATGCTTTGCCCATTAGCCCCGGTATATCCCCAAAAAAATCAGTAGTCAGGTAAAGTTAAGGCACAGGGCGTTATAAAAAATGTTTTAAAATCAATTGTAAGAAATATTTATTGTGTTTGCTCCGCAACGGCTGCATGTGACGCACCGGGAACCACCAGCGGCAGCTTTATGAAAAACGTGGTGCCGCTGCCTTCTTCGGTGTCGAACCATATGGTGCCCTTCCAAAACTCGATGATCTTCCGTGTCATGGCCAGCCCGAGGCCGGTACCAGAGGTCTTGGTAGTAAAATATGGCTGGAAGATCTTCTTTGCTACATCGTGCGGTATGCCATTGCCATTGTCCCTTATGGCCAGCAATGCATCTTTGCCGTCTGTTTTCAGTATCACCTCTACGAGGCCATTTTGTTTCTCTTCTATGGCATGGCGTGCATTTTCGAGCAGGTTGTTGCATACACGCAGCAGCTGGCTGCGATCGGAGTATACGTAGAGCATTTCAGCGGGCTTGTTGATGGTGACCTTCACCTGGTCCTCGTTGAGGTATAGCTCTACGGCTTTATTTACCAGCTCTCCCAGCTCCAGCTCCTCGGGCTTAGCCTCAGGCATCTTGGCGAAATTGGAGAACTCAGATGCTATGTAAGACAGGTTGTCTATCTGCTCTATGATGGACTCTGCTACTTTGTTGGTGAGCTGCTTTATGTTAGGATTATCATTACGGGCGGCCTGCTGCAGGTATTGGATATTGAGCTTCATGGGTGTGAGCGGGTTCTTGATCTCGTGGGCTACCTGGCGGGCCATCTCGCGCCATGCTGTTTCCCGCTCGCTCTGTGCCAGTAGTGCTGCGTTCTCCTCTACTTTGTTTACCATTTTATTGTACTCTTTTACCAGCAGGCCTATCTCATCATCATACTTCCAGCTGATGCGCTCATTGCGCTGCAGGTTCAGCCTGTTGAACTGCTGGATGATGAGGTTGAATGAATTGGTTATCCACTTGGTAACGAAAAGACTGGCGATACTCGCCACCAGGAATATGAACGCATAGAGGTTGATCAATGCAACGATGACTTCCGATATCTGGTTGTTGAGGTCTTTTACCGATGAGAAGAACGGAACATTTACGTAGCCAAGGGTCTGTCCCTGCTCGTCGCGCAGTGGCTCGTAGGCAGAGATATAGGTGAGCTCTCCTACGGTCTCCTGCTGTATCACTTTCGACTGCTCTTCTTCATGGAGCTTGTGGAATGCCTCGGGCCGCATGATGGGAGAGATAAGGCCCTTTTCATAAATGTCATCCTGCGAAGTCGCGCCAAGATAGCCCTCGTCGTTGAACACATTTATATCTGCCCTGCGGCGGCCTGCCAGCACTGCGAGGGTGCTCTTAAAGTTGGTAGAGCGGATAACCGAGTCGAAAGCATAAGGCGACTGGTATGCGCCTTCAGTCTTCAGATAATTCTGAACGGATTCGCGGGCGAGCTGCATTACACCCTGCAGCTTCTCATCGTTCGATTTTTTAAAGCTCTTTTCCGAAGACCATACCGTAACAATGCATATCGCAATAAACGAACTGCCCACTACAGCGAGCATAGCAAAATGTACGCGCTTGCTAAGTGTCAGCCTCAAAAATGTTCCCGACCATTTCTCCTTTGTAAAATACGACAGGTATAGCTGGTACAACAGTATTACGATAGCCAGCAGCAGCTGCACCACAAACACATAGGAGAACAATGTGATCAACTCCGTAGGCCGAGCATAGTTGCGCGCTGCCACCACTGTTCTTCTGTCAGATACTTTGCTGTACAGCTCTGAGCCATTCCGCGTACTGCGAAACTGTGTCTCGCCTTCCTGCAGCGTATCATCAAGCCGGGTGGTGAAGGGATAGTCGCCTACCTGTGAAAGCAGCTTACCCTTGATATATACAGCATAAGGATAGTTGGCCTTATCGCTTCCGTTATTTTTGCTTGCAGCAGGCTTTAGCAGCTCCGGGTATACCGCTTCCCGCGGTTGCTTCTTTTTGTCGAGGTTGATAACCGCATAACCGATACGGGCATTTATAGTATCGCTGTAGATGGAAATGATGGCAAGGTAATGGTGATCGCCGAGGATCGACTCCTTGTAAAAAAGGTTAGGCGAATTTGTAGTTATGGATTCATCTCTGAGCTTATGCCATGTAAGGATGTCAGTCGTATCCTTATTGTACAGCGGTGTGCCAATATCATCGTAAAAGTATAGCGAAGCCTGGTATTTATCTACAGGCCCGGAAAAGTACATGGTATCGAAACGCTGGTTGATATGCCTTCGGGCCGCGGGAGAAGGATCGCTCAAAAAGGTTTTCAAGGCAGCATCCCGTTCCACTTTTGCGGCAGCTTTATCAAATGCATACTCCATCTCATTATCGCGCTGCGACGATAAGTTTTGCATTACGAAAGCTGCCCGGGTCACCTGCTCCTTCTGCTCGTTGAAGTACTGTAAAAGGCCGCTGGAGAACGCAGCTATGAAAATGCCCCACGATATCATCTGCGGCTCAAACAGATCCGAGACAAGTGTCAGCTTCGGAATGTCGAGCATAATTATAAACAGCAGCAGCCACAGGATCATCAGCCAGGGCAAAACCTGGTGCTGCCTGTGAGCCAGTAAAAGGTAGAGCGCCCCGACAGTGGCCACCAATAAGTATCGTAATATGCGCGAGCTGACGAGCACCTGGAGCTGCGTATTGAACAGGTATATTACCATGCAGGAGATACCAATGAGCGTGCCTACCACCAGCAGCCCAAACACCGTATAGATATTGATCGTGTAGAAATGGCTGACATCGAAAGAAATATTGGAATCGAGCACCAGCGACCGGATAAGATTTACCAGGAAGAACAGGTATGCTACCTGCAATACTGTAAGCACTATGGCTAATACCCATTTTAGCGGACCGTTGGTGACGCGGGAAAAATAGGTTTTGTAAGGGGTATGCCGTGTGATGAACATTACCAGCCACAGAAAGCAAAGGGTATTTATGAAGAGATCACCGAAGGAAGACAGGTACTTGCTGGAGGCGTATAGCTGGGGCGAAAAGAACAGCAGGCTGCCGAGATTAAGCGGCAGGCCATAGGAATAGAGCAACACCCTCAGTGTAACAATAACGCCCAGCGTCATAAGGAAGCCGGCCATGGAAGAGCGATTGCCGGTGAGGTGTATGATCATAAGGTGCAGCCAGGAAAGGCACACCAGCAACGCACCGACAAGCAGGAGCACCAGCAACGCATCGGGCACCCACTTTTGTATGTCGGTAGAAAGGAAGTGCAGGTAAAACACCGTTTCGCCACTGCTTGTTATAATAGGATACTTCCAGCTGGCGGCGGAGTCGGAAAGCTCTATCGCCGTTTTGACAGGAATATCGTCAGATGCCGCAAAGTGCGACTGGAGATATTCATTCGCTATGGGGTAGTTTATGGTTACCGGCAGCAGGATCACCAGCTGCCTGCCGGAGTCTGCCGATTGTATGCTCAGGCACTTTTGCAGGAAGACACCTTTATCTGTGCGGAGCACATGCCACTTATTGCCAGTGCTGTCGCAAGGGTCAGGGACTATGGTGTTGGTGCTCCAGAATATCAGTTCGTCTCTTTGGTAGCCGTAAATAAAAAATTGCTGGCCTACAGTTTTGGCCAGCTCCTTTTCTGAAAGTGAATCGTCGAAAATATGGTCTATGATATCGCGCTGCTGCAGGAAGCTCATCAATGCGTCCTCGCGGTTGTGCAGATCCTTATTTACGAGCTCTGCCATATGTGCAGGAAGCAGCTGCCTGCGCTGTGCCCGGAAGTGATACGCGGTAGCACACCACAGCACCAGCCCCAGTGCCAGCCAGCCCCAATATGGATAGCGCCTGAACATTATTTAGACTCCTCTTTTTTTACCTGGTTCCACAGCGCATCCATTTCCCACAGCGTCATATCATGCAGCGACTTGCCCTGCTCGCCTGCAAGCTCCTCTACCCGCTGGAAGCGGCGGATGAATTTTTTGTTGGTCAGCTCCAGGGCGCGCTCGGGGTCTACCTTCACAAAGCGGGAATAGTTGATCATTGCAAACAGCACATCGCCCAGTTCTGCCTCTACTTCTTTTTGGTCTCCCTTTTCAACAGCTTCGTAAAGCTCCCCAAGCTCCTCTGCTACCTTGGCCTGCACCTGTGCGGTGTTCTCCCACTCGAAGCCTACCTGCTTTGTTTTCTCCTGCAGGCGCAGTGCCTTGATGAGCGCGGGCATGGCGGGGGGCACGCCGCTGAGGATGGACTTCTTGCCCTCCTGCTGCTTTATCTTTTCCCAGTTCTGCTTTACGGCCGCCTCATCTTCTGCCTTTACATTGCTGTAGATGTGGGGGTGGCGGTTGATAAGCTTATTGCACACGCCTTCAATAACATCATCGAGCGTGAAGTGCTGCTGCTCCGCCGCTATCTTACTGTAGAATACTATATGCAAAAGCATATCGCCCAGCTCTTCCTTCAGCGATTTCCAGTCTTCGTTGGTAATGGCATCTGCCAGCTCATATACTTCCTCCAACGTTTGGGGCTGCAGGGTGTGTATGGTCTGTTTCCTGTCCCAAGGGCATTCGGTGCGCAGCTCGTCCATAATGGTGCGCAGGCGGTCCAGTGATTTGGCGTATTGCATCAAAGAATATTAAAGGCCGGCCTGCGCAGAGCAGGCCTAAAAGCTAAAATTATGTATAGTTTTCTGCATTCTTTGCGGTATATTTACAATAGACAAAACTGGTGCGGTATGACCTATTCGGCAGTAAAAGAAAAACTGCATAATTACATTGAAAATGCAGATCAGAAAAAAGTAAAAGCTATCTACACTTTGCTCGAAAAGGATATAGCCGAAGAAGACTATGTTATAGATGAAGAGACGCTGAGTATGCTTGAAAAACGTAGCGAAGAGGCTTTCTCGGGGAAAACAAAAAATTATAGTGCAGAGGAATCCCTTGAAGATCTAAGAAAGCACCATAAACGCAATGGGATATAAATTGATCGTTAGTCCACGGGCGCAGCAAGAATTCAGGGATGCGCTTAACTATTATGACAATATTGACCATAAGCTTGGAATGCGTCTCATTGCTGAGCTTTCCGCTACCTATAAAGCCTTAGAAGCCGCACCGCAATTTTATTCGTTTGTCTTCTCAAGGCGAAAAACCAATGTACGGGACGTAAAACTGAAGTCTTTTCCATACCTGGTTTTCTATGAGATCAAAGGCAATTTGGTAATGGTCATTGCATTGATGCATGCTAAAAGGAAGCCGTTTATTAAGTAAACTATCATTGCTTCTTACTGAAAAACTCCATTAGCTCCCTGCTCACCTCTTCGCCGCGCTATTTAAGGTCTTACAGCTCACTAGCTCGCTTTTTCATTACCTGGGACTGCTTCGTTCCTCGCATAGTAGCGAGGTTTGGCTAAAGCCGACTAATATAAAATGCAAACCCCGGCATAAATGCCGGGGCTATTGTTTTTTACCGCTTCTTCCGAAAGAAATCCTGCAGCTCCCGGCTCATCTCTTCACCACGCTTTTTGAGGTCTTGCAGCTCTACCTGCATGTTCCGGCTTATGTCGTGGAGGCCCATGGGCTGTGCGTAGGTGCCATTATAAAACTCTTCCCTGCTGCGGGCTGCCGGTATAATGGCCCATGCAATGAGGTAGGCTATAAAGCCAATGCCGAATATGAGGAACAACACCGCCATCACCAACCTGATGATAACCGGATCGACATCGAAGTGGTGTGCAATGCCGCTGCATACGCCGCCTATGATCTTATCGTAGGGGTTGCGCAGTACACGGTCGCTGCGGCGGTAGGGGCCGCTATTCGCGCCTTGTGCGCTTGTGTGTGAATATGCGCCGCTGCTGCCCCGGTTACTACTGTTGCTGCTATATGCAGTGCTTCCTTCGGTAAGGTCGCTGGCTGAGCCCAATGTTTCTATCACCTTGCGCACATCGTTGCGGTCTATGGCCGCAGCGCCACCCTGTAGCCTTATGGTAAACAGCTCGGCTATGCGGTTCTCAATATCTTCTATTATTTCCTTACCGTCCTCTCCCCTGAACTGGCGCTCGAGAGAAGTGACATAATCCTTCAAAAGAGTATAGGCGTCTTCCTCTATTGGCAGCACGCGGCCCGCTATGTTTATCTGGATGATCCTTTGCATGGTGGTGTTTTATATGGCAACGGTTAAGTGATGTACTGCACGGCTCAGCTCGTCCCAGGTGGTGCGCAGGTGAGCATAAATTTTTTCTCCCTCGGGGGTTAGTGAAAAGTACTTGCGTGGCGGGCCTGCGGGCGACTCTTCCCACCGGTAACCGAGCATACCGGCATTCTTGAGCCTGCTAAGCAGCGGGTAGAGCGTGCCTTCCAGCACTACCAGCTTTTCAGCCTTCAGCTGCTCCAGTATGTCGCTAGGGTAGGCCTCTTTTTGCCGCTGTATTATGCCCAGTATGCACAGCTCCAGCAATCCTTTTCGCATCTGCGACTCTGTATTCTCTACGTTCATGCCCCTACGGTTTCTATTGCAAAGGTAGGGAAAGTACGGTAGTGTGCAATGCATGGTACCTTGTTAAGTTTGCCCGGCATTTAACCTCACATCGTTCATACTTAACGAAGGAAATGTAGCCTGTGATATTGCCAGAGATTTAATCCGGGTATAGTTTTGAAAAAATAGGTGCCGGTACTTTCTGATATTGGTTATAAAATCAGTATAAGTTTGTTTTTCGGCAATCTATTGGTAATAACATTGGGTAACCAAATATTTTTACCCTGTAATAATTACTAAACCATATGTAACACTTTAAGTACGAATCTCGAAATGAGAATATAACTGGGTCTCCCAAAGATGTAATTAAATTCAAAATTCACCAGTACGTATTCAAACTATTGTATGCACTGATTACAAGTGGAGGCATTGTATACCTGCTCGTCAGACACTCTGCTAGTCCTTAGGTGTAAATATAGTCGCTAGGCTAATCTGCCACTCTCGTACTGTTCAAGCACACCTATTCCTCCCATTAACCCGGCGCTTGTTCAAACGGCTATAGCACAATTGATAGCGTAACCACTATCATATCCTGGTTACTCGCGTTCTTCATAGATGTGAATTAATACAGGCTCTACAAATCCACGCATCAATCCTTACATTTACCCACTAAAATCAGGAGCACAAAGGCATGTTGGTAAAAGTTTTCGGCAGCGCGGTATATGGGGTTGATGCAATTACCATAACTATAGAGGTAGATACGCCCGGCGGGCCTATAGGCTACTTCATAGTGGGGCTGCCTGATAATGCAGTAAAGGAAAGCACCGAGCGCGTACTCTCGGCGATAATGAACAGCGGCTACAACAGGCCGCGCGGCAAGATGGTGGTGAACATGGCACCCGCTGATATAAAGAAAGCCGGTGCAGCCTACGACCTGGCCATAGCCATAGGCTTCCTGGGTGCTACGGAGCAGTTGCCCACCGCGAAGCTGGCTGAATATGTGATCATGGGTGAGCTGTCGCTGGATGGCTCTGTGCGGCCTATAAAGGGTGCGCTGCCAATAGCTATAACTACACGTGCTGAGAAATTTAAAGGGCTGATAGTGCCGAAGGAAAATGCCCGCGAAGCGGCGCTGGTGAATAACATAGATGTGTATGGTGTGGAGCACATAAAGGAGGTCATTGACTTCTTTAACGGCAGCAGCACATTGCAGCCGCTGAAGGTGAATACGCGCGAAGAATTTTATGATGCGCAAAACTTCTTTGACATTGACTTTAACGACGTAAAGGGGCAGGAGAATGTGAAGCGCGCGCTGGAGATAGCTGCTGCAGGCGGCCACAACGCCATACTGATAGGCCCGCCGGGCGCAGGCAAAACTATGCTGGCCAAGCGGCTGCCTACCATACTGCCGCCGCTGACGCTGCACGAAGCGCTGGAGACGACCAAGATACACTCGGTAGCCGGTAAGCTGCCCGGTAATACTTCGCTGGTGGCACGCAGGCCGTTTAGGAGTCCGCACCACACTATCAGCGATGTGGCCCTGGTGGGCGGCGGCGGCATACCGCAGCCAGGCGAGATATCGCTGGCGCATAATGGTGTGCTCTTTCTTGATGAGCTGCCCGAGTTTAAGCGGACCGTGCTGGAGGTGATGCGCCAGCCGATGGAGGAGCGGCGCGTATCTATATCGCGCGCCAAGGTGAGCATAGACTTCCCGGCGAGCTTTATGCTTATAGCGTCTATGAACCCTTGTCCGTGCGGCTACTTTAATCACCCGGAAAAAGAGTGCTCGTGCTCGGCACAGACGGTGCAGCGCTACCTCAATAAAATTAGCGGACCGCTGCTGGATCGTATAGACTTGCATGTGGAGGTGACACCGGTGGCATTCAGCGAGCTCTCCTCGCAAAAGATGAGCGAGAATAGTGATGTAGTGCGCGAGCGTGTGATAAAGGCGCGCGACATACAGGCAGCACGATTTGAGCAGCACCCCGGAGTATATGCCAATGCCCAAATGGGCAGCAAACTGCTTAAAGAGATATGCGTGATCAACAACGTAGGCCAAAACCTGCTGAAGACTGCGATGGACCGCCTGAATTTATCGGCACGGGCTTATGACAGGATATTGAAGGTAAGCCGCACCATAGCCGACCTGGGGGCAAGCGATGACATACGGCCGGAGCACCTGGCAGAGGCGATACAGTATCGTAGTTTGGATAGAGAGGGGTGGGGAGGCTAGGTGAGAGCGGGTGCGGAGAGAGAGCGGAGGCGCTTAATAGCGGGGAAGAGGGCGGAGGCAATTGAGAGCGGAGAAAGAGGGCGAATAGCGGCGGTTAATGAAAAATATTTATTTTTGCATGTAATGATTGCTATGGAAGAGATTATTTTTTTAGTAGAGGAAAGTAATGATGGAGGCTATATCGCTAAGGCCCTGGGCGCTTCTATTGTCACAGAGGCTGACAATTACGATGACCTGCGTTTAATGGTAAAGGATGCTGTGAATTGCCACTATGATGATACAGTAGCTAAGCCCAAATTGATACGGCTGCATTTTGTAAAAGATGAGGTCTTTGCTGCATGAAAATACTAAGGGACCTAAGTGGTAAGGATCTAATAGGCGAAAATGGCTATTATAGAAAACAAGAAAGATATTCCTACCAAATCATTTGCAAGTGCAAATGCGTGGGAGAAATGGCTTGCGGCCAATCATGCAAAGGCAGATGGTATATGGCTGCGCATCTTCAAAAAAGAATCTGGTGAAAAAACCGTTACGCGCGCAGAAGCGCTCGACGAAGCGCTGTGTTATGGCTGGATCGATGGGCAGGCAAAAAAATTTGACGATGACTCCTGGATACAGAAATACACGCCGCGCAGGGCACGAAGTATTTGGTCGAAACGGAACATAGAACATATTGAGCGGCTTACGAATGAAAAGAGAATGAAGGAAGCCGGATTGAAGGCTTTTGAAGAAGCAAAGAAAGACGGGCGACTGGCGGCCGCATATGACTCGCCTGCCAATTCCACGCCCCCCGACGATTTTCTTAAACGCCTTGAGCAAGACAAAAAAGCAAAAGCCTTTTTCGACACGCTGAACAAGACCAACAAATATGCGATCAGCTGGCGCCTCCAGACCGCAAAAAAACCGGAGACACGCGAAAAGCGAATGAACATTATTATGGAGATGCTGGCGAAGGGGGAGAAGTTTCATTAGGGTAAATTAGAATGCTACAAAGCTATTGCCCCGCCGGGTTATACCGGCCGGTTGTTGTAAGCTTGCTTACGATGCGTTCTCACTTGTATAGTGAGGGTAGCTCCTACGGAGCATAAGCACTCAGTTAGCAAAGAATGCTACCGAGCTGTAGCCCCTGCCGGGGCATATCGGCAGGGCGATATAAGCTGCTGACGATCCTTTCTTACTCGTATAGCATCGGTAGCTCCTACGGAGCATAACCGCTCAGTTAGCAAAGAATGCTACCGAGCTGTAGCCCCTGCCGGGGTATATCAGCAGGTTGATGTAGGTCTGCTAATAGTGCGTTCTCACTCGTATAGCATCGGTAGCTCCTACGGAGCATAAGCACTCAATTGATAATGAATGCTACCAAGCTGTAGCCCCGCCGGGGCATATCGGCAGGATGTAATCAGAACATGATCTTCCCTCCCAAAACATTCCCTGTTACAGCCGTGAATGCCCCAATTTTAGTGCTCCTACTATCATCTAAATCAGCAAGTGCAACGAGCGACATGGAAAGACTGGCGCAGAAAGAACAAGACTGATAGGGCTTTACTGCTCGGACACTTCTGTTGAAACAAATTCTCGACCATTGAATTCTTCGATTTTCCTGCTTACCAACTTTCCATCTGGCGAATAGTAGTGCCACTCGCCTGTTTTAAACCGTGCTATTGTTCGCCTTTTATGCCTGCCATATGTTGTGAATTTGCCGCGCTCGCTGATCATGCCGTTCTTGTATCGTGTTATCCAGAAGCCTTCCGTAGTATCCTTTACGTAAGTGATCACAACTTTCTTAGGGCTTATGTATCTTTTCTGGAGCGTGATGGTCTTATGGTCTGCACCGGTAAAAGGATGTTCCTCAGTTATAGTATCCACCGGCAAAGCATATTGCATGATGATCGTATCGTGCGATGCGTTGATAAGAGGTGCAAACGGCACTTTCCCGGGTATATAGTAGTTAGTGAATGTCAGTACTGAAGAATCTGAATTATAGTGGGAATCGTACCGAGAGGAATTCCTGCAGCTCGGTCCATGTTGTATAAGCTTTCGCAAGACAGTATCCTGCGCACGTAACGAAGGAGCACAAAGACAAAAAAATACAATTGCTATAACATTCCGCACGGGGTGCATTTAAGTAACAACGGAGCATTGAAAAATACCGCCATCAAATATCCAATAATATCTTCTCTTACGTGAGTTAGCACAAATTTATCCCCCTTAAAACACCTGCCCTAACCCGAAGAAAAACAGCTTGTCTTCTTTTGAGATGCCGTAGTCGAAGGATATGATAGTTGACTGGTTCCAGCCTACGCGCAGCCCCGCGCCATAGGCGTAGCGGATCTGTGTGAAGTTCAGATCCTGCCACCTGTCTCTTACCGTGCCCGCATCGAAGAATGGGGCGAGGGCAAATGAGAAGCGCTGCTTTAAAAAGGTAGCCTCTGCAAAACGTGCCCTCAGCTCAAAATTAGAGAACCACATAGAACGGGCAAGAAAACGGTTTGCCCTGAAGCCGCGCAGCGATTGCCTGCCACCCAGTGCATTGATGCTGCCATCGGGGCTCCACTGGTCCTGGAACTCAAAGAAGGGAGCCTCATCGCCAAAAATGTTGCCTACGGCAACGCGGCTTGCAAACACCGTGCGGCGGCCTATAGGTATCTTTTTATATAGCCGGCCTTGTATGAACAGCTTATTAAAAGCAAAGTTGGAACCGATGGCCTGGTTGGAGAACTCATCACCTATTTCCAGGTAGTATCCCTTCGTCGGGTCTGGCTCAAAGTCGCGGGTATCATATATAAGCGCGGCCTGTAGCAGCGACACCCATCCACCGTTCAACCCGTAGACCAGTCCCTGCTGGTAGTCCCTGCGCAGCAGCGATACCCCATTGGGCGCTGTTGTTTCCCTGCCGGTAACCGGCTCTATCGCATCTGCTGCGGTGCCTTCAAATGTTTTATAGCTGAGGTGCTGTATCTCGTAGCCGCCAAGTATCCGCCACTTACCTTTTCCCAGCGCATAGTCGGCCTTCAGGTTCAGCATAAACTCCGTTTCTCTAAACCTGTTGGAGAGTGCGTCCGTTGCGAGGGCCGCTTCCCCTGCCTGCCCTGCGCGCAGCATTTTGCGCGCTTTATCGTACTCCTTAAATGTTGTGTACGATGCGCCCCCTGCTGTGGCAGAAGGGAGCCGCAGGTCATCCAGCGTTCTTTCTGAAGACCCAAAGTATAGATTGGCAGGGTTCTGCTGTGCTTTAAAGTCGACCTTGTATCGCCACCTTGTAGCTTTATAGTAAGGTATGTCGAGCGACAGGATAAATTCGCGGGCATTGGAGGTATAGTACGCTGCGTTGACCTTCAGCTTCATAAGATACGGTGTGTACGGAAACAGCGGATGCTCACGCGTGCCGTTCCAAAAGATGTTGCTTCGCACACCAAAGCCGAAGCCCGTGACGGGGTCGGAGGAAATATCTGGTATGCCGGTAATAAATCTTCCTTCCTTCTTCTTTGCCAGGTCAGCGTCCGACATGCGCTTAGACCTTATAAAAGAAAGAGAATCTATGGTTTGCGCAGTTGCCATAGACGACAATAACAGCAATAGAATGAATGTATACAGTCTCATGGTGATGTTTCCCCGATTATTTTACTTGAAACCTGAAGTTTGCTTTATATAGGGTTGTTCACAAAAGTGGTGCCTTCGTTGTTGACTGCAGAAAAGATGGCTTACTAAGCGAACGTAGTCACATTCTTTATTCCAATTGCCAAGTCGCCTTTAGGATAACCTTTTTCTGCCATCGCCGATACAAAACCGGTAATGTCATCCTTAATTTTGGCGGCTATTTTCGGGCTCATGCGTAGCGGGAAGCGTAGTGACTCGATTTTAGTTTGATTGAACTTAAGGATGCAAACCGAGCATACAATATCGGAGTAGTCACCGACCACCCATGAGGTAGTCACGATCATAGGATATCCCATCACTGATGCCAGCAAAAGCTCACTGTTGTAAAAAAGTGGCGACTTATTTATTTTGTACTCGATCCTGGATTGTCCATTGTCAAAAATGCCGAGCGCTGAGATAGCGTGCAATACCTTCCTGGAACGATAAAAGTAGTACATGCCCCCAAAGAAATAAATTGAGAAGAACGCTACTGAAATGCCTGCTGTGATTGCAATGAAATACCAGTAGCCTTCCGCCGCATCAGCGTCACTTAAACGCGCCTTAGAAGCGAGCAAAGCCATTCCAAATGCGCCTGCGCAGATGACGATGCACAGAAGAAAAATGACCGGGATTTTCCAGCTGTTCAATTTAATAAACTCCATAACACGCAGTCTACCCTTTATACTTCTTCCCCTATTTATACTGCCGCTCTATGCGTTTCAGGTTCAGGTTAGTTACAGGCGACACCACGAGCGGGAATTTCTCTACAATGACGTTGCTGGTATCGAGGCCAAAGGCTTTTTCTTCAGAGAGGCTGTGGTCTTTTACAAAGAAGTGGATCTTCATCATCAGCTGCTCCCAGAAGGGCAGTTCGTTATCCTGGCTCAGGAACTTCTGCAACACCACAAAAGAGAAGTCACCGATCATGTTGCTGCTTTCGAAGGTGTGGTAACGGCTGCTGAGGTCCACCTCTTTGCTATTGGCGAGGTCTTCTACCACCCGCTTAAAGAGCAGGTTGATACGCGGCTGCACCCTGAAACCAAGCCTAAAATCGACCCGTACAATGTCGTTGTCCATGATATGGTCTACGGTGTACTCGCAGGTATACGGATCGTCGAGCGTCTCTACGTGCAGGAACCAGTATATATCTGCACGCTTAGGCTTATTGTAAAGGATGGAATAAAGTATCTTATGCTCTATCTCCCTGGGGTTGTTGGCGCTGGTGAGGTAGGCAAGGTGTGTAGCATATTTAGGTACCGACTCATCATTGCTCAGCTCCTTCAGCTTCGGCACATAGTGCTCCAGCTTCACCATTTCCACGTAGCGTTTCTTGATTCTGCGGGCTATGCGCCAGTTGTACATCACGAAGAACAGCATGCCGGCAATGATCAGTGTAACGTAGCCACCGTGCGGGAATTTATCTGCATTAGCCAGCAGGAAGCATACTTCGATGGTAAGGTATACAAACAGGTAGATGGATATAAAAACAGGATTTCTCCTGCGCAGTATAAGATAATTAGCAAATAGCAGGGACGTGGCTATCATGCACATGGTTATTGCCAGGCCATAGGCAGCCTCCATATTCGATGCTTTTTCAAAGTGCAGCACAATGCCGATGCAGCCTATGAACAATATCCAGTTAATGGCAGGCAGATATACCTGGCCACGTGCCTCGGTAGGGTACTTGATCCTGAATTTAGGCCAGAGGTTGAGCCGCATAGCCTCGCCAATAAGCGTGAAAGACCCGGAGATAAGCGCCTGGCTGGCGATAACCGCAGCTATAGTAGCCACGGCAATGCCTATATACAGGAACCAGCCGGGCATAACCCCGTAGAAGGGATTGAACCCGCGCTCTATCATCTCCGCAGTGATCACTTTGCCGTTGTAATGATCAAGTATCCAGGCACCCTGGCCCAGGTAGTTGAGGATAAGGCATGCCTTTACGAATATCCACGAGTAGCGAATGTTCCATTTGCCGCAGTGGCCGAGATCTGAATAAAGGGCCTCGGCCCCGGTAGTACACAGAAACACACCACCCAGTATGAAGAAGCCGCTGGGGTAGGTGATGAGCAATTTGATACCGTAGTAGGGATTAAACGCCTTGAAAACAGCAAGCGAGTCGGCCATATGAAAGATGCCCAATGTAGCCAGCATACCAAACCAAAGCAGCATGATGGGCCCGAAAAATTTGCCGATGAGCGCCGTGCCAAACTGCTGCAGGAAGAACAGGGCAGAAAGTATAATGACGACGATGTAGACGATAGTATCCTGGCTGATGTCTGACATGGAGGGGACCTGCTTCAGGCCCTCTATTGCGGAGGTGACCGAGATGGCCGGGGTTATCATACCATCGGCCAGGAGGGCCGCGCCACCTATCATGGCGGGTATTATAAGCCACTTCCTCCTTCGCCTCACCAGCGCGAACAGGGAGAATATTCCTCCTTCTCCCTTATTATCTGCCTGCAGGGTAAGGATCACATACTTAATGGTGGTTTGCAGGGTCAGGGTCCAGATGATGAGGGAGAGCACACCGGTTATGAGGTCTTCAGAGATCGTTTTGCCCTTAATGATGGCGTTGAGCACATAGAGAGGCGAGGTGCCGATATCGCCATAAATTATTCCAAGAGCAATCAATAGACCTGCGGTAGATACCCTGGCATTTTTTCCTGACATAAGCGTTGCTCTTTTTTCCTTAAACCCGTAGCAGCAGGCAAAGGTATTGCCTAAATGGGTTTAGTGGTGCGGAAAGTTGCGGGGAATAAGGCTTATGGGGCCGGTTCCATGTGTTTGTATACTGTTGTTGTGTAATTTGCACCAAATATTTTTCACCTATGAGATCCTTTTTATATGCGCTGGCATCAGTCATGTCGCTGTCGGCCGGTGCGCAGCCATTGCTTGAAGAAGCGTACACCGACTGCAAAGGCGCCGAGGCTTGCCTGTATTGCGGAGACCGTATAGCGCAGCCTAAGGAAAACCTTACAAAATATTTTAAATGGAAGATAGAGCATGCGCCCTACCGGTACGATGCTAAATATGGCAAAATAACGTATGAGCTCTACGTGGACTCCAACGGCCATGCATGCGTTATTAGCGTGCTCGACCGGGGGCTCAACTATGCCCTGAAGAATGACATAAGGAAGTGGCTGAACGCATCTGATATATGGACAGCCGCAGTGAAAAACGGGCACACTATCAACTCGACAGTGCTGGTACAGTTTGACACACACCGGGAGTGGTTCGGCGTAACGTTTGCAAAGCCGGGTGATGTGGAAACGCGGAAAAAGGACGCGGACATGAAGGACGCGCCAAAAATATTTACGTATGTAGAGCAAATGCCCGTTCCGCCTTTTAAGATCGGTGAATACCTTTCTGAGAATGTTAAATACCCGGAGGAAGCTATCAAAGCGGGAATAGAAGGCAGGGTAATAGTAAAGTTTACGGTGATGGAGGATGGCAGCATAGATAGTGCGCGAATATTTAAGGGCGTTGCTCCCCTGCTCGACGAGGAAGCAGTACGTGTAGTAAAGGAAATGCCGCGCTGGAAACCCGGTATGCAGGAGGGTAAGGCTGTGAGGGTTTATTTCACGCTGCCCATACAATTCAAGCTGGAAGACCCGGCGGAAAACCCAAAAGACAAGTAAGCAGGCTTGTTTTCCCTCCAGATTGCTTAATATTGGTAAAACAATCTCTTAATTTATGATCAGATCATTTTTCGGCAGCGCCATTCTTTTAAGTGCTTTGCTTGTATCCACCATCTCCTTTGCACAGACACAGGCCGATAAAGACGAGCAGGTGCTGAAGGCATATTTTGCGAAGAACAAGATAAAGGCGACGCGCACACCGGCAGGCGTGTATTACGTGGTATCGAAAAAGGGATCGGGCGAGAATATGAAGGCGGGGCAGCACATTGCCATGAAGTACCTGGGCACCTTCCTCGATGGCAAGCGCTTTGATGGGAACATGGACGAAAAATTCAACTCCAAGGGAAATCCATACTCCTTTACCCTGGGCGCAGGCCAGGTAATACGTGGCTGGGACGAGGGTATACAGCACTTCAATACCGGCAGCCGCGGCACCATATACCTCCCCTCGGCTATGGGATATGGCGCACAGGGCATGGGGCCTATACCGCCTAATTCGGTACTGGTATTTCATATAGAAGTAGTGGGTGTGCAGTAACACAGCTTTTTTTTAAATAGTTCCAAGACCGTCATTCTAATGGCGGTCTTTTTTTGTGGCTGTCTTTTTGCGAATGTTCAAAAAGCTGGTAACAGCCAGCTAAAAAGCTGCTGCGCAGCAGCTAAAAAGACGGATAAAGGGGAGCTTAAAGAACAATGTAATTTTAAATTTAAGTTGGAAATTACATATGCTTCTTTTGTTGAAAATATAACCCCCATTTACTGCATGCGGCCTGCCATATTTTAAGCAGGCGCCCATAAATAAGCGGCACGGACTATGTGCTGCTGCGCCCACGTTTTTTGCGACCCGGCAAATACAGGGATTACCGGGCCCTATCAGCTTGGAGAACATCATTTACTTAAACTGCTCACAGATGACTATAGGTACAGGCAAGATCACGAACATTGCTATAATGGATCCCTACCCCATAGTGCTCCATGGCATCACCAGCCTTGTGGGCTCGCTAGATGGCTACAGGGTGGTAATAGCAGCATCGGGCACGGAAGAGCTGCTGGAGGGCATCGCCAAGACGCCGCCCGACATCTGCATACTGGATGTAAGCGATACGGCACACGGCTTTGTATTGCTGAAAGAGGTGAAGCGCAAAGCCCCGGCGGTGAAGGTGCTGGTATTCTCTGCCCTGTGCAACGACTACATAATATTGCAGCTGCTGCGCAATGGCGCTAACGGCTTCCTTGAAAAAAATTGCAGCACCCGCCAGCTGGTGCGTGCGCTGGGGTCGCTGTGCTATGCGGAGTACTTTCACCCCGAGTCGATAGCCAAGCGTATATTTGATTTGCAGCACCACAACAGTACACTGCCCAGGATCACTGAGCGGGAAATGGAATTTATGGGCCACTGCTGCTCAGACCTCAGCTACAAAGAGATAGGTGAGCTCATGGGCATAAGCGTGCGCACCGTGGAAGCGTTCAGGAATGCGCTGTTCGCAAAGTTCAACCTCAGGAGCCGGACGGGGCTGGCGGTATATGCGCTGCAGAATGGGCTGGTGTCATTGGCAGGCGTAAGCAACCCGTAAGCAGCCGGCATAAAAAAGAGAAGGCACCTTTTTAGGGGTGCCTTCCCGAGAAAAGCCTGCGTGGGCTTAAAAGCCGGCAGGGTTACTTGCTACTTTACCAATACCTGCTTCTGCGTGGCTACCACGCGGCCGTCTACCACCAGGGATATGAGCAGCTCGCCCGATGCTACCGATGACGCCAGGTTGATAACTGCCGCGCCGGTGCTGTTGGTTACAGGCCTGCTCATTATGATGCGGCCCTGTATGTCGGTCACTTTGATAACCGCATTGGTGTAGGCCCCGCCTATGGTATACGTGGCGCTGATATGCCCGTTAGATGGATTGGGCGTGGCAGTGAGTGAGCTGCCAGTTCTGTCGGCTTCGGTATTGACGGCCTTCATCTGCGCTTTCAGCTCTTCCAGCTCATGCTTCAGCTGATCTATCTGCTCCTGCATTTCGGGGTTAGTGCCTTTGCTGGCTACAGTGCCTGCGGCCACATATACATAGCCCAGCGGATCTACCACAAGCACATTGCCATGGCCGGGAGGCAGGTTCTCAAACCGGAGTCCTGACGGCGCCATTACGGGCATACAATCCACATCGAACGTAGTGGTAGGCGCCAGCTGGCGGATACCGGTATTGCCATTGGCCTGTACCACTGCGCGCTGCGTATTGTTGCTGATGATGCGTATATCATCGTGCGAAAGTGTGCCGAGCAAATTGGCGCCGCCTACAATGTTATTGCCATTGAGCGTCCAGTAGCAGCGGTCGTCGCATGTGCCATCGTCACCGGCAACCGGCCCGTCGAAGCAGCAGCAATCTACTACTTTTATGGTGAGCTCATATACACAACCATCGGCTGTGGTGTAGGTATATGTGGTAGTACCTATAGCCAGGCCCGTGGTGGTGCCGGGAGGGGGCATTGGACTAATGGTAGCGATAGCAGGGTTGCCGCCACTCCATGCACCGCCGGGAGGCCATGATGGCAGCAGACGGGTAACGCCTATGCATACGCATATGGTGTCCTTTACAACGCCCCCGCCACCGCCGGAAACATCAATTGTAGAGCTGGAGACGAAGTCGCACCCCGCCACCTCAGCTGTATAGCTGCCGGGTATGGCCACGCAGCTGAGCGTAGCACCTGTGCCTACCAATGCGCCACCAGAGTACCAGTTGATAGGCGACGCTGCATTAGGCACAGGAGCAAAAGGAATTGGATTAACAGCATAGCCTACGCCACCCGGTGTAAAGCGCCATGCCTCGTTAGTACAGTTGTAAGTGGCGGGGAAGTCGCGGCCCGGCGCTACAGTGGCTTGAGTGCCGGCAGCATTCTGCACACCTATAATGGCATATCCGCCATTCCATGCAGTGCATATGGTTTTGTGTGCCACATGTACGTCTATATAGTCGCAGCCCTCGTACAGGATGATCTGTGTGGTGGTCCACTCCTCGGGGCAAATACCTGTATTGTACATAGGCAGGTGGCACCATGTGGCAGTGAACCGCCTGAAGGGTGCTACGCCGCTGGTGGCGTAAGTGATGACACCGCCGGCAGGAGGATACATGTCGCACCAGGGACCGCAGATACAATTGAGCGCGCTGCCGTTGCCCAGCAGCGGAGCGCCGATAGGCCAAGGATCGTAAGTGCCTGCGAGCGCGAGGTCGAAATTGATCATGCCGTTAGAGCCAACGATACAGTTATTGTATGCCACGCCATAATAGTTGAACGTGAACCCTATTGGTATAACGCCGGAGTAAATGTCATCGGCAGCGATGCCGGTATTGATGGGCGTTTCGCCCGTTACCAGCGCATGCACTGTAGCACACGTAGCAGCGCACGATACAGGATCGGCATATGTGATTATAGACGGGTCGCCACAGAGCGGCGTGGGCGGCTGGGCAATGACATTGAATGATAGCACAAAGGCTATGAGGGAAAAAAGATATCTCATAAAATAATAGTTTTCGGGATGAATTGATTTGGTGAATTAATAAAGTGTATGGTGGTTGCGGGTTATAGTATGCGCGTGCCGAACTCATTGAGCTTAGCCTTAATTAGCGCCTTGTTCTGCACCATATTGCTGCGCACCTTAATGATGCTGGAATAGGCGGCAAACTGTGTTTGTATCACACTCTTGAGGCGGGTGACCTCCGCTGTATTGCTTGCCGTTATGGCCTCGCGCATTGCATACTTTACGCCGGTCATTTCCGACATCATCATTTTGTGAACTTCATCCCATGTGGCCTTAGCCTCATCGGCCCTGCTCTGCTCCAGCAGCAGGTTCAGCTGGCCGGCTTTGGCATTGAAACCGCTTTTAGTGATCCGGGTACCCTGCCCGAATGCCATGGTGGATGCTGCGGCAATGCAGCAGATCAATACTAGTTTTTTCATCGTGGTTGTTGTTTTGATGGTAAATAAATTTGTTAGTGTGAGCGATAATTATTTGTTTGCGCATACCGGCATTACCTGCGGGTATGCCGTGCAGATGTATATTCTCCCATAGGCAGATTGGCTTGCAGTGTTTAATGATCAGGTCCAGAAAAAGGATAAGGGAGGTGCCGTTCGGGCAAGGGGGTATTGAGTAATTATTGCAATAATCTCAACCACAAATGTAGTGTGGCGATGCAGGCTAGTGTTAGCGTTAAAAGACGCAGAGCAAGGGGGAAATATTTTGTGTTTCAGCTAATAGCTGCTCCCCGTTTTAAGGCGGTAGCGGCTATCCGTTTTTAAACGGATAAGGTGTGAGCTTTTTGGACAGGGTTTGGTAGTTCATTTATACGTTTAAGCGGGCTAGTCAGATTGCCGAAAACACCTTGTGTATTTATCGGTTGTTAGTATGTATCTTTTCAACACCAATGCCAGCCTCCGCGCTCATACCGATACACGACTTTGCGAAAGACACGCGTGACAGTGTGCCGTTCCGGTTCATCCCGCTGGGGGCGCTGACGCACTACGATTTTTCGCTGCCGCACCGGCACAACTACTACGAGATCTTTTTCTTTACCAAGGGTGGTGGGTCGCACTTTATAGACTTCGTGGAATACCCGATACATGACAACACCATCCACTTTGTATCGCCGGGGCAGGTGCATACGCTGCGCCGGGCCGATAATTCGTATGGTTCCATCATCCTCTTCTCGCGCGACTTCTTTCACGCGGCGGCGGATGGGCCTCATACGCTATTCAGCTTTCCATTTCTGAACAATAGCCGCAACCCGCTGCTGCTGACTACAAAGGAAGAGTTTGAAGGGTTTGCGCCCATACTGCACCAGGTACAAAATGAAAGCGACCGCAACAGCGAAGTGTATGCCGAGATAATACGCAGCTACATAAAGGTGGTGCTGCTGAAGTGCCTGCAGCTCTTTGAAACAAAGTACCCCGATCACAAACTGAAGCAGGGAACGGTTTTCAACAGCTTGAGGGAGATGATAGAAAAAGAGTACCGCACGCAACGGCAGCCGGCCTACTACGCAGACAAGCTGCATATAACGGAGAAGAAGCTGAACGCTATATGCAAAGACAACAGCGGTGAGAGCGTGGGCGACTACATACGCAGCCGCATAACGCTGGAGGCTAAGCGACTGCTCATAAATACCGACCACAACATAAAAGAGATAGCCGGCTTCCTGGGCTTTGATGATCCTTCCTACTTCAATCGCTTCTTCCGCACCAATGCCGGGCTTACTGCCGGCGACTTCCGCAAAAGCGGCAAATAGTACCATTAAAAGGCCGTTCAGTCCATTTTTTCCCCCACGGGTATTGCGGAGCTTTGTAGAAACAAAAAGATCATGAAGAAGAAATTTATTATCCTGTCATTACTCGGCGGCCTTTGCTATGTAGGTCTCTCGGGCAACTCTGCCGGCGTAGGCACTGTGGGCGGTGTCAACTCCACGTCATCATCATCAGCGGGGTGCAGTTGCCACAACCCATCTGCTGCCACTGCAACAACTATAACCATGCAATTGCTTAGCGGCAGCACGCCGGTTACCGCTTATACGCCCGGCGGCAGCTATACCATAAAAGTGACAGGCACCAATACGGGGACCACGTCACTGCCGCGCTTTGGCTACCAACTTACTGCTACTAAGACCACTTCTGCCACTACCAATGCAGGTACGCTTACTGCCCCGGTGGGTTCGCACACAGTGACTGTGGGAGGCGTGAGGATAGCGGAGCAATCGGCGGCACTGGCGGCAACTACAGGCACAGGTGGCAGCGGCACTACATACGTGGTGAGCATACCCTGGACAGCGCCGGTAGCAGGCACCGGTGGCATCACCTTCCGCACCGTTGTAAATGCAATAAACCAGAATGGCAACGCCGATGCGGGCGACAAGTGGAATAGCGGATCGCTGGCCATTACCGAGGCTTCGACAGCAGCGATAGCAAGTGCAGCTACACAGGCATTTAGTGTGTATCCTAATCCTTGCAGCGGCACATTTGCAATTACTGTTCCGGGCCTCGCTACCGAAACAGCACATGTGGCTATCACAAGCGTATCGGGGCAGTTACTTAAAGAAATGAACGTGGACATACATACTGCACAGAATGTGGCAACGGGCCTGCCGCCGGGTATCTACCTGCTGCAAGTAGCAACGCCAACGGCTGCATACCGCACACAGCTGATAGTGCAATAAACAAGTGAGGGGTTACCTGTAAACCCAAAAGCAGCGGCGTGATGGCGTCGCTGCTTTTATAATTGAAAAGTTCTTAAATGCACAAAACACAGTTAGCCCGCTATGTAATTTATAGCAGGTCAAGTAAAGTTATGCTTAGGTTAGAAACTAATTTTTGTGTTCAATTTTAGAGAACCAACCATTGAAGTTGTAGGTACTCCCTCCCCCAGCCTTTGGTTTAAAAAACTAGCAAGCGAAAAGAATGATAGCTAATAGGATTATCCCTTCTTCAAAAGAAAGATTTCCATATAGCATTTTATAAACTGCCTTAATAAATACCTCTTTCATGTTTATATGACATTGAAAGTTACAATTACGGTTTATCCGCTCGATTTATTAATACACGATTTGAATTAGTGAACAGGATGAAGTTCAGCTGGTACTAGCGGGTAGTAAAAGAGTGTTGATGTTCCATACTCTCCTGGATATATTTGAGCATCTCCAGGTTTGCCCCCGCGGCGTGCGCTATATCTATTGCTTTGATCTCGCTGTCGTAGGCATTATGAAATGCTTTATCCCATGCTGAATCATGCGACTGAGTGGTTAGTGTATTAAAGCTTGCATCCTTGTATTGCGCAATTGCCTTGTCAATGCAAACTATGTCTGATTCAGATAAGTGATCCGTGTTCGCTTGTCTTTTTGCTCCTACATAAATACCATCTATCACTTCAAAATATTGTTCTGTTTCAACATCCATGTTGAAGAAAGGGTTACTTTCGTAAGCAGATTTAATTGCATCGCACAGAAAATGGGGAACGGGACCATATTTCATGGCAACATAGTAGTCACCTGTAATAGGTCGTCCATATTTCGACAAGTGATCTTTTTCGGCAAAATAGAGCACCTTAAACAGTTTATGCTTATCGCAGGAAGGTATTTTCGTCACCACGTATAGGGCTGCGTTAAGGGTCTTATCTATGTCAAATTCGAATTTCACAGGGGCAAAATTACGTCGCAAATTTTATATTTTAAAACATTATATTTTCATGCCGCAAACTCGCCCACGACTGGCGCTGCATTTTTTATGGCAGGCTCCATTACTACTCACGGGTTCTTCATCATCCGCTTCATCTCCATCACATCCATTTCCAGGTCGGCGAGGCGGTGGTATACTTCGGCGGGCTCGCTGAAGTCGCTGCTTATTTTCATGCGGCCATACCATACTTCTTTTATGTCTTCGGGGTCTATTTCCAGCGTAGGAAACTCGTGGCGGTGCGCTATGGTATCGCTCTTCAGGTATATTTTGCCGCGCTCCTTAAGTCGGTTCACCAGGCGCTTCACAGCCACGCCGCCGCTGTGCACCACTACGTATACCCTGTTGTCGCGTATCTTATCCAGCTCATCTACCCACTCGCCTATTATGCGGTCGCCATGCAGCACATTAGGCGCCATGGAGGGGCCCTCTACTTCAAACATCCTGTAAGTGGCATTGTTGAGCCCCGGCAGCCTGAAGGTGGGGAGCGTTTCCATAAACTCCGCATCGCCATAGCCCAGCAGGTAGCCTGCCCGGGCTTTTACAGGCACATAGATAATGTTGTCGTTGCCGTGGTTGTCTACGGTGATGATACGGGGTATGCTGCTGTATACCTGGGGCTGGGGCAGCGATAAGGCTGGGGTACCCGGCATAAAGGCACTACGCAACATAGTGTCCTTTTCACCCGACTTTACCACGTCTTCCATGTTTTTTGACAACATATCGTCAAGCGACACGCCAAAATAGTTGGCAAAAATCCTGAGATTCTCAACATTCGGTTCACTTACTCCCGCCTCGTAGTTGGCAATGGTAGTGCGGCCTATATTCAGCTCAGAGCTAAGCCCGTCCTGGGTTTTGCCCGATCTCTTGCGAAGAAATTTGAGGTTTGCTGCTAAGTACATGATGCAAAGCTAAATTATTTTTTCCACAAAATTTGGATTTGTCAAATTAATTGGAATATCTTTGTGCCGGATTAGATGCTACAGCTCCAAAATAGAAATAAAATTTCATCTGTGACAAAATAATTGTCGCGCCGAAAGAAACCGGGCACTTGCATTTACCCACTTGAAAACTCCATTGTTCCCGACCAACTAAACCAGTAACTATTAAAAAATTGATATCATGACAAACGAACAAAAGAAACAAGTAAGGGATGCATTAGTACGCTACACTGCCAACTTCGCTACGCAAACGGAAGCGGCAGAAAGCCTGCAGGGAATAAGCGCCTCTACAATATCACTGGTAAGAAATAATAACTGGGAGCTACTTAGCGAGCGCCTGTGGCACCATGTAGCCCGCCAGGTAGGCTTTTACTGCGGCGAGTGGGAGCCTGCAGATACAAGCGGCTACCTGCTGCTGCGCATACTGCTGGGCGATGCACAGCACTACCGCATGATGTATGGCATAGCTGTGGGCGAGGGCCTTGGTAAAACCTTTACTGCCGCTCATTATACCCGCGAAAATCCTGGTGTATGCTACATGGCCTGCAATGCGATATATAACCGTAAGTCTTTCCTCACTGCCCTGGTAAGCAATGCCGGCATGCAGCCAGCGGGCACCGTGCCTGAGCTGATGCGCCAGTTCACCACCCATATGGAAAGCATGGAAGAGCCGCTGCTGGTGCTCGATGATGCTCACAAGCTCAAAGACCGTGTGCTGCACCTGGTAGTGATGATAGCTAATAGCCTCACCGGCAAGGCAGGCGTGGTGATAATGGGCAATGGCGATCTGCGCCCGCGTGTGATAGAAGGGGTGCGTCTGAAAAAAGCAGGCTTCGATGAGATATACAAGGGCATAGGCCGCAGGTTCATTACCCTCACTACCCTGGCCCCGCGCGATGTGGAGCTGGTGTGCCGCGCAAACGGTATGCACGATGAAGATGTGATAAAGCATATAACGGAGGAGTGCGGCAACAGCCTGCATGCGGCTACGCGGCTGGTCATACAGTATAACGAGCATAATATAGCGGCTTAACCCCAAACCCCCGTCCGACCGGGTCATCCGGGCTGGCCTAAAGGGGCTTCCCCATGGAGCGTAAGCCCCCCGTTGAAGCTTCGGAAGACAGCTTAAAAGGCTTTCCCTCGCGAGGGAAAGCTGGCCAGAAATACCGAAAAGTAATTTACAAAAAGATAAACACATAGACATAATGTATTACGCAGCAACACAGCAAATGGCCGATGCACGCACTATGGCGCGCGCTGCTGAGCAGCAGATAAAAACGAGAACGGGAATGAGCATATCGATAAGGCTGTCGCCTTACGATAGCTCACCGCGCTCACCCGAGCGTATACTCCGGGTGATAGCAGAAGCCCTGGGCATGGATGCATCGTGCTTTTCAGTGCGGTCGCGCAGGCGCGACTTTTCAGACCTGCGCTTTATAGCGTCGCATATACTCAGGCAGAACTTTCCGAAGATAACGCTGAGCCAGATAGCAGCCTTGTTTGGCGGCTACGATCACAGCTCCATCATTAGCGGGCTGGCGCGTGCTAACAGCCTGCTGTATATTGGCGACACCTGCTTTGCAGATAAGTATAACACCGCACTAAAAGCAGTGACCGTATGGCTAAGGCGAGAGGCATAAGGCTGCGGGTGAGCTACCAGCGTGTAGAGGCCCTGCACGAGCTTTGCAGCGAAATGCTGGAAGAATTTGTGCCCGTGAACGATCACCACCACCTGCTGCGCGAGTATATGACGGAGCTGCACGATGAGCTCAGCGCCATGCTGCAGCGAAAACAGCACCTGTATACGCTAACGCTCGCAGGCGCAGCAACAACGGCCTTTTACCAGCTGTGGCATATGCTGGATATAAAACACGATAAATATGCCTGCCTGGTAGTAGACAACCTGATAAAGAAGATGAGCAGCCTGGCCGCGTAACCCCAAACCCCTAAAGGGGCTTCTCCAGCGCGAGGAAACCAAACAATAGTGCCCTCATAAACAGCTATTCAATAACACATAAACAATCGCCCTTTTCTCGTAAAGAGGAAGCCCCTTCAGGGGTTTGGGGTTTAAAGCCAAAATGAAAACAAGAAACACTACAAACCTCGTCCCCGGCATAACGCCAATACAATTTGAAGAAGCGATGGCTAAGTATGCCGCCGCTGAAAAACGCGAAACTGAAATAAACAAAAACATAGAGACCAAAGTGAGTGATATGCTGGAGCTGTATGCCGGAGAGCTCTCCGTGCTTGCCCAGCTGAAGAAGCGCGCCTTTGAGATAGCCCACTCATTTTGTGTGCAGAACAAAGAGCGGCTCTTCCGTACACGGCGCAGCATAGGCACGCTGCATGGTATAGCAGGCTTCAGGCTGGGCACGCCTAAGCTGAAGCCTGCAAAGGGTGCCGACTGGAAAGGCATACTCGCCGTGCTGAAAGAGAAGCTGCCCGACTATGTGCGCACCACCGAGGAGCCTGCCCGCGATATGCTGCTGGCACACCGCCACAAAGAGCGGGTGGCGCCCATGCTGGTAGAGACCGGCCTGCACATAGTGCAGGATGAGCTCTTCTATATAGACACCAAAAAAGCTGCATAATATGGTACACAGCAACACACACAACCGTAAGAAAAGGCTCCTGCGCATCACCTCCCCTTGGGGGAGGCCGGGAGGGGCCGCCACTCGCCGCCAGCAAAAACACGATATGCTGCTCACATTTATGAACCACGCCACCACCAAACCGCCGGCCCCTTTAAACAAGCTCATGAAAACACTACAGTCGCTATTCGTGTAACCTATCCGCGAATGGTGACCAGGGAGCCCTATCACCTATACCCTATTATTTTTAAAATTTGTAAAAAAAGCCGAATTTGATTTCCGGCCAACCCGGCTAATCACCTTATCAACTAATTCAACAAGCCCACCCTTTAACGGATCAATCTGCCCCTGAAAACATGGCATGATTTTTAAAACTCTAGGGTAAAATATTTCTTGTAGGTAAATATCTGAGCATGAAGAGGACAGCATATATAGCGGGTAACATTTCCGGACTGCCAAAGTCGCACGTAAGAGAGAAGTTCAATGTGATAGCACAGAAGCTATCCAGCCTTGGTTATAAGGTGGTTAAGCCTGTGTCTGTTACAGATGACTCAAAAGCGTGGGATGACGCAGTAAGAAGCGACATAAAGCAAATGCTTGAGTGCGATGAAGTGCACCTGCTCCCCGACTGGCAGGAAAGCCGCGATGCCCAGCTGGAGCGAGACATAGCTCTGCGCCTCGGTATGAACGTGGTATATCACTAAGCACACAGCAACATATATTTCCGGAACGGTGTAAATATTCCTCATTATTTACACCGTTCTTTTTTTAATCAACTTGATATACTTTTAGGCTAATGCCTAAACTTTTTATTATTGATGAAACCTGGCAAAAACACCCCTGGTATAGCACGGGTGGCACAAGAGCAAAGGAGTATCTGGCAGATGCTGAGGGTAAGTATTATTATTTTAAACGGTCGCAATATAAACCTGCGGCAGCCGGTAAGCCTGAAAAAAATTTCAAGTATGAATTTTGGTCGGAAATAGTTGCATATGAAGTTGGCAGCCGGTTAGGATTTGATGTATTGCCTTACTATCTGGCAATTGACAAAGAGGGACCGGGATGTATCTGTGCAAGCATGATCAACTCCGACAAGGAAGAGCTCATTGAAGGAATAAAATACCTCCAGGCGTTTGACAATTCTTTCGATCCGGAAAAAACTGAGCAGAGAAATAGGTACACTTTTCAACTTATTGACCATGCACTCAGCCAGTTCAAACTAGGGGCATATATAGAATATCTGATGGAAACGTTCGTCTTCGATTGTATAATTGGCAATGGCGATCGTCACCAGGAAAACTGGGCTGTAATAAGCGAATATGGTCCAACAGCATTAGGCGTCAATGAGATCATGGCTGACTTCCCCACATTGCGACAAACAAAGCATCATTGGCAGCATAAATTGTTAGACGTTATTGCAGCACTTTATCGGGACAAAAAAAGCAAGGAGGACTTAAAAAGGCTTAAGCTTAACGCAACCAATGATAAAATACGATTTGCACCAATTTATGACAATGGCAGCAGCCTGGGCAGAGAATTGACCGACGAAAGAGTGAATGAGTTAGTACAAAGCGACGCAAAAGTAAACAGGTATATAGAAAACGGTCTCTCGGAAATTCATTGGGAAGGCAACAGTAAAAAGCTCAGCCATTTTGCTTTTCTAACAAAATTGCAGGAGTCATCGTATTGTGAAACAATAGAAGAAATAATCAAGAGGGTTGTAACAAGATTTAGCGAACAGGAGGTCAAACAAGTAGTTTATAATGTAGATGACAGCTTGCCAGAGAGCTATAGGGAATATATGATCCCCCTGAATAGAAAAGAATTGATAGTTAAATTGATAACTTTGCGTATTAAGAAATTAGGAGCATTGATCCATGAGGGAGTTTGACAAAATATATCTAAGTTGGCGTACCGGCATTGGAACAAGCAGGTATATTGTGGGCGTAATTGA
This sequence comes from Bacteroidota bacterium, assembly GCA_040386555.1. Lineage (GTDB taxonomy): Bacteria > Bacteroidota > Bacteroidia > Chitinophagales > Chitinophagaceae > Nemorincola. The sequence goes on along the minus strand of JAZKFF010000006.1, from coordinate 63,524 downwards.
AAAGACGTCCGAAGGGAAGTTTCTATTTAAGTATGACCAACAAGTGGTAGCTGAGGCGAAAAAAAAAGGATTTTCCCCTTACACTGAGTTTCCTGAATTGGACAAAGAATACAATGGCAATGTGCTTGATATTTTTGCCCAGCGATTGATAAGATCAGAAAGAACAGACATTCAACAGTTTTATGATTTTTGGGAGATTGAATCCATGCATGTAAATGATAAATTCTATTTGCTTGGACACACGCAAGGGTTATCACCTACCGACAATTTTGAATTCCTGGCAGATTACAATCCGGCAGAAGGAATACATTTCTTAACCGATTTGGCAGGATTATCAGTCTTAAAGCTGCCGTCACATACCTTAAAAGAAGGGGACCATCTTCGGGCAGAATTAGAAGCAGATAATATCCATGACAAAGATGCTGTTGCGGTGTATAAGGGTGACATCAAAGTTGGTTACATCAAAAAAATCCATTGTCGTATTTTTCATAGACAACCCCACACCAAGCTACAGCTAAAGGTGAAAGCAATAGAAAAAAATGGCATCGTTAAACGCGCTTTTATCAAAATATATTCGACATGATCCAATAGTATATCAACAGCATATTGTTGGTTCCCGCTAAACACAAAAAAATGTCCCGCGCCATTACAGCGCGGGACATCTTATTTTAAGCCAGCAAAAGTTTTTATTCCGCTTTAGCCCTTACACGCTTCACCCAGGCTTTGAACCTGAAGCTTAGCAGCAGCATGGCTGGCACTACTATCAGCGTAAGCACTGTGGCGAAGCCAAGGCCGTAGATCATGGTCCATGCCAGTGGCGACCAGAAGGCTGCACTATCACCGCCAAAGAACAGGTGCGGACGGAAGTGCGTGAACAGCTCTGCGAAGTCTATGTTGAGGCCCACAGCAAGCGGTATAAGGCCGAGTATCGCTGCGGTAGCCGTCAGCAGCACAGGCGTCATACGTGTGCGGCCCGACTCTACTATGGCGTCATACGGCGACATGCCTTCTTTCAGCATCAGGTCCATGAACTCTACGAGCAGGATACCATTGCGCACCACGATGCCTGCCAGCGCCACGATACCGATACCGCTCATCACCAGCGAGAAGGTATTGCCAAATATGCTGTAGCCTATGAATACACCTATCACACTCAATATGATCTCAGACATGATGATCAGCGTGCGGCTGAATGAGTTGAACTGCAGGATAAGAATGATGAAGATCAGCGCCATAGATATCATCATCGCATTGCCCAGGAAGCCCATGGTCTCTGCCTGCTCTTCCTGCTGGCCGCTCATTACTATGCTTACACCGGCTGGTGCATGAAAGTTATTGATCTCGGCCTGCACAGCAGCCACCACCTTATTCTCTTCGTAGCCCGTAAGCACGTTAGACGACAGCGATATGATACGCTTCTGCGACTTGCGTTTGATGCCGCCATAGGTAGACGAATAATGCACATCAGCGAATGCGCTTATAGGCACAGTGCGTATCATACCACCCATACCCATGTCGCGATATACTATAGGCATGTTGCGTATGGCATCTATGTTGCGCCTTTGCTCTGGGTTAAAGCGCAGGTTTATCGGGTAGTCGTCATTCACATCCCTGTAGCGCGATATCTCTTTACCAAACACTGCGGTACGCAGGTTTGATGCAACAGCATACGTGCTGATGCTCTCATTATTCATACGCTCACGGTTCAGGTCGAAGACGATCTCCGGCTTATCTGCCTGGAAGTCGCTGCGCAGCTCTTCCACGCCAGGCACCTGCCTTGTCTGTATAAAGCGCTTCAATCTTGCCGATGTGGCTATCAGTGTATCCAGGTCATCGCCTGTTATCTCTACCACCAGCGGCTTAGGCAATGGCGGTCCACCCTGCTCCTTGTCCACTGTCACCTCGGCGCCGGGGTATTCCCTTACCACGCTGCGTATCTTATCGAGGTACGCCGCTGAGGATATACCCTTGCGCTGCTCGAAGGGTACGAAGGCTACCGTGATCTTACCCTTGTTAGGGAAGTCACCTACCTCGTTGGTAGTAGGGTCTACTGCGCCTACCGTCACGTTAGATATTACCGACTTCACCGCCGGGTTTTTCTTACCGGTCTTCAGGTCTATCTCCAGTGCGCGGTATACTTTATCTTCCAGCTTCATCAGCACCTCGTTGGTATGCGCCTGGTCGGTACCCACCGGCATATTCAGGTACACATACACGAAGTTAGGGTCCGCGCTTGGGAAGAAAACGAAAGGCGGGTTGCGCATATTGTAAGTGATCACCGACAGTGGCAGTAATACCAGCGTCACTATCAGCACTATGCCCGGGCGCTTCAGCGTGCGCACCAGCATGCGGGTATACCACTCGCGGAATGCAGGCCAAGCCTTAGTCTGGAAAGAATGTATCCAGTTAGAAAGCACGTAGCGCTCCAGCAATACAAACAGGTATAAGAACAGGATGAAATTGCCCATGCCTATCGATCCGCCCATGTAGAATATGGCAGCTACGGCGAGGAAGATAACCAGTACTATTATGTCTTTCCTAGTGAAGCGGCTGTTAGCCTTGCGCTTGCTGTGGTCCTCAGGCTTCATAAAGCTCACCGCGAACACAGGGTTGATAAAGTAAGCAACTACCAGCGATGCCAGCAGGGTAATGATCAGTGTTACCGGCAAGTAAAACATAAAGCTGCCTATCACACCTTTCCAGAATGCCAGCGGCACAAAGGGCATCAGCGTGGTGACAGTGCCCGAGAGCACGGGCAGGAACACCTCACCTGTAGCTAGTTTGGCTGCCTGTTTTATATCCATCTTGCCATTGTCATAGATCCGGTGTGTATTCTCTATCACCACTATCGCATCATCCACCACTATACCCAGTGCCAGCAGGAAGGAGAACAGTACGATCATATTGAGCGTGAAGCCAATGCCCGGCAATATCATGAACGCAATAGCACAAGACAGCGGTACCGACATAGCCACGAACAGCGCATTGGTAACACCCATGAAGAACATGAGGATGACCGTTACCAGTATAAAGCCGATGACGATGGTATTGATGAGGTCATGAAGCGTATTCTTTGTAGAATCGCTCTGGTCGCCTGTTATCACAATTTTCAGGTCCTTCGGCAAGTCTTCCTCCTGCATTTTCTTTACCACTTCTTCCACCCTGGCCGATGCTTCTATCAGGTTCTTGCCCTTAGCCTTGATCACGTTAAGCGTTATAACATTGTTGCCATCGAGGCGTGCGTAGCTTTTCTGTTCTTCAAATGTATCCACCACTGTGGCCACATCCTTCAGGTATATGCTGCGGCCCTGCTGGTTCTTTATGATCACGTTGCCTATCTGGCTTGCGGCTTTGAATTCGTTCTTCACGCTCAGCACCCGCTTCTGGTTGTTCATAGACACCTCGCCCGCTGTTGCCGATATGTTCTCAGCGCCTATGCCGCGGTCTATATCATCAAACGTCAGGCCCGCTGCCTGCATCTTAAAGAAGTCCACATTTATTTGCACCTCGCGCTCAGGAGCGCCCACCAAGTCTACACGCTTTACTTCTTTTATACTTTCTATAGCGTCCTGCACCTTATCCGCATATGTCTTCAGGCGGTTCATATCATAGTTGCCCGATACGTTTACGTTCAGTATAGGGAACTCCGAGAAGTCAATATCCTTTACCTCCGGCTGAAAGGGCAGGTTCTTTGGCAGGTCTTGCTTGGCCTTGTCTGCCGCATCCTTTACGTCCTGCTTAGCCTTGTCTACCTTCACGTCCGTATTGAATTCCACGATAACTACCGAGTAATCCTGGAACGAATTGCTGGTAACCCTTTTTACACCGGTCAGGTTCTTCACCTGCTTCTCCAGCGGCTTGGTCACCAGGTTCTCCATGTTCTCAGGCGATGTGCCTGGGTATACCGTCTGTATTATTATCTGCGGCAGCTTTATATCAGGGAACTGCTCTTTGGGCAGGTTTATGTACGCCATCAGCCCTACAAGGGTAATGATGATCGTAATTATATACACGGCTGTGCGATTGTCTATCACCCAGCTCGATGGTTTGAATTCTTTTATTCTGTCTTTCATTTGTGTGTGTTGTTGTAAGCCAACGTTGATAAAAACTATTATACTGTTGCACTATTATTTAGCGTGTAAACCGACACTACGAGCACGCCACTCATTCGACCTCACCCTCTCCCCGGGAGAGGGCCGGGGAGAGGCTTACTGCACCACCACCGTTTCACCTGCATCCAGATCCTGGTAGCCTGCTATTACTACTTTATCTCCGGCAGCAAGGCCCGACAGTACCTCAGACAAGCCATTAGATGTATGCCCCAGCACCACCGGCACCAGCTTGGCTACAGTACCGTCTACCACATACACCATGTTGCCTTCGGCGGTTTTCTGCACTACGGATATTGGTATTACCATAGCACTCTGGCTGGTGTAGTTGGCTATCTTCATAATGCAAGACATGTTGGGGTGGAGTTTAGCATTGTTCCCCAGCCTTACTTGCACAGCGAATGTCCGGGATGTAGGATCTATAGTTTTGGCGACGTAGCTTATCTTTGCCGTTAAAGAATCGTTCATGTCCGCAAGGATCAGTGTTGTCGGATCTCCTTGCTTCACTTTACCAAGATAATTTTCTCCCAGGCTAGCCTCGGCCTTTAGTTTCGTAGTATTCACGATCACTATACCTCCCGCAGATGACTGGTCGCCTATTTTTATATTTACTGCATCTACCGTACCGTTTATAGGCGAAACTATATTGTATAGGTTCCTACCCGCCTGCGATACAGACCTTTGTTTCAACAGTGACTCATACGCAGCCTTAGCCTCCATCAACTTCACTTCTGTCCCTATGTTTTGTTCCCATAGTTTCTGCTGTTTTTCATAAACAGCCTTTGCAAACTGTATTTGTGGCTCCAGCGAGCGGACCTGCTGATCTTGTAATGATGCATCAAGCGTAGCAAGGACTTGCCCTTGCCTTACAGATTGTCCAGCCTGCACAAGCACCCTGCTAACAGTGCCCGGTGCCTTAGCAGTTGCTATTACCACCTCGTCGCCCGTAATCCGCGACTGCACCTCTATAAATGAGTTGAATAGTGTTGGCTGCACTTCCATTACCGATACCGGTGTGGCCTTGTTCACCTGCTTCCTGTCGCCTTCCAGCGATTTGATCTTCATGTCTATGTCGGCGCGCTGCTTTTGCAGCTTGGTGATCTCTTCTGTTTTATTGGTGGTCGTTGTGGTACTGCCTCCGCAAGATGCCAGTATCATTGCCGGTGCCAACAGGTAAATTATGTTTTTCATTTATTGTGTGTTTTGTTTGTTGTTGAATGTTGTTTTCGTTGGTGATATTTATTGATTAAGCAGACCCAGCGCTTTTCTCAGGTCAGCCTGTGCATTGGTCACCTCCAGCAGTGCCCCGAAGTAGTTATTCTGCGACCGCAGCAGCTCGGTTTGCGCCTGCACCACTTCCATGTTGCTGCCTACACCGGCTTTGTATTTCTTTTGGGCAAGGTCCAGCACATCGCTGGCCAATACGAGGTTTCTGCGCTGTGCATCCATAAGCAGCAGTGAGTTCCTGAGATTTGTTTTTGCTGATGCTGACTGGAAGTCAAGTCCGAGCTTGAGATTGTCGATATTGTTTTTCGACTTCTCTACATTAAGGTTAGCTTCCTTTACCTGGTACTGGCGCATAAAGCCATTGAAGATGGGCATAGTGAGCGACAGGCCAAAAGTAGAGTTGGGATAGTAGGCCCTGTATTTAAGCAGGTCGCCAAATTCATCAGAACCCGTATTTACCCCATACGACCAGAAGCCGCTCAGCGTAGGCAGTGCAGCCAGCTTATACCTCCGCAGGTTAAACTCGTTGAGGCGCAGCGCTGTTTTTAGTGCGTTGTATTCAGGCAACCTGTCATAGTCCTTTGGTTCTGCCAGCAGCAGGGCGGCCTCGCCCATGCCTTTATCTACATTAGTATCGGTAAGCACTATGGGCGTATTGATGTCCATGCCTATCTGGAATTTGAGTACCTGCTCGCTTACTGTTAGCATATTACCGATGCGCATGCTGTCTGTTGCCAGGTTGTTGAGCTGCACTGTTGTTCTTTCCACTTCTATTTTTTCCACGAAGCCATTCTCACGCATTATCTCCAGGTCCCTGGCCATACTGCGTATAAAGCCAAGCGAGCTTTTCACGATGTCATACTGACGGTAGGCTATCACAAGGGAATTATATGCTTTGAATACGTTGTAGCGCACCGTTTGCTGCGTTACTTTCTCTGTCTGCTGTGCCAGCTCTATCACACTTTTGCGCGCCTGCAAGGCTACCAGCACGCTGCCGTCAAATATCAGCTGCGATGCAGTGATGCCGGTAGAGGCCGTCCACGGTATGGTAAACGATATAGGTACAATGGTACCGGCCGGTATAGGCGGCGCAGTAGGGTCGCCACTGGGAAATGTGCTTGCATCGATAAATGAGCGCTGCGGTATGTTAAAGTAAGTCAGGTCCGCCTTGCCGTTTATGTGCGGTAGCGATGCAGATACAGTCTGCTTCACCTGCGCCTCTTGTATCAGCACATCTATACGTGCATTGCGCACGGTATAGTTATGCTTCAGCGCATAGTCGGTGCATTCCTTCAGGCTTAGCCGCACGGGCTGCTGTGCCTGCGCAGCGGTAGTTATCAGTAGTAATATCAGTGTGTGTAACTTTCTCATATTTTGTTGGCTTGCTTTAGATATTTCTCTTTGTATTTCTTGTATAATTTTTCTCCCTTGGCGGTCATTATGCCATACATAAAGTGCTCTCCTATCTCCAGGGCCACACTCATAAGGCTGTTGCGGTCGCTTACCACCAGGCTGGGCTGCAGTATCAGCAGCGATGTTTCTATGCGGTAGCGCGCTATGAGGTCGGCATTGAGCTCCTCGCGGTAGTGGCCTTCCTGTATGCCCTGCAGTATATTTTCCCGCATCATGGTCACATCGCGCTCCATCAGCTGCTCCCTGAACATTTTATAAGCCTCCGGGAAGAAGCGCTGCATCTCGAACATCGCCATTGGGTTCATACGCCTGTACAGGTTGTCAAAAAATGCCAGTATCTGCACCATGGCATCCACTGCATTCTCAGCACCTTCCAGCATTACGCAGCAGGTTTGGGTAGTATTGTTCTTATACCACGTCACCGACTCGTTTACCACTTCATGCTTATTGGCGAAATGCTGGTAGAGGGTTTTTTTTGATATACCCGCCCTGCGTGCTATATCATCCATAGTGATCGTTTTAAAGCCGTATTGGCTAAACAACTCTATGGAGGCAGTGAGTATCTTTGCTAATGGTTCCATATTTCCGGCGCAAAACTATGGAAACGTTTTTCATAAAAATAGTTTCCTCAGTATCTTTTGTTTCTATGGCTCTATTACTTTGACTAATACTCCGCACCGGTATTGCCTTTCATGGGTTTTATGTGGCTGTTATGTTTGGCGCAATTTTTATGTAGAGATAGCATATCTCGTATTTTATGCCGTCTTCTATCCTCCAGGGTGACCGTGTTATCGTAATGTCAGACAGATCAATTGTCTACACAGTTACTGCGGTATACGCAGAAGGAAGGCACGCCATATGTAAGTATCTCGATAACAATAACCAGCAATACCGCTTGCTATCAATACCCGTGGTGGCGCTGAAGAGATACAGGGCCGCAGCACCGGTTAAAGCCATCGGGCCTTTTTTCCCGGGCGGAAAAGTAATTGCTGCATGACCATATAGGCACCCCAATTTCCCTTCCCCAGTTTATTATTTGACGGGTACCAACCAAAAGATAATATCAACGTGTCTTCTAACACGATAGAGATATTATATACCCCCCCCCAAACACCTTATATTATGGCCAGGCATTCACTTTCAGTCGTGTTACTCGCGATCGCTACCCTTATTTCCGCACCCGGAAAAGCACAAGTTATCACCACCGTTGCAGGCACTACCACATGGGGCTACAGCGGCGACGGCGGACCCGCATTAGCTGCGCAAATGTCGCCCCGGACAGTGGCTGTGGGGGCAACAGGTAATCTTTTTATTGCTGATAATGGCAGCCACGTTATCCGCAAGGTGAGCCCGGCAGGAGTTATTACCACATACGCGGGTAACAGCACGCAGGGCTACAGCGGCGATGGTGGCGCAGCTACTGCCGCGAAGCTGAACACACCAATGGGCATAGTGGCCGATGGTGCGGGCAACCTATATATAGCAGACCAGCACAATCACGCTATACGTAAAGTAAGTCCCTCCGGTATTATCTCCACTATAGCGGGCAACGGCACACCGGGCTACAGCGGCGATGGCGGTGCTGCGGCAGGCGCGTTGCTTGCAGGGCCTAATGCTATGGCAATTGACGGCGCCGGCAACATTTATGTGGCAGAGGCCGGTAACAGTATTGTCCGCAAGATCAGCGCAGCAGGTACTATATCTACCGTGGCCGGCAATGGCACCGCGGGTTTCAGTGGCGATGGCGGGGCCGCCACAGCTGCCACATTAAATATCCCCATGGGCGTAGCGGTAGATGCCGCAGGCAATATTTACATTGCAGACAACATGAACCACCGTATCCGTAAAGTAAATCCCGCGGGCACTATTTCTACTATTGCCGGCACAGGTGCCAGTGGCTTCAGTGGCGACGGCGCTGCAGCATCTGCTGCGCAGGTATCGTATCCTGAGGGGATACTGGCAGATGCGGCAGGCAATGTATACGTGGGCGACTATGCAAATAACCGCATACGCCGTATTAATACCTCCGGCATTATTACCACCTTCGCCGGTAATGGCGTAGGCGGATACAGCGGAGATGGTGGCGCACCTACTGCTGCTGCAATCGGCAATCCTACGGGCATGGCCATCGATGCCACGTCCGGTGCGTTCTATCTTGTTGGCAAGCAAACACCGGTGGTAAGGCGTATAGGCAGCCCGCTGGCGGTAAACCAGGCCACAAGTAGCTCGTCATTATCGTTATATCCTAATCCTAATAAGGGCACATTTTCCCTGCACGGGCTGCAGAGCGCTGCAGGCAATGAAGATGCGGAGGTGAACGTAACCGACATTACAGGCAGAACTGTGTATAGCGCCACGGTGCGCACAAACAACTACCAGGACGCGCAGATCAGCATAGCAGGCCTGCCGGGGGGCATGTACCTGCTGCGCGCAGCTGCCGGCAACAACCTGTATAACTGCCGCTTTTCAGTTGAAAAATAGCAGCGTGGCAGGAATATCTGCGATAATTCACGTATTAATAATACCGGAGTTGCGGATTTTTTTACCTTTACGCCATGGGCTTCCTGAAAGATTTTAAGAGTTTTGCCATGAAGGGCTCCGTCATAGACCTGGCGGTAGGTGTTGTCATTGGTGCAGCATTTGGCAAGATCGTTACTGCAATGGTAGACGACGTAATAATGCCATTGGTAACAATGCTTACGGGCAAGGGCCAGCTCTTTGCCGATAAGTTTACTGAATTGCCGCTATCACTAGACGGCAATAAGTACGCTACGCTTGCAGAGGCAAAAAAAGCCGGGGTTAATGTGCTGGCTTACGGCCACTTCCTCCAAACGATATTAGACTTTGTGATCATTGCCTTTTTCATATTCCTTGTAGTCCGCTTTATGGCACGTATGTATCGTAAGGAAGAAGAGGCTGCAATGGCAAAAGCACCGGAAGCAGTTATCTCTACTACCGACAAGTTGCTTACAGAGATCCGCGATGAGATGAAGAAGAAGTAAACCCGGAGAATAACGCAGCGTCTGCCGTACAGTAAATCTTATACCTTTGCTCTAAGTCGGCCCAGGCTGATACAAAACACGGGGAAGCCCCTTTAGGCCCGCCCGGATGACCCGGTCGGACGGGGGTATTGGGGTTAATTTTATGATACTACCACAGCTACAAAAATTAAAAAATACAAGCCATAGCGGCTTTGCCGTACTGGCCGACCCGGACAAGATAGCCCCGGCCGATATGCAGTACCTCGCCCGCCTGTGCAACGATGCGGGAGTTGACTACCTGCTCATGGGCGGCAGCCTGCTGATGGCGCACCAGATGGAGCTGTGCATACAGCGCTTTAAGAGCGAAAGTAATATACCGGTAATACTCTTTCCCGGCAGCCCGGCGCAGGTGAGCCCCTATGCAGATGCGCTGCTATACCTCTCACTTATATCGGGCCGCAATGCAGACCTGCTTATAGGGCAGCACGTGCAGTCTGCACCACAGGTAAAGGCCAGCGGGCTGGAAGTGATCTCTACCGGGTACATCATAGTAGATGGCGGCGTACAGACCACCGTATCGTACATGAGCAATACTACCCCTATACCTGCGGATAAGCCGGAGATAGCCCTGTGTACGGCATGGGCAGGTGAGCTGCAGGGCAAGCACATCATTTACCTCGATGCAGGCAGCGGTGCACGCAAGCCGGTTTCTACCGAAATGATAGCTAAAGTGAGTAGTAATATTTCAGTTCCCCTGCTGGTAGGCGGCGGCATACTTACCCCCGATAAGGTGTATGAGAATTGCAAAGCCGGAGCCAACCTGGTAATAGTGGGCAACGCCATAGAGCGCGACCCGCTGCTGATACGCGATATGGCGCAGGCAGCGCATAGCGCAGCTGGCGATAAGGCTATAGTCAAGCGATAACACTAATGACACCCGCCGATTTCACCGCTGCATGGAATGCCACATTCCCCGGCATTGTGCCCATACAGCACCTTTTCAAAACACAATTGCCGCAGCGGTGGTTTCGTATACACAGCCTTCCCGACTCGAAACGCTATCCGGAAACACCGAAAGAATGGCAGCTGCTGCTAGACCGGCATAATACCATTATCACCGACATAATGGGTGCTCATGCGGTTGTATTGCTGGTAACCGGTGACTATAATTCCAATGAGTTTGTTAGTATTCATATCATAAGTCAAGAGCCGGTTTTCAAGGACTATTCTTTCCAGCTACTTGACAGTATAGATCTGGGTGCGGATGAATATATGGGTGAATATGATCCGGGGGAAGTGTTCAGGCCGGCCATGGCAACGACAACCTGGCGCCCGAAGCAGCACGACAAATTACTGAGGGCCGTGGCAGATGACGAGCTACGTTTTTTCTTCGTGTCTTTCGATAATGCCACAATCGTTGCCCCTTACGATGGCGGTATCGACATCATTTTACAGGATATACCAACCAGGGACTTTTATAAAGACAAATACCGTAAATGGCTGTCTGCTCACCCGGGCGGATTATAGAACTATATTTCCGATTTACACCTAATTATCACATTTTATACCCGATAAGGTATATTTTCATCAATTTGCTGCCAATTTATACCCGATAGGGTATAAAACCTGCAAAATCTTCAATTTTATACCTTTTCGGGTATAAAATGGATAAATTTCGTAAATTTATACCTGAAAGGGTATAAAATGAACACTTCGTCAAATGATTTACAGCGGTTCGTGAAAGACAGGCGAAGTAAGGCTGGCCTTACTCAGCTTGAGCTGGCCGCTAAGGCTGGCGTAGGGTTGCGTTTCTTACGCGATATGGAGCAGGGAAAACCAACCCTGCGCCTCGATAAGGTAAACCAGGTACTTCGCCTCTTCGGGCATGAGCTGGCCCCTGTACCATTTAACCGTCAAAAATACCTCGATGAGACAAGCTAACGTATACATGCACGATCAACTTGCCGGGGTATTGTCTGAAACGGATACCGGCTACAGCTTTGCTTACGATGCAGGCTATCTCACATCTGCGGCAGCAGAGGCTGTAAGCCTTACCCTGCCTTTGAATGCCGCCCCTTACACCAGCCGTATCATCTTCCCTTTCTTCGATGGGCTGATACCCGAGGGCTGGCTGCTTGATGTGGCGGAGCAAAACTGGAAGCTGGACAAAAGAGACCGTATGGGTTTACTGCTGGCGTGCTGCAGGGATTGCATAGGCGCAGTGACTATTCTTGAATTACAACCGTGAAAAACCCATGAATTGCCTGTATTGTTATAAAGAGCTGGAAAGTGAAGAAATGGATTTCCATGCAGCGTGCAGCCGGAAGATATTTGGCACGGCTGAAGCCCCCGAACTGCCCTATACCGAAGCACAAATGCTGGAGCTGGCCAGGGATGTAATAAGAAGCCAGGTGGCAGTAACGGGAGTTCAGGCCAAACTCTCGCTCGATATAGAACGCCTGACTGCAACGCACGACAAAAAGAAAAAGCTGCACGTGGCCACCAGGTTTACTATCGTGGGCCTGTGGGGTGGCTATATACTGAAGCCGCCTACTGTACATTTCCGGTTCCTGCCTGAGGTAGAAGATGTAACAATGCACCTCGCCGCAATTGCGGGGATGCAAACTGTGCCGCATTCGCTGATAAGATTAAAAAGTGGTAACCTTGCCTATATCACAAAACGGATAGACCGGGTAAAGGATCACAAGCTGCATATGGAAGATATGTGCCAGCTTACAGAGCGATTGACAGAGGACAAGTATAAGGGCTCATACGAGCAGATAGCCAAAGCCATCTTTAATTACTCTGCAAATCCCGGCCTCGATATCATCAACTTCTATGAGCAGGTTGTTTTTTCATTTCTCACGGGTAATGCAGACATGCATTTGAAAATTTTTTCGCTGATACATCAGCCCGGCAACGGCTATGAGCTGGCACCCGCATACGATATGGTGGCATCTGCCCTTGTAATGAAGGAAGACACAGAAGACCTTGCACTTACGCTTAACGGCAGGAAAAAAAAGCTGACCCGGAAAGACTTCGATAAGGCTTTACTGTCAGCACCCATGGCCGACAGCAAAAGTATAGAAGCTACTTACCGTAAATTCTCCCGTAGCATCGCTAAATGGCAGGAGTTCATAGGCGCCAGCTTTTTGCCGGAAGATATGAAAGAGGAGTACCGGGCGCTTATCAGCGAGAGGGCACAGCGGTTAGAGATAGCATAACATACCTACTTCAATGCACAGCTGCTAAACCACTTTATCAGCTGCCTGCGCAGCTGGTAAAGTGGCGGGTTAAAGAGCCGGCAGCTTTAAAGGCGAAAACTAACTGCTGCGGTTACCCGGCTTTCCGACTTCTTGAGGTCTGGTTTCCAGGTTGCCGCAGGTGTGTCTATCCATCCATCGGGAGAGGTAGTGCCTCCTTTGCCGGCAAAATAGGGCACATTCGCGCTGCGGTAGCCATACTCTACACGGAATGTAAAAAAGTCGTTGGGCATTATATCTACAGTAGCCGTAGCCTGTAGCATTTCTAGTTTCTGTTTAGGGATATTGGCTATTGCAGCAGTAAAATCATTGCTGCCGACCGGTGATGGAGAGAAGGCGAGATAAAGGCCTGGGTTGGCACTGTAATCTCCCCGCAGCGTGAGGGCTAATTTATTACGCCGAAACCACACCCTGTTAGCTACCGATGTGCCAATCATATAATGGTCGGAAGCGGTGATGCCGCCGCCCGACTGGAAGCCATAGTGATTGTTGATGCTGAATGCGGCCTGCGATATACCCTTGCCATTTTTGTTGCGATAATACCGGGCTACTACACTATGATCGTGATGATACCGTTGCACGCCGGGGTTGTTGCGCGTATCATGTCCCGCAATATAGAAGTTGGCCACAAGCTGCAGGTTTTCGGTAGGGCGCCAGTAGGTGGAGCTGCCCATGCCTATTCCCTGGTTCCAGCTATTGTACGTCTGCCACCCGTTTAGCAGCCATACTTCTGTTTTTATTTTCTTTGCAGGAAACAACTGCACACGTGCACCACTGAAATAGAACGGAGTGAGATCGCAGGCCATGCTGCGCTGGTAACTCCAGTTCTCATTGAGCACGTAGCTTTCCAGCCCTATATAGCTCATAAAGATGCCCAGCTCCACATTTATTCCATACCATTTATTGAAGTGGTATCCTGCTGCTGCCTCACGGATATATTTCAGGTTGTTGATGCTTGTGTTGCGCCCATGCGCTACTGTGCCATCAAGGTCCTGCACTAAGGAGGCCATTTGTCCATACTGCAGCCATACACGCCCTATCATATTCCGGTAGCCGCTCTCCAGCCCTATGCTCACCTGGTTCACGGTAAACTCGTTCGATCTTCCTATCGCTGCGGATATGGTATGCGTATTATCTACCGGCTTATGAAAGTCGTAATTATAGTACCCGTCGAAGAACACAACTCCCGTGCAGATTACTTCACTGCTTTTTTTATCTGTAAGCGACAGCGGGAACTCCGATTGCCTGTTCTGCCCATTGATCCAGGTAAGGTCCATTCCCTCAAATGGAATTTTTGATGTGACACTATCTTGTGCGCCTGCGCTTATGGCAGCGAACAGCAGGCCAAATAGTAGTTTCTTCATACTCTGTTTTTTAAAGCGATTTTGATTGTATTCTTTGTAACTCTATAGTTTGTACCGGTTGGTAAATGAGCGGGATCTGCTCTACCACCACATCACTTTTATCAAGCCCGAAAGCTTTCTCATCACTCAGCCCCAGCCCCTTCAGGAAAAAATATGCATTGAGCAAAACACCCTCTTTCAATGCGAACTCATTTTCTACGGAAAGGAACTTTTCAATGACCACAAATTTGAAATCCGGCTCGCGATTGTACCTGGTAGATCCGTCAGGCCGTATATGAAGGTTGAGCTCTTTGTTAGCCACAAGCTCCCGCACTATTTTTTTAAAATACAGCTCGGTACGGGGTTGTATCCTGAACCCGATATGGATAGTAACCTTGATCACTTTATCATCAGCCAGTTCTGATATGTCATAGCTTATGGTGTAGGGCTCTTCTGTTCTGTGTATGTGCACGAACCAATAAACGTCGGCCCGTTTTGGTTTCTTCGCAAATATGGACCTGATGATCTTGTCTTCGATCTGCGCCCGGGTATTAGCCTTTGTGAGGTACACGAGGTGTGTGGAGAATTTGGGGATGCTGTCATCTCCGCTCATTTCCTTCAGCAGAGGTATATGCTTCCCAAGGTCTATGAATTTTACGAAGCGGTTATTCACCTTTCTTGCATAATACCATACATACATCACCAGGAAGATGAACAGCTCGAAGAACAAGAACATCCACCTTTCCTTTATTTTAGCGATGTTGGCGGCGAAGAACGATATTTCGATCACCGCGAATACAAGAACGATCACCGCGACCAGCACCGGGTGCCACTTTTTCTTATACAGCAGGTAGCAGGCGAGCAGTATGGTGGTCATCATCATAGCAACTGTAATAGAGAAGCCATAAGCGGCCTCCATATGAGCCGAGGTGCGGAAGTAAAGCACCATCAGCACACAGCCGGCCCATAATAGTGTGTTGATACTTGGAATGTATATCTGCCCTTTGATATTTGTAGGCTGGCGCACAGTTACCCGCGGCCAGAAGTTCAGGTTCATAGCTTCGCTAATAAGCGTAAAGGAACCGCTGATCAATGCCTGTGAGGCAATGATGGTGGCGGCTGTAGCTATCAGAATGCCCGGAATTAAGAACCAGTGCGGCATCATTTCAAAGAAAGGATTTGCACCCTTCAGCGTACCGCCTCCATGCTGCATTATCCATGCCGCCTGGCCCATATAGTTGGCCACCAGGCTTATCTTTACAAATCCCCAAGTCATGCGTATATTACGTATGCCACAGTGCCCCAGGTCTGAGTACAGCGCCTCGGCGCCGGTGGTGCAAAGAAATACGGACCCCAGCAGCCAGAACCCCTGCGGGTAACGGGTGATGAGTACATACCCATAGTAGGGGTTCAGCGATTTAACCACAGCAGGATATTGCACGATGTGCATGCCGCCTACAATGAGCAGCATAGCAAACCACACTACCATTACAGGGCCGAATGTTTTCCCCACCAGCTGCGTTCCGAAGCGCTGGAAGATAAACAGGGCAGATATTATAGCGATAACAATACCTGTTGTCAGCCCGTTGCCGGGAACAATAATATGTTCAAGGCCCTTCACCGTATTAAGTCCTTCGATAGCTGACGCCACAGAAATGGGCGGGGTAATAATGCCATCCGCCAGCAAGGTGGTGGCGCCTATAATGGTAGGAAGCACCAGGTGTTTTCCATACCGCCTTACCAGTGCATACAAGGAGAATACGCCACCTTCTCCCTGGTTATCGGCCTGTAGTGTTAGCCATATGTATTTGATGGTAGTCTGGAAAACGAGCGTCCAGAAAATGCATGATACACCCCCGTACACAAGCACTTCGTCTATCTTTCTGTCGCCCACCACTGCCCTCAGTGCATACAGCGGGCTGGTGCCTATATCGCCATAGATAATACCAAGCGCCACCAGTAATGAGGCAATAGAAACCCTCTTCAAATCTTTATGATCTGATTGCATTGTGAACCGTTTTATATGTTTAGATTATTCCTTTGTCCTGAAGCGATAGCCAACCCCTGCTTCCGTTACTATGTGTTCCGGGCGGTTAGGGTCGGGCTCTATTTTTTTTCTAAGCTGTGCAATAAAAACTCTCAGGTACTGTGATTGATTTTGGTAGCCCTGCCCCCATATTTCTTTCAGCAGGTAATGGTGGGTAAGCACTTTTCCTTCATTCCTGGCGAACAGGGCAAGCAGTGAGTACTCTGTCGCAGTTAGCTTTACAGGTACTCCCTCCCGCTTTACATCCCTTGCCACAAGGTCTATCTGCAGGCCGCCCGAGACGATCAGCTTGCCGGCATCGCCGGTGGCCGCCCCCCGCAGCGCTGACCTGATGCGTGCCAACAGTTCCCCCGTGCGAAATGGCTTCGCCAGGTAGTCGTTAGCGCCATTATCTAATGCGGTTACAATATCCTCTTCCGCACTTTGTACGGATAGTATGATGATAGGGTCGGTGTACCACTCCCGCAGCGTTCTCAGCACAGCCTGGCCATCCTGGTCAGGTAACCCGAGGTCAAGGAGCACCATGTCAGGGGGGTGGGCTGCGGCGGCAGTAATTCCTTCCCTCGCTGTTGCTGCCTGCCTTACCGCATAGTCATTGCGCTCAAGGGTTATCTCCAGGAGCTTGCGTATCTGCGGCTCATCGTCTATTATCAGTATTACTGCCTTATTCATTTTTAAGGTTATTCAGGTAAGATGTTTCCGCAGGTATCTGTATAGTAAATCTCGCCCCGGCTCCTGCTGCACTTTCCAGCCGCACAGAGCCTCCCATAGCTTCAGTAAAGCCTTTGACTATCGATAGGCCAAGGCCCGTTCCGCCCGCATGGTTGTTCTTGACCCGGTAAAATTTATCAAAAACATTTTTTATTTCCCCCGGCGGAAATCCGTCACCGCTGTCTTCAACAGTCATATGCAACGAATCAGTGCCGCCTGCTACAGTAATGCTTATAACTGAGCCTGGTGGTGTATACCTGGTAGCATTGGTAAGCAGGTTGTGCAGTACCTGCTCGAGCATGCCCTTATCGATCATGAAGAATGGCATATCCAGCGGTATACTTATGGATATGGTTTGGGAGATGTTGTTTTGTTCGATTCCCTGTACCGTTTCATGCACCACCTCATTTATATCGCACCAGTCATTCTTTGGTTGTATAAAGCCCGACTCCAGCCGCGACATATTGAGCAGATTCTCTACCTGCTGGTTTAACCGCAGGGATGCCTTAGATATCTCGGCCACTAGGTCGCTTTTATTCTGCCCGGTGAGTTGCCCGCTCTCAAACTGTAAATTGTCCGTAGCTGCTATTATTGTGGCAATGGGTGTTCTTAGCTCATGGCTTAGCGAATTAAGAAGCGTATTGTATAGCTTTATGGTATTAGCTTTCCCCGCCTTCTGCATTGCTATCTTTTTCATCTGCCGTATTTTGTAAGTAAGTACGGCATTCACCAGGGCTATCACAAAGTACATGAGCAGCAGGATAGAGTCTTGCGCTGAGGTGACCGTGAAGGCGAAACGAGGTGGAATAAAAAAGAAATCCCAGATCAGCGCAGATAAGATCGCTGAGATCAAAACAGGGATGATATCAAATACCATCGCTGCCAGGGAAACCGTTATCAGCAGTATGTAGGCTACTACATGATAATTTGCATAGGCCGGAATACCATAGCAAACGGCGGCTACACTGCACACCAGTAAGATACTTAGTAAGTACTGCCCTGCCTCACCTGCTTTCTTAAAGACTAACCCGGCCATCCCATTGTATTTCGATGGTAAAGGTAGAGCGGTTTATGTAAGTATATTATAAAGCTTATGTACGCTTCTATAAAGATTTTATAAAGATGCCCGTTTTTTTGAGCCGTGATACATAAAATAAAACCGGGGCTGCAAAGCCCCGGTTTTACTATTAATTCCCATTAATGATGGTGGTGGTGCGCAGCATGTGCATCGCCCAGCTTGAAGAATTCTTCTTCCCCTATCTCTTTCTCTTCTACAGTGAACTGGCCTTCGAGATACTGGAAAACTTTGTCGAACAGCAGGCGGCGATACGTCTCGTCTACCATCTTATCGTCCTTCATTATTTTGGTCATGTAGCTGTCCATCCATGGTGCTTCGTCCTCATCATCGGGGCCCAGGCCAAAGTAGGCAAGCACACGCGTTTTAATATCCTTGCTCACTTCTTCTGCGCTCACTTCTATGCGCTGCTCCTGTATCACCTTATCAGATACCAGCTGCCAGCGCAGCTGGTGCTCAAAGCCGCCAAATTCTTTTTCAACTTCCTGTGAAGACTTTGGCTTATCGCCGCCTTCGCGCATCCAGCGCTTCAGGAAGGTTACAGGCAATGTCATGTGTGTTTTGTGTACCAGCAGCTCATATATTTCATTGTGCAGGCGCTCGCGTGTTATGCGGTCAAACTCGCGGCTCAGCTCGGTCTTTATTTTTTCCTTGAAGTCTGTTTCGCTATTTACATCCACATTGGGGAATACCTGTGCATATAGGTCCTGGCCTATTTCCTGCGGTATCAGCAGGCCCACCTTGGTTATGGTAAGCTTGTACTGTTGCTCAGCAGCCTCTTCGCCCGCCTTCAGTGGATCTTTCAGGAATACTTTCAGCTCATCGGCTGTGCATACATCAGCAGGGCGAAAAGTAAGTGTATCCCCGGCCTTCTTGCCCATCACCATTTCCTTCAGCTTTGCAGGCATCTTTTCCAGCACCTCTGTATCTTCTATCTTATTATCGCTGGTCACATTGCCGGCTGCATCAGCAGGCTCATAAGTAGCGTATATGATATCTTCTTTGTCGTTCACCGTTTCCTGCGACTCAACCTTGCCATAGCGGCGCTTGATGCGCTCCAGCTCATCTTCCATCATCTTATCGCTAACGGTGATCTTGTACTTTGGCAGGTGGTCCTTATTCTTCAGCGGTGTTATCTCAAATTCAGGTTTCAGACCCACTTCAAACGAGAAGTCCACTTCCTCCGGCTTGTTCATATCCAGCGGGCCGCGGGCCTCATTAGGCAGTATCATTGGCTGGGCAAATATCGCCAGGCGCTCGCCTCTCATATAGTCTTCCAGCTGCTTGCTGGCGCTGCGTACCACCTCTTCGTTAAATATCGACTGCCCATACATTTTGCGCACCATACCTGCAGGCACCATTCCTTTGCGGAAGCCCGGTACGTTGGCGGTCTTCGCATGTTGTTTCAGCGTCTTCTCAAACGACGGCATATAATCGTCCTTACCGAGTTTTACAGTTATTTTTTCGTGTAGCGTTCCTATATTTTCACGCGTTACTGTAGCCATTGTTAGTTAGTTTAGTTATAAACAGCCGCTCCCGGGAGGAAGGCGGCTGAGGTGAAAAATCGTAGCGAAGTTACTTTTTATTTTGTCTTGCCTGCTGCTACAGGCTTAAAATTAAATCATTATAAAAATGATGTATTTATTGCTTCCTATTGGCAAAGAAGTCGGCTATAGAGCGCTCTTCTTCGGCCAGCTGGCCATTGATACCGTTGGCTACATCATTCCCAAGCGCGGCAAATATCTCCGCTCTGGGTATCAGGGTTTTGTTCCACCATATGGGGTGTATCAGCAGCTGCACCTTTTTATTCTGCTCAAAGAATGCCTGGAGGTCATCGTGCCTGAACATGCCGCGACTGTCGCTTACATAGGCTATGTCGCTGAGATACGGTGCATCATATGCATTGATAAAATCCGGGAACTCCTGCCTTATGGCCGACTTGGCAGGCTTGTGCTGTGCTATGCTCCTTACCGGCGCTCCAGTAGCATCTTCCAGCGTTGCCGCCATCAGCTGTATGCGTTTTTGGCGCTGTGCTTCGGTTAGCAGCTCAAAGCCCGTGCAGTCGTAGTGTAGCCCTATCTCATGCCCCAGCGCAGCTATCTGCTGTATCAATTCTACGCCGCCCTCGCACAGTGCATTATAATAGGGTGCGGTAAGCAGGAAGAAAAAAGTTGAGGTTACCCCGGCCTCGCTATCCAGCTGAGCCATTTCCAGCGCTTTTGGCAGCGAAAAATCTATGTCGTGCCGCAGTATCACATACGCATCTTTTGTATTGTCGAGGTCCCGAAAGCTGCTTATGGCTTTGCCCTGCTGTTTCAGGCGGGCCAGCAGCTCCAGGTAACCCTTGTGTGTAAAATCCTTCATTGCTAAATTTTGTTCCGCTTCTCTCTTATCCGCTTCAGGTTGGTAAGCGGCAGTGTTTTAAATGGCTTGCCGGTGAATATCCGTATAGCCCTGCGCCGCATAAAATCGCGCAGGTCTTCACCTATAGGCCCCGGCTCGCCTGTTATCTTCAATTCTTTCAGGTCAAAGTGTATTGCACCTTTCTTATCATCGGCGATCTCTGCAAACGACATTGTAATATCCGGAACTCCTGTTGATTCGCCCGTATGCCCGTGGCCGTAATAGGCTATGGTATACTCCTTGCCGGCATAGGCAATCTTCAGTTGTCCCTCACCGGCATTGAGCAGCTGCACACCCTTCACACCCAGCGACTCTTTATACTCATCAAGGATGCTGTGCACCAGGCTGTCTATGCCGCTATCGCCCAGCTCACGCGGGTAGTACCCCTCGCCCACAATGATCTTCACAGGATTGCCCGAAGCCAGCGAGTAGGAAGGGATATCTTTATTTACCAGCGACTGCGCGCCTATGGTCACATAGTCGCCTATCGTTACCCCGGGCAGTATCACAGAGTTCAGGTACACCACGCTTTGCGATCCTATCTTCACCGGTGCAAATCTTGTGTAAAAGCCCATCAGCGCTGGCTGCCACGTGCTGTGGGTAAGTATTACGGCATTGTAGCTGATGGCAGTATCGCTGCCTATCTCTACCTCTTCCGACAGGTTGATATACACCTTGTCAAACACCGACACGCGGTCGCCCATCTTCAGGTAAGCGTTAGGCCCTGCACTGCCACCGCCGCCTATGATCACATCATTTTTCAGGTACAGGAATTCGCCGCAGCTCACACCCTGGCCGGCCATCACCACATCGTCACCCACAAAGGAGTACCGGCCCATGCGCAGGTATTCATTTAGCTCAGCTGCTACATTTTTGCCCACGCTGCAGTTATCAGCAATGGTTATCTCAGGGGCCAGCAGCTTTGTGTTGTTGCCTATTTTGCAGTTATCTCCCAGCTCCAGCCTGTCGCAGATCAGCTCCACGTTATTGCCTATCACCACGTTGTCGCCCAGTATCACCTCGTCCGCCACTATGCGGCAGCCACTGCCCATTTTCAGGTTGTTACCGCCTTTTATGGCCGGGGAATGAATAGTCTTATCAGTCATTAGCAGTGCAGCATCGCCGTATTGTTATACGATGTAAAACAGCGTGCGCACAAATGTAATTGTTTACCGCTAAATCGTTGGCTGCATTGCATTAGCCGTTACTTCATGTATTTAATTTTTACAGATCATAAATTGTTGCTACCTTCGCACCCGAATATGCGATGCTGCATTTTATAAATGCATTGTACCAATGACTTACCGTTTCCACATATCGCCCCTTGTGCTCATTGCCTAACCGGCGGAGCTTTTGATCTTTTCCTTTTATTTTACCGGGATCTGAATTGAATAGTCTTTTATAGCTATAGCTGTAATTGCCCTCCGCCTATGTTACTCATTGGCTGTGCTCAAAAGGGTATATCCTTATGCAAGGATGAAATGATCGTAACCCCAATAATCATTTTTTAGAATTATGCTCAATGAACGCGCATACTGCGCCGTTATACATGGCATGCAGGCTTAAGTCTGCACGCCGCAGGAAACGGCTGCAAAAACACGATCTCGACAAACAACTGATACGGCTGGAGAAACGCAGAAATACCTTGGGCAGCGACCCGGATAGCAATCCCCCGGTGCCTTTAGCGGAACCATACCAAAGGGGATGGGAACGCACCTTCGTAATAAGAAAGGATGTATTGGCCGGGCCATTCGCAGCGTTTTATTTACAGCTGCTGGCTAAGATAAACACGGTGCAATACAGCCGCGAGCGGTCTTTTGTAGAAAAACGGCGACGTAAGGAAAGAACTGTACCGCAAGAAACTTCGCAATTGCTGAAGGACTTTTCAACGTGGGAATGGCAGCGGCCTGACGTTTTGCTTACAGAGGCTGAACGCCAGCACTTTCACCGCGAAGAAGTATGGTGTGCGTGTCTCGGGCGATTTGTGTACCGCTACGTTTTTAATGAGCCATGGCGGTATGAGCTGAAAGTATCGCCGCATATTATCACCCATACACGTGTGCCCGATGGAGCGCTTGAAAGCGAAATAAAAAAGCTGGAAAACTACATTCAGCGCAACCAGCTGCAATACAAAATGTATAAGCTAACCAAAGGCCGGAATCAGCAATGGTGGAAACACCACAACAAGAAAAACGAACAATTTAAAAACACTCCGCTGCATGTGATAATTGAAACCTGCAGCTAATAACGACAAACAAAAAAATGAACAATTTAAGAACTAAAGATCTAAGCAGGATCGGGTATACTGACGACAAGGCAAGAAGTCTGGCGCTCACCATTACTGCCAAACATTTTAAACACCACCCGCAGGCCGAGTTGCTGGCGATGCTGCAAAGTATACGTAATGAGCCTGCACAATACATCAACGACCCGGTAGTGGGCAAAATAGCTATAGCGCTAACAGGCGGCAAAGCAGAGCGCCCCTTCAAAGCATATGACCTGCAGGCGCACAATCGCCATATGGCAGTGTATGGCGATAAGGGAATAACCCCATCGGCGAGGAAGCAGATGGAGCTGGCCATGTCACTGCCCATAGCGGTGCAGGGAGCATTGATGCCCGATGCGCATACCGGCTTCGGATTGCCAATAGGTGGTGTGCTGGCGACCGATTACGCCGTAATACCATTCGCAGTAGGCGTAGATATCGGCTGCCGTATGGCGCTCACCATTATCGATGAGACAGAGAGCTTCTTCAAAAGCCACAGCTACGAAATGAAGCAGGCACTGCGAAATTTTACACACTTCGGTATGGAGGGCGGGCTGGATTTTGTGCACCAACACGAAGTGCTGGATAGTCCCCTTTTCGGCAGCACCAAATTCCTCAGGCAGTTGCATGGCAAGGCGGTAAAGCAGTTGGGCACATCGGGCGGGGGCAACCACTTCGTAGAGTTCGGCAGTCTTGAATTAAGAGAGGGCAACAACCTCGGCTTGCCGGCCCGCAACTACCTGGCATTGCTGTCGCATTCAGGTAGCCGCGGTGTGGGTGCCAACATAGCACAGCACTATACGCGCATAGCTATGGAAGTGTGCCGGCTGCCCGCAGAGGTCCGCCAGATGGCGTGGCTGGATATGAGCAGCGAAGCTGGGCAGGAGTATTGGATCAGCATGAATCTCGCGGGCGACTATGCCAAAGCATGCCACGACTGCATACACCGGTCACTGCTCCATGCGCTTGGCCTGGAGGCTATAGCAACAATAGAAAACCATCACAACTTTGCATGGAAGGAAATGCTTAACGGGCAGGAGGTGATAGTACACCGCAAAGGCGCAACACCCGCCCACGAAGGCGAGACTGGCATCATCCCCGGCAGCATGACGGACGCGGCATATGTAGTAACAGGCAAGGGCGTGGCAAACTCCATTTGCTCAGCAGCGCACGGCGCAGGCAGGGCCATGAGCCGCCAGCGCGCAAAGGACAGCATGACCGTGAGCGATATGAAACAAATGCTTACGCAGGCTGGGGTAACGCTCATCGGTGGCAGTATAGAAGAGAACCCACTTGCCTACAAAGACATAGAAACAGTAATGGCAGCACAGGCAGACCTGGTAACTATTGAAGGCCGCTTCCTGCCGAAAATTGTAAGGATGAATAAAGACTAGATACAATGGAGCGGCAAATACTACAGATAACAGGAGGGCAGGGGCGGTAAAGAAGAAAGGAACGACTGATACATTAAATGCAAAGGCGCGGGGGATCTCGTGCCTTTGCTGTTTTGGGAACCCGATCAGATGAGCCTGCTGGGGGAGTATGCAGAGTTGGCCTACACATGGTATGGCAAAAAAACGAGATAAAAAAACGTATTTCTACGGTATTTGAAAAAAATTATTGCGTCTACTTTTAATGCTTGTATTTCAGGATTTTATAAAATATATAAAATGGCTATCACACCAATCAAAAAATATTGCCTGCTGGCCTATATGCTGGCCGCAGCCAGCTGTAACCGCAATAGTATTCAGCTGGCTCCCATTACTACCAGTCCGCTTATCTCCAGGGTATATGGCTCTCTCGACAGCCGCCAGTGTGTTGAAATAACGTTACAGCAGGTCTACAGCGGAAAAAATGACACGATAGCAATGTCGGTAAAAAATGTCAGTGGCAGTGCAATGAACAACTTGCGGGTGGTAATTGAATTTTGCAGGGCCACGCAGAAAACATACGACAACTGCAATATGGTTGTAGACACTACAATAGCTAGTCTTTCTGATAATGAGGCTACAGCTTTTCGTACCATCTTCGCTAACCGCAATATCAAGCTGTCCGATAGTCTTATTTCTGTGTACGTATTGTCTTCCGGCAACCGGCAAAGTCCGCTGCAAGGTTCTTACGCCGATAGTCTTGTTGTATTTAGCCACGATACCGTTGTTACAAGTTATTGCTATCTCAGTGGCTATATCCAGGCCGATGGACTTACAAACATCCGCATGAAGGTTGCCGATGACAGCTACTACAATATCACCAACGGCCGCTTTTTCAGTGATTCTTCTTTCTTTGGGAAATTGACTACGGGCAGCGGCGGCATAGCTGCCATACTTAGCCTCACGAAAAAAGCCGCTATACATCCTGCGGGCAAGATCATCGCTTTCTCATTGTCAAAACCGTTAGCAGACAGCAGCAATTTCCTTACGCTCAACATTAAAAATCACTAGGATGAGATATATACTGATTGCACTCGCGCTCTTTTCGCTCACAGCGGTTACCGCTAAAGAGCGCACAAGAAAAAATGCTTCAATTAAGGTGGAGCTCAATTTTTTTGACACCGCATACTCACAGCCAATAGAGCTGAGCCTTGACTATGATAGCGATTTTCCCAAGCCTTACCACTTGAGAATTGTTAAAGACTCAGCCAATGAAAAACATGACTCAACAGACATGCAATTTAACGACCCCGTTACACTCCAGGAATTCGAGACTGCTTTGAACGTAGCTATTCTTGATAGGTATACAGTTCATAAAACAATTAGCCAATTTTCTGTTTATCAGCTCTATTTCTGGATGGTCACAAGAGTATATCCACCCGACACGCTTTCACCGTTAGCAGGTGTAGTGAAGCTTGGTACGTACGTAAAGTACTTTAAAAATAATGACGAGGATGACTTAGACTACTTCAGGCGCGTGTATATCACAGACAGCATTACCGACAGGATAAAAAATTATTTTTATGAACGGCAACGGTATCAGGATCAGATCGCAAAGCATCCTAACCTTACAAAAGAAAAGACGGCTCTTGCTGACTCGATAATTGAAGCGCAATACTTTGTTAATTATTTTGGTAACTCCGATAACCCATATAAACCTGGGAAAAGGCAGACAAGAAAAAGTGACAGTATGTTCACTTATTATTCTAAAAACCCTTATGTCAAGTACGCAAATATCATCAAAGACCATACATACCGTATTTATGAGCTCGCTGGATCGCTTTCGAGCTTGCAACAACGAAATAAAACTAAGCGGACCAATATCGAAATGCTTAACGCAGCTGAAAGTATTGCCAACAGTTACAACTACCTCAAAGCGACAGGCGTATTAAATAGCTTAGATTCCGTTGACCGGAGTACGTTACAAAAATTTCAAAACCTAAAATCAGACAAGAGCGATACAAAAAAGAAGATATTGCTCATAAAGAATCTTGCAGACGCTATGGTGGACGCTAGCGAGATTACAATGCTGGCAGAAATGCAACAGAGGTTATTATCTGACAGTCTCACAGCATACATGTCGGATTTGCAAAGAAAAAAGGAACGCCTGACCGCATATGACAAAGCTGATTCTCTACTTAAACAGACAGATACATTACTGCGCAATACACAGGAAAACATACGCGATGCTCG
The DNA here is from genome assembly GCA_040386555.1 of Bacteroidota bacterium. Classification (GTDB taxonomy): domain Bacteria; phylum Bacteroidota; class Bacteroidia; order Chitinophagales; family Chitinophagaceae; genus Nemorincola. The sequence continues at coordinate 37,063 of JAZKFF010000006.1, read as the reverse complement.
CATTACGTCTGTCAAAAAAGTAGACCTGCAATTCGAAAGAGGCTTCCTCGAAAACATAAAAGTTGTACTTGAGATACGGGGACGGGAATTAATATTCGAAAACAGTTATGCCATCGGCTTCACTTCAAAAAGTAATTACCGCCAGCTTGCCAATATTAAATTATTCGCCCGGCTCGACAATTCGCTGATGCATATCTGGCTAACAGATGTATTGCGGCTATACGATAATGAAATTGACCTGTACACCCGCGACTATTCGCCGGCAGATACGCTGGTTTGTACCAACCCTGCAATCAATAGTCGTATTGAGTTGCACAGGGCATCTTTTACAAACCTGTTTGAGACTAAATTTTATACAGATCTTGAAGCGCTCAATGCCAAGCAGCCCAATGGCCTGGTACAGTTTGAGGTCGCCAGGAAGATGAACTTGTTTACCAAGAGATTCCAGGCAAAAAACGATATTAACTATAGCTACGGAAGCTACCTGTATGTTTACGGATCGCTCAATAAAATTGAAAAAAATAATCGTTACCTGCCCTTGCGCAATAACGATGTGGTTGTCAATAATACACTCGTTTCACCTTCGTATGCTACGAACCTCGACTTCCTGCAGTACAGGAACGTAACACTTGGCCTTGAAGCCAACCTCTTCCTTTACGACGTGCCCAGCTGGAAGAATACTTTCACCATCGATTTTGGTGTACAGTACGGCCATACACCTGTTGCAGACTCAGCACGAACTATAGATGCGAGTGGGGTCCTTACTGCCCGCTTGGTAGATACGCTAAAGTACGATGCGCACCTCACAACGTTTTACCCCAAGTTTATGCTGCAGGTCTTTAGTGAAAGGCGGGTCGGTTTTAGCATTGCTTACCAGCCCCAATACACAATTCTGCTCTCTAACAACTTATACAAGCAGATAGCCAGCTATGCCAAAAGCAACTCTTCTATATTGCCCATAGAGCCACGGGCACACTGGTCGCATATGTTTGAGCTGTTCATCAAGCTCGAGCTTAACCAGGCCACATCCAGCAAGCTGTTCTTCCGTAGTCGCTTCTACTGGCAGCAGGGCGATGCAAATACTTATTTCCCCCAGGTGCAATTAGGGTATTCCTACAATCTTAGTTTCTCAAAACTTGCTAAATGAGCATATTTATGAAAGCAAAACTTGCCATCACCATAGCGTTTGCCTTGCTACATTCTAGCTCCTATGCGCAAACGGAGCTCAAAGGATGGGGCCCGACTGTTTCCCCTGCGTCTTTTCATGCCACACTTTCCCGTAGACATGTCAAAATACATTCTGTCGATCAGGTTATCCTTGAGTTGAGACGCCGCGACACAACTTTCAAGATGTCGTGCCATTATGACGTCACTAAAGATTATCAGTCGGGCGCGCTCGCATCTCACAATTATACACAGGTGGGTGAAATTCGCGATAGCAGGTATGAAATGATCTTATTGGATAAACACTATGGCTTGATAGGTAATTATGGGGTGGTGCCACAATATTACCATGATCTTTCCCACAACTTTCCATGGCCACTCCGGCAGACGATCGTTATGGCTCTTTCTACTACAACCTCATTTTCGGATACACTTGCCCCGAGTGCCCCCATTGCCCTTACAACCTATTCAACAGGCATGGGGCTTACAAAGCAAAAGCAATTTAGAAAGCTGTATGAAAACGCAGTGTTCAGGTACAAGCGCCGCTATGCTTACCTTACTGCTAATTACACAGCGGCTGCATCGTTCCGCAGCAACCATATTCGCGAGCTGATGTTCGATAATTACGCGGCGCTATACCGGCGTTCAACCGCAGAGCGTGCTGCATACGGCTACCGTGCCGAGGCCAACGCCGGCATCACGTTTAATACAGTGGGCAATAGGAGAAATACATCTGTGTATGGTTCCCTTATCTATAGCCGCAGGGGTTTCCTGTCAGATAGCGCTACTGCAATTAATTGGTCTACAGGCATCGAAGCCGGGGCTGCCCAGCCCCAGGAGCACCGGTTCTACAGCCGTGGTTTCGGTATCGGTGTAAATTATACGGAGTACAAGCAGGTGGCAAATTTCTGCCTCGACTGGCAGCTGTACTATCTGTGGCTCGACCGTTATCAAACCAATAACAACGATTATACTTCTGCAAACCAATTGAGAGACCTTGGCCTTCGCAAACACCAGTTTGGTGCACGCCTTGCAGCTGGTATTGCTATCCGTTTTGGCTATCGCTTCGATCTGCACTTTATGCCATCCTTTGCCTACGACCTTTCCTCCGTCAACAAAAGCAACATCATTCGCTCTAACCTTTACGACATAGGTATCATAACCGGTTTTTCATACAGGTGGCTCAGCCGTCAATACCATTACCGTAACGGTATCCCAAAACCAGCCGCAGGCGGTAAATAACAGCAGCTCCCGTATCCGGGAGCTTTTTTCATCCTGCTATACCTCTGTGCTGTTAAGGTGCGGCAAAGTACTTGTACTGTGCCCCGTAATAACCTACATTGCAGCACAAAAAAGCTGTTGTGAATACCGATCTCCTATTACAAGCCCTGCGCTCGCGCGTTACCGTCCCTGGTGAGGAGTTCGGTAGGTATGTCGCAATGGCGGAGCAGAGGCTCTTCAGGAAGAATGAGTACATCTTCCGGCAGGGCGATATTCCCCGGTTCAATATATTTATCACCAGCGGCTGCATCCGCACCTACTACGTGGGTGACGATGGCAAAGAGCGCACTACCTATTTTGCAGAAGAGGGCTACTGGACCGGCGACCTGGAGAGCATGCGCGAAGCAAAGCCCACACAGCAAAACCTGCAGGCACTGGAGGATACGGACAGTATATCTCTTACGCGCGACAAATGGGAGCAAGCCTATGAGCAGTTCGCGTGGGTGAGGGCTATACATGCCCTGGGCCAGCAGCGGCGCGCAGCAAAGCTGGCGCTGCACATAGGCCACCTGCTCACAGATAGCCCGGAGGCAAACTACCTGCGCCTGCTGCAGGAGCGGCCAAAGCTGGTGCAGCGTGTGCCCCAATATTATATTGCCTCTTACCTCGGCGTTTCCCCGGAGACACTGAGCCGCATCCGCAAAAAATTATCGGCCTCCTGAAACTTCTTGACGAAAGTCAATGACTTTGCCTGTGGAGCGCGGTAGTTTTGCATTGAACTTAAAAACGAAACAAAATGGTAACTGTTATCAACACGCATGAAGTGGCCGATTTCAACACATGGAAGCAAACATTTGACTCAGGTGCAGAGAACCGCACACGCGCCGGAGTCAACATCCGCAATATATTCCGCGACATGGAGAATCCTAATAAGGTGACCGTAATATCTGAAGTGGCAGACAAAGACACAGCAACAGCTTTTATAGCTAACCTGCGCCCCGCGCTTGAGAAAATGGCCGTATCAGCGCCGCAGATAATGATACTGGAAAGTGTGATGTAATTTATCTCACTCATCCTTTGAAAGAAAGTAAAAAGCCGCAGCCGCAGCTTTTTACTTTCTTTTTGAAATTTCCAGATTTTCCCATGGCCTTCTATGGCAGCAACGGATTTTTCTTTCTCCTTCTCCCCCGCCATATAAGAAAACCGGTCACTGGCAGGCTCGCCGCCAGCAGGCTTGCAAAGAAAGCCATTATCTTTCCTGGCAGGCCCAGCACTGCGCCTACGTGTATATCGTAGTTCATGCGTGCTATCTTGTCTGCGGCCTTCGTGTCTTTCAGCCGGCCATACATGTGCGTTACAGATAGTTCCTTCATGCTGTACTGATCGAAGTAGCGGTGGTCGGCTTTCCAATACGTAGAGACATCGGGATTCGCGCCCGCGGCGATCACTGATGTGTCCGTCTCCGGGTAATGTATTTCTATAGTTTCCGCATGTGGGTACTCCGCATTCATCTTTTGCCACACACGGTCTACCATTGGCAGCTCCTGCTTTGTACCATTACCACGGTGCGATACCGGCTCATAAAATGCCACCGCCTTCTTCCCGCCCGACGTGGCCCAATAGACAGATGCCGCTGCCCACTGGAAGCCCCATGCCAGCCCGGTAATGGCGATGAATATTACCACCCAGCTCATGTAGAAGCCCAGCACATTGTGCAGGTCATAGTTCTTCCTGCGCCATCGCGCATTCAGCTTTATGGTGAACCGTTGCTTCCTTGCGGCCTTGTTGCGCGGCCACCACAGCACTATGCCCGTTATCATCATCACCAGGAATATCAGCGTTGCAGAAGCCACTATCGGCTTACCGATATCGGGCGGCAGCCACAGGTAAAAATGCCCGTCCAGCACCACCCTGAAAAAGTCCTCGCTCATATCATTCAGCCGCAGCACCGCCCCTGTATAGGGATCTATGTAGGCCAGGTAGTAGTAAGCAGGCTTGTCGTGGTAGTAGGTGATCACAGCTGCTTTATCAGCGGTGCCGTAAGTGACACTGTGCGCTACCTTGCCGGGCAGCAGCCTCGTGGCTATCTCCAGCATGCGCGATGGTGACACTGTTGCCGCGCCCTCTGGCCGCACATACTGGTATGGCTTGGTAACCGTCTCTATCTCCCGCTGAAAGGCAAGTATGCAGCCGGTGAGCCCCAGGAAAACCACCACCAGCCCGGACGACAGCCCGAGCCAGAGGTGTATCTTGCCAATTGCTTTTTTTATGGTCATCAATTAGAAGCTGTAGCCAACTGTGAGCCTTAAGTTACGTGGCGGGTCTGTCTGCCAGTAGTAGGCACCCAGCCAGCTGTAGTACGATCCGCTGTAGAGGTATTCGTTCAGCACGTTAAATACGTTGGCTGTGATCTTCACGCGCTCGTTCTCCCAGCTCAGGCCCGCATCTACTTTAAAGTAGTCAGCAAGCTGTTGGTTCGGGTCTGGCGATGGGTCCCAGTACGTAGCCCTCTTACCCAGGAATGTTGCCCCTGCCGATAGGCCGAATCCTTTGAGCAGGCCGCTTTGCACCCGGTACACCAGCCATGCATTGGCAGTGTGCTTTGCAAAGCCCGGCACCACATCGCCTGCTTTGATCGTCGTCACACCATCGGCCACCTTCAGCACGCGGCTGTCTGTGTAGGCATAGTTAACTACCAGGTTCAGGCCCCTTACAATTGTGCCCTTCACATCTACCTCTATACCTTCAGATACCTTTTGTCCTAGCTCTATGCTCAGGCCCGATGTGGGTGGCTTTGTAGGGTCTGCGATAAGCTCGTTGTTCTTGAGTATACGATACACAGACAACCCCGACTGCCAGCGGCCGTCCGCCCATTGCTTCTTAACGCCTAGTTCCATATTGTTACCTGTGATCGGCTGCACCTTTTCACCGCTGGTAAGTATGCCCGTCTGTGGCACAAATGCCTGGTCGTAGAGTGCATACACTGCGGTAGCCTTGTCTATTGATACACTAAGCCCCACACGTGGTGTGAAGTGTTTTGCCTTGTCTGCAGGGCCTGCATATGCCTGCTGCAGATCGGTATACCTGCCTGCGAGCGTGAGGCGTATCTTGTTGTCCAGCATGCTTAGCTCGTCTTGTAAGTATAGGCTGGTGTACGTTTGGGTTTGATAACCATAGCCCGCCTGCGCGCGCTCCGCCAGTGGCTTCGACCGGTCGAATAAAGGGTAGCCCGTCACCGGCACACCAAGGTTAGGGTTCTTCGGGTCAAACAGGTGCGCCGAATCATCAAGGTCGTGCGACTGGCTCCAGTCTGCTGCATAGTCCTTGTTGGCCATGTCAAGGCCGGCGAGTATGTTGTGTGTTATTGGGCCCGTTTCCATTTTGCCGTTCACAAATATTTGCCCCATCGTCATGCTGCTGTTGGCATCCCATATGCCTATGTTGCGTATCATAGTGCCATCGGGGTTCACTGCCGTCGGCCACATAGAAGAGCCTTGCTGGTTGTACTGGAAACGCGCTGCCTGCGCGGTTATGCGCCACGAGTCGTTAATGGAGTGCTGCAGGTTCAGGTACATGCTGTGGTCGTCTATGCGTGTACCCGGCGTGCCTGCAGGCAGCGATGTAAAGTCAACCGGCAGCGTAGCAAAGCCATCCGGGGCAAATACATAGAACGAGCCCACATTGCTCATGTTCGCACGCTGGTAGGTGTACTCCATGGTCAGCTTCGTCTTATCATCGAGCTGGTAGCTGATCACCGGCGCCACTACGTAGCGATTGTTATATTCATTTGCCCTGTGCGATTGCTTGTTTTGCGCAGCAAGATTGAGGCGGTACAGCAGCTTGCCGTTGCGGCTTAGCTTGCCATCAAGGTCCAGCGTACCACGATACAGGTTGAAGCTGCCTACGGTGAAATTCACCTCACCCTTCTCTACACCTGTCGGCTTCTTAGTCACCACATTATACAGCCCGCTCGGGTCGCCGCTCGATAGCATAAAGCCTGCCGGACCCTTTACGAACTCTATGTGCTCTACAAAGCTTATATCCTCTGTAAGTGGCCCCCAGTAAGAGTTTACAACATTAAACCCGTTGCGGAACGCCTGTATCTGCGAGCCCCGCGCAGTGATGTTGGTATACATATCGCCCCAGTGCTCTGCCCTTACCAGGCCGCTTACGTTGCGCACCAGCCCATCGCTCATGCTTATCACCTGCTGGTCTTTTAGCATGCCCCGTGTCACCACCTGCACATTCTGCGCCAGCTCCAGCAAAGGCGTTGTTACCCGCAGCGAGCCCGATGCATTGTTGTGTGTATACCGGTTCACGTTGTCGGTTATCGTCACCTCGTCCAGCGTCTTTACCCCTTCCGATAGTACTATGCTCACTGTGGCAGTTTCGCCTGCTGCCACGGTCACACTTTGCTCTGCCGGCTCATGGCCCATCAGTGGTATGGTCAGCGTGTAAGTGCCCGGCCTCACTTCTTTGATCACGAAGGTTCCCGCCTTGTCAGTAGCCGTTCCGCGCGTAGTGCCCTTAATGCCTACGCTTACAAATTCTGCGGGCCGGTTACCGGCAGTGCGCACACTGCCTGTTATTGTGCCCGTTTGGGCCATAGCTGTTATCCCCGTCAGCAGGGCAGCAAGTAAAAGTATAGATCTCATTATCAGTTTTGGTTTTTGATTAGGGCGGCAAAGCTATCCCACCAAAACCCCCGCCATTATCTCAGGCGGGAAAAATGTTTTTTAGAAAAGGGAAAAGTTGTGGGGAGGGTGAAATAGCAATTACGGCTACTCGAGCATCTACCACAAGCTGAACGCATTCAAAAGCCGATGCCATAAGGGGGACGGATAGTAAGTTTATATAGCGCTGCGGTTTGGTTATTGTTCTCCAAGGTGTCCCACACCTTCGAGGTGTGGGACACCTGAGCAAAGTTGATAAAATCGCGTGGGCGGGTAGCTCCTACGGAGCATAGCCGCGTTGTTGTATTTTCTCTACCAGGCTTTTACGCCTAACGGCGTAGGCCGGCATTTTGGAATAGAAGTAACACACTCCAAATTTAAGCTTGGAGTATAGTCATGGCACTCGCATTGTTCTGCCCCGTAGGGGCTATAGCTTGGTAGCATTTATCGAAAAATTGGGCTATGCTCCGTAGGAGCTACCCATCACGTGCAGGGTGACAGTCACACTAGCATATGTGTCGGAAGGGTTGAAATGCCATCAGCGGAACTCTCTTTCCCTTTCATCTTAAATCCCTTATCTTCATTAGCGGCTGAAAATCGCGCTTCTTAAAATAAGAAGTGTAAGTACTCGCGATACAGTATCATTTATAGCTTAAGCCAACTCTTCAGAAAGAATAACAAACTTGTCTCCTCTGCTGTTCACTGCAGTGATCTCGAAAAAATCGAAGCTGTTACGCCACGCTGTCTCCGCCGATACGATCGTTCCATTTAGCATTTCAGCGTTTCCACTTTCGTCGATAAACCCTGCAAACTCATCTTCACTCATCTGGTAAGATGCAGACAGTATTAATTCAAACTGTTCATTACCGTCCTTCTCTCTGTAAACGTTATTGGCAACCCGTCCGGTTATTTGCTGAGCTGTATAGGTATCACAAAACATAGCGTTATAGCCGTGCAGGCACCCGTCGAACAACAATATCTTTTGACCTGTTGCTACGTCAACTGCTACCACTAATGCAGGATCGAAATCCGTAGCGGCTATAAGGTCCTCATACCGCTCCCCATAGTATTCAATTTTAAATTTCGTCCCTCCCTCGAACGTTTTAAGTTGCCTTGTCCATTCGCCTTCCAGCACGATTTTATCATTAGCTACGATGTCAACGAATTTCTCCAGATAGGTAGGGCCAAGCATATGATTATCGCCGGCCGGATGCTTGCGACTACTTTTCTTTGGAAAAAAATTGAACAGGGACATAAGTCTAAAGCGTTTTTAACTGGAAAATTTTACGCTTTGGCAGCGAGTTTAATTCTAATATTTCTTCCCCGTAAACTCATCAAAGTCAAACCCCTCCATGTAAGCTATTTTCCATTCTCCACCAGCTTTTGACAGCCTGATTTTATACTCAAAGTCTTTGCTCCAATTTGGGTCTCCCCATGTCCACGCTACTGTTGCAGCTTTATCATTTAAACCGGGGATAGACGTGCAGGGTGTTTTTGGTTATTTTTGCCTGCAACTCATTCCCGGATATGCTGAGAACTCTTTACATAACCATGGCTTTGTTTTTTACGCTTGCTTTTTGCTGTTGTAACACACGAAAAAACGAACAAGCTGGGAACGAAGTGAAGAAGACGAGCATAGTACCGGAAATGGTATTTGTGCGAGGTGGAAAGTTTATTATGGGGGATAATATAAGCCAAGAACGGCCTATGCATTTCGTAACGTTGAGTGATTTTTGGATGGGAAGGTATGAGGTTACAGTGGCGCAGTTCAGCGCATTTATTAAATGTAGTGGTTATAAAGCATACGCCGATCGGTGTGAAAAAGACCATACTCATAAATCCGCAGGAGTCGAACATGAAAAGTGCATTCACTGGAGCGAGAATAAAAAACGAAAAAGTTATTCGGAGAAAAATGCTCGGAATTATCCGGTAAATGTAACATGGGATGATGCGGTGGCATACTGTAAGTGGTTGAGTGAGAACGGGGATTTTCTTTATCGCCTACCTACGGAAGCAGAGTGGGAATACGCGGCAAAGGGCGGAGTGCATTGGAAAGACGGGTATCGGTATAGTGGCAGCAACAATATTCATGATGTAGCATGGTATAGCGGCAATAGCAATTTGGAACCACACCACATAGGTACTAAAGCACCCAACCAACAGGGGATATTTGATATGACTGGTAATGAGTGGGAGTGGTGTTCAGATAAATATGATGCAGGGTACTATTATTTTTGTTCAGATTCAGGTGTATGTCACAATCCGGCAGGCCCCAAACCAGCTGGGTCTTTGACTGTTAATTTGGTCTTGAGAGGTGGTTGCTTTTGGGGAGATACACTCGAATCACTTAACACATTCCGATTTTATGGGGACGAGATTAATTTTTATGGTTTTCGGGTGGTTGCGACTAAAAAAATAAGCGATTAGTAGGGTAACACCCCGTTATCAGTAATATTCCGTACGGCATCACGAATTGCCAATAACGTCTCTTCTCTGCACGTCTTTATGTTGAAACAGCAACATTTGAGCAACGAAGCAAAAGCAAATGTTAGCGGGAGTCACCCTACCTCAAGATATTGTATTCAAATTTACGGAATCTAAAAAAAACTTCGAGGCAATTTCAAAACCAAAAGACCCACCTTCTTTCCGAAGGGAATCTTTTAAAAGTGCGGGTAGAGCGACTCGTCCCCCAAGCCTCGCACATCCTTAAGCAGTTTTGGCTTTGACCTGAGAGATAACGTGTGCCTCCATGTATCTACGCATTTCATCGAAGTTAGAATAGGCTCCAGCAAGTAAAGAAATCGTTCGTTCGCTCTTAAACGTCAGTACAATAGCTTTATGATATCCGCGAACCGTAGCCCTTGCATGCATATTAATGTCCTCCAGATCGGCCCAATAAAACGTTCCAAGTTTACTTACCACGATCTTTTCTTCATCCATGATCACAGAGTGGATATTTCTGTAGTCCCACACAAACCCGTACGCTGCTGCAAAGCAAAAGACGGCGCCCATTAACAGTATGGCAGATCCTGGAAATTCAGCCGAACCAGGTGTAGTGGCTCCCCACCAGCACAGCCAAATGCCGAAGCATCCAATGAGCGTATAGTTAAACCACATTGCTATTCTGGTAGCTCCTGTTTTCGAAGCAATTGGCTGCATCATACGCTCAACTCTTAGTACAAAAATATGCTATTGCAATGCAATGCCCTGGCAGAAACCTATGTATATGGACAACAAAAAAGCGAAAGCCACATTGCTCTTCGCTCTGTTTCTTTCGCTCTCTTTGAGTGCGGGTGGAGGGACTCGAACCCCCAAGCCTCACAGCACTAGATCCTAAGTCTAGCGTGTCTACCAATTTCACCACACCCGCATTACGGACGGCAAAGGTAATAAAAAGAGTGTAAAAACTGTATGTAAATATTTTGTTTACCGGCGGGTATCCCTACTCCGTCACCACCGCCTTCTGCATCATGTAGTGCGGAATGTTCACCTCGGTAAATTCGTCGCCGTAGGTGGTGTAGCCCAGGTTTTCGTAGAAGCCAGCCGCTACTTTGCGGGCATGCAGTATTATGGTTTTGTAGCCCCTGGATTGTGCATAGGCCTCAGCTACGTTTATCAGCAGGCGGCCTACGCCCTTGCCCTGCCATTCGTTATACACGGCCATCTGCCGCAGCTGCACTTCGTCACCACTGTTGTGGTGGGCCATCAGGCAGCCTATTACTTTGCCCTCGTGGCTGGCGGCAAATATGGTGTCCACATGGTCGCGGCCCAGGTCTTCGTCCTTCAGGCTCATGCCCAGGGGCTTGCGCAGTATCTCTTCGCGCAACTCCCACACCTGCCTGTATTCGGGCGAGGAGGTGGTTACCTGCGATACGGTTACATCTTTCATCTTAGTCGAGTATTACTTCTACCTCCTGCACAGAGCGTACAAAGAATGGCTTCACCTTCTCTGCCAGTGCGCCACCCGGCCCCTTGTTGTAGTGCGCCTGGTATTCGCCGGGCTGCAGGTTCAGGTGCTTGCTACGCACATCGCTGGTAGGTATGGTATGAAACTTCAGGAAGCGGTCGCCCATGCGCTGGTATATGGTCACACTGGCTACCTTATCATCTGCCGGCGAAAACTTTACAAAGCCCGGCTGCGGTATGGTAATGATCGTTTCGCCAAAGTCGAGGTCCACATTCCTTATATCCTGCGGAAAGGTAGTGATCTCTATATGGTAGTTGCCCGGCTCATACTCTATGGCCTCAGTTCCCTTCTGGCGCTGCACGCGGCCGCGGTCCTTGTTGCGCTCTATCACCGTGGCCTCAAACTCGCTCACCGGCCTCGTTGAGGAGCGCGACATATCGCCCGGCTCACCGTATGCAAACGACAGCGTGGGCTTCGGCAGCTTCACGGTTATGGTATTGCGTTTGTTGGGTTCTATCTTTATGTTGCTCAGCACAAAGCCGCGCTTCGCCGCAAAAGTAAGGTCGTAGCTGCCGGGTTTTATATCGGGCTGGGCATCAGGGTTGCCGTTTGGGTCTACCGTGCGGTAAAACTGCTTGGCAGTCTTATGCGTCGTCCTGTCGAGCAGCAATATCTGCGGGGTAGACGTATAGAACTTGCCATGGCCATCTGTAAAGTACACCTGCAGTGTGGTTTCTTTAGCCTCTTCCACCGCTGCTATGTATTCCATTTGCTTAGGCGCATTGGGGTCTACCGGCACGGCCTTCACTGCTGTAGTGGCGGCCTTGGGTATCTCCATTTTTATGGCCGGCATTGGCGGCACAGGGCGGGCAGCAAAGCCCCTGTCGTCCATCACCCACATAATGCTGAATTGCCTGATGCGCGACAGCGCTATACGTGGTATGCTTTCTGCGGCAGGCTTTACTACCTCCGGCACTACTTCCGGCAATGCGGGAATTCTTGCTGCTCTGAATGTCTTTGTCCTCGGTGCAGGCACCGTCACTACTGCCAGCCGCGATGCGGTAAGGCGGGTCATTGCTTCAGCCGCAGGCTTCACCGGCTCCGGGGCCAGCGCAGGCAGTGCAGGCATGCTGCTTACCATCCGCAGCACAGGCCGCTCAGCGCGGGCTATGCTTATTGCCGCAGGCTTCGATGGCGCCATGCGGGCATAGCGCTCTGCGGCCGGCTTTACGGGTGTCAGCTCCACATCGGGCAGGCCGGGCACGGCTACCGCTGCGTATGCGCCCGGCGCGGGTGCTGCTACCGGTATCCTGGTAAGCTTTGCCGGGCTAAGCCTGGCCATGCTTACACTGGCAGGCTTCTCTATTACAGCCACCGGCTCGGCGGGCGCCATGATGTTCAGCTCCGGCACTTTGGCCGGTGCCTGGTAGCCCTGTGCAGGCACCATTATGCTTATGGCGCGCAGGCTACGGGGCTGCATCGCAGCTATGCTTACCGGCGCGGGGCGCGTCACCACCGGCGGTGTTTCCACCTTTGGCGCTTCTACCTTTGGCGGGTCTATCTTTCTTACTTCTTCTATCCTGGGCGTAGCCTTCAGCTCCTTGTAATCTTCGCTGGTCATCTTCAGCACAGGCTTAAACGCCTCTACTATTATCCCTATGGCCTTCGGTATATCGCCTGCGGCGGTCACCTGCAGGTAGTCGCCCATGCACTCGTATTCTTTTTGCAGGCCCGGCACATCCTCGAGGCCTATTATATACGGCCTGAAGAACACCTTGCGGCTCACCAGCATTTTCATCACCTCGCATATGTTGCCGCCGCAGCTTTCGCCGCCATCGGTAATGAGTATGATGCTGTACACATTGCGCTCTTCGTCGGTAAGGTCGCTGAGGGCTGCCTGCCGCAGCGAGTAGGCTATGGAGGTAACGCCGAGGGGCTTTATATCATCGAGCCTGTACTCCATCTGCTGCCGGTTGTGCTTGCTGAAGGGTACCTCGTTGCGGGTATCGTGGCAGTCGTGCTCAGGCACGGTAGACTGGTGGCCAAACACCCGGAGTGAAAACTCGACATTGGGGTTCACGGCATACACGCTGTCCATCAGCTTCAATATTATCTCCTGGGCCACCTTAGATTTAGGCTTCACACCGCCCCACTGGCCCAGCATACTGCTCGACCCATCGAGCAGCAAGAGTACGCGCGACTGCGACAGCTCGGTAACACGCTGCGCCGCCGACCTGAATGAAAAAAAAGCCCCTGATATTAATATTAATAACCCTTTTAACCGCATGTACCTTACCTAAGTAGCAAACCTACATCAAAATTGAATGAATAAAATGTAACACCCGTAAAAATACGTAAAACGGGGCGGGGTGGGGAGCACACATTTGCAATTTAACTTTTGTGTGGGGAAGGACACGATGCGGCCCTCGCCATTGGCTATTAGCGGCTATTTGTCTTCTCCCCGCAGTAAATACATAGCCGGGTTGCTCTCGAAATTGGTATTAATGCCTACCGCTCCTTGTATTCTTTTAAAGGCTTATAGTTTTTATACCTCGTATACGTGCGGGCCAAGTCTGTAAGGGTATCCTTACGCAACACTCGTTCTTCACCATCGTCATCTATCTCATATACTGTTCTGTAGCCATTATCGTTGTGCACCCCGGCAAATTCGATCAAACTATCCCCTTCAATTCTTGCAAATACTGTAGTAGTACCGCCGTGTACCATAAAAGCATCAATGCAGTTCAATTCCTTATTATACTCCATGTTCGGGTAGTCGTAGGAATTTAATATGAATACTAATCTTCTATCCGAGGGCTCATATATAAACAGGCTGCGAACCTCATTTGCGCTTCGCGCGGCGGTAGCTGAAATAAATGTCAGATCATTAAGTTTATCATTGTTGTAATCACTTATGTTGGGTGTCAATTCCATAATGGTATTGCAGTCGTAGTGATAATTGTTTTGTATCACCCAATCGCCATTGTCCTTGACATAAAACTTAACGATCACGTACCAGTCTTCATGCACCCGGTGCTTGATGATGTTGATCTTGCAACTACCTTTTTTGCCAATATTAGTGCTATCTGAAAAGGTCTCAATTATTTCCGTGTCCGGAATAAGCTCCTCACTTTCAACGGAATTTGCTTTCACCGCAACGACACTATCGGGGCGTAGAGGTGTTTCGGTACTGCGCTTGCCTGCACATGCAGAGAGCAGTAGTAAAATGGCAAGTAAACAAGCTTTTGTATTCACTCTGAAAGAATGGGGTCGGTTCAATTGTAAATATAGCTTGGTTTGGTTATTTCGGCACAAGCATGTTCTTCACACCTCGTGCGCGTTAAGTTGATGGTGCTAATGCAGCCTTCGGTTCTCATACTCCCCCAAACAGCTATCCAGCGAGCGGCCCTGCTTGTGTATGCAGTCACAGAAGTTGTAGCAGGCAGCCGGCTTCTTGTTATCGGTGCATTGTGTGCGGCAGTCGCGCAGGGTATTGCGGGGCATTATTTCGCAGCCGGTGGTCAGCAATAGCAGCGCCGCAATAATGTATGGTCGCGTTCCTTTCATTTACAGTGTGCGGTTTTGTTTAAAGGGCAGTATGTATTTCAGCTTGTCATAGTCCCAGCACAGCAGGTACACGTTGGCCAGCACCATCAGCGGTGAGGTTACAAACGACCCCTCAAACCGCACTGCCAGCGACAGTATGCATATGTTGAGGATAATGGGGAAGTACATAACGGCGCCCAGCGTTGCCGTTCGTGGCACCAGTAGCAGGCATGCGGCCATTACCTGCATCACCCCTACAAAGGTGTAGTAATATCCCGTGCGGTAAAAAGCCGCCAGGTAGTGTCCCATGGGGTGGTTTACCCCCAGCGAGGTAAACCGCTCGCCCATGATTTTTACAAAGCCCGATGGCAGGAAACCCGCCGCCAGCCCCACACGGCAAAAGACGACGAAGTATCTCAGTCCCTTCTTTTGCCGCAGCCGGTGGTGCGTGCGGTCAAGTGCATGATAAACTCATTTTAAAAAGCACTTTGTAGAGCAAAGTAAAGGCAAATTATTCAATACGCCTAAAAAGTGTCGTCGGCACGTGGCAAACGTTAAAATGTTGTGGTATATGCCCTTGTGGAATGCTTATTATTGCGCACATGGTAAAAGAACGAACAATGTTAGATACCAGGATAACCGAAGGCCCACAGGATACTACCCGCGATACAAGACCGCACAACGAGGTAAGGATAATACATACAGAGCACGGGCCATTGCAGGCGGCCTGTCCGCCACCGGTATGCGGCGATTCATTTGCCGAGATAGCGGATTAAGTCAAAAATGAAAAGGTCAAAACTCAAAAGGAAGCAACCTGGGAAAAGTTGGTAACAATATCGGTGGGAGAGACAAGGCGAGGCTAATATATAACCGCAGTATTTTAAGTGAATTGCAAACCCAACTGGCCGGGGCCTCGTGCTCCGGCCAATTAATTTTTGGAGTATCACGGCACTAAATACATATCAAGTTTCTTGCTGTTTTACCCGCTCCTCTTCTTTGCCTAATAGTAAGGCCAGCTTGCTCAGCAGCTCGCCGGCACGTATGGGCTTTTGCATGTAGCCATCTGCACCCATGTGCTTTACTTCGTACACTATATCTTCTTCGTCCATTGCCGACATCACCACTACTTTTGCGGCAGCATTGTGTGGGGTAGCTCTCACTTTGTGCGTTATCTCAGCTCCCGTGGCATAGGGCAGCATCATATCGGTAAGCACTGCGTCATAAGTGCTCTCGTCTATCTTGTCGAAAGCTTCCATACCATTCTTTGCCGCGTCTACCCCATAGCCGGCATTAGCCAGTATGGTGCAGCACGCCTGCAGCAGCGCCTTCTCATCTTCTACCACCAGTATTTTATGCATGCTAAGAGTACTCAAGTTTCCGGCGGCAAGATAATGCATCTCCCTAATATTTTGGACCAGGTAAATCGTGATTTCATTAATATACGAAAAGCGCTGAAGAACAGATTTGCAAGGGCGCTTGTGCCGGCTAACCGCAATATTCCAAAGGCTTGAAGGCAAGTATGCCTACTTCGTGATCCCACCCACCTACCCTCATCCCGAGAAGGTGTTAAACTGGCCTGAACCCGCGCCCATGGCCCAAAGAAATTTTCATCATAAACAGCTTGCTGCACACCATGTACCGAAAACTGCACTCCCATAAAAACTCATTTTGCTCAAATCAATTCCCACACTCACCTTTGTGCCGAAAACTAAAGAACCCTCTTTTCATGTATCTACCAAATACGCCGCTAAGCCAGCATATTCCTAACCATGCAATCCTGTTTTTCTATGAGATCTTTTAAATCCTGTTCAGAATAGAAAATTTTTCACCGGCAAAACGGCAACATCGCATAATAATTTGATTTTCAAACGATTACATTTCCGGTCCGCCTTTTCCACCAGCAAAAACCGGAAGCAAACCGGAAATCGCGAGGCGCGCGACGCGAGCAGGTAACAGCACCCTCCTTTCTTCCTGAGCGTTCTCCGCAGAGCAAGGAGGAGCCAGGAGTGGCTTTCTACCGTGCCGGAACAAACATAATTCTTCAATTCTTTAATTCCATGAATTCGAGTTCAGACAATTTTTTTTACCGGTAAACCAAAAACGCCACCCTCCTAATGATTTGCTGCAATAACACTCAGGTGACGGCGAGGACATTAGAGTTCCCCTTACGATCAGCTTAATTCTTCAATTTTAAATGCTACTTCCGACAAAAGTTTCCGCCAGCAAACCGGAAATCCAAACTAACTAACTGATTTTCAAATAATTACATTTCCGGTCCGCCTGCAAAACCGGAAAAAACCGGAAATTGAAGTAGTAGGAGCATGAGTGCGTAACATCTCCTCCCCTTGGGGGAGGTCGGGAGGGGCCTCGTTACATTTATAAAATATAATACCCTTCAAATACCACATCAGCAACCACCGCAGCCTTCTTGCCCTTAGGGAAGATGCCGTAGATAGCAGAGCCGGTGCCGCTCATGGCCGCGTAGAGTGCGCCGCCATCATAGAGCTGCTGCTGCAAGGATGCCAGCAGGGGATGGGCTGCGAATACGGGCTCTTCGAAGTCATTGCGCAGCTTGTCGGGCCACTGTACCAGGGGCAGAGCCGATAGCAGGCGCAGGTTGTAGGTAGCCGGGCGTGGCGTTATATTAGCAAAGGCCTGCGCAGTAGATACATGCACCTGCGGGCAAATGAGCTGTATGCTGTAGTGCGAGAGATCGAGCGATAGGCCGGTCATCTGCTCACCACGGCCGGTGGCAAACTGCGGGGTATTATATATAAAGAACGGGCAGTCGGACCCAAGCTGCAAAGCATATTCGGCGAGCTGCGCCTTGCTGAGGCCAAGGGAGCAGTAGTCGTTGAGCAGGCGCAGCATGTAAGCGCCATCGGCAGAGCCACCGCCCAGGCCTGCACCCATTGGCAAGGCCTTGTGCAGGTGAATATCGAGCGAAGGTATTTTTTCGGGAAAGGCATTTTGGAGCAGCAGGTATGCTTTCCATACCAGGTTGTCTTTAGTCTCGCCGGCAACTGTGCGCCCGGTAATGTGCAATGCCGTGGTGGCGGCGGGTGCTACCTCAAGCGCATCGTGCAGGGGAGAGTAGTCCACCGTGCCGCTAGCTGATGGCAGCGGCCAGAACACGGTTTCCAGGTCGTGGTAGCCGTCATCGCGTTTGCGGGTGACGAAGAGGCCAAGGTTGATCTTACAATTCGGGAAGGAGATCATTGTGGGGCAAAAGTAGGGAGAAAGGATGAGGGAGGTTATAAAAAGCGGGGAGTATGTTCCAGTGATTTTGGACCGATGTTATGATCGTGTAGCATGACAATGTGTTGTAGAACATGCTACAGAGCTGTGCCCCCTAGCGGAATACATGTTGATAGCGTTATCGTGTAGCTCCTGCGGAGCATGCTGAACCGGCTTTGCTACGCTAATATGTCATGCCGCCGTTAGGTGGCAAAGCTCTGTAGAAAAATGGGAGATCGTAGTGGTCATGCTCCGGAGGAGCTACCCACCGCTCCACAGTCGGAAATCATTCGAATAGACGACCCCTACCACACCCGTCCAGGAGCTTCTCTACCCTAACTGGTGTTACATGTTGATAGCTTGATCGTGTAGCTCCTGCGGCCCATGCCGAACCCGCTTTTCTACGCTAACTACATGTCATGCCGCCGTTAGGTGGCAAAGCTCTGTAGAAAAATGAGAGATCGTAGCGGTCATGCTCCGTAGGAGCTACCCACCGCTCCACAGTCGGAAATCATTCGAATAAATGACCCCTTACTACACCAGTCCAGAGCAGCGCGACCTACGGAGCACGGAGGCATCACATAGTGATAGGGTGTGATCGTGTAGCTCCTGCGGAGCATGCCTAAGCCGCTTTTCTACGCTAACTACATGTCATGCCGCCGTTAGGTGGCAAAGCTCTGTA
>JAZKFF010000006.1:0-18533 GCA_040386555.1 Bacteroidota bacterium | reverse complement strand
GAATAAATGACCCCTTACTACACCAGTCCAGAGCAGCGCGACCTACGGAGCACGGCGGCATCACATGTTGATATGGTGGCCGCCTGCGTAGATAAATTTATGTGTACTTTTGAAACCATTGAGGCCATGAAGTAAGTACAAGCTGGCCGGCATCATCATAATGAAAGAAGTCATAAGGCTTAATGATATCCGCAAAAGTTATTTCTTGGGTAAGCAGGAGCTGCCTGTGCTGAAGGGCATAGACCTGCTCATAGCCCAAAATGAATATGTGGCCCTGATGGGCCCATCGGGCTCGGGGAAGAGCACGCTGATGAACATACTGGGCTGCCTCGACTCACCATCGGGCGGACAATACATACTCAACGGCAAGGACGTAAGCAATATGGAGGATGACCAGCTGGCTGATGTGCGCAATGTGGAGATCGGCTTTGTGTTCCAGCAGTTCAACCTGCTGCCGCGCCTGACGGCGTGGGAGAATGTGGGCCTGCCGCTTATATATGCAGGGGCCAGCCGCAAGGAGCGCGAAGAGCGTGCCCGGGCAATGCTCGATAAGGTGGGCCTCAGCGAGCGCGCACACCACAAGCCCAACGAGCTATCGGGCGGGCAGAGCCAGCGGGTGGCCATAGCCCGTGCACTCATCAATAATCCATCACTGCTGCTGGCCGATGAGCCTACGGGCAACCTGGATACTAAAACTTCGGTGGAGATAATGGACCTCTTCGGGCAAATACATTCGCAGGGTAATACCGTGGTGCTGGTGACGCACGAAGAAGATATAGCGCGATACACAAGGCGGGTAATAAGGATACGGGATGGGAGTGTGGAGACGGACATAACGACCCCCCGCGCCTAAACAGGAGATATTGCGTAGGGGAGAGTCAACGAACCGACCGGATCGTAATTTTGAAATTTCGATTAACTTGCTTCTAAATAACGCCTCGTTCCAGGGGATATTCACTAACAAGAGGAAGCCCCTTTAGGGGTTTGGGGTTATGTTCAAGATATACACAAAAACAGGAGATAAGGGCGGCACCAGCCTCATAGGTGGTGTGCGGGTGCCCAAAAGCCACATACGCATAGAGAGCTATGGCACGGTAGACGAGCTTAACTCTATGTTGGGTATGGTAAATGATATGGCGGCTAACGCGGCTATAAGCGAATGGCTGCGGGAGATACAGGACCGGCTGTTCACCATAGGATCTGTGCTGGCTACTAACCCGGACAAGGAGGTAAAGATGAAGCTGCCCGACCTGCATGAGAACGATGTGACGTGGCTGGAGCAGCGAATTGATGAGATGAACGAGGTGCTGCCTGAGATGCGCTCATTCATATTGCCGGGTGGCAATCTTGCAGCTTCTACCTGCCACGTGGCGCGCTGCGTGTGCCGCAGAGCTGAGCGCATATGCGTAGCCATGCAGGAGCAGCAGGAAGTAATACCGGCGATAGTGATACAATACCTCAACAGGCTGTCTGACCTGCTGTTTGTGCTGGCAAGGTATATAGGGCACCTACATAATGCAGAGGAGATACCCTGGCGGGCAAGGGTGTAGTTTGATCCCAATGCCGCATACTCCGGCGATAGAGATCATATTGTGTACAAGCTATCCCACACCTCCGAGGTGTGGGATACCTCTCCCGACAGCCCACCTACTGCGTACAACAACAGTCCTACATGAAAAAACCCGGCACATGCCGGGTTTAAAGTTTATCATCATTTGGCTTACTTGCCGTAGCGCCACCAGGTGCGGTTGCGGGTAAGCACTTTGTAGTATAGTGTGATGCTCAGGGTAGAATAGCCATCGTTGTTGTCCTTATTACCCCTGAGGTTGCCCGGTGCATTGGGCAGGTCGTTGTTGAAGTAGGGTTGCTTGTCGGCCACCTGCTGGGCTATGAATGCTTCCTGCTCTGATAAATGCAGCTTGAATGCTTTAGGGTCCACATACTTGCCGCTGACACCGTCGAGATAGTCGGTAAAGGTCATGCGGTACATATATTCGATGCCGAGGTTAAGGTGCTGGCCTATATCCCAGCGATAGCCGATAACCAGCGGTATGCAAGGCTGCCAGCGGGAATATTGCTTGGGATAATCTTCGCCCCAGCCCTGGCCTTCGAGATTGAGATTGTATGTTTCTACCCACTTGCCGCTGCTGCCTACCGTGCTATACGGGGTGAAATGGAAGAAGCCCAAACCTGCGCCGATGAATGGCTGGCCTGGTTTCTTAGCTTTCTTGCCATCGGGGTTGCGACGGCGGGGGGTGAACTCAAATAATACCGTACCCTCAGCCATGTATGCCTTGGCATCCTGCGAGCGCAGGTAGCGCTGCACGGGGTCGTCGCCCTGGGTCGTCGCCACTTCTGCAAGGTCCTTGTTCCACTTATCGGTAGCGAATACCGAACCGATATTGGCGGCAAAGCGGATGCCGAAGCACGGGTGAACCGTGTAGCGGCCAAACATGCCGCCCATAAAGGCTACCCTGTCGAAATAGCCGCTATTGGTGTAGTGGCTGACAAATGATTTTGTACCTACATCTCCCCAAAGGTCGCTAAGGCCAAAGTTCGTCCCTATGGACCAACCATCGGGCTCGACATAGACCCTGTAGGCATCCATCTGCGCAACAGCAGTAGAGCTAACGGCCATACCAAAGCATAAAACCAATAAGTTGCGGGTAAACCAGGTCTGCATGTAACAGATATTTAGAGGTTGAAGATATAAATTATTTTCCTTTAAAAGCAGGTTTTCTTTTTTCAAGAAACGCAGTGGTACCTTCTTTCATATCGTCCGTTACAAAGCATTCGCCGAAGCGCTCTATCTCGTGCTCATAGCCGTTAGTATGGCTTACGGCAGCGTCATTTACACAGGCGATAACCTTGGCTACGGCAACCGGTGCTTTTGTATGTATTTTCTGTAATATTTCTTTGGCTTTTGCAAGCAGCTCTTCGGGCGCTGTTACATGGTTTACCAGGCCCAGCTGCTTAGCCTCATCGGCGCCTATCATGTCGCCGGTCATCATCAGCTCCATGGCCTTGCCCTTGCCTACCAGCTGGGTAAGGCGCTGTGTGCCCCCGTAGCCCGGTATCAGGCCCAGGTTAACCTCGGGCTGGCCAAACTTAGCGTTAGCGCTTGCAATACGGAAGTGGCAAGACATGGCCAGCTCGCACCCGCCGCCCAGCGCAAAACCATTGACCGCTGCAATGATCGGCTTAGGGCAGTTTTCTATCTTATTAAATACGCCATCCTGTCCTTTGCGTGCAAGGGCAGCACCGGCTTCCTTACCAAGCGATACGAACTCGCTGATATCTGCACCGGCAACAAACGCCTTCTCGCCAGCGCCAGTGATTATGGCTGTTTTTATTTCTTCATTATTATATACCTCGTCAATTGCCTTGCCCAGCTCCTCTATCACGTCTTTGTTGAGCGCGTTCATTTTGTCGGGGCGATTGATGGTGATGATACAGGTACCGTTGGCTAATTCTGTAAGTAAAGTAGAATACATTTTTTTGTGTGTTTTAAAATTATATGTTCGTGGGAGCTATTATGAAAAATTATAGGAGTGGGCGGTGCTGCACTACCCAGTCAGTGATGTAGGCAGCTATCTCAGCGGTAGGGGCGCTGGGGGCAAACAGCATACCGACACCTGCCTGCTGCAGCTGCTGCATATCTTCCTCAGGTATTATGCCGCCGCCTGTGAGCAGCACATCGGTAAGGCCCTTGTCTTTCATCAGCTGCATAACGCGCGGAAAGACAGTCATATGCGCGCCACTGAGGATGCTGATGCCTATGGCATCCACGTCTTCCTGCAGGGCGGTATTCACCACCATTTCCGGTGTCTGCCTGAGCCCGGTATAGATCACCTCCATACCTGCATCGCGGAGGGCAGTGGCCACTACTTTAGCGCCCCTGTCGTGCCCGTCGAGCCCTACTTTGGCTACCAGCACCCGCACCGGGCGTTTCAGTTCGTTACTCATCAATAGTTATTAAGGAGCGTAAAAGTAAGGATTATAGCCTATTAACATAGTGCGTGCCGCATAAAATGTGGGGGGCGTGCCGTTTGGCTACAGGTATACAAGCATCTATGCACATACATTTATAATATTCAAAGTGGCATAATGTTTTTAACACTCCAAATAAGCGCCTGTATGGCGTAAACAAGAGATGGAACAAACATTACCCCGTCGTTCAAATAAAATACTATCCGCAATAGGTGAGCAGGTGATCTTCCTGGGCCTGTTCATACGCAACGTATTCAAGAAGGGGTTTGAGTGGAATGAGTTCATACGCCAATGTTATATAGTAGGTTACCGCTCTTTACCGCTGGTAGCTATTACCGGTTTTGTAATAGGTCTGGTGATCACTATACAGTCGTACCCTACTATGAAGTCGCTGGGTGCGCAGGGCTTTGTGCCCAGTATGGTGGCCATATCGGTAGTGCGGGAGATAGGGCCGGTGGTGATAGCGCTGATATGTGCGGGCAAAGTAGCATCAGGTATAGGCGCGGAGCTGGGCAGTATGAATGTGACAGAGCAAATAGATGCGATGGAGGTATCGGGGGCCAACCCGCTACAATACCTGGTAGTGACGAGAGTGCTGGCATGCACGCTGATGATACCGGTGCTGACCCTGATGGGCGATGCTATGGCACTGTGGGGCGGATTCCTTGGAGTGAATATAGGCGGGCACGTGAGTATGACATTGTACTTCAACAAGGCATTTAACTTCATGTACTTCTCCGACCTCTTCCCGGCAGTGCTCAAGTCATTCTTCTTTGGCTTCGCCATAGGGTTTGTGGGATGCTTTAAAGGCTACTACGCCAGCAAGGGCACAGAGGGTGTGGGAGATGCAGCCAATTCAGCAGTGGTGAACGCATCGCTGTGGATAATAATTATAGATGCGCTGGCGGCACAGCTGACCAACATTTTTGTATACAAGGTATAAAAGATGGACATGGGAACCGCTGAGATAACAAACGGGATAGCGCAGGATGCAGTGATAGAGATATCGCACCTTACAAAATCATTTAACGGCAGGCCTGTGCTGCGCGATATAAATATGCTGCTGCACAGGGGAGAGAACCTTGCTGTGCTGGGTAAATCGGGGCAGGGCAAGTCGGTGACAATCAAGTGCATCATAGGGCTTATAGAGCAGGATGGCGGCGTGGTGAAAGTGCTGGGTAAGGATGTGATAGCCCTTGAAGACGATGCACTGAAGGAGCTGCGGGTGAAGGTGGGTTTCCTGTTCCAGGGCGGGGCATTGTATGACTCCATGTCGGTAGAAGAGAACCTGGCCTTTCCGCTGACACGGGTGCTGAAGCTGACCAACAGGAAGGAGATAAGGCAGCGTGTGCACGAGATACTGGAGGAAGTGGAGCTGAAGCAAACAGCCAAGAAGATGCCCTCGGAGCTATCGGGCGGCATGCGCAAGCGGATAGCGCTGGCGCGCACCCTGATAATGAAGCCGGAGATAATACTCTATGATGAGCCCACTACAGGGCTGGACCCGATAACCTCGAAAGATATAAGTGAACTGATACGTAAAATGCAGGAGAAGTACAAAGCCTCCTCGCTGATAATAACGCATGATATGGCGTGCGCACGAATAACGGCCGACAGAATGTTAGTAATGAATGATGGCGTGTTTATTGCAGAGGGAACCCATGAAGAGCTTGCGAAATGTGATAATGAAATGGTTTGTGCATTTTTTAAATGAATATTGAGATGAAAGCGTCGCCAACACAGAAGATGAAGATTGGAGTATTTGCCGTGAGTGGAATAGTGTTGCTATTGCTGGGCATGTTCCTGATAGGTAGCCGGAAGAATATGTTCGGCAAACAGTTTACCGTATATGGCACCTTCCGCAATGTGGGCGGGCTGCAGCCGGGCAATACAGTACGCTTTAACGGTATCAGCATAGGTACTGTAGAGAGCATAGATATCACAGATGACTCTACCATAAAGGTGGGCATGAGCATACAGAAAAAGGTGCAGCGCTACCTGAAACAGGACGCGATAGCCAGCATCGGCTCAGACGGGCTGATGGGGGATAAGCTGGTGGTAATAGCACCGGGCGCCGGTGGCGCGCCGCCGCTGGCGAATGGTGGCTATGTGCAAACCAAAAATCCCATAGACTTCGACAAAACGCTTGCGAAATTCAACTCGGTGGTAGATAATGCTACTACGATCACCAGCTCTATGGCTAATATATCCACGCAGATCACATCGGGCAAGGGCAGCATAGGCAGGCTGATCTATGACGATAAGCTGGAACGTGGCCTGGAAAAGACCGTAGGTGCTGCACAGCAGACCATGGTAGAAGCGCAGCGTACTGTGCGTGCGGTACACTCTACAGTAGAATCGGCCCATGAAACGATAGACTCCGCAAGAGTAACATTAAAATCTGCGCGGAAGGGTGTGGAAGGCTTCTCTGAGAATATGGAGGCAATGCAGCACAGCTTCCTGCTGAAAGGCTTCTTTAAAAAGAAACAAAGGGCAATAGCTGAGCGTGCTGCACATGCAGAGGACTCCGCAAGGAACGAGCAGCGCAAAGACAAGAAGGAAGCACGCAAAACAAAGCGTATGATACGTAGAGCAGAGAAAAACGGGGATGTAACGCCCCCATTAACGGGGCTATAAAGTGGGCGCTGCAACGTTTGTGGCATCGGCTACCAATATCCTCTTAGCAGCCCGTTTTTTTAACAGCATCTTGCGTATACGCATAAATGGCCGTTCAACAGTATAGTACAATGCAGCCGCAGTGACACAGCAGGCGGCTGCACCCAACCAAAAAACAGGTGTTCCTTCTTTATCTAATCCCAACAACGAGCAATGCTCCTGCACAAAATGTATCACTGCTTTGTGTATGAGGTATAATGAGTATGACCATGCTGCGATAGGGCCGGTGATCACCAGCACGCGAGTTGACAGTGAAGCTTGTGGGCCAATAGAGGCCGCTGCAACAAAACCAAATCCAATGGACACAAGCGGAAAGCCAAATACTGAAGCAGAGAAACTCTGCTGCTGGCGGCATAGGTAGTAGGCCCCAGTTAATAAACCAAGCCCGGTAAATAGCAATGCCCGCGAATGGCGCAGCATGAAAGCAGCTGCAACGGGGTAATAATTCATAATACCTGCAATGGTGATACCGGTAAGCAAGCCATCGAGCCGGTTGTATGTGGGATAGTATATCCATTTATACCAGTTGGCGCCGAACTCGCCAGTGCCTTGTAATGGGGCTGCAAGATAGGCCCAGCTTAGCCACCGCGCGGCAAAACCAGCAATAAACAAAAACAATACAAGATATACTCCTGTTCGCGCAGCTGCTACTGCAGCGCCTGCAGCTATGAGTGGGAACAGCAGGTAGAACTGCTCTTCTATGCATAGCGACCATGCGTGTGAGAAGGTGCGCTGGGTACGGAGATCTAGCCCGAGGTTTTGAGTGAAGGTGACATACTTCCATAGGGGTGCCAGGTGCTCCCACTCCCGGAAGGCTGGCAGGGTGAAATATAGCGTGAGCACCAGCAGGTAAACCGGGATGATGCGAAAAAAGCGACTGATAAAAAAGTCGCTGATGAAGAAGTCCCGGGCCTTAAGCCTGCTGAAAACCTGGCTGGCAATAAGATAGCCACTGAGGACAAAGAACAGGTCGACACCGGTCCACCCAAAGCTGCCGATGGTATCCACCCATTCCGGGTGGGCGAACAACCGGTAATGGAACAGGAACACCAGCGTTATAGCCAGTGCGCGCAGGTGATCGAGCCCCGCAATCTTATTTGTACTCATAAATTATATTGGGGAATGGCCTTAATAGTGGCGGTAATTCTAAGGTAGCGGTTTGCTTCGATAATCGGCAAGTGCTGCGGATGCAAAAGAAAATATTTTTATCTCCGGGCAACCTTTGCAGCGCAAATTGCATATTTTAACTGTAGGCAAAGCACACACTACACGCGCATGACCCCACAAAAAGCAATAGAAGGCTGTAAGAAACAAGACCGGGTAGCGCAGAAGTATTTGTTCGACCGGTGGTCGGACGGGATGCTGGTGGTGTGTATGCGCTATGTGAAGAACCTGGCAGATGCGGAAGAGCTGATGCTGACAGGCTTCTATAATTTTTACAGAACGATAGAGCGATTTGTATATAATGGGGATAGCAGTATAAGTGCCTGGTTGAAAAAGATAATGGTGAATGAGTGCCTGATGCACCTGAGGAAGCGTGGTGAGCTTATAATAGTGGAGGAACGCCATGCAGAGGAGCTGGTGGCGGAGAACAGCACGCTGGAGCGGATGAATGCGAATGAGATATTTAAGCTGGTGCTGGCGCTGCCGGCGGGATACCGGACCGTATTTAACCTGTATGTAGTGGAAGGCTATACACACAAGGAGATAGCAAAGCTGCTGGGGATAGCAGAGGGTACCTCGAAATCGCAGCTGAATAAGGCGCGGGCAATGATGCAGCAACTGATAAAAGAAAATATGCCGCTATGAGCACCGATGAAACGATAAGGCAGCAGCTGGAAGCCATGGACACCCTTGGCGGCGGTATAGTATACGGCAAGGAAGAGGCATGGGAAAAGCTGCAGGAGCGAATGGACGGTAAGCCGAAGAGGAAAATAGGATTGTATTACGGTATGGCAGCGGCGGTGGTGTTAGTGATGGTGTGTGTGTGGCTAGCCCCCTCTAGCTCCCCCCTGAGAGCCCCCTCTAGCTCCCCCCAGGGGGGAGAACTCTCTGCGGGAGTTGCTCACAGAGTTGCCCCCTCTATCTCCCCCCAGGGGGGAGGACTCTCTGCGGGAGTGGCTCACAGAGTTGCCCCCTCTAGCTCTCCCCAGGGGGGAGGACTCTCTGCGGGAGTTGCTCACCGAATTGCCCCCTCTAGCTCCCCCCAGGGGGAAGGACTTCCTGCGCGGGTACTTGTGAAGCGTGGTGTAAACAAACATAAGGCAAACCAGCCGCCTGTGCCCGAACTGATAAAATGCTATGACCAGCCATTGCTTGAACCGGAAAGAAGCCTCGCAAGCAATAATGAGAGTGGCCATACTGGGCTAACAGCTATGGAGCGCATGGCACTGCCTGAAAAAACAAGCATGGGTGTGGAGAAAGGACGACTGGCATTTAAGGCAATGAAGGTGCTGACCATGAGCGAGATAATGGCAGAGGAAAAAACCGCGGCAGATATACCCGAAATAAAACGAATTACCAGGCCGCATGAGGGTGGAGCATTTCCACTTGTAAGGTCACTATTCAGGCAGGGCGAGGCCGGCGGCGCTGCGGGTGGTGGCAGCCTGGTGCACAATCCGCTCAATATAACTATTCACTTACAACACTAGCAAATGAAAAAGATGATCTTATGTGTTGCGCTCACACTGCTGAGCGTAGCAGGGAAATTACATGCCCAGGATGGCTACACTCCTGAGAAAGAATGGTATGAGATGACCCGCACCGACCGTGCATTCCATGTGTTTAAAAGCAAGGTGAATATACGCGACTATGTATACCTGAAGGGGTACAACAAGATGATGATAGAGCTCAATAATGTGGATGACTACGACAAAGTAAAAGAGTTGCGCAGCATGGTAGCTAAATTTCTTAGCGACATGGCGTTCTACAAAGATTCAATGGAGAATGGCAGCGGCAATGTGCGGATTGACTACGCGCTAAGCGAGGGAAGCGACCGCGCGCAGATACGGTTCAAAAAATACCCGCAGAACGGCGACGTGTATATACAAAAGAAAGGAGTGGTATCGCGGCTGAAGCTGGAGCATGATACAGTAGTGCTGCTGGTGCATATGCCGGAGAAAAAGATGACACAGCTGCAGCGGCTGGATAAAGAAAAGAACAGTATGCTTGCATACCGCTATGCCATAGGTATTACCTTTTACCTGGAACGGTATACGGACCTGGAGCGGCTATATACAGACCACCCGGACCTCGACAAAGTAATTGATACCCTCAAGTCGACAAAGGACGAAGGCACAATAGTGCAACCCGCTAAGCATCCATCGAGCACCATCTATAAACCTTATGGTGACTTTGTATCGTTCAAGAAGCTTAGGGGCTTGATCCCCAGCGACGCTGAAGCTTTTTCATGGAGCGCTATTAACCCGTCAGATAAGCTGACCATCTCACTCAATATGGGCGTAGGCCTCGTACGCAATACCCTCGTACCCACAGCCGAGATAGGCATCTCTATCTACAACATGAGGCAGGCATATTACACCCGGTCGTTCCAGTCGCACGAGATCAATACACAGGCTACACTCAGCATGTCTCCCTACTTTTTTTTCAGCCGGGGAGGCGATGGGAAACACTATGTCGCAGACAACTGGTTTGCCAATTTTTCTATTGGCGGGGCCACGCAGTTCCTGGGAGTTACCACGCCGTTAATGACAGCCGGGGTGGGATACCTGCTGATACCCAAAGGCGATATTTTTAAAGGGACGACGATGAAGGCTTTCCTGAGCGTGAAGTTGCGGCATAGTGTCACCATATGTCCGGAGATAATATCCACGAATAATTTCAAGCAGATATTTCCGGGCATTACACTAAAGATATTTTAACCCCCTGTAGCACCCGGACCTAAATAATGTAACTTTAAAAAATATCTCTATGGCACACAAACTACTACTGGCTGCAGTTGCAACACTTGCTTCTATGCAAACTTATGCGCAGAAAACTGAGCTGCGCGATATTACAGTGTATAGAGATAAAAAACCTTATGCCCGGCTGATGAAGGCCACTAATATGCCGGAACGATACATGGTATACAACCTGAAGGGCAAGCCGGTGATGGAAGTACACTATGGCAGGATAGAGCTGCAGCAAAAGCCGGCATATGTGGTCACCTTTCTGCACGATAACAGGAAAGGTGTGATAACAGCAGAAGGTAGTGTTCAGGATGCAATAACCAATGCGCTGACCGAATATTTTCTTGTTAACGATAAGGAGGTGGTTCCGCTGACAGAAGAAGCATTTTTAAAAGACCATCCGCTACCGGCGGGGTACACGGATGTGGATGAGCTTATAGAGCAGGGGCCACGGAGACACTATAACCAACGAAAATTGACTTATTAAGCGCTAACACCACATCATGCATTTACTAAAGATAGCCTTTACCCTGTGCTGGCTCAGCACAGCAATTTATAGCAGCGGGCAGCAAGCTGCATGCTTCAGGCAGGCGGGCGGAAATGTGACATTTGACGGATCAGGTGCACTCAATGAATACAATGGCTACTGTGTTGGCGAGCTGCATGGTGTAAAGGGTACGCCGGAAATAAAGCTGGCGCTGATAAAGTACCTGCACAGGGAGCATGGTGTGCGGGCAGTATTTATAGAAACCGGAATAGCCGCAGCCTATCTCTACAACCGCTACCTGCAAACGGGAGACACAACTCTTATTACTAAGCCGGCACTGGTGTATGCACAGCATGAGCCAGCCCGTGAGTTTTGGCGGCAGCTGTACATCTATAATAAGGGACTGAAGGATAAGCTGACCATTTACGGTATGGACTTTGAGCGGATGGAGTTTTTGAAGGTGATGAAGCTGCTGATGCGAAAAGGTGGAAAGGTGCCGGCAGAGATCGCCCCGGCCATTGACTATATTATGTCGGTAACCGTAGCAGATGTGAACAGCGATTCGCTCATTGATGTTTATGACCGCATCAAAAGTAGTTTTCAGTACAACAGGGATGCTTACAAAGAATATATGGGGACGGCCACATTTGAAATAGCTGAGCAGGTACTGCTCAATGCGAACACGTCGAATAAATTTGCGCAGCGCAACCGCTACATGCAGCAGTATATATCGACAACACTGCAAAAGGAGCGGTTAGGTAGGTTTGTAGTCTTCGCCGGTATGAACCATGTGAGTAAAGCAGACGATGGCAGCCTGTATAGCCGGCTGGTGCAAAAAATGCCCGGCCGCAAGCTGGTGAGCATTGCTATGACATGTATGAACTGCTACGACAGGCAGCTAAAGCCGGGGCAAAGACTTGCACCCTTCAGAGGGCCATATGCCTACGAGCCGGACAGCGTGCAGTTTAAAGGAGTGTATAGCCGGTATTTTGATAGCCGCTGTAAGTATGTGATGATACCTGCAGCGGTCACAGGCAATTCGCTGGCGGGTAGCTATTCGGACTACATCGTTTTGATGAAGGACCAGGGGGAGTATTAGGGAGGGGTAGTCAATTGGTGATTGCTTAGAATAAGCAACTCTATTTACCTCCAAATGCAGATTGCGATTTTTTGCCCATCCGTTTTGCTGCAGCTTTAATGTCTGCGATATTTAATTTACCGGATTGTATTTCTATAAGCTCTTTCTGCATGGTAAGCTTATGGATCAGCGTTAAAATTTGAGCCTTATCTCTAGTAGAGGCGGTAACCTTGAGGGCCAAATATTTATTCAGAAAGGAAATAAGCTCACCCACCAATTCCTCTTTTTTGATTAGCGACGAGTGATTTTTGTATTGCCTGTTCAACGACACTGAATGGAATAAGATATCCGAGAAGCTATCGAAAGCCTCCTCATCAATTCTGCTCATTTCTTCCATTCGTTCTACAAATGTCATCGCTAAACCTCTTCTATGTTAATGGTAGTATACCCGCCCTCTCCAGAAATACTTAAAACTCTCACTTGGGTGTTAGGCATAAACAAAACCTCACGTTCATTCGGAGGGTTGTGTATTCCAAATTTAGCTATTTTTTCGATAGCCTTTCCTGTTTTGGATGCGATGACAAAAATGCAATTCAGGCCCGGGACGTTGTTGGCAATTGAAAAAGATGTTGAGGTCGATAAAAACGGGTATTCAGTAAGCAGGTGTCCCGTTGAAAGCGCTTTTCTATATTGATTAATATTGGTTTCCGAGAGATGCACGCCCCTGAAGACTACCCCTTCGTAGTTAGTGAGCTTTCTGAGGGCTTTCTCTAAGTGTTTACCAAATAACGGGACATCACTTCCTTTACTTTTTCTCAATCGATCATTCAGCGACTCGTAACCGTCATTTGTGTACTTGTATATCACTGCTTTTTCATAGTTCGATAACTCGGGAAATTCATGCGCACGGTCACTCCCTACTATAGCCCGAAGTTCACTAGTAAGGTATTTTTCTACGTATTTTTTGACATTCGCCGGAGGCACATTGCTAATGTAAAAATAATTTTGAATGAGTCAATCGTTTGCGCGAGGTTTATTGCCACTTTGAAAATTTCCATCGCAGCGTGCCAGATGCTACCACGCCATGTTAGTTACAAGACAGGTATTACTAGGCACTGAATTACATTGCATTACCTACTTTTGCATTACGCTTTTTTCTACTTTTAGCAGCCTTTTTTTGGGGCGAAATAAGTTTTTTTGAAATTAAAACACATATCTTTGCGCAAAATTTCAGAGCGGTAATGAGTTGCAAACGTCTATTTTCCTTGATAGTATTGGTTTTCGGGCTTTCGTGCGCTGTAAATTCTGCTATTGCACAGGAAGAAGGAAATCATCAGGATTCTGTTGTAGAACCCTCGGCTCACGGCCATGAAGGAAAGAAAGAAGGAATTAACATTACTGAGCTGGTGTTCGGCCACGTGTCAGATTCGCACGAATGGCACCTTTTCAGCCTTACCGGTGCAGATGGCCAGCACAACCATGTGTCTATGCCGCTGCCTATGATCATCTACCAGCCAGAGCACGGATTGAAGGTAATGTCATCATCGCACTTCGAACAGTGGCACGAGCAGGATGGTAAGCAAATAAGCAACGAACATGAGGGCCTTTATATAGAGAAGAAGATGAAGGAGAAGGTGCTGGCTACTGACGGCTCTAAAGTATATGATTTCTCTATTACCAAGAATGTGCTGAGCATGCTCATAGGTGTGGCACTGCTCCTGTTCCTGGTGTTATCAGCTGCTAAGAAATACAATACCGGTGCTATGAAGGCGCCAAAGGGTTTCCAGAACGCACTCGAAGTAATTATAATATTCCTGCGCGATGAAGTAGCTAAGCCAAACCTGGGCAAGAAGTATGCGAAGCTGATGCCACTATTGCTTACGGTGTTCTTCTTTATCTGGATCAATAACCTGCTGGGCCTGCTGCCGGGCGGTGCTAACTTCACCGGTAACATAGCAGTAACGCTCTGCCTTTCTATCATTTCTTTCATTGTAATGCTGGCGAAAGCTAACAAGCATTTCTGGGGCCACCTTTTCAATCCTCCGGGCGTGCCGCTGGGTATCAAGTTCCTGCTGGTTCCTATCGAGATCATCTCCTTATTCATTAAGCCGGTGGCACTTACAATACGTCTTTTCGCCAACATGCTGGCGGGCCACATCGTTATTCTTTGTGTAGTGTCGATGATCTTTATCTTCGGTGCGCTTAGCAGAGGTGCGGGTATAGGCTTCGTGCCGGTATCGCTGGCATTCTCGGTATTTATGTTCATGCTTGAGCTACTGGTTGCTGCCATACAGGCTTTCATATTTACCAACCTTACAGCTGTATTTATAGGCCAGGCAGTAGAGGAGACACATCATCACGATGATGCGGACCACGTGCATGGCGACCATGCAGTATCGAAGAATGAAATTATTGCGTAGTTATTTCAAAGTAGTTTTTTTTAATTAAAACCATAAATAGTATGTCTGTATTAAACACAATTATGTTGGAAGCCGGAGAAATGGCTAAAGCAGGTGGTGCAATCGGCGCTGGTATCGCTGCACTTGGTGCAGGTGTTGGTATCGGTCAGATCGGCCGCGGTGCGGTTGAGTCTATCGCCCGTCAGCCTGAAGCTGCTGGTGATATCCGCGCAAACATGATCCTGACTGCTGCGTTCGTGGAAGGTGTGGCCCTGTTTGCGGTAATCGCAGGCATCCTCGCTATCTTCGTATAGTAGCAGGCAAAAGAATATAACTGCATCCAACGCAGAGGGCAGAGGATGCAGTTATTTTTAAACCCCAAACCCCTAAAGGGGCTTCCCCATGTGATGTATTCCACGTGGACTAAAGTAAATAGTTTTTTATACAATTATAAACACGCCTGACCGGCTGATAGCGGGCAAGCGCTAATTTTAAACTACTCCTGTTCCCCCCTGTAGGGGCCGGGGGTTAAAAAATTGAAAATATGGATTTGCTGACCCCGGAACTCGGTCTCTTTTTCTGGACGCTCATAGCGTTCCTCCTGGTTCTTTTTATCCTCCGCAAGTTTGCCTGGAAGCCTATACTCAACTCACTCGGTGAGCGGGAGAAAGGTATTGCCGATTCGATAGCTGCCGCTGAGCGTGTACGCAACGAAATGAGCCAGCTGAAATCAGAGAATGAAAAGCTGATGGTGCAGGCGCGCGAAGAGCGCAGTGTAATGCTGAAGGAAGCTAAAGATATGAAGGACCGCATCGTAAACGAGGCTAAAGAACAAGCTAAGAATGAGGCTAACAAAATAGTTGCTGACGCACATGTGCAGATACAGCAGCAGAAGATGGCTGCCCTCACTGAAGTGAAGAACGAGATAGGTACACTTGCCGTAAGCGTAGCGGAAAAAATACTCCGCAAGCAGCTGAGCGCTGCCGAAGGACAGGATGCATACTCGAAAATGCTTGCTGAAGATATTAAGTTGAACTAATTTGAAAATATGGGAATTTGAAAATTTGAAAATTCCCGGCATAATGCCATTTTCAAATTTTCAAATTTTCAAATGAACTAATTGATATGCAAAATCCCCGCCTTGCCTCGCGTTATGCGAAATCGCTGCTGGACCTGGCCGTAGAACAAAACGGACTGGACGCCACGCTGAAGGACATGCAGCTGCTCAGGAGCATTTTTCGCTCGAGCCGTGAGCTGGAAGTAATGCTGGGCAGCCCGGTAATATCGGGCGATAAGAAGCTGAATGTGATGAACGCCGTGCTGAAAGAGTACAAAGTGAACGCGCTGACCACATCGTTCATTACCCTGCTTATAAGTAAGGGCCGTGAGGCTACCTTGTCGCAGATAGTTACCTCGTTTGTGGAGCAATACAATACACTGAAGAATATACGCACAGTAAGGCTTACCACGGCAGCGCCGCTTACAGATGGCCTGAAGAGCAGCATTAGCACGAAGATAGCCGGCTATATGCCAACGGATACGATAGAAATGCGGACATCTGTAGACGAAAGCCTTATAGGCGGATTTGTGCTGGAGATAGGCGACAGGCTGTTTGACGCAAGCGTAAAAAAGAGCCTCCAGGACCTTAAGTCGAAGGTGGTTGACCATACGTACGAGAGCAAAATCTAATTTACCCGGCTCCTTTACCCGGGCCGATAGAATAAAGCAGTTTTAATTTTTTACTTTTAATCTTTACTTTTTATATGGTTGATATTAAACCGGATGAGATATCGGCGATATTGCGCCAGCAGCTCAGCAACGCAGACAGCGCAGCTACTTTGGAAGAAGTGGGTACCGTATTGCAGATAGGCGACGGTATCGCCCGCGTTTACGGCCTTACGGGCGTGCGCCAGGGTGAGCTTGTTGAATTTGGGAATGGTGTTAAAGCCATCGCGCTTAACCTCGAAGAGGACAATGTAGGTGTCGTGCTGATGGGCGACTACATGGGCATCCGCGAAGGTGACAAAGTGAAGCGTACCAACCAGATCGCGTCTATCAAGGTAGGCGACGGTATGAGCGGCCGCGTTGTGAATACGCTAGGCGAGCCTATAGATGGTAAAGGCCCTATCAAAGGCGACCTGTACGAGATGCCGCTGGAGCGTAAAGCACCGGGCGTTATCTACCGTGAGCCGGTGAAGGAGCCACTGCAGACAGGTATTAAAGCGATAGATGCGATGATACCTATAGGCCGCGGGCAGCGTGAGCTGGTAATTGGCGACCGCCAGACCGGTAAGACCGCCATATGTATTGATGCCATCATCAATCAGAAAGAGTTTTATGAAGCAGGCAAGCCTGTATATTGCATATATGTAGCTATTGGTCAGAAAGCATCAACCGTTGCCGGTGTGATGAAAACGCTTGAAGATAACGGAGCTATGGCTTATACTACTATAGTAGCGGCTTCTGCATCAGAGCCGGCGCCACTACAGTTCTACGCCCCGTTTGCGGGTGCTGCTATAGGCGAGTTCTTCCGCGATACGGGCCGCCCTGCACTGGTTATCTATGATGACCTTTCCAAGCAGGCTGTGGCTTACCGCGAGGTGTCGCTGCTGCTGCGCCGCCCTCCGGGCCGTGAAGCTTATCCTGGTGACGTATTCTACCTGCATAGCCGCCTGCTGGAGCGCGCAGCGAAGGTTATTGCCAATGATGCAGTAGCTAAGAACATGAACGACCTGCCAGACAGCATTAAGCATATGGTGAAAGGTGGTGGCTCGCTTACGGCCCTGCCAATCATTGAAACACAGGCGGGTGACGTATCTGCATACATCCCTACGAACGTGATCTCGATCACTGACGGACAGATATTCCTGGAGTCGAACCTGTTTAACTCAGGCATACGCCCTGCTATTAACGTAGGTATCTCTGTAAGCCGCGTGGGTGGTAATGCGCAGATCAAGTCGATGAAGAAAGTGGCGGGTACGCTGAAGCTGGACCAGGCCCTCTACCGAGAAATGGAAGCGTTCTCTAAATTTGGTGGTGACCTCGATGCTGCTACCAAGAACATCATTGACAAGGGCAGCCGTAACGTGGAGATCCTGAAGCAGCTGCAGTTTAACCCATACAGCGTGGAAAAGCAGGTAGCGATCGTGTACCTTGGCACCAATAACCTCATTCGCCAGGTAGCGGTAAAGCATGTGAAAGCATTTGAAGCGGCCTTCCTGCAGCAGATGGAGCTGAAATATGCCGATGTCCTGAAAGAATTCAAGAAAGGCAACCTTCCTGAAGAAGGCATCAGCAAAATGGTGAAGCTTGCTGAAGAGCTGATACCACAGTATAAGAACTAAGATCGAACACTATTGATATGGAGCCCCGGTAATGCCGGGGCTTTTTGTTTGTTAAATCAACAAGTTGGTTTCAAATACATCGTTCAGAATCATTAATTTTATGCTATGACTACGGCTACAATTATTAAGGAAATAGGGAAGTTACCGTTGACTGATAAATTGATCGTTATTGAAAAAACGTTGAGATCTATCCGGCAGGAAAAAGAAAATAAGTTGGCAACAGCGGTAGACGCCTTGTATAACGATTACAAGAACGATAAGGAGCTTACAATATTTTTGAATTAGAAGTGCCACAGCCTGTTTTGGCTAAACAAATAATAGCGGTTACGGCATATTTTATTATAGCCCCTAAGCTTTAAAGGGGTTTTGCACTCTCAATTTGCCTTCTACCAGCAAACCATCCTGGAGGTCTTCCGTATATAGTACGTTACAATTATTTTCGAGGGCAGATGCCGCAATTAGACTATCCCAATAGCTTAAGTTGTACTTAATGGATATACTAAATGCAGCCGAAATCGTCGACGGGTAGATGTTTACGACCGTAAACGTGTTAAGAAGATTATTGCCATGGTCGAAGGCTTCCTGCTTTTCGAGTTTGATAATAAACCGCCATCAAAATTATTAAAATAATAATTTACTATCTTTGGATTC
>JAZKFF010000005.1:0-1518 GCA_040386555.1 Bacteroidota bacterium | reverse complement strand
CGAGTTAAAAAATCCGCGGCCTCTAAGGGTGCAATGACATATATTTGCAGGGCCGTGCAGCGTGGCCGACCGAGTTATAGTGCATTTTGCCTGTTTTCGAGTATGGTTCTGAAGCAATGAGTCTAAGGGTATGGTACGATACTGAAAGTATTTGTCCGATGGGTAGCCTGTCTTTTCTTTATGCTCCTTCAGGCACGGCTTATATCATAGTCATCATTATGGAAAAGATTCATCATCATGCGGCCGGTATAGATATCGGCTCACGTAAGGTATTTACAGGGCTGCAGGACAGTACTGTACGCTGTTTCGAAACCTTTACCAGCGATCTGGAATTGCTTAGGGATTATTTACTGGAGCACCAGGTAACCACCGTTGCAATGGAAGCAACGGGAGTCTACTGGTATGTGCTCTATGATATCCTTTTGGAGGCCGGATTGGATGTTTGGCTGGTCGATGGCCGCCAGACCCGTCAGCTACCCGGCAGGAAAACAGATGTTAGGGACTGCCAGTGGATACAGCAGTTGCATAGTTACGGTCTATTGAACCGCTGTTATGTATCCGGTGGCCTGGTCAAGGAACTGCGCAGCTATCAGCGCCTGCGTGAAGACCATATCCGGACCGCTTCCATGCATATCCAGCATATGCAAAAGGCACTGATAGAG
This sequence comes from Bacteroidota bacterium, assembly GCA_040386555.1. Lineage (GTDB taxonomy): Bacteria > Bacteroidota > Bacteroidia > Chitinophagales > Chitinophagaceae > Nemorincola. The sequence goes on along the minus strand of JAZKFF010000005.1, from coordinate 856 downwards.
ATGAATGTCCGCTTGCCCGAGGTATTGAGCCAGGTGCACGGGGTAAGCGGCATGGCCCTGATCAATGCCATTCTACAGGGAGAACGGGATACGGAAAAGCTGGTGGGCCTCTGCCATTCAAAGGTACGCAGGAACAAGGGAGAAGAGCTGCGCAAGGCCCTGGAGGGCCATTTCACCCCGCAGGGGCTTTTTGCGCTGGGCCAGGCGGTAAAAGCCTATCAGTTCTACCAGGAACAGATATTGGAATGCGACCGGAAGATAGATGCCGTCCTTCAAAAGATCAATGGGGACAAGTGTCTTCCACCCGGTGCAGGTTTGGAAAAAAGAAAACCTATCCGCCATAACAGGCCGGATATCAATGGTTTGGGCGATCACCTACTGAAGATATTCGATGGGCGGGATGCAACCAAGCTCCCGGGCTTTACCGATTACAACTGGCTGCAGCTATATGCAGAGCTGGGATCGGACCTGAGCAAGTGGCCAAGTGAAAAGCATTTTACCAGTTGGCTGGGCCTATCGCCAGGGCAGAACAGTTCGGGCAAGACGAACAGAAGCAAGAGTAAGGGCAAACCTACCGTAGGCCAGATCTTCAAGCAAATGGCCCACGGCCTGCTGAACAGCAAATACATCGGATGGGGTGAGTTTGCCAGGCGGTTAAGGGGAAGAAAGGGACCGGCGGTCGCAATAAAGGCCACAGCAAGAAAACTTGCTGCCCAGTATTGGCGATTAATCGTAAAAGGCTCGGACTTCGTTGAAAAAGGCATGGAGGCATACAAAAGCATCCTTATCCAGCAGAAAAAGAGGCGTTTAGAAAAGCTGGCACTCGAACTGGATATGGAAATTGTCCCGGCTTAAT
>JAZKFF010000004.1:0-120826 GCA_040386555.1 Bacteroidota bacterium | reverse complement strand
CAATGGCAGTAGCAACGCCAACCATTAACGTAATGAACCACCACGTGGCCCAAAATGGCCGACCAATGGTAAGCTGCAAAGAAATTGGGGTACTGTAACTGCTGCCGGGAGTCTTGGCGCGTACTTTAACCACATATTCGCCATAACGCGAGTTGACGATATTTATCTGCTCATCTTTAATATCGATCCAATTGTCGCCATTGCCTTTTGACAAAGAATACTGGTAGGATACTAACTTACTGCTAAAGGAAAGTGTGGAGAATTTAATGGTGATATTCTTTGATTCCGCAAAGGGTATTGACACGATTGGATCAATGCTATACCGTCTCTTTGACGATGCTATCTCCGAGAACGAAACAACGGGCAGACCAGATGCTGAAAGCAGCTCATGCTTAGCTATTGTAGTTATAGACCCTTTTTTGAAAAAATAACAGGAACTATCTCCGACACAAATTGCATCAGCACGAAGCGGCACAAAAGGATTATCGATAACTGTTGCAGTACTGCGCCCACCTGCCGGCTTACCTACTGTGATCAACCGGTACAGTTCATTGGTACTTGCCAGTAAATGAAAAGAATCCAATGGGTAAAGTTTATCCCAGATACAGTTCTTTGAAAAAATAGTATCATACACCGCATCACCATAATAGTTGTTGCAGACTATCAGCTGATTGTTGTGTGTGTAGCCTACCAGGTAGCTGCCACAAAATTCAAAAGCTTTAAACATTTTGTTGGCGATGTCTTTCAACTTGACTGTGGAATCACCTCTAATGGCAGCTAGCCCCTTCCCGTCAGAATACCAAATACCCTTATCTGGAGCCTGTGCAGCGTGATAAATGTGTTTGGAAAAATTTGTGTCATTTAGAATTTTATAATCGCGGGCCATCCCCCGGTCAAACGTACCGATGAACTTCAACATAGTTTCATTTGAGGAAAAGTACATGTTGGTATCCGCAAAGAATATTTTCTTGAGGCGATATCGATGATCGAAGCGTTTTTTTACAACCTGCTGTGGTTTGGCAAGCAAGTTGGGGATATGGACTGAGAAATAATCAGAAAACCAATAATATGAAAAATTGTTCCCAATAAAATATGCCGTTAAATAATGGCCCCAACTACTACGGGGAGTATAGGCATTGCCGGGCAATACTGTCGACACTGTACCATCATGGAGCATACTAACATCTGCATTTTCCGTAACGAACAACAGCCGGCCACCCACCTCGCGACTGTATTCGGGCTTGCGATCATACGCATTGTGGATGATCTTGTACCTGCTAAAGTATTTGGGTATTACAAATACTCCATCACCAAGAGTAGTAAACCAGTAATTCCCGCACTGATCTTCAGTAACACCAGATACTTTTTTGTTTGTGAGCACCGGGCCATCATCGTCGATAAAAGCCCCTTTATCGGTTAATATTATCCACTGCCCCCTGGACCTGAAAACGCCATAGATGTAGTGGCTAATTATAAAACCATCGGGCAATTGTTTCCGAATATTAAGGGCTCCATCAAAAACGTACTTCTCGTTGACAAGATACGTTTGATCCTGCATCACACTCCAAAACCAATTGAGTTCGTTTACAAGATACTTGTCGAACTGGTTACTACTTACGCGCTGCACATTACATCGATCAGCAGCACAAAAAACGTCAAATACGTTTCCATTAGTAATAAGGCGATATTTCCCGGGGCCGGTTTTTTCCTGGGCTAACCTTGAGAACAGATCGGCGGTACTCAACGTAGATGACGCTAAAGAAAAATTGTGAATAACTTTCTCTCCCTTTATGTTTAATACATCCCATTTGCGGATGATAGTAACACTGCTATCGTACTCCACATTCAAACGTTCGACCGGGTTGGCCGATGTCGTCGGGGGAAGAAATGACGTGTTATGGGCAGTATGGAATTTGCCATCCTTAAAAAAGCATAGTTCCCCATTAAAGGTTGCCAGCCATAAGCGTCCCTGGTGATCCTCTGTGAATGCAAATATCTCGTTATCCGGCAATCCATCATCAGTTGTGAATTTGGTAAACGTGATGCCATTATAACGTGCTATACCTTTATCCGTAGCAAACCATAAAAAACCTTTGCTATCCCGGTATACCCTGTACACCATATCGCTCGGCAATCCGTCCTCCACCGTATAATGAAGCATGGGATGCTCCTGCGCACCTGCAAGCGAGCAAAGTAACAACAGGAAGATCGACAGCAGGTTCCTCATAGATCTAATGCATTCTGCCTACTTCAACAATGCTGATCACAAAAGCTGTGAAGCAAACAGGCCGGCTTACTCATGTGTATAATTATTGCTCTTGAGAAAATCGAGCAGGGGAATAAATTTGCGCCTGCTCACCGGCAGCTCGTAATTGTTCGCAATGATGACCTGGCTGGTGTCATCCTTCAATATGCGGCTTACATGGCCACAATTGATGAGGTATGTCTTATGTATCCTGAAAAAAATATCAGTAGGAAATATCTCTTCATATTCGGTAAGCGAGTAGCTCAATATAATATCGCGCACATGGTTGTTCTTTACAAACACTATCTTGGTGTAGCTGCCCTGTGCTTCTGCAAAATAAATGTCTTTAAACTCTACTATCTCCACGTCTGCTCCATTTTTCAATGTGATCTTAGAACCGGGCATCTTACTATGCAGGTGGCTGGAAAGATTGGCGTAAGAAACGTTTTCGCGGGATATAATACTTTTTACAAGCATGCGCGTCTTCAGCTTGCTTACGGCAGAGGCAAGCTCATCTATACTGATGGGCTTAAGAATATAATCAACGGCGTTGAGCTTGAACGCTTTGATAGCATATTCATCATATGCAGTCACAAAAGTGACCTCAAAATCAAATGGCATTATCCTTTCGAGGAATGCAAACGCATTTTCATTAGGCATTTCAATATCGAGGAATATGGCATCGGGGGACTTCTGCTTTATCAGCTGCTCGGCTTCGCGCGTGTTGTGCGCTATACCAACCACATTGATCTGGTCGTCCACATAGTCGCGCAGAATATTCTGAAGGTTCAGGCAGGCCTCCTGTTCGTCGTCAACGATCAACACGTTGAGCGCATGTGTTTCTTTGAGCATAGGTTTACCGGTTCAAAATAAAGATATGGCAAAAGGCATTGCTATGCAATACCCCCGCATTCATTATTTTGTGAAGAAGTCAACGGTAAGCTTCAAGCCATCGAGAAACTGCTTTGTGGGCTCATAGCCCAGCAACTGCCTGGCACGGGATATATCTGCGAGAGAGTCGCGAATGTCGCCGGGGCGCTCAGCGCGGTGCACCGCGGGATGATCGGCAACCAGCATGCTGCAAATGGAATCGTAAAGAAAATTAACGGAAAAATTTGCCCCTACAGCTACGTTGTATACCTGGCCATACGCGCTATCGTTACCGGCAAGCATACCTCGTATGTTGGCCTGAACTGCATTATCAACAAAAGTAAAGTCGCGTGTTTGTCCTCCGTCGCCGTTAATGTATACGGGTTCCCTTTTAAGAATGCTGTTGATAAAAAGGGGTATCACCGCAGCGTATGGCCCATCAGGGTCTTGCCTGGGGCCAAACACGTTGAAGTACCTAAGCCCCGCTACCTTCATACCGTAGAGGTCTGCAAACACAGCTGCATACAGCTCATTGGTCTTCTTAGTGACAGCGTATGGCGACAGCAGGTTGCCTGTGCGGTCCTCCGTCTTAGGCAGGTTAGGCTCATCTCCATATACCGAAGATGATGAGGCGTAAACAAAAGTACCCACGCCGGCATTCTTTGCCGCCGTGATAATGTTTACAAAGCCACTAACATTGACCTCATTGCTCGCCACCGGATCTTTTACAGAACGGGGCACAGAGCCAAGAGCTGCCTGGTGAGAAACATGATCGATACCCTCGCACGCAAGGGTACATATCTCAGGGTTGCGTATGTCGCCCTCCAGAAATTCATATCGGTCGTAATCCCTGAAGAGGGATACATTAGACGCAGACCCTGTAAGGAAATTATCGAGCACGCGTACCTTCTGTGCTCCATTTTTTAATAGATAGGCTACAATGTGCGAGCCTATGAACCCCGCGCCACCTGTAACCAAAAAACTTTTGCCGGAAATGTCTACTGTATGAAAAACAGCCATTTTAAATTCTTGAACCCAATGACAAATACAGAAAACAAGGCCGCCCGCAATACGGGGCGGCCTATATTAGCTTTGAGCCGGCAATTATGCTTTCTTTTCTACTTTTACAGTTATTTTCTTTGTGCGGGCGCTGCGTGATTTACCAAAAGTACCCGATGATATTTTCCCACGCTTAGTGCGTTTATCTCCTCTTCCCATGATTATTGTTTTTATTAAAGTGCAAAAATAAAAAAAAGCAAGGAACTTTCGCATTCCTTGCCCGTGTTTCTTTTGCCGGATGTAAATTACTTTTTGCCGGAGCCGATCTTGGTAGAAAACTCTTTACCAGCTTTGAACTTAGGCACTTTGCGTGCTTTGATCTTAATGACATCGCCTGTTTGCGGGTTGCGGCCATTGCGGGCTGCGCGGTCAGAAACCGAGAAAGTACCGAAACCGACCAATGTAACGCGGTCACCTTTTTTAAGTGTTGCAACAACCGAGTCGGTGAATGAATCAAGAGCATCGTTAGCCTGCACTTTGGTAACGCCTGCGTCTTTTGCAATTTTGTCAATTAATTCGGCTTTGTTCATACCTGTCTTGTTTTTGTTGTGTGAAATGATAATTTTTGAGGATAAGACAAATATACTGCCATTTATTACACTTCCAAATATCTGTACTAATTATTTTGGCCTTGAACCCTTGCCTGAAGCAGGTTTCCACATATAACCAACATTCAAATAGTACAGGCACTGCAAAAAAACCGGCTGAAACCCTTATCCGGCAATACATAGCGAAACCGGCAGGAAACTTCCTGTTTCCAAAAATCGCTGAAAGCGCCACGCAATAAGCATTTCATCAAACTTCTTCCATCACCGACCTGAAAGCTATAAACTTACCGGCGAAGCGCTTTAGCGCTTTATCCCGCATTTCTCCCGAAAAATTCTCTATATAGTTATGATAATCTTCCATGCTATTGCAGTAATACTGGGCTGAATAGGTAATGCCATCTGCCTCATCCTGCTCCAGCAAACGGCAGAGGCGGTAGCCTGTGAACATGCCGGTACGCACCAGGTCGTCCATGTGCTCTACCTTCATCCAGCTCACCCATTCGTCAGCTATGATGTGCTCTAATTTGATCGTTACGTTGTAAATGATCATTGCAGTGGTTTTTTTAGACATTCAATTTTATGATTCACATGCTTGCTTACCACTTGGTTTCTATGGAATCAAGAATGGTAAGGTAGCTTATATATCGTTCTTCTGATATTACCTGGCCGGCCACGGCATGCTTCACCGCGCAGCCAGGTTCGTTGATGTGCAGGCAGTTGTTGAATTTGCAATCATTCATCACGCGCCGCATCTCAGGAAAGTATTGTGACAGCTCCTCTTTCTCGAAATCGATCAGCCCGAACTCTTTCACACCGGGGGTGTCAATTATCCGGCCGCCGCCGGGCAAGTCGAACATCTCTGCAAATGTGGTAGTATGCTGGCCCTTACCACTCCACCCCGATACCTCCTGGGTCTTTAGCTCCATGCCCGGTATCAGCTGGTTGATGAGGGTGCTCTTGCCTACCCCTGAGTGCCCGCTGAACAGGGTGGTTTTGCTGCCAATGCGCGCTTCAAGGTCTGCCAGCGTGCTTTTGTCTGTTGCCGATACGCTGAATACCGGGTAACCGGCTTTGCCATATATATCCTCCCAGCGCTGCAGTATTGCCTTATGCTTAGGCTTCATCAGGTCTGCCTTATTCACCACGAGTATGGCCGGTATGTGGTATGCCTCTGCTGTAATAAGAAACCGGTCTATAAAGCCATTGGAAGTACGTGGGTCTGCTACAGACGCGATGAGCAAAGCCAGGTCGAGGTTTGAGGCTATGATGTGCTTCTGATTCCTGTTGTGTGGCGATACTCTTACCATGTAGTTATGCCTGTCGGCCACCCGGGTAATGATGCTGGTCATAACCGCTTCGTCCTCTACATCATATGCCACAACATCGCCCACGGCAATTGGATTGGTAGACGATATGGCATCGTCGATCTTGAGCTTGCCTTTTATCCGCGCCTTCCAGAACACATCTTCAGTGTCCTTGACCACGTACCAGCTGCCCGTGGATTTGTATACTGTTCCTTGCATTTTAGTCGTAAGTCTGTTAGTCGTAAGTCGTAAGTCTATAGTGATTGCGAGTCGCAGCACCTATCTGTTCCTGCTTATTCATATCTCAATGCTACTATAGGGTCGAGCTTTGATGCCTTGATAGCAGGGTAAATACCTGATATAACACCCACCACCGCACACAGCGAAACACCCATTATTATCCACAGCCATGGCACCACGAAACCGATGCCAAAAAATATGCCTACCACATTCCCGATAAGCATGCCGAATACCACCCCTGCCACACCGCCCATCAGGCTTATCATTACCGACTCGGTAAGAAACTGATTCTTGATGGTGGAAGACCTAGCACCCAGCGCCTTGCTCACGCCTATCTCGCGCGTGCGCTCTGCTACCGATACCAGCATTATATTCATAAGGCCTATCACAGAGCCCAGCAGGGTGATGATGCCAATGATGACCGCAGCGAGCCTGATGTACTGTATCGTATTCAGCACCCGCTCCACAAGATCCTGGTTTTGCCGTATGGTAAAATCATTTTCTGTGCCCAGGGGCAGCTTACGGATAACCCGGAAGATGCCCTCTGCCTCCTCTATAGCCACATCTTTGTTTTTTACATCGGGCACTATCACGCTTATGAGGTAAGTTTTCTCTCCCCCGTAGGCTGCGCGTGCCGCATTGAGCGGTATGAGCACCAGGTTGTCCGCGTCCATAGACATGGTGCCGCCCTTGGCCTCCATAACGCCAATGACACGATAGCGCACACCATTTACCGACACCACCCTGTCGACCCCGGCATCTATCTTCCCTTTAAATAACCGTTTCGCTATGCCATTGCCCAGCAGGCATACAAAGCTGCCTGAGTATACCTCTGCTGACGAGAAGTTGCGTCCCGCATCGAGCTTAGTGTCGGTAACCGTGAGGTAAGCATCGTCTACACCCGTGACGTGAACGTTGGGATTTGTTTTTTCTGAGTTGTACTGCACAGTAGCATCATCGCTGCCGCTAACAGATATGCCCACGCGCGCCGGAAACTGGAACCGTGACTGGAAGGACCTCGCCTGCTCATAGGTAATGCTCTTGCTCTCTATAACGCGGATACCAAACCCCCGCTTCCGCTTTTTCAGGAACTCGTTGGTGAGCTGGAATGAATTGACACCCATGCTGCTGAAGTTGGAGTATACGCTCTGCTTCATCACCTCTATAGCAGTGAGTATTCCCACAAGCGCAGTGATGCCAAGCCCTATAATAGCAATTGTAAGCGCCGACCGCAAACGATTATTGCGTATCGCCCTGAAGGCCAGCGTAAGGTTGAACAACAACTGCATCATGCCAAAGGTACCATTACTTTCTAATGAAAGTTTTTGCCGGAAGGGCCTCTCCCGCTGCGCCTGCAGCTCTTAAGAAGTAAGTGCCGGGAGGCAATGGTGCGGTATTGAACTGAATTACATTCTTCCCGGCAGGGCAAAGGTAATCAGTTATTTTATCTACCACTCTACCCATGGCATCGTAAATATAGAAGCTGAACACCTGCTCTTGCTGCACGCTGAACTCGAGCCTCACATACTCTGCCGCTGGTACCGGGTACAGTTTTGAAGTGCCGGGAGTTCCTGCAGGCACCTGTGGTATACCCACAAAGTAAGGTGAGGCCAGCCGGGCCATATAGTTACCATACCGGCGATCTTTGCGGCCAAATATACCTTCTACCCACACAGCGCCCTGTGCGCCCCAGTCGGGCTGTGAGCCGCTGTAGTCACCCCAGCGTTGCTCCTTTTGGGCCAGCATCTTTATGGTGCTGTCGCCGCCGCGTATTACGGTAATGTCTGAGTAATCGCTGCCATCAAACAGCACTGCACCATAACCGGGAAACCTTTTAGGCCCGGTATACTCAAACGATATAATGGAGTGATTGGCACCGCCCGTGTTACCGGCATACGATATGTTGGGGTAGCCAAAGTCGAGCGTATCTACGCTGAACATGCGGCCTGTGAGCACAGGAGAGGTAGCAAAGTTGCTGATGATGCCATGATAAATACCCGATGCCCCGCTGGCCGGGTGCACCGATTCACTCACAAATTGCAACTCATTGTCTTTAATAAACCCACCAAGCACACGCCCGTCGTTAGTAGCTAGTGTGATCGATGTGTCGGGCTGGCGGCCATTAGGCGGCACACCATAGTGCAGGCTGCTGACAATAGGTGTTACCGTCAATGCTGTAGACCCGCCAATAGTGTCGGGCACCTTTACCAGGAACACGCTGTCGTTAGACACATCGAAGTTCCTGTTAGAGAGAAAATATTGCTCATTGCCCAGCAGCTGATTGCCGGGATTGAGCGGGTAAAGGCAGCGCAGGGGCTTATTATTGAACCCTATACTATCCCATATTTGGTAGTGCAGTGGCGTATCGCCATTGTAGCCGCCCCACTTGTTTACCTGGTATATTACGGTCTGCTTAAAGCCCGCCTGCCAGCTGCTATCCCACTTTATCTGGTTGCCGGTAAGAAAAAACTCATTCTTAGTAGTGGATATGGCCGGGTAGTCGAACCAGGTAGTATCATTAGCATAGTTGCCATACAGCTTGTAAAAGTTCCAGGTGCCTGCCGGGTCGTTGGTTTGCGAGAAGGCCAGCACTATCCAGTTATATTGGTTGGTACTGTTCAGCATCACGCACACAAAGCGGTCGGCCTCGGGGTCATATACTACCTTGGGGTCAAAGCGGTAATTCGGGGCAAATGAAATGGTATTGTTCAGGCCTACGCTGGTGCTGAATGCCATCAGCCCTTTGCGGTAGAGGTAGTTGCCATTAGTAGCATCGTGTACGGCAATATTCTGGTTCATTACCGATACGCCCTTATTGCCCGTGCTTACCGCACTGTAGTTATCGGGAGGGATGCCCGACATAGAATCGGCGATAAACCCAATAGTAACTATAGGCGCGGGCACGGCCGAGGTCCCTTTTTTAGCGGTGGCAGTTTGCCGGCGCGGAAACATCTTGGCTACCTGTGCCTTGGCATCGCGCAGCAGCTCCATGTCCCGCTCACTCTCCACCTCAGGTGCTTCAAGGCTGTAGACATTGACGTTGTATTTATCATCCACATCCCTGAGCACTACTTTGCCTGCCAGCGGCGCAGTGAACTTCTTAACCCTCCCCTGCCCCAGCACATTACCCGACAATACCAGCAAAGCTCCAAGGCTTAATAACAATAAACGCATACCTGTAATTTGTATAAAAATAAGAAAACCTCTCCATAAGTAATGAAGAGGCTTTTCTTTATGTAAATTAGATATTAACCCTGTAATGCAGCTGCACCGCTCACTATCTCTGTAAGCTCGGTGGTAATGGCCGCCTGGCGTGCCCTGTTGTAGCTTATCTTCAGTGATTTCAGCAGGTCATTTGCGTTCTCGCTCGCCTTATCCATAGCGGTCATGCGCGCGCCGTGCTCCGATGCGTTTGCATCAAGCACCGCTTTAAACACCTGCGTGTTCAGTATTTTCGGCATCAGCTCCTGCAGCAGCACATCCATAGACGGCTCAAAGATGAAGTCTGAATTCGTCTTCTTTTCACCCTCTTTCTGCACCACCTTAGGTATAGGCAGGTAGGGCTCAGCTACGAACACCTGTGTAGCAGCGTTCCTGAATTGGCTGTATACGATCTCTACGCGGTCATACTCTTTGTTGAGGAACGCCTGCTGGGCAAAAACCGCAGCCCTGCGTACGTTCTCAAAAGAAAGGTCGGCAAAAATCTCCCAGTACTCGCTCACAACCTTGAACCCGTGACGCGTAAAGAACTCATAGCCTTTTTTGCCTATCGGCAGTATGGTCACGTTGCCTTTGGCATGCTGGGCTGCGTAGTTATCAGAAATTACCTGGCGGGTAAGCTTTATCACATTGGCGTTGTAAGCACCGCACAGGCCACGATCGCTGGTAACCGGTATCAGCAGTATGCGCTCTGCGGGGCGCTCATCGGCCAGGGGCAGGTTCACATCGGCAGACGAGCTGCTAACGATGTTGCTGAGCATATCCTGCAGCTTGCGCGCATACGGGCGCATTTGCAAAATGGCATCCGTCGCGCGGCGCAGCTTGGCCGCACTCACCATTTTCATGGCTTTAGTGATCTGCTGGGTTGATGTTACTGACTTTATACGATTACGAACTTCTTTGAGCTGTCCCGACATATTATATTATGATAACGCTGAATTCGGCGCGAAATTACCAAAATTAATTGTAAGTAAAAAGTTTGGTTACTGCTCATTGAGCTGTTTTAGCATTATTATGGTCTCCGCCAGCAGCTCCTCCTGCTTCTGGTGAAACTTAGGGTCGTTTACCGCTACATCCATGCCGGCCGGGCCTATCCACTTGATGAGCTTGTGATCGCTCAGGTAGAACCTGCTGATATCAAGGCGGGTCTTTTTATCGTCATACCATACGCTGTCCGCATTTTGCTTCGCCATCTCCTCGTTGTAGTACGTGGGCCTGTTATACACATACTCCTGCTTCAGCACATATATCAGCATACCGTCATCAAAGTAATATTCTGTGAACGCCCGGTCCTTATCCGTAAATCGCTCTGAGTATATTTTCTTCACTTCCTCGTCCCGGTAGTAGCCGGTGATAGTGCCCCCCGCCTTTGTGGTCAGGTCATCAACCTGGCGGCGGGTGTAGTCGCTCAGCTTGCTATTTATGGTATTGAATTTCTTCTTTATGTCCACTATCGAGTCCTCATGCTTTTTCTTGCATGCTGAGAACGACGCTATCAAAAGAATAACGGCAAGTACCCTCGTTAAATTAACTGTCATAAAAACTACCAGGTAAAATAATCTGCTATTTTGCGATAAGCAGCTTGGTTTGTAATTTATTGCCCTCGCTGCCGATGAACAGTACAGAATATACACCATTGCTGAGCTGGCTTACATTCAGCTCTTCGTGTGAGTTACTGCACTCTTTTTGCAGCACTACCCTGCCCATCATGTCTACCACCTGTATTGTACCGCTCACATTTGCGATACCGCCTATCTCTATAGTTACTGCTTTCTGTGCGGGGTTAGGATATGCAAAGATACCTGCGCTGCCACTGGTAAGGTCTGTAACTGCTGTAGGCGTGCTGGTGTAGAAATACTGGCTGAAACCGCAGCCGAAGTCATTGTTGTACGTGCCGCTATAGCTATAGCCGTTCATGTTAATGTTAGCATTATTCATCTTCCTCACTATCAGGGAGCCGTTGGTAATGCCACTGCCTGAGTTAGCCCACCATTGCAAGCCATCGCAGCTGCCATCAGTGATCTGCAGCCTGTAGCAGCCTGTAGGCAGCGTTACAGTATCGGTGTACGTGGTGCTGAGCGCGGCCGATGTGCGTGAAGCAACTACGTTGTTATCGATGTCGAATATTTCCCACTTGGTTTCGCTAACTGTTGAACCGGTAGTGACTGGCTCGTTATTGGTACGGAACAATATCTTGAAAGGTGCAGGCCACAGTGGCGATGGTATGAACTGTGAAGTGAGTACGTCATTTGTATTGTCGCCATCTGCACCGCCATTCACAGCGGTGATCTTCGCCATAAAGGTGTGCGTGCCGGTAGTGCCTGCTATTACATGCAGGTTGTCCAGATCGGGTAATACCACGTCTGCTTCTGCCAATGCTGCCAGTGAGCCCGACCATGTGTATGTTTCCATCACAGAGTCTTTTATGCCATATTCAAAAGCTATTGAGGTAATAGCTGTCGAGCCGTGGTTTTTTACATGGATGGTTGGCTTATTGCATATCGGGTTATCGCGGAAGTGGTCTTCATGGTTTGTTGGCGAGATGATATCATCAATACCGGCATCGAGTGTTTTGTTTATGCCCGCATAGTTAATAAGCGTAGCCTCTGTTGTATAGCTTCCGCCGCCTACATAGGGCTCGAACTGTATGTCCACATCGTAAGGCACACCCGGTGTTACCCCTGCAAGGTTGTGAATGTTAGAATAAGTACGCTCGCCGGGGCACCAGTTAGCACGGTCGTATATCCATGTACCTGACTGCGGGTACATATGGTTAAGGCCGCAAGCCTTCCAGATAGCCCTTGTTGCAATAGTGCTGCTGTTGAGTATCACATCATAGTTCTTCGACAGGAACTCGCAGCAACCATTAGCATCCGCTCCGTGGCCGGTAATGGTAAATTTCAAATCGGCCGACACAGTACCGGTAGGTGCCGTCTTTGTCATCGTGGGGAAGTAGGCGTTGATGTGCGGTGTGCCGCCATAGCCAAAGCTGCCATTCCACAGGCGCTCTATGCCCGTTACATTACGGTCAGGCGTCCCTTCTACAAACGCAAACCTGATGTTAGCGGTAAACCCGCCCGAGTAGCCCGAATAGAATATGCGCATCGTAGCGCTTCCTTGCAGCTTACTGATATAGTCAGTAACATCGTAGGTGTAGCGCTGCTTCCATGCCCATGGTGTGCGTGGAGCGCCGGCATTGGCATACGGCGTTATCAGGCGGCCCAGCTCCAGGGTATCACCGCCGGGCGTCATCAGGAAGTTCTGAACGGTATAGTCCCAATCGCCACAATAGGTAGACCCTGTGGGGCAGGTATACTTGCCCAGCGTGAATACCATGTACACATTTCGGTAAGATGTACCCGCAGCCGGGAAGGTGATAGTGCTATCGTAGCTGCCATAGCCGCCAAGCTGGGCTATATTAGCCTGCACCCACGTGGTGTCGCCCGGTGCCGCAGCAGCAGTAAAATTAAGCGCCATCGCGGCGAGCAGTACCTGTAAATATTTTCTCATTGTATCTAATTCAGCACCAAAGATAGAGATTAATCGTTTTAACAATATCCATTAATAAACACTGGCCAAATAGAAGTACCTTTGCAGACTTAAATTAAAAATAATATAATGCCTGGTTTCACCGTTGCCATAGTAGGAAGGCCTAATGTGGGAAAATCGACTTTATTTAACCGCCTCCTGGAGCAACGCAAAGCAATTGTGGATGACCAGAGCGGCGTGACCCGCGACCGCCAATATGGAATTGCTGACTGGAACGGTAAAACGTTTAACGTTGTAGACACCGGCGGATTCGTTTCGCGGTCCGAAGATGTATTCGAAAGAGAGATACGCAAGCAGGTACTTATAGCTGTTGATGAGGCCGACCTGATACTCTTTGTGTGCGACACTGTGACCGGCATCACCAACCAGGACCAGGACATGGCCGACGTATTGCGCCGCTCCAGCAAGCCAGTATTGCTGGTAGTGAATAAGGTAGACAACCAGGAGCGCGCACTTTTTGCCACAGAATTCTATGCGCTTGGCTTCGAGAAGACATTTCTCCTTTCGTCAATATCAGGCAGTGGCACAGGTGAGCTGCTCGATGAGGTAGCCTCCCATATTGAAATTGAAGAAGAGGTAATAGAAGAAAACCCGGTCCCTAAGTTTGCCATTATAGGCCAGCCTAACGCAGGGAAATCTACCCTGCTCAATGCGCTGATCAACCAGGAGCGTACCATAGTATCGGATGTGGCAGGTACTACACGCGATACTATACATACCCACTACAAGCTGTTTGGCAAGGAATTCATGCTGATAGATACCGCCGGTATCCGCAAGAAAAAGAACGTACACGAAGACCTGGAGTTTTACTCCGTCATCCGCGCCATAAGGGCAATGGATGAAGCTGATGTATGCATGCTGCTGATAGATGCCCAGAACGGAGTTACCGCGCAGGATGTAAGCATCTTTGCCCTGGCAGCACGTAAAGGCAAAGGCATAGTGGTGCTGGTGAATAAGTGGGACCTCGTAAAAAAGGAGACTAATACAGCCCGCGACTACGAGAAAGAGATGAAAGAAAAGCTGGCGCCCTTTACTGATGTGCCCGTATTATTTATTTCGGCGCAGGACAAGACGCGTATCTTCCAGGGAATGGAGAAGGCGCTGGAGGTATATGAAAATCGCAGCCGCAGGATACCAACCTCTGTAGTGAACGAAATAATGCTAAGGGAAATAGAGCGCTACCCGCCGCCAATGACGCGTGGTTACTCTGTGCGCATAAAATTTGCGCAGCAGGTACCTACCGCGGTGCCGTCATTTGCATTCTTTGCAAATCACCCCGATGGCATAAAGGAGCCTTACAAGAACTTCCTGGAGAACAAGCTGCGCGAGCATTTTAAATTTAGTGGTGTACCGGTGAGGATATTCATCCGGAGGAAGTAGTGCAGAGAGAGAAATTTTAAGTGGCGTTAAAATAGCAACGAAGTGAAGACACGTACATTAAAAAAAGACAAGGTAAACATTATAACCCTCGGCTGCTCCAAGAACATGGTAGACAGCGAGGTGCTTAGCGGACAGCTGAATGCCAACGGCATCAACGTGACGCACGAAAACCGCAAGCTCGACCACAACATAGTGGTGGTAAATACCTGCGGCTTCATTGATAAAGCCAAAGAAGAAAGTGTCAATACCATATTGGAGCAGGTATCACTGAAGCGTGAAGGCAAGCTGGATAAGGTTTATGTTACCGGCTGCCTCAGTGAGCGCTACCGCCACGACCTGCTTAATGAAATACCCGAGGTAGACGCATGGTTTGGAACCATGGAGCTGCCGCTGATACTGAAGCAATTTAATGCCGATTATAAAACTGAGCTGGTAGGCGAAAGGCTGCTGAGCACGCCTAAGCACTACGCCTACCTGAAGATATCGGAGGGCTGCAACCGCACCTGCTCATTTTGCGCCATACCGCTGATGCGCGGCACCCACGTGTCTAAAACTATTGAAGACGTAATAACCGAGGCGAAGCGCCTGGTATCTATGGGCGTAAAAGAGATAATGCTCATTGCCCAGGAACTTACTTATTACGGCCTTGACATCTACAAGAAACGCGCCCTGCCCGACCTGCTTAAATACCTGTCGGACATAGAAGGGCTGCACTGGATACGCCTGCACTATGCATACCCATCAAAGTTCCCGCTGGAGATACTGGATGTAATGCGCGAGCGCGACAACATCTGCAACTACCTTGACATGCCGCTGCAGCATATCTCTAACAATATGCTCAAGGCCATGAAGCGCCAGATAACAAGGGAAGAGATAACTGACCTTATAGGCAATGTGCGCGACCGTGTGCCGGGCATATGCATCCGCACCACGCTCATCACCGGCTTCCCCGGCGAAACGCGCGATGATGTGGAAGACCTCAAGCTTTTCCTGGAAGAAACAAGGCTCGACCGAGTGGGTATATTTACTTACTCGCACGAAGAGAATACCTCTGCTTATGAGTTTGCTGATACGTTGTCTTCAGAAGAAAAGGAAGCGCGCGCACAAGAGATAATGGAAGTGCAGCAGGAAATAAGCCTGCAGAAAAATCAGGAAAAAGTAGGCAACACTTATAAAGTTATCATCGACAAAAAAGAAGCCGGCCGCTACCTTGGCCGTACAGAGTTCGACAGCGTAGAGGTGGACAATGAGGTGGTGATATCAGCCGACAAGCCCTTGCCAATCGGCGACTTCGTGAATGTAAAAATCACCAAGGCGTTTGATTATGATTTGGAGGGTGAGGTGGTGTAACTAAACTAAATTTGCGTTAGGTTGAAAGGTATTAATAGCAATCCCAATTGCTCTCAATACTTTTTTCACCGAAATCCATACAAACGTAGAAGTAGATATTACCGACGTCTCCTATCATTATACCATGCGCCGACCATTGGTCTGGAGGTGGGGGATAATTTACGCCTTCCTCAATATCACAGCTAGACAATTGAAAGAAAAAGGTTTTCATTTTCCCGCAGGTACATAGTGGATGTACGGGACTTTGGGTGTAAGCGGGATAGCCACCTATCTTTGTCCCTTCTTTTGCAGAGAAGTTCTCCATAAAATACTCTCCAAATGTATCTCCATATTTTATTTCAATCTTGGTATACTCGTCATTTGGATAGTCATCATAAATAGGATAATCCAAAACGTTCTGAGATCGCAGTTCACACTCAGGGACTTCCTGTTCGTTGTCTTCGGTTAAAGAAAGCGGTTTTAGTAACAATTTAGAAGGTGCCGACTGCTCGGTAAAATAGTACACAAACATGGCCTGGTCACTGTACTGATCGCCACCGCACTCCCTATTCGGACACCTGAAGAGTTGAAATAGATTCTTGTTCTCCGGGTAATAAAGACCGGCGAAATCTTTCCGATAAATTTGCAATACAAAATTTAATGGCTCACTGCATTTGTTACAACACGGGTAAGAACTAAAACCACGCAAATCAGCAACTCCTCCGACTTTGCTTGTGTCAAAGGCTAGTTGAATTCGTGTCGTATGAGGCCGGAGCAACACAGCATTTTTCCTGTACTTAGTAAGTACATTCTGAACAAATGGCTCGCTAACAGCTTGTTCATTTGTCAGATTCAACTCGCGTGCGCTGTCATAAGTGCCAAAACGAAATAGGCGTTTAAGGAAATCCAACTTGTAGTAACTTAGTTATTACAAACCTAAAAAAATATATTCGGATTTCTTCCTTCAACGAAATAGCCAATGCAAAAGCCCCTACCTCACGAATACAACCCCTACTTCCAAAACTACATCAACCTCGTAGGTGAAGGCACCTTCGCTGAACTGCTTGATGCGAATACACAGGCGGCCATTGATCTGTTGTCAAATATCCCTGAAGAAAAGCACAATTATCAATATGCACCCGGTAAGTGGACGGTAAAGGAAGTCCTGATGCACCTTATAGATACGGAGCGGGTAATGAGCTACCGTGCCCTGGTGGCGGCGCGGGGAGACAGCCACACCCCACTGCACCCCATGGACGAGAACGCTTATGCTGCAAGTGTAGATGTTACAGGCAGAAGTATGGAAAGCCTGCTCACCGAGTTCAACGCTGTAAGAACCGCAACCAGCCTGCTTCTTAATAACCTTACAGACGCTCAGTCGATGCTTACCGGCAACGCTATCACCCACATTTTTACCCTCCGCTCACTGGGGTATATAATGATAGGCCATGTGCAGCATCATCTTAACGTACTTGAAGAACGGTACTTATAACTTCATAAAACAGGGACGTATCTGCACTTTAATGATTTAATCATTATTGTAAAATAAATGCGTTAAAAATTATGATTATTTAATCGGAAAGGTTAAATTTATATTAAAATTACCTGTATGAAAAATAACTCACTACGATTATTATGCGCCTCAGTAATGATGGCCATGGCCTCTAACGCGGGCGCACAGGGCGTTATAACCACCGTAGCTGGTACCGGCACAGCCGGCTTCAGCGGCGATGGCGGACTAGCATCAGCCGCACGGCTGTCTACACCAGCAGGTGTGGCTACCGATGCTGATGGAAACATTTACATTGCGGACAAGAGCAACCACCGTGTGCGTATGATATCTGCCTCCACGGGTATGATCTCTACTTATGCGGGCACGGGAGCTTATGGCTATTCGGGTATGGGCGGCGCTGCCACAGCGGCTGCAATAGAATACCCCAATGCGATCTACTGCGACAATTCAGGGAACGTATTTGTATCTGATCATTTTGCGGATGTGGGCTACCGTATAGATGGCGCTACGCACATGATCGCTAACATCTGCGGCAATGGTACCCAGGGGTGCTCGGGCGATGGCGGCGGTGGCTGCTTTGCGCGCATGTGTGTGCCTGATGGCATCTATGGCGACAACTCAGGCAATATTTACCTGCTCGATGTAGGTAACCACCGCATCCGTAAGGTGGACGCGGGCACAGGTATCGTAAATACATTTGCAGGCACTTTTGCCGGCCCGTATGCAAATGGCACGCACATCTCTGTGACCAGTTTCGGCACTATGAATGGTATCTGCTCTGATATCCACGGCAACCTATACATTGCTGATGGCGGCAACCATTGTGTGCGCAAGGTTGATGCCCTTACAGGTAATGTACGCACTATTGCAGGTACACCCGGAGTAGCAGGTAATACCGGCGACGGCGGCTCAGCTACTGTTGCCAGGCTCAACATGCCAAAGGCATTGTTTGTAAACAACGACGGCTACCTCTTCATCTGCGATCCTAACAGCAACGTAGTACGTGTTGTGAACCTGAACACCGGCATCATCAACACGCTGGCTGGTAACGGCTCTATGGGCTTCTCAGGCGATGGTGGGTCACCACTTACTGCAAAGCTGGCCATGCCTACAGGCGTATGGGAAGATGCAGCAGGCAACATATACATTGCTGATGCCGGCAACCACCGCGTGCGTAAAATAACAGGCAGCGGCTACAAATTTGCTACCGCATCTGGTACTGTTAGCACAGAAGCTACAATATTCCCTAACCCGTCTAACGGTTCGTTTACCGTAGTTACTCCCGGCAATGCAACGCTCGAAGTATTCAACATAGCGGGCGTTAAGGTGTATGCTGATTACCTCGCTGCTTCGCAGACAACGGTAACGCTGAACCAGCCATCAGGCGTTTATACGGTGAAAGTGAATTCTGCGTCTGGAACTACTGTTGAGAAGATAACTATAGCAAGATAATTGCAACTGAAATGATAATGCGAAATGCACCTTACGAGGTGCATTTCGTATATTTGGTAACGTACAATCCCTCACCATGGCCATATCCTGGAAGTATATTTTCTGTGCCGCAGCACTGCTCACGGGTAGTGTAGCTGCCGCGACTGCACAGAGCATTATTACAACGATAGCCGGCGATGGCATTACCCAGTACATCGGCGATGGCACACCGGCAACTGTCTATTCACTAGCGCACCCTGAAGGCATCTATGTAGATAAGAATGGCACTGTATTCGTGGCCGATAACTACAACCACCGGGTGCGTAAGATAACGGCGACAGGCACCATATCTACCCTTGCAGGCAACAACACCACCGGCTACTCAGGTGATGGCGGACCCGCAACGGCTGCAGTATTGAATAAGCCCAACGGCATATTTGCCGATACCGCAGGCAACCTCTACGTTACCGAATGGTACAATAATGTAGTCAGGAAAATTAGCGCATCGACCGGTATTATCACCACTGTATGCGGCAATGGCGGTGGTGGATTTTCAGGTGACGGCGGCCCGGCAACAGCAGCACACTTCGAAACACCGGGAGGCGCTGTGGTGGACCTCGCAGGCAACATCTACATTCCCGACTATGGCAACCACCGCATAAGAAAAGTGAGCGCAGCTACGGGCATCATAAACACGGTAGCGGGCAACGGCACCAATGGCTACAGCGGCGATGGCGGCGTAGCCACTAACGCCGCCCTCTCCTACCCCCTCAGCCTTTGCCTCGACTCTGCAGGAAATATTTTTGTCGCTGAGTTTGGCAGCAATGTTATCAGGCGCATAGATGCCGGCACGGGAGTGATATCCACCGTGGCCGGTAATGGCACTAATGGCTACACCGGCGACAATGGCCCGGCAACCACCGCCCAGCTGGGCCTGCCCAATAGCGTATTCATGGATAAAAAGGGCATTCTCTATATCTCGGAGTATGGCAACAATGTGATCCGCGCCGTCAACACAGCAGGCATCATCTCCACCATTGCAGGCACAGGTGTCTATAGCTACACCGGTGATGGCGGCCCGCCACTGGCGGCTACCTTTCACATTCCCTCAGCTGTGTTTGTAGACAGCGCAGGCACGCTGTACGTTGCAGACGCAGGCAACTCGGTGATACGTAAGATAATGCTGCCGATAAGTGGTGTAAATGATATGGAGGCTACAGGCAATGGCGTCTGCATCTACCCAAATCCTTCTAATGGGAAATTTATTTTACGTTATGCGAGTAAAGATGAAGCATGTGTCACCATTATTGACGTAAGAGGGCAGCGGATCTACGGAACAACACTAAGAAACGGATCGAACGATATTGATGTTTCCGGCCACGCAGCAGGCATCTATTTTGTACAGGTTGTTTCAGCCGGCAGTGTACAGGTACACAAATACATCAAAGCTGATTAATGCACTAACTTCTTCAGTAATAATCCCGTAGGGATGGCATGATTGCAGCAAGCAACTGCTTTAAAGCCGAACCCTGAAAAGGTGATATTATACATCGTCTCAACTGTTCGCACAGCTTGCATAACCCGCACCAGCTAATACATCCTATAATGCTTCCCCGGCAGCGTCTTTATCACCCCCTGCATCTCCAGCTGCAGCAAGGTAGCGGCCAGCATACTATTGGCAAGACCGGTATGATAGAGCAGTTCATCTGAGTGTACACTATCTTTGGTTTGCAGCAGGTCCACTATCTTTTGTTCATCCGGTGTCAGGTTTATAAATAGCTGTTTCTGCACTGCCTTAGGGCGGGCCTCTTTGTCCCAGTTCATTAGTTCCACCAGGTCTTCCGCCTTTGTTATCATCGCTGCCACATTAGTGCGGATCAGGTCGTTACACCCTGCACTGCGCGTATCATTCACCCTGCCGGGAAATGCTGCCACCTCCCTGTTGTAGCCGCTGGCCATGCGTGCAGTTATCAGTGCGCCACCTTCCATATGGCTCTCTACCACCACCGTTACATCACTAAGGCCGGCAACTATCCTGTTGCGCATCGGGAAGTTGGTCCTGTCGGGCAATGTGCCGGAAGGGAACTCCGCCAGCAGCCCGCCGTTTTCTGTCATCTGTGCAGCAAGTGTTTTGTGTGTATGCGGGTACACCCTGTCGAGCCCATGCCCAAACACGCCAACGGTAGGAATGCCCAGCTGCACACTCTTCTTGTGCGCCACAGCATCTATGCCCAGCGCCAGGCCGCTCACTATAATAATTCCTTCCAGCGACCGCAGCCCATCTACCAGCTCTTCGCACAGCTTGTGCCCGTAGTCAGTGCTTTTTCTTGTGCCTACTATGGCCACTATCTTCTTCGCGTCAAGGTCGGCATTTCCTTTGTAGTATAGCACCAGCGGCGCATCCACACAGTTGCTCAGCCGCTGCGGATAACCATTACCGGTGTACAGGGCGTTAATGTTGTTCTTCATCACGAACTCAAGCTCCCGCTCTGCTTTTTCCATCACCTCCGGCTCCTTAAAGCCCTTCACTTTTATCTCGCCTATACCTTCCGCATTCTTCAGCTCTTTGATAGGTGTCTTAAATATCGTGGTCGCATTGTTAAAACGTTCCAGCAGCAGCCTGCCGGTTTTAGCGCCTATGCCCGGTACAAACGTTAAAGCAAGCTGGTAGAATAATTCCTGGTGTTCCTCTTTTGGCAGCATATTTGCACATTACACTATTATAAAACTATCTTTGGGCGCGTAAAATAAAAAAAATGAAGAAGATCATATTGATGATTTTATTGGTTGCTGCAGGTGCTACATCTTTTGCCATGCAGAAGAAGATCAAAAAGGCAAAAAATCCTAACGAGATCATTTCCGTTACCATGCACCGCACCGTATGCTTTGGCAGGTGCCCCGAGTATAAAATAGACATGAACAAAGACGGCAATACCGTTTACAGCGCCCTTCGTTTCAACTCCGACACCGGTATCTATAAAAAGAACATAGGGACCAAAAAAGCGCAGGCGGTCATCAACCAGTTTATGGCTTACCGTGTAGATACCTGCAGCGAGAGGTATGAGAACCGCATACCAGACCTGCCCGGCATCATCTTCACCATTAAGTATGCCAACAGAACGCAGAAAATAGCGAACGCTAACTTCGGCCCTGCGTTTCTTGTAAAGCTTGCGGAAGAAATGGATGCAGCCGGTAAGAAACGCGGCCGGGGATGGAAAAGAACCGGCACTCCTAAATTTCCATAGAACTTATTCGATAGCAATATAAAAGCCCCGTATCCCGGGGCTTTTACTTTTTTATTACATGTGCATCTTTTCTTTCTTTTCCAGTAGCTCGTCTACCGTTTCCCTATACATTTCATCGGGCACACAGCAGTCTACAGGGCATACAGCGGCGCATTGCGGCTCCTCATGAAATCCCTGGCACTCCGTACATTTATTTGGCGTGATGTAGTAAGTATCTACAGCTACCGGCTCGTGCTTTACATTAGCATCGGTCACGGTGCCATCCATCAGCTTAAAAGGGCCCTTCACTGAGGTACCGTCCGCTACAGCCCATTCTACCCCTCCCTCGTATATGGCATTGTTAGGGCATTCAGGCTCGCAGGCTCCGCAGTTGATACATTCGTCGGTTATCTTTATTGCCATAAAAGGTGGTTCGTTTAGTTTATTTGGCCACAAAGTTACAATTTCGCAACAAATACAGTAACAACTAAACGGGAAGCAATGAATAACGGTATAGAGACAAGCGAAAGAATAGAGTTGCTGGGCAGGCTGGGCGAGTATATCCTGGGCAATGAGGAGCAGTGGCAGGCTGCTAAGATCGCCGCCGAGCGCGCAAATGCGTGGTTTACAGCAGAGCATATTGCCCTGGCAGCAGCCAACATTGCTGAGCAATACCTGCAGAGAGAAAAGCTGCAGCAGTGGATAGCCAGCTACACGGTCGCTGAAACACCCCGTACCATAGGCATCGTTATGGCCGGCAACATACCGCTGGTGGGCTTCCACGACTTCCTGTGCGGCTTTATGAGCGGGCACCACATGATGCTCAAGCTATCCTCTAAAGACGAGGTGCTGATAACGAACCTGCTCCGCAAGCTCAGCGAGTGGCAGCCATTGGTCTTGCAGCAGGTAAAAGTTGCCGAGCGCCTCAATAACTGCGATGCCTACATAGCCACCGGCAGCAACAACACAGCTAGGTACTTCGAGCAGTATTTCGGTAAATATCCAAACATAATACGCAAAAACCGCACATCTGTAGCTATTCTCGATGGTACGGAGACCGATGAGGAGCTTGCGCTCTTTGCCGATGACGTATATCATTATTACGGCCTGGGCTGCCGCAATGTGACGCAGGTATGCGTGCCGCGGAATTACAATTTTGAAAGGCTGCTCAGCATATTCAATAAGCACAATAAGTATGCAGACCTGAACAAATATAAAAATAATTACGACTACCACCTGGCCATATACCTGCTCAACCGGGTGCCCTACATGAGCAATGAATCTATATTGATGGTAGAGAATGAGTTTCCTTTCTCAGCCGTAAGTGTGTTGCACTACAAGTATTACGACAATAAAGACGAGCTTATAAGCAAGCTCACAGCCAGCGAAGATATCCAGGCTATAGTGGGCCGCGGGTTCGTACCCTTCGGCGATTCGCAGAAGCCATCGCTCGGCGACTATGCAGATGGCATTGACACTATGGCCTTTCTGTGTAGCCTGCGCTAGTGAGCAGGTAGCGCAGCCATATCCCGCCTATACTTCCGCTTCTTGAAGCGGTAGCGGGTATCGTCAACTATGTGGCGGGTATTTACAGAGATACCAAAGGCATAAAACCAATGGCTCAGGTTCACCGTCATATCCCTTTGCATCACATACCGGTAGCCGCCCATACCGTTCACTGAAAACCAACGTAGCGGCTTAAAGTGTATGGCCACCGCCGCCCCCGTAGGGTAAGCCCGTATTTTAGCGCCGCCCAGGTGCAGGCTGGTGTCGGGGCTTTTTACACTGTAGTTGCCTATCCCTATCTCCAGGGGCACACCTATATCCCACCACCGGTTGCTGAGCAGCAGGTACTCGTAAAACAGCGTACCGTAGGTGAACCTGAACTGTATATTAGCTTCCGGCCCGGCAGGGTTCCGTATGCGCGCATCTGGCGTGCGCAGGTCGTATACCCCTATTCCCATCTTATGCCGCTCGTTCACCATGAGCCCCGCCTTTACACCGCGCAGGTCAAATGGTACAAAGTTCTTCTCGGGTGTATTAAGAAATGTATTGCGCTGATCGAATGAAAAAAGGAAGTGTACGGGCTTAAAGCGGTAGATCCACATAGAATCATTTCGCAATTTCAGCGTTAGTGAGTCTGCAGGCCACGATTGCCCCCGCGACAAAACAGGAAATAAGACAATAAGTAATACTAAGAGATAGTGATGCCTTGTAATAAATTTCAATACGAATGTGCTTTGTGTTCCGGTATTTGACCCGGTTTATTAATGCAAAGTTTAAGCTTTGTCACAACACTGACACGATATTTATTGTTAAATAAAATAGGCTCTTTTAGCGCTTGCCACGTACTAACAAATAACGAAATTTATACGCCAATATATCCGGTTACCGCTCGCAAAATGCGATACAGGAAAATCCTTATATTTATGCTTGCGTTAAGGCTGTGATTGAGATATTTATTTATTAAAATATTTCAGTTTTAGTTTCGTAAAATATACATTTGTGTACCAGAAAGATTACTATTTATGATGAGGAACGTATACTATTTAGTTAGTTGTTTTGTAATGCTCTTTATGTCCCAGGCCCAGGGACAAACAATCACTACTTATGCAGGAACTGGTGTTTCGGGCAATAGTGGTGATGGGGGCCCGGCAACGTCTGCCCTGCTAAGCACACCAAAAAATGTGGCTATCGACGGTGCCGGTAATAAATATATCGTTAGCGGCAACGTTATCCGCAGGGTAACCCCGGCGGGTGTCATCAGCACTTTCGCAGGTATGGGCGCTACAGGTTTTGCCGGCGATGGCGGCCCTGCCACCCTGGCCCTGCTCAATGGCCCTACCGGCGTTACCGTAGGCCCTTCCGGCAATATTTATATAGCAGACCGCTTTAATAACCGTGTGCGCATGGTCAATACCTCGGGTATTATCTCCACGGTGGCCGGCAATGGTACTTACGCCTCATCGGGCGATGGCGGCACAGCTACGGCTGCATCAATCGCTTGGCCTGCTAACGTAGCCTTCGATGGCTCAGGCAATATGTACATAGCGGAGCAGGCAGGTGAGCGCGTGCGCAAAGTAACCATCTTTGGTGCTATCAGCACCGTAGCCGGTTCCGGCTGTGTAGGCTGCGGCCTGTATAGCGGCGATGGCGGCCCTGCTACCGCAGCTCGCTTCGATGGCCCTTATGGTATAGTAATAGACCCGGTTGGCCGCATAATAGTGAGCGACCTTTACAACAACAGGGTGAGGATGATAGATACATCGGGTATTATCAGCACTCTAGCCGGCAACGGCCTTGGTGCTTACACCGGCGATGGCGTTCTGGCTTACACTACTGCTCTTTACCACCCATCGGGCATTGCGCTCGATCTTTTGGGCAACCTCTACATAGCAGATGCTGACAATAACAGGATCAGGAAAGTACTCACATCAGGCGTCATAACAACCTTTGCAGGCACGGGCGTTCCCGGGTTCTCCGGCGATGGCGGCAATGCAGATGCTGCACAGCTGCAAAGCCCGGCGGGCGTAGTTGTAGACGGCACAGGCAATGTATACATTGCTGATGCTAATAACCACAGGGTGCGCAGGGTATCATGTCCCGGCCTGCCGGTTGCAGGTGCTATCACCGGCCCTTCTACTGTTTGTGAAGATGCCATTATCACACTTTCAGATACATCAACAGGTACATGGACGAGCAGTGATACTTCTAAAGCTACTATCTCGCCTACCGGTGTTGTAACGGGCGTGGCTGGCGGTGTTACCACCATTTCATTTACCGTTGTCAACTCCTGCGGATCTGCAACTGTTACAAAGACTGTGACCGTAAATGCGCTGCCTAATCCCGGCACCATATCGGGCATCGTGAATATATGCAGCGCCACCTCATCTACCATGAGCACTACCGGCACAGGCGGGGTATGGTCTACCAGCAACCCAAGTATTGTTACTATCAGCTCCTCAGGTGTTGCTACCGCAGCTTCTGCCGGCATTGCCATCATCTCTTACACAGCAGCTAACAGCTGCGCTATACTGCACGCTACACTTTCCGTTACAGTAGGTATGACGCCCTATGCCGGTTCAATAACAGGAGAGGACAGCATCTGTACCGGGACGTTCACGACTACCATTACGGCATCTGGTGTAGGCGGCACATGGAGCAGCAGTAACCCTTCTATAGTTACCGTGTATCCTATACCGGGCGGCAGCAGCACTGCATTGGGTGGAGTTACATCAGGCACCGCTACCATATCTTACATTGTTGCAAGCACTTGTGGTACTGTAATTGCCACGTATGGCATTACAGCTAGTCCCGGCCCTATGGCAGCGCCTATAGCTGGCCCGCTTACGGTGTGCATCGGCGATACTGTAGCCTTCACGGGCGCCAGCTCCGGCGGCTTCTGGACAAGCAGTGATACAGACGTTGTGGAAGTTGGCCTGGGTACCGGCTTCGCAGTTGGTATATCTACTGGCGTAGCGCAGCTTTCTTATACCATCGAACCCTCCTGCGGTACCGTAATAGCCACTAAGATCGTGACTGTGAATGCTGCACCGGTTATACCAATTATTTCGGGCGCTGCAAGTGTTTGCGAAGGAGCAGCAACAACGCTCACAGGAAGTATTAGCGGTGGCACATGGAGCACCAGTGCTTCGTCTGTCGCGGTTGTTGGTTCAAGCTCCGGCATTGTTACCGGGGTATCCGGCGACACGGTCAGAGTATACTATACCATCACCAACCTCTGCGGCCCTACCAGCACGTTCAGGATAATGACCGTATCTCCGTTACCTGAATCGGCTGTTATTACCGGTCCGCTCGAGTTCTGCAACGGTAGTACTGTGCATCTTACCGATACCGTTTTGGGCGGTGTATGGAGCTCCAGCGCTGCAGGCATTGCCAGTGTTAACAGTGCAGGCTTTGTTACCGGTTTTGCAGCCGGCACGGCGGTGATCTCTTATAACGTAACGAACCCCTGCGGCAGCTCTATAGCAGTAGTTATTGTTTCGGTTAATCCATTACCCAGCTCCGGCGCCATCAACAACATGCCAATCAAAATGTGCTCAGGCGATTCAGTACAGCTTACCACTACCGGCTCTCCCGGCGGCATATGGAGTGTCACAGGTGGCTTCGCATCGTCGATCAGCCCTACCGGTAAGTTCTATGCTAATTCTGTAGGCACGCCTACGATCTCTTATACCGTTACCAATTTCTGCGGCACCTCGGTAGCCCTCACTACAGTAAATGTACTGGCGCGCGACTGTCAGCTGGTTGTAGCAGAAGTCACGGCTCCTGAGCTTGTCATTGCGCCAAACCCATCGGCAGGCACCTTCAGCATTTCATTGCTGTCACCGGTTACCGAAGACATCAGCATCACAGTGTACAACATCACCGGCCAAAAAATGATTGAAGTTGCAAGTACTACTAATAAGTCATCAGACGTTCAGCTCGATGTACCGGGTGGTTTGTACTTCATCACTGTAAGCAGCCCTAGCGGCAAGCACAGTGCTAAGATGGTGATAACAAGATAAAGAACTTCACACAGCATATTTTGTAAAGAGCCTCCTTAGGGAGGCTTTTTTATATCTTTGCCTCCATGGATCTCACTGCGCTTTCTGCCATCAGCCCTATCGACGGGCGCTACCGTTCACAGCTCGCTGTTCTTGCCCCTTACTTTTCAGAATATGGCCTTATCCGCTACCGGGTACGGGTAGAGGTGGAGTACTTTCTTTTCCTCGCGGAGAAAAAAATTATAGCCCTGCCGCCAAAGGCCAGGCCCGCAAAGCTTCGGCTGATATACGAGGGCTTTACAGAGCAGGATGCCGCGCGGATAAAGGAGATAGAGCGCACTACCAATCACGATGTGAAGGCCGTTGAGTATTTCCTGAAAGAAAAGCTGGCAGACCATGGCGCAGGCGACAGCGTGGAGTGGATACACTTCGGCCTCACCTCGCAAGACATAAACAACACTGCCGTACCACTGCTGTGGAAGGAAGCCATGGAAGAACAGTATCTGCCACTGCTGCTCAACCTGCACCTGAAGCTATACCACATGGCACAGGAGTGGAAAGGTATCCCCATGCTGGCCCGCACCCACGGGCAGCCGGCCTCCCCCACTTCGCTCGGCAAGGAGTTCATGGTATTTGTGGAGCGCATAGAAGGGCAGATAGACCAGCTGCTCAATATTCCCTTTGCCGCAAAATTTGGCGGAGCCACGGGCAACTTCAATGCCCACAAAGTTGCTTTCCCGCAGACCAACTGGGAGAAATTCGGCAACGACTTTGTAAATAAAAAGCTGGGGCTGGAGCGCATGCAATACACCACGCAGATAGAGCACTACGATAACATTGCCGCGCAGTTCGATGCGCTAAAGCGCATCAATACCATACTGATAGATATGTGCCGCGACATCTGGCAATACATCAGCATGGAGTACTTCAAGCAGAAGGTAAAAGCCGGTGAGGTGGGCAGCAGTGCCATGCCCCACAAGGTAAACCCCATAGACTTCGAAAATGCCGAGGGCAACCTGGGCATAGCCAATGCACTATATGAGCACCTGAGCGCCAAGCTACCCATCAGCAGGCTACAGCGCGACCTTACGGACAGTACCGTGCTCCGCAATGTAGGCGTACCTATGGCACACAGCTTCCTGGCGCTGCGCTCTATAGAAAAAGGCATTGGCAAGCTGCTGCTCAACAAGCAGCGCATGGAAGAGGACCTGGAACGCAACTGGCCTGTAGTGGCCGAAGCAATACAAACGGTGCTGCGCCGCGAGAATTACCCGCAGCCCTATGAGGCACTCAAAGAGCTGACGCGTGGCAAGGCCAGCATCACTAAGCAAGACATCCATGAGTTTGTGGATACGCTGAAGGTGAATGCTAAAGTAAAAAAGGAGCTAAAGGCTATTACACCGCATAACTACATAGGCGTCGATTTCGACTACTAGGCAGTGCGCTCAGGCTATCATATGAATATTCCCGCACAGCTTTTACAGGATATAGCAGCAGTTCCCGGCTTTGATGAGGCAGCATTTATTGCAGCTCACAACCAGCCTGCGCCTACCGCTGTGCGCATCAACCCTTACAAAGATATCGGCCTGTTCGGTACCGATGAGGTGGTGCCCTGGTGCAGCAATGGACGTTACCTGGCTACCCGCCCCGTCTTCACACTAGACCCTGCATTCCATGCAGGAGCCTACTATGTGCAGGAGGCATCGTCTATGTTTCTTGAGCACATGATCAAAGCGCTGCTACCGCAAAGGAGTAACCTGCGTGTGCTCGACCTCTGCGGCGCACCGGGCGGCAAGAGCACGCTCATTGCCTCACTGCTGGGCCGCGAGAGCCTGCTTGTGGCCAACGAAGTGATACGCACCCGCGCATCAATACTGGAAGAGAATATGGTACGCTGGGGATACATGAATACCTGGGTCACCAGCAACGATCCCCACGACTTCGGCAAGCTATCCGGCTACTTCGATGTTATGGTAGTTGATGCACCGTGTAGCGGCTCAGGCCTGTGGCGAAAGGATGAGCGCGCTATCGGCGAATGGAGCGAGGCAAACGTGCAGCTGTGCAGCGAGCGCCAGCAGCGCATACTCGCAGATGTATGGCCTGCGCTGAAGCCCGGCGGCATCCTCATCTATGCCACCTGCTCTTACTCCCCGCAGGAAGATGAAGAAATACTCGACTGGCTTAGCGCTGAGTACGATGCCGCTACCCTTATTGTAACCGTCCCTGCTGAGTGGGGAATAGTGCAAACAACCTCAGCCACGGGAATGGCGGGTTATCGCTTTTTTCCGCACAGGATTAAAGGCGAGGGGTTTTTTATAGCGGCTGTGCAGAAGACAGGTGAAGAAGAAACGTTCCACAACCGGCAGCGCTTCAGATCATACCACGACAAAAAGATACAGCAGCAGGCTGCTCACCTTTTGAGCAGGGATGACATTGCTTTTGTGCAGGCCGGCAAAGACACGTATAATGCTATACTCGCCCTGCACGAGCCCGACCTGCAGCTACTGCAAAAGGCAGTGTACCTGCGCAAGACCGGGTTGGATATCGGCACACCGTCAGCAAAGGAATGGCTGCCCGGCCACGATATGGCCCTCAGTATAGACGCAGCTGCCGGCATACCAGCTATAACCGTAACCCGTGAGCAGGCCCTGCGTTACCTGAAGCGCGAAGACATGGGTATTGATGACGCACCAAAGGGATGGTTGCTGGTGAAGTATAACGGGCTCAGCCTCGGCTGGATCAAATCCCTCGGCAACAGGATAAACAACTACCTGCCTAAACAATGGCGCATCCGGATGGATATTGACTGATCGTTTAATAAGGTGCAATTCAAATATTCGCATGGATTTATTTTAATGACAGCCGCGCAACTGCGCGGACATTGGCTCTCCCTCTCCTTGGGAGAGGGCTGGGGTGAGGCTAGCCCCGAAGATTTGAAATGCATCGTTTTAACGTTTTGGTTTCAAATTGGGCATAATTGTTGTACTTTTCGGCACAATACAGGCGAAAAATATGTTGAAGTATTTCTTTTCACTAATATTCCTAATATTGGGTGCTACCACCTACGGCCAGCAGACCGACAGTCTATTTGCCGTACGGAAGGGTACAAAGTTCGCTATAAGGTACGTGGTCAGGCCCCGCGAAACCGCCAAGATGCTGGCATACCGGTTTTACATCTCTGACAATGTGCTGCAGTATGCCAACGAATACCAGGATATGCGCAAGCTCATACCCGGCACTGTGTTGTATATCCCCGTCACCAAAGAGAACTACGCAACTGTAAAGCCAAGCTTATTGCAGGAGAATGTAAGCGAGCTCTATTACCATGTTACCCCTAAGGATGATATAACTGTGATGAGCACGTACGTGGGCATCACCAAAACAGAGTTCAGGCAATGGAATGCCCTTAAAGGCAACACCCTGCCACCTGAGCAGCCACTGTTCATTGGCTGGGTGAAAATGATAAAGAAAGACACTACCAACCCCGATACAGAAGCTGCCTACCCTGCCGATAAGAAAAAGAAACTCGTAGTGGTTGATACGGTGAAAATTCCCGTGCCGGGCGGCCTTGACAGCGTCTACAACAGGCAAACCAGCAACGGCCTCAGCGTGATAACAGAAAAAGGCACCGTTGCTTTTTTCGACAAGCAGGGTAAAAATGATGTTTACTACGGCTTTCACAACACCACACCCAAGGGTACCGTTATAAAAGTGTACAACCCCGGTAGCGGTAAGACCACTTACATAAAGATCCTGGGACCTATTCCCGGTACCAAATTGTTTACCGATAGCATTCTTGGCATCAGCAATGCCGCGCGCGAGGCACTGGGCGTTGTAGATACCAAGGCATGGTGCGAGCTGTCCTATTCGCCAAATTAGCCATTACCTTTGCCACTCCTATGAAGGTACTTGTCATACGGTTTTCGTCTATCGGCGATATTGTGCTCACTACACCTGCTGTCCGCTGCCTGAAGCAGCAAAAGCCCGGCTGGCAGGTACATTACCTTACCAAGCAGTCTTTTGGCACCCTGCTGGTCAATGATCCGCACATAGATAAGCTGCATTATCTCAACGATGACCTGGATGTGGTGATCGAAGAGTTGAAGAAAGAAAAGTTCGACTACATCATCGACCTTCACAACAACCTGCGCACACTCCGCGTAAAGCGTGCGCTCAATGTCCGCAGCTATTCATTTCCTAAGCTCAATGTACAGAAGTGGCTGCTCACAAATCTTAAGGTAAATGTGATGCCCGATAAGAGCATCGTGGAGCGGTACTTTGAAGCAGTGCGCCCGCTGGAAGTACACAACGACGGCAAAGGCCTCAGCTACTTTTTACCGAAGGGGCAGGAGATCACGCATAACGATGTGCCGATGAGCCATTGGAGCGGATACATTGGTTGTGTCATCGGCGGATCTTACAGCACAAAGAAGCTACCCGTAGCCCAGTGGCAAAAATTCTGCAGCCTTACCCCCTACCCTATCATCCTCCTCGGCGGCCCCGAAGACCGCGAGGAAGGCAACGACATTGCAGCGCAGGACACCATAAAAATATACAACTCATGCGGCAAGTTCAGCCTCAATGAGTCTGCTGAGCTGGTGCAGCGGGCAAAGGTGATCGTAAGCAACGACACGGGCCTCATGCATATTGCGGCAGCATATCACAAGCCCATAGTGTCTTTGTGGGGCAACACTTCGCCTGAGATGGGCATGTTCCCCTACTATGGCTACAACAACCTGAACGACCGCAAAGCCCCGCAGTCTGTTATCATAGAGAACAAAGACCTGCACTGCCACCCCTGCAGCAAAATAGGCTACAACAAGTGCCCCAAGCGCCACTTTAAATGCATGAACGACCTGGACATGAACTATACTTCAGAGCAGGTAGTAAAGCTATGGAATACCGTGGCGAAGTAGTCGCTTTACGGCCGCGCACTTTCAAAGAGATCTTTCAGGCTCAACGAAAATCCAGGCAGTACTTCCGTAGTAAGCATATCTTCCTGCACCAATGGCCTTGAGGTCACATATTTTCCATCTACCAGCCGGTTAACGAGCACATAATAGTCCTGCGGAAATACGATCCAGTACTCTCGTACGCCAGCTTCCTCATACACCTCAAACTTATTTCTTAGCTCCTTTGCATTATTCCCCGGCGAAAGCACTTCTATTACCAGGTCAGGAGCACCCGCGCAACCCCTCGCATCACACTTCGACCGGTCACATACTACGCATACGTCTGGCTGCAACACGGTGATAACCTCTTGGTCACTTGATGATCTCCGGGGTAGCCGCACATCAAATGGCGCAACAAATGCCCGGCACTCTTGCTTTTCAAGGAAGTTAGCCAGCCTGCGAAAAAGTTCACCCGCCATTAGTTGATGAGCAAGGTTTGATTCCGGGCCTATCTTAAATATCTTCCCCCTGATAAGCTCCACACGTTCTTCAAAATGCCACGTTAGATAGTCTGCGTAGGCGTAGATTTTAGCGATATCAAGGTCGGCAAGTTTCATCTCTTTTTTTCTATAAAACGCATGTGCTATTCAGCGCTACACAAGGTACTTTCCCACTATCGGCACCCTACGCCCTACGCCAAACGCCTTGGGCGATACACGTATTATAGGGCAAAATTGATTGCGCTTATACTCCGCTATGTTTACCAGCTTCAATATCCTTGCAACAACGGCTGCATCATTACCCAGCTCCACTATTTCCTTTGGCCCCTGCCTGCGCTCTATGTATTGGTAAAGTATCGGATCCAGCACATTGTATTCGGGCAGGCTGTCGCTGTCCTTCTGCCCCGGCCGCAGCTCCGCACTCGGTGCCTTGCTGAGTATGTTCGCAGGTATTATTTCCCCATTTCGGTTCATATAGCGTGCCAGCAGGTATATCTGTTGCTTGTACAGGTCGCCCAGCACGCCAAGGCCACCGGCCATATCACCATACAATGTTCCGTAGCCTGTTGCCAGCTCACTCTTGTTTGATGTATTCAATAATATTGACCCAAACTTGTTAGACAGCGCCATCACCATCGCCCCCCTTATTCTCGATTGCAGGTTCTCTTCCGCCACGCTGAATGGCAGGTCTTTAAACACCGGCTCCAGCGCTTTTTCAAATTCCTCAAACACCCCCTTTATCGGTATAATATCATAGTGGTTGTTGAGGTTCTTCGACAGCTGCTCCGCATCGCTCACAGAGTGCGAAGTTGAGAATTGCGATGGCAGCAGGAGCGCACTCACGTTCTCAGCCCCAAGTGCCTCGCAGGCTAGCGCCAGCACCACCGCGCTATCAATCCCCCCAGATGATGCCACAATGGCTTTCGTAAAGCCCATCTTCCTGAAGTAGTCGCGGATGCCCAGCAGCAGTGCCTGGTGTATCTTATCTATGCTCTTGGTCTCGTCAAATGTCGCAGGCATTAGCTCAGCCACGGGTATCGTCGCAGCAGCCCTCACCACCGGCTGCTCAAAGCTGCCATCGTCCAGCCACGACACATACTGCATCGACTCTTCAAAATATGGCATCTCTGCCACCAGGTCTCCATTCTTATTCATCACCAGCGAGCCACCGTCAAATACTATTTCCGTCTGCGACCCCACGGTATTGCAGTACACCATTGGAAGCTTATACTTTAGCACATTCTGCTTCACTATTCCCTTCCGGCCATCTGCATGCACATAGTCAAACGGTGATGCACTCAGGTTGATCATTATATCCGGCCGCTGCTTCACCAGCTCATCCATCGGGCATACACGGTATAGCGGGTCGTCACCAAGGTTCCAGATATCTTCGCACACGGTTACCGCCAGCCTCTTCCCTTTAAACTCCAGCACGTTCCACTCCATCGCCGGCTCAAAATACCGGTACTCGTCAAATATATCGTAGGTAGGCAGCAGCGTTTTATGCACTATTCCCTTTATCTCTTTTTCATACAGCAGGTATGCGCTGTTATACAGGTTCTTTCCTTCCGGCTTTGGGTTGCGCGATGGGCACCCCACCAGCACACCAATGGTATCCGCAGCCGCCCGTATCTTTTCAATCGCAGCCAACCCATGCTCTATAAAGTCATTGAACTCCAGGAAATCGCGCGGCGGATAACCGCACACCGCCAGTTCCGAAAAAACAATAAGGTCACCACCATCCTTTTTAGCCTCCTCTATCGCCGATAATATCAAGGCGGTGTTCGATTCAAAGTTGCCTATATGGTAGTTCTGCTGGGAAAGGAATATTTTCATGTGAACATCAAGCTGGTCAAAGCAAAGTTATCCAACATTGGTGTTAATCAAATTACTTTTATAGCTTTATCCTTCAAACCGCCACTTATGAGGAAAGTACTTTTATCCTTATTCATACTATTTTCAGCACACGCCACTTATTCACAAGATCAGGTTTTCATGCGTATGCTCGAAAATAAGATCCTCTGTAAAGAAGATCGCCTGGTAAACTTCCTGGAGACAAATTCCTTTGTGCGCGATCACCGCACATTCCACCGGGAGTACAGTTACAATGCACAGCTTTACTTCACTGATATTGTCTACGACAACGAGTGTTACGCACTCTATCGCACCAACAGCAAGCGGGAATACATGGCCATACAAAAGAACATATCCGGGCTTTGTGACAAAGAACTTGGCCCTAAGAATGGCGTATATTATTCGTGCAATATCAGGAGCGTATATGGTGTGCAGGTAGTGCTATCGGGCTACCAGTCGCGGTCTGAAGCGTATGAGATCAAGATCTACCAAAACCCGGGATGGGAAGAGAACAGCTACCCGCTGGGCAACAAGTAATTATCTAGCCTACCAGCACGGCTATTATTGTAAACACAGCAAACACCACGCTGGCAACACCATTGGTGTTAGCAAATGCGATGCCCACCTTACTCAGGTCGCCCGGCTTCACCAGCATATGCTGGTAAGCAAGCATGGCTATATACACCGCAGCGCCCACCCAATACAGCCAGTTAAAATGCCCGTACACTCCGGCTGCAATTACAAACACGGCCGAGCAAAAATGTAGCAGGCGCGATACCAGCAGCGCATTACGCACACCCAGGGCCGCCGGTATAGAGTGCAGTTTCAGGCCGCGGTCAAAGTCCTCGTCCTGCAGCGCATAGATAATATCAAACCCCGCCACCCATGTAAGCACAAGAAATGAGAACAGCAGCGGCAGCAAGGCAAAATGCCCCGTCACAGCTATGAACGAGCCAATAGGCGACAAAGACAGGCCCACACCCAACACCAAGTGACACAGCGCCGTAAATCGCTTCGTATAGCTATAGAACAGTATCACGAACAGCGCCACGAACGATAGATAAAAACACGCTGCATTAATGAACCAGGTGGTAGCTACAAACAATACACAATTCAGGATCGTAAATGCCAGCGCATGCTGCGGTTGAATAACGCCTGCCGGTATCTCGCGCTTCGCGGTGCGTGGGTTCATAGCATCAAATCTGCGGTCGAGGTAGCGGTTAAACGACATCGCTGCACTCCGTGCAAACACCATGCACAGCAGCACCTTCACCAGCAGCTGCCACTGGAACGGGTTATGAAAATATACCACCGCCAGCGTGAACCCTATAAGCGCAAACGGCAGCGCAAAAACCGTATGGCTGAACTTGATAAGCGATAAATAATTCCTGAAGTGCGAGGTCGTTGTGCTGCTCATGGTCTAGTCAACATTAGCCTCTATAGATATCGACACCGCTTCTGGCAAGGCATTAGAGTGTACTATGATATTCTTCTTCTGTATCCCCGACTTACCCGCTGTGTTAAATTGCACGGTCACTTCACCATCGGCATCCGGGGCCACAGGCTCTTCAGAAAAATCCGTTACCGTGCACCCGCAGCTTACATCGGTCTTCGAGATCATAAGCGGGCTGTTGCCGGTGTTCTTAAACCGGAATGCATGCTTCACGGTCTTCCCCTCCGGCACCTTGCCGAAGTCGAATTTAGTTTCGTAAAACTGCATCGTTGTCTTACGCATTTCCCTTACTTTCTGCGTACGTGTGCTGGTCTGCTCCGGGAATATCTCACCACGATACACTTCCCCTTCCTTGCTATAGAATTTCCCTTCTCCCCCGCCGCGAAACCGCCTGAATATTGCATTGCTGCTTACACCGGTAAGCTCTATGATCACCAGCGTAAATACCGACAGCGTCAGTATCGTTAGCATTATGGCCTTGTAATTTTTTTCCATTTCCTTTTTATATACTACTACCTTATTGATCCCCCACCCCGTTTTTCACTACGAGCCTGAATGCTCTTCCCATATCTGCGCCAGGTGTACCAATGTCTCCACAGCCTTTTCCATATCCTGCACGCTCACATACTCCTGCTTGGAGTGTATGCCCATTTCACCTGTAAACAGGTTAGGACACGGCAACCCCATAAACGACAACCGCGACCCATCTGTGCCTCCGCGTATGCTCATCCTCGTCGCTTCCATACCGGCGCGCTTATATGCTTCTTCGGCATAGTCCATCACCTGGGTATGCTTGTCCAGTATCTCTTTCATATTCCTGTACTGCTCCTTCACCACAAAGCCCGCCGTCACTCCCGGGAACTGCTGTATCGTAGCATCCACAAGGTCTCTCAGCCTGTGCTCATGCTCGGCCAGCTTCGCCGTATCAAAGTCGCGGATGATGAACTGAACGGTCGCTTTTTCCAGCGCGCCCTCTATACCTGTCGGATGCACAAAGCCTTCCTTCCCCTCGGTCGCCTCAGGGCACCATTCATTTTTGGGCAGCATAGCCACAAATGCCGATGCCGCTTTTATAGCACTCACCATTTTCCCCTTGGCGTAGCCGGGGTGTGCGCTGATGCCGTTAAATGTCACCGTCAATGCATCTGCCGAAAAAGTCTCTCCTTCCAGGTGCCCACGCTCGCCGCCATCCAGCGTGTAGCCATACTGTGCGCCCAGTTTCTGCATATCTATCGCCGCTACACCCCTGCCTACTTCCTCATCAGGCGTAAACAGTATTCTTATCTTGCCATGCTTTATTTCCGGGTGCTGAATCAGATAATTAGCAAGGTCCATTATTATAGCAACACCTGCTTTATCATCAGCTCCCAGTAGTGTAGTACCCGATGCGGTGATTATATCATCTCCTATCCGCTCTTTAAGGTACGGGTGGTCATTGCTGCTTATCACTACCGACAGGTCGTCGGGCAATGTTATATCCTTGCCATCATAGTTACGATGCAGTATAGGCTTTACACCAGTGCCGCTGCAGTCGGGCGCTGTATCCACGTGCGAGCAATAGCACAGCACCGGCACTATCTTGTTGCTGGTCGGGGGTATGGTAGCATATACATATCCATGCTCATCAAGCTCGGCATCAGCAATACCTATTGCTTTCAGCTCTTCAACGAGTATAGCGCTAAGGTCCTTTTGTTTTTCAGTAGAGGGTTGCGATGGCGATGCAGGATCACTTTGGGTGTCTACCTGCACATAGCGCATAAATCTTTCTGCCGCCGTATGCGTATAACTGGTTAAGCTCATTTGTGAAAATTGAAGCGTAAAAGTAAGTATCTTAGAAACGATGACGAAATAAGAATTTCTCAACGTTTCTTACATTGTATGGAGTACCTCGCTTCAGCAAAACCAGTATTTCACAAATCGCTACGGTATCCTGCGCATCCCTCAGGCATCGCAGTCATTCGAGAGTTCTTTGGCGTTATCCTGCTGGCTATAGCAGTAAACATCTTCGGAATAATATCGGCTTTTAAAATA
The DNA here is from genome assembly GCA_040386555.1 of Bacteroidota bacterium. GTDB lineage: Bacteria > Bacteroidota > Bacteroidia > Chitinophagales > Chitinophagaceae > Nemorincola. The sequence continues at coordinate 82,678 of JAZKFF010000004.1, read as the reverse complement.
GTAGTTTCAGCTATTTGCTTATTTGCGGTATGCGCTCGCCAGGGTACTCGTATATCTCTTTCACTTTGCCAGTACTGTCCATAACTACATGCATTGTCGTCTTGGTAGGAAGATCAAAAAAGTGCTTACGGGCCTGTAGCGCTGCCAGCTTCGTTTCAATGAAGAGGTTCTTGTCCCGCTCCTGCATTTCCACTCGCTTACCCTTTACAGTTGCCAGGTAGTACCGCGCATTGCCATTCCTGAGGTCAACCGTTCCCGCTTTAAGATGTCGTTCATTGCGATCTAAGCTAACAGTATACTTTCCCCCAGGCAATAGCTTAGTGTTGAACAGGCCCATGCTATCGCTCTCCACCGTCACTGATGTTGCCTTACTTTTCACCGTCACTACAGCCCCGCGTATCGGCCTGTTATTTTCGTCCACTACTTTTCCTGCCAATATGCTATTTTGCGCATTAGAACTGCCTGCTCCGCACAGCGCGGCAAGCACGGGCAAAAGCGAAAAAATTAATTTCATACGGGTAGATTTTTACAAATATACGAAACCATTTTATGACTATTTATAAGCGAACAGGGCGGTGCCTCTACACGAGATTAGCAGTAGCATGCCTTGCCACATCACTACTGCTAACCACAAGCTGCAAAGACGAAGCAGCCAACAATACAACCACCTCCACCGATAACACCACATTGCCTGTACCTGCGGTAATATCTTACGACGTCATAAAAGAGTACCCCCACGACCCCGGTGCCTTCACAGAAGGACTGGAATATCACGACGGTTTCCTTTACGAAAGCACCGGCCAGTATGGCTCGTCTGATGTCCGTAAGACAGACCTCGTCACAGGTAAAGTAGTACTTTCTAAAAAAATGGACAGCCGCTATTTTGGTGAAGGCCTTACGTTGCTCAATGGCAAAATATATCAGCTCACCTATCGCGAAGGCAAAGGCTTTGTATACGATGCTAAGACGTTAAAGGAAGAACGTACATTCACATTCAATGCGCCCGAAGGCTGGGGCATGACCAGCAACGGCACCCACCTCATATACGACGACGGCAGTAATGTACTGCACTTCATCGACCCAAACACGTTTACAGAAGTAAAGCAGCTCCGCGTTACCGATGAGCACGGAGCAGTGACGCAGATAAATGAGCTGGAGCTCATTAAAGGTTACATCTACGCCAACCAATGGCAGACCGACCTCATCCTGAAGATAGACACCGCTACCGGCAACGTTGTAGCCCGCGCCGATCTCAACACACTGAGGCAGCGCTACGGCATACCCCCCTTCACTGGCAGGCGAAACGACCCGGAAGTACTCAACGGCATCGCCTACGATGCCACCACCAACCGCATATTCATCACCGGCAAAAACTGGCCAAAACTATTCGAGGTCAAGCTCGACAATTAACTACCAATGAGATTTGTCGATGCAAAGGGCAAGTGTCGCGCACTCCCAGGTGTGCGGCACCTCACGGGCAATTGCATTCAACATGAGACAGCGATAACACCTCCCTTCAGGGCCGGGGTTTCTCGCAAAGGATAGGGCCAGGGTTTCTCACAAAATGCAAATATCCCCCGCACATGCAGGGGATATTCACTTTATTAGCTCTTCAGATGCCGCTACCTTATCAGCGTCACATCACCCTTATATACCTGGTTGTCGCTGTGCCCCGCACGCGATGTGATGATCTGGTAGTGATACACGCCCATATCCTGCGGCACACCGTTGTAGGTGCCATCCCACCCGTAGTCCTTGTTGCTAGAGGTGAAGATGCGCTGCCCCCAGCGGTTGAATACATTGAACTCAACCAATTTCTGGTACTTCAGGAACGTAGGACGGAACACATCGTTAAGCCCATCCCCGTTAGGCGTAAAGCCCGATGGTACGAATTCGTTCATTGTGCTGTCCACTGTTATCGTCACATTGGCCGAGTCTACGCAGCCATACTGGTCCATACCATACACGGTGTACGTAGTGGTTACCGATGGTGTAGCTACCGGGTTGTTGATGTTGGCGTCGTTAAGGCTGCCATCGTTAGGTGTCCACGTATAATGAAGCTCGTTGCTCGAGAACATTTGTATGCTGCTGCCGTATGGCAGTGTGCTGCTCTTGGTCACATTCTGCAGCTTGGCGCCAAGCACAGAGTGTATGGTCACCACATGGTCGTCAGTACAATTGTAGCCCGGCATAGTCACCGTTACAGTATACGTAAAGTCGCCGTAGCCAAAGAAAAGCGGTGTCTTCACATCCGTCGCACTCAGGTTAGTGGCCGGCGTCCATGCATATGTGAAGTTGCTCCACGCTATATTAGGGTTCACCGTCACATTAGTTATCAGCTCCATTGGCTGCAGCAGGCACAGCGTAGTGTCAGTTGCTGCAGTTATCGTTGGCTCCACCACTACCACAGTACGCATCTTAGAGTCCTGGCAGCCTATAGAGTCGGTTACTGTCAGCGTCACTGGGTAGATGCCCGGAGCCGTGTAAGTATGCACAGGTCCTGCTGTAAAGTCATGAGCGCTGCCATCACCAAAGTCCCAGTCCCACGCTGTTACAAGGCCGCCACCCGGTGCAGGCCATGCTACCGTAGCTGTCGACAGGTCTACCATAGTAGTAGCATCCACATCAGGGGCTATACAAATAGTATCGTTGTTCGCACTGAAGTCCGCAGTTACTGTGTGAGATGTATTAACCGTTTCTGCGTGGTTATCTGTACAGCGTACGTTAGCAGAAGTAATGGTAACATTATAAGGCTTATGTTCGGCGAATATATGCGTCACTGGCGCAAGGGTCGTAGTGGTCACCAGCGGCGTCCCATCACTAAAATTCCACGTAAACACATTACCGTTGGTCGAGGTATTAGCAAAGATCACCGTATCCTCATCACAGCCATGGTGTATCACATAAGTATAGCCTGCCACTGTTCCGGGATACACGAACGTACTGCCGGTATCCTTACAGCCAAAGGCCGTTGTGCCAATAACCGTATAGGTGCCTGTATCTATCAGCGCAAACGGAACGATAGAAGGGAATTGCAGCGTAGACGTAAATGAGTTAGGCCCTGTCCACGAGAAGGTCTCTCCCGGCGTAAACGGTGTCACGCTCAGGTTCAGGTTGGGAGCTATAGGTGCGCACATTGGCATATTGCTTGTCACATTCAATATTGGTTTCGGGTGTATGATCACACGCGTACTGTCAGTATCGTGTATGCCGCCCACTGTCTTTATCACATAGTAGAGGCCCGAGTCTGAAAGCGCCGCAGGGAACTTTGACCAAGTCCGGGTAGTTGCGAAAACAGTGGTCGAAGGTGATGGGCCATACCAGCGGTATGTAGCACCCGTAGAGTCGCCGTTCATCCACAACTTAAGTGTATCGCCTTCACATGGGCTGTTGTTAGCCGCGAGGTTACAGGGTATCACTGTCAGGTAAAAGGTCTTACGGTTGCACGATGCCATACCTGTTGCACTGTCTGTGCCGGTGATCGTGTAAGTAGTAATACCCGGCAATGATGAAATGTTGATGGTATTGGTCACACCCGTAGTGCTGGCTAAGCCTACACCGGGAGACCACGTCCATTTGCTCCAGCTCCAGCATTTATCATCTGCAAACCTTATATCCACCGGCAGAACGGTAAGCCCCGGGTAGTCGCAGGTATTAAATGTATCGAAGTCAGCCGTAGGAGGTGCGGACCTTGGTAATGGCACACCATTCACCACAAGCTGCGGATCAGGAAATGCCGAGTCAATACCCAGGTTGCCGTTAAATACATAGGCATATGATATTATTGCGCTGTCAAAGGCGGGTATAGTACCTATATTATACAGCAGCCCTATTGCCACGTCCGACAGCTGCGAACCACCAAGATTGTAGATAGCAGGCGTATACGTCTGGTTCCATACGGTATTCAGGTCCACGCCCGATGAGATGGACCACGAGCTGTATATAAATGCTTTCGCACGGCAGTCTTTGGTAGCAAGCCCCATGTACGCAGCCGTAGGATATCCCTGGCCTGTAGCGCCTACCATTACTCTATGCCTCGCATCTTCATTCTGGTGTACTATTACATTATTGGTATTAAAGCCGCCGCCTGGCCATGTCTGGTCATTATCCGGGTCGCAAGACCTCAGGTAGAACACACCGGGAAGCGCCGCCGCCGATACGTTTTTAAACACAGTAGTAACCACCACCGATGAAGCGAGGTCATCTACACGCGTTTCCTGCCTTACCTGCAGGTTACCGCCAGCTGCTGTCCCTGTCCAGTTGCCTATAGCTCTGCCGCCGGTACTTGAGTAGCCGCTGACCGCCCCTGTAAGTGAGCCACCTGCAGCATGGATAAACGGAGTGCCTACAAACGCCTGCGACCTGCCTACATTCACCTGCAGTTCCCAGCCTTCAAAGGGGCTCCCGGGATAGGTGTAATCTCCCATATAAGGGGGTGTCCCTATCGCCCATCCATCATGGCCGTAATCGTATACCTCAGCAAGCGCATTCGTAGGAAAGCAGGTGGGGCAGTGCGCGTGATAGCCCGGCGGAGGGGTGTTAGTACTGCCAAACGCGCCATTACCGATCATGCCGATCTCCACATACTGCCCTTTCAGGAATACGTCTGTACCTACGATCTGGGCTTTTGCACCCGTGAACAATGAAAACAATAAAGCAGAGGATAATAAAAAACGACGCATATTATGTAAATATCAATTTTTCGCTGTTAAATTAATCATTATTTGCCAAACCCCTAATCCTCAAATTCAAATGCATAAAATAGCGGGTTCAGCAGATATATTCTTACCAGACAGCAAAAACAATATAAAGGGTTGGCACTAAGATACATAAATTATATCACATATCTAAAACAGCCCCTGATTAACACAGAAATGCCTCCGGCTGGGGCTGGAGGCATTTATGTATATAAATTATATATTAACTACCTTATCAGTGTCACATCACCCTTATATACCTGGTTGTCGCTGTGCCCCGCACGCGATGTGATGATCTGGTAGTGATACACGCCCATATCCTGCGGCACACCGTTGTAGGTGCCATCCCACCCGTAGTCCTTGTTGCTAGAGGTGAAGATGCGCTGCCCCCAGCGGTTGAATACATTGAACTCAACCAATTTCTGGTACTTCAGGAACGTAGGACGGAACACATCGTTAAGCCCATCCCCGTTAGGCGTAAAGCCCGATGGTACGAATTCGTTCATTGTGCTGTCCACTGTTATCGTCACATTGGCCGAGTCTACGCAGCCATACTGGTCCATACCATACACGGTGTACGTAGTGGTTACCGATGGTGTAGCTACCGGGTTGTTGATGTTGGCGTCGTTAAGGCTGCCATCGTTAGGTGTCCACGTATAATGAAGCTCGTTGCTCGAGAACATTTGTATGCTGCTGCCGTATGGCAGTGTGCTGCTCTTGGTCACATTCTGCAGCTTGGCGCCAAGCACAGAGTGTATGGTCACCACATGGTCGTCAGTACAATTGTAGCCCGGCATAGTCACCGTTACAGTATACGTAAAGTCGCCGTAGCCAAAGAAAAGCGGTGTCTTCACATCCGTCGCACTCAGGTTAGTGGCCGGCGTCCATGCATATGTGAAGTTGCTCCACGCTATATTAGGGTTCACCGTCACATTAGTTATCAGCTCCATTGGCTGCAGCAGGCACAGCGTAGTGTCAGTTGCTGCAGTTATCGTTGGCTCCACCACTACCACAGTACGCATCTTAGAGTCCTGGCAGCCTATAGAGTCGGTTACTGTCAGCGTCACTGGGTAGATGCCCGGAGCCGTGTAAGTATGCACAGGTCCTGCTGTAAAGTCATGAGCGCTGCCATCACCAAAGTCCCAGTCCCACGCTGTTACAAGGCCGCCACCCGGTGCAGGCCATGCTACCGTAGCTGTCGACAGGTCTACCATAGTAGTAGCATCCACATCAGGGGCTATACAAATAGTATCGTTGTTCGCACTGAAGTCCGCAGTTACTGTGTGAGATGTATTAACCGTTTCTGCGTGGTTATCTGTACAGCGTACGTTAGCAGAAGTAATGGTAACATTATAAGGCTTATGTTCGGCGAATATATGCGTCACTGGCGCAAGGGTCGTAGTGGTCACCAGCGGCGTCCCATCACTAAAATTCCACGTAAACACATTACCGTTGGTCGAGGTATTAGCAAAGATCACCGTATCCTCATCACAGCCATGGTGTATCACATAAGTATAGCCTGCCACTGTTCCGGGATACACGAACGTACTGCCGGTATCCTTACAGCCAAAGGCCGTTGTGCCAATAACCGTATAGGTGCCTGTATCTATCAGCGCAAACGGAACGATAGAAGGGAATTGCAGCGTAGACGTAAATGAGTTAGGCCCTGTCCACGAGAAGGTCTCTCCCGGCGTAAACGGTGTCACGCTCAGGTTCAGGTTGGGAGCTATAGGTGCGCACATTGGCATATTGCTTGTCACATTCAATATAGGTTTCGGGTGAATGACCACACGCGTACTATCAGTATCAGACACGCCACCAAAGGTTTTTATTACGAAGTAAAGGCCTGAGTCACTGAGTGCTGCCGGGAACTTCGACCATGTGCGGGTAGTTGCAAAAATAGTGGTCGACGGCATTGGGCCATACCATTTGTAGGTAGCTCCTACCGAGTCCCCATTCATCCACAATTTAAGTGTATCGCCTTCACATGGGCTATTGTTAGCCGCAAGGTTGCAGGGGATAACGGTAAGATAAAATACTTTGGTATTGCACGAGGCCATACCAGTCGCGCTGTCTGTACCCGTGATCGTATAGGTGGTAGTACCCGGCAATGATGAAATGTTGATGGTATTGGTCACACCCGTAGTGCTGGCTAAGCCCACACCGGGAGACCAGGTCCACTTACTCCAGCTCCACGATTTGTCGCTGCCAAACCTTATGTCCACCGGCAACACACTAAGGCCGGGATAATCGCACGTATTGAAGGTGTCAAAGTTTGGAGCCGGTGGCGCCACCACAGGCCTCGGTACACCGTTTAATACCAGCTGTGGGTCAGGGAACGCACTATCGAGCCCAAAATTGTTGCTGAATATATACGCATAAGATATTATCGCGCTATCGTTTGCAGGTATGGTACCTATGTTGTAGGTAAGGCCTATACCAACGTCGGCAGTGTTTGTTTGACCTGGTGTATACAATGTGGAACCGGGTACATAAGTGCCGCTCCATACTGCCCCAAGATCTTGTGTGCAGGTAAGGCCCCATGAGCTGTAAACGCAGCATCTTGCACGGCAGTCTTTAGTGCCAAGGCCCATGTACGCGTTAGGCCCAAGCTGGCCGATAGCCCTTACGAGCACCCTGTGCTGAATATCATTTTGATAGACGATGAGGTTGTTAGTGCTGAAAGCACCACCCGGCCACGACTGGTCATTATCCGGATCGCACGAGCGCCAGTAATATACGCCGGTCAAAGGCGCTGCGGTTGTATTCTTCAACGTCACGGTGAACACCACCCATGAGGCTAAGGTATCTACGCGTGTTTCCTGCCTTATCTGCAGGCCGCCCGTTACCGCGCTGCCGTTCCAGATGCCGATAGCACGGCCACCAGTGTTAGAGTATCCTGTATTAGAACCGGTAAGCCATCCCGGGTTGCAGGTGATGTTGCCCGGACAGGTTTGATAACCTTGCCCGCGAACACCATTGACTTGTATCCCCCACCCTTCAAACGGGCTGCCGGGATAGGTGTAGTCGCCCATAAATGGCGGAGCTCCCGTGGTCCAGCCATCATGCCCGTAGTCATATACCTCTGCAAGTGCGCCGGTACCGGGAAGGTGCGGGTGGTAACCAGCAGGCATAATTCCGTACGCGGCCGTATTACATGCTCCCAGCGATCCGTTGTTGGTTTGCCCTATCTCTACATAAGCACCCTGCAGGTAGATATTTGTGCCCACCAGCTGTGCCGAAGCATTCTGCGTGATTGCAAGCAAGCCCAAAAAAAGTAAAATATTGCGCATATCCAAAAATATTGTATTTCCCCGAAAATTAAAAAAAAAAATTAAACTGGAAGGTAGGGTATTCCGATAATAAGACATACAAGTTAGGCTAAAGGTTGGTAAAAATGCCAAAAAAGCATCCCCACATTGCAAAAAACCACCCTTTTTAGGGGTGGCTTTTAAAGTTTCAACCATAATGTTATTTGTTACAACCTAATTACCTGTATATCAATACCCAAATTACCATATTCTCGACCGCTCGCTTTCAGCGCGGAAAAGTTTATTGCTCTGTGTTACATTGAATGCCTTATACCACGCCTCCATATTAGACACCGGCACATTGCAGCGCACTTCACTTGGTGAGTGCGGGTCTGTCTTCAGCCTGTTGGCCATCTCCTCCGGGCGGGTGTTAGCACGCCATACCTGGGCCCAGCTGAGGAAGAAACGCTGATCGGGTGTAAAGCCGTCTATCTTCTCATTGCTTTGGCCCTGCTTGGTTTTTTTGAATGCCTCGTACGCTATATTGATACCACCAAGGTCAGCAAGGTTCTCACCTTCTGTCAGCTGGCCGTTCACATGGTCAGAGTCCATCACCACTATCTTGTTGTACATATCCACTACCATGTTAGCTTTGGTAGTGAAGTTCGCAGAGTCCTGCGATGTCCACCAGTTGCTCAGGTTGCCTTCAGCATTATACAGGCGGCCCTGGTCGTCAAAGCCGTGGGTCATCTCGTGGCCTATTACCCCACCTATGCCACCATAGTTTACAGCATCATCCGCATTTTCATCAAAGAACGGGTATTGCAGTATACCCGCCGGGAACACGATCTCATTGAATGCCGGGTTGTAGTAAGCATTCACTGTAGCAGGTGTCATACCCCACTCGCTGCGGTCTACCGGCTTGCCAAGCTTAGCCAGCTCAAAATCATACTCCCACTTAGATGCAGCCAGTATGTTCTTTACATAGTCATTGCTCACTACTGTAAGCGCGCTATAGTCTTTCCACTTATCAGTGTAGCCTATCTTCTTTACAAAAGAATTAAGCTTAGCCAGCGCTTTGGTCTTGGTTTCAGCGCTCATCCAGTCGAGGCGCTGTATGCGCTCCGCGTAGGTCTGCTGCAGGTTATTCACAAGGTCCAGCATACGCTTCTTAGCCTCAGGCTTAAAGTTCTTATCCACGTACATCTGGCCCAGCAGTTCACCTACCGATCCGTCTACTACGTGCATCACACGCTTCCAGCGCAGCTCTTGTTCTTTCTGCCCGCGCATCGTCTTACCGTAAAACGCGAAGCGTGTAGTATCAAACGAAGAGCTCAGGAATGGCGCCATGCTGTTCACCAGGTGATACTTCAGATACTTCTTCCATGTGGCTATTGGCGTTGCCTTCAGCTGCCTGCCCACTTCCGCAAAGAATTTAGGAGTAGCTACGATCATGGAGTCCTCGCCCTTTATTTTCAGGTTGGCAAACAGTGCATTCCAATCCATACCCGGTGCCGCGCTGTTCATACCAGCCACGTTGAATTTGTTGTATAGCCTGTATGGGTCTCTCAATTCCACGCGGGTAAATGATGCACCTGCCAGCGCGTTCTCCAGCTTGTAAATGTCGGCTGCGTCCTTCTTAGCTGTAGCCTCGTCCACTCCCATCAGCATCAGCATCTTGGGGATATACTGCTTGTATGCCTCGCGAACGCCCGCTGTGCGTGCGTCGTTGTCGTAATAGTATTCGCGACCCGGCATACCCAGCCCACCCTGGGCAAACTGGCATATCTCTTTGGTTACATTTTTATCGTCAGGAGAAATGCCAAAAGAGAACAGTGGGCCTATACCCTCTGTATGCTCGGTAGCCACTTCCTGCATCAGGCTGTTCGCATCGGTTACAGCATCTATGCGCGCCATTACACCGTTGAGCGGGGTAATGCCTGCCTTGTCTATAGTGGCACTATCCATACCGGTACGGTAAAAATCGCCAACCTTCTGCACCGCGCTGCCTGCCGTGGCATTCTTAATACCGGCAGATGAGTCGAGCAGCGCACGAAGTGCATTCGAGTTATTGTCATCCAGCTCATTAAAGCTGCCCCAGCGTGTTTTAGATGCCGGTATGGGGTTAGCCTTCAGCCATGCCCCGTTGGCATACATAAAGAAGTTGTCGCCGGGATGAACGGCCGTATCCATATTGGCCGGGTCGAGCAGCTTGCGGCTGCTGGCCTCGCCATTCTTTGGCCCGCCCTGCTGGCACGATGCCATCGCCAGCACAGCGGCGCCAGCGATAATGGTTTGTTTAAACTGCATATTACTGGTAATTTATTTTTATAAAGCGCAAAAGTACAATAAACAGCACCAGTATTCCTCATAGCCACAAAGTATACATACGGGAAAAATCGGGGGATTTTTATAACTCGTTTGTACATTGCAACCCTAAAACGCTCATTTTACGCCGGCTACACAATATCAAAGATCAACCGCCGTTTTTAAGACAACCTAATTTCTCCTATCATGCCTTCAACCCTCCCATCAAGGCTACCCTTATTGCTATTGCTGCTTGTATTCATAGCATGCAAGATACCTACGCTCCACTATGCCTATTACTGGGACGAATCGTGGCCTTATGCCACAGCGATAAAATACGTACATGACCACGGCATCAGCCTGCTCCCCACCGCCCTCGATGGTGAGCTGTCGCGCGGCCACCCTTTATTCTTTCATGCGCTCGCTGCAACCTGGATGAAGATATTCGGCGATTCACACATCGCCATGCACTCCTTTGCCCTAACCATATCGCTGCTGTTTCTTATTGCCATCTACGAAACAGCGTTGCGGCTCTTTAATGTACGTGTTGCCTTCCTGGCTACTTTCATGGTCGCTATACAGGAAATGTTCTTCGTGCAGTCGTCAATGGTATTGTTCGATATGCTCGTTGCCTACCTATCCTTCGTTAGCATAGTATTGTACGTAAGGGAGCGCTACGTGCTTGCTGCCATCACACTTTCCATGCTCTTCTACACCAAGGAGAGCGGCCTAATCGCCGGCTTCATCATAGGCTGCGATGCCCTCTGGCAGCTATTCAGGAAAGAAATTTCCGTCCGCCACAAACTCACCAAACTGGCCACGATAGGTGTGCCCTGCATACTCATAGGCATATTCTTCCTGCTGCAAAAGCACCTGCGTGGCTGGTACGTATTCCCTATGTATGCAGAGCTGGCGCAGCACAAGTGGGAAACAATATGGGTCGAGTTTCGCTATAACTCTATCCGCACCCAGTTTTACACTTATCTTAATTGGTACCACTACCTGCTCGCTGTGGCCATGGCGCTGAGTGCAGCCGTCAAGCTCAAAAAGTGGTGGCCGCTCACTATCCTCGGTCCGGCAATCTGCATCTACTGCTTCGTAGAGCCGCGCCGCTCAGGTGAGGGGCTCGCCGGCATTCTCTTTTTCGCGGGTTTCATTATTTCCTATACATTTTTCCTCTACACCTATGCTCGCTTCATCACTATTAACCTCGTGCAGCGCCGGCTGCTATCTATGCTGGGCATGTTCGTGCTGTGCTTCCTTATCTTTTCGTCCATGAACTTCTTTACAGGGCGTTACCTCCTCGCATCTATAGTCCCTATGTTCTTCATTGTGGCAGTGTGTATCGAGCACTTTTGCAGGGTCACTTTTAAGTGGCTGTATTATTTTGCTATCGCCTTTATTGCCACGGTCACTATTTTCGCCTACAAGCTCAATGATAACTATGGCGACTGCGACCTCGGAAGCCATGATGGATTATCTGTACAGCAGCAGGTAGTTGACTATTTCGAGCAAAACGCGCCATACAACACACCCATCAGCACTGCCTCATTCCTCGAGAACCAGCACCTCACGGATCCCGCCACCGGCTTCCTGCATTCATACCGGGCTTTCAGTAACGTAAAATGGGAGATTAACGACCGCACACAATACGTGCTCTTTGACAACATAGAACCCGACGACCGACACGATGATTTCGCAAAAAGCAACATATACCACCTGGTGAAAAAAATAGAGAAAGGGCGGGTATGGGCAGAGATATATAGGAGGAGATAGGCAACACAATGCAATATTCCTTTATTTCATGCGTTTAGCAAAGTACACCACACTCAGTTGCACTATGAGAACAATACTAATTGCGGCCGCCTGCCTGATTTCAGCTCACTGCCATGCCCAAAGCATTATTTCAACGATAGCAGGCAATGGCCTGCAGTCTTACTCCGGCGACGGTGGGCCGGCTGTAACTGCCCAACTCAGCTGCCGCAGTATTTGCGCAGACCACCACGGCAATATTTATATAGCAGACCAATTTAATAACAGAATTAGGAAAATAGATGCTTTTGGTACAATTACCACAGTAGCCGGCAATGGCTCTTCCGGGCATTCAGGCGACGGGGCACCTGCAATTAATGCCACACTTAATGGCCCGACAGCCGTTTGTTTGAATGCAGTCGGCGACCTGTTTATTGCTGATCGCGCAAATGGAAAGGTTCGTATGGTAAATGCCGCTTCGGGTATAATTACTACTGTTGCGGGAAATGGCGCGCTAGCCTACAGCGGGGATGGTGCTGCCGCAACTGATGCAGGCATAGAGCTTCCTATCGACATTTGTACTGACTCTAAAGGCGATCTTTATATAGCTGCATGGAATAGGGTCAGGAAAGTAGAAGTTGCTACCGGCATAATTTTCACGTTTGCCGGTAATGGTACGGATGTCTTCTCCGGAGATGGCGGCCCTGCGCCAGACGCTGGGCTGGGAGATATTGGCGGCATATGTGTCAATGCAAACGATGATCTGTTTGTATCCGATTCCAGATACAACCGGGTCAGAAGAATTTCCCGGGTTTCAGGCACTATCACCACCATTGCAGGCAATGGATATACCGAACTTTTGCATGAGCCGTGGGACGATACATACGTAGGCGACTACTCCGGTGATGGTGGGCCTGCTACTGCTGCGCGGCTTAACCACCCTACCGGCTTATTTACCGACCCGTCAGGAACTCTATTCATTGCCGACTACTATAATAATGTGGTACGTGCTGTGTCTCCCGGTGGTATTATTAATACCGTCGCAGGTAATGGATCTGGTAAAGCCACACTTACATTCTCGATCCTTTTCTATTCCGGTGACTATTCCGGTGACGGCGCTGCTGCTACCGCCGCAAAACTCTATGGCCCCAATGATATCTGTATGGACAACCGGGGCAACATACTGATAGCGGACCAAAACAACAATAGGATAAGAAGGATTACCAACCCTGTAGGTGTAAATAACACCAGCTCCGTTACACAGTTCTCGCTATTCCCAAATCCAGTTACAGGTTCATTTACTGTAGCTACAGCGCAGGGTGGCACGTTCAGTATTTACGACCTCACCGGCAGAAAACTCCATGAGCTTGCACTAACCAAAGGAAGCAACTCTGCCACCATACCTGCAACCATGGCCAATGGAAACTTCGTCGGCGTATTTAAAGCAGATAATGCCGAATTGGTAGAGACCGTTATGATCACAGTAAACAGATAGTGCAGCTATTGAGCCAGCGCTTTCCGCACCACCTCACTCACCTCCCCCGCCCTGTTATACACCATTATATGCGAGCCCCCGGCTATCCAGTGGTCGGGCTGTACGTTGGCCGCAGCTATCACCTTATCGGCAGTGCCATGCAGTTGAAGTATATTATCTGTGCAGTCCGTACTTTTCCAGTTAAGTATAGCCCTGGTAGCCCACTTACCGAAAGGCCTGCTGCTATCGCGCAGCATGGCGGCAAGCAACATCCGCTCCTCGCGCGTACGGGCGCCCAGCCTGTATAGCAGTAGCCAATAAGTGCGGCCAAAACACCATGCGGGAACTACCTTATGCAACATAGCATATAGCGGACTATGATAGCCTACCTCGGCCCGCACCTTAGCGCTCGATATGAGTATCGCCTTTTGTACCGGGCGCATCTTTGCTATCTCACTGGCAAGCATACCACCAAACGATACACCCATGATAATAGGATCATCTCCCGGTATCTGCGCACTCATTTTAGCGGCATAAGTCACCAGCGTATCCGCAGGCGCAAATGGCACCCATGGCACAGCAATAAGCGTATATCCCGGTATTGAGATCTTCGCAAATAGCCGATGGTCGGCACCGAGGCCGCTGATACAATAAATATGCTGCATGGAAAAAGTGCTACTCTACTACAGGGAGCCTGAAGTGGGCTTTGAAAGCGCCAGTAAGGTCGGTGCTGATTATCTTACCTGCTACGGCTATCATGTTCTTAAAAGCCTTGGCATGAGAAATGCCGTGGCCTATGATCACCGGGCTGTTGATGCCCAGTATTGGCGTGCCGCCATATACCTCGAAGTTAAAGCTGTCGAGGAAATCATCTTTAAAGCCCTTCTGCGTACTGAAGATATCAAATACAGACTCTGCCATCTTTATAGCCACATTGCCTACAAAGCCCTCGCACACGATCACCTCAGCCTTATCCAGGAATATATCCCGGCCCTCTACATTGCCTACGAAGTTGATGTCTGCCTGCTCTTTCAGCAGCGGGTAGGTGGCCTGGCACAGCAGGTTGCCCTTGCCTTCTTCCTCGCCTATGTTCAGCAGGGCTACACGTGGTTTTTCTACGCCCAGCACTCGCTGCGCATACAGGGTGCCTAGCTGCGCAAACTGCACCAGGTGCTCCGGCTTACAGTCGGCATTGATGCCCACATCAAGCAGGAAGTTGAATTTACCGTCGAGCCGGGGGATGGGCGATGCTATGCTGGGCCGCAGTATACCCTCAACGGCTTTCACCGAGTACAGGGAGCCAACAAGCATAGCGCCGGTGTTGCCGGCGCTGATAAAGGCATCGGCCTTCCCCTTTTGGAGCAGTCCGAAGCCTATAGAAATACTTGAGTTTGGCTTTTCTTTGAGCGCCTTTGTGGGGTGCTCGTCCATACCAATGACCTCAGCAGCTTCAATAAAAGTGAACCTGTGATGATATGATTCCAGTAATGAGAGATAAGGCGCGGCTGCCTCGGCATCGCCAATGAGCAACAGGTGCACCGATGGATCGGGCATTTGCTCAAAGAATAACTGCACGCCTTTTATGGCTTCGGCGGGGGCATAGTCCCCGCCCATAATGTCCAGCCCTATCTTCATTAAATGAAAATAACAGTTTTATTGATTGGTTTCACCCTCAGTCTCGGCAGCGGCAGCAGCAGGTGCTTTGTCTACTACCACTTTACCGCGATAGTACAGCTTTCCTTCTACCCAATGGGCACGGTGACGCAGATGGCTCTCGCCCGTTACTGAGTCGATGCTCCACGTTTCTGCTTCAGCCTTGTAGTGCGTCCGACGCTTAGCGCCCCTTTGCTGTGAGTGTCGTCTTTTCGGATTAGGCATTTTACTTTATTTAGTATGTTTATTATTAATTGTTCTTACTTTTCTTCTTTGTGCTGTCCGTCTTCAGGGCATCGAGGCCCTTCCATATCGGGTTCACTTTGTCTGCTCCCTGGTCGCTCAGCTGGTCCAGCAGGTTAAGCGCCTGCGGGTTACATTCCGACTTCCCATCTAGCCCCTCAGGATGTATGTGCTGCAGCGGCACACTAAGCATCAGGAATTCATATACCCATTTGCTCATATCCAGCACCGTTTCGCTCCTCGGGATGAACACTACATCGTCCTCATCCTCTATTTGCTCCGCATCCTCGGCCGCCAGCTTTATTACCAGGTCAAACTCGTCCCAAAGCCTCAGCTTAAAATCATCGCCACATCTGTCGCACGGCACCGTTACATTCCCGTCTATGTCAAACTTCAGCATGAAAAAATTCTCATGCTTGTCAAAGACCAGTGTTATGCGGGCATTCCAGTCTTTAAAGCTGTCGTCCGCCGCTTCCCGCTCCTGCATAAAACGATCATCGATCTCATATACATAGGTATGCGGTCCGGGCTTCAACCCCTGCCATGCTATCTCAAATTCCCGGTTATACTTCATCGATCAGCAGTTTGCGTTAGCAGCTTCAGTCCAAAATAATACCTGCCAATGCTAACCATTTTCTCAAACGGGTTGCAAAGGTAGCAAAAAATCATCGGATTACATCAATTTATTTCGCTTAATTAAAAACGCGTGCAGCACCTCTTCCACCGGCTTTGAGAGGTCTACCGCCACCCTATCCACCTGGTATTGGTGGCACCTGTCCGCCACCATCTGCTGAAAATCGCGCATCTTAGTTACGTACTGGTCCTTTATCTGTTGCGGCTGCAGCTTTATCCGGTCGCCGCTCTCCATATCTACAAACTCATACGGGCGGTTCTCAAATTCAAAATTAAGCTCATGCGCCCCGTCCATTACATGAAAAAGGATCACCTCGTGCTTATTATACCTCAGGTGCTGCAGTGCCGAGAAAAGGTTCTCTACATTATCCGCATCGTCCATCATATCGCTGAACACTACCACCAGTGAACGCTTGTGCATCTGCTCGGCCACCAGGTGCAGCGCCTTCGCTGCATTGGTCTCCTTATTCTCGGTATTTAGGTCTATGCTCCGCTGCAGCTCATTGATAAGCATGCGGTAGTGGCTGTGCGCCGACCGGCAATCGGAGAAAAAATAGACCTCCTGGTCAAACTTTGCCAGCGCCGCCGCATCCAGCTGGCGCTTCAGCAGCTGTATGAGGCTAGCCGCCGCCACGGCAGAGAACTGCAGCTTGCTCAGCTTCTTCTCATCCTTGGGGTACTGCATCGACGATGAAGTATCCACCACCAGGCAGCAGCGCAGGTTGGTCTCCTCTTCAAACCGCTTTACAAACAGCTTGTCGGTGCGCCCATACACCCTCCAGTCTATATGTCTCAGCGGATCGCCCTGGTTATACAGCCTGTGCTCTGCAAACTCCACCGAAAAACCATGAAAAGGGCTCTTATGCAGCCCCAGTATGAAGCCTTCCACTACCTGCCGGGCTAATAGCTCTAAATTATCTGATATTGGCTTCTGGAGGATCATGGATAAAATAAGTGTATCCCAAAGTTAACAGATAAGGCACCATATGCCAAATGCCACGAAAACATTTAACCCAATATTGCGCATATAGTCTTTAATGAAATTCCCCGGAATTCTCCCTGAAAGGATCCCCGCGACAACCGCACTCCCACCAATACAGCCCATACTGGATTTGTCATCCTGAAAGGATCCCAGCGGTAATGACGGTCGGAGGCTGCCCGCGTAACTCAATTCTTCAATTTTTCAGTTCTTCAATTCTTTGATTTTTTAATTTTTTAATTCCAAAAATTCAAGCCTGCCTGCCGCGGCAGGTTCAGACAAAAACTACGCAGCCTACGTAACACCACCCCCTCCTTTTTTCAAGGAGGGGGCCGGGGGGGGTGGTGAACCACAAGGAGGGGCCCGGGGGGGGGGGGGGGTAGCCACCCCACCTCCAAAAAACACAAAAAAACACCCTAAACCCTTGCCCGGAGCGGAAAGAAATTTTTATGATAAACAGCTAGCTGTTTATGGTGTTACAGAAAACGTACTACCATGTAAACTTGGTTTGTCAAAACCATTTCCGCATTTCACCTTTGCGCCAAAAACCATAAAAACCTTCCACTTTTATATGAGCCCTAAGATTGAAAATGCACGCCACCTATATCTCAACTGTGGCCTAACCCAGCGCGAGATCGCTACTCAGGTAGGCATCTCTGAGCGCACACTGTTCAACTGGGTGCGCCAGTACGCCTGGGACAGGCTGAAGCGCGCCGCCTACCAGGCGCCCGCTATGATAGCCGAGAACCTATGCAGCCAGCTCGTCGAGCTGCAAAATTCCATCGCCTCGCGCGAAACAGGTAAAAGATTCCCAACAAAAGATGAAGCAGAAATAACCCGCAAGCTCCTCGCCGGGCTCGACAAAGTAAAAAAGTATCCCTCCAAAGGACAAACCTTGCAGGTGTTTACCCTGTTTCGCGACTACCTGCGCAAGTCGTGGGGTAAAGATGCTGCGCGCACCTTTGGCATGCAGATGACATCCTTCCTCGACAATGACCCAGTCAACGGCTACCAGCCCTTCGAAATGGAATTCGGCGCCGACAAGATCTCCCCCATCACCCCTTTCTACGATGATGACTTCGACGACGAAGATTCGGAAGATAACACCTGCGCACCATCTCCTCCCTGCTATGGTGAGTTTGCCGAACCAGGGGGAGGTCGGGAGGGGCTTTCTGAAATTACACCGGCAAAAAAAGCTGGAACCATTGGTAACACAAGCATTTCACCGGCACCACCACCCGCCGGCCAAGCAGAAAAAACCGGAAACGATTCGGCAACTCAAAACAACACCGCTGCTATACAAATCCCTATGCTCGCAACACCGTCCACCCACCCGCACCAAATGCCACAAAACCCTCCAAGCCCCGCACTAAAAAATTCATATCAGCAACCGGCAATCACACTTGCTAAATCACCTCAAAGCCCCAACAGTAGCGGATTTCCCCACAAAATAACCCTTAACCACTACCGGAAAAAACCAGAAACAAATCGGCAATCTCCTCACTAGCCAAGCCCTCGCGATACGCGCCCATCACTACCGCTGGGATCCTTACAGGATGACAACCCCGTTGAGTTGAATGCCTATCGAGCCAGAAAACGTGAAAATGCTCTGCGCAGCCCAATAGCATTCTCAAGCTCAACCCCTAATGGCGCCTTTTTGCGTCGTAGACTGCTGAGGCTAAGGCTCAATAGAACCATAGAAGCGGACTTAGATTCAATGCCCAATAGTAGCAAGCGATAGGCGCAAAACCAGCGCCACCCAGCTGAGCAAAGCGGTGCGACAACAGCGTAGAGCCCTTTTTTGCCGGCGGAGCCTTTGGCAAAAAATGCCCTTTTCTTTTTGCTACTTTTTCTTTTTGGCAAAAAAAGAAAAAGTAGGACAATAAGTGCAGAAAATAAGCTCACACCATGAAGAAAGCTAAAAGAAACAACACATGCACCGGACACGCAACACCGCTGGGATCCTTACAGGATGACAAGCGTGAGTCAACTAAAACCGCAATACCTAAGCAGCCAAATAGTATTCCCCAAGCTCAGCCCCTAATGGCGCCTTTTTGCGTCGTAGACTGCTGAGGCTAAAGCTCAATAGAACCATAGAAGCGGACTTAGATTCAATGCCCAATTGTAGCAAGCGATAGGCATAAAACCAGCGCCACCCAGCCGAGCAAAGCGGTGCGACAACAGCGTAGAGCCTTTTTTTGCCGGCGGAGCCTTTGGCAAAAAATGCCCTTTTCTTTTTGCTACTTTTTCTTTTTGGCAAAAAAAGAAAAAGTAGGACCATGAGTGCCGCAAAAATAAGGTTCACAACATGAAGAATAGCAAAAGAAAGAAAGCGAATGACAAAACCAGTGTACTAACACCTTGGGAGAGGCCGGGAGGGGCTATTCCCATCCCTTCTCCTCCATCAGCCGTTCCGCCCTAACAACATCCTCAGGCGTATCTATCTCCACACCCATGTACTGCGTGATAGCCATTTTCATGGCCACACCATACTCCAGGAAACGAAGGCATTCTACCTTCTCTGCTGCTTCCAGCGGCGTCATAGGCCAGTTGGTAAAGCTCATGAGGGCCTGCTTGCGGAAGGCGTATACACCTATGTGCTCGTAGTAAGGTATGTCGATAGACGTGTTGCGCGCATATGGTATCACGCTGCGGGAAAAGAACAAGGCATTGCCGGCAAGGTCCAGTGCCACCTTTACGTAGTTGGGGTCACTGATCAGTGAGGCATCGGTGAGCCGCTGGACCAGCGAGGCCACTTGTACGAACTCGCCGGCAGCACCATGAAATAGAGCAAGAAGCTGCGCCAGTGGTTCGCGCTGCACAAAGGGCTCATCGCCCTGTACGTTCACAAATACATCGGCCTCCATATCGGCTGCTACCTCGGCTATGCGGTCGGTGCCGCTCTCGTATTCGTGCCTGCTCTTAACCGCTTTGCCGCCATGGGCCACTATTTCATTCAAGATCTCATCGCTGTCGGTCACCACGATCACCTCGTCAAACAGTCCCGTATTCACCGCCGACTCATAAGTGCGCCTGATGACACTCTTGCCCTTTATAGGTGCCAGCATCTTGGCAGGAAAGCGGGTAGCGCCAAGGCGCGCCGGTATCAGTGCTATTACTTTCATTTACTTTTTCTTAATAATGCCTAAAAATAAAAACAGCCAGCCAAGTATGAAAAATGTACCACCTATAGGGGTGATGATACCTGCCGGGCCTATGCTCGTACCAGTTATAGAGAGCAACGCCATAGCATATAGCGAGCCGCTAAACAGGGCAATACCCACAATGAAAAAGATAGTAGCCAGCCTCAGCTGCTTAAAGGGAAACGAGGCATAAGCAATACCGGTGATGAGCAGGGCAAAGCTGTGGTAGAAATGATAGGCCGCCCCCTTCTCAAACACTGCATACATCTCGGGAGTAACCTTAGGCCTGATGCCATGCGCGCCAAAGGCGCCAAGTATCACCGCCAGCATTGCAAGCAGCGCACCGGCTGTCATTGCCTGTTTATACATGAGGATATAATTTGGCCAAAGGTAGTGAGGGAAATGTCTGCTGTGTGTAAAATGTGGTGCGCTTTTGCGTAGTATGGGGTACGCTTTTGCAGCAGCGTTTGCAGGTATTTAGACAGGTCGCCGCGGTTCTTCAGCAGCGGTCGCTGCGTGGTATCCTGCTCCAGGTTTGCCAGCAATGTGGGTATGGTTACCTGCAGGTATATCACCGTCCCGGCTTGCTTCATCAGCTGCAGGTTAGCGCCGTGGCAGGGCGTACCGCCACCGCAGGCTATGATGGTGGTTGTGCTTGTTGTCGCTATCAGCTCCACAAGCGCAGCTGCCTCGCGCTCACGAAAACCCGCCTCCCCATACTGCGCGAATAGCGCAGGTATGCTGGCCTGCTCCCGCTGGGCTACATAGTCGTCGAGGTCTGTAAAAGGAAGGTGGTAATGCGCTGCCAGCCGCCGCCCCCACCAGGTCTTGCCTGCACCCGGCATACCGGTAATGAAAATGATGCAGGGGGTGGCCATAGAGTGCTACAATTTGCCGTTGATAAACTTCCAGATCATCAGCATGGCCATTGAGGTAGCCATGTCCTTGTTGCGCTGGCGGTCGTTGTGAAACTGAAACTTTTTAGTATGTACATTATCCTTATCAGCAACCGCCATCCACACCGTGCCCACCGGCACCCTGTCGCTCTCGCCTCCGGGACTCAGCAGCCCGGTCACCGACAACCCATAGTCTGCACCGAGCACTTTCAGTGCGCCCTTTGCCATTTCTATAGCCGTCTGCTCACTTACAGCGCCCTCGTTATCTATGGTCTCTTTTTTTACACCAAGCACATTTTGCTTCACCTCATTGGTGTAGCTGACTATGCAGCCATTAAAGTAGTTGGCCGACCCCATCACGTTAGTTATGTTGTTGGCTATGTCGCCACCGGTGCAGCTTTCGGCAAGCCCGAGTGTCTTACTGTGTACGGTAAACCACTTGCCCAGTATCAGCTCCATCGATATATCTTCGAGCGATACCACTATCTCGTCGATGCGGTTGGCTATTTCCTCGGTGCGCAGCTGCAGCTCCTGGGATAGCTTTTGCTTGTCGGCGCCACGGCCTGTGAGCCGCAGTTTCACCATGCCGGCACCGGGCAGGTAGGCCAGCTTTATGTGCGCCGGCAATGCCTCTTCAAGGTCCTGTATCTTATCGGCTATAAAGCTCTCCCCTTCCCCTGCGGTCACTATAGAGCGGTGTAGCAAAGCATCGCTTACAAAGCGCTTCCTCAGCCGGTCCAGCCCCTCATCCTTCATTATAGAGATCATTTCAAACGGCACCCCGGGAAGCGATATAACCACCTTCCCCTCTTGCTCGAACCACATGCCCGGCGCAGTGCCCATCTTGTTGAACAGCACTTCGCAGTTATCAGGCAGCTCGGCCTGCTTCAGGTTGCGTCCTATGAAAGGCCGGTTGCGCTTTACAAACAGCTCTTTTACGTGCGCCAGTATCTCTTCATTCACCACCAGCTTCCCGCCAAAATATTCGGCAAGCAGCGGCTTGGTAATATCGTCTGCCGTAGGCCCCAGCCCGCCGGTTATGATCACAAGGGATGTATTGGCAAGCTCCTCATCGAGCGCCTTTATGATAGACTCTTTGTTGTCGCCCACCGCTACCCTGCGTATAACGTCGATGCCGAATTCATTGAGATGCTGCGCCAGCCATGCCGAGTTAGTATCGATGGTCTGCCCTATCAGTAGCTCATCGCCTATAGTTATTATTGCTGCTGCTATATTGCTCATGGCTTTTCGAAAAATGGTTGTAACCGGCTCAGCAGCTCCCCCGGCATATTGGTCTTCTTACGCTCTTTGGGTTCGTAGAATACCAGCGTGGTAACGCCCTTATTCAGCAGCTGGTCCTGCTCGTTATACAGCTCGGTATGGAACTGTATCTTAGGCCCGTCAAGCAATTCTTTGAGTATGGTCTTTACCGTTATCAGATCGTCATAAAGCGCCGGCCTAAAGTACTGCGAATGCAGCTCTGCCACTGGCATCATGATGCCCATCTCCTCCAGCTGGCGGTAAGTAAAGCCCAGCTGGCGTATAGCCTCTGCCCTGCCGACTTCGTAATACAGTGCATAGTTGCCATAATACAGGTAGCCCATCTGGTCGGTCTCCCCGTAGCGTACTCTTATTTGCGTAGTGGCTGTGAACATAATCCCCAAACCCCTGAAGGGGCTTCTCCATGTTTTAAAACTCTTAAATGGCAAGAACTTTACCGCTCAATGTGGCCGTTACGGATGCGTCTTCTTATAATTCTCCTTCACTCTATCAAGGTGCGCTATGAACTTCTGCACATCGGGGTCGTAAGCATAGCCTTCCTCAATAAGTTTGTTGCCGTTCTCATCTACATAGAAATAGAATGGCTGGGAATTGGAGCCAAACTTAGCCGCCTGTATAGCTGCATTCCTGTGGCCTACTGTTACCACTTGCGAGTTAAGGTCCTTCGAGAAATATTGCTCTGCCTTAGGCAGATCTATCTTGTTGACATCGCAATAAAGCGATGCTACCACGAAGTCTTCCTTAAGCCGCTTAGCTACCTCCGGCTTAGACCATACCTGCGACTCCATCTTGCGACAGTTAACGCAGTTGATACCGGTAAAGTCGAGCATCAATGGCTTCTTTAGTTTCTTAGATGCGGCAAGGGCCTCTTCGTACTCAAAGTAAGTGACGAGGCCAAGGCTCTTCACCACCGGTGGCTCGTATATCTTCATATCGTTCACATACTTCACCGGCTGTACGCCACTTGTATTTTCGGGGGCGTGGGCCGGCCCGCTGCCTCCGCCAAATGAGTCGAAGGTACCAGCCGGTGGCAGGAAGGCACTCATGCCATTGAGCGGCGCACCCCACATGCCGGGCAGCAGGTATATGGAGAATGTAAAGGCAAGGATAGCCATAAACAGCTTGAATATAGACACATACTCCTGCCCGTAGATGTTCTTCACAGGCGCATCATCGTGAGAAAGCTTGAGCTTACCCAGCAGGTAGAAGCCAAGGAGGATAGAAATGACGATCCAGATAGCAATGAATATCTCCCTGTCGAGCAGGCGCCAGCCCATGGCCAGGTCTGCGTTAGAGAAGAACTTCAACGCCAGCATCAGCTCCAGGAAGCCGAGCACCACCTTCACCTGGTTGAGCCACCCGCCCGATGATGCCATTTTATTGAGCATGCCCGGGAATACTGCAAATAGAGCGAATGGCAGTGACAGCCCAATAGAGAAGCCAAACATACCCACAGCGGGGCCTGCTATGCCACCCTTGCCTGCCAATACCAGCAGCGGACCTACGATAGGCCCGGTGCACGAGAAGGATACAATAGCCAGCGTGAGCGCCATGAAGAAGATACCGCCAAAGCTGCCAACACCCGCTTTGGAATCGGTCTTGCTGGTCCATGATGATGGCAATGTTATCTCGAATGCACCGAGGAAAGAGATACCAAACACTACGAATACAAGGAAGAAAAAGAGATTGGCTATCCAGTTTGTAGACAGGGAATTGAGCGCATTGGCCCCGAATATGGCTGAGATAGCAACGCCTAATACGGTAAAGATAATGATGATGGAAAGCGAGTAATAAAGTGCATTGCGGATACCCTCACTCCGTGTTTTGCTCCGCTTGGTAAAAAAGCTTACAGTGATCGGTATCATGGAATAGACACAGGGCGTTATCACTGCCGCTAACCCGCCAAGGAAGGCAGCGAGAAAGAGCCACAAGAGCGACTTGCTCTCTTTTTTACCGCCATTATTAGTATTTGCATTGTCCGCTGCACCGGCCGCCAGGGCCTTCTTTGCTGTATCTGTTACTGTGCCGTCGTTGGCCGTGGTAGTCTCCGCAACAATTGTGTCGGCCTTTTGCTCTACTTCCGTTGTAGCTGCTGCGGCCGCGGCAGAAGTATCAAGTGTGCCGCCTGCATCTGTAACTATTACCGTGCGAGTTATAGTTTTGGGTGGCAGGCACATCTGGTCATTGCATATTTGGTACTCGCAGATTACAGATACTTTGGTGTTAGCGCTTATCG
Organism: Bacteroidota bacterium; assembly: GCA_040386555.1. Taxonomy (GTDB): domain Bacteria; phylum Bacteroidota; class Bacteroidia; order Chitinophagales; family Chitinophagaceae; genus Nemorincola. The sequence goes on along the minus strand of JAZKFF010000004.1, from coordinate 58,133 downwards.
TTGCTTTCTGCACATAGTCGACCTTGCCCTTGTACATATTCACTATACCCTCTATGCCCTCCAGCTTTTCGCTGATGAGCTTGCCTTTCTCCACCACAGGGCCTGAAAGGGTTACCTGGGCATTCTTAGAGAACTTGATAACGGGGGGCAGCAAGGTGCCATCGCCCCCGGGCTTAAAGGCGTAGATATGCCAGTGCTCGGGCAGCGACAGGTGTACGATCAACTCGTATTGGCCGCCGCTCTTTTTCTTAGCTTCAACCGACCACTTGCTGTTGTCCTGTATCATCTGGGCATCGAGGCCCAGCGCAATAAACAAGCTGAAGAAAACTAACAGTGCGGCTTTAAGCACTCTCATTATGTGTGTTTTAAAAGGTTAAACCCCGGCCCGGCCTATGCCGGGCACTCTCACCATTGCCAACTCCACATTACTCCGCCGCAGCGGATCACTTTATTGCAAACTCAAAATCCTTGGTCTTAGGTGGCAGGCACATTTTGTCGTTGCATACCTGGTATTCGTGCTTACCTTTTATAGTTGCCTTGCCGGCTACCTTCACATTCTGTATGTAATCTATTTTGCCGGATAGGTAAGTTACCTTTCCGTCGATGCCTTCCATAGTGGTCGTCGTAGCTTTTCCTTTTTCGGTTGGCTTACCTACCATGGTCACGCCTGGGCACTTGTCAAAAGTGAACGATGGCGCGATCTCATAGCCATCACCACCCGGCTTCAGCGACCATATATGCCAGCCCTGCTTCAGCTCCAGGTGCGTGATCAACTGGTATTCGGTAGCACTTTTCTTCTTCACCTCGTACCGCCATGTAGTTGGGTCTGCTATCATCTGCGCAAACGATGACGCAGCGCAAAACACGCTTAAAAACAGCAAACAATATTTCAGTGATCGCATATGCCTCTTTATTTGACTACCAAGTTAACATACATAATCAAATTAATGTTAGCCGGCGGTCGTTTTTAACGTTTTCTATACTTAGTTAGCGAAGCTCAGCGCCTGCAATATGCCACGCCCGTCTATGTTATTGAGCGGCTCAGAGCACGCCCTTTCCGGGTGTGGCATCATGCCGAAAACATTGCGGGTAGCATTGCATATGCCCGCTATGTTATTGATAGCGCCGTTGGGATTAGAGTTGATATGCACCTCTCCATTCTCATTGCAGTAGCGGAACAGTACCTGCTCGTTGGCCGACAGTTGCTTCAGCGTAGCGGCATCTGCATAATAGCGGCCTTCGCCGTGGGCCACAGGTATCTTCAGCACCTTTTTGCCTACGTGCTCCCCTATTATGTTATTGGTAGTTTCGCTCTTGATGAAGACATTTTTGCACACGAATTTCTGATGATCATTTTGCAGCAGCACACCCGGCAGCAGCCCTGCCTCGCACAATATCTGGAAACCATTGCACACGCCCAGTACCTTGCCGCCACCGTTAGCAAACTCTATAACTTGCTCCATCATGGGGCTGAAACGCGCAAGGGCACCGCAGCGCAGGTAGTCGCCATAAGAGAAGCCGCCCGGCAGCACTATGCAGTCGTCGTTAGTGAACATGCTCAGGTCGCGGTCTTTGTGCCACAGCATTACCACCTCTTGCTGCAGGTCGTCGCGGAGTGCATGCATCATATCCCTGTCGCAATTAGAACCCGGGAAAACAATAATACCAAACTTCATTATACTATACTATTTATACGCCCAAAGGCAGAAAATGAGATAAAAAAGGGAGAAATAAAAGATAAAGTTACTAAACCGTTTATTCTTTTCAAGCAAAAGCGCGTGAGATATAACTATACTTAATGCCGGCACTGTGATGAGCCATGCGCTTTTTATAGATGCATCTGTAAGCAGCGCCATCACCAGCGATATGATGAGGTAGAACGACAGCGCTATCCAGTCGCGCCGGATATAAATGTTACTCATGGGTACATTGAGCTGCATGGCATATATGCCGCATGCGAGCAATATGAGCAAACCCGCAAAAACGACGATGAGGTAAAAGACCGATGATACATGCGATGACAGCGAAAAACCAATAGCCGGCCAGCCCGACATAAGGTAAAACTTATCGAACAGAAAGAGGATGCTGACCAGGAAATAGAAGGGTGTGATGTACCCCATAAGCGCCACCGACCACTCCCCCACGTTGAAAGGCCTGAACAGTACCATACCCACCAGCAGCAGCAGGAAATAGCCCAAAAACGTAAACTGGAATGCCGCTGCCAGGCTCAGCAAAAGGCTGGCATTGAAGATCAGCTTACGGGGCTGGTTGGTCTGGGTGAAGCTGAACATGATGTCCATAGCACCTAGCAGGAACCAGTTGACAATAAGCGTTTCATTAAAGGAATTGAAGGCAGGGTATATGGAGGTGAGCAGCAGGTAAACAAACGATGGTATATAGGTGTAGCGCGGAAAAAGCTTATGCCTGGTGGCGATACTCTTAATATATAACGCCTGTACAAAAAGCACTATAAGCGCCACCATAGTGTAGCTAAAAGCGCCATGGCCCAGCAGAAACGACAACCCCCGTATTACATAATTGTAAAGAAAATGCCCTGGTATCTGCACCGGCTCTGCAGGGTGCAGGAGCACCGGCATTTTTACAAGCAGTGTGAAAATGAATAATATTATTACAGTAAAGGGACTATTATTTCGAAATAACCTGAGCACACTGAAATTTGGGGCTAAAATAGTTTAAAGTTTCCTAACGGTTGCCAATTAGGCTACGCCATTTTATGGCACTCTGTTCCTGGTGAGGTCTGCGCACTTGCTGACGTTACAGATATTTACCAACTGGCTTTCAGAGAATAGAAATAAATTTACTAATATTACGGCTATTGAATTGTGCCCTATGCCCCGATATATAAAAACCATACTGATCTTCTGCCTGTTCATGCTCTGCTCGCCGGTAGCGTTTGCGCAGGTGACCGCCAATTTTACCGCTGACCACCTTACTGGCTGCGCTCCCCTTATTGTGCATTTTACCAATACATCTACCGGGGCTACCAGCTACTCGTGGGACCTCGGCAACAGCACCGGCTCGCTTGTTACCCACCCCTCTGCAAGCTATGGCACGGCCGGCACCTACACTGTGGTGCTTACGGCCATTAACGGGGCTACCACGGCAACTCATACCGCTATTATAACCGTATACCCGGTGCCAGTGGCCAATTTCGTGGCCAATGACACTAATGTGTGCCCTGGCGTGCCGGTGACGTTCACAAGTACCTCCACAGCAGGCATGGCCGGGCCCATGACGTATACCTGGAACTTTGGGGACGGGGTCACCAGCACGGCAACGACACCATCGCATAGCTACACTACGCCGGGCTTCTACAATATAACTATGTATGCCACTAACAGTGGCGGATGCACACAATCGATAACCCGCACGGGGCATATAGAGGTATACCCCTTGCCGGTGCCTGCATTCAGCACGCCCAGCCCTAATGTGTGTACTGCACCTGCGACCATGCCATTTACCAATAGTACCACGGGCACCGCTCCCCTTGCATACGCATGGACGTTTGGAGATGGGGGAACAGCAGCCACACCCGCACCTTCGCGCACCTACACCTTGCCGGGCACCTATCCGGTAAAGCTGGTGGCAACAGATGGCAAGGGCTGCAAGGATAGCATGACCCGAACAGGCTACATCAATATCGGCAATCTTGATGCTGCCTTTACCTCGCCGGCGGGCCTGTGCATTACGGATGCTATTACCTTTACCAATACCAGTTCTCCCCACATATCGCAGCTATGGCGCTTTGATGATGGCACTACGGCGACAGATGAAAACCCGGAACATTTTTATACCGCACCCGGCACCTACAACGTAAAGCTTATCGTGTTTAACGGCAGCTGCTACGATTCCGTGGTACATCCGCTCACAGTACACCCCCAGCCGGTCACCAGCTTCACGGTGAGCCCTGCTGCGCCCTGCCCCCCACCCGCACTGCTTACATTCACGGCCACCATACCCGCAGGCAGCACAGCTGCATGGCAATATGGGGATGGTGGCAGCGGCACTGGCAACCCCTCAACGCACAATTATACCTCGGCGCAGATACCAACCATTACCCTATACACTACTGATATAAACGGCTGCAAGGATACTGTAAGCAAGCTGGATACTGTGAATGGCCTTAGGGTCGATGTACAATCGACCAGTATCGCGGGCTGCATCCCGCTGGCGACCAATCTATCCGCCCTCGCGGTATCCCGTGTTCTCGACTGGGCTACCATGGGCTTTATGGAGTTTCCGTATCCTTATACTATCACAGGCTATTCGTGGAATTTTGGCGACGGGAGCCCACTTTCCACCAGCGCCACACCGTTGCATACCTATACGGCCACCGGAGTTTATCTTGTCACCTGCACCATGACGACAGCAAACGGCTGCTCGAAAACGGGCAGCCTGATCATCAAAGCGGGCACCCCTCCCACCTCATCATTTACCGCGACCCCAAGCCACGTGTGCGTAAAGAAGAACATCACCTTTACCAGCACCTATACCGGCACGCCTGATGACTTCGTATGGCAATTTGGGGACGGGGACGCCAGCTCAGGGCTAATGCCTGTGGCAGTGCATCAATACACTTTACCGGGTACACACAACGTGACGCTAAGGACCTCATTCAATGGCTGCCAGAGTACCCTATTCACGTTGCCAGTGATAGTAGACTCGCCTATTGCACGGGGCACTTTTAATTATGTCTGTACCCCCTTTACTGCGGTGTCTTTTTACGACATATCATCTGGGGCTACGAGCAGGCTGTGGCTGTTTGGCGATGGGGACACCTCCAGCGCCATCAACCCAACACACGTATATCCATCCCCCACATTCTACACACCAAAGCTGGCGACGTATAATGCAACCAGCGGTTGCCGGGATACTACAAGCGGCCCACTGGGCATGCTGATAAACCTTACCCCGGTAAACATTACTGTAACACCGCTCGACACGACGCTATGCCCCTGGCAACCTGATACCTTCAGCTCCACGGTGAGCCAGTCGGTAGCGGAGTACCGGTGGTTTGTAGATGGTATGTTCACCGGCAGCACCAACGACACGCTTTATTACGCATTTGGCACACCTGGATACCATACCGTAATGCTGGTAATCCAGGACTTCAGGGGATGCTACGATACGCTGATAAAGACAAACTGCGTGCGGGTATCCAATCCTGATGCTGTGTTCACCAATACACCTTCATCGGGCTGCGACCCGCTGACTGTGAATTTTACAGATGCCAGCACTGATCTGCCGGGGATAGCTATTGTAAGCAGGATGATGGCTTATGGCGACGGCAGTACTGAAGTACTGACCGCAGCCTCAGTAGCACACACTTACACGGCAGGGGGCATATATAGCCCGCTGGAAATAATAACCGATGCATATGGCTGTACCGACTTCCTGGAGGGACCACCGATAACCGTGAATAGCCCCGCCGCCATATTCACTTCATCAAGCCTGACCATCTGCGTGGGCGGCACTGCGGATTTCACCAATGCCTCGACCGGCACTACAAGTTATCTGTGGTCGTTTGGGGATGGGGCTACTACCACTGCGTATTCCCCCAGCCATACCTACACCGCCGCAGGAACTTACCATATAAGGCTGGTGGGCTACTCATCGCTGGGCTGCACTGATACCCTGCACATGGTGATGCTCGTAAACCCCGCGCCCATTGCAGGCTTTGACATGAGCGACTCGTTTGCAGTGTGTCCGCCGCTCAACGTTACCTTTACCAATACCAGCATGGGGGCAACCGCTTATTCCTGGGCATTCGGCGACGGTGCATTTTCTGTAATTGAAGATCCCACCAACCCGTATACGATACCCGGCTACTACACGGTGATACTGACTGCTACCAATGCCGCCGGTTGCAGCAGCAAGGACAGTGCTCATGTAAATCTCTTTGGCTATAGCGGCGCATTTACCTACGCTCCCGTATCGGGGTGCAGCCCGCTGCCGGTATACTTCAATGCAGTGCTGGGTAATGCCGCCGGGATAGTGTGGGACTTTAGCGATGGCATTGTTTCCGGCTCATCGCTATCAGATACCATATCGCACGTATACACTACGCCGGGCGGGTATATACCCAAGCTGATACTTACCGATAGCTTTGGCTGTACCAACTACAGCCTTGGCGCAGATACCATAAAGGTTGATGCAGTGGAGCCCGACTTTACCATAACGCCCAATCCATCGTGCGCTACGGGCGAGGTTGCATTTGCTGACGCATCATTCAGCTACTTCTCCAGCGTAGTTACGTGGTCGTGGACTTTCGGCAGTACTACAAGCACAATCGCTACCCCAACCCATACTTACACCACCGCAGGCACTTATACAGTTAGCCTCACCGCTACAGATGGCTGGGGCTGCACAGCAAGCACCGTGAAGACAGTAACCGTTAATCCCCTGCCTGCGGCAATATCTGGTACAGCATCAGTTTGCGAAGGGTTCACTACTACACTTGCGAGCACCTCCACCGGTGGCACATGGATGAGCGATGCACCGGCTGTGGCGACCATTTCTGCAACCGGGGTTGTAACCGGTATCGCCATAGGGACTACCAACATAACCTATACGCTACCTACAGGCTGCATTACTACCAAAACTGTGACCGTACAGGCGATACCGCCGACTATTACGGGCCCGGCAGAAGTGTGCCTGGGCACTACAGTGACCCTCAGCAATAGCGCACCGGGTGGTACCTGGAGCAGCAGCGCACCGGCTATTGCCCCGGTAAGCATTGCCGGTGTAGTAGCGGGAAACACTGTTGGTGTAGCTACTATTACCTACACTTCTACGGAAGGATGCTATACAACACATGATATTGCAGTGAATGATGTACCGTCGCCTATTACAGGCATCTTTGAGCTATGCGTAGGGGCTGTGGTCACCTTCAGCAATGCCACACTCAGTGGCACCTGGAGCAGCAGCGCGCCGGCTATTGCGTCAGTGAGCATTTTTGGGCAGGTGAATGGCATATCTGCAGGCACGGCTGTGATTACCTATACCGGCCCCAACAACTGCTATGCAACAACGGTGGTAACGATAAATGAGACGGCATCGCCGATCGCAGGCTCTCTGGCAGTTTGCGCCGGCTTTATGGAGAACCTTACCAACCCGCTGATGCCGGGAGGCATGTGGACCAGCGGGCCGCCTGCCACGGTGGCTACTATACACCCGCTAACGGGCGTGGTGACAGGTGTATCGCCAGGGAATGTGCTGATAACGTATACGGTATACGGCGGCTGCACCGTGAATGCCGAGGTAACCGTTAACCCCCTGCCACCTGCCATTACAGGCACACCCCGTGTATGCATAGGCGCTGCTACCCTGCTTGCCAACGGCTCGCCCGGCGGCGCGTGGAGCAGCAGCAACCCATCGGCCGGAATTGTTGACGGCCTTGGTATAGTAACAGGCATCAACACCGGCATTACCATTATTACTTACACTATACCTACGGGCTGCGTCAACATACTTGCCGTATCTGTAAACCCGCTGCCACTGCCGCTTACGGGCCTTGACACCGTTTGCGAGGGATCGGCCACATTGTTTGCGACGGGATCTGCGGGTGGTGCATTTAGCAGCGGCAATGCCGCCGTGGCTACAGCCGGACTTGTATCGGGCGTTATTACGGGCATCTCGGCAGGCAACACACTTATATCCTACACCTTCCCGGGTACGGGCTGCTTTACAACTAAAGCCGTAACCGTGCATGCCACTCCCGCCGCAATAGGCGGCGCAGATGGCGTATGCATAGGGGCCACTACTACAATGATAGCCTCCCTACCGGGTGGATTGTGGACGAGCAGTAATCCATCAATAGCCTCTATCGGGTCTGCTTCAGGTATTGTTGCCGGTTATGTTGCCGGCGGCGTATTTACTATTACTTATACCCTGGCTACGGGCGGCTGTGGCCGCGTAAAGACAATGACCGTAACCCCGCTGCCACCGGTGCACAATGTGACGGGCGGTGGCGCTTACTGCGCCGGCGGCAATGGCGTACATGTAGGGCTCGATGGCTCAGATATAGGCATCAGCTACCTGCTTAGCTACGGCGCATCGGCTACAGGCTATGCCACGGGCACAGGCAGCGCGCTCGACTTTGGCTTGCTTACGGTAGCCGGTGTGTATACGGTGCAGGCTACAAACGCAGCTACTGGCTGCAAGCGCAATATGGCCGGAAGTACTACTGTAACCGTTACTACACCTACGATACCGGTAGTGAACATTACCGGGCCCGGCGATACGCTTTGCCCCGGTATCACGTACACTTTTACTGCTACACCTGTAGCGGGCGGTGGATCATTGCCGGTATACCAGTGGCGGGTGAATGGGATGATCGTAGGCAGTGGCAGCACTTATAGCTTCCTCCCTGCCGGCGGCGATATCTTGTCAGTGAAGATGACCGGCAGTGGCTGCGTGGCGCCGGATACGGCTGTATCTGTTCATGTGCTTACCGTACTGCCATCGGCAATGCCATCTGTGGCTATGCTCATTGACCCTAACGACACGCTGTGCCAGTTCACGCCCACCAACTTCACTGCTGTGCCAGTATACGGGGGTGCTACACCACTGTATACCTGGCTCGTAAATGGCAGCGCCGCAGGTACGGCATCGCCTTTCACTTACGTGCCTGTGAACGGCGATGTGATAAGGGTGCAGATGACCAGCAACTACCTATGCAGGCTTGCCAACGTGGTTACCAGCGCCGATATAACGCTTACCGTAGATTCCCTGGCCACGCCACATGTGACCATTATACCCACACCCGGAGTGAATGTACATACGGGTGATGTTGTGACCCTGAATGCAATTGTAACAGACGCGGGGCCATCGCCACTGTACCAATGGCAAGTAAACGGAGTACCCGTGCCCGGAGCAACGAACACCAGCTATACCAGCACCTTCAACCACTTTGACTCGGTGAGCTGTGTAGTGACGAGCAATGGCATTTGCCCGAATATCTCAGGGTTCGACTGGGTGTTCATTACGGTGAGCCCGCTGGGGGTGGTAACTGCATCTACCGGACATAGTGATGTACAGCTGCTACCCAACCCAAGTACCGGTACGTTTACCATAAAAGGAACATTGCCCACAGCAAGTAATAAGCCGGTGCGTATAGAAGTGACGGACATGCTAGGGCAAAAGGTATTTACCAGCGAGATAGCAGCAACCGGCGGAAAAATAGACCAGCAGGTGACGCTAAGCAATACGCTGGCAAACGGCGTATACATGGTAAGGCTAACCGGCGAAAGTATCGGCAAAGCATTCCACCTTGTGATCAGAAAATAGCGGCTAGAACACTACCCGCGCAAAGCATATCTGCTTCTTATGAAAGCATGGCACTATAAGCTCGCGCGCTGCTACCTGCTTGCCTGACCGAGGCAGCCAGTCGGGATAATCATTGCCCTCGGCAGTAAAGGAGCGGATATCCGTTTTGCCGTCTGACTCCAGCGAAGCAAGCTGTATGCGCGAATGCGCTGCATTAAAATCGTTGTAGAGGAACGCCAATGCGCCGCCGGTATTCAACAAAGCATAGGAAGAGAATACACCACCATCTTCCTGCGAATACTGGTCTTTAGGTATAAAGGCGCTCCACTCGCGTACACCCTCTTTATCATAAGCCAGCGCCATGATATCCTCGTAGTGATACTCGTGTACCATGCTGGTGGTATATGGGCTGTAAAAAGAGTAGTAGCCAAAGCCGGGCATATAGTTGCTGCGTGTAGTAACATATGCAGCCTCGGATATCAGCACAAAGCCGCCGTCGTTCTTCACGATGAGCTGGCGCACCTGGAAGTTGTCGAGGGGATCCTTCCTGCGCTTGGCGCGTATGCTGAGCAGGCTCTCATCGAATGGAATGAACTTGTGGCTGGTAAAGGCGCCTTTGCCTATTTCGTAGTCGGCATAGATGATACCATCAAAGCTGCCATTCTTCTTGTCTGAGTAAAAGCCGCCGAAGTATACGTGCCCGTTCACATTGTCGACCTTCATATAGCCACTTGCCGCAAACTTCTCGTTGAGCTGCATTTCCTTAGGCTCAAACTTACTGCCGCCCGGCTGCAATGTGAATATCCAGAATTGGTCGGCGTAATTTTGAGTGCCTACAGGCGTGTAGCCCGCCATGTACAAGGTGCCATCATTCGATATGTTCACTTCTCCATGCTCTATGGTATTATCGGCCTTGAAGGTAACGTGGCTGCGCTTTACAATCGTGGCTCTGTCATCAAGCCATTTACCCTCAAACTCTATCGATTCGCCTTTATCGCCGGCGCTATAGATCAGTATCCATTTTTTATTCTCAGATACCGTAGACTGGAAATAAGTTTTAGTAGCACCGAAGATGCCGGTCTTCACGCTGCCCAGCTCTATAGGCCTGTTTACCAGCCTGCCTTTATTGTCGAGCAGGGCTGCATACTGCACCACTTTATTGCTCTCAAGCGCCTGGTATATCACCACTATCTTATCGGGATAGGCAATGAAGCGCACCTGGTATATACGCGATGGAAAGAAATCGAGCAGCACCATAGCCACCTTGTTCATTGAATCGTCAAAGGCATCGAGCATAGCGCCCTCGGAGGTGCTGCGGTAGGTATACAGCAGCCCGTCTGTCTTGCCTACAATGGCATAGTCATCGTTGCGGTAGTCAAACTTATCGTACTGGGAATATATGACCTCCTGCCCCTGCGCACTGCTAAAGCATGCCGATACCGCCCACAGGAAAAAGATCACTCTGAAAAAAACCATACTCAAATTTAAGGAAGGAAGTTGCAAAGTAAACGTAAAAAATTAGCTCGATATAAAACGCTGCTGCAGATCGGGAGTGGGTATCATGCATGTGGCACGTTTCCCAAACCATTTGTAGCGGCGGGCGGCAATGAAGTTGTAGATGCTATCCCTGATGAATGGAGGAATGATAATGCCGGCGTAAAACACCTTCCAGAAGCCGCCCAGCAGGCGTGCAGTATGCAGCGCCGCGGCCGACCTAGTGTGATATATACCCCTGTAAAGCAGCACTACGCTATCGGGGGGCGCACCTGTAGCTGCAAGGCGCTTCATTGCGTCCCGGCCTGTCGCTGATTGTAAAGGGGCGAACAGGAACTTACCAGCCACGTCGTGCCGGATAATGAACTGCACTAACCCATTGCACAGGTTGCATTCGCCATCAAAAAACAGAACCGGGCGGTGCAGGGTATCGTTGATCAAATACTTATTATTTAGCGGCTGATGGTGTAGTAACCGTATCTTTTGCACGCTGCTGCATGCGGGCCTTTACTATAGAGTCTACGCGCGACTTGAGCTCTATCTTCATGCGGTATTCCAGGTCTTTATTGGCCCGTGCATCGATCTCCTGTATGCGTGCTGCGGAGATAGAATCGATGCGGTGTGTTATTTCTTTTTGGCTCAATGGGGGTATCTCCTTACTGCAGGAGACAAAACAAACAGGTAATAAAATAATCGCGATTATATAATTCCTCATAGCGGGCTGCAAAGGTACACCCAGTTACCACCAAACCCCGTACCAAATCCTAATAAAGGAAATAATTAACATATCAGTGGTACAATATTATTAATAGTATTAAGGTTATACGATCAAAAAATCGGAAATTTACAGTAGCCTATGAGTTGTAAAGCTGTCATACTATCTACCTGCCTCGCGATAGCCGCTTGTGATACCGCCTTAGCGCAGCAGGGGGCTAATGACACCATACGGCTGGGTGTAATAACAGAAAGCGGAAAGGACTACCCGATGATCTTTCTGCCCGACTTCGTGAGGGCGGCACCGCTGATGAATGTGGCAGACCGTATAAAAAGGGACAGGCTGAGAAACAATATTTACAAGGTGTATCCCTACGCCATGACCGCTGCCGCCATCTTTAAGGATGTGAACGACAACCTGGATAAGTATGATGCCCGCCGCGACCGTAAAAAGTACCTGAAAGCAATAGACAAAAAGCTGGACCATGCTTTTAAAGAGCCGCTGAAGAACATGAGTGTAGACCAGGGCCACGTGCTGATAAAGCTGATAAACCGGCAAACGGGACAGAACTGCTACACGATAATAAAGGAACTAAAGGGGGGATTTTCGGCGATGGTATGGCAGTCGGTGGGCGTGTTTTTTAATAACAACCTGAAGAAGGAATATGACCCAACCGGGGACGACAAAGAGATAGAAATGCTGGTGCGGGAAATGGAGGCATCGACCGTGTATAGGTACCAGCTATACCAGCAGCAGGAGCTGATGAAGAAAATAGCTAAGCCATAAGAACATAATGAACAGGCCTGCTAACTATCGTAGCCGCTGAGCAGGTCTTTGGCAGGTACATGCTTGATCTCACCATTGACCATAATCACGACAGTTTCATTCCTTGCAGCTTTTTGCTCGTAAAGCCTTTGCATCGCCAGTTTGAGGCCAGCTTCAATCTTAGTAAAAAGATCCTCGTTTTCTTTACTTACCTGCATTTGCCTGCTGCTTTATTTCAACCCAAATTTCGTTATTTTTTATGTCATTTACAAATTTGGCTTCGCCCCGGGCGATAATATCTATCTGTTTTATGGAATTATTAGCAATGACCCAGGTATCACATATGGGCATAAACAGAGAAAACAGGTTATCAATGCCCCTGTAATATCGCCTGCGGATGACGTCTTCAGGAATATTGTGCCCTCCATTCTTTACCCGCTCGGCCACACGCTGCACAGCCAGATCAGGCGAAGTGAGCCAGATGTAAACGAGGATTACCTTGTAGCCAAGCTTGCGTGCCCTATGCACCAGCGCTACGTAGCTGCGCGTCGCCAGTGTGGTCTCGATAGCGAAATCCGCGCCCAGGGCCAGCAATTCGTTTATCCGCTGCAGCATGATGCGGCCGGCTTCTATAGCTACCCCCTCCACATTGAACGGGGAGATGCCGGCAGCTATATTGTCGGCATTCACAAATTCGCGGCAGTCCAGTATATCCGGCAGTATAGTGAAACTGGCGGTGGTTTTCCCTGCGCCATTGCAGCCGGCTATGATGTAGAGATTGGGCATTCTGTGCAGTAAAATTAAAGAATACTCCTTACATGGCGGATAATTTCTGCCCTGTCCCGGCTTTAATATTAGCTTTGTTTATGGCCATGCGTAACTTCTTAAAAATCATGCTGCTTCTTACGCTGATAAGTACGCCTATGCCATGTTTGCGGGCACAGCCCGCCGCAAGCCATGTTACAAACGAGGAAGACGATCCTTTTGAGGCCAAAACGTATTTTATGGCCGGCCTTAATTTTCTAAGCGATAATGTATACCTCGGCAGGAAAGACACGGTGACGCTACCCTACCTCAGCCCTTATATTGGCTATCATCACAAATCGGGAGCGTATGCTAAAATGATCGCTTCCTATAGCCTTGCCGGGCAGAATAAACGCTTTGACCTGCTCACACTCCAGGCTGCCTACGAGCATACGATCGGCGACAACTTTTATGGTGGCTTGTCGGCAGAGAAATACTTCTATGGCAAGAAAACGGGCAACGTTCGCGGTAATACAAGGGGCAGCGTAGAAGCATACGGGCAGTACCTGAATGAATGGGTGCAGCCGCAGGTGACCATTGGTGCCAACTTCAATAAGAAGACCGACTTTGTGGCAGGCCTATCTGTGGAGCATGACTTTAAAATAGCCGGGGGAAAAGGAAGTGTCATCCCCGCTGTCGCCGTAAATGCTGGTACGCTGCACTACTATAACGAATATTTTTCCCGGAAAGACTCTGCGCTGAAGCAGTCGGCATTGGGTAATGCCGGGGCATTTAAGCTGCTGGATATTGAAGTAAGCTGCAAGGCTACCTATAGGGCTTCTAAATGGCTGTTTACCTTCATTCCTACTTATGCGATAGCGCTCAACCCGGCTACTATAACGCTTCCTGCAAAAACCATAACTGAAAAGCTGGGCAATACCTTTTACCTGGAGCTGGACATCTGTTACCGGTAAGCTATTTGCTTTTGATGCTGTAATTCTTCGGAATGGAGAATGGGAAGTCGATGGGCTGGTCGAAATCCGCATTGGTAAAATTCATTTCAACAGTGTGCGAGCCTTTACCATCATTGAGGTTTACCACACGCGCCATCGATAGCTTCCGCTCCCTTATATTCATATAGTTGCCGAAGGCTATCATAGCGTTGGAGGCTCCGGCGCGGGCAGCAAGCTTAGCAGTTTTCATGGTGCTATCCATTTTGTCGTAGGTGATGTGCTGCTGGTAATTATTGTCTGCTGCATCAATGGCCCACTCCATATCTGAGCTTGTTGCATTATTGATCTCCCCATCTTTCAGCGGGTCACCAACTATGAGATTTTGCAGTGAAGAGAACTCAACCGGGGCAGGCAATATCTTAGCAGCCTCTGTGAGCGGCATAATAGTAGCTTCCTTATGCAACTGGTCCATGATAAAGATGCTATCGGGAGTGATGTAGATACGCGCCACCTGCACTAACCCCCCAAGGCCGGAGATGGCGATCCAGATGATACTATCCTTCTTTATCCGGAAGTTAGCTGTGAAGTCCTGCGACGACTGGGGGCCGGAGTAGTCCATTTTTGCCTTGCCTGAAAAGGTTGTGTAACTAAAGCGCTTCTTCCAGAGCGGCGTAAGGTCACTGATCAGCTGCTTAGTTTCGGGCGATACATTGGCAGTGTTGCTGCCAGCGGTTGGCGAGGCAACAACAGCGGCAGTATCGGTAACAAGGGCTACCGTTTGTGCTTTCTTATTCTTTTTCTTGCCACGCTTTAGCAAGGCGCAGGAAGAAGAGCTAAGCGATAATACTATCAACAACGCAATGCCGGCAAACTTATTCATACAATTTTCCTTCAGTGATCTTTTTCTCTAATTGGGGATCGTCTTCGCCCTTTTCTTTCGCGGTCTTCCAGTGCTGCACTGCCTTTTGTGTGTCCTTCAGTTTGTAGTAGATATCACCCAAGTGCTCATACAGCGTGCCATCGGCGCGCGGGCCTGCCTGGTCTATCGCCTTTTGTATGTACTCACGTGCTTTTTCATACTTGCCCTGCTTGTACAATATCCAGCCGTAGGTGTCGAGGAAAGTACCCTCATTAGGGCGAAGTTCTAAAGACTTTTTCGACATTTTTTCGGCAGAGTCGAGCTTCACCCCGCGTACCGAAAGATAGTAGCTGTAGTTATTGAGCACGGTAGGGTCATTGGGCTCCATTGCAAGGGCCTTATGAAAGGCTTCGTCCGAAAGCTGATCCTGCTTTGATGCATGGTAAATATCTCCGAGCTGCGAATACATGGCCGCAAGCAGGGGACGATTATTTTCAGGCTGCATGTCTATAGCCCTGTTCATTGCCTTTATGGCCTGCGGATATGCCTTCTTATTGTAGTGGCCTACACTATTGAAGAAATGCACCCGCGCCTGGCTGGGGAACAACCGCATGGCTTTCTCACTGTACTTGATCATTGAGTCCGCATCGCGGCGCTCGGTATAATTCGAAAGTAGCTTCATCCACGCATCGAAGTCGGAAGATTTGAGCAGTACAGATCTTTTGAAGAACACTATAGCACTATCGTGCTGGCCACTGCCCTCCAGGAAGTCGCCGTAGAAGCCAAGTATCGCCGCATCATCGGGGTGCTGGGCTACCAGTTCCTTTATTATAGGCATGCCTTCGGTTATCGATGTCTTTTCATCGGGGAAGCTCTGCACATAGGCACGCAGCAGGTCTACCTGGTCATCAGCATCGAGCGTGGGGTTAACTATGGCTTTCTTTACGAAGCCTTTGTACTTAACAGTATCTCCGCTTTTGAGGTAGTGCTCGGCAAGGCCCATTTGCACAGATGGGTCATCTGGCAACAGCTTCTGCGCTTTTACATACACCTCCTCAGCCTTTGCGGGCAGCTTGTTGTTGTCGTAGAGTGAGCCGAGGAATTTGTAATTAAATCCGTTCTTAGGCTCGCGCGCTATCATTTGCTGCACCACACCGGCAGCCTTCTCCACATCATTAAGATTCAGGTAGAGCTGCACTTTTTTGCGCAGCAGTATATCTTCATCTGAGCTGCTGCGGGCTATAGCCTTGTCTATGTAAGTGATAGCCTCGTTGTACTTGTGTGCCCGCTCATAGTACTCCGCCGCCATTATAGGGTACGACTGTTCCCGCGTTTCTTTATTGGCCAATGCGGCTATTACATCGGCCGCCTCCGATAATTTGCCTGATTCTGCAAGTATTGCCGCATACTCTTCCTTGTACCACTTATTGTTGGGGTCAAGCTCCAGCGCCTTCTTTATAGCAGCCTGCGATTTATCCATCTTCTTTTGCAGGAAGTATAGCTTCGCCAGCTCAAAGTAGGCACCCGATATGACAGGCTCTACAGCCGTGTATTGCTCAAAAAGGTGGATAGCACGGTCTTCGTCCTTCTTAGCCTTTGCTTTCAACCCCTCGAAATAATACTCATCTGCCTTTGCACGCTTGCCGGCTTTAGATAGCTCGGTAGTGTCCATCGTTTCCTGGGCGGAAGATGAAGTTGCGGCAGTGCATAAAAACAGACTTATGTATGCTATGTAGGCTAATTTCATAATTGCGTGGAAAAATCGCCAATGCTTATTTCCTTTGGTTTGTCTATGTAAGTTACATTTTTCCCCAACATAGAGCCGTTGATGTGCGCACTTTTAACAATACTATCCGACTGGATGATGCTGTTAGTTATACGGCTATCTTCTATCACAACTCCTTTCTCCAGCGAAACGTGTGGCCCTACTACGGAGTTTTTGATCACTACATTCGTGCCAATGAAGCACGGCGATATGATGACAGAGTTCTCTATTTTGGCAGAGGGTGATACCAGCTCTTCATTGCCGTCCTTTATCGCCAGTATGCGCTGATTGGTATATACCGTAGCATCCTTGTTGCCACAATCAAGCCATTCTTCTACCTGGTCGGTATAGAACTTCACACCGTTCTTCAGCATGTGCTCCATGGCATCGGTGATCTGGTACTCGCCTTTGAGCATTATGTTATTGTCTATCAGGCGCTGCAGCTCCTGCCTTAGGCGCTCACCGTCTTTGAAATAGTATACCCCTATTATGGCAAGGTCTGAAACAAAGTCCTTTGGCTTCTCTACGAATGCCTCTATCTCGTTTTGCTCATTAAGTTTTACCACCCCGAAAGCCGTAGGGTCATCAACCTTTTGAGTCCACACTATCGCATCCTTATTGGTATCGATGCTGAAAGAGGCTTTGAACAACGTATCGGCAAAGGCGATGAACACGTTGCCCTTTAGCTGCTCTGCTGCGCAAAGGATAGCGTGGGCTGTGCCCAGCGGCGTTTCCTGGTAGCATATTTTGCCTTTTGCGCCAAGCGCTTCTGCCACCTGGCACAAGTGTTGCTCCACTTCCTTTCCAAAGGAGGGGCCTATAATAAACGCTATTTCCTCTACCTTTTCATTGCTGGTGGCAATAATATCTTCTACAAGCCGCTGCACTATAGGCTTGCCGGCTATCGGCAGCAAAGGTTTTGCAGTAGTGAGCGTATGCGGCCTCATGCGCTTGCCCATACCCGCCATTGGAATAATTATGTTCATGTCTTAAAGGTTGTTTAGAACTATTGTTACTGTAAAAATTAGTGAGTGCCTGAATGGCCAAAGCCACCTGCGCCCCTTACTGTTTCGTCGAGCGTTTCCACCTGCGCCCACTCTACCTGCTCGTACCTGGCTATGATCATCTGTGCTATGCGCTCTCCATCTGCTATCTCCTGCACTTCGCCCGACAGGTTTACCATTGCTACCATTATCTCGCCACGGTAGTCGCTGTCTATGGTGCCGGGTGTATTAATGAGCGTAAGGCCTTTTTTGATGGCGAGACCACTGCGCGGCCTTACCTGTGCCTCGTACCCTACAGGCAGCGACATATAGAGGCCCGTAGGCACCAGCCTGCGCTCGAGGGGCTGCAGTTGTATTGGCTCAGCCAACCATGCCCGGAGGTCCATGCCGCTCGATCCGGCGGTTTGGTAAGCGGGCAATGCGTGGGGCGACTTATTGATTATCTCTACTTGTATCATTTATAGCGGGTGCAAAGGTAAGGTGTGCGAATAATATTGAGAAACTCTTATTACCAGGCAGCAAAAGGCATATTTAATTAATTTAGTTACCATTGCTTTAACACAGGAAACCGTAAATTTGCAGCCTTAAATAAAATTAATTTAAGCAAAGGGTACCAATGGCATTATTAGGTAATCTTATAGCTCGCTCCTTAAAACTTCGGAAAAAATTCAACTTACCGGTAGCCACCCCACAAACTTATCAGCGGCATGCACTAAGGCAGCTGCTGGAGCGAGGCCAGTATACCCACTTCGGCAAGCACTACGGCTACGCAGAGATACTCAGTAAAGAAATAGATTTCATCAAGGCATTCCGCGAAACGGTGCCCGTACATACATATTCAGATATTCATTCTAAATGGTGGTATCGCTGTCAGGAGGGGGAGGAAAATGTGACCTGGCCCGGCAAGGTAAAGTACTTTGCCCTCAGCTCCGGCACTTCAGAGTCGGCAAGTAAGCATATACCTGTAACGCAGGATATGATAAAGGCCATCAAGAAGGTGGGCTTCAAGCAGCTTTACAGCATGGCCAACTTCCGTATACGGCCGGTAGCGTTTGAGAAAGGGATACTGATGCTGGGCGGAACAACCTCGCTGTATGAAAAGGGCGACTACTACGAAGGCGACATGAGCGGCATCAGCGCCAAGAATATGCCCCGCTGGATGTCGTCGCTGCTGTATAAGCCGGGGCAGAAAATATCGAAACGCCACAAATGGGAAGACCGCATAAAGCTGATAGTAGAAAAAGCTGACCAGTGGGATGTAGGTATAGTATGCGGCGTGCCTGCATGGGTGCAGATAGTGCTGGAGCGTGTGATAAAACACCACGGCGGCAAGCACATACATGATGTATGGCCCAACCTGAGCGTATATATACATGGCGGGGTATCTATGGAGCCCTACAGGGAAAGCTTCAAGAAGGTATTTGGTAAGCCCGTGACCTTCATTGAGACTTATATGGCTTCGGAAGGCTCGTTTGGCTTCCAGGCGCGGCCCGGTGCAGGCATAAAGCTGGTGCTGAACACGGGCATCTTCTTCGAGTTCATACCCTTCACCTCAGACAACTTTGATGAGGATGGCAACCCCAAACCGAACCCTGATGTATACATGGTACACGAGGTGCAGGAAGATGTAGAGTATGCCGTGGTGCTGAGCACCTGCTCAGGAGCATGGCGCTATATAATAGGCGATGTGCTGCGCTTTACTAACGCAAAGGAGCACGAGATAGCTATAGTAGGCCGCACCAAGCAATTCCTGAGCCTTTGTGGTGAGCATATGTCGGTAGACAATATGAACAAGGCCATAGAGATAGTATCTAAGAAGCTGAACATAACGATACACGAGTTTGCCGTAGCCGGACTGAAATACGACAACCTGTTTGCCCACCAGTGGTACATAGGGTGCGACAATGAAAATGTAGATGTGAAGGAGGTGAAAACCCTGCTGGATAAAGCTATTTGCTCGCTGAATGATGACTACGAAGTAGAGCGGACATCGGCCCTTAAGGAGGTGTTTGTAGAGATACTGCCCGGCCGCGCATTTATAGACTACCTGAGGGCTAAGGGTAAGGAAGGCGCGATGAGCAAATTTCCCCGCGTGCTGAAGGGTGCCCAGCTGGAAGACTGGGAGCAATACCTGAGCAGCTGTGGCCACATCGCTAAAAACGAACTGAAGCCACCTGCCAAGACAAAACAGCATCCATCTTCCAAAGCTTAGGAAAATTTACTTTTTTATCTTTAAGCCCGATCATCCCTGCTTATGAATAAAACCATATTGATAACCGGCGCTACCGCCGGCTTTGGAAGAGCAATAGCCACACGGTTTGCAAAGGAAGGCTATACCGTATGTATAACAGGCCGCCGGCAAGACAGGCTCGATGAGCTAAAGCTGGAACTGGAAACTACATACAACGTAAAAGTTGTATCGCTCTGCTTCGATGTAAGAAAGCGCGAAGATGTGGAGGCAGCTCTTACACAGCTGAAAAGCCAAGTGAGGACCATAGACATACTCGTAAATAACGCCGGCCTTGCATCGGGCCTATCCACCATCGATGAAGGAAACATTGACGACTGGGAGGTAATGATAGATACCAACCTGAAGGGGTTGCTGTATGTGACAAGGCAGATAGCGCCTATGATGCGGGAACAAACGTCGGGGCACATCATCAACATTGGCTCTACTGCGGGCAAGCAGGTGTATAAGAATGGCAATGTATACTGCGCCACCAAGTTTGCAGTAGAGGCGCTGACGCAGGCGATGCGCATAGACCTGCTGCCCTATGGCATAAAGGTAACCGCCATCAATCCCGGCATGGCAGAAACGGAATTTTCACTGGTGCGCTTTAAGGGAGATGAAGAGCGGGCGAAAGGCGTATATGCAGACATAAAGCCACTACAAGCTGAGGATATTGCTAACATAGCCTGGTTTGCAGCGTCGCTGCCACCCCATGTGTGCATCAACGATCTTACGGTTACCTGCCTCACGCAGGCGAGCAGCCTGTATTCCATTAAGGAAGCGGAGCGGGTGGTGAAACATTCTTCGACAAGCTCAGAATGACAATAGGCAGTAGACAGTTTAGTATTACAGTATACAGTTTAGTTCTTCACCTTTTTATCATTGAATAGATGATCAAAGTAGTTACCATTTCGCTGAGCCCCGCCGATGCTGCGGACGAACAAATTGTGAAACGCACCCTCGCCGGGGAATGTGCCGTAGGCATAAAGCGCATCAATGGCTACGATATTCAGAAGCGTTCTATTGATGCCCGCTCGCGCCAGCCGCGCATAATTATACAGGCACAGGTGTTCATTGATGAACAACCTGTTGCTCCCCTCCCCTTTGACCCGCAGCTGCAAAACGTAAGCAATGCCCCGCATGTGGTTATTGTTGGCGCAGGGCCGGCAGGGATATTTGCTGCGCTACGCCTGATAACACTCGGCTACAAACCCATAATACTGGAGCGCGGTAAGGATGTGCGCAGCCGCCGGCGCGACCTCGCTGCCATGAATAAAGAGGGCATCGTGAACCCGGAATCGAACTATTGCTTTGGTGAAGGTGGTGCAGGCACTTATAGCGATGGCAAGCTCTACACACGCTCTACCAAGCGGGGCAATGTGCAGCGCATATTGCAGCTATTCCACCATTTTGGCGCTGAGGAAAACATACTCTACGATGCGCACCCCCACATTGGCACTAACAAGCTGCCCCAGATAATCACCGCTATGCGGGAGCAAATAATTGACTGCGGCGGCGAGGTGCTGTTTGATACAAAGCTGACAGACATATTGCTGGAAGGCGACAAGATAAAAGGTGTGCAGACAGCAGGCGGCACCACTATAAATTGCCAGTCGGTAATACTGGCAACGGGGCACTCGGCCCGCGATATCTTTGAGCTGCTGCACCGCAAAGGAATTGCTATAGAAAGCAAACCTTTTGCGCTGGGTGTGCGCATAGAGCATCCGCAGTACATAGTAGACCAGGCGCAATATCACTGCCAGGTGCGCGACCCATACCTGCCGCCTGCAAGCTACTCGCTGGTAGCGCAGGAATATGGGCGAGGTGTATTTTCCTTCTGCATGTGCCCCGGTGGCATTATAGCACCTGCTGCTACAGCACCGGGCGAGATAGTAGTAAACGGCTGGTCGCCATCGAAGCGGAACAACCCGTATGCCAACAGTGGCACAGTGGTAGCGGTAGATGAGCACGACTTTGCCAAACACAAATTCACCGGCCCGCTGGCTGCTATGCAGTACCAGCAGATGGTGGAACAGCAAGCCTTTAAAGTAGGCGGCGGCAAGCTGGTAGCACCAGCCCAGCGCATGGCCGATTTCGTAGACAACAAGGTATCCTCCACCCTGCCCAACTGCTCTTACCTGCCCGGCATACACACAGCCGCAATACGCGATGTGCTGCCCAAGGACGTAAACGAAGCGCTGCGGAAAGCCGTAGTAGACTTTGGCAAAAAAATGAAAGGATACTATACCAATGAAGCGGTGCTGGTAGCCACAGAATCGCGCACAAGTTCGCCGGTTCGCATACCGCGCGACAAAGAAACATTGCAGCACATACAGATAAAAGGGCTGTACCCTTGTGCCGAAGGCGCAGGGTATGCGGGCGGCATTGTATCGGCGGCTATTGATGGGGAGCGATGTGCAGAGGCCGCGGTGGGTACGTACACCAGTCGCATTTAATGGCACCTACGTCATACAGATTTGGCAATTTTCAAAAAGTTGCCAAATCTCTCGCAACACGTTCACGTAAAAATGGTTAAGCAATGCGCGGAGGGGGCAGTGCGGCATACGTACTAGCCCCCTGCGGTCACCTGCGCGACCCAGATTTGGCGACTTTTCAAAAGTTGCCAAATCTTACGCGATACGTTTACAAAAAATGGAGAACCGATGGGCGGAGGAAGCAGTGCAGTATTGGTTCCAAGCCCATGCGGTTAGCACCTGCGCGACCCAGATTTGGCAACTTTTGAAAAGTTGCCAAATCTTACGCAATATGTTCAGATAAAATGAATAAGCGATGTGCGGAGCGGCGGTGCAAAACGCTTATTGTAACACCTCCACACACTCCTCCACCCCCATCATTTTCTGTTCACCCGTCACAAAATTCTTAACGCTTACCATATTCTTCTGGCGCTCTTCATCGCCGGGCAGCAACACGTATGCGATGCCACGCTTGTTGGCGTACTTCATCTGTTTATCAAACTTTGCAGCATCGGGATATATCTCGGCTGCTATGCCTGCTGCGCGCAGTGCGCTCAGTATTTGCAGGGCATACACTTCATTGTCGCCGCCAAAATTGACAAGCATAGCTTTAGTGCCTGTAGCGAGCTGCTCAGGGAATAGCTTCAGCTCATCCATCACATCGTATATACGGTCAATGCCGAACGATACACCCACACCGGACAAATCTTTAAGTCCAAACAAGCCTGTAAGATCATCGTACCTGCCACCACCACCAATGCTGCCCATCTTCACATCGGGGTGCGTGCATACTACCTCTACTATGACGCCGGTGTAGTAGTTGAGCCCGCGTGCCAGGCTTATGTCGACAATGATATTTTCCGTGCTTTGCTCACCTCCAAGGCTGTGGCAATAAGCCAGCGACTTGCTCAGCTCATTGATGCCGGCTATACCGCTGGCGCTGTGCTGCATAATATCCGCATAGGCTGCAAGTTTCTCTTCGTTAGTGCCCTTTACATTTATCACCTGCTCTATCTTCCATATGCCGTCATCGGGTATTCCGCGCTCCTGCAGCTCTTTGGCTACACCTACCCACCCTATCTTGTCCAGCTTGTCGAGCGCAATGGTTATGTCCATCATCTTGTCGGGCATGCCGCAAATCTCAGAGAGGGCAGCCAGCAGCTTGCGACTGTTGATCTTTATAGCCACCGGTATACCCAGCTGTTGAAACGCTCCTTGATAAATACCCAGCAGCTCCGCTTCATTGATAAGGGAAGTACTGCCTACCACATCCGCATCGCACTGCCAAAACTCGCGATAACGGCCTTTTTGCGGCCGGTCGGCACGCCATACCGGCTGCATCTGGTAACGGCGAAAAGGGAAAGCTAGCTCATTTTGACTCATCACCACATACCGCGCAAAAGGAATAGTAAGATCGTAACGTAAGGCGCGTTCAGTAACTACCGGCGATGAGTATGGCTTGCTAAGCACTTTACTCCATTCACTATTCAACTTCTCTTTGTCAGCATCCTTCTTTTCATGCAGCCCATTGTTCAGTATTTTAAATATCAGCCGGTCGCCCTCCTCGCCATACTTACCGGTAAGGGTCACCAGGTTTTCCATAGCGGGTGTCTCCAGCGGCTGAAAGCCGTAGAGCTCAAATATGGTGCGTAGTGTATTTAAGATATACTGCCGCTTGCGTACCTCTGCCGGCGAAAAATCGCGCGTACCCTGCGGTATTGATGGTTTTGACATAAGTACCGCAAAAGTAAAAAGTCGGGATGATATAACGGCTGCCTATTTATAGCGCGCTATAATAGCGTCGCATGCCTTATCCAGCAGCTCATACACGGGAGTGTACCCTTCCTCGGTGCCATACCAGGGGTCGGGCACTGAGCCGTTGCTGCCCTGCTCCAGCTCGTTAAGTATGTAGTCAACCTTGCTCATATCTGCTTTCGGCCCGCCTATGCGCTTTATTTCGTCATACACATCTGCGGCCAGGGCATATATCTTATCGTAGCGGCCGAAGTCGGCAGCGGTAAACCTGCGGGCCCGCTGGGCGCTGATGTCTACACCCTTTGCAAGGCATACCTTCTGCGAAAACCGGTGCGGTGCCTCACCCACATGGTAAGATTCGGTGCCGGCAGACTCTACCGTCCAGTCGAGGCCGTGCTCTTTGATCTTGTGCTTCAATACCCCTTCCGCTATAGGCGACCTGCAGATATTGCCCAGGCATACCATAAGTATTTTCATGGTGCAAAAATACAGTAAAGATATATGGCTAGAACGGATACCCTATCGCCAGGTTCAGTATCATATTGTTTCGTACGGCGGCGCCCGTAAGCGGCTGCACGGCGGTTGCGCCCATCCATGGCTTGCGCACCGGCACGCCAAGGTCAAGGCGCAGCAGCAGAATAGTGAAGTCGAAGCGAAAGCCTACGCCTACATCCACAGCCAGCTGCTTGTAGAAGTCTTTGGTAAACTCACCACCGGGGAATGCAGGATTTTTCCTATAGAGCCAAATGTTGCCCGCATCCATGAATAGCGCCATGTGGAAGAACTGGTATATCTTCTGCCGTATCTCGGTATTGATCTCAAATTTTATATCTCCCAGCGTCTGGAATGTACGATTGGCACCATAGGTAACCTGCTCGTTAAATGTACCGGGCCCCACCAGCCGCGATGGGAAGCCACGCAGGTCACTGTTACCACCCGCCCAAAACTGCTTTACATTGGGCAGCTGGCGTGAGTTGCCATACGGTATGCCCAGGCCCATCGTTATGCGGCTGGCCCATGTGGTATGTGAGGAGTAATGGTAATAGTAGCGCAGGTCGGGGTTTATCTTTACATACTGTGCATACTTAGCCGTAAAAATTTCCTTAGGATTGGTCTCATAGTCTGCCTTTTGCACCAACCCCAGTATATTACCAGACAGGTCGAACTTATTGCTGAAGTAGAAGCCACTCTTCTTTACTGAGCCTATCTGCGAGTTGTAAATATAGTCGTACGTTGGCCCGAGTATCAGGCCATCAAAAATGAGGTTTGTGTATAGCAGGTTCAGTTGCTCCGGGTTGCCCAGCGTATCCGTTTTTACATAAGTAAGGTTGACGGGGTAAAACTGGTGTTCCTTCTCAGGGCTCTCCTTCCAGTTGTAGCCATACGAAAAAGAGTACGAGCTGATACCAATGCGCTCGATCTGGAACTCGTAGTTATACCGCAGCCTGATGAGCGTGCGCGGCAAGTACCGGCTCGTTGTCTGTACGTCCATAAAGGGTATCACAAACCTCGGGAATGAGAACGATGTTTCAGCCCCGAACATATAGATACCCGGCGCACGCGCGCCCGTGCCGCCAGCCTGGTTTTCGACACCGCCGTTTATCTTGAACTGTACCTGCTCGCCTCCCCTGAATGCGTTGCGGTTCTTCCAGCTCAGGCTGGCATTAGTACCTGTGCGGTTATCGCTTTGCGTCATTGCACCCAGCTCCAGCCGGAGGCCCTTGCGTGGCATAGCCGTCAGGTAGTAATATACATCCAGCAGCGAATCACCCTTAGGCTCAAAGCGATTCTTCACAAACTTGAAGGTGCCCATATTCACCAGCCTGCTGAGCGATGAGTTTTGATCATCGAGGCTGTACAGCTCACCTTTCTCAAACAGCATTGCATCGGCCAGTACTTTAGGTTTGTACCTGTTCCTCTTGTCAATGATGTTGTAGCTGTCGTATTGCGTCATCACATCCTTGGTAGTATCCTTGCGTTCACCATTCAGCCGGTAATTGGCATAGATAAATACGTCGCCGATATTATATTTATTATAGGCTTCCATCGGCACCTCATCGTGCTTTACGCGCACAAACATATTCACTTTGTTGCTGCCAATGCTGCTATCGGCTACCGTTATTATATAGTCGGCCCTGAAGTAGAAATATCCTTTCTCCTTCAGCATCCTGTCTATCCTGTTGCGCTCTGCTTTGATGAGATCAAGGTTGTAAGGTGCTCCGGGCTTCAGCAATGTGGCGTTGAAATTGCTGTCGATATCCTCCATCACTTGCGAGGAATCTTTTTGCAGCATCACCTTATTGATCGTGTACTGCGGGCCTGTATGCACATCAAATACTGCAAGCGATTTCCTGCGTTTAGTCTCCCATTTAGCCGTTGCCTTACCCCTAAAGAATCCCTTATTCTCCAGCAGGCTCTCCATCAATTTTTTGTTGGGCTCCAGCTTCACGCTGCTGGCCAGCACGGGAGGCTCTCCCAGCGCATTGCGCAGCTTGTTTCGCAGTCCCTTTTGTTTATTAGGGTTGCCGCCGGGCAGGTTATACAACGATAGCTTTATGCGCATACCAAGGGTCTTGGTATTGGGCCGGGGCCTCACAATACCATCGAGGTCACGCTTCAACACTTTACGGTCGCGCGTGCCCACAGCGCGGTCGTGCATCACTACTCTCACGCCCTTGAAAAGCGTTTCGCCCGCGGGCAGATGGCGCGTATTGCTGCAGCCTGCCCCCATAAGTGCTAGCACAAGAAGAAAACACCAGTATCTGAAAACTCTTATCATTTTTATATTCCGCCACAGGCTGCACCCAGGCATGTGTATTTCTTAGTTAAGCCTTGTATTTTGCTTTGTAGTGTCTGGCGTAGCCTGTGTTACCTGCTGCCTGCGGGGCTTCCTGCGCATAAACACCGTTTTAAGCCTGTTGTAATCGGCACTGATTATAAAGTTCAGCCCCGTTTCCGCTATGAAGCCCTGGAATACGCCCGCATCATAATTCCTCCTGTATGCCCGGAGCGTATACCTGCCATCTCCCGTAAGCAGGTAGTCTGCCGCAATGTTGCTCGGCACCAGGCTGCTCTGGTTGTTGCCTGCCGTCTGCGGCCCTTCCAGCTCAAAGGCATTGCCTATGGTCACCTTCAGCCTGTCGTTCATTAATCGCTTAGATGCCGCCACATTCAGGTCTGTCCGCCTGCGCAGGTCGCCGGTTGTATAGTCGTCAGTTGTTGCAAGGTCTACAGAAAGGTCTACTCCTTTTATGAGCTTGCCTGCTACCTGGTTGAGCTGCTCGCCTATGAATGTGCTAATGCTCTGCGCGGCAGTAGATGCCAGCGATGTAGTAGCGCCTGAGCTGAACGGATCATCAGAAACGAACCTGTTCAGTATCAGTATCGCAAATACCTGCTTGTTCGTCTCCGATGTGTCCGCACGCATCTGTGCCAGCTTCGCCTGCACAAGGTCTATCTTGTCCGCGCTCAGCGGGTATACCCTGTTCTCCGGCAGCACCACATCAAACCTGAACGATGGCTGCTGCAGGTTACCCTCCATGTGCGCCGTTACGTTGAAGGGTAGTCCCTGCCTGTAAAAGTTGAGCTCAGCCGGGTCGGGCACCTGGCGCATCACCAGGTCATAAGGGGATACGCGGGCCTCATAAACGGCAGTAATATTCAGCACGGTGCTCGTAAGCGGGTCGCCACCAAAACTGATGGAGCTGCCGCTCTGTATCTGGAACTTGCGCTTAATAAAGTTGTAGTTGAACTGGTATACGCCACTGTATATTGTAAAGGTGCCGGTCACGTCCATAGCACCACCTGGCCGTATTGCCGTTATCAGGTTTGCCTCGCCGTGTATCGACACGAAGTCGCCCGAGGCCTGGTCGATGATCATGCTGAACTCAGCCTCCTTATCTACAGTGATGCCCACATTGATGCCACTGCCCGCAGAGAATCTGCGCTTAGCTACCAGCGTGTCCGGCTTAGGCACCAGGTAGGCGCTTGTATCGCGCATATTCTGGAACATAACGATCCCTTTGGAGCTCGATGCTTCGCTGTTCTGCTGCGGATTTATCACGGTAAACTTCGTATTCTTCAGCACGTGCACATTCCCTTCTACCGATGGATCTGTCGATGTACCTTTTATTTTCAGGTCAGTGGTGAGAAACAGGTCGCCGAAAAACATGTCATTATCCTTCGCGGTCGAGTTGAGGGCCTGCCAGTTGTTAGCTTTCACAGCCAGGTTGAAGTCGAGGTTAGTCCATTCTACGGTAGCTATAGAGCCGTTAATGGTCGCCTTGTTGCCCGCACTATCAAGCAATTTAAAATCACGAAGCACCATCTGGTACTGGTAAAAATCAATGGTTTCTGACGGCATTAAGTACTCAGTGCCCAGGTAAGCGACTGTAGTGCGCAGGTTGTCTGTTTTCAGCTTGCCTGTAATGTGCGGATCGGTAAGCGTACCCTGCAGCTTCAACTCGCCGCGCAGGTAGCCCGATGTCTTGCGTATCTGGTGAGATACCAACCCCTCTATGCTCTTCACCGCCAGCGGGCTCAGGGCCACATTCAGATCCAGCGTATTGCCATTCTGCGGCTTCAGGTAATACATTCCTGTAGCTACTATGTTATTGCCATGCCCTGTCAGCGTCACCTTAGCATCTATTGCGTTGTCGGTTTTATTGTTTGCCAGTGCGTGTACATTGCCCAGCGTGTCTCCATAGAGTGCCAGCTCCTGCACCGTCAGGTCTCCCGTCATTTGCATGGTTGGCGACATCCGTTCGATCATAACATTGCCATTGAGCAGACCGGTCGCCAGCAGCGTATCACTCCTGCTTATTATCTCTGATACATTTGCCAGCTGGAAGTTGAAAATATCTATTCGCATAGGCGAATTAGGCTGCTGCTGGGTGCTGTTAGCAGTGAGCGACTGCCCCTCGTGGCTTATGGAGAAGTTCTGCACATAAACACCACGATTGTCGAGCACTATTTGATTGGGCTGCGCCACCTGCCATACATCATAGTTCAGCTTCAGCCCTGTATCCACGCGTATTACCTGTGCCGGCCCTACGGAGGTCATGTTGGCCCTCACCGCAAAACGCTCACGCTTCAGCGAGTCAGACAAGCTGATATCTGTAGTTATAAAATTATTGTCGATCCTGCCATTCACCTTTGCGTACCACACACCCAGGCTAAGGTTGCTCACCTGGTCGGCAGTTACTGCATAGGTAAGCGCAGAGTCTGTGCCACGCAGCTGCGCATCGGCGTTCTTTACCGTGTACGAGGTATACACCAGCTCAGGCACTTTGGCATTGAAGGCTAAATCCCGCGGCGTGAGGCTGCCATCCAGATGTATGGAATCAAATGAAGTAAGACCGGGCACCAGTCCGCGCAGCAGTGGTTTATCCAGCACGACGGCTTTGAACTGCAGGTCGTAGTTGGCAGGTACATCTGCGGGTTTGGTTTTGATCGTTTTTTCCTTGCGTGGCTTCACAGTAATAGTATACTTAGCGCCCGCAGTACCGGCGGTGTCGTTTACCGGCAGTGCATAGTAGTGCCTGTTGATATGCTCTGCTACAATAGCCCCCACCTTGGTGAGCGGCGTATGCCCGGTAACGGTCGCCTGCAGCACATCGAGGTTCACAAATATATTCTGGCTGCGGTCGGCTGTTGGCTTGCTTACTGCATATACACTATCCATGAAGTAACGTGTGCCATCAGCTACGATCACCGGCTGGTACCATACAAACTTACCTTCCGGATAGTCTGGGTTGAGCACTGGTATATCTGCATGTATCGTACCTCTTGCGCGCAGCTCTGTCTTCGACAGGTTTAATGCCTGCAAGTCTATACTGTCAATTTTGATATCAGCTACAATTGCAGGATACTTTGGCGCAAGATCCGCCTTGGCCGATATTGTCAGCCTCGCATTTTTATCGAACGACTGTATATCAGCTACAACTTTCTGCTTCACCACACTCCCCTTTACCAGCACATCATGGTAGCGGTATCCTTTTACCGTAGCAGATGCTATATCCACTTTGCCGGCGGCGCTCATCGTCTTTGGGTCAAAGCCCTGCCCTTTCACGTCAAAGCTGGCCGTTACCGGTCCCTTTATGTCGTCCTGCATCAATATGCGGCCCAGGTTCAGCTGGCGTATACTGCCCACCACATTGTAGCGCTCAGCCCCCTTGCGCCCCATTGCCAGCTGCCCTTTCACATTAGCATAACCATCGGTACTTGCAAATACTATAGCGCCGTTATACGAAGACATAGTTCCCGCAAGCTGCCCTACAATGCCAAATCTGTCGGGCACGCGTATGCTGCTCAGCGTACCCGGCGGCAGTATCGCAGTCAGGTCCTGCCTTGATGATCTAAAGCTGGATATATGCACATTGTAATTGAGGTTTCGGGGCTCAGGCAATCCGCGCACACGGCCGCTTATGGCCAGCTCGGTGTTGGTGAGCCCGCTTACATGCAGCTTCGCTATGTCAAGGTTGTTCACGTATCCTTTCACCTTTGCGTCTACCCTTATCCTGCTATTGCTGAGCTTGCGGAACACAGGCTGCTGCCGTAGCGATGGCATAAACAGCGCCAGATCTTTTAATCCTACATAGCTGTTCTCCAGGTTCACATTCACCTGCATGGCGCCTATGTTCTTCGAGAGCGTCTCCAAAGACGGATAGGAGACCTCTGCATAGTTCTGCAGTCGTGTATCCGGAGTTTGCAGGTACAGATCCTGCAATATCACACCATTGCTGCTGTAATTAAATACAGTGCGCAATTCCTGCACATTAAGCCCGCTCTGCTCCTTCACTGTAAATTGCTTCAGGTCGCCCAGCACGGTATCAGAATTGTAAGACAGGCCGCGCAGGCTCATCCCGAGGTCCTTAATATCAAGGTGCGAATAGTCGAGGCCATGTTTCAGCTTAGGCTTGTTCTCATCGTCCATCTTGAAGTTGATGCCACCCAGGTCTATCTCTTTCGCATTCACATACCACCCCTCTGTAGTATCTATCTTTACAATTGAATCAATAGGTGCAGGTGGCGTAGTAGACTTGCCTACTTTAAGCACCGCTGAGGAGTTATTTATGGCCAGTTTGCTGATGTCTACATTGTTGCTTGTCCTGTTAAACTCGTTAAGCTTCAGCTGCAGTGAGCCAAGGTTAAGGTCGAACAAGAACTTGTTCAGGTTGTTGTTATAGGTGAATACCACCTGCTGCAGATCTACATTCTCAGCCACCAGCTTCATCTTGCTGGTATCTACTGTTGTAGCCGGTGCCAGGTAAGAGGTGTCCTGGTCAAATGTGGCGCGCACACCATTCACCGCCAGGCTCTTTATTTTAAATGTCATGGTCTCCACATCCATTTCCTGCATGCGCAGGTCCAGGTGCCTTAGATCGGTCATCAGCCGCATACCGCCCGTCTCATCGTCAAACCTCAGGTGTATATTGTCCAGCTTCAATCTGTCGAGCCGGAAGGTGAGGGGTGCCGAAGTATCAGCCGGGGTTGCTTTCGCCGTAGCAGGACCGGTAAACGCATTAATGATATAAGTGAAGTTGTAGTTAGTATCCGGCGCATTCCTGTAAATATGGCTGCGCAGGTCGCTGATAATTATCTGCTGCACCTCCACCTTGCTTTTCAGCAATTTCATCATGTCGAGGTCCACCTTCATAGTGCCTACTGCCAGCAGCGTGTCGCGCTTCTGGTCAAGGAACAATGCATTATTCAATACTATATACTTAGGCAGGCTGTAGCTAAGCTTACCAATGTGTACTTCGGTCTTCAGCTTATTGCGCAGGTATGCCTCGGCACGGCCGCGGACAAAGTTTTGCCCGGATTCCGTATTGAGGAAAAGAAACCCGCCAAGCAGCAATAAAATAATGCAGCCAATTACAATAAATGTGATCTTAGTAAACTTGCGCATCGGTATAAAACTGCTATAAAAAAATTGTACCCAGGTAGTTATTGCAGCCACAAGGCATAAAGGAGGAGACCATCCCGCTATGGCCGTACCACGGTGGAATGCTCACAAGCTACCATAAAACCGTTGTATTAAAAATTATAAGAGAATGCAAGTCCTGGCCCCTGGTAATACGTTGGCGACAGCGACCACGCCCTTGGGTTGTCCAGATTCTTGTGCACCTGCGGCACCAGGATGCCCGAACCTATACCCACTGCGGCGCCCAGCAGCACATCAGACAAGAAGTGCTTACCTGCCTGTAGCCTCATATATCCCATTGCCGCAGTAGACGCAGCCGATGCGCCGTAAAACACCCACTTCCAGGGCGAATGCGGGTGATAATCAGCATATACTTTTGAAACAAAGAAGGTACTCGTGGCTATAACTGCTATATGGCCACCAAAAAATGAATTGCGATAATTACCATTAGTACGGTAATCCATAGTAAGATCCGTACGATACACATCGGGCCTGAACCGGTCTACAAAGTAAGCAGAACCAGAGTACAGCACACCGGTTATCGCAAAAGCCTCAAGGTATAGCAGTCCCACTCTCCCTGCATCGCGCGATATGCGCCGGTCGGCAAGCAGCACCAGTGGCAGTGGCATCACGGCATAGAAGGGTATGTAGCTAACCTTGTCCAGCTTATCGTTGTGGTTATAGGTTACCCACCTGTCAAAGGCAGGAATATTATTGCGGTCAAGCCCCAGTATTACTGCCTCCGGCGTTCTTTTCTTTTTATAGATCACAGAGAAGGCATAATTGGTCCATAGGCCGCCCGCAACCACTATCGGCACATCAATGGCATACTTGAGCCTATACAGCTTGTTGGCCTGCCTGTCATGCTTTTTATTGTCGGCAAGCGACGGGTAGGTGTTGCTATCGTCATCTTTTGCACCGGAACTGTCTTCCTGCGCCCTTACGTTCAAGGCAAAAAGCATTGATATGACCAGTATAACTCTTAGCATAACAGCATTTTAAATTTTGAATGATAGGTAGGGCAATAATATTGTGCCAAGCAGGGAGCGTCCGTCATATCTTCAATGAGTAGAGCTCTATACTTTCCGACTTACCCTTTAGCTCCACAGCTCCTTTATACTCCTTATCCCAGCCTATTATCATGCCCTCCAGCAGTTCTCTCGATACCAGGTTCTTGCAATTCAGCTCCGTGCAGGCAGTGCGTATCCGGGCTGCGGTGTTCATAGTATCGCCGCTTATCGCAATGTCGCGCTTTATAATGCCTATCTCCCCCACCGTCACCTCGCCCACATGGGCGCCTGTCTTAAACTCAGGTATGAACCCATAATTTTTCATAAAGTACTTCCGGTGCCGGTGCAGCAGCTTGGTAGACAGAATGATAGCATTGATACAATTATCAACGTTCTTAGGCTTCTTCTTCCACGACACTACTATCTCATCTCCTACATACTGGTAAATGCGGCCACCGTACTCCAGCAGCGCTATGGACACATAATAAATGAAGTCCCTGATAAAGCTGAAATACTTTTTACTATCGAGCCGCTCTGCTATTGCGGTGGAGTCTACAAGGTCCATGAACATGACTATCCGCACTTCGCTTTTTGGCCGTATGTAGCTGCCTATGAGTATATCCCAAAACACGCCGGGCGAGTACTTCTCGTAAAATTCTATGGTGATCTGTGTCAGCACAAAAAGCACTATCCATCCAAGGCTATGATCGAGCAGCCACAAAAATGAGCGCGACTCATCGAAGAACATCCTTATCGCATTGCCGGGCGAGTAGTGCATGATCACCACGGAGTATGAGAATCGCAGCAGGAAGTTCATGATAAAGCAGCCCAGCAGCAGTATGCACGACTTGATCAACAGGTTTACCAGCAGCGGGAAGTCCCTGAATGACTGCCGGAGCCAGAAGATGAGCAAGTAGCCCATGACACCGCTCATCAGCAGCACCACACTGGTGCGCAGCAGCAGCGCCTGCTGCGAAAATGTGCTGAATGTGATCTCCGACAATTCCTTATCTGGCAGGTGCAGGTTATAAAGCCAGTAGAATATATCGATAAGCGTCCACGACACAGCTATCCCTAAAACCCACCTGTAATGATAACGCTGAATAAATGAAAGCTTACTTTTTATCTGTTTCAGGACTTTCATACACCTTCTTTCAAGTACTTATAGATAGATTGCTGCGCATGCAAATGCTCCTTGCCGCCGGCCGTTTCTTCATCATCACAACTGCCCGTCCCCTCGTTCCACTGCAGCTCAAAATAATGCAGCAGCTGCTGCCTCGATTCCGGGTCGGTAATAGGGGCACACGCTTCTATCCGCCTGTACAGGTTACGGGTCATCCAGTCAGAGGAGCCGATTATAACCGTAGCGTCCTCGTCATGCCCAAAAATAAAGAGCCTTGTATGCTCCAGGTAGCGGTCTACCAGGCGCTTCACGGCTATGCGTTCGCTTAGCTCCGGCACACCGGGCACCAGTGAGCATATGCTTCTTACTATGAGCTTCACATCCACACCCTTCCTGCTGGCCCTGTATAGCATATCTATCATGCCCGGCTCTTCCAGGTTGTTCATCTTTATGCGGATCAATCCCTTACCCCCCGCTTTTACTTTCTTTATCTCGCTTTCTATGAGAAACTCAAAGTTGCGCACCATATTGAACTGGGAAACCAGCAGCGTCTTAAATGGAATGAAATTTCGCTCATCCGGCTTCACCCGCTTCTCCAGGAAGCGGAACAGCAGCAGCAGCTCTGAAGTAACAGCGGCATTTGCTGTGAGCAGCGTATGGTCGGTATACACCCTGGCCGTAAGCTCGTTAAAATTACCCGTGCTGATGAGCGCATACGCTTTCTGCCCACCACTGCCATGCTTTGTCACCAGCGCTATCTTGGTATGCACTTTTATGCCGGGTATGCTGTAGATAATAGCTATCCCCGCCTCCTTCATCTTCTTGCTCCAGTGTATATTATTTGCCTCGTCAAAGCGGGCCTTCAGCTCTATAAACACCGTCACCTTCTTCCCGTTCCTCGCAGCACTGATCATTGCATTGGCAATGAGCGAGTCTGTGGCCACGCGGTACAGGGTTATGTATATCTCGTTCACATCCGGGTCTATGGCCGCCTGGTTGAAGAATGTCAATATAGGGTTGTACGAGTGATATGGGAAATGAAGCAGGATGTCGTTTTTCTCTATCGCAGTAAAAATGTCGCCGCCCTCTATAAGCCCCGGCTGTAGTATGGGCTGCTGCGCTTCATACTCCAGTGGCAGGTTGTAGGTAGGGAACGAGGCAAGGTCGCTGAGCTTATGGTATCGCAGCCCTGTAAACAACCCCTCCTGGTCTATGCCGAAAAGTGAGGAGATATACAACTGCAGGTTCACTGGCATACCGGGCTCACACAAAAAGCGCGATGGCCGGCCCTCTGCGCGTTTTGCCAGCTGCTTTTCTATTTTCTTAAGCATGTTGCCCGCATAGTCTTCCTCGTAGTCAAGGTCGGCATCCCTGTTCATCATCACGCTATAAGCGCCGGCTATCTCAAAGCCCGGGTATATCAGGTGCGCATTCTCCCTTATTATATCGTCTATAAAGATCACATGCTCCTTACCCTCAGCAGGGCTCAGCTTGAAGAACCTTTTCAGGTTGTCAGATGGTATCTTTAGTATCGTGTGCCGTATCTCTTCCTCCCCTTTCTTCTTCAGCGATACCACCATGTACAGCTTGTTAGCCTCAGGCGTGAACCTGCCCGTCATATGGCCATCAAGAAACAAGGGCTGCACAAACGACAGCACTTTCGACAAAAATATCTCGCGCACTTCGTTCACATGCACGCTCTTCAGCGGTTCATTATAGTACAGCACTATCCCGTTCTCCGCCAGTTCCGGTATCAGCTTTTGCTGCAGTATATCACCTGCTTCTGTCAGCTGCTCGTCTACTTGCTTCTGTATCGCTTCAAGCGGGTGCGGATGCACATCGCCTGCAGCTTTCACCTTGGTTTTCGTTTTGATCTTCGATATCACCAGTATCACCGGGTAGCGTATGCTGAAAAACTCATTGAGGTTAGAATAGAATATCGCCAGGAATTTCATCCGCTCAAACAGCGGCACTACATCGCAGCCCGCTTCCTTCAGCACACGGTGGTTAAACTCAAGCCAGCTCAGATCCCTGTTGTAATACATGTTGTGATTTTGGTTTAGAAAGGTGAGCCCGTCGCATCTTTTACCGATGAGGTTGAGGTTTTCGGCGCATTGCTGGCCTGCACTATAGATGCTACAAAAAATGTGATGACGGACAACGTAAGGCCAACCATAAATACGGTATATGCCGTGCGGATGTATACATACTTCCGGGCCAGCACCACGCCCATCTGGTGTATATCCCGGATCAGTACGCTATACAGGTACTCGGTATCTTTCATCATGCGCGATACAGCCCAGGTATAATCTTCAGGAGTCGACTTGTAGAAATTACCGAAGAACACAAGGTTGGTCTTCTTATTGACTACATCATCCCGCTTGAAGTTGCCCTCTGTAACCCTGGGCCGCGTTGCCAATATGGCGATTATGATTGTAGACAGCGAGGACACAAGGAAAACAACTGCCGGTATGGTAAGGTGCGGCGAGTCGACCAGCCTGCGTACCAGGAAACCAAGTATCACCGATATCATT
Organism: Bacteroidota bacterium; assembly: GCA_040386555.1. Classification (GTDB taxonomy): domain Bacteria; phylum Bacteroidota; class Bacteroidia; order Chitinophagales; family Chitinophagaceae; genus Nemorincola. Next base: position 21,496 of record JAZKFF010000004.1, on the reverse strand, counting down.
ATAGCATTCACAGATATGAGCAGGTTCGCCTTGCGATCTGCAAGCTCACTCAGCCTGAAATGATTCTCAGAAGTAAGCCTGAACATTGTCTGCACGCCTTTCGACAATAAACCTGCTCTCTCCTTTTGCGTTGCCTCATCACTACTGGCGTCTATGTCAAACAAGCTCTTGTGTGTATTCTCTGATACGACCGCCGATTTTTTTTTACGCAGCCGCTCTATATTCTTGCGCTTGCCTTCTTCCAGCAGCACCTGGCAGTAGCTCGTAAAAAACTTATGCTTCTCTAGAAACTCTACGGTATTCAATACCCAATCCTGCGTCTTGGCAATATATCCGCGCAGGGCAAACTCTTTCTTGATGAGCTTATTGCTGGTCTTAAAGTCTTTGGTGCCGAAGTGATAGGTATCCGCATCGCACATGATCTCCTCCAGCTGGCTCTTAGGCTGGTGAGGTATCCTTGTTGCCATAATGCAGCCGGCGATAGCCTCTACCAGCGCAGCCCTGCCTTCGTCCTCCTTCTCCATGAAGGCGCGCATCAGCTCCACGCTTTTCTCCTCGTGGTGTTCCATTTCCGCAAACATGTGGCCCGTGTCGTGAAACCATGCTGCGATGTATACGGTAAGTGTGTCCGTTTCACTCAGCTGGTAATGTGCGGCTATTTCCTCAGCCCTGGCAACTACCGCCTTGGTGTGGACAAGGTTGTGAAATGTAAGGTTCGGATGAGGGTCGCTCTCGTACAAAGCGGTTACATGATTTGCTACCCTTTTATAAATATTGTTGCTCATAACGAGTTGTTTAGAAGGTGTTGTTGATCTTTGTTCCTATTGTGAAGTTGAACAATGTCTCCTCCTTTGAAATAGCCGCAGTGGCCGATATCATTATCATGCCGAACGGTATGTAATATACACCCGCACCATACGCATGGTGCAGCCTGTCGGAACTTTCGTTTGGCATCCATACACGGCCCAGGTCGTTGAAGCCTATCAGCCCCACCGCGCCCGGCAAAACGTATGACTTAAGGTCAAACAGCTTCACCCGCAGTTCCACGCTGCCATAAGCAAGCCCAGCCCCTGAGAACCTGTTCTTCCGGAAACCTCTCAGGAAGTTATTAGCACCAAGCGACAATGCCTGGAAGTATTCGAATTGCTCGCTAAATATTTTGCCGCCGCCCAGCCGGGTCACGATCACTAATTTAGCGGGGTCGTTGAAGCTCGAGTATATGGTCATATCACTCTGTATCTTAGAGTATGGCCTGCTATTATCGTTAAGACCGCCCATATAAGTCAGTTCGGTGGTCCAGTCTACACCCCGCGTAGGGAATACCGGGTAGTTGATGTTATTGACATTGAGCACAAGCTTACCGCCACCATACATTTTCCTGTTATAGATGCTCGCCGAGTCCAACCCTTGAGTTGCCGGGTTAGAGAGTATCCTGTCCGCATTGTTGTAGTACTTGTTCCAGTAGTAATACCATGTTGGGCCCGCGCTAATACTCAGCTTGTCGAAGAACAGGCGCTTGCGCAGCAGCAGGTCGCCTGCCATATACTTGTAGCGCACACGGTAGTAGTATATACCCTTACCCGGCTCCTTCGTGGTCTCGTTACCAAAGCCGAAGAAGTTATTGAGCGTAGGATTGATAAATTCCCCATTAGCTACTACATCATATTTATGGATCAGGTGATTAAACACGCCGTTATAGCGTACCTGGTAGGCCCTGTTCTCAGGCGATATCATTACGCCTATATTTTGCTGTGTCGAGAATGGCTTTTTCCTGAAGTTGTAGGTCGTCGCAGAAGCGCCAAATCCTATCAGCAGCTTGTCTTCAACGTTATACCCAAGTTTCGGCCTTGGAAAAAACAGCTGGTCGTAATTAAATTTTTCGTCAAAATCGTTCACCTCCGGCATCAGGCTCATCATGTTGCGCGTGCGGCTTTTGCTCTTCACCACGTTGCCGCCGCTTTTCAGGTCGTAGATATAATTACTGCTGCGCCCGTGTACATCAAATGTATCATACCCCTTGCCCCCGATCATAACCATTCGTATGCCCTTGGGTACATTCCGATCTATTTTGAAGAGGTCGTTGCCGTTAAATCCGTACATCGCTATCTCACGCGTCACCTTCTTGTCAAACTGACGCGAATACATCTGGAACTCTGGCTTGCCCTCCTTATCGAGCGCATAGACAGAGATATTAATGCCGGAATCGTTTTTAGATACATGGAACAGCTCATTGTTGTTGCTGCCCCTTACAATTACTTTACGCGCCAGGAACTTGTAGTAAAGGATGGCATTGGGTACCATTATATCCCTGCGGCTCTTCATTTTAGCCGCGAATAGGGCGCTGTCTATAGCCGATATCTCCGGGGGAAAGCTGCTGGCCGCTTTGTTGATCACCTCATCGCTCAGCTCGGCTTTAAACTCAGCCATGCTCCTGCGCCATTCTTTCACGTCCAGGTCATTCAGGTATAGCCTATCAAGGTCACGCGCCACAAATCCCATTTTTCTTATCCTTGGCACGTCGTACCTGAAGCCTTTCATAAACGCCAGCCTGCTCCTGGTCGCCATCTTCATCAGCAGCCCGTCTGAGTAGAAGAAGGCCTGGTCGCGATCGCGCGGTATAGGATAATATATTCTGCCTTTGCCCGTGTCTATATTGCCCCATTTCCACTGGCCCTGGTGGCGGTCGAAGTCTGCCAGGAATATGTCGAGCATACGTGCCTTTAGAAAACTTTTTTGATCTACAGTATGGTCGTTATCTTCCAGCAGTTTGTTAAACATCTTTGGGGTGCTGATCGCATTGTCGTCTCCTTTTACCGGTTCAAATTCCTCGAGCATACATACGCTATTCGCAAACAGCGGCCGGTATTGACCAAGCGCATAGTCATTCGGCACAAAGAAATACTTTGGGCTTGCATGGGCTACCCCTAACGCCTCTGCCAGCGGTGGCACACCCAGCGGCCCGTAAGGGTCAGATGCAGACAGCATGTCCTTCACCACGTCCTGCGCGAACGACTCCTGGAAGTTTGGCGGCACCAGCTTATCAGTACTTTTATTGATCGTTCTGAGCACCCATTTCTTGCCGTCCTTATCTGTCAGGTGCAGCGACCTCGATTGCTTGCCACCCTTCAGCGCTACTACCTTAAACCCGCCCATTTCCTTGTTCACATAAAACACTTTCATCTTCACAGGGGTGCTCCACTCTTTCCGGTAGTTATTGCCCGTTATCTTCCGCGTCAGCCACGGCACCTTCGCAAAGTGCGGATTAATAGCTATGGTCACACTGTCCTTAAACGCCGCGTCCTGGTGATCGGTTATCGTATCCTTTATGACTACCGGGAATTTGGAGAAATTCAGGATATTTTCAGTGTAGGCTTTTTCAGGTGCAGAAGTTATCGGCACCTTGTATACCGAAAGGCTTACGTTCTTATTCTTCGATATATCCAGCGTCACAAATCCCAGTGTCTTTGCAGAATACCTCACTTTTTTATTGGTCCCTATGCGCCCTGTCTTACAGCCCGCACCGCTTACTATGTAGTGGTTGTTGCTATCCTTTATATACTGCAGCGTATGCTCATGGCCGTGCATATGTATCACATACGGGTGCAACTTCAGCACATTGTCTATGCTGGCCACCATTTTTGCATATGCCGGGTGCTTTATATCCTGCGGACTGCCGAATATCATGCGGCTTAGCGGATAGATGGAGCCAAGAAGTGGCAGGGGTATGTAAAGATACTTGTTGAGTTCGACGAAAGGAAATATGTGCTGGCGTACACTATAATACCCGCTATGATACCCGGTGCTTTTGAACGGGTGGTGGCAGCCGAATAACACTAGTTTTTTAGCGTTGCGCTCTAGTATGTCCTTCAGCTGCTCCAGCACTTCTTCTTCTGTCTTATACGGGCAGTCCGACTCAATGCCGGGCCTGTCCCTGCGGTTCAGCCACCATTGGCTGTCCATTATTATCAGTACTACATCGTCAGCTATCTGTATCTCCACAGGCCCCGGGCACCCATCCTCAGGGAAGAATTTTACGTTGTCCTTCGATATCTGGTCGATATATATCTGCTCGCGTATTATCGATTCAAATCCCTGTGGACGGCCATTACCCCAGTCGTGGTTCCCCGGCATAAAGTATGCTTTCGCCTGCTTGTCTTTTACTATCGCCACCTGCGAGTCCAGCACCCTGCGCTTGTCATTATAATTACTGTATTGCTCATCGGGCAGGCCCGTAGAATACAGGTTATCACCCATGAACAGCACGGTGGTGTTTTTATCCAGCGGTATCAGTTTGCGCGCAGCGTCGATCACCGGTGCCCTGCCATTGACCAATTCGCCGGCATCGCCAATGATCACTATGCGCCGGGAGATGGAATCTTCCTGGGCAGCAGCCCGGAAAGGTAACTGCAGCGCACATATCAACACCCATAACAGGAAAGTAACACGTAACATCATTCTTTAGTTTCTTTAGATCCTTTAGATTCTTTTTGGTCCTTCTTAGATTCTTCTCCGCCAGAGTCCTTTTCGTCCTTCTTAGACTCTTTCTTCTCCTTTTTAGATTCTTTTTCGCCCTTCTTCGATCCGGCAGCTTCTTTCTTATACTCGAAATACAATATATCCGCAGGCAGCGGATCTTCTGCTTCGTTAGAAATATAAAGGCCGCCATTAGGCTCAAAGGTAATCCCTTCAGGATGGTAAAATGTTTTTGGCGACAGCTGGTAAACCTCTTTGATCTTGCCACCCCTGTCCGCAACAACCAGTTCTTTGTTTACTGACGAGAGTATATAAAGCTCTCCTGTGATCGGGTGTATTGCTGCGCCTGATGGCTTGAACTTCGATGCGGATGTAGTAGAAGCCTCCAGCGCTTTGCTGCCGTCGATAACAAACAGCTTTGAATACATGGCTTGTGCCGGGTCGAAAGCATAAACAGTGTTATTTGTCTTCACCTCTTCTTCGCACTCCTTGCAAATGATCACCAGCTGTTTCAGCTCCGGATCGTAGTATAGCGCTTCAAATTCATTTTTGCCCTGCCATGGAAACTCATACTTGGTCATGCTCACCGAGTCGGTGGTGAACTGCATGGCAAAAAGGTTGCCATTGCTGTTTAGCAGGTATAATGTACTATCCAGCAGCACTATATCCTCGTGGTCACGTTTACGGTCCAGCTTCCAGCGCTTTATGTTGTTAGGCTTGTCAAGTGGTATTTTAAAAATATAAGGCTGCTCATCGCTTTCTGCAATAATGCTCTTGTCGTTGGCGTAGTAAGCTAAGCCCGAAATTTCCATAAGATCGTCCGGCAGTCTTATCCGCTCAGGCTTATTGAAATTATAATGAGGAGGGCTTTTCGCCTGCTGCTGCCCGTTGCACGAGCAAAGCAAAACTACGGCCACCACTATAGTCGCTAACTGTGCACTAAGCATTGATATCCAATTGTTTTTTGTATCCATAGTAACCTGCTGTGATTACCTTGTTAAATAAATTTGTGCCGCATTAGATTTTCGGACTAAAGAATGGCTGATGCCCCTGTATCCTGTTACATTAGCGCTGTACAAGATGGTTAACTGGGAAAAATTATCCCCAGTACCTAATTATCATAGAGAAAGAATGCAAGTAATTATATAATTTATTTTCCGGGTTATAGCGTAATGCTTGCCATAACACCCGGCATCGTTGCTAGTCGGCTCTGCGGCCACGGCCCCTTACTATCGCTACCAACAGTAAAATGAACACTGCCGCACCTACGATCCATACCCACGGCGCTGCATACCAGGTAGTCACTGCGCCATCGCTGGTTGAGCTTGATGATGACGAAACAGAAACTTTACTGTCTGTGCCGCCTTCCTGCGCTATAGCGTGTACCTGTGTAACAACGATGAGCATCAATGCCGTGCACCATCTTACGATACTTAAGTAGATTGTTTTCATAAATGGAAGTTTGAGAATCAGTTAGCTGACCACAAAAAACTATGCCACTCGAAAAACTATTATTCAATTGTTGGGGCCAGCGCGGGGTTAGCCTTAAGCTCGGCAACCGCCAGGTTCACCCGCCGCCACTCATCTGCCGACATCAGTTTTGGCTGCGAGTTTGCTTTGGCGTAGAACGATAAAATGTTTTTCCTCAAGCCGTTATCTACGGTTTTGAATTGCGCCTCCTTCAGCTTTAGTACCAGTATGCCAAAGCACTTGTCGGCCAGGGCATACTCACCGGGAGCCGATTCTTTACCTGTGTCAAAGTCTATGTTTTTAAATTTCGATGTGCTGTCCGGTTTCCGTCTCAGGTCATGCGTATAATGCATTACTACGGTATCAAAGCTCTTGATGAACAGGTCTTCAGCTTCTTTCCCGGGTATGTGTATCTTGTACTTCTTTAGCGGCCCTACCTTGGGTACTATCCTGATAAACAGCGACAATGCCGTAGGTAGTATCCCCGGACTTTCACTTTCCCGGCCAAAGTCATCATATACAGCGCGGCGCATCCGGTATTCAAATTTTCGCCTCGTCATCCCTGGGTGCGACTTGATAATGCTGTTTTTCCTGGAGGCCCACGCAGTTTTGGTTACGGCAGGCACCAGGCTCCTTACCATCCATCTAAAAGTAGTTATGCTGCGTGGCAGGCTCTTGAAAAGGTCCCTCATATGCAGCCCATAGGTTTTAAAGAAGGCACGCTCCATCAGCTCCCCCGGCACCTTAAAGCCTATGAAATCATGGTAATTGTCAGGCGCATAGTTACCCCGGGCCGTCTGCAGCACATCAAACCCGAACTCCACGCGCACGTGTGCCAGCGGGTCTTGCTCGTAGGTAACTACATCGCCATATTTCTCACCTACATGCGGGTACGTAAGCGCCACGCTCCGGTTAATGGCCAGCGGATGGCCATATTTATCTGCATTATAGTGGCACAGCACACCCAGCGTAAAGGCATACTCATTAATATCTTCAGATTCATCGAACAGGGCCGTCACAAAATCTCCGCACCGCACATAGTGTACAAGGTCAGTAAACAGTTTGGAGCCAAAAGGATAGTAACCAAGATCGGGCGCCACTGCTCCTCCATAGGCATACGCCCGTGCATTCCTCAGGTCATCTTCCGACGCAGCAGGATACTGCTCTAAAAGCAGCGGGCGTATCGCGCTGTCCCAGCATGCGTCTATCAGAGCTTCATGGGTAAGCACGGAATATCCGTAAGACGCACGCGGGCAGGCAGTTAACAGCAAAACACATAAAATAAAAATCGCCCGCATACAGATCAGATTAAACCAATTTGCGGAAACACCACAAGATTATGCCATGAAGGAGAATCGACAGGTATTACTTGGTGTAATCCATGCCGGTGGCTATAAGATTACTGCCTGCGCTCGCAAGTATCTTACCATCCATATTATATACATGGCACTCCACGTTCACTATTTTCTTGCCCACCCGCAACACGTTCGATACCGCGCGCAGGCGTTCTCCCTGCTTTATCGCATACAAAAAATCTACATTAAGTGTCAATGACGTATAATGATTTGGAGTATCCAGGCTTACTACCGCCCACCCTATCGCCTCATCTATCACAAGGCTCATCATACCGCCGTGTATATTGCCATAGGGGTTCGCCATTTCCGGCTTCACCTCCAGGCTTATCTCCGCCTTGCCCTTCTCTATCCGCTCCAGCGTAAAGCCCAGCCAGTTGCCCGCCGCCGACCTCGACTCGGTTACCAACTTGCCCTCGTAGTTGTCTTTGATATACTGCAGTACACCACCAACCGGAATATCTTTGTAGCTCATGGGTGCAAATATACCACCCGGCAAAAAACCGCCGTTATTCTTATTATCAATGCAGGCATTGTTAACAATGGGCATACTGCTACGCCATCGTGCCGAATCTGGTCTATTTCCACTACTTTAGTCGCATGGCAATATCGCAGGATGTATTACATGCTAACCCACCCTCAAACAAGTCTACTCACAAAGCATGGGCTATGTACGACTGGGCCAACTCTGCCTACAACCTTGTTATTACCTCCACCATATTCCCGGCTTACTACAATGCCATCACCACAGTTACAGAGGGTAAGACGGTGGTTAGTGATACCGTTTCATTCTTCGGTATCAAAATGAAGAACAGCACCCTGTTCGACTACTCTATCGCTGCTGCGTACCTTATCATAGCTTTCCTCTCCCCTATCCTTTCATCCATCGCCGATTACCAGGGCAACAAGAAGGCATTTATGCAGTTCTTTTGCTATCTCGGCGCCATATCGTGCTGCTGCCTCTTCTTTTTTACCAGCCACACGCTGGAGCTGGGTATCATCTGTTCGTCCATAGCAGCGCTCGGTTATTGCGGCAGCCTGGTATTTTACAACGCCTACCTCCCGGAGATAGCCGCACCGCAGGAGCGCGATAAGGTGAGCGCGATGGGCTTTTCCTACGGCTACATCGGCAGCGTGCTGCTGCAGGTCATCTGCTTTGTATTTGTATTGAAGCCCGACTTATTCGGCATCACCGACGATAGCTTTGCGCCACGCCTGTCCTTCCTGCTTGTAGGTGCCTGGTGGGCTGCATTTGCACAAATACCTTTTCGTAAATTGCCAAAAGGTACACCACTCGCAAAGCAGCGCGAGCACAGCCTGCTGGCAAATGGCTTCCATGAACTTAAAAAAGTATGGGGGCAGATCAAAACTTTGCCTGTGCTCAAAAGTTACCTGCTCGCATTCTTCTTCTACAGTATGGGGGTACAAACTGTGATGCTCGCCGCCACCCTTTTTGGCAGTAAGGAGCTGAAGCTGGAAACGGGGCAGCTCATAGGCACCATCCTCATCATACAGCTGGTGGCCATAGCGGGGGCTTTTCTTATGGCTAAGCTATCAGCGCGCTTCGGCAATCTGCGGGTGCTCCTGTTCGTGGTCTTTATTTGGATTGCGGTCTGCATACTGGCTTACTATACACATACAGCCACAGAGTTTTATATTGTCGCCACGGTGGTGGGCCTCATCATGGGCGGCATCCAGTCGCTCAGCCGCTCCACTTATTCCAAGCTCATGCCGCCCACGCAAGATACAGCCTCATTCTTCAGCTTCTACGATGTTACCGAGAAACTGGCCATAGTCATTGGCATGCTCTCATTCGGCTTTATCGACAGCATTATGAATATGAGAAGCGCCATCATTGCCCTCATCACTTTCTTCGTGGCTGGGGCATTGGTTTTGTATATTGCCATCAGGAGAGAAAAGCAGCAACATCCGGCTGCAAATTGAACTTACACTTTGTATTTTTGAACTTTGGGAACTCAAAACCTGCTCTTTGGTTTTTGGAACCTGGAAATTGGAATTTTATAACCTTGGAATTTTAACCTACATGAGACTATTTACAGTAAACGCAGGACACTTTAAGCTCGATGGCGGCGCCATGTTTGGCGTAGTGCCAAAGACAATGTGGAACAAAGCAAACCCAGCCGATGACAGCAACATGTGCAGCTGGGCCATGCGCTGCCTGCTCATAGAGCATGGCAACTACAAGATACTTATCGACAACGGCATGGGCAATAAGCAGGACGAGAAGTTCTTCAGCCACTACCATCCCCACGGCGATGACACTATAGAAAAGGGTCTTGCGCAGCACGGCTTTACTATGGATGATATCACCGACGTATTCCTCACACACCTGCACTTCGACCACTGCGGTGGCTCTATAGTGCGCGATGGTGATAAGCTTGTGCCCGCTTTTAAGAATGCACTGTACTGGACCAATCACAAGCACTGGAAGGCCGCCCTGGAACCAAACGAAAGGGAAAGAGCATCCTTCCTCAAAGAAAATATATTGCCCATTGAGCAAAGCGGCCAGCTTCGCTTCCTCGAAACTCCCGATGGCGAAGAGTGGCTGCAGGACATACGCATACGCTATGTGAACGGCCATACCGACAGCATGATGCTGCCGCAGATCAGCTACAACGGCACTAATGTGCTCTACTGCGCCGATCTTATACCAAGCGCCGCCCATGTATCCCTGCCATGGGTAATGGCCTACGATATGCGCCCGCTCGATACGCTCAACGAAAAGCAAAAGCTGCTCAACGAGGCTGTAGCCAACAACTGGGTACTGTTCTTTGAACACGATCCTAAGAACGAATGCTGCACCCTGACACAGACCGACAAAGGCGTACGCATTAAGGACACCTTCCCGCTCAGCGAGCTTGAAGCCCGCCTGCTCGACGATGGCAAGGCGTAGCGCTTACGCCCGAATGCTTTGCCCGCTTGTTTTACATGCAAGCGTTACATTATACAAGCCCCGGTGCAATTGGTGTATTTACGCCATATTGCCCCGGGGCCTATCTTTATTTGCCGCAGCCGCCCGCATTAACCTTCCGGCAGGGTGAAATACCGGGTGATGTTTGCTCAAAAACCTCACATTCATTTAACCGCCGGCAATTTTATTAATTGAGCACTTTGTTTACAACATTCCAATTTGTACTTTTAATAAAATTCACTTTATGAAAAAACTCTTTACTTTCCTTTCATTAATATGCATGTTAACTGCTACAAGCGCAGATGCCCAGGTTTTCTGGACCGAAAACTTTGAGACCGGCGCATCTACTGGTCTCGAAGTATCCAGCTACACAGGGCCGAACGGTGCCTGGACTATGACCACGGGGGTTTCCTCTACCGAGGGAGACCAGCCCAACACCTGGTATGTGAGCTGTGAAGAAGCAGGGCACCTTGTTGGCGTATGTGGCACTACTTGTGCGTCATCGACCGGCCTGGGCGCAACACTGCACCTGGGTGGTAATCCTACATTCACCGGCGATGCAGGTGCGGCATATGATGCAGGCGGATTGTGCAGTATCGGTTTTTATTGCGTAGAGACCGATCGCAGGGCTGAATCGCCTACTATCAACTGTACGGGAAAGATCGGCATTACACTTAAATTCTATTACATCGAAGGTGGCCAAACTACTATCGATGACGGCACCGTATGGTACTCGGCCGACAACGGCAGTTCATGGTCTTTGCTCACAAATCCTGCTAAGACTGTAGTCTGCAGCGGTGGCCAGGGCCAGTGGAATGCTGTCTCTGTAGCGCTCCCCGCATCTGCCAACAACAACCCTACTGTCAAAGTAGCTTTCCGCTGGGTAAACAACGACGGCATAGGCACAGACCCATCGTTCGCTGTAGACAGCGTATCGCTAAGCACCACCTCATCAGCGGCCATACCCACAGCCGCATTCACCTTCACGCCAAACGACAGCGTATGCAAGGATAGCTGCATAGTGTTTACCAATACTTCTGTAGGCACTGTAGACAGCATCAAGTGGATCGTTACCCCGGGTGGTGCGGCACCATTCCCTACCGTAAACCCATTCAACCTTTGCTTTACTGCCGTAGGCACGTATACAGTTGGCCTTATGGCTTTTGGCGGTGGCGCCGGCCTTTTCGATACGGCAACGGCTGTTGTCACCGTTACACCACGCCCATCTCCAGTGCTCACTAAGGTTGGCCATACAATGACGGTGCCCAGTACTTACTCATCATACCAGTGGTACAATGGCACTACACCTATTGCCGGGGCTACCAACAATACTTACACCTATACCACGGCCGGCTCCTATACCGTCCGCGTCGACTCTGTAGGCGCAGCCTGCAAAGGCGTGTCTAAGCTGATCTATACTGCGGGCGTCAATACTATAGGTGCCGAAAACAATTACTGGATCTCGCAAACCGGTTACAATACCATTATACTACACTCCTCCGATCCGCTCGATGAGCCACTTAGCATAACCATCACTGATGCCACAGGCCGCGTAGTTACTACCACCGCCTGGGAGCAGGGAGCAACCCTTAAACAGCTCGATAATGTAAACCTTGCAGCGGGCTTATACATAGTACGCATCACCAACAATACCCATACTGCCGGCACCGTACTCAAGCTGCTGACACACTAATATTCAAATCATTTTTATTATCAAAAAAAGCTCCGCAATGCGGGGCTTTTTTGATAAGATTCAGCCTTTAATATGCTTATACTCATAAATATATAACGCTTTTATGCATCGCCGTGTTCACTTTGATCAATTTTACTTTTGAATTAAGGTTCATACCCCTTACCTTTGCGCAAAATTTACAGACTAATAATATTTATAACTGATACTTATGCCAAACGTTGGTAAAATCAAACAAATCATCGGGCCTGTTGTGGACGTTTATTTTGGTGGCGGCAGCAAGCTGCCCGAAATATTTAACGCCCTCGAGCTTACCCGCGAAAACGGCGACAAGCTCGTACTCGAAGTACAGCAGCACCTTGGTGAGGATAGCGTTCGCGCAGTAGCGATGGACGGTACTGAGGGCCTTGTGCGCGGTACCGAAGTGCGCGACACCGGCAAAGCTATAGCAATGCCTATCGGCGAGCAGATACATGGCCGCCTGTTCAATGTAACAGGTGATGCTATCGACGGCCTCAAAGCACCCGACAAATCTAACGGTCGCCCGATACACGCCAAGCCCCCTAAGTTTGAGAACCTGAGTACGGCATCTGAGATCCTTTATACAGGTATCAAAGTTATCGACCTTATCGAGCCTTATGCAAAGGGTGGTAAGATCGGCCTGTTCGGCGGTGCCGGTGTGGGCAAAACAGTATTGATCCAGGAGCTTATCAATAACATCGCAAAAGCGTATGCAGGCCTTTCGGTATTTGCAGGCGTGGGCGAGCGTACACGTGAAGGTAATGACCTGATGCGTGAAATGATCGAAGCTGGCATCGTAAGATATGGCGACAAGTTCAAGCACAGCATGGAAGAAGGCGGCTGGGATCTCAGCACCGTTGATATGGAAGAGCTGAAAGAGAGCAAGGCTACTTTCGTTTTTGGCCAGATGAACGAGCCGCCGGGAGCACGTGCACGCGTTGCACTCTCGGGTCTTACCGTTGCCGAGTACTTCCGCGATGGTGATGGCACGGGCAAAGGAAAGGACATCCTTTTCTTCGTAGATAACATCTTCCGTTTCACACAGGCAGGTTCTGAGGTGTCGGCACTTCTTGGCCGTATGCCATCGGCGGTGGGCTACCAGCCTACCCTCGCTACAGAGATGGGCCTGATGCAGGAGCGTATCACTTCAACCAAGAACGGTTCTATCACATCGGTGCAGGCGGTTTACGTACCTGCCGATGACCTTACCGATCCGGCGCCGGCTACTACCTTCGCCCACCTTGATGCCACTACCGTACTCGACCGTAAGATCGCTGACCTTGGTATCTACCCTGCGGTTAACCCGCTGGAGTCTACCTCGCGTATCCTTACACCTATTATAGTAGGCGATGTACACTACAACTGCGCCAACCGCGTGAAGCTGATACTACAGCGCTACAAAGAGCTGCAGGACATCATCGCTATCCTTGGTATGGATGAGCTGAGCGAAGAAGATAAAATGACGGTGGCCCGCGCACGTAAAGTGCAGCGCTTCCTGTCGCAGCCTTTCCACGTTGCGGAAGCATTCACCGGCCTCAAAGGCGTACTCGTACCTATCGAAGAGACCATCCGTGGCTTCAACATGATCATGGACGGCGAGGTGGATGAGTATCCTGAAGCGGCCTTTAACCTGGTCGGTAGCATCGACGACGCTATAGCCAAGGGCAAGAAGCTGATGGAGCAGGCGAAGAACTAATTTGAAAATTTGTGAGTGTGCTAATTTGAAAATGTACTCAGGTTAACACGCCAGTTATCAAATTTCCAAATTATCAACTTTTGAAAATTAGAAGGCGCTATCCTGAAAATATGATTAGGTTAATGCGCCAATTATCAAATTTTCAAATTATCAAATTTTCAAATTAAGGTAAATGCAACTAGAAATATTAACACCGGAGCATAAGGTATTTACGGGCACAGTATACGGCATACAGTTGCCCGGTACTCACGGCTCATTCGAAGTGCTCAATAACCACGCACCACTCATAGCCTCCCTCGGGAAAGGCAAAATGAAAGTGCTGAAGGATAAGAACACCTTCGAGACCTACGAGATATCAGGCGGCTTCGTTGAGATCCTCAACAACCACGCAAGCGTGCTTATTGAGGATGCTACCGCACTGGACTAAGTACTCCTGCAGACGTATAATGATTATTGCCGGGCTTTATGCCCGGCTTTTTTTGTGTGGTTCGGATAGGCTAGTTTATAACGCCGGCAATTACAATTTCTGTCCATTGCCGGAATCGTGAACATTTCGATAGAACTTGGGTCAACCCGTTCTCTGCAATTATGTTGTTGCCATCTACAACCTTGCTATAGCCGCGGATTAACTGTTTGAGGCGCTTGGAGGGTGCAGTTTCTTTGTTTTCGTTGATATCCTCCGGATTTTCAAACCCTTCAACTATTGCACGCAACCCCTTCATATCTGCCTCCTGTTCACTGAAATAGCTTTCAAAGCCTTTCATATTGGTAAAGGTAAAAGCTTCAAACTCGTGCAGCTGTATGTAGGGCTTCAAAAATGGTAAATGATTCCCATGCGCTATATCTTCTACAATAGCATTCTCCAAAAATGTCAGCCGCGCGCCTTTATCTTGTATTTTTTTCGCTTCCTCGTAACGGGGAAAGTTTGGGGGCAGCGCATAAAAGTCGACCAGGGTAGTAACGAAGACATTTTCTTCATGCACCGCCTTCATTAGGTCTTTCCTTAAATGCTCGTAATTGGTAAGACCTCCGTTTGTCTTCTTGATCTTGTAACAGGAGATAGCTGTGATACCCCGTTGGCCAAAGTAGGGAGATAAGACTTTGTCAACAAATCCCTGCTCAGAATCTCCTTCAACAATAATTATTAGTCGTCTCACGGCTGCCCTTTGATAATGCTTTTAGACCACAGGTCACCTACAGAATAATCATCCAGCCACAACTTCAGCTTTTCAGGATCCAGTCTGCTAAACGATGATTCGTCTACGTTCCGGTCAACAGTTATTATCTCTCCTGCCTCAAAATCATTCACCAGCCCCACAGATTGCGTAGATATTATGATCTGCCGCTTCTTTCCTTCTGCTGCGCGGATCATCCCTGATAATTTGTTTATAGCTACAGGATGCAGGCCTAGTTCCGGCTCATCTATAATTATTACCTCCGGCGGTTCTGGCTGCAACAATAAGGTGGCAAGGGCAATAAATCGCAGTGTCCCGTCCGACAGATGCGAGGCATTGAAGTATCGTTCAGGATGATCTTCCTGTATCCATTCCAATTGGATCTTTTGGTCATTCAGGCGCAGAGGTTGCAATTGGAATCTCGAAAAAAATGGCGCGATCGACCGCACTGCGTTCTCTATACGTTTAAAATTTGTTGGGTGCTTTTCTTGTAGGTAAAATAAAAAGGCCGGCAAGTTACTACCGTTCTCCCGCAAAGATTGGTTATCGTTCACATCAGAGGGTGACCTCAGTGCTGCATTTTCACTCGTATCATGAAAATGGTAAACCATCAACGACTGCAGGTACCCTTTTACAAATGTTGAAATGGTGGAGTTCCTATTTGTGATTTGAGCCTCGCTAACTTCTGTGCTTATCAGGGTCTGTAGCCATTCTGACTTACCGTAACCTTTTTTATTAAAATAGGTGTGTTCCTCATGTACGAAAAAGGTATTGTCATTGCCGTAATGTAAATTGATCTCATACGCGTTTATATCATCAAAAGAGATATAAGCTTGTAACTCTTGTGTGCTCTTCCTCCCGAAAAACAATATATCATCAGCGCCATATTTTAAAGAGAATGACCGCAGACGTTGCTCGTAAACAGTATTCAGAAATTTAAAGAAAGATATGAAATTCGATTTGCCGGCGCCATTGGATCCTATTAATAGATTTACCGGCCCTAATGCTAATGACAAGGTTTTAATAGATTTATACCCGGCTATTTTAATATGATCAATCATGGCAATCCTAGCAGCATCAAATATACATATTCGCTAAGAATGCCGCAAACAATAGTATTGCTAACACCTCCAACAGCTATTAAGTTTACCCATCCCCATACAACCCCCAAAAAACCTCCTAAACCCGCTCCCACAGCCAAAAGAAATTTACATCATAAACCGTATACGTCACATGCTATAGCAGAAAACGCACTATCATAAAACAATGCTTTGGCAGTTCGATGCTATTAACGCAAATTGCACCGCTGGCAACGCAGCTTTAGGTGCAAGGTTGGTATTGATTGGCAAATCATAGTTAATCAGAAAAATCAAATAAATCAGCGGTTCAGACTATCTGCTGCCAGCCCGAAATACCCCGCACGGGTAATGATGGGAAATTTACTTTATCGTTATGTGGTTGCTTGTAGCAGCGTTCCACTGACAGCGCCACTCAAAATTCCCCATCTCCGGTTTATTCCCCATGGGGGTATCCGCCCGTCCCTCGCATTCATCTCACATGGGCATTTCCGCAGCTTCTTTAATTCTTTAATTTGGGGTCGGAAATTTTTCAACCAGCAACCGGAAATGATGATTATCAGCACACCAAACCACTCATTATCAACCATTTATCGAAAAACAAACTTTCCGCCCACCAGAAAAAACCGGAAGCAAACCGGAAATCCTGCTGCCAAATAATGCCTCCCAAAAATTCGTCGATCCGGTAAGTAAGCGTATGGCATAAATTTTTTGCAATTAATGTTTCAAACCAATCACTTATGCCATCAACCAAAGCCAGCAAGACAAAGGCTAAGTCTGTGTCGCCGGCAGCAGACGCTGCAGCGGACTCAGCATTAAAAGAATTATTCATAGGAGAGATCAAAGATATTTACTGGGCAGAAAATCAGCTCGTAAAAGCTTTGCCGAAGATGATAGAGGCCACCTCATCGCCTGCCCTTGTCGAAGCGATAACCAACCACCTGGAAGAGACCCGTGGGCATGTAGCCCGCCTCGATGAAGTTTTTGGCCTGCTCAATGAAGAGCCGCGCGCCAAAAAATGCGATGCCATGGAAGGCCTTACCAAGGAAGGCGAGGGCGTAATAGAAGAAACCCTTGCCGGCTCAGCTGCCCGCGATACCGGTATCATCATGGCGTCTTCCAAGGTGGAGCACTACGAGATAGCCGCCTACACCGGCCTTATACGCCTGGCCAATAAACTGGGCATGGCCGATGTTGCAGCCATACTGGAGCAGACCCTTGCCGAAGAGGTGGCTTCAGATGAAAAACTGGCGGACATTGCAGAAAATGAGCTCTAAACCAATACAAAAAACGACTTTCATCATCTTTCCTAACACCACAATATGCCTAAAAAGAAACCAGCCAAAGACAATCTCAACCCGCAGAATGGCGACCTCGCAGCGGGAAACCCGCACAACGGTAAAACCACGCTGCTGACTGCTGATACCACAGATGCCACAGACCAGTTTATGACCACCAACCACGGTGTAAGAATAAACGACGACCAGAATACGCTGAAAGCCGGCAACCGCGGCCCATCGCTGCTCGAAGACTTCATTTTCCGCGAGAAGATGACCCACTTCGACCATGAGCGCATACCCGAGCGTATTGTGCATGCACGCGGCAGCGCAGCGCATGGCGTGTTCAAGGTATACGAGTCGCAGGCAGCAGTCACCAGCGCAGCATTCCTGCAGGATCCTTCACTCGAAACACCGGTATTCGTTCGCTTCTCCACAGTTGCCGGCTCACGCGGCTCTACAGATCTCCCACGCGATGTGCGGGGCTTTGCCGTGAAGTTTTACACGCAGGAAGGCAACTTTGACCTGGTAGGCAATAATATGCCCGTGTTCTTTATACAGGATGCGATGAAGTTTCCCGACCTCGTGCATGCTGTGAAGCCCGAGCAGGACAACGAGATACCACAGGCAGCATCTGCACATGATACTTTCTGGGACTTTATATCACTGATGCCCGAGAGCACGCACATGATCATGTGGCTGATGAGCGATCGCGCCCTGCCCCGCAGCTATCGCATGATGGAGGGCTTTGGCGTACATACCTTCAGGTTCGTCAATGCCGAGGGTGTTGCTACGTTTGTAAAATTCCACTGGAAGCCCCTGCTCGGCGTGCATTCAGTAGCATGGGACGAAGCCCAGAACATATCAGGCAAAGACCCGGACTTTCACCGCAGGGACCTTTGGAATGCAATAGAAACAGGCAACTTCCCCGAGTGGGAGCTGGGCGTGCAGCTGATACCGGAGGCCGATGAGCACAAGTATGACTTCGACCTGCTCGACCCGACCAAGATAGTGCCTGAGGAACTGGTGCCCGTGCAGCGCATAGGCAAGCTGACGCTCAACCGCAACCCCGATAACTTCTTTGCAGAGACGGAGCAGGTAGCCTTCCACGTAGGCCACGTAGTACCCGGTATCGACTTCACCAACGACCCGCTGATGCAGGGCCGCCTTTTCTCTTATACAGACACACAGCTCATACGGCTTGGCGGCCCTAACTTCCACGAGATACCGATCAACAGGCCAATAGTGCCGGTCTATAACAACCAGCGCGAAGGCCACATGCGCCAGACCATCAACAAAGGCAAGGCCAGCTACAATCCCAATACGCTCGGCGGCGGCTGTCCCTTCCAGGCAGGCAAGATGGCCGGCGGATTTACATCGTATACAGAGAAGATAGACGCGCACAAGATCCGTGAGCGCAGCCGCAGCTTCTTCGATCACTTCAGCCAGGCAAGGCTATTTTATAACAGCCAGAGCGAGCCGGAGAAAAATCATATTGCTGATGCGCTGAGCTTCGAGCTCGGCAAGGTGCAGACTATTGCCATTCGCCAGCGTATGCTGCGCACCATAGCACTGGTAGACAAAGGACTTGCTACACAGGTGGCCTACGCGCTGCGCCTGCACATACCGGAAGAGAATGGCGAACAGCTCAACCATAGTGTGCCCGCCGATGGCGACCCGGCACAGTTTCAGCCTGAGATACGCGACAGCATGGTGAGCCTCTCCCCCGCACTGAGCATGGCCAACACAGTAAAAGACAACATACGCACGAGGCAGGTGGCCATACTCGCCGCTGACGGCGTTAACGGAACATCGCTCAATACAGTGAAAGATGCGCTGCTGGCCGAAGGTGCCGCTGTAGAAGTGATAGCGCCGCGCCAGGGATACGTTATATCTGAAGGCGATGAGCAGATACCCGTCGACAAAAGCTTTCTTACGGCAGCATCTGTATTCTACGATGCGGTATATGTGCCCGGTGGCACCAACAGTGTAGCCACCCTGGAGGCAGAGCCCGATGCCGTTCACTTCCTCAATGAAGCATTCAAGCACTGCAAGGCGATAGCCGCAGATGCAGGCGCTATGCAGGTGATAGAGGCCACATACTTCAGCCGGAAGCTGCCTGCAGAGTATGATGAGGATACAGTATTGCGCGAGGGGATAGTGATAAGCGAAGACCCTGCAGCCCTTGCAGAGCTGTTCATAACAGCCATAGCCCAGCACCGCTTCTGGGAGCGCGAAAAGCCAAGGAAGATACCGGCATAGTCGCCGATACCTTTAAATATACAGTTGTCCCACACCTTCCCGGTGTGGGACAACTATTATAATACAAGCCTGAGGTCCTGCGAAGCCAACGATGATGCGGCATTCGTCGGTAAGCGAGTTCCAGTTGTACCATACCTTCCGGTGTGATACAACTATTTAAGACAGGCTCAACTTCCCGCGAAGTCAATTGCCCCGGCCTTCAGGCCGGGGGTAGGCAATAATAAGTACGGCTTTAGCCGAATGGCTAAATGAATGTTGGAGGCGATACGATTTTGCCTGGGAGAACTTTCTGCCACCTTATCCTTGAGACAGCAGGCATTGCTAAAACTTACACACCATACCCGGCATCAGCACCCCATTGGCATAGTCGAGATTAAAGAGCACTGACACCTTCTTTTGCTGTCCCGATGCCTTGAGACGGGCGTAGCGATGGTAGTTGTTCACCACCTGCTTCCCGGTCACATAGCCCAGCGCTGCGCCTGCCGCTACATCAGTTAGCCAGTGGGCATTCTCTGTAATTCGGCTGAGCCCCACCAGCGCCGCCGAGGCGTAGGCTATCACCGGTATCAGTATCTGGTCTTTGTATTCATAGGCAAATACTGTGGCCGCAGAGAAGGCCGCAGTAGTATGGCCCGAAGGGAATGAGCTGTTGAAGCCGCTGCCAAAGCTGGTGCCGCGCAATACAGGAGGGCCTTTGAAAACGGAATTGTCAGGTTCAGGCTTACCGGGTATCAAGGCATTGGGCCGCTGGCGGCTGGTAAGGTATTTCACAGCGTACGACATGGCGCCTGCGGTAATGTAAGCCTGTGTTGCCAGCAGCGTAGTGGTTTTCACTTTGTTGCTTTTAAATATGAGCCCGTATGCGGCAAAGCCCGCAAGCACGTACCCCTCATATGCGCCACCAAAATGACTGATCTGTGTGCTCACAATATTAAAGCCGGGATTATTTTTCATCAGGTTGGCAGAGAACCGCTGCACCGGCTTATCGGCAAAGAACAATGCACCTTCAAGCGCCGCAAACAGGCCCACCTTTATCCATGTCTTCTTAGAGGCGTGGAAGGGTGCTTTCACCTCCTGTATCATATCGGTGCCCAGGAGTATGAAATAGGTTTTAGGAGTAATGTTGGTCTGGCTCGTGTACTCATCTTTGTCCACATCTATCAGAGGCCGCACACCCGGCTGCGCTTCCGCCTTGGTCATGCTGTCGAGGTCTTTCACAAGCGAGTCTGTTTTCTGTGCATGCAGCCTTGCCGGCACAGATAAAACGAATAGCAGTATGGCGGAATAGAACAGCTTCATAGTAGTATGGTTAAAGCGGTGTGCAACAAAAACATGCCATTAGTAATGATTATTTAACAATGAACCACTTATGCGCCCAATACCAATGCCGCGCCTGCTGCAACAACATTCCCGGTTATTATCAGCACCCGCTTTAAAGCAGTATTACAAAATCCACTATAATTTAATCACTTGCTTAGTTACATTTGTAAAGAACACACACTATTTTAAATGAAAAATTATTTACTTCTACTGCTCACGGCAGTAGCCCTGTTTGCCCGGCCCACAGAGTCAGTGGCTAAGAACAGGATAAAGATGAAGGTACACAACGTGGACAAGAAAGAAAAGAACGTTGTAGTGACCGTCAACTGCTCTACAGATTTTTACGTAGGCAGCGATGTATACGTGCTTTACATAGGCAGCCGCTTCTTCGACCTCAGCGAGCAAGACATCAGCAACCCTTATAAGCACAGGATAAAGTTCTTTGTACCCCTGGCCGACTATAACAAGCTCAAAGACCGCACACCCATGTTTCTCACCTATGGCTACTTAGACGATGAGAACAGGAAAGAGGAAAAGATAGCAGCGCTATGCAAGCAGAACAATCGGAAGTACTGGTCGCTGGGCAGGCTCAATAAGTGATAGCGTTCATTATTGCCCTCAATTAATATCGTTCAACTATTACCAGGGAATTTCTTTGGCTGGGCGTTTGCATGTATTATAAAAGGGTTATTTTTAAAGGAACTATAAAGAACATGGGAGGAAACTTTTTTGAGGGCCAGCGTTCGATCTTC
>JAZKFF010000003.1:0-44352 GCA_040386555.1 Bacteroidota bacterium | reverse complement strand
AACAACTCGCAATTGGATTTTCTTTCTAATAATTTTGATAGCGGTTTATTATTAGCTCCTAACTACGGCCAAGGGTTGTCTTTGCTGCCCACACCTCGCGGGCTTGCGTTACATCTCCTCCCTTGGGGGAGGGCGGGAGGGGCTACAACACGGATCCTTCAATTCTATTAATTCAAGAAATTCGAGTTCCGACAAATTACCCACACGAGGGAAAGCGGGAAATTCTATTTTCCCATCATATTGCAGTATACGAAAGGCTTTCGACGATTGGAGCAAAACAAAATGCCCCATATCAGGTTTAAAAACGAAGGGGAAAAAATGCGAACTTAGCGTCTTAGCGCCTCAGCGGTTACATCGGCTACAACAACACAAATTCTTTAATTTCATAATTCCAGAAATTCGAGTTCGGACAAAAAAGTGGCAAATGGTACACCCGCTACGCTACTTTCCCACCCATAACCTGGCTTTTAATGGTATCGCGAAGCAAGCCTTTAAGACTTAGGTCTTCATCTACATCTGGCCAGTGTATACCGGTGCCCTTGGCCGTCAAAGTATAATTGAGCAGCATTTGTGGAGTGGCGTCCTTCAGGCGTGTATACTTTGAGATATTCTCCCGGAGAACAGATCCTGTATTTAATATCACAACGATCAAGTCCATGTCCTTATGCACATCGATAGCCTGGATCCGGAGGCCTTCATGATAGATAAGCTGCTCTAGTGAATCGTGCGTGTTAATCGAAGTATTCATTCCATTGTCTTTTAAACTGTTCGTAATTCTCAAAAACTATAACCGCAATTTGCTTCATCTCAGCGTTCGAAAAGTTATACATGTAAGCCACGTCAATCTTGGGTAGTAACCAAATCTTGCCATCGCCCTCACCTTTTTCCACATGTACGTGAGCAGGCTCATCGTTTTCATTTGAATAGAAGTAGAATCGAAACCCATCTTTCCGTAATACGGTAGGCATTATCCAAAGTTAGGCCTTTAGGTAATACACTGGAAATTCTACCATGGATTTAAAACAATAATTGTGGTGCTACAACAACACATACACCACCTGCAGCAGCACCAGCACCGCTATATGTACGTATCGCGAAAGGAAGCGGCATACGGGCAGCGCAAGGAAAGGCAGGCAGTAGAGCAGCCAGTTATCCTCGAGTTGGGGTATGAGGTAGGCGCAGAGGATGAAGTAATAAGTAAAGGGCACCGCAAGCAAAAGGGCGTTCTCCCTGATGAACCTCCGCTCGGCTATGCAGATAACGGCAATGATGAGCAGGGTAATGAATTTTACAAGAAAAAGGCTCTTCAGCCAATGGTTGGCAATGTTCCATTTGGCAAAAAAGAAGCCATACTGTATGCTGTACGGCAGGGTGAGAAACACTTTCGAAGCAAGGTTTTTGCCCCATGTGGCTGTGTGCGTTTTTACGTATTCGGTGTAGCCAAGGTTCAGCTTCACCTCCGGGTGCTGTGCCTTATAGGCTGCCACCTCTTCCCACGATACCGCCCATTTGTTGGGGTGGTTATTAGGGTTGTAAGCCTCAAAGTATACGTTCTTTTCGTTCCACAGATTTGGATTCTCCACACGCTTTCCATCCACGTAATGGTGGTCTTTGCTCTCCAGCATCAGCTTGTGGTAAGTAAGGTAGCCGGGCACATGGTAGAGCGCAAAGCAGGCGATAAATGCCGCCAAAAAAGCAAAGGCTCTTAGGGCGCGCTTTGCAAATGAAATTGTGCCTCGGTGGTTCAGCAGCAGGTAAAGGCCAAAACCCGGGATGGTGAACAGAACGATGGGCTTCACCGTAAAGCCAAGGAACAGCACCGCACCGGCCAGCAGGGTATTGCGCATGCTGCGGGCTGATGTGAGTAAATGAAAAGCGCCAAATATAAATGCTATACACACAATATCAGCAAGGCCCTTCCATACCCATGCTGTGCAGATGGTGGCAAAGTACACCACGGCAACGCACCTGCCCGCAGCATCAAGGCTGGTAAACGCCCGCAGGCACCGCCCGAACAGGGCAGCGGATATAAAAAAGAACAGCACCGACAGCAGGCGCGCACCAATAAGGTAACTAACAAAGCAAGCCTTTGATACCAGGAAGATGAGCAGGGAAAAAACAAAAGAAGTGCCTTGCGACAAGCTTGCATATACATCATAGCGGCCGAGGTATGCAGCCTCATCAGCATAATACCCCTCATCGCCAAATTCACCGGCCGATAAGGGAAAACGATAGTACGCAGCTATGGCTATAAACAGCACATATGCCCACGAAATATAAGAAAGGTATCTGTCGCTAACCTTGTAAGATGTGAAGATACCTTTCATTAAATTTATTTCAGCTTTTTGAGTACTTCTATCACCGGCAAGGGGTCCAGCTCGTAGAACATGGGCAGGCGCAGCAGGCAGTCTGTATACCTGTCGGTCTCCGGCAGGTCGCGGCCATCGTGCTTGTCAGTGTAGTAGGGGCTCTTGTGCAGGCTCAGGTAGTGGAATACCGCATATACGCCGTTCTCCTTCAGCAGGTCTATAGCGGCAGTGCGGTGTTCCAGGTTGTCAAAAACCAGGTAGAACATGTGCGAATTGTTCGTAGCATACGCTGGCACTACCGGCAGCTTGAACAGACCCTGGTCTGCGAGTGGCTTCACTGCCTCGTAATAGGTATTCCATATCTCTTTGCGCCGGGCCTGTATGTCGTCAAGGTTCTCGAGCTGTGCATACAGGAAGGCAGCAATAATATCAGAAGGGAGAAAAGAGCTGCCGAGGTCTACCCAGCCATACTTATCTACCTCACCACGGAAGAAGCTGCTGCGGTTGGTGCCTTTCTCGCGGATGATCTCAGCACGCTGCACAAAGCGGTCGTCGTTAATCGCCAGCATCCCCCCTTCACCCGACATGATATTCTTAGTCTCGTGAAAAGAGAAGGCTGCCATATGGCCAATAGAGCCCAGCGCCCGCCTGTTGCCATCTTTGCCGGTATAGTAGCTATCTATAGCCTGCGCCGCATCCTCTATCACGTATAGATCGTGCTTATTGGCAAGGTCCATTATCTTGTCCATATCGCAGGCGATACCCGCGTAGTGTACGGGTACTATGGCTTTTGTCCGCTCGGTTATAAGGTCGGCTATTTTGTCTTCATCCATGCCGGGATGATCGGTGCGGCTATCGCAAAACACGATCTTCGCCCCGCGCAGCACAAAGGCATTGGAAGTAGATACAAAGGTGTAAGACGGCATGATCACCTCATCACCGGGCTGTATGTTTATCAGCAGGGCCGCCATCTCCAGCGCATCAGTACACGAGGTAGTGAGCAGGCACTTCTTAAAGCCAAACTTTTGCTCGAAGAAGGTATGGCAACGCTTGGTAAAAATACCATCGCCCGATATTTTGCCCGACAATACCGCCTGGTAAATATAGTGGCCCTCCTTACCCGTAAGATAAGGCTTATTAAAAGGGATCTGCATGTTCATAACTAAAAACTATCTATAGGGCAGCCGGCCCATAAGGGCCGGCCACGCACTCAATATCATCAATTTATAGCTTACTGCTTACAATTTTTACACGCAAGGTTGTAATTACGACTAAAGCACTCGTTACTATCACTCGCAGACTTACGACTTATAACTTACGACTAAAAAATACTTACGACTAAAGCACTCGTTATAACTCGCGGACTTACGACTTATGACTTACGACTAAAAATACTTACGACTAAAGCACTCGTTATAACTCGCGGACTTACGACTTACGACTTATGACTTACGACTAAAAGCACTTACGACTTCTTCACAATATACGCCTGCTGTATACCAAAGCCACCGCCTGAGAAATCCTTCTCTATACCGTAGAATACCTCGTTGATCGGGTTGCTGTAACCAGCATAGTCGGCAGGGTTAGTTACCAGCTCGCGCAGGAACCTTGAGCCCAGGTAGTATATCGAGCTGAACTCATCGCACTCAAAAGAGTAGCCTTTCTCAGCCAGGTATTTTTCCATCCTGTCCTTCTTTATGTAGCGATTGAAGTCGTGCTCCACCAGGGGTGGCAGCTGCTTCAGCGCACGCATAGCGTTGAGCAATTGCAGTGGCTCATAAAAGGCTTCCGAGAATACTACAGTGCCGCCCTTCTTGGTTACACGCATACACTCGTCAATGGCTTTCTTCTGGTCTTCCCAGTTAGGCAGGTTTATGATAACGCGGGTAGTGTACACCACGTCAAACTTATTGTCTTCAAAAGCTATCTCGCGGATATCGCCTTCTGTAAATTCAAGCTTGTCTTTTTCAGGATATTCATCGCGCACCTGGTTAGCGTACTTCACCATGTTTGCTGCGTAGTCCACACCGTAGATCTTTGCAGGCTTACGGTCTGCTAGCTGGCGAAATGATGCGAAGCCGTTGGCGCAGCCCATATCGAGTACTACGTCGCCTTCATTGATGTGCTTACCAATGGTAGCCACTTCAAGGTCAATAGCGAAGTTATCGCCCCACGAAGCGGAATGGTGTGTCTGATGCTTTACTGCCTGGCTCTCCCAGAAATCTTTAATAAAATTGCTCATTACTTAGTTTTAATGGTTTTATCCAGATTTGAAGTTTGTTAGTTTTTCAAAAGTTGCTCAAAAGTAATCGAAGGTTATATATTTTCCTTCTTATTCACAATATAAATTGGCCGGTTTTTGATCCCCTCGAAGGTCTTACCCACATAAAGGCCAATAATGCCTAATATAAAGATGATAAGCCCCGACAGAAACCAGATAGAAATAATAAGGCTTGTGTAGCCCGACTGGGTGATAATGCCGGCATAGTGCGCTATGATCACATATATGCTATAGATCACAGACAGGAAAGATATAGTAAGGCCCAGCTTAACAGCCAGCTTCAGCGGTTTTTGCGAGTAAGATATGGCATAGTCGAGAGCGAACTCTATAAGCCGGCTCCAGTTATATGATGTTTCCCCCTCGTAGCGCGCACCATGCTCCACATCTATCGACGTGTTCTTAAAGCCCACCCACCGCGACATAGCGGAGAATACGCGCAGTGGCTCGCGGAGCGTATTTATAGCATCTATCACCTTGCGGTGGTATATGCCATAGTTGGCCACTGTGCCGTCTTGCTTGGCACCCGAGAGGTAGCTGAATGTCTTGTAAAATACCTGAGAAGTTATGCGCTTGATGAACTTATCTCTGCGCTGCACGCGCCGTGCATAAACTATATCATAGCCTTTTTGCGCCTCGTTATACAGGCTCATTATTTCCTCGGGGCGGTCCTGCAGGTCGCAGTCCATTACTATCACCCACTCACCGCTGCAGAAGTCGAGGCCGGCCGTTATAGCATGGTGCTGCCCAAAATTGCGACTGAACTTGATGCCTTTTACGCGTGGATCCTTTTTACAGTTCTCCACTATTTTGTCCCAAGAGTTATCGGGGCCGCAGTCCTCTACCAGCACTATCTCGTAGCTTTCTGTGATCTTTGATAGCTCTGCTTTCAGCCGCCTCACCAGTTCGTCTACTATCTGCTCGGCTCTGTATACAGGAGAAACTATGGATATATGTACATTGTTCCCGCTATTGACCGATTCCATGCTGTAGTGTAGGCAAAATATTCAAAGTAAAAGAATAGCTAAGATATATCACATTAGGTGGCCTGCCGTATCGGGCACCACATAACAGCAATACTATCTCAGGATGAAAACAAAAGTAAAACAAAAATCGCTTTTATACCCTTGCTGCGGCTAAAAAACTGCCATTACAGCTTTTCGTACAAAGCCCTGAGCCTGTCGCGCGTCATTTGTGTTTTCCAGTCTGGCCCCAGTGCATTTTCCCACAGCGGCGCCATACCCAGCGACACATCTATCATGGTATCAAACTGCTGGTCGGTTAGGCCCTTGCAAGTGCCCTCGGGGATGTATATGTTATTCTTCTGCACCATTTTATGGAAGACCTCGACACCCTCTGGGTAAAACTCCTGTAAGTGATTGAAGACTATACAGTTTCCAATGCCGTGCTTGGTGCCCAGCAGGTAGCTGAGCCCATAGCTCACTGCATGTGCTACGCCCACCTGCGAATAGGCTATGCTCATGCCGCCGGCATAAGACGCCATCATCAGCTGCTCATCGCTTTCGTCATCCCAGGTATCCTTTTCCAGGAATACCTCTTCGCACAGCTGCTCAGCTTTTTCGCCATATGATCGGCTAAATTCGTTGATGAACGTGCCTTTGAGCGATTCAATGCAATGGATATAGCAGTCCATGCCGGTATAAAAACGCTGGTTCACCGGTGCGTTCTTTATCAGCTCGGGGTCAAGCACTATCTGGTTGAATGGGGTAAAATCTGAGTTCATACCCAGCTTGCGCGTGGGGCCTGTAAGCACCGTAGTGCGAGATACCTCGGCACCGGTGCCCGAGAGGGTAGGGATACCCGCTTTATAAACAGAAGGATATTTTACGAGGTCCCAGCCCTGGTAGTCCTGCGCCTTGCCAGGGTTGGTCATCATTATAGATACAGCCTTTGCGAGGTCCATTGTAGAGCCACCGCCTATACCTATTACGCCCGATACTGTGCCATACTTTTGCTTTAGCTCATCCGCAAGCTCATCTACGTACGTTGTCTTTGGCTCATGGGTCACATCCACCACCATTAGCATATCGTTTGCACGTAGGGGTATGCGCGATTTCAGTTTTTCATCGTTGCGAAAGTAATGGTCGAGCAGGAAGATGACTGGAGCGCCATTGTGGCGGCGTGGCGCCAGTATCTCATCGAGCTGGTCGAAGCAGCCGCGGCCGTACACCACATAGTCGACCATCTTAAAATTGCGAAACTTCATGAGTATGTGTTTATTGCGGCAAAAGTAGTGTTTTTGACACAGCTAATACCGATCTCGTGGGTTGTGCTAAATTCGCGTAGCAGATTGCAGAAACATGCACAACGAAAAATATGACTGCTTAGCGAACAGGAATTTTCTCAATTACGAATTTGAAAGTTACGGACCCAAAGGATCAATAAAGAAAGTGGTCCGCTTCAGCCCACAAAACGCTGACGGCATAACTTACTTTAATCTTGGCTTCGGTGACTTGAATACAGCTACTGGCGAAATTGATGATTTAAGCATTTCGGACAATAAAGACAAAGATATTGTGCTTTCGACCATTGCCTCTATAGTTATCGACTTCACTTCTGTTTTCCCCGACATTATGGTGTATGCAAAAGGTAGCACCTCATCCAGGAACAGACTTTACCAAATGGGCATTGCTGCGAATTTAGAAGAAATAACCGCCCTGGTGGAGGTGTTTGGCTTTAAGGATAATACGTGGAAGCCGTTTGAGAAAAACATTAACTATGAAGCATTCATAGTTCTGCGAAAACAAAAGTAACTTTACATAAATTGGCTACATGAAACAATACGGTGGCAAACAAGAAGAAAAAATAATAAAAGCTAAGCTAAGCGATGACGTTAAGGATTACGGCAACGATCCGTTCTTTATCAAAAAAGCAGAACAGTCTAAAGCTTTTTTGGAAAAGCACGGCTTCCCCAAAGAATTAGTTGCTAAAAGATAAAAAAAACAAGCTACAACCCGCATAGCAGGCCGTAGCTTGACGTAATATCGCATTACCAGCGTTCGCTTGTTATTCGCAAGTTACCTTAGCTCAGATGCGATATTGTGCTTTATAGCTCTTGCACCCTCTTCGGTCTCATCGAGAATAGAAAGGATCCTGTAGCGCACATCGTCGCTTAGGCCATTCACTTCGTCTTCGAGTATGTTCCGCAGGTCGTTAAGCTCGGGGCCTACTTTTCCCGCCAGGCGGTCCAGCCGCCGCTTCAGCTTGTCAGCATTTTCTGCCAGGTCATTTCTTAATTCTGCACCACGCTTTGGTGCCAGCAGCAGGCCTGCGGCAAAACCTATTAATGCCCCCGCAACGAATCTTGATGTGCTCATCTATATATGGTTTTAAATTTCAGTTTGTACGTTATTCCTACCTGCCGCCGATACGCGATATCAGGAATATAATAAGGCCTATGATACCAACAACCAACAGTACGCCAACCCAAACGCCGGCTTTAAAAATATTGCCAATTATCTGGCAGCTGCTCAGGCTCATAGTGATGGTGAGCATGAGGGTTATAACGGAAAAAATTTCTATCTTTTTCATAACATGCTGAAGTACTTTTATCATAATACTTCGTGAATGAAATGTAAAAAACTTCATGCCATTGTCATCAAACCCCAAACGCAGTTGTTCATCACTCCTGTATTAATAAATTATTAATTTAGGTGACAATCACGCTTCGCCCGCATAAAGCAGATAGATTTACAGCACATTAGCTTATTCACCGTGGCCTTCGAATTTATTTTGAAATTTTTCCGTCCCCGCGACAAACAATTTTATGACCTTTTCGAGGTGGTAGCATCTAACCTTGTGACGATGGGCGACATCTTCAAAGCCGCAATAGCGGAGCCCGTTCCCCACAAGAAAAAGGAGTTGCTGCTGTCACTTGAAGTCATCGAAAATAAAAATGACAAGGTCACGCATGAGATATTTATTCAGCTGGGACTCAATTTTATAACCCCGCTTGATAGAGAGGATATTTATCACCTGGGCACCTCCCTTCATAAGATATCGCATTACCTATGGGGTGCGGCCAAAAGGATTGTGAACTACAATGTCGAAGACACCAAAACCCTTTCGGCCTTTAGCGAGATCATCTGCGCTTCGGTTGCTGAGGTTAATACAGCCGTTTACGGGCTGCGCAATATGAAGGACCTGCAGCACATAACTACTGCCTGCGTGCGTATCAACGACCTCGAAAATGACGCCGACAACCTTTTTGACGCTGCAATGCTGGAACTGTTCGCAAGCTCGGTAGGGGGCAAAGAGATCATTAAAAGAAAGGACATTTTCCGCATGCTGGAGCGCCTTACCGATAAATGCGAAGATGCCTCTAATGCCATAGAGACCATCATTATTAAATACACATAGAGCCGTTCTCAACACTCATTTTACAACGAATGCCCCGGGGTCACCGGGGCATTTACTATATCTTACAGCTGGCTATTAATTGGCGTACTCGCTCATAAACTTGATGCGCATCATTTTCAAGTGCTCCACACTTACGTCGCGGTCTTTAAATTCTTCGAAGGCACTATCCATATCGTCATCGTGGCTATTGCGGAAATAGTCGAAAATATCTTCCTGCTCATATTCGTCCAGCTCCTGCTCCAGGCAGTAATCGAGATTAAGGCGCGTACCACTCGCCACTATGGTTTCCATTTCCACAAGCAGGTCGGGTAGAGTAAGCCCCTTATTCTTCGCAATAGTTTCGAGCGGTATCTTCTTATCTATGTTCTGGATGATGAACACCTTCATACCACTCTTGTTGACCACACTCTTCATTATGAAGTCATCGGGCTTCACTATGTCATTTTCTTCAACATACTTGGCTATAAGAGCCACGAATTTATTACCGTAGCGCATCGCCTTTCCCTTGCTCACACCCTGTATCTTCTCCAGCTCCGCAAGTGTAGTGGGGTAGTTGGTCGCCATATCTTCCAGCGAGTTCTCAAGGAATATGACGAAGGGAGGCAGATTTTTCTCCCGGGCCACCTGCTTGCGCAGGTCTTTCAGCATCTCAAAAAGTGCCGGGTCGGTAGATGCAGCTGCATGTCCGGCGGCATTTTCCTCTTCGTCGCTTGTCGCTTCTTCATACTTATGATTAAGCGCCACCATTATTGAATAAGGTTTCTTGTGGAATTTGTGCCCTTTCTCTGTCATCTTGAGCAGGCCATACTCCTCTATATCCTTCCGTATCATCCCTTCCAGCATCATCTGCCTTATGAGCGAGTTCCAGAAGTTAGCATCCATTTCCATTATAAGCCCTGAGCCGAAAGACTTCAGCTTGTCGTGCCGGAAAGTATGCACCTGCGGATTTGCCTTGCCAAGTATAATATTTACTACATAGTCAATACCAAAGCGCTCATCGAGCTCCCTTATAGTATCGAGCGTTATTTTGATGCTATCTTTTACCTCAAGTTTCTCCTTGGGGTTATTGCAGTTATCGCAGTTGCCGCAATTTTCCTGTTTATATTCTTCTCCAAAGTAATGCAGCAGCAGTTTGCGCCTGCATACGCCGCTTTCCACGTAGGCCAGCGTTTCTGAAATGAGCTGTCCGCCCATCTCGCGCTCGCTGAGCGGCTTGTCGCGCATCAGGTGCTCCAGTTTCTGTACATCCTTGAGGGAGTAATAAAGTACGCATTTACCTTCGAGTCCATCACGGCCGCCGCGACCGGTTTCCTGGTAATAATTTTCCAGCGACTTCGGTATATTGTAATGTATCACAAAGCGGACATCGGGCTTATCAATGCCCATACCAAATGCAATAGTCGCAACAATAACATCTACCTCCTCATGCAAAAACATATCCTGGCGCTGTGAGCGCAGAGGCGCTTCAAGGCCGGCGTGGTAGGCTACTGCGCTGATGCCATTGGCTTGCAATGTGCTGGCCAGCTCTTCGGTGGTCTTGCGGTTAAGTGTATATATGATCCCGCTCTTGCCCTTCATGGAATTGATAAATTTCACCATGTTCTTAAGGGTCTGTTCCTTGGTTCCTTTCGGAACAATTTCGTAGTAAAGATTGGGACGGT
Organism: Bacteroidota bacterium; assembly: GCA_040386555.1. GTDB lineage: Bacteria > Bacteroidota > Bacteroidia > Chitinophagales > Chitinophagaceae > Nemorincola. Next base: position 33,724 of record JAZKFF010000003.1, on the reverse strand, counting down.
TGAAGGAATCAACATATATATTCGGTGCCTGCAGATTGAGATTCTTTACAATATCATCCTGTACTTTAGGCGTTGCTGTTGCTGTAAGCGCTATAATAGGCAGCTCCTCGTTGATCATATTGATCATATCACGCAGCTTACGATACTCAGGGCGGAAATCATGGCCCCACTCAGATATACAGTGTGCCTCATCAACTGCTATAAACGATATCTGCAGGTCAGAGAAAAAAGCAATGTTCTCCTGCTTGGTCAGCGTTTCTGGCGCCACATATAGCATTTTGGTGCGGCCTTCTGTGAGGTCAGACTTTACTTTCTTCTGCTGCGCCTTACTAAGCGTAGAATTGAGAAAGTGGGCAATATTATCGCTGTCGCTGTAACCGCGGATCAGGTCGACCTGGTTTTTCATGAGCGCGATAAGCGGGGACACTATTATTGCCACACCGGGGCTCAGCAATGCCGGCAATTGGTAGCAAAGCGACTTACCGCCGCCCGTAGGCATAATTACAAATGTGTCCTTACCCGAGAGGATGCTCTCTATTATGCTTTCCTGCTCCCCTTTAAAGGTATCGAAGCCAAAATATTGATGTAATTCTTTTTTTAAATTAAACTTAGTAGTACTTGCAGCACCCATACACACAAATTTTTAACCAGAAATTATAATCCCGACCCGCAACTCGTCACAAATAGAAAGGAGGTGATTTAAAAGAGTTCGCGAATTTACGGAAGTTAAGGTATAAAAAATACAATTAAGATGCAAGTATTTTGTTATAAAATAAAATTACGCATATATAACATATAAGAAAGATAACATAATACGGTATTAATGAACAAATGCCTGTATTGTATAGTCAATATCATAAATCGGAGGTTATGGAGTCTGGATTATCATTTACTTTACATCATAAAATTACCCCTAATGGAAGATACGCATTGGGAGCATGTGCTCCGGAGAGAAAGATATGAAAAGGCGTTAATTGTAAACCCTAGTGACATAGATACTATCATAGAGCTTGCGATATTGCTGGAAGAGGATTTTAAGGAATATGACAGTGCGAGGCGGTATTATGAAAAAGCATTAGATATAGATGCCTATGATGAGTATGCGCACTATAATCTTGCAGGCCTGCTCGATGAGCACTACCAGGAATATGACAAAGCAAGGGAACATTATGAGACGGCCTTGATAATAGAGCCCGACGATTCTTATACGCACAACAACCTTGGACTATTGCTCCAAAAGCATTTTAATGAATATGCAGCTGCAGCACAACATTATAAAAGAGCAATTGAAATTGATCCTTTTAACGGCAGAGCTTATCATAATTATGCAGTGCATCTTGAATGCAATCTCAAGGAATACGATAAGGCCCGTGTAATGTATGAAACGGCGATTGACCTGGAACCAGACCACGATAATTACCTCGCTGACTATGCCGACCTGCGCGAAGAATATTATAAAGATTATAAATTTGCTATAGAAACTCATTTAAAAAGACTGGAGACCATAGAACGTGGGTTATCAGCAAAAGACCAAAGTGATGCTTCTGAAGCTGCTTTTTCAAAAAAGCGTGCAGACCTGAACGATACAATAGCTCGGATATACAGTGACAAACTCGCTGACGTGGATAAGGCAAAACCTTATTTTGAAAGGGCAAAGCATTTTTATGAGTCAGCGTTGACCAAAGGCCCGGATGATGCCGGATGCCGGTGCGACTATGCCGGTGTACTGGACGAACTGTCGCTGTACATGGAAGCCAGGTTTCAGCTGGAAAAGGCTCTGGAAACGGACCCATCCCATTACTTATCTCATAATAACCTGGGGAATTTACTTGACGACCAGTTTGAAGCGTATGACCTAGCGAAAGCTCATTATGCAAAGGCTATAGAAGCGGAACCGGACAACCCGCTTGCCTATTTCAACTATGGCATCCTATGCAAAAGGCAAAAAGAGAACGACAACGCAGAACAATACTTTAAAAAAGCAATAGCGCTTGACCCCGGCTATATGAACGCGGCCATGTGCCTGGCCGACCTCTATGCAAATCATTTATCAAACTTCTCTGAAGCCAGGAAATGGTTTGAAAAGGCACTGGAGATAGCACCACAGGACCCGGAAATTCATTTTGAACTGGCTAGAATACTGGACAATAATTTCAGGGAACATGAATTGGCAAGATACCACTATGAGCAGGCATTGGTCATTGATCCTTCAGACATATACACGCTCAATAATCTTGGACTATTGCATGAGGAATACTATGCGGACAAAACAAAAGCTGCTGAATACTATACCCGGGCCATTGAAATTGACCCGAAGTACGCGCTTGCCCATTATAACCTCGCGGAGTTATTTGTACAGAACGCCGATAAGCTTCAAAGTGCAAAGGAGCATTACATCAAAGCGACGGATATTGACCCGGATCTAAGAGATGCCAACCTTGATTCGAAATTTGGAATATAAGCGCGGTAATGAATTAGTTTTTCACTACAACCAGGTAGTCTTTGGCTACGCTCACATTATACCCGCCGGTCCACTTTATATGCTGCCATTCTGCCGCAGGCTTCACAATGGCAGTTTGGCCGGAACCCGATAGTGTAAGGGGCAGCGAGAAGCCTGGCACTGTGTTATTGAACTTATAGAACAGCTCATTCTCCTTTATATAATATTCCAACTCAGGGATATTAGTAGTTCGCAGGTATTGGTTGAAAAATGCGCCGAGTTCCAAAGATGTTTTTTGTGCTATATAATTTTCTACTTCCTGCGTGGTAACCGTGCTATGGTAAAAGTCGCGGCCCAGCCCCCGCAGCATCGCCCTGAACTTTTCATCGTTGCCGGTCATTGTTCTTATCATATGCATGATGGCTGCCCCCTTATCATACATATCGCCTGAGCCTTCTTCATTAATGCCATAGCGGCCTATTATCGGCTTATCATTCTGCACGTTCATCCATTCGCCACGGCAATACTTCTGGCCTTTTTCTTTGCCGTGTATGCACTCTGCATACAGCGATTCAGAGTAGGTGGTGATACCTTCCTGTACCCACATATCTGCAATATCCTTCGCGGTTATGTTGTTGCCAAACCATTCGTGTGCGCTCTCATGCACCGTTATATAATCGAATGTGAGACCTATGCCGGTGCCGGTGCGATCGTGGCCGAGGTAGCCCATCTTATAGCCGTTACCATAGGCCACAGCGCTTTGGTGCTCCATGCCCAGGTAGGGCGACTCAACGAGCTTATACCCATCTTCATAAAAAGGGTAGGGGCCCAGCCAGTACTCAAAGCAATGCACCATCTCCTTTACATGTGCAAAATGTTTTTTAGCGCGCGTTTCGTTATAGCTAAGCACCCAGTAGTCCAGGTCGAGCTTGCCTTTTTCACCCATCAGCGTATCGTGCCAGTGTACATAGTCGCCGAGGTAAAAGGAAATATCGTAGTTATTGATAGGGTTCTCTACACGCCATTGCCAGGTGGCAACATCCTTCCAGGTAGTATCTACTGCCACCAGACGGCCATTACTTACTGCTTTCATGCGGGCCGGAACGGTGAGGGAAATTGCTGCGCCGCTATCCGGTTCATCCCACTGCGCGTCTTTGCAGGGCCACCATGCGCTGGCTCCAAGGCCCTGGCACGAAACCGATATCCAGGCGCGGCCCAGGCTATCGTGCGACCATGTAAAGCCGCCATCCCACGGCGCATTTACGGCAACACGTGGTGTCCCATCGTATTGCAGCCGTATCTTATGAATGCTTCCGGGTTTCCACTTATGAAAATTGCCCTTCAGCCACCATACATTGCCCTCCTTTACTATCTCCAGCCGGCGCTCTTGCAGGCCTTTCATCACCGCTGGATCCGATGTGAGCTTAGCGGGTAGGGGTGAAGGCTTATCGCCCAGCGTATTGATCTCGTCAAACACATCTGCGCTTTGCAGCACCAGCTGCCCCTGCAGATCTATCTGCATGCTGTCTGCCGGCTGGCCTGTCACTTTTAAAGTGATCTCGTTAGTGCCTCTTATGGTTTCAGTTGAGGTATCTATGGCAACATGCAGGTCGTAAAGCTGCACATCCCACCAGGCACGGCCACGGCCATTGCTGCCCCTCAGGGTATCGGCATGGGTATAAGCAAGTGTGGTATTTGCTGAGAGCAAATACCACACTATAAAAACACTATTTAATACTATTCGCATCAGCGATAATTATTTATCTATCGAAACGAGCTCCACATCAAAAATAAGCGGAGAGTTTGGCGGTATTGCACCACCCGCGCCACGGTCGCCATAAGCAAGGCCCGATGGAATGAAGAAGGTTGCCTTGCTGCCTATGTTGAGCAGCTGCACACCCTCGTCCCAGCCTTTGATCACCTGGCCTACACCAAGTGTAAAGGAGAAGGGGCTAACGTGGTTGAACTTAGGGTCCATGTTAGAGTCGAACGCAGTACCATCAAGCAGCCTGCCTGTATAGTTCATGGTAACCTTTTTGCCGGCCTTGGCAGTTTCACCAAGTCCTTTCTGCGTTATCACGTAATACATGCCCGATGAAGTCTTTACAGGCGTAAGGTTATTCTTAGCAAAATAATCCTTCAGCGCTTTATCATCGGCCTTGGTCTGGTCTACTACATCCTGCACGTTAGTTACCTCTACATCAAATATCAGTATGGAGTTGGCCGGTATGCCGCGCTGCTCCTGCGGGCCGTAAGCCATGGTCGACGGTATGTAGAATCTCGCTTTAGCACCTTTCTTAAGCAGTTGCAAGCCTTCATCCCACCCCTTTATAACCATGCCCTTACCTACAGTGAGCTCAAACGGCTGAACGTGGTGGAACGCAGTATCTGTATTAGAGTCAAACTTATTACCATCCATAAACATACCGGTGTAGTTCACGCTTACCTTTTGGCCGGCGGCTACTTCGGGGCCTGAGCCCTCGCTGGTTGTTGTATAATAAAGGCCTGAAGCGGTCTTCTTAGCAGTGATACCATTCTTCCTGAAATAGTCCTGCAATATGGCATCGTCTATGTTCTTCTGCACAGCTGCACGCTCATCATTATACTTTTTTTCTTCAGCCTCAGAGCGGATAGACACCATCACTACATTGTACTCCACTTTCATCCCTTCCTTCATCCATGGCATCAGCTGCGCACCGTTCTTCTTCATAGAGTCTACCGGCACTTTCATCATTGCGCTGTCACCCACTACCATGCTCATAAAGCCTTCCATAGGGTCGCCGCCGCCGCGTGGCGCAGCAATAACAAATGATACAGGCTTGGTAGCGCTATACATCTTGCGCGAGTCGAACAGAACGCTGTCACCTATATGCACATGGATATACATTTCTATATGGTCGCCGATAACAGGCTTCCTTGTGCCTGTTCCTGCCTTTACCACTTTGAAATCAACACCGCCGGGAAGGCGCTTAAAGCCACCAGCCTTAGCCGGCTTGGCAGCTACCGGCTTCTTAGCGGCCGGTTTCTTTTGCGCTATGGCTGTAGAAGATATGCCGAGTACCAGTACCGGCAGCAGGGCGATCTTTGCTAATTGTTTCATTGTATGCTCAGTTAGTGTTTATGTAAGGAGTTAGGTTATTGTGCCTGCGGGCCGCCCTGTGGTGGTGCCTGGCCTGCCTTAACGTCTGTGATCTCTACTTCAAATACAAGTATTGAGTTAGGAGCAACATCCGGGCTTGGGCTCTGCGGGCCATACGCCAGTGGCGATGGTATATATAATGTTGCCTTGCTGCCTTTTTTCAGCAGGGTGAGGCCCTCATCCATGCCTGGTATAACGCCCCTGCTGCCTACCTGCACTGTGAGCGGATCAGTATGTTTGAAAGCCGGGTCCCGGTTTGAATCAAACGTTTTGCCGTCGAGTGTCTTGCCTGTATACATAACAGAGGCCGTCTGGCCGGCTGCTATCTGCGGGCCGCTGCCTTGCTTCTCTATTGTATAATAAAGGCCCGATGCAGTTTTCTGCGCCTTGATGTTCTTGCTTGCGAAATAATCCTGGAGCATCTTGTCATCTACAGGCATTTGCTGTGCAGACTTCTGATCCATTTCACGCTTCATGTCTTCCTGCTGCTTTTCCATGTCTTTCTTGTACTCTTCCATAGACTTTATGGATACGATAGACATGTTGATCTTAATTTTTTTTCCTTTTTTAAGCCATGGCAATTGCTGCTGGTTTTGCACCGGCATTTCTTTCATCAGTGTATCACAAGATATTTCGATCTCAAGGCTGTCACCGGCAGAAACATAAGGGAATACCGCCTGGAACTGGCCGCTGGTCTTGATATCTTCAACGCGGCTAGGTACGGGTTTGCCACCATTCTTCCACGTATCTGCGAGCTCCATAGTGTCCACTTTGGCGCGGATATGAAATTCAACGATATCGCCGTTTGCTGCGTTTTTACCAGGCACATCCTTTACTGTTTTGTATTCAATGCCTTTTACTTTCTTAAAGCCACCGCCACCGCTTTTGCAACCGGTATTGTTGATGAGTACTGCGCTTAATAAAGCGATGGGTAAGATCCTTTTTATCATGTTTACTGTTTGAGAAATTAAATAATTTTATATTGTGTTGTGATTTATTTGGGGTGAATATCGGACAAAATTTTCTTAAAATTTGCAATTGTTTCGATAAAACTTGTTTTTGCCCGTCCGCCGGATGCATTGAAGTGCCCGCCGCCCTCAAAGTGCTGGCGTGCAAAAGAGCTTACGTCAAAATCACCTTTACTCCGGAACGACAATTTAACCTCATCATTTCGCTCTGTAATTAAAGTAGCGAAGCGAATGCCGGAGATACTTAGGGGGTAATTGACAAGCCCCTCTGTATCACCGCTTTGGGCGTTGAATAGCTTCAGATCCTTGCGTGATAAAGAGATGATAGCGGAGTTGTACTTACGAAACACCTCCATCTTCTCAATAAGCACGTAACCGAGAAAGCGCATGCGCCCCTCGCTCCATGAGTCATATACTGCCTCGTGAATTCGGGTATGATCGAGCCCGCGCTGCTTGAGGTCAGCAGCCATGGCATGCACACTTGCAGAAGTAATAGGGAATTTGAATGAGCCGGTATCCGTAAGGACGCCGGTGTATAAGCAGGCTGCAATGTCGAGGTCTATGAGCGCATTATCGCCCGCCATGTTTATAAAGTCATACACCATTTCACAGGTGCTGCTTTTCTCAGGGATGCTCATGCCATAGTCCCATACCGGCTTGGGGAACAGATGGTGATCGATCAGTATCTTAGGCTGCGTAGCTGCTGCCAGCGGGGCCTCTATATGCTTCGTGCGATTATAGTCGTTGAAATCGAGACAGAAAATAAGGTCTGCTTCTTTTAATATACGTTGCGCCTCATTAGGTACCTCCTCGTAGTTGAGCATTTGCTTCACCCCGGGCATCCATTCCAGGAAGTCCGGTATCTCGCCGGGAGATACGGCAGTGGGGGAGTGGCCCTTCTTTACAAGGTAATGGTACAGGGCAAGCATACTGCCTATTGCATCTCCATCGGGCTTATGATGTGTGGTGATGAATATTTTTTTTGGCGTCTGCAGTAAAGGGAAAGCATCTTGTATGGGGCGCATCTGTGAAATATCCCTGATCCCGCCAAGCGGAAATGCTATTCTTTAGGGGCTGCAAAGGTAAAGGTTATTGTCGGATTCCAAAATGCTGCGGGTTAGGGAAGTGGAACTATCTACTCCTTGCGTTAAGTCAAAAGGGAAAAAATTAAAACTAAAAAGTGCGAAACGCACAACACACCGGCTATACTGACATCTGTACCAGGCAAAATAGGATTGAGTTAGCAATAGTGAACGAAGCAATAGCTTCCGCTGCTTACTCTCGTCAAATTTTCTTTAGCACGCAGCTAAGTGACCAATGCACTTTTTCACTCCAAGACCATTGCCGGCAGATGCCCGAGGTTTCGCTCCGATCGTTGCCATAGATTCTAATCCCTTTACTAACTGTCTCCGTCTGTTGTTATCACCAGTTGTATAGCGCCGTACGTCATTGCATCTATCATTAAAAATAGATGCTAATAAACCAAAGACGCGATATTTTTAGTGGTCCTTGCTGCCGGAAAGCATAGCGCTCATATATTCCCTGTTCAGCCTGGCAATGTTCTCAAGCGATATACCCTTAGGGCACTCAGCTTCGCATGCGCCTATATTTGTGCAGCTGCCAAACCCTTCAGAGTCCATCTGGTTGATCATGTTTACCACGCGGGTCTTGCGCTCAGGCTCACCTTGTGGCAGCAGTGCCAGATGCGATACCTTAGCTGATACAAAAAGCATTGCAGAAGTATTAGGACATGCGGCTACACATGCTCCGCAGCCGATACATGTGGCAGCAGCAAACGACTCGTCCGCCCGCTGTTTTTCTATTGGCAGGGCGTTGGCGTCTACCGCATTACCCGTATTTACCGACACATAGCCGCCAGAGGCGATAATACGGTCGAATGAGGTACGGTCCACTACCAGGTCGCGAATAACCGGGAACGCATCTGCACGCCATGGCTCTACAACTATGGTGTCGCCGTTTTTATATTGGCGCATATGCAGCTGGCAGGTAGTTGTTTCATCCCACGGGCCATGGGCGCGGCCGTCAATATACATGCTGCACATACCACAGATGCCCTCGCGGCAGTCGTGGTCAAAAGCCACAGGCTCTTTACCCTCAGCTACCAGCTGCTCATTGAGCACATCAAACATCTCGAGGAAAGACATTTCTGAGGAGATATCTTTTACCTGTAAGGTTTCGAAATGGCCTTTAAAATCTTTGCTTTTTTGACGCCACACTTTAAGGGTGAGGTTCATGTTGTAGTGCTCCATATCTTATTTGTTGCCTGTATTCAATATTATTTATAACTCCTCGCACTTGGGTGAACAACTTCGTAATCCAGCGACTCCTTATGCAGCTCGTACTGGCTGTCGCCTTTGTACTGCCATGCAGCTACGTACATGAACAGCTCGTCATTACGCTCTGCCTCGCCATCAGGTGTCTGCGACTCCTCGCGGAAGTGGCCGCCGCAGCTTTCGTTGCGGTGCAGCGCATCTACGCACATCAGCTCGCCCAGCTCCAGGAAGTCGGCCACGCGGCCTGCCTTGTCCAGCTCTGTATTAAATTCTTTGATGCCGCCGGGTATGCGCACATTGCTCCAAAATTCTTTGCGGAGCGCCTTGATCTCCTCTATAGCTTCTTTAAGTCCCTGCGCATTACGGCCCATGCCACATTTATCCCACATTATCTTGCCAAGGCGCTTGTGGAAGCTCTCCACGCTTTCCTTGCCCTTGATGTTCATCATGCGCTCTATGCGGTCATTTACCTCTTTCTCTGCAGCTACGAAAGCCGGGTGATCGGTAGGTATAGCCTTAGTGCGTATGTCATCGGCCAGGTTGTTGCCGAGTGTATACGGTATCACAAAATAACCATCGGCCAGGCCCTGCATCAGTGCCGAGGCACCAAGGCGGTTAGCCCCGTGGTCGCTGAAGTTAGCCTCGCCTAATGCATACAGGTTGGGCACATTGGTCATCAGCTCATAGTCTACCCACAGGCCGCCCATGGTGTAGTGCACTGCCGGGTAAATACGCATAGGCACCTCGTACGGGTTCTCACCGGTGATCTTGGCATACATGTCAAACAAGTTGCCATATTTTTCCTTCACCACATCCTTACCCAGTGCTATTATAGTGGCCTTATCTACATTTTGCTTGCCTTGCTTGCCCACCTCTGTTCTGCCATAGCGCTCTATAGCCGATGCAAAGTCGAGGTAAACAGCCATTTTAGAAGAACCTACACCAAAGCCTGCATCGCAGCGCTCCTTAGCAGCACGGCTGGCCACGTCGCGCGGCACCAGGTTGCCGAAGGCAGGGTACCTGCGCTCCAGGTAGTAGTCGCGCTCTTCTTCGGGTATATCCGTAGGCTTGCGGTTGTCGCCCTTGGCTTTGGGCACCCAAATGCGGCCGTCGTTCCTCAGCGACTCAGACATCAGCGTCAGCTTAGACTGGTGGTCGCCGCTCACCGGTATACACGTCGGGTGTATCTGCGTGAAGCAGGGATTGCCAAAATATGCGCCTCTTTTATGTGCTTTCCATGCAGCGGTAACATTGCTGCCCATGGCGTTTGTAGAAAGATAAAATACGTTGCCGTAGCCACCGGTACACAGCAGCACCGCATGGCCAAAGTGGCGCTCCAGCTCACCGGTAACAAGGTTACGCGCTATGATGCCGCGTGCCTTGCCGTCGATCATTACGATCTCCAGCATCTCGTGGCGCGAATACTGCGTTACATTGCCCAGCGATACCTGGCGCTCCAGTGCCTGGTAAGCGCCTATCAGCAGCTGCTGGCCTGTTTGGCCGGCGGCGTAGAAGGTACGCTGCACCTGCGTGCCGCCAAATGAGCGGTTGCTGAGCAGCCCGCCATATTCGCGTGCGAAAGGCACACCCTGCGCCACACACTGGTCTATGATGCTGGCGCTCACCTCCGCCAGGCGGTGCACATTACCCTCGCGTGCGCGGTAGTCGCCACCTTTTATGGTGTCGTAAAACAGGCGATAAGTACTATCGCCATCGTTCTGGTAGTTCTTTGCTGCGTTGATGCCGCCCTGTGCAGCTATAGAGTGCGCACGGCGCGGGCTATCCTGGAAGCAGAAGGTCTTCACCTTGTAGCCCAGCTCACCCAGCGATGCTGCCGCTGATGCGCCTGCAAGGCCCGTGCCTACTATTATTATTTCCAGCTGGCGCTTGTTGGCCGGGTTTACCAGCTTACAGGTAGACTTATAAGTTGTCCATTTCGCGTCCAGCGGACCGGCAGGTATCTTAGAATTAATTGCCATAATCAAATTCAAAAATTAAAAGTCAACAACTAAAAAACCGGCATTGACTTGTTCTTTAAAATAAAAACCAAAGCCTGTGAGGAACTCTGGCACTAACTGCAATTTATCTTATCTCCACACACCCAGTATCATCGACACTACCGTAATAGCCACCACGTGGTAGCCCGCATCTATCATAGTGAGCTGGAAGGGGCGCCGCGCATACATATAATTCATTGCTGCAGGTGCCGCCATAAAGCCTATCCCTAATATCATCCCCACTGTGGCTGCGCTAATAGCATCGGCAGGGTTTACCAGGTATATTACTATAGCCGTAGCCATGCAAATGATGAAGTTGATGACGAACGTGACCGCAAATACTTTAGGCACGCCTTTCTTATCCTCATCGCTCATGGTAATGCCGGTGAGCTTTATCCACGGCTTGCCAAATAATACCGAAAACCAAAGAGCTCCTATTATAAAATATACAACCGTTGCTACCGCTATTGCCAGGAAATTCAAGTGTGAAAACATATGTGATCTGTTTTAAGAGATATTATTCCCGGCCACCATGCTACATTATCCAGTTGAGCTTAAAAGCAACTGGCATCAATGCGAATATGAGCGGCACTATGATAGAGAATGCCACGCCTACGCCTTTTATTATCCCTTTGTATTTGTAAGTACCCAGGCCCAGCGTCTGGAAGGCGCTGTAAAAGCCATGTACCAAGTGCCAGCCAAGAGCAATACAGCCAAAGATATAGACCGCTACAACCCACGTATACTGGAATTCCTCGCGCATCATCTGGTATAGGTTAAGCTCGCCATGGCCCGAAAGCTGCGAGAAGCGGTTAGGACCCCAGAACTTGGTGATGTGGATGACCAGGAACAGGAGAATAAGCGTGCCGAGCAGCGCCATAGACCGACTGTACCAAGGACTCGTTTTGCTGCCGGCGCTCACATTGTAGCCCACCTTGCGGCGCGACTTATTCTTTGCCCACAGTGCAATACCCTGCACGATATGCAGGATAAGAAACCCGAACAAGCCTATCTCTATAGTGCGGATAAGGAAGTTGGTACCCATGAAGTGAGCCGCCTCCATAAAGCGCAGCCCGCCATCGTTATAAAATATCTGTGCGTTTATATAGCAATGCACCACCAGGAACATGATCAGGAAGAGCCCTGTAAGGGACATTTGAAGTTTCTTGCCTATTGAAGTGCTGAAATATTGTTTCCAATTCATAAAGATCCTGCTGTATTTATTGTAGTATTTATCGAAATGCCCCGCAAAGATAATAAAAAGGGCAAACTGCTATAGCGGTTTACAGGTGTTTTGTAACCGCTAATAGATTTTTAATTAAAAATACGTGGCACGGCTATACTGTAAATTCGCCCTTCGGCGTTAATCAACTAAAAAGGATCCGTGAAGCTCCCAGTATTATTAGCGATGCTTTTTCCCATTTGTGCCTATGGTCAAGGCTTAAAGCGAAACACCGTCTACGCTGGCGTCAGCTGCAATATGCCCGGCGGCTCCGCTACCTACAACCGGCTGCTGACCAGGCGGCTTGCGCTCGGCGGTGGCATCAGCGTCACCGATATCGGCAGCACATACGGCAATGTTGCCTCAGCGGCTTATGTAGACATCCGTAGCGCATTCGGCAAAAGGCGCAGCACCTTGCTGCTGTTTGCCGACATTGGCGCCGCACTGTATACCGGCCGCCAGCCAGACCCTGCCAGATATTACCTTGCGCCCACCGGTTTTTACTCCGCCGTGGGATTAGGATACTGCTACAGGATTTTTCGCAGGGGCGCAGGGCCATATGCGTCGCTTGGCATGCAGGCTTATAAGACCGACGCCCATACTGTGGGCAGGGCTCCTCACGACCTCGACTACTCCCTTATCAGTGCATACGCAGTTCTTTCCCTGGGGTTTAAGTTTTAAAATGGGCAGATAATATGCTATAACATTTTGCTCCGTATATTGCGCGCCCGGCCATGCAACACAAGCAAGTATCAGATAAAGGGTTAACAGCAGGAATGATCGTCAGTATGTTCCTCTGGGGGCTCAGCTGGCCCTCAGCTAAGATACTTACCCGCTATACCACCGCAGTCAACTTCACCGTATATCGGTATGCCCTGGTTGTGCTGGCGTTGCTGCTATTGCTGCTGCTGCTCAAAGTGCGCGTGCGGGTGAAGAAAGCCGGTATTCCATCGATACTCATAGCCGGTGTCCTGCTGGCTATCTATAGCTATTTCTTCTTCAAGGGGCTCAAAAGTGGTGCTGCAGGCGCGGGTGGGGTGCTGGTTACCACGCTCAACCCCATTATGGCCTATATAATAGGTATAGCCCTCAGCCGCAAGCTGCCCTCGCGAAACGAGGCCATAGGCCTGGGACTGGGCATTGCCGCAGGCACCATACTGCTAAAGCTGTGGAGCAATGCCACGGCAGTATTCGATAGTGGTAATATCTATTTCCTGCTTGCAGCCTTTATCTGGGCAGCCATGAGTAAGTTTACGGCCAAGGGTGGGGCATATGGCTCTTCGCTCAGCTTCAGCCTGTGGCAATACCTGGTAACGCTCCTCTGCCTGCTGCCCCTGATGAACGTGCCCGAAGCCCGCGCCGCAGTGCATATACCCGACACCGTATTCTGGCTTAACCTCGTTTTTAGCTCCGTAATAGTTACCGCCATCGCCACCACCGTCTACTTCTACAGCACATCGCGCCTTGGTGCCGAGCGGGCCAGCACCTTTATATTTATGGTACCCCTGGCAGCGGCGCTCTCGTCGTGGCTGTTCCTTGGCGAGCGTATATTGCCCCATACCGTTATTGGTGGTGTGCTGGGGATGGCAGCCGTATATGTTATTAATAAAAATAAAGTGTCGAGGGATTAAAAAGTAACGTTGGCAAGATAGTTACCCCCATAATGCGAAGTTATTTTTCTTTTTTACATGACGTAAGATCCGGTGTATTTCAAATTTTCGTATATCGTTTATTTTAATAGCACCCGCGCAACTGCGCGGACATTGGCTCTCCCTCTCCTTGGGAGAGGGCTGGGGTGAGGCTTAGCCGCGAAGATTAGACATGTACCAAAATCCGCGAATAATGAATTATTTGAGGACTTTTACAACAAGGTAGAAAATGGAAAAGAACGAGTAAGATGGTGTAACTTATTTTGCTATCGTTACAGAGTTGGCACGTTTATTACGTTCGGCTTTCTTATATGCACAATTGGCAGTACGATCATGGGTCGCCCAACCCCCTTGGGGCTACCTGGCATGGAGCAGGTTATAACTTTGCGCTGTTTTCGCAGCATGCCACCCACGTACGCCTGCTGTTGTTTGCTGCAGACGACTATGCACAGCCGTGTTATATATATGACTTTGATAGCAGGCATAACCGCACTGCCGATGTATGGCACTGCTACGTAGCAGCCGGTGTGCTCAACGGTGCCCAGTATTATGCCTACCAGGTAGATGGCCCACACGCCCCCGGCAGCAACTTTGCTCCCGAAAAGATATTGCTCGACCCTTGGGCCAGGGGTGTGTACTTTCCCCCGGATTTCTCCCGGCTGGCGGCCTTTGGCACCCATAGCAACGCGGGCAAGGCTGCTCTTGGCTGCCTCGTGAAGGATACTCCTGCCCATATGGATCTGTCCGCAGCTCCCCGGCACGGCCACGACCTTATCATCTACGAAATGCACGTCCGCGGTTTTACCGAGCATCATACCTCGGGCGTGGCCGACGATGTAAGTGGCACCTTCGCCGGCATAAAGGACAAGATACCCTACCTCAAGGAGTTGGGCGTAACAGCAGTAGAGCTACTACCGGTGCACCAGTACGATCCGCAGGAAAACAACTACTGGGGCTACATGACGCTCAACTTCTTTGCGCCGCACCACCTCTATTGCAAAAGCACCACCATAGCCCGGCAGATCGAAGAATTTCGCGATATGGTGCGCGCCCTGCACGCCGCAGGCATAGAGGTGATACTCGATGTGGTGTACAACCACACAGTCGAGGAATTTAAAGACGGCCTCTACTACTCGTGGAAGGGCATCGACAATGCCGCCTACTACCTGCTCGATGATAACCACGAATATATCAACGACACCGGCTGTGGCAACACGCTGCGCACCGCTTACAGCATAGTACGCCGCATGGTGCTCGATAGCCTGCGCTACTGGGTGCAGGTGATGGGCGTAGATGGCTTCCGCTTTGACCTCGCCAGCATACTCACCCGCAACGATGATGGCAGCATCAACACCCACAACCCGCCCATCATAGAAGAGATAACCATGGACCCAGTGCTCTCGCAGGTGCGCCTCATAGCCGAGCCGTGGGATATCGCCAGCTACCAGGTCGGCCACACCTTCCCCGGCAAGAACTGGGCCCAGTGGAACGGCAAGTATCGCGATGATATACGCAGGTTTGTAAAGGGCGAGTATGGCATGGTATCTGCCCTCATGAGGAGGCTGCCCGGCAGCGACGACCTCTTTCCCCCGCATGCGCCGCACCATTGCAGCCCCCTGCAGTCTGTGAACTTTATAACGGCACACGATGGCTTTACCCTCTACGACCTGGTGGCCTACAACCAAAAGTACAATGTGGCCAATGGCTACAACAACACCGATGGCACCACCGACAACTATAGCTGGAACTGCGGCACCGAAGGCGACGCTGCAATAACACCCGCCATAATGCGGCTGCGCAAGCAGCAGGCAAAGAACATGGTGACGCTGCTGATGCTATCTAACGGGATACCCATGCTCACCATGGGCGATGAGATGCTGCACACCCACAAGGGCAACAACAACCCCTACAACCAGGACAACGAGCTCAACTGGCTCAACTGGGAGCTGCTGCAGGAGCATGCAGATATGTACAGGTTCTTTAAAGAGATCATTGCTTTCCGCAAGGGCAATGCCTCCATATGCCGCAGGGCGCCATGGGGGCACGATGTGCAGTGGTATGGCACCGGAGAGTATGCCGACATTGCCGAGCACTCGCTAAGCCTGGCCTACTACCTTGCCGGTGGCAGCCATAGCAGCCACGACATTTATGTAATGATCAACTCTTACTGGGAGCCCCTGCACTTTACCATACAGAAGGGTAAGGCAGGGGAGTGGGTAGAGATCATAAACACTGCCAGGGAGAGCCCTGCAGATATCAATACCGCTGCAAAAAAGCCCGTTAACAGCATGCTGCACCTGGTAGCCGAGCGAAGCATAGTAGTGCTGCGCCGCACCGCCAAATGAACCCATGCTGCAAACCATTGAATTTTGAATTAAAATATTTGGAAAACCTCGCGAAAAAATTTTGCAGAAACGATAAACTGCGTATTTTTGCAGTCCTAAAAACAACAACATTCCTCCTTAGCTCAGTTGGTTAGAGCACATGACTGTTAATCATGGGGTCCCCCGTTCAAGTCGGGGAGGGGGAGCAGAAAGAGCGAAAGCGGAGTGCTACGGCGCTCCGCTTTTTTTATTCCTGGGCGAAGTACAGCAGACGAATTAATTCAGATCAAATAGATGAGGCCCAAGAGTTAGCGTGACAAGCGAATGATCATTCGCTTGTTTGTTCGTTTCAGAGGTTGCAGGTAGCAGCCGCTTGAATGTCCTTGTATGAAAGATCCGCAACAGAAAAAACCGACGAGCCCTAATCCAACGGATGCTCCCGCTCCGGCCAAACCCGCGAATGGTGTGCTGCTGCAGGCGGTGCTCGACAATACTACCGATAGTATGGTGTTGATAGGTAAGGACCATAAGGTATTGCTGCTCAATTGTAATATAAGAAAGGTGCTGGTACTGTACTTTGGCAAGGAGCTGCAGCCGGGCGATGACTACAGGGATTTTGTTATCGTCGACAATATGGAGCTTTACTTGCGCTCGTTTGAGCGTGCCATTAACGGAGAGACCGTTATTGTTGAGAACGAGACCATTGCCGAAAATGTTTCCATCTGGTTTCGGTACAAGGTCCACCCCACCTACGATAGCACAGGGTTATTATTGGGTGTCACGCTCACAGCTACCGATATCAGCGACTTAAAGAAGCTGGAAATTGAAAAGGAACAGATAATAAAGCAGCTTACCAAACGAAATGAAGACCTGGAGCACTTTTCGCAAATACTGTCTCACAACCTGCGCGGGCCCCTCGTAACCATTCTTGGCCTAGGAGAAATGCTCGGTACCGACGAGTCGGGCGACGAGCTCAAATTGATATTGCAGGGAATAAAACACTCAGCACATACAATGGACGCCGTGATCAAAGATTTTAGTGCTCTACTGGCAGCTAAGCGAATAGGTTAGATGGTTGAGGATGACGTGGTAACAGAGTTTTCGATTTTTCATCGGGACTCAGAGTCAAGCGGCGAGAACCCCAGATCTTAGCTTTTATTGTTGAGGCTCAAAATAAATTGAGTTAAGTCTTCGGGGCAATCTTCAGACGCTATATAAATTTTTTTAGCGATGTGGTAATAATTGTTGGTGTGCTTGAAATAAACATAGACATGCGCTGTTTTGTGATTTTCGCTTTCAGCAATATGTATTTTGTCAATTAATTTATTAGAGATAACGAACTCATCGCTGCGTCCTTCTTCAGTTGAAAATTCAAAAATCGTTACATCGCTAATTACAGCATCACCAAACGTATAATTAGCATCCTTGTTTTTCTTATACGCTACAAAGTTTTCATCTGAGCCGAATGTTATACTCCAGTTAGTATTCCAGTTGCCATCGCTTTCTTCGCCATGATGATGTTGCCTTGCATATTCGTTGTCAAAATCAGGATTAAGTTGCTTAAGAGTTATCTGCACTGTCATACCATGAAATTAGCGAGTTTACGGAAAATATTTGTAAATTTCAATCATAGCTGAGTCTCCGATTTTTCGTAAGAATTCAGCGTTGTGTAACCCATACCGCCGGTCCTGCGAAGGCCAGAGATTCGGCTACGACAACATTCGCATTTATCAATAATACTATTTTATGAAAAGCGGGAATAAGATAACAAGTGTTACGAGAAGAAATATTGCAGATGAACTTACAGCGACGAACCTTGGATATTCCGGGCGATTACGAGAATCTGATTTCTTGAATCGCCTCTATGACCTCTCGAAAATGCCGTCAACCGATAGTCGCACTGCATACAATGATGCATATAAGGATATTCGGCAACATATGGACAATAATACGGATTGGGAGCGAGATTGGGTCTTTACAGATGTAAGATTCAATTTGATGCATATTGACGACGAAACATATCTGAAATTCATAGCTGAAACGCTTCATCCTGCGGTGGTATCGGAAGATAGCGATGCTCAGCAACTTTTAAAAATTTACAACAAACATCTTAGTGCTGATGGCTATAATTTTGTGCCTACCGGAGACATTTCCGGCAGAACCATATATTCTGGCGCTTTGACAAATTCAGAAGACCATCGACTTTTCTATAAAAAGAACGACATAAAAAAGTATCTAAACACTGAATATGTAAACAAGAAGGTTGATCAAATGACGATGGCCGCCAAAGCAGATACAGATGTTGCAATTGGTGCTGGTAAAGAATTACTCGAAACGGTATGCAAGTCAATATTAATACAAAAGAATGTTGATGTTGATAAGAACTGGACATTACCACAATTGCTTAAGAATACAACAGGTGCTTTGGATTTTACCCCTAAAGACGCCGATGAACCCGAAAAGGCTGAAAAATCTATACGACAGATTTTGGGTGGTATAACTACAATTGTTCAAGGAGTAACCGAGCTCAGAAATGCGTATGGAACAGGGCACGGTAAGAATGCCGACTTTAAAGGGCTTGAAGCCAAGTATGCGCAGCTTTTTATCGGTGTTGTATCCGAAATTGCCATAATTTACCTGGCAACTAATGGTGAAACTGAAATTTTAGATTGAACCAACATCAGAATAAATTTAGATAGGATGGAACGTATTTTTTGTCAAAGTGAGCTGGAAGCAATTGCTGGAGCATTGGCACATACCTCTGAGGGGCTAAGTGGCACAGAAATTGGCCATATCCTAAATTCACTTAAAATAGCCGACCCGACGCCAACACTGGCTAAATGGAAGCGATTGCACAACGCTTTTGCCGAGAGGCAAAATCAAAGCCGAAATAGAAGGGCTATTCTGCAATTCATAAGAGAAGCAATGAAACCTGAGCGTTATTTAAAACAACAGGAAAGGTTCGAACCAATGCGCGCAAATGTCAATCGTGCATTGGGTTTTTGCGGTCTATGTATTGACGCGGCAGGTATATTGCAGGTCACAAGTCTGGTTCATACACTCGAAGACGCTAACAAACGTGCGGACGATCTGAGAGCTAATCTAATTAGGCGGGGTGTTCATGTAGACGTGCTGCGTTTTTGCCGTGCTGAGTTGGTAGCCGACAACTATTTTCATGCTGTGTTGGAAGCAACCAAGAGCATTGCAGATAAATTGCGCATGAAGAGTGGGCTTTCCGGGGATGGGGCAAAGCTTGTGGATGGCACATTATGCGGTTCATCGCCCCTTTTGGCATTAAATGAACTTCAAACAGACAGCGAGCGTAGTGAGCAAAGCGGCTTCGCGAATCTAGTGAAAGGCACTTTCGGCATGTTTCGAAATACAACAGCCCACGAAGCACGAATATTATGGTCAATGACAAAAGAAGATGCGGAAGACTTATTATCGTTAGCTTCTTTAATTCATCGTAGGCTCGATGCAGTTGTAGTAACTGCTAAGCCGTAATTTTTTGCACCTGTTGTTTCGGATGTTCCGCAGGGCATCCGGAACTACCAATAAACGCCGTTCTCCGAACAGCCTTCAAAAGGCAACTGAAGAATAGCCAGCAGACTCAGCCATGGCCGGCAGTACGATTACAAACATGGCATACACGATAGCACGAGATCACTGTCTCAAAAACCGCTTAGAACCGTTGTTCCCGGATGTTCCGCAGGGCATCCGGAACTACCAATAAACGCCGTTCTCCGAACGGTATTCAAAGCTCAACTGCCGAGAGCCTGCAAGAAGCGCTGCTAACCCGTTGTTCCCGCATGTTCCGCAAGGCCTCCGGAACTACCAATAAACGCCGTTATCCGGGAGTAACTTGCAGGCATTCAATGATTCACTTAATAATTGAGCAATGCTTAGAACAGCGCAGTGGGAACATCAGCAATAGGCAGCAGTATCTCCGGTATATTCGTTTTTACCTTGGTCTTATACAGGTCGCGGCTTACTTTGTGGTCAGCAAGATAACCGTCCGGCAGCGGCTTCATCATAGCTTCTATGCCTGCGCGGTCCATATCCGCCAGCCATTGCGCTCTTTGCCCGGGGAGGATAACCAACGGCATACGTTTCTTTTTGTTGTGTATCTCGGCCATGCGCTTGTTGGCATCTGTCGTTATTATCGAGAAGGTGCGTACAGTAGCGCCCAGTTCCGCATTATACCAATCTGAGTAGACGCATCCCAGCGTTAGCAAATGTCCATCGGCCGGGTATATGAAAAAAGGCTGCGAGGTTTTATCCGGTTGCTCCTGGCCTTCAAAAAAGCCTTTAAGCACTACAAGGCCGCGGTTGGGCTGTATGTACCCCGTTGTTCCGGGATGTTCCGCAGGGCATCCGGAACTACCAATAAACGCCGTTCTCCGAACGGTATTCAAAGAACTACTGCCGAGAGCCTGTAAGAAGCCCTGCTAACCAACTTGTCGCGGCTCCGATTTTTCATCGGCACTCAACGTTGACGGCACATAAAGTCCGGTCCCTGCGAAGGGCAGAGTCCACTGGTCCAAGGGTCTCCCTTGGTCCCAGCACCCGCAAGCGTCGCGCTTGCGAATAAATGTGAACGGTATTCAAAGAATAACTGCAGCAGAAAAATTCTTTAATTCCGCTAATTCCAGAAATTCGAGTTCAGACAGTTTCGGCGTTGCGGACACACAAAACCGGTCCCTGCAAGAGCAGAGACTCGGCTACGATGAAACATGGGGGAAAAAACCGGAAATGCTACCTGTGTGCCCAGTTTTATGCTCGGTGCTTATGATCGCGAACAACAAGCAGGAGCCCGCCAATAAACAATACGCCACCTATGATAGGGCTCCATGGTAAACGATGCTCTACTTCTTTTTCAATTTTGATAGGACCGATATCAACCACCTTTTCGTGGGTCACATAATTGAATCCGGTGTAAACCATCAGTAGTATTCCCACTATAATTAGGATGAAGCCAATTGTTCTTTGTTGCATAAAATATTATTACGCCCAAAGGTGGTGGTATCTGACCGCTAAAGCGTTACATCTGCCTGCCGATAGATTACATGATTACCACCTGGTCTGGCCTCCGGTGACACTAAGCCGGCTAACCAACTTCCCGCAGAAAAATTCTTTAATTCCGCTAATTCCAAAAATTCGAGTTCAGACAGTTACCCACATGCTAACGTGAGCGAAAAAACACAAAAAAAACCACCCAAACCCGCGCCCAGCGCAGAAACTATTTTTTATCATAAACAGCTAGCTGTTTATCATGTAGCAGAAAACAGCACATCATAAAACCTTCTTCCGCCACTCTCATTTTTCCAACAGAACTTTAGGGGTGGTAACCATCCTAAACCTATCAAAGTATGTTCAAACACAATCGCCATCCCGTAGCACGCTCGCATCCTTTCCTCCCTGGATCCCTGCCTGCCGGCGAGGCAGGCTTTGATAAAGGCTCAAACGAAATTTCCCCCACCGGAAAACCTACGGGGGAAAACGGGAAATTTTAATTCTTGCCATAAACCAGGCCCACAGCGGTTTTCACCACAAAAGGCCCCCACAAAATTCCCCACATCAGGTTTTATTTCCCACGGGGAATTTCAGCAAGGACCTTCAGAGTTGGGTTTTTATCGCAAGAAAATAGAGTATGAGGGTATGTTAGGATACCTGCATTAATCCAAGGGTCCCCCTTGGTCGCAGTACCCGCAAGTGTTGTGCTTGCGAATAGTCTAAACGAAAAAACAGTAGCAAGAATAAACCCTGCTACTGTTTTTAACTATTCTACTTCTATTCTTTGCTAACGTATAGCAGAGTTAGCTTCTTAATTTGACGAAGGCATAACGCTCCAACTCCAATTGTTACCATCTGATGAAGCCATGTAAATATTTCCATCATTTCCGGGCATAAATAATGTAGGGATTGCACTACCCGGTACTGCAGCGGAATTCAAAACAAGATTTACATTTAAACCAGGTGCCGGCGCACCCATGTTTTGCCACACCCAGCCATTGTTGAATGTGCAACACCACATATTGTTGTCATTACACTGAAGAAAAACGTAAGGGTTGCTATCGCCACCTGTGATCGCTATAGAGCAAAAACCACTTTTAATAGTGGTACCAGTTGGCACACCACAATCTTGCCAGCCCCATCCACCGTCATGGCAATTGCAGCAAACATGCATTGCACCATCAGTACTATTCATAGCCGTGAAAAACGTGTAGGCGTTACCATCACGCAGGTTAATGCTGTTAATGTGGTTCACATTATTAAAATTTTCCGGGTCCATTCCGGCGCTCTGCCAGACATACGCATTGCCATTCCATTGATTGTACCAGGCACATCCACCGCCCGTGGCCAATCCTCCTAATGTAAATGCATACGGGTTACCGAGGCCCGTAACAATAGCGCCACCTGGCGCACCGATAGTCCCTCCCTGCGGAGCCCCCAGGTTAAGCCATCCGTTATTTGTGTATAACCAAAGGTTCATCGCACCTCCGGCTATGTTCATCCCCATTATATATACATTGTTATTGCCATTCCAATTAACAACCCCAACAGGTGTCGGTATGGTGAAATTTGAGTTGCCGCCTAAGTTGGTCCATGTTGCAGCACCCGAAGCCGCAGTCCATTGGTAGAGGTTTCCATCATTACCCACTACAAAAACATACGCGTACCCATTTGCAAAAAGAGCACCCACGACAGTATTTAAATTGATCCCTACGCCTTGCGCCGGTAACCCCAGGTTAGTCCAGCCCGGAGTGTTCAATATATTTCGCCATAACACTCCGGTACCATCAATGGCATATAATTCTGTCCCATTATTACCGGTGATAGCACCAGCAAACCCACGGATCGCAGGCATTGTGTTCACATTGTCCGTAAAGGATTTTGATTGAATAAGTTCGTTTTCCATATTTTTTTTGACGTTAAGAAATGTAGTACTTTATAGTTACTGGATTGATGCTACAACATACAGAATAAACTAAAGAAAAGGTAACTATTTAAACCAAGCAATTATTTTTTGTTTCCGTCATAGCCGAGTCTCCGATTTTTCATCGGGACTCGGCGTTGCGGCACATAACGCCGAGTCCTGCGAAAGACAGAGACTCGGCTACGACGAATATCGTCGCGCTATCCTTTTGCTTGTTAACTTTACCACATGTCCAACGACCAACCACAAGCACCATATTTTTTCCACATCCCGCAAGATGATGATGAGGGCACATGGCATGTGTATGGCATGATCGACGACAGGCTATTGCTTAAGATCAGCGTGCTCGATGCTGCCAACGGTATCCCCAATTTTCATTTTAAATCTCACGGGGCCGATTTTGCATTGAGTGCTTTATGGCGCAATCATAACGAGCTGTTCAGCCCGCAATGGAAAAGCACAAAGGAAGATTTTATGGAGCAGCTGGTAATGGTAATAGAATATGGGGAGGAAAACCCCGGAGAGGTAGGCGCAGCGTTTATAGAATTTTATGAGGCAAACAGAACCGACTAAAGCCCCAACCGGCGTGGGTCTTCCACCTGGCACAGCCAGACATCCCACTTGTGAAATTGTGACTCAGCAAGTTTATTCCCTTGCAACTACATATTGAGTATGTGCCACAGCACCTCCCTCATCCTGAGCTTTTCGCCGAAGGATAGGGCTGGGGTTTTTCGCGCAGGCCAGGGCCACGGTTTCCTAACGCGGGCGCATCAAGGCTACCAGATAACAACACCCTCAGACAAACAAAAAGGCAGTTTCCAGCGATGTGGAAACTGCCTCCTGGCAAATGTTGTTTGAAAATTATTTCTTCTTAGCTTTTTTAGCTCCGTCTATTTTGTCCTTGAAATCTTTGCCTGGCTTGAACTTCGGCACTTTGGCCGCTTTAATTTTAATTGTCTCACCCGTCTGTGGGTTACGGCCGTTTCGTGCAGCTCTCGCCGAAACCGAAAAAGTTCCGAAGCCTACAAGAGTTACGGTGTCGCCCTTTTTCAGGGTAGCTACAACGCTGTTCGTAAACGAATCCAGCGCCTCGTTTGCCTGTGTTTTTGTTAGGTCCGCGTCTTTCGCGATCTGATCAATTAGTTCTGCTTTATTCATTGGTTAGTTATTTGTACCACGATAGTACGAAAAATGTCATTCCTCAGCAAGAAATCGCAAACTATTTGTAGCAATTGTAAAATCTTTCCACATTCCATCCACATACCAGCCCTGCCTTGTAAAGCCTTTACTCAGCTACCAAACCCCCTCCAACATGCAAAAACCACCCAAACCCGCGCCCCGCGCAGCAACTAATTGTTATGAAAATAGCCGCTGGTAATTGCGCTTTTACAATGGCAATACCTTATTCCTGCTAAAAGTGCTATGCTCCCCGTGGCGCACATAACCCAGCTGGTTGGTGAGCATGTGAGTATCGCCAATTTTAAAGTCGGGCGTATTGCAGTGTGTGTGGCCATATAGCCAGCAGTCAACGCCGGAGACTGCTATGAAATCGTGCAGCTCGGTGGCAAATGCCTCGTTCAGCGCATCGCCTTTATACTTAGGCGGGTAGTTCATAAGTGTAGGCACATGGTGCGTCAGCACTATCTTTTGCTTTGCCGTGCTGCTCCGTATTTCATGCTCTATATACAGCCTTGCATCTTCATGCAGCCCGTTGTAGGCCGCCACCGTAAACCTGCCACCACCGTCCTTTATCAGCCTAAAATCATTCATGGCCCGGTTGATCTCCCATTCGTTGGCGGGGCTTATGTGGCTCCATAGGGTGGCGCAGATAAGGTCGGTATCGCCGATAGATAGGGTAGTGTTGTTCACTAAGAATACATTGTCGCGCACCGCCTCGTGCAGTGTTCCGCTTTTGCCTGCTATATTGCCGTGGTAATATTCATGGTTGCCGGGTATCCAGTAAGCAGCCGTGTAGCTGGCCGCTACATGGTCGAGGAAGTCGTTGTGCTGCTCCTGTAGTGCAAACGGCATTATGTCGCCGCCCAGCAGCAGTATATCGCCTGCTACTTCCAGTGGATACTTGCCTATCCACTTCTTATTGAGGTCCATCTCCAGGTGCAGGTCAGAGCAGTATTGTATAGTCAGCGGCATATTGTATCATGGTTTAGCAAAAGGTACACGTCATCAAAAATGCCACTGCTCGC
The DNA here is from genome assembly GCA_040386555.1 of Bacteroidota bacterium. Classification (GTDB taxonomy): domain Bacteria; phylum Bacteroidota; class Bacteroidia; order Chitinophagales; family Chitinophagaceae; genus Nemorincola. Next base: position 8,550 of record JAZKFF010000003.1, on the reverse strand, counting down.
GCCACCGCATAAGGATGTAATCTGCGGGTAAGCGTATCGGGCTTTCAGGATGTGCCTCGTTGTATGCCTGGTGCTGGTAGGAGCTGTCTTCGCTGGTGTTTAGCAGCCGCCGCTCGTGCAGGCCGTTGGCATTGCAGTATTGCGCAGCGGGGTTCCACAGGTGCCGCCAGAAAGCCTCGGTAATGCCCCGCGTGATATACACATTCCTGATGGTGGGGTGCCCGCCGAGCAACTGCACGATGTTAACAAAGGTTAGGTCATCGAAATTGTAAACTATGGCCTTGTCTGAAAAGCCACCGAGTATCTTAGCGTCCGTTACATTACCCGGGTCGGCATCGTCGATAGAGCTGATGAGATCAGTCAATGCTATCTTATGTTCGCGGCAGAATTGCCGCCACGCTTCAGGTGTTGCATCCAGTAGCGATGTCTGGCCATATAGCCGCGGTAATACATCCCAAAAGCAGTCATCTGCTGTACGCCCGTAAAACCACCCAGCTGTGTTACCGGCCGGCAATTCGGGCTCAAATGTACCCACAACCAGCGTAGTGGGTTGGTAGTCGAGCAGCTCCAGATTAAGCTCATTTTGAAATTTATGATGACAAGGCATTCAGCGCTATTAATTGCCACGCAAGTTAGTTGAAAAGACCGCTCCCGCTTAGATAAATTCAATGTAAGATTTGAGTGTAAAGTCATCGAATTTTTCGTTTTCACACTCCGTCACCAGTCCGGTCAGCTATAGCCTGCTATGGAGAAAATGACAATAAAACCCGTGCAGACCTCGAAAATGCCCAGTTATTATGAAATGCTCACTATGAACTTCGATAACAACCTATTAGGATATTGGTTGTATATATAACGCACTGAATTTTATCAGGGTATCACTCTTTTGTAGATATCGAAAGAAATTCACACAAATTGTGGCATTAGACCTCAGCTTACCAGATTTCAGCCTCAAACATTCAGGATAGTTAATAATGATGCAACTAAATACATATATTAATATTATGTAGCTTATTTCGTATTTTCTTTAGCGCAATGCCAAACTTATTGTTAACCATGTTTTAATAACAAAGCGTTTAGTAAAAGTAACATTGCATTCCGTACACGCTAATATACATTTGTGTCCTTACCCACCTGAAAAATTTATAAAAACAAGAATTAAATCAGTTATGAAAAAACAAATACTTTTTGCATCGCTTATCACACTACTCAGTTTCCTGAGCAGTTTTGCAATCGGGCAAACGGCAAACTTCACTGTGAATAACAATTCTCAGTGCCTGTCGGGCAATTCTTTTGTTTTAACGAATACCTCTACCGGTACCGGTCTTACTTACACCTGGTCGTTCGGCAACGGGGGTACGTCTACTGTCACAAGTCCGGCATACAGCTATACGGCTGCGGGTACGTACACTATTACATTAACTGCAACCGGCACAACCGGCAGCAACAGCACAGCCAAGGTGGTAACTGTTAAGGCAATGCCAGCGGCTATTGCCGGGCTTACAACGGTTTGTGTAGGTCAATCTACCACCCTTACCAATGCTACAGGCGGTGGCACATGGAGCGGCAGCGCTCCGAGTGTAGTGTCGGTAGTATCGGGCAGCGGGGTGATAACCGGCCTCAGCTCAGGCACAGCTAACATTACTTATACAAGTAACGGTTGCCGCGCCACAAGAGTACAATCTGTAACACCACTCGCATCTGCGGGAACAATATCAGGATCGCATTCAGTGTGCATGGGTGCTAACACCACGCTCAGCAGCACAGTAGGCGGCGGCATATGGACATCGAGCAACACAGCTGTGGCTACTTGCTGCACTTGTCCGCTAGGCGCTATTACCGGCATATCTGCAGGTACTGCATTAATATCATATTCAGTAACTACTTCATGCGGCACGGCCACGGCAGTATATACAATGACGGTAAACCCGCTGCCTGTAATAGTAAGCGCAGCTATGGCCCCGGTAATGACAGGAACAACAATCGCACCTCTTTACTACTCTACTACGGGGGCACCTACTAGTTACAGCCTAACCTGGAATTCGGCGGCACTTACAGCTGGCTTTTCAAGTATCTCTTCTGCCTCGCTTGCAACTTCGCCAATGTCCATAGCAATACCGGGCTCAGCGGCTGTAGGTTCATACACTGCTACTATGGTGGTAACAAAGGGCGCTTGCTCTAGTGTGCCAACAGCAGTAACGCTTAATGTAGACCCGGCAATTAATATATATACATACGCAGGCAAAGGCTCAAATGGCTATACCGGCAATGGCGGTGCAGCAACGGCAGCTAAGCTGAGCCATCCCTATGGTATAGCAACAGATTGCAGCGGCAATACATATGTGGCAGATTTTGAAAATGCAGTGGTGCGTAAGATCGATGCGCGCGGCGTTATCACTACAGTAGCCGGCAATGGCATAGTTGGGTACAGCGGTAACGGTGGCCCGGCGACAGCGGCAAAACTCTCTCATCCTAATGGCATAGCTCTTGACAATGCAGGTAACCTTTATATATCTGACTACAATAACCATGTTATCCGTAAGGTGAACACTGCGGGTATCATTTCTACTTATGCAGGTAGCAGTGCACACGGTTACACCGGCGACGGCGGCGCTGCAACATCGGCAGCACTATACTATCCTATAGGCCTTGCTGTTGATAATGCAGGTAACCTTTTTATTGCTGACCATTATAACAATGTTATCCGTAAAGTAAATACATCGGGAATTATAACTACTGTAGCAGGCAATGGGGTAGCTGGGTATAGCGGCAACGGTGGCGCAGCTACTGCAGCTAAGCTGGCGTACCCGCGTGGCGTAGCAGTTGATGCAGCCGGTAACTTATATATAACAGACTACAGCAACCAGGTGATCCGAATGGTGAACACATCAGGTACCATCAGCACTATCGCCGGCACTACGGTGTCAGGTAATACCGGCACCGGTGGCCTTGCTACAAGTGCACGTATTTATAATCCATATGGCATCGCTGTTGACGCAGCTGGCAATGTTTACTTCTCTGAGCTGGGTAATCACCAGGTTCGTAAAATATCTGCAGCAGGTATCATTACTAAAGTTGCAGGCTTAGGTGCGTCGGGTTACAGCGGTGATGGCGGCATCGCCACATCTGCAAAATTATTCCAGCCGATGGGCGTTGCAGTAAACTGCGATGGCAATGTGCTGATATCTGATAATGCAAACTATGCAGTACGTATAGTAGGCGAATACAATCGCACTCCATACTTCCTTGCAGGCAATAGTCCATTACTTGAGATATGCGGCAGCGGCTCAGCTATATCGCTCGACAGCATCCTTACAGTTAATGATTTTGACACTACACAATCTATAGCCTGGACCGCAGTGACGAGTCCGGCACATGGCACTTTGTCTGCCGCATACGGCACCACATCTACGGGCAGCACGCTGATACCAGCCGGATTGACCTATACACCGGCTACAGGATACTCAGGCAGCGATGCATTTGTAGTGACAGTAACTGATGGTATTGCTACCACAGCTACTACGGTGAATGTAATGGTAGCCACCTCTGTAGATGCAGGAACGATCTCAGGTGCTTCATCAGTTTGCGGTGCGGGTACAACTACTTTATCGAGCTCTGTAACAGGTGGTGTATGGAGCAGCAGCGATCTGAGTGTTGCTACTATCAGCACATCAGGTGTTGTAAGCGGTGTGGCTCCGGGCACTACAGTAATCAGCTATACGGTAACAAATGGTTGCGGTACCGCTATTGCAACTACTACACTGAATGTAGACCCATCGCCAGTAGCAGGCACCATTAACGGTGCAGCCAGCGTATGTCTTGGATCTACAGTAATATATACCGACAGCATAAGCGGCGGCACATGGAGCAGCAGCAACACCGGCATAGCCACTGTTAGCGGCACCGGTGCAGTAACAGGCGTAGGTGTGGGAATTGCGACGATCACTTATACAGTGACCAACTCCTGCGGCACTGCGTACACACTGCGCGACATAACTGTGCAGCTAATGCCAGTGGTGCCTGCGATAACAGGCCCATCAGCTGTATGTGTAGGCTCTACCATAGATCTTAACAATGCTACACCTCATGGTGCATGGTACAGCAGCAACACAGCAGTTGCTACTGTAAATATTGTCTCGGGCATTGTGACCGGTGTAGACGAAGGCACTGCTATTATTACTTATACAGTGCATAACGCATGCGGTGTAGTATCCAATACAAAAGTTGTTAGCGTTAATCCCGCATCAGTTGCTGTAAGCCCGGTAACAGGCACTGCGGTTGTATGCCCGGGCGCAACAACTACGCTTACAAGCGCTACAACCGGTGGTACATGGAGCAGCAGCACACCATCACTTGCTACAGTGAACAGTACCACAGGCGTTATTACAGGCGTATCTACCGGTACACTTAGTATTACTTACACTGTAACTACAGCATGCGGTTCATCAGTAGCTACTAAGGTTGTATCAGTAAACCCACTTGCTAACCCCGGCACTATCTCTGGCGTGGTAAGCATTTGCGCAGGATATACTGTAAGCCTGACTGCCAGCATCAGCGGCGGTGTATGGAGCAGCGGCAATACTGCAATAGGTACTGTAACATCAACAGGTATGGTGACCGGTATCTCAGGCGGCCTTGCACCAATATCTTATACTAAAACAAATAGCTGCGGCTCTGTAAGCGCCGTGGTTAACGTGCCTGTAAATACACTACCTCCTGTAGATACTATCTCTGGGGCGGCAACTCTATGTGCCGGCTCTACGATAACATTAGCAAACGGCACAGCCCTTGGTATGTGGACGAGCAATAACACAGCAGTAGCTGCGGTAACGAGCTCTGGCGTGGTTACAGGCATTGCCGGTGGCACTGCTACAATATCTTATACAGTACACAATGGCTGCGGATATAGCTCTGCTATAAAAGTGGTATCTGTAAACCCACTGCCGTATGCCAGCTCTATAGCAGGCGTATCTGTAATATACGAAGGCAATACTGCAACGATGACCAATACCGTATCGGGCGGCACATGGAGCAGCAGCAACACTGCGGCCGCTACCATCGGCAGTACCGGTATTATTACTGCCGTGGCACCGGGTACCACTACAATTACATATACCATCAGCAACTCTTGCGGCACCACAAGCGCCTATGCAGTAATAACTATACTGGAGCTGGCACCGATAACAGGCCCTAACGTAGTAGCTGTAGGATCTACAATAACATTATCTGATACCAGCAACTGCGGCCTGTGGAGCAGCAGCGATCCAACCATAGCGACAATAGACCTGGTGACAGGCGTGGTTACCGGCATTACTCCGGGAACGGTTACTATTACCTACAGCGTAGGCCCGGTATTCGTTACTTATGTAGTTACCGTTATCACTTCAACCCCTATAATGGGCCCCGGCAGCGTATGTTTGGGTGGCACTATTGCGCTGACAAACTCAACTTCCGGTGGTGTATGGAGCAGCAGCACTCCTGCTGTTGCCACAATAAGCAGCACAGGCATAGTATCAGGTGAGGCAGCGGGTGTTACTACAATATCATATACAGCAGGCAGCATTACTATTACCAAAGCGGTGACAGTAAACGTAGGGCCGGCCATTACAGGCGTATCTTATCCTTGCGTGGGCAGCACTATTACAATGTCTGCCTCTGCAAGTGGCGGCACATGGAGCAGCAGCTCTGCAAGTACCGTAACTGTAGGTGCTGCTACAGGCCTGGTAACTGGTGTATCTGCAGGTGCGGCAAATATTACTTATACACTGCCTTCTGGCTGTTATGCAGTGAAGCCTGTTACGGTTAACACCCTGCTGGCTGCTACGGCAACGGGAACAAACATATCGTGCAATGGTGGTGCTAACGGCTCAGTTGACCTGACGGTAAGCGGCGGCTCATCTTCTTATACCTACAACTGGAGCAATGGCGCTACGACACAAGATTTGTCGGGTATAGGTGCAGGCAGCTATAGTGTAGTGGTGAGTGATGCTTTTGGCTGCTCGGCTACGGCTTCTGCTGCAGTTACCCAGCCATCAGCTGCATTGAACGCTTCTGCGTCAACTACTGCTAATGTGTCGTGCAACGGCGGCAGCAATGGTGCTATCGATCTTACGATTTCAGGTGGTACAACTTCATACAACTACAGCTGGAGCAACGGTGCAACATCTGAAGACCTTACCGGCCTTAGTGCAGGAGCATATAATGTTACTGTGACTGATGCAAACGGCTGTACAGCTACAGCATCGGCAACAGTTACACAGCCATCATCGGCGCTTAATGCATCTGTAACAGGATTTGCCAACATATCTTGCAACGGCGGCAGCAACGGATCAATAGATCTGGCTGTTAGCGGTGGTGCGGGCACTTATACTTATAACTGGAGCAATGGTGCTACAACACAAGATATCACTGGCGTTACTGCCGGTACCTACAGCGTTACGGTTACTGATGCAAATAGCTGCATAGCTACAGCGGCAGCAACGCTTACCCAACCATCAGCAGCAATTAGCGCGTCAGCAGCAACCACGGCAAACGTACTTTGCAACGGTGGCAGCAATGGCGCTATCAGCCTTACTGTATCAGGCGGCGCAGGCAGCTATGTTTACAGCTGGAGCAACGGCGCTACTACTCAGAATATTTCTGGCATTGCAGCTGGCAGCTATAGTGTGACTGTAACTGACGCGAACGGTTGCACCGATGTAGCATTTGCAACTGTTACCCAGCCTGTGATAGCACTAGCTGCTTCTGCAACAACAATTTCTAATGTTACCTGCAACGGTGGCAGCAATGGATCAATTGATCTTACTGTATCCGGTGGAACAGGTACTTATACGTATGGCTGGAGCAATGATGCTACCGGCCAAGACCTGGGTGGTCTGCCGGCGGGCACTTACACGGTGACTGTAACCGATGCTAACGGTTGCACAGCAACTGCATCAGCTACTGTTACCGAGCCAGCTTCGGCTCTTAGCGCTTCAGCTGCTACAACTTCTAATGTATCTTGCCACGGTGGTGCTAACGGTGCTATCGCACTGAGCGTTAGTGGTGGTACTGCATCGTATACTTACAACTGGAGCAACGGCGCGACTACTCAAAACCTTTCTGGCCTGTCTGCCGGGTCTTACAGCGTAACCGTAACAGACGCTAGCGGCTGCTCTGCAACTGCTTCGGCTACAGTTACTCAGCCGTCATCTGCTCTTAACGCCTCTGCCGCTACTACATCTAATGTATCTTGCAACGGTGGTGCTAACGGTACTATCGCACTGAGCGTTAGCGGTGGCACTACTTCTTATACTTACAACTGGAGCAACGGTGCAACTACCCAGAACCTGGGTGGCTTGTCTGCCGGTTCTTACAGCGTAACTGTTACAGATGCTAACGGTTGCACCGCAACTGCTTCTGCTACTGTTACTCAGCCATCATCTGCCCTAAGCGCTTCCGCTGCTACGACTTCTAATGTATTCTGTTTTGGAGAAAGCACGGGTGCTATTGCACTTACTGTGAGCGGTGGTGTGGCTACTTACTCTTACAACTGGAGCAATGGTAGCACCACAGCAAATCTGACAGGTGCTACTGCGGGAACTTACAGCGTGACTGTAACAGATGCTAACGGCTGCACAGCAACTGCATCTGCTACGATAACACAACCATCATCTGGCTTAACTGCGTCTGCTGCTACCACATCTAATGTAATGTGTAATGGTGGTAGCAATGGTACCATCACGCTTTCTACAGGCGGCGGTGTAGCTCCGTACAATTATACCTGGAGCAATGGTGCTACAACCCAAAACCTGTCTGGCTTGTCAGCTGGTGCGTATAGTGTATCCGTAACGGACGCGAGCGGCTGCTCTGCCACTGCATCGGTTACTGTTACTCAGCCGTCATCTGCTCTTAACGCATCTGCCGCTATTACTTCTAATGTATCGTGCAATGGTGGTGCTAACGGTGCTATCGCACTGAGCGTTAGTGGTGGCACTGCATCTTATACTTACAACTGGAGCAACGGTGCTACTACCCAGAACCTTTCAGGTCTTGCTGCCGGTTCTTACAGCGTTACTGTAACGGATGCTAACGGTTGCTCTGCAACTGCATCAGCTTCTATTACTCAGCCAGCTTCTGCTCTTGCTGCATCAGCTGCTATTACTTCTAATGTATCGTGCAATGGTGGTGCTAATGGTACTATCGCACTGAGCGTAAGCGGTGGTACTACATCTTATACTTACAACTGGAGCAACGGTGCTACTACCCAGAACCTTTCTGGTCTGGCTGCCGGTTCTTACAGCGTTACTGTAACAGATGCTAACGGTTGCACAGCAACTGCATCAGCAACGGTTACCCAGCCATCATCGGCTCTTAGCGCTTCAGCTGCTACTACTTCTAATGTATCTTGCAACGGTGGTGCTAATGGTGCTATCGCACTGAGCGTAAGCGGTGGCACTGCATCTTATACTTACAACTGGAGCAACGGTGCTACTACTCAGAACCTTTCTGGTCTGGCTGCCGGTTCTTACAGCGTTACTGTAACGGATGCTAACGGTTGCTCTGCAACTG
>JAZKFF010000002.1:346866-543603 GCA_040386555.1 Bacteroidota bacterium | reverse complement strand
CTGCTGTTACTGCTGTGATGCAGCCTGCACCGCTGGTAACTGTATATGTTATTGTAGATGTACCTGAAGCAATACCGTTAACAACACCTGTAGATGATACGGTGGCGACTGATGTGCTGCCGCTTGTCCATACACCACCTGAGGTAGTGCTTGCAAGGGTTGTGGTTGATGCCTCACATACGCTAATTGCTCCTGTAATAGCCGCAACCGTAGGAAGCGGGTTAACTGTCACCACTGCTGTTACTGCTGTGATACAGCCTGCACCGCTCGTCACTGTATATATTATCGTTGATGTGCCTGATGCGATACCGCTAACAATACCTGTAGATGATACGGTGGCGACTGATGTGCTGCCGCTTGTCCATTCACCACCGGTTGTTGTGTTTGCAAGTGTTGTGGTTGCAGCCTCACATACGTTCATTGAACCTGTGATAGCTGCAACCGTTGGAAGCGGGTTAACTGTCACCACTGCTGTTACTGCTGTGATACAGCCTGCGCCGCTCGTTACTGTATATGTGATTGTAGAGGTGCCTGCTGATACACCGCTAACAATACCCATAGATGATGATACTGCAGCAACTGATGTGTTGCCGCTTGTCCATACACCACCTGAGGTAGTGCTTGCAAGGGTTGTGGTTGCAGCCTCACATACGCTGATGCTGCCTGTAATAGCTGCAACGGTTGGAAGCGGGTTAACTGTCACCACTGCTGTTACTGCTGTGATACAGCCTGCACCGCTCGTCACTGTATATGTGATTGTAGAGGTGCCTGCTGATACACCGCTAACAATACCCATAGATGATGATACTGCAGCAACTGATGTGTTGCCGCTTGTCCATACACCACCTGAGGTAGTGCTTGCAAGGGTTGTGGTTGCAGCCTCACATACGCTGATGCTGCCTGTAATAGCTGCAACGGTTGGAAGCGGGTTAACTGTTACTATGATTATTGTAGTTGCTGTAGCTGTGCCGTCTGATACCTGGACTGCAAATGTATCCGGACCGGTATAGCTGCCCGTGGGGATGTATGTGAGGCCTGTTGGAGTTACCGTGCTGCCTGTAGAAGTAGCCGTAATGGGGAAGCCACCAAGCGTGCCATGAACAGGAGCTGTGGTAACTGTCCATGTCTCTGTTTGGCCGCTGTTGGCATCGGTGATCGCCATTTGTGAGCTGATAGAGGTCGCGGAAGCATCCTGGCAAACGCTTAGGGCTTGTGATGTGCCACCGGTAAACGATGGAGCAGCGTTGACCACATTAAGATTACCACCTACAGCAAGCCCATAAGATCCCGCAGAACCAGAGAAAAAGCCCCAACCACCAGTAGTGGTTTGGCCGCTTGCATAGTACCGCAAATACACCGTGGTAGTAGCCGGAAGATTTTGAATTGCACTGATGCCGCTAAGATCCACAGCAGCCATCGTTAATGAAGTTGATGTTACCGGCGAACCTATAAGCGTAAACGTGGTGCCGTTAAGGCTATAAGCAAACTGGGAAGTAACCCCAGGAGTTCCGAAAAAAGTTGACGTGCCATTGAAGGTCGCGTTGATGGTCGCCAACGATAATGCGTAGCCAGAATTTGCCTGAAGTGTTACCTGAAAATAGTCTGTATTTGCAGTTGATATGCCGTTGTTTTGAAAGCCTTGGGTCCTGAAAGAATTCGATGCTGTAGACGCAGTTGCGCCCGCACCCCTTGCTATGGTTTGGCTAGCAGTAGTTAGATTAGAACTAAATGCGCCCGCATTCGCAGTTGCGGGTGAGCTAAGTCCAAAGAAATCCCATGCGGCTATCTGCACAGGCGCAGCAGATACTGTCACTACACGGGTAGCAACTGCAGTGCCGCAACTATTTGTAACTGTATAAGATATCACCGAGGTGCCTATAGCTACACCGGTAACTACACCTGATGTGCCTACAGTGGCAACCGAAGTTGTCGCGCTGCTCCATGTGCCGCCGGTAGCGGTATTGCTTAAGCTAGTGGTCGCACCTACGCTAACAGATGCAGTACCTGTAATAGTACCCGCACCTGGTAGCGGATTAATGGTGATGACTGCGCTGCCTGTCATGTTGCTGGTGCAGCTTGTGGTAGTGTTTGTAGCAACTACTGTGTATGTGGCCGCTGCTGTGTACGTACCGAAGCTGATGGCTGAGCCAGTGCCGGCAACAGAGCTGCCCACCGTGGCAGCACCATTATATAGCTGGTAGTTTACGCCTGCCTGTGAATTGCCGAGGCCGATCGCCAGGCCTGAACCGCCTGCGCAATAGCTGCCGGTACCGGTCACATTGTATGCTGTTGGCAGCGGGTCGATAGATATTACCGCGCTGCCTGTCATATTGCTGATGCAGCCGGTGGTGGTGTTCGTAGCTACGGCAGTGTAGGTGGCTGCAGTGGTAAACGTGCCAAAGCTGAGGGCGGAGCCGGTACCCGATACCGGGCTGCCTGCTGTGGCGGCACCATTGTAAAGCTGGTAAGTAACCCCAGACTGTGAGCCCGCCAGGCCTACAGCTACGCCGCTGCCGCCTGAGCAATAACTACCGGAACCAGTAAGGGCGTAAGCAGTTGGGAGCGCGTTAACCGTAACGGTGGCGCTGCCGGTCAGTGCGCCATGGTACGCACCCGACACTATTGAATCCAATGTATAGGTAGTGGTTCCCGATGGTGTAACCGACAACGTGAACGTGCCGATACCTGAAGTGCCGCTAAGCGTAACACTTAAAGGTGTAGCGGTGCCGTCACTATAATATACGGTAGCACCTGCGGTGCCGGTGAATACCAGGTCCGTGCTTGCCCCCATGCATACAGTAGCCGAGCCGCTGATACTTGCCGTAGGTGACGAGCTTACGGTAACGGTAGCCGACTCACCGCTGATAGCCTGTGTGCAGCCTGCTGCCGACGTGGCGCTGGTGATGGAATAGGTTGTGGTTGACGATGGCGTAACACTTACTGTGCTGGTGCCGGTGCCTGATATGGTAGTTGATAATGTAGTAGTGCCGTTCCAGTAAAACACCACATCGCCGGAAATGCCCGAGAAAGTGAGTACCGTGCTGGCGCCTGATGCTATAGTTGCGGTGCCGCTTATGGTTGGCGACGGCAGTGGATTCATCGTTACTATTGCTGTGGTTGTGCAACCTGCAGGCGCTGTGTAGGTAATAACCGATGTGCCCAAAGTCACCCCTGTTACTTCTCCTGTACCAGAGCCAATAGTGGCTACTGCTGTAGTGCCGCTGGTCCAGGTACCGCCGGTGGTGGCGCTGGAAAGGCTGGTAATGCCGCCTATACATGCCGAAAGCGTTCCGGATATGGAAGCAGGTGAGCTGAGCAATGTCACTGTTACTGTATTTGTACCCACACAGCCCGGAGATGAAATACCGGTTACTGTATAGGTAGTAGTGCCGGTGGGTGTTGCAGTTATGGTAGCGCCGGTAGTAGCAGACAGCCCTGTTGCCGGAGACCATGAATAAGTGCTGGCGCCTGATGCCGTCATAGAAAGGCCACTGCCGCCGGGGCAAATGCTGCCGCCTGCGGGTGTAACATTAACAGTAGGAACCGGGTTGATGGTAAGTGTATGATTAGATGTGCTTGCCGACAGGGTGGATGTAGAGCAGGTGGTAGTAACGCGATAATAAGATGTAGCCGTAACCGTAGGCGTGGTGTATGATGTGCTTGTAGCTCCGCTGATATCAGAGAATGAACCGCCGGCACCTGTAGCCGATGTCTGCCATTTATAAGATATACCTGTGCCCGTAGCACTTGGTGTGAAGGTAAGCGCCGATGAACCGCTGCCGCAGAATGAAGATGATGATGGGGTAATGCTACCTGCAGCTGGTGTACCTGAGCAGGAAGTAGAAACTGCGGTTACTGTTAGGTCGTCGATAGCTATTTTAGGACGGCTGCCGGTAGCTGATAATACCGGTCCATTGTGGTAGTAAAATCTTAGGCGGGCCGTTGCACTATTATTAAAGCTGGAAGGGAGCGCAACTGTTATCGCGGCGCTGCTTGCAACGTTGTTAGTAGCAATGAATGGAAGGCTTGTGGCAGTTAGCTCGGTAAAGGTTGTCCCATTTGTAGTTGCGTAAACTCTTAATGTGCCTTGCCTAGTGCCAGTAGAATTAGCTACCTGTGCAGCAGTAAAGCTTAATGTACCAGCATTAACGCCTGTGAAATCCATATAAAAATCAATGGCCGCAGACGTAGTATTGTCACCTGAGCCTGTAGACAACAACTGTATATTCCCAGTACCCTTTTGAACGCCGCCAGTGGTACCTGTTGCAAAAGTGGTTGTGGCTGCGGTAGCAACCGTTGCCGTAGGCACTGTGCCCGTATTAGCACCGATGCCTTTAAAAGGTGCCGCGCCAGTCCCGGACGTGAAGTTGTTTACCCACCCACTAACGCTTGCAAAGTTCTCGGTGTAAGAGAGGCCAGATGCGGATGCCATTGCTACCGGAGTCTGGGCGTGCAGTCTGCTGCCCAGCAGGAGTAGCAGTGTAACCAGGAAACCACACGAAAACACCTTAGCGTAACGCTTTTGCACCATTTGCAACATAAAGGGGGAAATTTAGGCTGCAAAAATCAGGAACCAATGTTACCAACAGGACATTCGCATGTTACGTCTGTCTGAATAAATTATTACCAACGTCATGGAATTGTAGCAACGACAAGTTCTGGGCCAGAGGTTTGAGGGACTTAATAAATTGATAATAAAAGACCTGTTCGCTGCTTTACATTTAATGATAACTTGCCGCCTCCGAAACAATGACTTAATAGCTTAAAGAAATACACCATGAACATACCCGTAATAGATCTTAAAGATCTCACCGGTGGCAGCGAAGCCCAAAAACAAAATTTTGTAGCCGAGCTAGGTACTGCATTCGAAACAGTGGGCTTTGTCGCAGTAAAAAATCACGGCATATCAGATGAGCTGATCGCCATACTGTATAGCAATGTAAAGCAGTTCTTCGCGCTGCCACAGGATGCAAAACGCGGGTACGAGATAGCCGAGCTTGCAGGGCAAAGGGGCTATACTTCCTTTGGCCGGGAGCATGCCAAGGGCTTTGATGCGCCTGACCTCAAGGAATTTTTCCAGTTCGGGCAGGTAGTGGAAGACAAAGACCCGGTGAAGGCGGAATATCCGGACAACATTTATGTAAGGGAAATACCGGAGTTTACGGCTACACTGCACCACGCATACAAGGCGTTCGAAAGAGCGGGTACGTCGCTGCTGCAGGCAATAGCTTTATTCCTGGGCCTTGATGAGCATTATTTTGACGCGCATGTACACAACGGCAACTCTATATTGCGTGCTATACACTACCCTCCTATCACAACAGAGCCTGCATCGGCAATAAGGGCGGAGCAGCACGAGGATATCAACCTGATAACACTGCTTGTAGGCGCGTCGGCAGACGGGCTGGAAATACTGAACAAGAGTGATGAGTGGGTGCCGGTAACATCGCTGCCCGACCAGATAGTGGTGAACGTAGGCGACATGTTGCAGCGGCTTACCAATAACCGCTTGAAGTCTACTACGCACAGGGTGGTAAATCCGCCCCGGGAACTGTGGGGGACATCGCGCTTCTCCATACCCTTCTTCCTGCACCCACGCGGCAATATGAGCCTTGCCTGCCTGGACAGCTGCATTGATGAGGAGCACCCGAAAGCTTACGAAGATTATACAGCAATGGAATACCTGAATGAGCGGCTGATGGAAATAGGGTTGAAAAAATAGCAGCTATGCTATTACATTACATTTGCCGCAACGAGACCATCTTAAATGCTAACAGCCCAGGAAACGCAGCAGCTGCTTGAATCCGCAAAAAGTGCCAGCGAAAAAACCTACTCACCCTACTCCGGCTTAGCCGTGGGTGCAGCGGTGCTATGTGAGAACGGGCTTATGTACAAAGGCACTAATGTGGAAAATGCCTCGTACGGACTTACTATCTGCGCAGAGCGGAGCGCTATCTGCAATGCCGTGAGCCAGGGTGATACAGCCATCAGGGCTATTGCCGTTTACTCACCCGGAGCTGCCAGCATACCTCCCTGCGGCGCATGCAGGCAGTTCATCACCGAGTTTGGGCGCGACATCGTACTCCTCTTTAACTATGAAGGCCAGCTAGTGCAGACCGCAATAAAAGACCTTCTTCCCTTCGAGTTCAAGTTTAGCCAATAATAATAGCAGCAATAAAATGGCCCGGTAGTGCTCACCGGGCCATTTGTTTTATTAGTGCCGTGCTTTACTATCTATTCGCTTTTACCAGCTTCTCCGTTTTAAGCAGGCGGCCATCTTCGGAGTAAATCGTCAGTATGTATATGCCGTCGGCAAGGCTTGCGATGTTGATCTCGCTGCACTGCTGGCGGCTAATAGCTACCCGGCCATCAATGCACTTAACATCGGCCGACACAGGTTGTGCTGCCTGGATATACACGGTATTGCGGGCGGGGTTAGGATAAACCAATATCTGCTCCGCAGCGGCTGTGCCAATACCCGTGGTGCCGCCACCCGTCCAGTTGGTAAGCGGATATGCCGCAGCGAAAGACTGGCATCCGTTTGTGTCAGTGACCGCCACTTTGTAGTTGCCTGTACCTATTGCTGTGAATACCGCATTTGTAGCGCCGGGTATCAATACATTGTCTTTGTACCACTGGTAGCTTACAAAATAGGTTTGCGTACTCAGCCTGTGGGTTGATGCATTGTAGGAAATAACAGGATTTGGCAGCGGGTGCTCCACCACCGCAAGCGCTATGGTAGTGACGATGCAGCTTGCAGGTACTGTTATCCGCACCGTATAGCTGCCGGCTATATCAGCAACATAATTCAAGCTTGTAGCCCCGGCAATAAGCGTACCATTCCGGAACCATTGGTATTGAAGGCCTGCCGCGCTACTCACAGAAGTAGATAATATGGAATTGCCACCCCAGCAAAACGATGCAGGTGTAAGCGGTATGATGGCAGGTGAGCTTACTACAGTTACCACAGTATCCGCATGAGTGATATCAGAACAGCCGGTGGCAGTATTAAGCACCCGCACACGATAGTTCCCGCTGGAAAGCGCCACATACGCAGCATTGGTGGCACCGGCGATGGGCGCGCCACCTTTATACCACTGGTAAGTGAGGCTGCCTCCTGAAGATGCATTGAGCGTAACGGTACCTGGGGCGCAAACTACCAGCGGCCCGCCGGGCACTATGGCCACACTGGGCAGCGGGTTTACCACAACAGCCATGACCAGCGATGCAGCGACACAGCTAAAACCGTTAGTAACCACCACGGAATAGCTACCTGAGACAGATGTAGTATAGTATACGTTAGTGGCACCTGCAATTGCCCCGATTGTATTGTACCATTGATAAGTATAAGATGCCCCGGTCTCCGCAGTCATTACTACACTGCCACTCTGGCAAAACACCGCAGGGCCGGATAACGAAACTAGACCCGAGGGCGAAGGGTTGACTGTAAGCTCAACCGTATCGGAAGCGATGCAGCCTGTACTGTTTGAAACGACCAGCACGTATGTGCCGGGTGTGCTTGTAACATAGCTTGCCGCAGTAGCGCCGGGAATGCTCACGCCATCGAGCTGCCATTGGTAGGACAGGCCTGTACCAGTGTTCGCATCGAGCGAAATGGCTGTGCCGGAGCAGGTGGCGAATGAGCCGCCGGGTGTGGAGATCAGCGCGAGAGGCGTGTCGATGGTCACCAGCATTGGTGTAGAAAAAGTAGGACAGCCGAAGCTATTGATGGTACGCACCTGGTGACTGCCTGATACAGTGGCGATATAGGTTAGCGCTACGGCACCAGCTATCGCAGACCCATCGGCAAACCACTGGTAGGTGAGACCCGTACCTGCGTTTGCAGTAAGCGCTACGAAACCACCGGGACATACCGTAGTATCCCCAAGCGGAGTGATGAGGGCAGGGGGAGCCGGATTAACGGATACTCCTGTGGTGGCGATACAGCCCGTGGGTAAAGTGTAAGTAATGGTAACCGACCCGGCCACTACACCTGTTATTACCCCTGTTGCAGCGCCTGCCGTGGCTACGGCAGGATTGCTGCTTGCCCATGTGCCGCCGCCACTAGTATTGCTGAGTGTTATGGTACCGCCATTTGCGCACACAAATGCCGGGCCTGCAATGGCTGCTGGCAGCGGGTGAACTGTTTGTGTCCTGGTAGTAATACAACCTGTGTTCAAGCGGTAGGTGATAATGCTGGTGCCAGCAACAAGGCCGGAGACTATGCCGCTGGATACACCTATTGTAGCGACAGCTGTGTTGCCGCTGGTCCAGGTGCCGCCGGCACTTGCACTACTAAGCGTAGCAGTTGTGCCCACGCATACACCGGAAGGCCCGGAAATTGCCGCAGGCAAGGGATTGACCGTGACGATAGCCGTAGAATAGCAGCCTGTGGCAGCAAGTATATAACTTACTGTAGCAGTGCCGCCGGCAATGCCTGTAACAAGGCCGGTAGCAGCCGCTATTGTTGCAATGCCGGTATTGCTGCTGCTCCATGTGCCCCCGGCTGTCGCGTTACTGAGCAATGTATTGAGCCCTGCGCACACCACCCTTGTGCCAGTGATAGCGGCCGGAAGCGGGTTGACCGTAAGCACTGCCGTAGCCGTGCAGCCCACGCCCACCGTATAGGTAATGGTTGTAGTGCCGGGCGATACACCTGTCGCGATCCCTGAACTTACACCTATGGTGGCTATTGATGTATTGCTGCTGCTCCAGGTGCCGCCACCGGTAGTATTGCTTAAAGTAGTGGTGGTGCCGGGGCAGGCCGCTAGGGGCCCTGTGATGCCGGATGGCAGTAACGTTACAGTTGCTATTCGTGTAGCTATGCACCCGGTAGTGGCAGTGTAAGTGATAACGGCAGTGCCGCTGGCTACACCGGTAACTATACCGGATGATAGACCGATTGTGGCAATAGCAATATCGCTGCTGCTCCAGGTGCCTCCCGCTGACGCGTTGGCCAGGGTGGTGGTGAGGCCAATGCAAACGAAAGCGGTGCCGGTGATGGCCGGGGGTAATGCGTTCACGGTAATAACGGTAGCAATGAAGCACCCTGTTGGTGCGGTATAAGTAATGCTGGCAGTACCCGGTGCCACGCCGGTAACTATGCCCGTAGACAGCCCAACAGTAGCTATAGAGGTGTTTCCGCTGCTCCATGTACCTCCTGCGGTAGCGTTAGCTAAGGTAGTTGTGGATCCGTGGCATACGGTTGTAGCCCCTGTAATAGCTGGCGGCGTAGGATTGACAATTACAGCCGTTGCTCCTGTGCCTGATAGTGTGCTGCAGTTAAGCGCGTCAGTAACGGTAAGTGTATATGTGCCCGATGCCGGAACAGTGGCAGGAACAATGATGGGGTTTAATGATGTGCTCGAAAAACTTAATGGCCCGGACCAGTTGTAAGTGTATGGCCCTACCCCACCACCTGCGCCACCGGTGAACTTGATGGTGTCTCCTTCGCAAACAGGCGAATTGCTCGCTGCGGTTACCGTAACAGGAGCCGCAAAATATGCTGTTATAGCTGTGCTGTTGTTTATCCTGAGGGTGCCGGCAGTATTAGCTCCTCCCCAGGCATACAGCCGGAAAGTGGCGGTCTGCCCCGGGCCAATGCAAATATTATCATTGAGGGTCCAGTTCTCTGGCGATGCAGTATGTGCAGTGCTTATTCCGGGGCCATAGTTGGCAGAGGTGCTGCCTATAGTATACCGTAGCTGTGCATTGGTGGGACCGGTGGCGCTTACTTGCGACATGATGAACAATTGCGTCACCTGCAGCTCTGTCGTTGCGTCGTTGGTTATTGTAAAGAAAACATCTGAGTTAGCCGCTATAGCCGCGGCAAGCGAACCACCTAGCTGCCAGTTGCTGCTGTTGTAGCAGCTACCCGCCGAGGTATTAGTCAGTGCTCCATCCCTATTCCACTGCGAAACATTCACTATAGCTGCACCGGGCAGAACACTTGCCGGCAAGGTGGTGAATGTGCTCGGCCCTGCGCCAGACGTTCCCTGCCCAGTCCATGTGGTTGGGTTGATCAGTGTTTGGGCATGCACTGTAAATTGAAGACCCAATAAAAGAGCAAACAGGGGGAGCAGGGGAACAAAGACAAGCCTCACTTTAAATTTTAACCGCATAACACTGATGTTTCCCGGCAAATTTGAGAAATGAATGTTGCGTGTGGCGGTGCTGCATGTTATGTCTGTTTGAACAAATTGTTACCATGCACCTTCCCCGGTTACGCTACCACGCCATACTTTAATATAAAATTGATAATGCACCTATCATATACCGCTAACTGTTGAACCTGGCTAACTTCAGCAGCAACTGAAGATAACTGTGGTTAAAAAGCAGAAAGCTCCACGTTTCGTGAAGCTTTCTGCTTGTGTATACCTTTTAATGGCTGACCCACTGCACGGGCATACTATTTTTCAATAACTATGCGTACTGTCTCGCGACCGCTTTGGGTTGAAACACTGACGAAGTATGTACCGTTTGCTACTGTGGCAGACATCGCAATATGCTCATTCATCTGCGAGCCGGATATAGTAATCTGCTTTGCATACACGGTGCGGCCGGTAACGTCACAAACCTCTATCAAAGCATCACCGTCAGGAAATTCACCAGATAACACAAATGTACCGTTGCCAGGGTTAGGAACAGCCGTTATCGCATTGCGCTGATCAATGCTGATCACGCCGGTATTTATCCGTATCACGACCGCTGCGCTTCCCGTTTCTTCACAAAGCGTGTTTGCTGAGACCTCGCAGGCAAATGTGTCGTTACTGATAATACCGCTGGCTGTATACGTAGCATTTGTAGCGCCTGGTATCGGCGCTCCGTTCACAAGCCATTGATAGGAAGGTGACGCTCCCGCGCCTGCTGCAATGGCCGTCAATGTAACCGGCTGGCCGGGAAGGACCACCGTGCCCGGGCTTGCTATAATGGTAACTACAGGCAATGCACCGGGTGCATCAACCGTTAATGTAAGGGTGCTGCTCACGACACTATCGTTAGTACGGCAGCGCTGGTTGCTGAACATTTCACAATATATTTCGTCTCCATCAACAGGTATGTAAGTGTAAGTAGGACCAGTGGCAACATTGGTGTCATTCTGTGTCCACCTGAACCATGGCGCTGACCCGCCGTTGACAGGAACCGCAACAAATGTAACGGGGTTGCTCTCGCACACATGTGTGCCCGGCGTGGCTATAACGCTTACAGATGGTGTGGTGGTAAGCAGCACTGCAATGGTATCCACATCCACAGCTGTATCCGGCGTTGCACAAGTGGCGTTGCTGGTAAGCTTTACAGATATAACATCGCCGTTTGCCGGGGTGTAGCTATAACTGCCCGTTGCTGTGCCTACCACAGATCCGTTGACGCGCCATTCATACACAGGCGATGCGCCACCATTTACTGTAACCGCCGTAAACGCAGTAAATACACCTGAGCAAAGCGTATCGCCCAGCGGTGTTGTTATATTAACAGAGGGTATGAGCAAAGGATTTATTGCAATGATCGCCACACCTGTCATACCGGTAGTGCAGCCGGTAGTAGCGTTGGTTGCGCTTACAGAATATACATCGGCGCTTGTGAGCACGCCAAAATTAAGTGTCGTGCCTGTACCTGGCACCGCAGCACCAATAGTCGACGAGCCAAGATAGAGCTGGTAGTTGATGCCTGCAGCGGAGCCACTCAACCCTACCGTCACACCTGTGCCGCCGGCGCAATAGGTGCCGCCGCCGATAACTGTGAATAGCCCGGGCAGTGCGTTCACTGTTACCACACGCGTGGTGATGCAGCCTGTTGGCAATGTATAAGTAATAGTTGCTGCGCCTGCAGATATGCCGTTAACAATGCCCGTGGTAACACCTACTGTGGCATTTGCGCTTCCACTGGCCCAGGTGCCGCCGCCTGTATTAACGAGGGTTACTGACGAACCCGCACAAACAACTGCTATACCCGAAATAGCGGAAGGGAGCGGATCAATTGTTACCACCCTTGTGGTAAAGCAGCCTGTAGGCAGCGTGTAAGTAATGGTGGAGGTACCCGCGGTAACGCCAGTTACAATTCCGGTCGCACCTATCGTAGCATTAGCATTGCTGCTGGCCCATGTGCCACCACCTGTATTCGTGAGCGTAGTGGTCAAGCCAATGCATACAGACGCTGTACCACCAATAATGCCCGGCAATGGGTTCACAGTGACCACACGAGTTATAAAGCAACCGGTAGGCAACGCATAAGTGATAATGGAAGTGCCCGCTGAAATACCGGCAGCGATACCCGACGCAAACCCGATCGCTGTATTTGCATTGCTGCTCGTCCAGTTGCCGCCACCTGAGCTGGCAAGTGTTGTCGTTGCACCTACACAAACGACTGCGGTGCCTGTTATTGCTGATGGCAATGGATTAACCGTAACTACTCCTATAACCAGGCAACCGGTTGGCAGCGTATACGTTATCGTGACCGTACCCGCAACTACCCCTGTTACTATTCCGGAGCTGGCTCCGATGGTAGCATTTGCATTACTGCTGGTCCATGCACCACCTGCGGTGCTGCTAAGCGTAGTAGTGCGTCCCACGCAAACTGAGGCCGCACCTGTGATAGCGGCAGGCAACGCATTTACAGTCACAATTACAGCCGTTGCGCAGCCCGTCCCCAATGTATAAGATATGCCTGAACTACCAGCGGTAACTCCTGTTACAACTCCCGTTGAGGCACCAATAGTTGCATTAGTGTTGCTACTCGTCCATGTGCCGCCTGTAGTGGTGCTGTTAAGTGTAGTCGTAGAGCCTTCACAAACCGTCGCCATCCCTGTGATGGTCGCCGGAGATGCATTTACAGTAACAACAGTAGTGGCAAAACAACCTGATCCAAGCGTGTAGGTCACGGTTGTGGTGCCTGGGGTAACACCTGTTACCACGCCCGTACTCAGTCCGGCAGTGGCGTTGGCACTGCTGCTCGTCCACGTGCCGCCTGTAATGGTGTTAGCCAATGTAATAGTGCTGCCGGTACAAACCGCCCCGGAGCCTGTAATGGCAGCTGGGGAAGTATTGACCGTAGCTTCAGCTACAGCGATACAACCGGAACCAAGGGTGTACGTTATAGTAGTGGTGCCGGCGAGGATACCCGCGACGATACCAGCCGCATCAACAGTGGCCACAGCAGCTGTGCTGCTGCTCCATGTGCCGCCTGTAGTGGCGTTAGCGAGCGTAGTTATCTGCCCTTCGCATACAGTAAGCGTGCCTGTGATAAGCGCCGGTAGCGGGTTTACTGTGACATCTGCCACAGCTATGCACCCGGTACCCAAGGTATAAGTTACAGTAGCGATCCCTGCGGCAACACCGCTTACAACACCTGCGGCATCAACCGTTGCTACACCTGCAGCGCTGCTGCTCCAGGTGCCGCCAGCTGTAGCACTGGCAAGTGTGGCAGTAAGGCCTTCGCATACGCTGAGCGCGCCTGTTATCGCTGCAGGAACGGCATTAACCGTTGCTATTGCAGTCGCTATGCAGCCTGTGCCTAATGTATAAGTAATAGTAGTGGTGCCTGAAAGAATACCTGATACTATACCGGCCGCATCTATGGTAGCTACGGTTGCCGCCGCGCTGCTCCATGTGCCACCTGCTGTAGCGCTGCCCAGTGCTGTTGTCAGTCCTTCGCACACAGTAAGTGTGCCTGTAATAGCGGCAGGTACCGGATCAACCGTAACTGTAGCAGTGGCGATACAGCCTGTCGCCAGGGCATATGTAATGGTAGCGGTGCCTGCAGCGATGCCGGAAACGACGCCTGCCGCGTCTACTGCTGCCACGCCGGTGGCGCTGCTGCTCCAGGTGCCGCCGGTGGTGGCGCTGGCAAGTGTTGCAGTGAGCCCTTCGCATACGGCCAGAATACCTGTGATGGCCGCGGGCACCGGGTTAACAGTAACAGCAGCAGATGTGATGCAACCGGTACCTAACGTGTAGGTAATGCCTGCAGTGCCTGCTGTAAGTCCTGATACCACACCTGCTGCGTCAACAGTTGCAACAGTGATTGCAGCGCTAGACCAAGCACCACCAGCAGTGGCGCTGGCAAGCGTAGTAGTGAGCCCTTCGCAAACGGCAAACGTCCCTGTGATCGCGGCAGGCAGCGGGTTCACTGTTACATTGGCCACTACGAGGCAACCGGTGCCAAGTGTATAAGTAATGGTAGCATTCCCTGCTGTAACACCGGTTACTGTCCCTACAGCATCTACCGTAGCAATTGCTGCAGCTGAGCTGGTCCATGTGCCACCGGCTGTTGAGCTTGCAAGTGCTGTAGTAAGGCCCTCGCAAATGGCAAGCGTACCTGTGATGGCAGCGGGCAGTGGGTTAACGGCAACCGCCGCCGAGGTAAGACAGCCTGTAGGTAAGGTGTAAGTAATACCGGCAGTGCCAGCGGCTACGCCGGTAACAACGCCTGCAGCATCTACTGTTGCGATGCCGGTAGCGGCGCTGCTCCATGCACCGCCAGTCGTCGCACTTGCAAGTGTAGTGGTAAGCCCTTCGCATACTGTGAGCGTGCCGGTGATAGCAGCGGGCAATGGGTTGACAGTAGCTATCGCCGTGGTGATACACCCGGTCCCTAAAGCATAAGTAATGGTTGCGGTGCCGGCAAGGATACCAGTAACTATGCCGCCCGCATCTATTGTTGCCGTAGTGGTGGTGCCGCTGCTCCATGTGCCGCCAGTTGTAGCGGAGTTAAGTGTTGTTGTAAGTCCCTCACATACTGCAAAAGTTCCCATAATAGCTGCGGGAAGCGGATTGACGGTAACGATCGCCGTAGATATGCATCCTGTAGGAAGTGTATAAGTAATGGTGCCGGTGCCTGCGCTTACTCCGCTGACAATGCCCGCCGCATCTACGGTGGCAATGCCGATAGCGCTGCTGCTCCATGTGCCTCCTGCAGTAGCTGAGCTAAGTGTTGCAGTCGATCCTTCGCAAACTGTAAGTGTTCCGGTAATTGATGCGGGAACGGCGTTAACAGTAATGTCTGCGGTCACCAGGCATCCGGAAGACAGTGTATAAGTGATAGTAGCGGTGCCGGGTAAAATGCCGGTCACAATTCCTGCTGCGTCAATGGTAGCAACGGTTGTGCTGCTGCTCCATGTGCCACCGGTGGTTGCACTCGCAAGGGTAGTTGTGAGCCCTTCGCAAACAGCCAGCGTACCTGTAATGGCGGCAGGCAGCGGGTTCACTGTCACTGCCGATGTGGCTGTACGGGTACATGTTCCGTTCGTAGCAGTTGCCGTATAGGTAGTTACCCCGGCTGTCAGCGGGTTTACATACACTATATTCAGCGCTTCACCGGCATACGCAACTGACCCGGCTGCATCGGAATAAAGCCCGGTTGATGGTGCCCATGTAACAGGGGCCTGGTAAGAGTAGGTAAGCGTCAGCGACCACTGGGCAGACGGAACTACCACATTGGTGAAGGCGGTATTGTTGTATATAGAAAGTGTCCACACGCCGTTAGGTATGCTGAACAGGCTGCTCCATGCGGTGACGTTCGAGGTGTATGGTGCGCTACTTACCCCATTGATAGCATCAGCCAGCCATGTGCCGGTAAATGTTCCTGAACCAGAAGCAAGCGAGGTGCTGCCTGATGAGCTAAGGTTGGTGTTCGCAAAAAGCGTTGTTACAGTGCTGGTATGGCTCCCCCTTTGATTGATGAGGTTAAGCACATTATTATTAGGGGCCTTAATATTGATAACATAGTCATCCTGGTATTGTGAGCCAAAATTGATAACATTAACCGAAGCCGCCGTAATTACAGCACCTGCCGGTATGCCTGCAACCGTCTGGGTGCTGGCTATCGTCCCAAAAGCTGCGATACTGCCGGGTATGGTTATCGTTCCGGAGTTGACAGTGGTGGGGCCTATAAGTCCGCCCGTAGCTGTAAGCGGCTGTGGTGCACCGCCGGCACAAAGTGCAAGCGAGGCGGGTGCAATTACCAGCGCAGAGGGTGACAGGTTGTACGTTACGGCGGCGGTAGCAGTCGCAGTGCAGCCCGCAGCAGACGTGCCTGTAACGGTATAAGTGATGCTACCCGTGGGATTAGCGATAACAGTAGCGCCGGTAGTAGCAGACAGCCCGGTGGCCGGCGACCATGTATAGGTCGCTGCTCCTGTTGCCGTAATGCTTAACCCACTGCCTCCCGAGCACACTGTGCCTCCCGGTGCAGAGATAACCGGCAACGGGTTGATGGTAATTGCAGCTATCGTTGAAGTATCAGAAAGCGCTGAGGATGTGCAGGTGGTTATCAGCCTGTAATAAGTGGTAGCGCTAATCGTCGGCGTGGTGTAATATACACTCGTAGCACCGCTGATATTAGCAAATGTACCAATAGCCCCTGTAGTTGAGTTCTGCCATTGGTAAACAATACCCGATGCGGCGGTGCCGCCGGTAATACCTATAGTAGCTGAGCCACTTACGCAAAACGAAGACGGACTTGCAGCGGCTGTGCCACCAGATGGCGTGCCAGAGCATGATGAGCCCGGGTTCACAGTAACAATAGTACTTGCAGATGCTGTACAGCCAATAGCGTCAGTAACGTTCAAGGTGTAAGTGCCTGAGCTGGACACTGAAGTAGGAGATATTACAGCGCTTGCGCCTGCGCCGATGTATGACGATGGACCCGACCAGCTGTAAGTGTAAGGTGACGTTCCGAGTGTTGCTCCGCCATTCAGCGTAACGGCAGCAGGCTCGGTGACTGGAGAGGTGTTGGCAGCTGTAACGCTAAAGGCAGCGCCCGGCACACACATCCTGAAATTATCGACCGCAACGCCATTGTCTGATCCACCAAGGTCATTAACGGTCCACCTGAAGGTAAATGTAGCGCCCACTGCTATCGATAGACCAGTAAGCGTGGCGTTTCTCAAAACTGACGATGGCGTGCCCGCTGATATGCCGGAGGCTACACCAGCTGCACTCAAAGCGGCATTGTAGGTGCCATTGAACAACGCATCCCACCCGGTAGTATTACCAGCCGACCTGTACTGCTCAAATGTGTACGAAACGGATAATGCGGTTATCGTGCTCCCTGTGTTGTTAATAAATGTGCCGATGTAATATCCTGTAGCGGAGCCGGAGTGCAGGGCTCCTAGTGAGTGATCGCTGGGGCAGCAACTGGGAGTAAATGAGTAAAACCCTCCTGCCGTGCCACTGCCATTGCCTACTCCCTGGAAGCCGCCTGACCCACCTGCCGTCCAGCCTGTAGGCAGAGTGCCGAGGCTAATGTAGGCATCAAAATTTTGGTTGTACTCCCCGGTGAAGCTGGCTTGCCCTTTAGCATTCATAAATCCGGCTATACACGCCAGCACTATAAAAAAACGTTTCATAGAAATGTACTGCATATTTGAACCTGCAAAATTATAAGGAGTGTGTTACCGGGATAAGACGGGCATATTACTGAATTATTAAGAAGAGATTAAGTGTATGATAGTTTTTAACCGTAAGTCGAACATTCGTGACCTGTCCTAAATAGAAGCAGCCCCGGAGAACCGGGGCTGCCTATAATTCACAGATAAGAGAAATGCTTAGTTCTTAGTGAAGCGTGCTGTCTTCACAAGCATATTGTTCTGATCATATATCTTAACCAGGTATATACCCGCTGTCAGGCCAGCAACATTGATAGATTTCGCGTTCTTCTGCTCTATCATCACTTTGCCATCTATAGACATGATAGTAACGTTCACGGCTTCTGCCGAAGCAACGTTAAGGGTAGCTGTTGCAGGGTTAGGATAAAGGCTAACCTGTGCAGCAGCTTCAGCGGTTACGCCGGCAGCTGGTGATGATTTGCCACCGCAGATGTTCACTGTTACGATAGCAGAGGCGCGGCCGATGCAGCCAAACTCGTTCTCTATTTCGTAAACGATCTCTACAGTGCCTTCCTCATTGCCTGTTACTTCTCCTGTTATACCATCAACGCCTGCGATAGCAGCATCCATGCTGCCCCATGCACCACCCGTAGAAGTAGTAGCCAGTGTGATATTACCACCAACACATACTGGTGCGTTGCCCGTGATCGCATCAACTGAAGGTGTAGGATTGACACTCATAACAATTGTCACGAAGCTGGCGCCGCAAGGTGTAGCTACAGAGTAAGTGATAGTAGCTGTGCCTGCAGATACGCCCGTAACGATACCGTCAGCGCTGCCAACAGTTGCTACGCCCGGAGTAGAGCTGCTCCATGTGCCACCTGTAGTTTCGTCTGTAAGCGTGGTTGTGCTGCCAGCACATACTACTACATTCGATTCGTTGATCGGAGCAGTTTCAGGGCATTCGTTCACCTGGCCAGTGATGTCGATAGCGTTCACCTGGATAGTACCGCCGTCAGCGATCGGATCGTAAGGGTACAGCGCAAATATAACACCGTCACTTGCAGGGTTTACACCTGCAGGCAGTGATGTTGAATAAGAGAAACCAGTGCTGCTGAATGAGCAACCTGCATTATCAGGAGCCTGGTCGATGCCATCATCGCTCCATGTAGCACCGTTGTCAAGGCTGTAAGCCATGCGTACTTTCTGGATACCTGAGTTTGACCTGCGCAGTGTAGCGTGGAAGCCAGTTACATCAAAATAGTTACCTGCGTTGGCAGTCACTTTGAAGTAAACATTCGCGTTGGTGGTGCTAAACGTGTGAACAGCGTTGTTGGTCAGGCCGCTGATACCACCACGTGCACATGCAGGGTTATGGCCGAAACCTGTTTCGTTGAGAATAGTGGTAGATACCCCTGCAAATGCAGTTGTAGCAACACTGTTGCCATCTTCGCCAAGGTAAGCGGCGATAGTGTTAGGATGAAGAACGCTTGCAAACGCAGTAGCAGTGCCTGTGCAGGTGCCGCTTGTAACGGTGTAAGTAACCACAGTAGTACCTGGGATAAGACCAGTAACGATACCGTCAGCGCTGCCTATTGTAGCAACACCTACGTTACTGCTGCTCCATGTGCCACCTGTAGTAGCATTGCTCAGGGTTTCAGTAGTGCCTATGTAAATGTAAGAAGGAACACCAGTGATAGTGCCTGCAGATGGTATTGCATTGATCGCAACTGTAGCTGCAGACGAAGTAGCCGTGCCGCCGAAAGAGCATGTAGTTACCAGCTGGTAATTTGTAGTAGCAGTAAGCGTTGGTGTAACAAAAGTAGCGTTTGTAGCTCCTGAGATGCTGGTGTAAGTAGTGCCATCCGGAGAATCCTGCCACTGGTAAGTAATGCCAGTACCTGCAGTGCCGCCTGTAACGCTCATTGTAGTGCTGCCGCTACCGCAGAAATCAGAAGTAGCTGCTGCTGCTGTACCGCCGGTAGCGCCTGTGCATGAGCCTGCTGGTGTTACTGTACCGTTGATCGTAATCCTGTTAACCTGGAAAGTACCAGTGCTTGCGCCTGGAGCATAAGGATAAACAGCTACGATGATACCGTTAGTAGTAGAAGTGATACCAACTACTGTCAAACCACTTGTCCAGCTGAAATTGTTAGAGCTTGCGCCGCAGCTTCCGCCTGTAGATTGTGCGTGATCAGTTGCATCATCAACCCATGTAGTACCGCCGTCGAGGCTGTAAGCGAGCCTTGCCTTTGTAGGGCCAGTGCTTGATTCCCTTGTGATAGCAGAGAAGCCTGTAACATTCAGCTGGTTGCCTGTTGCAGGCAGTATCTGAAAGTATACACGCGGACCTGAAGTTGCGTATGTAGCATGAACTGTGTTTACAGTGATACCGCTGAGACCACCGCTTGCGCACGGACCGTTAGTACCAAAGCCGGTTGCTGTGAGAGCGCCAACTGTTTCGCCTGCGATACCTATTACTGAAGTGCTTGAACCGCCTGTGCCGATGTAAGTAGCAAGTGTACCTGCATTCACCGCTGAAATAGAAGCTGTAGCATAGCCAGTGCAGCCGCTGACAGTAACTGCATATGATATAGTTGTAACGCCTGGAGCCACGCCTGTAACGATACCTGTAGCGCTGCCTATTGTTGCAGTAGCGGTGCCCGTGCTTGTCCACACACCGCCGCTTGTAGCGCTGCTGAGCGTGATAGTAGAACCAGTGTTAACTACTGAAGGGCCCGTGATAGCCGCAACTGTAGGTATAGCGTTGATGGTAACCGAAGTAGAAGATGTAGTTGCTGAAAGAGCTGATACAGTACAAGTAGTTGCAGCGCGGTAATAAGTAGTAGCAGAAATTGAACCTGTGTTGCAGGTGACGTTTGTAGCGCCTGATATATTGCTCCATGTAGCGTTATCAGGTGAAGATTGCCACTGGTACGCTATACCGCCACCGCCAGAAGCACCCGAAAGTGTAACGGTGGTAGAGCCGCTGCCGCAGAATGATGCTATAGCAGGAGATACAGAACCCGCAGCAGGAGTGCCTGAGCAGGTTGCTGATGCAGTTACCGAACCGGCAACATTAAGCTGGTTTACCTGGAAGGTACCTCCGCTGGCACCAGCCGAGTAAGGATATACAGCAACGATGATGCCGTTTGTTGCGGTAATGCCTGGCAGTGATATACCACCGGCCCAACTGAAGTTGTTGGTGCTTGCACCGCAGCTGCCAGATGTAGACTGTGTGTGGTCAGAACCTTCTGCAGTCCATGTAGAACCGTTGTCAAGGCTGTAAGCCAGTCTTGCTTTTGTAGGGCCTGTGCCGGAAGACCTGCATATAGCCTGGATGCCTGTTACGTTAAGCACATAACCTGCGTTTGGAGTTACCTTATAGTAAACGCGTGGGTTACCTGAAGCATAAGATGTAATGCTGGTGCTCATTGTCATTCCGCTCAAACCACCGCTGCCGCAAGATGAGTTGGTACCAAAACCTGTTTTAGTCAGTGCTGTTCCGCTTTCGTTCGCATAATAAGTCACGGTGGTACTTGTACCGCCTGATCCCGTGTAGTTCGCAACCTGTGCATTCGCCTTGCCCGTCAGTAACGACAAGGAAATCATGAAGACGCTGCCTAAGAACGCCATCGACCTTGAGAGTCTCGTCGACCCTGCTGTGTTGTTTTGTTTCATGTAAAACAATGTTTTGTTGGTGAAATGTAAAATTCACAGATGGATGTTAGGCGATTGTTATTAGCGGGTTATACGATGCACACGAAATTGTTACTGCCACTTTCACTATTAACAGGGTGTTAATGGCCGCAATGCACAGCACTTTAAATCAATGCTTTGCAATAAATGTCTGGAGCAATAAATTTTTAGAAAGCAAAGTACTGCGAGCGGATATCCCCAGATACAGTATCGCATGTACTGATGCGAAGCGTCATTCTCTTCAGCTCTTTTTTACCGGTATTGCCGCACACACTTACTCCCGAAATTGCGAGCAAATGTATCTGGGTGAGCATAACAAGATTGGAGACATCCGCATACAGTGGCTGGGTGGCCGCTATACCATCCAGGCTTTTTATCTTGCAGACAAGCGGGAAGCACTTCTCCTTTAAGAGGTCGTCAAGATCTGGCGCGCCGTATAGCCGCGCCAGGCATACTGCTACAGGCGACCATCCTGCAACTATGAAAAGCTGATCGCCGGCAGTGGCGGAAGGCACTGAAACTACAGCGCCCGGCATTACTTCCTTCTGTACACGCTTAGCCATGGCTTGCTACAATTTAAGTGATCCTATCTCGCTTTTGTAAGTGCTGCTTATATATTTAGTCATTTCCGCAGAGGCACCGAATTCGGCAGCTATGTCAAGAAGGCTGATCTCACCATTTGCTTTGGCCTGCTGCCATGCGCTGCCTGTAGTCAGGCTGCGCAGCGCTTCAGCATCCGTATTCTTATATTGCCGCAGGCTCTCGTACATGCAGCGCACTTCAGATGCCGCCAACAGGCTGGAGTTGTAGGGCAGCAGCGCAGATACCTGTTGCATATCATCTACCGCAAGAAAAACTTTCACCTTCGCTTTGGTCTCAATTCCCGTCCTGTCTGCCTGCAACTGCCTGAAGAGCTCTACCAGGTTGTAAGGAGCGGGGCCATACTTCATCGCCACATAGCTGTCGCCGGAAATAAGCAAGCCGTATTTCGACAGGTGCATTGCATCAGCCAAATAAAGCAATAGAAATAAACGTGAGATGTCGGCCGATCCGCCAAGGCTGTGTATTAGAAATAGGGTTACGTTGATTGCTTTTTTCTTCTCGAAGTGAAACGACATATTCGGTGTTTAGTGAACAGGAAAGCGGGTCATTTTCATAGTGGTTAAAAATAGGTAAACTGCAACTGCTCTTATCAGCTAAAAAGCTGGTACCTGAAAATTTGATATTAGCTTAACATAGCGGCGAAATGAGGGGACAAGGCTGCTATCGGAACCGGTCTGGGTAGTCTGTGATCATTCCGTCAACACCCATCGTCCGCAAACTATGTACAGAAGCACTGTCATTGACCGTCCACGGAATTATCTTCATACCCCTCCTGTGACAGTCAATAACCATGTCTTTGTTCACTTTTGTATACTCAGGACTATATATCGACGGTGTGAATCCAAGACCGGCGATCTGCTGCTCTACGTTGCGGGTATCGCTTTCTTCCACCAGCAACGAAGTTTGCTGGGCGGGCCAGCGCTTGTGTATGTACTGTAGCGGCCTCGGGTCGAACGACTGAATGATCGCTCTCGCAGTTATTCCTTTTAACTTAACTACCGCCATTACCAGCTCACAAAACGTGGTCGGCGCAGGATGAAAAATGCCATCGGTTAAGGGTGTAGATTTTATTTCTATATTGTAGCAGAGTGCTGATCTATGCTGCCGCAGGTAGGTCTCAACTGTGTCGATAAGTTCGCTCAGTAGAGGTTTGATCGCGCGCATTTTTTTCTGAGCACGAAATCTTGGATGCTCCTTGACCCCAACGTCATACTTCGTGCATTCAAAATAGGACATTCGGAAAATGTTGCTTTTCTCTTCAGCTTCTGTGATGGTATCTCCTGTAGGAAGCGTTGTTAACTCGTGACTAAAAAACGGCTCATGCGACACCAGCACCTGGCTATCGCCTGTTATCACCACGTCCATTTCAAGAGTTGTGACTTGTAGCTCTACGGCTCGCAGCATAGCGGGAATAGTGTTCTCCGGCATTAGCCCCCGGCATCCCCTGTGCCCCTGCAGATCAAAGCTCACGGCCTGCCTCTGCTGACCGGAGCCTTTGCAAGATGACAACAGCAAAGCTGCTCCTGCAATGAAAAGCAAGACCTTCATAAGACTATCTTATAAGGGTAACATCGCCCTTATAGAACGTTTCTTTTCCATCAGGATGGCTGATAATGATACTGTAATGGTAAACTCCTTGCTCCTGTGCTGCTCCATTAAATGTCCCATCCCAGCCATTCTTGATATTTGCGGATGAGAATACCTGCTGGCCCCACCTGTTATACACCTTAAAGTCTACAAGCCGCTGGTACAACATGCCCACCGGTCTGAATACATCATTCAGGCCATCGCCATTAGGCGTAAATGCAGATGGAATGAGGTCATGTGTTTTGTAGTCAATATCAATGGTGACATAGGCAGTATCCCTGCACCCTTCTATATCTATACCATATACTATGTAAGTCGTTTTCTGTGTTGGCGTAGCTACCGGGTTGTTGATGTTAGCATCTGTAAGCGATCCATCATTAGGTGTCCATGTATAGTACAGCGCATTCTGTGCATTCAGCTGAATGCTGCTGCCAAGATCGATCGTCTGATCTTTGGTCACATCAGACAGCATTATAGAAGAGGTATTTACCACTATATTGGTAGTATCCACTCCCACACAGCTTGTATTCATATCAGTTACCGTGAGCGTATACACACCTGAATTGCCAACCGTAGCCTCACCTACATAAGGATCCTGGAAACCGGAGTAGTAGCCACCTGGGCCGCCCCAATTGTAGCTATAGTTAGCACCCGACGGCTGGCCGTATAGCTGTATCGGCACAGAGATACAGATCGCCTTTCCTTTGCCTGCATCCGCTATCACCGGGGGTATCACGGTCACTACCACTTCGTCTGCTACATAGCACGGCGTACCCGGCACTGCCGCCGTAAGCTCATAGATGGTCGTTACTGCGGGTGATGCTATGGGGTTCTGAACTGTAGCGTTACTCAGCCCTACTGCCGGGCTCCAGCTGTATGTCAGTGTTGACGCGCCATATGCTCTGAGCTCGAATGAAGCCGCCGTACAAATTGACGTGTCGGGTGTAAGTATATACGCATCTGGTGTGAAAACAGTGATCGTTACCGCATCGAAACCAGGACAACCAATGGCGGGGTCCACTGCGGTAAGCGTGTATGTAGTGGTTACAGCAGGACTCGCAATTGGCTCCATGAGCGAGGCGCTGTTAAGGCCAGCTCCGGGCGACCAGCTATAGGTAGTAGTGCCGGAACCGGGAGTTACGTGCAGCTGAAATGTTGCGCCCTTGCATATCGACGTATCCGGGGTGATAATATTGGCAAACCCGGTATTTACAGTTACATGCACACTACGCAATACCGGGGGGCAACCTGCCGCCGCGAGGGTACCGGTAATGGTATAAGTGGTAGTGACCACAGGTGCGGCAGTAGTGTATAAGCTGGCCGGGCTGCTGAGCGTAGCCGACGGTGTCCACAT
Source organism: Bacteroidota bacterium (assembly GCA_040386555.1). Taxonomy (GTDB): domain Bacteria; phylum Bacteroidota; class Bacteroidia; order Chitinophagales; family Chitinophagaceae; genus Nemorincola. The sequence goes on along the minus strand of JAZKFF010000002.1, from coordinate 519,037 downwards.
CGTATTGAGGATAGGCGGAGCCGTAGCGCGCAGTGTGAACGACTGGCCAAGGCAGATCGCGGTATCAGGTGTGAGCATGGCAACAGTAGGTGTATCCAATATCGTGAGGTTGATCGTGTCTACCACGCCGCAGCTAAATGGCGACTGCAGGTATACTGCGAGCGTCTTTGTGCCGGTGGTGGCTGTAGCCAGGCCGGTGATGTTTATGGTAGCAATAGTGTCGCCGGCTGGTATCACCGCAGTTGCCGGGCCGGTAAAGTCTACGCCGTTCACAGCGCTGCCACCGTATGTAAAGCTCACGGTCTGCGGTGTAGAGATGGCATGGTCGCTCTTCACCCTTATTGTAGCATCATCACATCCCTTTACAATGGTATGCGGCACGCCAAGCAAAGTAATACCCATCGAATCAGTTTCAATAAAATGATAGGTATTCGTTTTGAGGCTTCCGGCCTCAATGAATACACCGGAGTCATACAGGAAGTTACCCGCATCAGCAATGGTCATTTTTAGGTGGTAAGTGCTGCAAGGTGTTACACTGTGAAAAGCACGCATAGGCATAGTGTAGCCGCGATACGTGAGCTGTGTGCCGCCAATATTGCTGGAATAGTATGAGGTATAGGGCGATCCCGGGCCCATGGCATTGCAGGTAGCTATGCTGTAGCTACCGCCTGGAATGCCGTTATTGATACTGTTAACCGTTACAGGAATAGTGGTGCCGGGTATCAGCGCCATATTCTGCGTACCTGGAATTCCAGGGCCGGAAATGAAGAATGCAAAGGCATCGTTGTAAATTCCGCATACAGAGTTAATGTACTCTTCAGATCCGAAAACATAACGAAAGCTAATAGTATCGCCATTGGGTATGAGATCGAATTCCAGGTAGCAGGCGTCGTGGGTAGCGGCACCGGCAAGGGCCGTTAGCGATGCGTCGCCCGGCGCGCCGTTGTTGGTACTGGCAAGAAATGCCTCTACGCCTGCAGTATTTATAGAGCGTCCTGTAGTAAGAATGATACCGCTGTCGAGGCCTAGTGGTGTAGCAGTAGAAACAAATTTACCATTGGCAAGCGCTGGACAGGTAAGTGTAGGGGAAGATATGGAGATGCCGGGGCCCGCAAGCTTTGTAGCTAGCACCAGGGCCGTTTGGTTCGGATTTACTACTAACTGGGAAAAAGAACTGTTGAAACTCAGCATGGCGACCAATGCAACACTGAGCATCTTTATATAATTCATGATATTCACATTTTTTCAATGCAAAAGTCCTCAAACAGTATTACTGGTATATTACCACTGTATGAACTTTTTTCCGGTTAGGGCTCAATAATAAACTTGTGGTTATAAAACCACCTTCGCTACGTACCTGCAGGAAGTAAATTCCTGGGCTGTGTATGCTTGCTTCCCAGGCAGTGTCGCCAGAGATTCGTGAAGTAACATATTCAGATCTCCCTACCTGGCCATAAATGTTGCAAATACTTATTTCTGTTCGCTTGCCCGCAGCAGCACGATAGCATATAGCTATCCTGCCCTTAGACGGGTTGGGAAAGATAACTGGAGCATTAATTGCACCGCTAAGATTCGCTGCTTCAGTAGCACAGCCATAGATCGCTGATAAACGTGCCTCCTGCGGCAGTGAAGTTTGCACGGAACGTCTGGTAGTAAATATTTGCAGCCGTGTCATTCCGAATGATCACGGTGTTCTCGTCGTTCTTCGTATTTGCGCTTACAGACCAGTTGTGGATGCGCATCGCTGCCGTAGAGAAGCCGTAGAGATTTGAAAAACACTTTTAAACGGTTGTAAACAATTGCAGACATTAACCTCAAGGGAAACTTGCTTTATACACCAGAAAATGTCTCCACGTGTTTAACTCTGTCAATTCTCGTATACCAGTTCTGCCCCCGTCCAGTCCGCAAGTATGTTCTGAAACCCGCCCCCAGAGATGGCTTTGCCGTTTTAATAATGCAGCCGTAGAGGAACCGTAGAGATTTGAAAGAATCTGAAATATTCCAAAGCCCGTTCATTGGGTTCCTACTACAGACTACTACTCATTTAGCTACACTCAGCATATACGACAATAGTTAATTGAGTTAGTTAAGTACTACTATAGATTATCCTCTATGGACCAGAGCTCAGGTCAAATAGGTTCGAGGTTTCATTCATGCATTGCTTTTATGAAAGTATATGCTACCTATATTTAAAGCATAAAAACAAACGGCCCCGCATACCTGCGAAGCCGTTTGCCTGATCACTCCTTTCACTGATATCTACTGTTCATACACCAGTCTCACTATCATTGTCGCTCCATCGTTACCCGCATACCTGCACATATAAACCCCGGCAGCAATTCCGGGCGGAAGGCTAAATGAATTTATCCCTGCTGTCACAATATACTTTGCAAGCTCTTTACCGTCCATTGTGTACAGGTATATTGTTCCGGCACCTTCGCTTACCACATTGAATGCTCCTGTAGTCGGGTTTGGATATAACTGCATGCTGTTAAATGCCGGCTGATCAATGGAACTGCCACCGGGCCTGCTACAGGCTTCAACCGTTACCGCTTGTGTTGCGTAACATCCTGTAGCCAGTGAGTAAGTGATGTTAGCAGTTCCCGCCGATACGCCGGATACAATACCGTTCGTTGCATTGACCGTAGCTTTTGCTGTGTTACCGCTTGCCCACGATGCACCACCTGTGGTCGCATTGCTAAGTGTTGTGGTCATTGTTGCGCATACGCTGAACGTTCCCGTTATCGCTGCCGGATTAGCATTCACGGTCACATTAACTGACTTATAGCAGCCGGTCGCAAGTGTGTAGGAAATGCTCACCGTTCCTGCCGAAACACCGGCTACCACACCTGTAGCTGTGCCCACCGTTGCCAGCGCTGCATTACTTGTGCTCCAGGTGCCGCCTGGTGTTGCATCCGTTAAAGGCAGCGATGCCGCGATACACACCTTCAAATTCGATGTACCCGTAAGCGATATGTTCGCCGGCAGCGGGTTCACCGTAATTATGGTCGTAGCACGGCAGCCGGTCGATAAGGTATAGCTTACTATCGCTGTGCCTGCTGCGAGGCCCGTGATAATACCGGTAGATGAAGGCCCGCTCATTACAGAAGTAGTAGGTGCGCTCCATGTGCCGCCAGTACTGCCCAGTGTTACAGATGAGCCCACACATACCGGCGTATTGCCTGTTATCGATGCTGCCCCCGGGTTCACCGTCACTGCTCGTATCGCAATACACGTGTTCGGTGCAGTGTAGGTAATACTTGCATTACCTGCGCTAATGCCGGTGACAACACCCGTGCCGCCTACAGTGGCTATGGCTACATTACTGCTGCTCCATGCGCCGCCGGTTGTAGCATCATATAAAGTTGTTGTTGCACCTGCACATACACTTGCTGTCCCGGTTATGGCATTTACGCCAGCTACGGTCACCACCGTTGTAGTGCGGCAGGCCGTACCTGTAGCATTGGTGATAGTAGTAGTGCCCGTTACCATGCCCGTTACTATCCCGGTTGCTGTACCTATTGTTGCAACCGAAGCATTGCTGCTGCTCCATGAGCCGCCACCGCCTGCATTAGATAACGTGATGGCAGTGCCTATGCATACTGTAGAAGGCCCGGTAATAGCCGCTGGTGCAGCACCTACGGTAACTATTGCTGCACTTGTACAGCCCGCCGCAGTAGTATAGGTAATATCGGTTGTTCCGGAGCTGATACCGGATACAATACCTGTTGTACCAACTGTGGCTATAGCCGGCGTGCTGCTGGCCCATGTGCCGCCTGTTACCGGATTGCCAAGGGCGGTGGCGCCGCCTGCGCAGATGCTCAGCACGCCACCTATAGGCGCGCTGTTGTTCACGGTCACGTTAGTAGTTACCCTGCAGCTGCCGATTGTATAGCTAATGGCCGCATTGCCTCCATTCACACCGGTAACGATACCTGCTGTTCCAATAGTGGCGATAGCAGGGTTAGAAGAACTCCATGACCCGCCGCTTACGCTATTACCGAGTGTGGTCGTCATCCCTTTACACACGGCGCCCATACCTGTTATGGCAGCCGGAGTAGCTGTAATAGTAACCACTTTGGTGCTATAGCAGCCTGTGCCGAAGGCAAATGTGATAGTTGCAGTACCTGCCGATACACCTTGTATATAGCCTGCGCCTGTTGTAATAACGCTTGCCACGCCAGCATCGCTGCTGCTCCATATACCACTGCCACCGCCTGCGAGCGTAGTAGTGTTGCCTGCACATGCAATGCCTGCTCCGGTTATAGCCGGGGGCAGCGCATTCACCGTTACGGTTGCAGTTCTGGTGCAGCCTGAGGCCGCAGTATACGTCATACGTGCCGTGCCTGCCGCTATGCCTGTCACGTCGCCTGCCGTGCCTATAGTTGCCACAGCCGCGTTGCTGCTAAGCCATGTGCCGCCCGTTGTGCTTGTAAGAGTGGTATTGCCCCCAATGCACACCGCCATTGCACCTGTGATGGCGTTCGGCAGTGGATCAACCGTTACTACTGCCGTTGTCTTACAACCAGTAGCCAGTGAATAAGTAATGATAGCATTGCCTGCCGCCACTCCGCTCGCCAGGCCTGTTGTGGAGTTCACGGTAGCTATTGCTGTGTTACCGCTTGTCCACGATAAGCCGGGAGTTGTTGCATTGCTAAGCGCTGTTGTAGCGCCCATGCATACCGACAATGTTCCGCCAATAGCCGCCGGACTAATGTTCACGGTAATATTTTTAGTGACATAGCAGCCTGTTCCTATAGAGTAGCTGACAACTGAAGTGCCTGCGGCGACACCTGTTACAATACCCGTTGCATCATCTATCGTAGCTACAGTAAGTGTGCTGCTGCTCCACAATCCGCCTGCCGTTATGTTGGCAAGAGTTACCATGCTGCCTGCACATACACTGCCCGCACCTGTGATGGCTGCCGGTACTGCAGTTACGGTAACTACCGACATTGTTTTACAGCCTGTAGATAAAGAATAGCTTATCGTGGCCGTACCCGCCGCCTCCCCGGTAATGATCCCTGTAGCCGATGGCCCGCTGATCACTGACGATGCAGCGCTGCTCCAGGAGCCGCCTGTTGTAGTATTGCCAAGCGTTGTGCTTGCTCCTATGCATAAAGCCAGGCTGCCCGATATCGTTGCCGGCAGTGCATTTATGGTAACGGTTGTGGTCTTCGCACAGCCGTTACTGTTGGTATAGCTGATAATGGCCGTGCCTGCGCTTATGCCTGTTACCACGCCGCCTGCACTGATAGTTGCAATTGCTGTTGCCGCACTACTCCATGCACCGCCTGTAGTAGTAGTATTGAGGACAGTTGCAGCTCCAGCGCAGGCACTCATAGTGCCCGTTATCATCGATGGTGTTGCATTTACTGTGATAGGAGTGGTTGTAGATCCTGTCGTTGTGGTATAGGTCATCGTTACCACACCCGGTGCAATACCGGATACAATACCCGTTGTGATACCGATGGTGGCTATGGACGTATTGTTGCTGCTCCATGTGCCGCCACCCGCACTGCTAAGTGTAGTAGTAGCTCCGGCGCAGATCACATCTGTTTCCCCACCGGGCGATGTAACATTTACTGTTATGTTTTTTATTGCTGATGCGCTGCCGCAGCTGTTGGTTACCGTGTAGGAGATAACGGCATTGCCGCCGCTCACACCTGTTACTATGCCTGTGCTGCCGACTGTGGCTACAGCTGTATTGCTGCTGCTCCATGTGCCGCCGCCTGCAGCATTGGCAAGTGTTATTGCTGCACCTGTGTTTACCGATGAAGGGCCGGTAATGGTTCCGCCATTGGGAACCGCATTTATGGTTACAATCGCTACAGCCTGGCTGCTGCCACAGCTACCGGTTATTATGTAAGATATAGTAGCTGTGCCGCCGCTGATGCCTGTAACGGTTCCCGATGTGTTGACTGTGGCTATGGCCGTATTGCTGCTGCTCCATACGCCACCTGAAACCGTATCGCTTAAAACCAGGATATCTCCGGGACATATAGCTGCGGTCCCGGTTATTACACCGGCATTGGGCAGCGCATTTATGGTTACCACCGTAGTAGCCGTACCGCTGCCACAACTACCGGTTACTATGTAAGATATAGTAGCTGTGCCGCCGCTAATGCCTGTAACGGTTCCCGATGTGTTGACTGTAGCTACTGCCGTATTGCTGCTGCTCCATACGCCACCTGAAACTGTATCGCTTAAAACCAGGGTATCTCCGGGGCATATAGCTGCGGTTCCGGTTATGACACCTGCATCCGCTATTGGTGCAACCGTTACAACAACCGTAGCGCTACCGCCCGTAACTGTATAACTGATAGTAGTAGTACCCGCCGCTATGCCGGTAACAATACCCGCCGTGCCTATTGTAGCTGCACCTGTAGTGCTGCTGCTCCACGAGCCTCCTGTTGCCAGGTTACTTAAGGTGGAGTTGCTGCCTGTACAAATATTTATTGTACCTGCTATTGGGGATAAGGGGTTATTCCGTAGTACCGATATGCTATTGCTGCTATAATTAGCCACTGCCAGGTCGGGCTTTCCGTCGCCATCTATATCGCCTACGGCTACGCCCTGTGGATTGCTGCCTGTAGCAAATGTGACCTGCGTGGCAAAAGAACCCGTAGTAATGCTGCCGCTGCTCGTATTGCGTAGCACGGATACAGTACCGGAGCTGTTATTAGCTACTGCCAGGTCGGGCTTGCCATCGCCATCTATATCTCCGATAGCTACGTTATATGGTTGTGTACCTGTAGCAAATGTGACTTGCGTAGCAAATGAACCCGTAGTAATACTGCCGCTGCTGCCCGTATTGCGAAATACAGATACTGTATTGGAGCCCTGATTAGCCACTGCCAGGTCGGGCTTGCCATCGCCATCTATATCGCCTATAACTACGCTATATGGACTGGAGCCTGTAGCAAATGTGACTTGCGTGGCAAAAGAACCAGTGGTTATGCTGCCGCTGCTGCTGGTATTGCGGTAGACTGATACAGTATTAGAACCGAGATTAGCCACTGCCAGGTCGGGCTTGCCATCGCCGTCTATATCGCCTATAGCTACGCTTCGTGGATTGCTACCTGTAGCAAATGTGACCTGCGTGGCAAATGACCCGCTGGTAATGCTGCCGCTGCTGCTGGTATTGCGAAATACGGATATAGTATTAGAGTTAAGGTTTGCCGTTGCCAGGTCGGGCATGCCATCGCCGTCTATATCGCCTATCGCAACGCTTGTTGGCTGGCTACCGGCAGCAAATGTGACTTCCTCGTCAAAAGAAATAGTGGGTATGCTGCCGCTGCTGCTGGTATTGCGGTAGACTGATACAGTATTGGAACCGTAATTAGCCACTGCCAGGTCGGGCTTGCCATCGCCGTCTATATCGCCTATAGCTACGCTATATGGATTGCTACCGGTAGCAAATGTTTCATGCGTAGTAAAAGACCCACTGGTAATGCTGCCGCTGCTGCTCGTATTGCGGTATACTGATACTGTATTGGCGTTGATATTGGCTACTGCCAGGTCGGGCTTGCCATCGCCATCTATATCGCCTATAGCTACACTGAATGCGCTGATGCCGACAGCAAAGTCTGCCTTGCCGGCGAAGTTAAAGCTCCCCGGCATGTACGCGCTGTTGTCATAAGTAGGCAGGAAGGGATATTGCGAATAACCTGCCAGCGAGAGCGCAGTATTATTTACCGATACATTCTTATAGGTAGCGCCTACCGGCACTGTAGCGGTAAGCGATGTCGTGCTCGCTGCTGTTACCGTAGCCTGTGTAGCGCCGAAGAACACAGTATTATTGGAAGGGGTCGTATTAAAATTGGTGCCGGTAACAGTAACAGATGTGCCTGCATTACCGGCTGCCGGGCTTATGGATGTAATAGCAGGTGGGGGTATTAAAGGGCTATTCCGCAGTACCGAGACACTATAATCGATAAAATCAGCTACTGCCAGGTCGGGTTTGCCATCGCCATCTATATCGCCTATTGCTACGCTACGTGGACTGCTGCCCGTAGCAAATGTTACCTGCGTCGCAAAAGAACCGGTGGTAATGCTGCCGCTGCTGCTCGCATTGCGCAACACGGACACTGTTGAGGAGCTCGCGTTCGCTACTGCCAGGTCGGGCTTGCCATCCCCATCTATATCGCCTATCGCTACGCTGTATGGGCTACTGCCTGTACCAAATGTGACGTGCGTGGCAAAAGAACCGGTGGTAATGCTGCCACTGCTGCCCGTATTGCGAAATACGGACACTGTTGAGGAGCCCTGGTTAGCTACTGCCAGTTCGGGCATGGCATCACCATCTATATCCCCTATCACTACGCTGGATGGGCTAATGCCTGTACCAAATGTGACGTGCGGAGCAAAAGACCCGGTGGTAATGCTACCGCTGCTGCTGGTATTGCGCAATACAGATACTGTATTGGAACTTTGATTAGCCACTGCCAGGTCGGGCTTGCCATCACCGTCTATATCGCCTATAGCTACGCTACGTGGTTGTGCGCCGATGGCAAATGTAACTTGCGTGGCAAAAGAACCGCTGGTAATGCTGCCGCTGCTGCCCGTATTGCGTAATACTGATACTGTATTGGAACTTTGATTAGCCACAGCCAGGTCGGGCTTTCCGTCGCCGTCTATATCGCCTATTGCCACACAGATTGGATTAGAACCTGTAGTAAATGTTACGGCCGTGGCAAAAGAACCCATAGTAATGCTGCCACTGCTGCTGGTATTGCGATAAACTGATACGGTATTGGAACTATAATTAGCCACTGCCAGGTCGGGCTTTCCGTCGCCGTCTATATCGCCTATCGCTACGCTGTATGGGGTTGTTCCGGTAGTAAATGTGACTTGTGTGGCAAAAGAGCCGCTGTTGATGCTGCCACTGCTGCTGGTATTACGGTATACAAATACTGTATTGGAACCAGGATTAGCCACTGCCAGGTCGGGCTTACCATCTCCGTCGATATCGCCTATTGCTACACTGAATGCGTAGGTATCGGCAGTAAAGTCTACCTTGCCGGCGAAGTTCACTGTCCCCGGTATGTACGCGCTGTTGTCATAAGTAGGCAGAAAAGGATATTGCGAGTAACCGGCCAACGATAACGCAGTATTGTTCACCGATACCCGCTGGTAAGTAGCCCCTACCGGGACTGTAGCGGTGAGCGATGTAGTACCTGCTGCTGTCACAGTAGCCTGTGTGGCACCAAAGAACACAATATTATTGGAGGGGGTGGTATTAAAATTAGTGCCTGTAACCGTTACAGACGTGCCTGTATTACCTGCCTGCGGGCTTATGGAGGTAATAGCAGGCGGCAATATTAATGGTGTATTCCGTAACACGGAAACAGTACCTGAACTAGCATAATTAGCCGTTGCCAGGTCGGGCTTGCCATCGCCATCTATATCGCCTACCGCTACGCTCAGTGGTTGTGTACCTGTAGCAAATGTGACTTGCGCGGCAAAAGAACCGCTGGTAATGCTGCCGCTGCTGCTGGTATTGCGCAGTACTGATACTGTATTGGAGCCCGCATTAGCCACTGCCAGGTCGGGCTTGCCATCCCCGTCTATATCGCCTATCGCTACGTTATAGGGGTTACTACCAGTTGCATATGTTACTTGTGTGGCAAAAGAACCGCTGGTAATGCTGCCGCTGCTGCTAGTATTGCGCAGCACCGATACTGTAGCGGAGTTGAGATTGGCCACTACCATATCCGTCTTGCCATCGCCGTCTATATCGGCTATAGCTACGCTATTGGGTTGTGTACCTGTAGCAAATGTAACCTGCGTGGCAAAAGAACCGCTGGTTATGTTGCCTATACTGCTACTATTGCGAAATACTGATACTGTATTGGAGCCATAATTAGCTACTGCCAGGTCGGGCTTGCCATCTCCGTCTATATCCCCTATCGCTACGCTAGATGGTTGTGAACCCGTAACAAATGCAACCCGCGTGGCAAATGAACCGGTGCTGATGCTGCCGCTGCTGCCCGTATTGCGTAGCACGGATACAGTACCGGAGCTGTTACCATTAGCTACTGCCAGGTCAGGCTTGCCATCCCCGTCTATATCGCCTATCGCTACGCTGTAGGGGTTAGCACCAGTTGTAAATGTTATCTGTGCGGCAAACGAACCACTGGTAATGCTGCCACTGCTGCTGGTATTGCGATAAACGGATACTGTACTGGAGCCCTGATTAGCCACTGCCAGGTCGGGCTTGCCATCCCCGTCTATATCGCCTATCGCTACGCTTCGTGGGCCACTACCTGTAGCAAATGTAACCTGTGCGGCGAATGAAGCGCTGGTAATGCTGCCGCTGCTGCTGGTATTGCGATATACCGACACTGTATTGGCACCATTATTAGCCACTGCCATGTCTGGCTTGCCATCGCCGTCTATATCTCCTATCGCTACACTGTATGGTTGCGTACCGGCAGCAAAGTCTGCCTTAGCAGCGAAGTCCACTGTCCCCGGTATGTACGCACTGTTGTCATAAGTAGGAAGGAAGGGGTATCGCGAATAACCGGCCAGCGAGAGCGCAGTATTATTTACCGATACATTCTTATAGGTAGCACCTACCGGCACTGTAGCGGTGAGCGATGTAGTGCCTGCCGCTGTTACAGTAGCCTGTGTGGCGCCGAAGAACACAATATTATTGGCTGGAGTGGTATTAAAATTGGTGCCGGTAACGGTAACAGACGTGCCTGTATTACCTGCCTGCGGGCTTATGGAGGTAACAGCAGGAGGCGCTAATAATGGATTATTCCGTAGTACCGATATACTATTACCCCCAACATTAGCCGTTGCCAGGTCGGGCTTGCCATCACCATCTATATCGCCTACCGCTATGCTCTGTGGATTGCTGCCTGTAGCAAATGTGACCTGCGTGGCAAAAGTACCCGTAGTAATGCTGCCGCTGCTGCTCGTATTGCGTAGCACGGATACAGTGCCGGAGATGGCACTATTAGCTACTGCCAAGTCTGGCTTGCCATCACCGTTTATATCCCCTATTGCTACGCTAATTGGTTGCCAACCGGTTGCAAATGTGACTTGCGTGGCAAAAGAACTGGTGGTAATGCTGCCACTGCTGCTCGTATTGCGAAATACGGATATGGTATGAGAGATATAGTTTGCCGTTATCAGGTCAGATTTGCCATCGCCGTCTATATCCCCTATAGCTACGCTTTGTGGTTGTGAACCCGTTTCAAATGTAACCTGCGTGTCAAACGAACCGCTGCTAATGCTGCCGCTGCTGCTGGTATTGCGTAACACGGATACTGTATTGGAGCCAGTATTCGCCACAGTCAGGTCGGGTTTGCCATCGCCGTCCAGGTCGCCTATCGCTACGCTGCTGGGGCCAGAGCCTGTGGCAAATGTGACCTGCGTGGCAAAAGAACCGCCGGTAATACTGCCGCTGCTGCTGTTGTTGCGATATACTGATACCGTAGAAGAGCTAGCATTAGCTACAGCCATGTCGGGCTTGCCATCGCCGTCTATATCGCCGATAGCTACGTTAAATGGTTGTGTACCTGTAGCAAATGTGACTTGCGTAGCAAATGAACCCGAAGTAATACTGCCGCTGCTGCTTGTATTGCGAAACACGGATACTGTTGCGGAACCCCCGTTAGTTACTGCCAGGTCGGGCTTGCCATCTCCGTCTATATCGCCTATAGCTACACTGATGGGAGTACTGCCTGTAGTAAATGTGACTTGTGTGGCAAAAGAACCAGTAGTAATGCTCCCACTGCTGCTCGTATTGTGATATACTGATATAGTACTGGAACTATAATTAGCCACTGCCATGTCGGGCTTGCCATCTCCGTCTATATCGCCTATAGCTACAGAGCGTGCATTAGTACCGGCAGCAAAGTCTGCCTTAGTGGCGAAGCTCACTATCCCGGGTATGTACGCGCTGTTGTCATAGGTAGGCAGGAAGGGGTATTGCGAATAACCGGTAAGCACTGATGCGGTATTATTTACCGATACCTGCTGGTAAGTAGTGCCTATGGGTACGGTTGCTGTCAATGAGGTACTACCGGCTGCTGTTACCGTGGCACGAGTGGCACCAAAATATACTATGTTATTGGCAGGGGTGGTATTAAAATTGGTACCGGTAATTGTGACCGTACTACCTGGATATCCCAATAAAGGGCTTAGCGAGGTAACGGTAGGCAACTGCCCGTAACCGGGGGGCAAGCAACACAATAAAAATAATACAAACAAACTCAGATGCCGGGTAGTTGATAAATTGTCCATACCGTACGTTTTAAAAATTTTAGCTATTTACTATGGGGTGAAATACGGTCATCGACACACCACAAACCCGACATTAGGGTGAACAAATCGGACATCAACAATTATATTGTTGATTATCAATTAGATATGAAAACTTAAAATCTAAATTTTATCACTCAATAACAGCTGAATAAGAAATTGCAACTGCATAACGGGGCGAGAAACCGCAGAAAAGTAATGTGCCGGGGCAGGAATACTAAAGAAATTCAGTAGCCTTTTTACCAAACCGCTCAAAAAATTGCCGGGAGAAATACGCAGGTGTCGAGAAACCCACCCGCTTAGCAACGTCTTCTATTTTATATATATCACCGCTAAGCAGCAGCTCATATGCTTTCTGCAGCCGCACTTCCCTGATAAGCTGCAGGGGGGAGCAGCCCGTAAGTTTCTTAGACAGCCGCAGTAGCTGACGCTCACCTATGTTCAATTCATATGCGAGGTCGTAGACCGACACATTAGAATTTTCAATACGGGCCAGCACATATTCAGTTATTTTGCTCCTGACCTCTTCCGCCGCCTTGTCGTCTGCCGGTATGTCGTCAGGCTCATCAGGCTGCTGGTTTGCCGCAAGTCGCGCAGCATTATTATTTAATAGGTTGTATACCCTTACGCTTAGCTCCGTAGCATTAAATGGCTTTATTATATAGTCATCAATACCCATGCGTAGCATTGCCAGCTGGCTTTCTTTATCCGCAAGGGCGGTGAGGGTAATAACAGGAATTTTGCTATGCGACGGCGTGCTTTTCACCCTTTCTATAAACTCACGGCCATCCATCTCCGGCATCATAATGTCAGAGATGATAAGGTCAGCTGTGTTCGTTTCCAGCCATTGCAGCGCCTCAACGCCGTTTCCCGCTTCCGCCAGGTTCACCTTGCCTCCCAGTATCTCCTTCAGGTAATACCGCATCTCCGTATTATCCTCCACCAGCAGCTCCGTCTGCTTCCCCGGGAAAATACAAGGCCATAGACAAGCAGAAGCTTAAAGAAGGCTGATACGGGCTTTCGCAAATTAGCCGTTCCACCTCACCGGGTATTCGTAACCATTATTTTCACCATCACGACATTAATTAACCAACAAATAAAACATCAAAAATGAAAAACACAGAAACGATTATGAAAGAGCAAACAGCAAATCCAATTGAACAAATAGCGTACAATCTCTACGATATTCGCTAAGACAGAATAGTCGCGCTGGTTCTGAGTGAAGAAAAGCCGGACTTGTATAAAGACGATAATGGACTAATTATTCATCCGTGTGCAAACATCATAGAGGGCGCGCTTTTTCTCGGGGCAGAAACGGCGGGACGGCTTGAACTAAATCGAACCAGTAGGTTCCGCAAAAGTGAAGTGGCGGGCCAGTTTGCAGTAGAGTATCGCCTAGAGGTTACTTACCGACCTACTAAATCACCTTATTTAGACAATTACAAATACTCAGATGGACCAATTGGTCAAGTATTGCGCACGATCGACAATCAAGCACGATGCATCGTAAGAAACTATGAATATATTATCTACGCTGACCGGGAAATACCAATTAGAGACATCAGGGATGCATCTGCTTTCACACGGAGATTGCAGCGGGACGCCTACCGAAAAAAGTACGCCATCTATTGCATCGCCGAGAATTTTGAACCATCTGCATTTATCCCCGATTACGGCTTAGTCTTTTACGATGTAAAGTTGTTCCACGAACTAATAATGCAACAAGAAGAAACTACTCTCTGAGTGAAAACATCAATCACTTGAATTCCGACAATCACTGGAGCCACCTGTTTGTATTTTATAGAAATGCACTCAATGGCTTAAGCAGAACGTTGCGTGACTAAAATCACATCAAATGGTCTAGCATATACTGTAGTAGTGCTGCTTTAGAACGCACGAGTATCGGACAACTATTGAGAGAAATCAGTAGTCATGTACTTGCTCGACGAAAGCATAGTTTCCAAATAGGATATCTCAATACTTATCTCTAATTCCTCGCGTAGGCAGCTACAGCAACAACTTGCTGTGGCTGCCTACGCGAATCTTCAAATAACCGCATGTCTGTAATAACTCAACACCCTCTGCGATTGCCCGCTACTTGGCTGCGTCATTCTTCGAGAATGTAGCGTATTGATATCATCTCGCAACTCCTTAAATGTGGTATTGGTTTACCCGGATGAATATAGTCAATAACGTTATGCGGTGGTGTCTCCAGTCTATACGCTCACGATTTTATCCTATTGGTTATCCAAACGAAACTTGCAGGCAAACCGTTTGTGGGTTGCAACCAAATCTATTCAAGCCAAGCAATGTGTGTATCTCTAGCAACCCATACCAATGCAGATAAGGATTTTGGCAAACCCGACAATAATAGCGTAGGACGCAATCTCCCACCGGCATGTGTGAGAGAACCGGTGCGAGACTGTTTATTGGGGAGCGAGATTTTTTGAATGAGGGAGGTTACATGTTTGCTTTAAACGCGGTGTCTTTTTTACAAACTGATAAACAATCCAGTTGGTACGTTTTTATGGAGTACTATAATTCCAAAATACAGGACAAGGCATTGTACCCCCATCATAACTTAACGTGTATTTTGCATAACCACCAGACCACCAGCCAGTGGGATGAACCCTTGCATTAGCATATATGCCAATATCCGGATCAGTAATCACCGTTAGCCCCACCCCTTGCCACACGCCGCCGGTTGGTGTTGCTGCGAGATTATTTTCCCAAGTGTTCCCATACGGCCTGTAACACAGTGTAGCACACGATGTCCAGGCCGTAGCCACTGGCGATTTGTACGCGCTTACTGTTTTCGTTACCATGCAGCCATTCATCCATGGA
Source organism: Bacteroidota bacterium (assembly GCA_040386555.1). Classification (GTDB taxonomy): domain Bacteria; phylum Bacteroidota; class Bacteroidia; order Chitinophagales; family Chitinophagaceae; genus Nemorincola. Next base: position 503,917 of record JAZKFF010000002.1, on the reverse strand, counting down.
ACGTTATAGGTAATTACCGTACTGCCCGTATTATAACCACTTAATGTACCTCCCGATACAGAGATTATTGCAGGATTTCCTGACGTCCATACCGTAGTCCCTGAAACAGCAGGGGCACCCACTAAAGTAGGAAAAGTTGCACTGCAGAACTTATCGACCCCGGTTATACCTTTAGCGTGAATCGTTACAGAATACGCAACAGAGGTGCACCCGCCAATATAATAAGTAAACGTTCCGCTGCCGGCGGATATGCCTGTAACAATGAGATCACTGCCTGCCACAGCAGTTGTAAACCCGGTGCCGGAGCTACTCCATGTGCCTCCATATGCATTTGGGTACAACGTTACTGCCCCGTCAGGGCAAAGTGCGGTAGGGCCGTTAATAAATGGTATATGTACATCTTTCGTTGCAACACAGCCAGCCGGTGATGTGTAGGTGATAACTGCATTGCCGGGAGCAACTCCGCTTACAGTGCCACCGCTAACCGTAGCTATTCCTGTATTACTGCTGCTCCATGTGCCTCCTGACGGAGTTGCAGTTAAGATAATGCTACCGCCCAGGCACACTACATCTGTCCCGCTAATGGTAGGCTCTACAGTCATGATATGGGTAACTACGCAGCCGTATATAGCGTAGCTAATGGCCACGGTACCACCGGAATTGCCATACACTACCCCGCCACCTACAGTGGCCAGGCCAGAATTGCTGGTTGTCCATGTGCCGCCAGCATGGGTTGCAGACAATGTGGTAGTGCCTGCCCTGCATACCGTGGAACTGCCGCTAAGCGAAGGCGATACCACGGTAAGCAAAGCGTAATTGGCACAACCGGAGCCGGTATGCGAGATGGTGGCCGTACCCACGGCAATGCCACGTACCACGCCGGATGAACTGACCGTACCAACGGCAGTATTTGAGCTGCTCCATACACCTCCGGGGATACCATCACTTAAGGGAGCGCTGGTGTTGATACAAACGGTCATACTCCCGGTAATGGTGCCTGAAGCGACAGTAACTACTTTTGTTATCACGCAGCCGAGCGGACTTGTCCACGAGATGGTTGCAGTACCGCCGGCTACTCCCGATACGAGGCCGGATGTACCTACTGTAGCTACGGAGGTGTTGCTCGACGACCATGTACCACCAGAGTAACAACCATCGCAGGCCAGACCTTCGGAACCCGGGGCTACCGGGTTAAGGTCCATAGAAGAACCTACGCATGTGCCATTGAACCCTGAAAGATACAGGTGCTCCACATAAATAGTCTTAGTGGGCGTACAACCGTTTGGCGCGAAGTACGTAATAACAGGCGCTCCACCGGTCAAGCCTGTGACTACTCCCCCGGAACTGACACTAGCAGTTCCCGGATAATTGCTAGCCCAGGTGCCACCCGAGGGATTGCCGGTGAGGGTTATAGATGCGCCATAGCAGACACCGCTGCTACCCGTTATCTCAGCCGGCAGTATGGTGACCGACAGCGTTGCCGGTGCGCAGAAGCCAAGGCTGTAGGATAAGGTAACTGTGCCGGCCGACATACCCCTGAGCACACCGGCGGTAGAAATTGTGCCTATAGCAGTGTTGCTGCTGCTCCAGGTGCCGCCCGGCACAGGGTGCGCCAACGTGGTGGTGGTACCCTGGCATATGGTGGTGGTGCCGGTGATGGCCGGCACTGTGGCCATGACGCTTACTATCTTAGTAGCCTGGCACGATGTGACCGGGGCAGTATAGGTGATAATTGCAGCGCCGGCAGCCACCCCGCTTACTACACCCGATGAGCTGACGGTGGCTACACTGGGGTCATTGGTGCTCCAGGTGCCCCCGGAAGCCGCGCCGGTTAATGTAGTAGTGAGACCCGTGCAAACGTATGAGCCACCGGTGATGGATGCCGCCGGGGTAACCGTGACCAGACAGGCTCCTGGAGATGCGGTACAAGTTGCAGGCGCGAACACGATGTAAACAGTACCCGCTGCTACGCCTGTTACTACCCCCGCAGATGATACTGTAGCTATCGCAGTATTAACGCTGCTCCACCCTCCGCATGGGATACCAGTGGGAAGGGAAAGGTCGTCGCCCGCACAAACCGTGGCCGTAGAGGGCAGTGGCCAGCAGTTTACATTTACATGAAACTGGTAGGCCTGCCCGTAGGTGCCTGCACATGGATCGATCACACCGGCCCGAGTTTCGGACAGCATTATACGCATAGACAGGTTCACATTCGAGGTGCTGCCGCAAGGCACTACCAATTCATAATCCATAGTAGTGGCAGCATGTTCAAACTCCGTTACGGGGCTCGATAGCTCCGCTCCATTATAAATGCCATCGTTGTCCCAGTCTGCATAGATAGCCACATAGCCGGTATACACAGTAGAGCACCGCGTAAGATGAATAGTTACCGTGTTACCGACCGGGAGATTAACACCTTGTGTGGATGAGTAATCATAATAATAGCCGACACCCATGCCCCCGCTCACTGCAATGGTAGACGTGACGCCAGGACCCGAAGCCGAAATATCTGTGATATATTCATTGAGGCACTGCACAGGCGATGCCGAAAAGCTGGGGGCCACTGATGTGCTGCACTGCCCGCGCGACTGCGTAACGCATGCGGCTACAGAAAAAAGAGATGCCCAAATGGCAAACAGAGTTTTAAGCAAGTTGCTATTCATTGTTTCCTGTTATTATTACTTATACTTTTTCAATTTCTTACTACTAATCATTTCGGAAGCGAGACACTTCCGGTTGTTCAGGACGAAGCGGGACGCTTCGACCAGTGGGGAAGCGGGACGCTTTCAGGGTATTGGGACGAAGCGAGATGCTTCGACCAGTGGAACTGCGATAGCACTAAAACCCGTATTCTTATTTGTTGTCCCGGCTGCATCAATTCTATTTTGGCGTGGTGGCTGCCTGCCCCGCATTTTCTGCGGGGTTAGCACTATTCATCTGCTGTTTACTATTTAGCTTTCTCGTTTTACTTTCTTCACCCTTTCGGAAGCGCAACGCTTCCGGGTGTGGGGAAAAACCCATATTATTTGTTGTCCCAGCTGCATCAATTCTATTTTGCTGTAGTGGCGTTGGCACCGTTCATTGTTCGATTACTATTTAGCTTTTTACCTGTTATCTTACTTCTTTCGTAAGCGAGACGTTTCCTGGGTGCGTGGACGAAGCGAGACACTTCGACCAGTGAGACGCTTCCGGTGCGAGGACGAAGCGAGGTGCTTCGACCAGTGGGAGGCTATTCTAAACAACTTCTATCGTCCAAACTTCTCCGTTACCGTACTTGTAATTATTGCTAAATAAAACCGTTTTATTGTCTATCCATTTCCAATCAACGTAATAAATAAACTCGCCTTCAGATGGATTGCCCTTTATGAAACGGCTCCGTTTAAGCTCTTGATTTTGACGATCGAAAAGAACATAGTAGACATCGAAGCTATCAATATCCCATTCGCACCAAAAACGTATTTTATACGCTCGATCAGGTGACGATTTCCACCTATTATTCCGCAGGTAAAAACTATAGAGTAAATTTTGCCTTAAAGAATAATTATAGGCATCTAGTAATTGATCTACTGACCACCCTTCCTGTTGCGCTATAACCATCATGCCTTTATGCAAGTGATTCAATTGCATCCGCTTCATTTCAAGTTTAGATAATTTGAGATATGCATCGAAGTCGAAATTTAATCTTACCGTAATTACATCGGTATATCTTTCATAATAGTCAATCAGTTCATTCCAATTGTCTTTTATACTAACGTTACATTTTACAATTTTACCAGTCTTATACCTTTTCAAAAAGGAACAGTATAATTCTGCCACACACCACGTTTGAGCATTTATAAATTGGTGATTGCTTACCTGCTCATAGCAAGCCAACGTTATCTGATTCAGCATTATTTAGGTCTTTTTTGATTTGGTGGACTTGCTCCGTTGTTGTTTTTTTTATACTGATTCACATAATCCTTTTCCTTTTGAAGTCCGCTTTCTCTTCCCGGTACATCTTTTTCAATCACCTTTCCAGATATATCTTTATTGCCATTGTATTTCTCACGAATTTTTTGATCAACTCTAGGTGACGTTCCATTTTCTTTTAATTCTTGACCGCTTAAACCGTACTCTAATAGCTGTCCAGTTCTATCATTGGACATTTCATAAAGATGCTGAGGCTTAGGACTTAACTTAGAATTACCATGAATACCCTTGCTGGTAGTTCCACCCTTTTCACCAATAGCTGTACTAAATCCAATATCAGCAAATTGAATTACAGCATCCACGGGACTGAGATTCCCATCCTTTAAATCAGCACCAAATTTATCGATCTTATCTAAACCAAAAAATTGCGCACCTATGTAACCTGTTTCGCTCAATGTTGCCGTAAAAGGATTTTGCTTATAATCCAATTTTGATGGGCGGTGCAAAAATCCTCTTGTATCAATTATACCTCCATCAATATCTTTCTCAGCCAATAAAGCTTGCTTTAGAGTAATATCTTGATGCCGCGGTTCTTTTAACCATAAAATTGTTTTGAGCGGTCCCAAATTTATCATTATTCCAGGCTCTAGACCTTCAATGTCTATTGCTTGGATAGGCGTGTTCCCCGCGAATTGGTAGCCGCTAAGCCAATGATATTTTTTCGCTAGTGGATCAACACTATTAAATCTAGCTATTCTGGGGTCATATCTTCTAAAACCATAATCAACACTATTCCCTACACCCGCTAATTCGTTATCCTTGATCTTCCCATTAAACCCATAATGATAGAAGTCGTTGTTACATACGTTGGTGGGTATGTTGTAGGAGATCATGGTGTCTCGCGGTATGTCGAAGCCAGTTACCTCTACCATGCCGCCAGTGGGGTCGAGGCAGGCAACTACAACTGAGATGTCGCTGCTGTGGGGGGCGCTCATGGTGATGGCCACGGCGCCTACGGCCGTGCCTGTGCCGTGGGTGGTAGAGCCCACCATGGTGTTGGTAGGGTTGTCTATCACTATAAAGGCGTGGTCGTTGGTCATATCATTTACCAGCACGTTCACCACGCTGCCGGTAGCTACCGAGGCAGGCGGCGCCTTGTAGGCAAAAGCCGAGGTACTGGATGAGGTGCCGCCCGTGGTAGACGTCATGGTAAGCACGCCGCCACCCATGGAGAGGCTGGCGCTGCCCAGGGGGGTAATGTCGCTCATGGCCGTCGCCGCAGGGATATTCACAAAATACTGCTGGGGCAGCATGGTGCTGATATTGGTAATGATGCAGTGGGTGGCGGTATCGGCCTTATACCTGCCGGGCATGTGCTGGCCAAAGGGGTAATAGTCCTGCTCGCTCACCACTATGGGCTTGTAGGCATTTATAAGAGCCGGGTCGCCTGCTACCAGCGGGCCGCCGCCAGGCACCGGTATAAATGTGCTGCCTGCGCGCTTGTCGCTTACCGTGGCCAGCACATTGCCCAGGTGGTCTGTAAGCTCGTACTGCACCTGGCCCAGCACGTGGCGCGCATAGTAGGGCGCGGTAAAGGTATTGCTATACCGGTTGGTGCTGTCGGTCTTTATCACATCCTGGTACTCCAGGCTATACCACGGTAGGTGCTGGAAGAGGCGCGATGTATCGAAGGTGCTGTAGGTAAGGTCTACAAAGCCCCCTATCTCTGCGCCGTAATACTGCTTTACGCCCAGCCTGCTGCTGCCATATATGCTATGGCCGGAGAGGGCAAAGTCTGTACGCTCAGTAAATGTGGTGAGCTCCTTGCGGGTCTTGCCCTTGTATGTGGCCAGTATATTGCCCTGCGCATCGTGGACATAATATTCATCATCAGAAAGCAGGGCGTTGGGCACGCTTGTCTTGTAATGCTTAGCCACCCTGTTACCCATGCCGTCGTATTCAAATTCCAGCCGGCCGGTATCGCCCATTGCCGTGGTCACTTTGTTATAGAGGTTCCAGGCTATAAAGCTTTGGCCGCTTACTACATCGCTGGTGGTATTGCCTATGGCATCGTAGTTATACCTGCCAAATCCAATGGTGCCCCCCGAGGCGGGGAACTGCTTTATGTCGTTGGTATACACATCGGGAGACTCATCGTACACATCGGTGAGCTTGTCGGTAGTGAGGTCGGCGTAGTAATACGACATGCTGTCCATCGGCTGCGCGCCGCTGCCCTGGTCGTTGCCATAGCGCAGCAGCTTCTGTATGTTGCCATCTTTGTCGTAGCCATAGCGGCTGTGGTAATCGGCAACTCCTGCCAGCGCTCCGGTAGCGGGGTCTACGTGGGCATAGTCGGCGCTTATTATCCGGCTGAGCTGGTCGTATACATACTGCTTATTGAGCTTTACAAACGAGTCCATCGCTACGGTTTGCCGCGCTATGTTGCCATTGTAAAGGCTGCGGGCCACAGGTGCCACATGCTGCACCTGCCTGCCGGTAATAGCATTATAGTCGCCGCGGAAGTAGTCGATAGTGTGGGCTACCGCATCGTATGCCGATATGCTGGCCATACTGCCATCAACGCCCATATCCATCTCCTTGTTCAGCGTATCACTGTTCATCACTTTCAGCCATCCCTGTATGGTGTAGGCGTAGTCTATGCCCTGCACGCGCAGGTCGCCGAGATCTACCCGTGCCAGCGGGCCATGCTCGTAGTAAGTGTAGTGCGCGTTCTTCTTCCATATGTAACCGTCGTTGCTGGTCTGCACATCAGTGATGCGGTTATCGGCGTCGTAGGCATATTTCTGGTAAAACTGGTCGCCGTGGCCGCGGTTGTAGCTCAGCATATTCACCTTGCCGCTTACCAGGTCGTAGTCGTAGTCTATGCGCTTGTAGCGGTGCTTTACTGTGGCCAGTGCGGGGTAATCCTGGGTAAGGGTCTGCACATTGCCCTGGGCATCGTAGCTGTAGTGAGAGGCGTAGTTATAATCTACGAATGTGGTATCTGTAGTATCAAGCGCGGTAAAGTACTTTACGCATGCCACGCGTTTGCGCAGGTTTTCCTGGGCATCAAATCCCCGCAGGGTATCCAGCGGGTTCACAGCCGTATCATAGGTAGTCAGCACCACATCCTGCCTGTTGAAGGAGCGGATGAACGCTACCACATCCGCATAGGGTACGCGGTTAACGTTCATCACCATAGGCGGGTCGGCAGAAATGGTGTAGATTGGCGGAGAGGTCGGTATGGCAGGCGGGTAACTGTAAGAGCATGGCGGTGCACCCTCCGGCTCCGTGGTAACGTAGTTGGCGAAGTAAGGGCAGCCCAGTGCGGCTTCCCCCGTCTCTACTATTCGTCCCTGCTCATCGTATATGTTATAGGTATACTTGCCAAATACAGCCTGCTTCGCATTCTGCGAAAATACCAGGCGTCCTGCCGCATCGTACATGAACCGCGTTTTCCCGCCATTTATGGTCCTTTGCTCATTTACCTGGTTAAAAGAGGTATAGGCATAAGTATTCTTCTTGGTGTATGTGGGCATATCCGCGGGAATGGTCCCTGCTTTGCGTGCATCGTCTACGGCATCCATTATGCCCTTATTGTCTACCGGCAAAGGCTGTACGCCCGCGGGAGGAACGGTGAGCGTAAGGTTGCCCGCACGGTCGTAGTTATAAAGCGTGTACGACTGTTCGGCCATAGCGGTGGTAAGCTCCAGCCGCTCGCCCACCGCTGTCACTAAGTGCCGCTGCAGCCCGCCGGCTACCTGCTTCCGCACCGAGTCTATATAGCTGTCGTATCGTTCTATGCCGTCGTTTATTGCCGCGTATAGGGTCTGCCGCTCGCAGTTGTCAAATGTATCGGCCATACTGTTTGCCAGCGGCGATAACCGCAGCAGCGCATTGCTTAGCTGTATGCTTTCGCCTATTACAAAGCTGGTAAGCCCGTATAGCTGCAGTGTATCAGTAGTGCCGGGTCGCACTACCTTAATAGCGAATTGCCTGTTGAGGCTGTCGCTGGGTATGGGTATCACCAGGCCGGCTACTTTGTAAAGAGAACGAGTGTATTCCGGTATATAGGCAGGGAAGCCAATGTAGACATTGTACAGCGTATCGCCTGTAGTAAAATACCGGTACCAGTACGACTTGTCGGCGCATATATAAGCATTGAGCTGCGCCGCCCCCGTGAGCGGTATAGAAACGCTGGCAGCGGTATTGAAAATTTCCCCCGATGGCGATGCAAGGTCTATTATTCGTTGCAGCGTATCATAGTGCCGGTTGCTCATGCCCGCATTCCACAGATACAGGTTAGAGAACAGCCCGTAAGTGTTGGGGCGTGAGTATGCTGCATTATCCGACGGAATTGCAGCCGTGAGGTGGGATGCCTCTATGTTGTTCAGCACCTCGTAGTCAGGCAGGCCTTGGAAGCCATAGGTGTGTGCCAGGTATGCCTGCTTTTCTGGCTTGAAGTAGCTGGCATCTATAGTGCTCTTAAAATGTGGTATAAATACAGCTCCGGGTATACCATGGTTGTACAGGTAAGCCGTCAGCTGGTATACAGCTCTCGATATGTCGTACGGCTTAGCTGTGCCGGTCTTTATCACGTCATAGCAATGCCGCATTACAAAACCGCCGCCTATCCATACTTCTCTCGAATGAGGGCCCGAGAAGGTAACACCGGAAGTAACAATGCTTGAGTCGCCGGGGCTGAAAGGAAAGTCAGGGTCGGTATGAATGGAGCCTATGATATCCGCTGCCTCCATGGTGGCCTCGAGGTCGTTGATGCTATAACCGGTGAAAGCGGTGGTCGTAACGTAAGTTTCCAGCACAGCTTTATACCGCCAGAGCTCAGATTGGGGCACAGTATTGAGATCTACCACGACAGTTATTTGCGGCGAGCCGCCAACAGTTTTGCGCTCCCTGTAGCAATTGTCAAAAGAATAGTCAGTGTTCACCATGTTGAGTGTGTTGATGAACCCATCCATATCGGTAGTGTTATCGAACCTGAACGTTGAGTAGCCTACATAAAGCGGCATCTTAATACTATCGGCAAGGGCGCAGCTCTGTATGAAAGTCTCGTAATCGCTGCTGCTGTACTGTTGTTGCAGCGCTTCGTTCATAAAGCTTGTGAGCATTGCAGCGTAGAAAGGATGGTCTGCCCCTTTTACATCGTAGGTCGACAGCACGTCGGTGAACTTAGAGTACAGCTCACGCATCTGTGTACATGGCATGCACCGGGGGGCCGCATTATCGGTGTGTACCATGGTTTCCACACGATCTATCCATGCTGCCATGGCACATGGGCTGGACCCAACAACTGTTGCCTTAAAGCCGTATTGATTTATATGCCCCGTACCCGAGCCCAGCAAGCGATCTGTATTGATACAAGCAGCAGACATAAGGTACGATCCGGAAGACATGCCTGAAAATACATCTCCGCATCCCGAGTGAAGCTGTATCCGAACCATACTGCCAAATGCCGCCGGGTTTATGATATATACGGTATACAGTTTCTTCGCACCGTCATAATCCGCAGTCACATCAACTGCTTCTACATTACCTATTCTTCGGGCAACGAGCTTGTGCACAATATTATGGTTAGTATCCAGCGTCATGGTGTGCGATGAAGTGATACTCAGCAGCGCATCCCTTACGGCAGGCTCATTAAGCAGGCTGCCTGCATCTGCATAAAACCCTGCGCTAAGACAGCTGTTTTCCCTGGAGCCATGCACAGCCGGCGGGCCATAAATGTATGGGTTGCAAAGATCGCTCAGCGGAATACTCGCGTTTGTCAGCGCGGTCTCTATTTGTGCATGAGTGAAGTCTCCGCCGGGAGCTTGCCCGGCGTAAAAAATCGCTAGCAGCGCATTACGGAAATCAGTCTCCACGGAAGCCACCCCCTGGATACAATTTGAAAAACGTTCAACCAACGTATTTATAGCGCCCATACACAGAAGTGTATCTTCATGGTTATAAAACGTGGTGAGGCTATCGAGCGCCGCCTGGAAGCTATCGGTACCATATGCTGGCCATGGGCTGGGGAACCAGGGGTAAGAAATGGTTGTGTCTATTTTTACAGGAAACGGCAATATCGTTGCGCTCGGGATCAATGTCATACGGGCACCCGAGCAGTGGCTGCAGGTATTGCCGTCCTTGGTAAAAATTGAATCAATAAACCGCTGCCGGTTGGCGAAATAAGTACCTACTATCGCCTTGAAATAGTACTTTTTTACGTCGTTGGAGATCAGGAGATGATTGCTGATCTCGTTGCTGAACATGTTATTGTAGCAATCTTTGAACATGATAGAATCGGTACAATTGCAATACGCATTCATAAAAATGAATGAGTCAAGCCTGATCGCTCCTCCTGCAAACTTCCGCAGGGAGTCAGCGGCGTCAGGAAACAAGCCACTACTAGTCATCAACGGGCGAAGCGGATCTTTGGCTACCAGGCTGTCCAGATAGAACAGGTGCATACTATGCGCAGTTTGCCAGTCGGGCAGTGCAAACACCTGGGCTTTGAAACTGTCGGTAAAACAATTCTTCAGCTCGCAATATTGGGGATGAAGTGGTAACAGGGCCTCGGCGATTGAATAGTTCTTTGACGCTATGGCTTCTTTGTATATGGCCGTAAAATCGGTGGCCGATATGGTGCGCAAACCGGAATACAGCACACCATTTACCGTTATCGTATCTGCCAGCGTGGGCACGGTACAGGTATCCTGGTATCTCCGGTGGCATAGAGTAGACGTATAGTCGGTATAGGTAGAATCATCGTGCACATGCAGTATGCGCCCGGAGAGGTTAACATAAAATGAGTCACCCGTGACTGTAAGCGAATTGCCATGCAGGTCCGCAATAAATGAGTCGCCCTTCACCGTGATGGGTACTGTGATGGTGGTTTTACGCGGAAGCGTGGACTGGGAAATGTGCCCTACAGCGGTACCGGATTGATAGATGGTCCCATTTAGCGTACCCAGGTTGTAGAATCCGCGTATGAAATAATTACCTGTCATAGAAAGGCCGTCATCCAGGAATGGTACATAAACAGACTGCGTCAGGTCGTCAAGCCCCGAAATGGTAAAGGTTGCCGTAGTAGTGAATATGCTATCGTAGACACAGGTATCACGAATTACCAGCTCGTTGCAAAAACACCGGTATTTTACGTCTCCATAAGTTGGTATCGAAGCGTGAATCACAGAGGAGTCGCCTCCTTCTATGGCATGTGGGTGATAGCAATAGCGGGTAACAATCGGGCATCCGAGAATAGTGTAGCTGGAGTTTTCCGGGGCCGCCATCGAGTCCCCTATCATCGTATACCTGCTATACTCACCTGCCGGAAACAACTGCTGCATCATTTCCCACTTCGCGTTTGCACACTTATCACTTTCAAGAGATGTTAGCCCCCCGGGCTTCGGACATGGGAAAACTGCGTTATTTACGCTCGCTTTAATAAAATACGGAAGTGTATAGAAGCAATTAGCCACATCAAAGAAGGAATCAAGTACTGCGTTGACGTCTGTCGGTGAAAAGACAAGTTGTTTGTTCACATGATAGGTGCCGATGCCGGCTGCAAATGCCGTCTGTGGCGTAGAAAACGTTGTCGGAGTTGTTCCTGTATCAACCCTGTTTGCGCCAATATAATTATCGTGCGAAAGTACCAGGTTACCATACTTGTCTAAAACCTTAGCTGTATAGTGTCCCCGTACGTAAATGTTTTGATCGGGGCAGGCCGGGTACGGTGGTAGCTGGTAAAAATACTGCAAGGAATCTTCGCCTCTTACCTGGTTGAAGAAATCGACATCTGCAACACGCGACCCGGTAATAGTGTCGATCAGTTGGCTTGCGGGTTCCGAACTCAACAAGTCCTGCTTATAGTGAACAGAATCGATCATAAGTACTTCAGCGAGAGCGTGGGTAGCCGAACTTGGCCCCGAACCAATCAGAGACGATACGATCTGCTTGCCATGATAATCCTTGATCGTCATCGAATACTGCTGATTAGGGTCTTGGCTGACCGTCATGGAATAAAAGCTGTTCAATCCTACGTCAATCCCAAACAGCGAGTTAATGGCTGGTTGCGACGCATTGACGTACGTATTCGAAACATAATTAGAATCCCCTATTTGCAATGCTCTTCCAGCACCTCCCTGAGCAGAAACACGATCGTCAAACCCTGACTCAAAAATGGTTTGCACCAGCGGGTACCCTTCTGCACTGGCAACGAACTTCTGGTGTCGTAATAGTGTGTCGGGGTTTTGACTCGAGTAGTAAATACTCGCGAGTGCGTCAGATGCAAGCGGAGAAATTAGACTATACCTCAGCGACCCCGTATCGAAGTCTGCCGCCCGGTAGGGAAGATGAGTTACCGAGTTGAGATCAACGTTGTGTAGATACCGGAAACTGCTTTCTTTTATTGGAGCCGGGAGGGTTTTTATCGAGGTTCGACCTTCGTAGTCATATATGTCATTGGTGGCAATCAATTTTCCCAGGTTAGTATTGAAGCGGGTTATGCTTTGCCTAAGTTTCAGCAGGCCGTCGTAAAAGCTCGCCACATTTTTGTATTTGCCACCTTCGGCAAAACTTACCGTATACTGCCAGTTCAAGCTGTCACCCACATATGGATCCGCTATGTGATAATAATGACTCGGCGGCAGCATGCCGATTATCCCTTCATCGCCACCCGGCAGCGACCACTTCCCATAAACCGGATATTTGAACAATGACGAGTCTGGCCTTACTGCCCGCACTCGGTAAACAATATATCCGCGTGGGTAAATAAGTGGTATTTTGAAGCTATTGTCCGCCAGGCATACCCTTGTACTGTTGAAAGCGAAGTTGTAAGGTAGTGAGCCGGGTGGCGCCGCTGATTCTATCAGGTTATCCATATCTACTAGCCGGTAGTCATCGATATAGGTCCACTCCAATTGATAATTTACCGGAGCTAACGGACCCGACGCAAAGTCCCAGCTCAGCTGGAGGTAGTTACTGGCCGGATATGCGGTAGTAAAAACAACAGGAGCAGTCGCTGAAGTGCCACTGCCATATTCCCTTTTGTCGTAACACTGGCTCAGAATTGACCCTTCTACTCTAAAGTTTCTGAAAGCGGGATCCGTAAGGGCGGCCGCCACCAATGTTCCCGGGGAAGTTTCCTCGAATATTGCATCTATTACTATTTTTAGCTTGTAGTAGTTGTTGTACTTTTTTAGGTTGATCTCCTGGTAAGGTGCATTATTATCCAGGTTATTGTAGTTGATCGTTAATGTGTCGTTGGTAACGGTGAACACTGACACCGTATCTGCCGGGTCTGTATAGCCATAAACATGACAGATGAGCCGATAGGTGTAGTTGACTGGGGCCTGGTATTTCGTTACGGGGTTATAATTGTCTACATAGAACTTTACAAAGGATACGTTGCTTTTGAAGATTAGGTCGTCTCTCCATGTAGCTGTACTGGTTATGTAATCAAAATGATTACACCACACGGTCAAAGTGTAGGGGAATCCCGCTGTGCTAAGCTCATTACCACTAACGATAGCTGAGCCTTCGGTTGTTTTAAAATCATAGGTTTGTGCATAGCCGCGACCGAAATAAATAAGTAGCAGCAATAGCAAAACCGAGAATCTATTCACGGTAAAGTTTTTGAACCTCGCCATATAAGAGTTTATATTTTTTTAGAAAGTTTATAGTTATTGTATTTTTTCAACACCAGCATTTTGTTATCATAAGAAAAAAAGACACTTTCGCTATACTCGCTTTTGTCTGTGGCATATTTAAAGTCGTCAAATCCTACGGTCAGCTGTACATGTTGCCTTTTCCCTTCTTCGTCCTGCCACGGCTCCCACTGTTCCATGCTGCACTTCGATACTTTGCCGTCTTTGGTGTTATAAGTGACCGTAAGGTTTTTTATCGTTGTGTTTCCTTTAAAATGCATAGAGATTGTTGCAGCTTCATTGCTTTCCGAAAATGCAAATATCACAGCTCTCTTCAACAACATTGTGTCGACAAACGTGTTTAAAGCGCCCTGCTTAAAAATTTCCTGTTTTCGGTTCTCGGCGAGCTTCTTATCTTCTTTACTCCTGCTGATAATGGTCACTGCCTTATTTCTATGGTCAGCCCTGTAAAACCATTTATCGGAGTAAATAAGAGTGAATTCCGGGCAATTATTGTAATACAGCTGATTATTTATGTCAAGATGTATGGACCCGTCAAGATGATCCTTATCACCGTTCGGGAACTTTACATCCATCTGGTATTTATAGCTTACGTTGTCGATGCTCTTTAATGCTTGCCCCAGATGCTTCAATACTGCAGCCGTATCCCTAATATCCGCAGTAGCCAGAAACGGAAACGCAACTAAAACGAAAAGGAAAAACGCTGTTTTTTTCATCATCATGTTCATGTTTATGGTTTCGCCTTATGGTTGCCGCTCCTCGATTCTGACACTGTCATTATTCCCTTGGTGGTCTCCTTCTTCACGCGTACTAGGTTTCCTTCCTGGTCGTATTCGTACAGTGTTGCGAAGTTGTTCTCATCAAGTGTTGCCATCAATTTGCCGTTAGTCGATTTGTTATGCTGATTTATAGGGGCATATACAAACGCCTTCATATTCGCCTCTACAGGAAAAATACGGAGATCATCAACATACGAATTCTCGGGCATCATGACCTGTGCCACTAATACATCTATCGGCACCGTAAATCGCACTTCTACCTGCTGCCACCCGTCAATAATATGCGACTTTCGAACAACAGGATAATCGTTAGTACCCGCAGGTGTGTTTATTTCGACCCCGGTTTCAGCAGCCAACGCATAGTTAGTTGCGTCAGTTTCCGGCGCTATTGGCTTAAACCAATAGTTGAGAATATAGCTCTTACCCGGCACCAGCGAGAATTGCAGGTATTCATTGGAAGAGCTGAAAGTATAGGGGGCCGAAGAATTGGAGAAATAGCTGTTGAATTTTCTGGTTACCATCGAGTATCCCGTATCACGTATTGGCAAAGGCAAATAATTTTGCTTATGTAAACTGTGAAAAGACTGCATACCTGTGTGACCGGTGGTGGTCGAAACCTGTGTAGGAACCGCGCTCATCTTATATTGCAGCGAAGGAAATGGTATATCCGCTACACTGGCGTAGAACGGCAGGTATTCGAAAAAGGTCATATCAGGTATAGGCCGCAAAAGATGATAATCTTCAAAGCCAAGTGCCAGTACATCGCCTTGCTTAGCATTAGCCGCGACAGCTACCGGTAGTTCTTCGTTAAAGCCAAATACGGCTGTTGAATAGTTCCCGATCGCATCTACATTTTCCACTTCTTTTCCGTAGGGCGACCATTTAGTGATGGTGCGCATAGCCCGCCAGTTAGAGTCACTATAGTTATACCCGAGAAAGTTATAGGGAAAACTGTATGCTGATCCAACGGGAGGAACAAACAGGCTCGGGGCTGTAAACAAGCCGGCATTCCGTGTGGTAGTTCCAGAGTAGTTGCGATTGGTTTGATACGCGTATTCGCTTAACAACCGCCACTGCCCTCGCTCACCTATACAATATGGATTTATGACATTGGGATTCACCAGGTAATCCCTCACTATTCTCGTGTTGGAGTCTGTAAACGTTCTCGCTTTAATATCGATCAAGCCAGTTAGTGTTGTGCTTAGCGCTCCTCCACTTACAGGACTATTATTGGATGTATAAGTCTGCACCGTTTCATCCAGCATATTCTTATGCCCTGAACTGATGACCCGTATGCGCACATCACTTAAAAGGAGGCCAGGCGCCCACCCTATGGTACTTAAGGGGAAGCGCGGAACCACATGCGGTCCTCCTCCGTCTCCAGATGCTAACGAGCCCATAACCCAAACTACGGTATTACGTTTTGCACCTCCGGTATCCTTGTAAGAAACAGATAATTCGTCACCTGGTATGAGTGGAGCGGTATTGGTAATGTTTAGCTTTCCTATATAGTTGGCATTTACGGAAATAGTTCCCGCGTCGGTGTATCCTATGTTGGCATAGGCTCCGGCCATACCTGTATAGGCCCATGAAGCAGGAATACTTGTGGTGTATTCTTTATGCTGGTACTCATTTGTTATGGACGTCACAAGTGGTTGACCCGTAGACGGATCGAAAATTTCATTCGACATGACGGTTTTAGCGCCCTCGTTATAAGATTCCACATTATCTAAAATGCCATACTGCTGGATCACTTTCGCTACTACCGCAGACTGAAATTCATTTTGGCTGCTGCTAAACCACCCGAAACCAAACGCCATGCCCACTGGTATGGGGATGAGCGTGGGGATAAGGAAAAAATTGAAGTTAGCGTTCAAACTCGCTTGCTTTGTGGACTCCCTTTTATGCCTTGTGTCGAGCGTTATGTCCTCCTCCACTCCCAGGCGCCGTGTCTGAACGACCATATTGGTTCCTTCATGGAAAAGACATTGTACTGTATTATCCAATTTATTGCCCTTCTGCTTGTAATTATATACCAGGTAGCTAACAGGCTTGTAAATGCCCTGGGTGACGTCGAATACATCATGCTCAACCTTTTTGGGTTTACCGTGCATATCATTAAATATCAAAGTATACCCTTGCGTTGCTCTTAGCTTATTTTCCTGTGAGAAGAACCTGTAGCGATAAGTACTGTTTGAATTAATTGCCGTAGCGGCAAACTGCACCGGGAATTCCTTAGCAGTATAGAATTCATACCTGTCTATATTTTTCGACGATCTGCCCTCGGTCTGATGAATACTTGCGACTTCGACATATCTGTACCCAACTTGGCCAGCGGGGAACAAAGATTCACCAATCGGCGTTTCCTGGTAAAGGTCTACCGCGTCCATAGGAGGCCAGTTGCTGCCCGATTGTGCCGTATATGGCACAGGTGTCCTAAAGGGATTTTCATCGCCGCCTATAAGTGGTTCGTATGACGCCACCCCGCTGCTTATCTGCCCATAGACCGGATCATTAACAACATACGAATACCTCTTGCCATATTCCGCCGTGAATTCATTGTCGCCCGATAGTGTATTCCACTCGTCAGAATATGTGATGGACTTCACACGCTGGCCGCCACCTTTTTTATGAAGGCCAACACTTACCAACCGTATAAAACACTTTGCCAATTTTACATTTTTCCCGCCACCTTGGTCCACCATGCGCACCACAGGGTTTTTACCCATAGCCAATAGTTCCCCTATTGCGCCTTTCATCCCTTTCAGTACATTCATAAAGTTATTCTCGTCAGGGCTTTGGCCGGGATAGATAACCTGCGGCAAATTATACCTGGCAGTATTCAGCGCTGTAAATGTTATAGGGCTTAAAGTTGCTCCGCTGCCCTGCGGCTGGACCGGCTCAAATTTTAGGTAACCGTATGAAGTATTATTGGGACATATGCCTGCATCTATTACGTTTCCATAACCCTTAATCTGTTCAAAGGTGTTGTTGGCACTGGTTAACTGGATATGAAAATTGAAATAGGTGGTCGTTTTAGTCCCGGGAATATAGTCCTTGCCTAAATAATTTTGAGCAAACGACAGTGCGGGTACTTCACTGCCGGGCCTTCGTTTAAAATAGGTGTACAAACACGGCGAAGTCCTACTGGAATAAAGCTGCTGTGACGCAATAAAGTTCGGGCTGTTACCAACGCCTCCGACCATGAACATTTCATTTGCAGCCTTATCCTGCACAAATGCATAATCATTACATTCATATCGCGCTCTGATAGTCCCGCCGGAGGGGAGCGTTATCGTTGTTATCGACCACGCAGCTGCATAAGTATCGTTTAACGTGTCATTCTGATCAACGTACGGAAATTCATAGTTTGTAAACGAAGGTTTGTTACGCTTGTAAGTGCCCCACCTATCCTTGTTAGCAAAGTTGTAGTTTGGATTGTATCCATACCTAAACTGGTATGGACTGATCATACTTTTGGCGGACCGCCCGTAGCTAAAGTATATTTTCTGTAAAGTAAGCTTACCTCCGCCGGTTGAATTAGGAGAGCCGCCGCACAACGAGTAGTCGTAAACAAAAAATACGCTTTTTACCGGTGTGGCACTTGCTCCGTTTACATAGCGGTCATGCTTGTTATAGAGTTTAATTGAATCGAGCTTATAACTTACCGACCCGCCGGATAGCTTTGAAGCACCGAACAGCGCTGATTCTCCAGCGCTCATTATCGGTTTAGCAATTCCCTGTGCGTCTCTCCGGATGGAGGTATAGAATTCTGCAATGTAATTTTTGGTTTCAATGCTATGAAGATTCCATTGCTCTCTTGACCCGCACACAAAATTAGCTTTGTCGTCCAGCCGGTCACTCCAAAAGCCCGGGCTATACTGCGCAGAGTCGAAATTTGATGAATAGGGCGCTACCCACCTGTAATCACTATCTGTGCGCGTGTAATTAAATTTGGTGAATGTGCCGAAGTCATCATCTGTTACACCGTTCCCGGTAACGTCGATATAATCGTTCGACTGTACCGCTGTAAGCAGGTAACTATGTACGAAAGATGGCGTCGTGGTACTGGAATAATAATGGTCTGTGCCTTTATTGTTTCCGGTAGAGGCATCAGTACCGGTAAATGCTATTGTTCCTGCTGCAAGATTCAGCGGATTGGTTCCGTCAACAGTGAACATTGCCTCCCTCTGCACATTATTTAAAGCTGGAATACCATAGACGTATTTTCTCCCATCTTTTTGAACCTGCACAATTTCAGATACCTGATCTTTTTTTCTTTGAAATTCATTGGCACCCGTCCTTTTTATTGCTCGCTTCGTAGGGTTGCCATACGTGGTAAATGTGGGATCTGTATAGCTATAAAAATTTGTATCTGACCCTACACCTGCAACACCTGCCTGCAGCGCTGTATGGCAATAGATAAGATTACCCCGTGCGTCTCGTTTTGTAGCTGATCCCGGCTTTGTTGCTGGCAACGCCATTGCCTGGTCTGGCGTGATAGGCTGCTCTCCTCCTATTGCGTCAAAATACGTTGCGTCAACTTCTGTTAGCTCCCCTCCGGCCTTGAAATACACATCTTCATATATGCTACCATTGCTTCTTTTTTTGAAGCCCTTCGAGGTGCCGTTTCGTGCATAGTCTCCCCACGGACCCGACCTAATATCGGTAATCGTTGCTGACGCATCGCAGCCTACTTCTAACAAGTTGCCCAGACCTGCTTCAGCCATAAGGGAAAGCCCTTCGGAAACGCTGCCTGTTTTGGGATCGTATACATTTCCAAAGTCGTTACGAAATGGACGAAAAACACCTCCCGTGCCTTGGCCTGACAAACTGTAAACGTCGTAAGCCATATTGGGAACAGGGAGGTATTTCATGCTTTTATTAAACATTCCATCTTTATCACGCGTAAAATCAAGGATGCCTGAATCATCTAGCGGCGCGTTTTGCATATACATATAACCGTACGCCGCGCGCGATGCATCATTTTCAAACGTGAGCCTGCTAAACCGTGCGCTGAGATCTCCATTGACATACCCCGCAAAAAACTCGACCCCCAACTTTACCCTGCCGTAAACTGATCTCATTGTACTGCTGTTTGTTATGACCGGAACGAAATTTACGATCCCGATCGGTATGTCCGCAGAAGTAGTCATTTTTCCGCTGGCCGTTTTAGTCCCGCGCGATTTGGATAAACTCAAGCCAGCTGAAAAATTCACATCCTTCCATGCAGTCCTGGAACTGTATCCTCCGCCAATGCTGGCGTTTAACCCAATTCCACTAGAGTGGTCTTTACTTAGCGTACGCGAGGCTTTTGCTGATAGATCATAGTCAAGAGACGCTCCTGTTTGTGACCCAACCCCCATATTTACCCCGGCTGAAACATATCCTGCGAGGCTTATTCCACAGCCAAATGCATAGTCGAGACTTACTCCCTTATAGTTACTCACATTTATAAACGAACCTGCATTAAAGTCAGCATTAAGTAACGGCCCGCCAACACCCCCCAGTTCCGCACTGGCGGTCATACCTAACCTAAGCGTATTCTCCGGCTTAATGTTAAGCTCCTTTTTCAGCACATCCCCATTAAAGTCGTCCGGAATGCCACGTACTGTTCGGTTAATAACTCCCGGATTGATATTCCACCCAAGCCCTACCCAACTCGCCTCCTGTTCCATCGATACTCCTCCATGATAAGAGATGTTTACAGGGTACCCCTCAACATCCAGTAACGGTATATTATAGACGAAACTGCCGCTGAACATATCTACCATATCCGTTGTACCTACCGGTTCAAATCCCTGCACTTCAGGCTGGCTGGGGCCCGATGTTAGGGCCATGGCTACGTTTGGAAAAAAAAGCTGGCACGCCAATACGTTCATAAGTACTGCTGCTACAAATTTTTTCTTCGAGCTATAAAATGGCTTTGCTTTTATCTGCATAAAAAGACTATCAGTTATAAATAAGGTTCGGGATATTTTTTAGTGTTTTCGTGTTGTAAGTCGCTTTGACAATTCCATTGCCGAATACACGGTCCACAAATGAGATTGACAGATCTTTTGTAGGAAATTTGCTGTCGCCGGGCAAAATAAATCCGGCGACAATTGTTTCCTGTGGAGTAAGATTGTAATTCGTCTCGAATGCATAGCTTGTCGGCCCAAGTGTATCCTGCCCATACACGAGCGATATATCCTTTATAGCTCCATTGAGATAGTAATTGAGCCGTTCATTGTATTCCTCTGAAGAAGATATCCCGAAACGCAGTGGGGTCACCTGCCCATCCACACGTCTTATTGAGATATTGAACCATGCAGTACCTGCCAGTTCCGCCCTTCTTGCCTCGAAATTATATCCAGTTTTGTTGCCTTTATTTTCCATCAGCATTACGTACTCAGATGGCCGGTAGAGAATGGTAAATTCCCAGCCATCTATTTGCATTACTTTTTTAAGGCCGTGCTCGGTATTATTCACATAGCTCGAATACTCGTTAGCAGTCATATTTTTCTTGCACGACACACAGCATATCAGAATAGCATACCCAACTACAACACTAATTACCTTCTGCATATCTCTTATTTATGTAATTATTCACATCTTCTGTAATATCACAGTATTCGTCAACAAAGAGCACGCTACCCATTCCATTTGCCCCGATGATAATGTTGAGCTTTTTTTCTTTTCCATAGGCTGCAAGCAACGGATTCAATCGTTTCCATACTGCTGTGTTTATTGCACGGTTGCTTTCACTGTATTCATTCTCTAGCCGTTCCTTCATAAGTTTGTACCCGTAAGCGAGTTGTTTTATTTCACCTTCGCTTTTTCTTGTGCCTTGCGCCATTTTTAGCACATTGCTTATGCTGTCGAGCCTTGCGCTCAAGTCTTCTAACCGTCGTTTCTCCTGTGCCTCCATTTCACGGCTCATCGCAAAACCATTAAAGAGCCTTACCGCGTCTACAACCGCTATTTTTTTTGGGTTACTGCCCGCATACCAGCAAACACCGGTGCCCGCAGCAACACTAATAAATACTGAAAGCAAAATTATCTTTACGTCCCTCATAAGATCAGCGCACGAAATCAGGGTTCCAATATTGGAATGCCACAATATATTCCTGCTTTGTTTTTGTTGTGATTTTCAAAAAATAATTCGCCTTATGCTTTAGAGCGCTACCTTCTGCCACGTTAAGCGTGTATCGGTTATCTCCATAAACTGCGCTTAGCGTTGCGGGAGACAGTCCGCAGGACTTATTCTTTTCATTCAAAATTTCCAGTGCAAGTGTATCTGTCTTTGCATCATCAAGTACATACTTCAGTTTAAGGTTGCCAATAACTACGATCTTGTTTAGTCCCGTTTCTAGCTTAATATCTACATACGAGCGCATTTCCGACTTCTTTACCTTCTCGCTATCGTCTGCAATAATGAACTGCCACGTCTCAGAGCTTCCCAGCAAAATGTCTTTGTAGTAGGCATCTACCGTCCATGCATACGGCTTATTCGCCAGGAGCGGTTTCGCATACACGGGGTATATTATGCTATTCTGCATTAGGCTTTTGCCGTCAAATATTGGTTGATTCCGCATGACTGCATTTACCGCATTTTGCCCTTGCTTTATCTCTGCAATACGCAGACGGTAAGAGAGCATGGTTGAAAATGAGTAATTCGCCACCCACGACAGTGAAGGAAAATATTCATGTAACACTGCCTTATCTTCCGGATCGATCAGGTTAATAAGAAAAAGATTTCCGGGCTTGTGATAGATGCACTCTTCGTAGGTATTACCGGCGTTCTCAGGCAGCACGTTGTCCGGAACAACAGAAACACAGTATTCATAAGTTCCTTCGGGTAGCATCTTATACGTAAGAAACAAATCCTGTAAAGCGGGAGAGGAAAATACCCACTGGGGGTGAACTATACCACGATCGAATACCGTGTTACCTTCATTTAGTTTAGTGTGAAAAGAATAAGAAGCGCTAAGGTTTGAATTGCGATAACGAATTGTTCCTTTTACAATTGCCAGGCATGATTTGGTTGAATGTACCTGGTACGCAAGGATGTTATCTGGCGTTAGCGCATCGCCATCTATCATAGCCGTGTTTATTAAAATGTTCTGGGCGCTTACCTGCATCGTGAAAACCACGAATGCTATCGTTAGTAACAGTATATGTTTGTGTCTACCATTCATATGCGCATCTTTTATCCTTGTTTTGTTTGGTGTTTTTTTAGCTTAAAGCTATAAGCTACATCTACTGATCCGCTGCACAATTGTTTCCAGCCTACTGTGAATATTTGATACCTGTTATACCTCATGCTCATTCTTAAGTTTACCGGCGCCCTTTTAAGCCGCCAGGTAATTCCGCCCCCTACGGCAAGGCGGCAAAGGCCGAGCTTTGTAAAGCCAAGGTCCTGCATTGCAGATAGCCATGTGTTTTTGCTTAATTGGTAAGTATTCGTAAAGTTGACGAACATTGTATTGGCGGGGTTGATAGGATCGGGGATGGTTGACAATGTACTCATGTAGCCGATGGCAGCCGCACTGGTTACCTGCTTACTTGAATACACACAGGAGCCCTGCAAAAGCCTATTACCGGTTTTAACTGTATCTGCCAAGGTTACGCTTTCATTACATAGCAAAGAGAACCTTAGTACATTGCCTTTTCTCTTTATCTTGTAGGTAAGCTTGCCGTTAAAAACGCTGCCAAGAAGAAGCCGTTGCGGAACCGTTAGTGTATCAGTATAAGACCGGAAAGTTGTAAAAGGCTTATATGAAATTGACAATGCAGGATACCGCTTCGAATTGGTTTTTAACTCGAAGCCCCATTTGACATTGCTGCCATTCGAAGAAAAATTACTTTGGTTGAGGCGATTATAATCTATCCCGATTGTAACAAGGGATTTGAAAAAATCATTCTTTATTCCGGCACGATAGTGTTCCGTCCCACACATGGCAAGTGGAAGTGTACTATTTTCAAAATGCTTCCCCGTTTTTTCATAGCTTCCTTCCAGTTTGATCATTGTCCCGGGAACAGTTCCAATAGCCTCAAGATGGTATGCTGTTTTTTCCTTTTGGTGAACGTCAGTTAGCCCGGCATCTTTATCAGCCTTTCTGAACGATGCTGCGACTTCGCCGTCCAGCTTTAAATATTCAGAAATACTCCCCTCATAAGACGTAGCTACGATATGTACGGGTTGCAAAAAAACGGGGGTTGTTATATTTACCTTTTGGAAAAAAATGTCCTTATTATATAATGTTCTGTCAGCGCTATAGCCATAGTAGATTACGCCTAGTTTATGTCCGTCTATCGGGCGGAACTTGGTTTCGGCGGAATAGCAGGTGAACTGGTCCAGCGTCCCTTCCCGGCCAATATATTCCGTTTTCCCGACAGTGCCGGTAGCTTCGCAAAATCCTAAGTCATAACTTACATCCATTCCTTTTACTTGCTGCCCGGCCATTGTATACCTTGACGCACTTTTTGAAAAAATCCCTGCATCAAAACTTGTAAGGCCGCTGCTGATTTTTTTTGACGTGCCATCTGGAAAAAGGTCGCTTGACCGTTTTGCCATTTGCTTTACACTCAAATCCTTTGTAAGTATGTCGACAGTTTTTGAATAGACAACAGCCGAGTCAAAGTATTTTATATTCTCGTTCTGCTTCAGAAGTGTTTTGTATTTAACGATCTTTTTATCCAGTTCACCTATCTCTTTTTGTTTGTCGCCCCCCTTTGCCGCCAGTGATGATTCCGCCGTATCCGTGATGTTCAAATCAGATGTTCCCTTGCTGTTCAATTCCCTCAGTAACTTGTTTTTTTGAGCCTCCAGAGCGCTTATCAATGATTGGTACAGTTGTTCCATTCCAATACTCTTCGACTGCGTCTGTGCATATTTTGTATTATACGCATTAATGGATTCCATCGTCTCCTCTTTCAGTTTATTAATATCGTAGTGTACGCGCAGGTAACTACTTTTAATTTTCCTATTAATATCCTGTGTCGTATATAATCCTTCAACCACTACTGGCAACCCCATAACAGGCATAACAACTTGCCCGCTTATTTCCTGGTAGTTATTACTAACGCCGGAATTCTCTTCCTGCCCTGTGGCAATGTTGGTTGTCAACGCTAAACGCCCCTCGACGCATTGTTGCTCGCTTTTGTCCTTTCGTATGGTTTTGGATTGTGAGAATAGCGAGGTATGATCCATATCATTTTTTAGTAACCTCGCCGTCGATATGGACTTAAATTTTTCTTCCTGTTCCCGCACCTGGTTCAGCAATGGCTGCCGCGCGTTAACTTCGTAACGACCGGCAAAGCAGTCTTCGTAGTAAAAGTTCAATTGCACTTTGTCGCCTATGTCACACTGGGCCATCCGAAGGCCTCTCCGCTTTACTACTTTATCGATCTTTACTTTTTTCTTCTCCAAAACCATAGTCGCATTTGCTGCTTTATTTTTCCTCGGATTGGACAACAGCAATCTCACATCAGAAGGGGCAAGGGAAACGTTAATTGCCCGCCGTAAAGAGGATGTAGCGCTTAATGAAGAGTCTATTTCGTGATAATAGAATGTGTGAAATGAGGTAGACGAGTCTTTTGCACTAAGATATATCCGGTATATCCCAGGTACAATGTTCCCCGTGCGCTTGAACGCTTCGTAAAATCCGGCCTGATAAAATGTATTCGTGTCAGTACAGGTAAAATTTATTTTGACTTTTTTCATTCCTGCTGAACACTTAACCTGTAAGCGCTTTCTGCTGAATACAAGATCGCTATCGTTGTTAGTTGTATATTTGAAGCAGCGAACAGATGCCTCACCCTTAAACGACTTTCCATTATAAAAATACAGATCCAATACGAGCTTGTCATGTTTCGCTATGTAGGGCATGTCACAGTGCAACTTACTTTGGGCAACCGCAGTATGAAGTCGAAATGAATCAATTGCCGCGCTTGCGACTTCGCACTGGATAACAAGTGCGAAAGTAATTAGCGTCAGTATTGTTCCTGATAGGGTCTTCACAAATATTTATATAAAAAAACCGAACTTTTTTCATCGACACAGGTCCATAGTTCTTCCAACCTTTTTATAAAAAGAGGCCAATTTGCATGCAAACGTAAAAAAAAGATTTATATTCTGCAAGTTACAAACTGATAATTTACGCATATAACTAGCTCGCTAACAATAAATTAATAATCAATAAGTTGGGAAGGGTCACTTTCCGGTCAGGAAAATCCAAATAAATTTGACCAACGGTCGAAATCTTTTTATCGGTAGTGTTTGCAGAGCATTATTAAGACTCATTATTTTTTTCCTTTTGGGTGACATTGTTTATGCGGTTTCATGTTTCGTAGTAGACGCTGCCTAGATGCGGAATTAAAACGGATGGCTTTTCAAAAGTGGTTTGGCTTTTTATTTTTATTTTGGTATATTTCGAACCTTAGGAAAACGACGAACTGACGCATCCAAAATAAACCTGCTCCATATATGGTGTGATTGCTACTTACCAGTCAGCAGAACCTTCTTTAGATTGTTTTGCGAATCTCTACGGCTGCAGGCTCTTGTCTATCCGTGTCTAATTGTTCTGCCCCGTCCAGTCCGCAAGTATGTTATGAAACCCTCGCCCAGCGATGGTTTTGGCGCTTTAATAATGCAGCCGTAAAGTTTCCGGATTAAGTTGAAAGTTGGGGATGAAATTGCGCTTCCCACACCCGCAGAGCAAAATGGATATATAATAAAGCGGCGCGTCTTCTGAGAAGACGCGCTGCTTTTAACCTGTTTCTGGTTGCTTTTACAAGCCGCTATCTCGTCACTTTAATAGGAACAACTACATTGACTTCGGCCGCGTGCAACCGCAACAGGTATGTACCTTCAGCAAGCACATTGCTTAGAGCTACCTCGCGCTCTATCCTGCCGTTTATCACTCTCGCTGTATTTTCATACACTAACCTGCCGGCCATATCTGTTATAGCTATACGCACAGTGCCGGCGCCTGGCAATTTCGCGTTTAGTATGAATGTGCCATTGCCGGGATTTGGATATACCACCACCTCCACACTGCCAACTTCGGTCACTGCATAAGCCCCTGGCCTCGATGCAGTAATGGTAACGGTGGTCGTGGTTCTACAGCCCGTGGCAGCCTGGTAGGTCACAGTAACAGCGCCGGGCGCTACGCCGGTAACCACGCCCGATGTGATGCCCACGGTCGCCACAGCGGTATTGCTGCTTGTCCACGATAGCCCGCTCCCTGCACCACAGCTAAGCGCGGCAGTTTCACCGGCTGCAATAGTAGTGATGCCAGTGATGGCTCCCGGCGCCGCGTGCACCGTGATCGCTTTAGTCTGAAAGCAACCCGCAGGTGATACATAGCTAACTATCGTAGCACCTGCGGAAATACCGGACACACTGCCGGCTGTATTTATGGTAGCGATGCCGACTGTACCGCCAGACCACGTGCCGCCGCCCATGCCATTCGTCAGCGATATTGCAGTCCCAACGCACACTGCTGAAGGGCCACCTATAGCAGGCGGTGTGGGGTAAACAGAGACGATCGCTGCGGCACGGCAACCGGCGCTTATGGTGTAATAGATGGTTGCTGTGCCCGGCGACACTCCGGCTACAACTCCAGTGTAGTAAGCACTAATGCCCGCAACACCGGGATGGCTGCTGCTCCACGTACCACCGGTGGCAGCATTGGTAAACGTACCAGCGGCTCCCTGGCAGATACCAGCGGGACCTGCTATAGCAGGCACTGTGCCGCTCACTGTAACAACCGTATAGGCTGCGCAGCCTGTGGGAACGATATAGCTTATAGTAGCAGTTCCCGCGCCGGTGGCCGATACAACACCGGTCGCTGAGCCTATGGTAAGTACCCCGCTGGCAGAACTGCTCCAGCTACCGGACGGTGCAGTATTGCTCAGCGCAACCTGCGACCCCGCACACACCGTGCCAGGCCCTGCAATAGCAGGTGGCGACTGGTTTACTGTTACAACCATCATGCTCCGGCAACCGGTTGGTGCGACATAGGTGATGGTGGATGTGCCATAAGCTATCCCGGTCACCACACCTAGCGCATCGACCGACACTTTGTAGTTGCTTGCGTTCCAGTCGCCGCCGGCCTCACTGTTGCTCAGCGAGATAGTTGCCCCCACGCATACATCATCTGCCCCGGTGATGGCCGGGGGCAATGCGTTAACGGTTATATCTATCGTACGGACACAGGTTGTTGTTGCGAGATAGGTGATCGTAACTGTTCCTGGACTTACCGCCGAAAGCATGCCCGATGTTATCCCTATTGTAGCCACAGATGTGCTGCTACTCGTCCAGGATACACCATTGGTGCTGACACATGTAAGTACGCAAACGCTCCCTACGCAAATAGACGACGGGCCGGCAATGACTGCAGGTAAGGCTTTCACGGTAACAGCTGTCGTGGTCACACTAGTCCCCAGCGAATAGCTGATCTGTACCGTACCGGCAGATAGCCCTGTAACCACACCGCTTACAGCATCTACAGTTGCAAGGGCAACATTGCCTGATGTCCATGAACCGGATGAATAGGTATTGGTCAATGTTATAGTTGCCCCAACACATACACTGTTTGCCCCGGAAATAGTAGGGGGCACAGGGTTCACCGTCATGGTACGGGAACGGGCGCAACCGGAAAATAGGGTATAGGTTATATCGACAACTCCTGCTGCTACACCTGTCACCACTCCGCTTGTGGCGCCCACAGTAGCGATGCCGGTGGCGCTACTGGCCCAGGTGCCCCCTGTCGACGCACTGGTCAGCGTAACAGATCCGCCCGCGGTGACGTTGCCTGCACCTGTGATCGTTCCGGGAAGTGAGTTAACGTTGATAGTTGCTGTTGCTTTGCAACTGTTAGGTAGTATGTAAGAAATGAGGGTCGTTCCGGAAGCCAAACCATTTATGACTCCTGTCGCCGAATCTATTTCTGCGACCGTAGTGTTACTGCTGCTCCATGAGCCACCGGTCGATGTACTGCTTAACGTTACGTCTGCACCGGCACAAACAGTTCCCGGTCCCGTGATCGCTGCAGGCAGGCCGTTCACAGACAGCAACATAGATACGATGCAGCCCGTGGACAGTGTATAAGTAATATTTGTGTTGCCGGCCGATACTCCAGACACAACGCCGGACGTCGCTCCAACCGAAGCCACAGAGGCATCGCCGCTCGTCCATGTACCGGAACCCGGAGCTGATGCGAGTGTTGCAGTTGCACCCTCACATATCCCTCCGCTGCCAGCTATTGCTGATGGCAATGCATTAACGGTCACTACTGTAGTTGCGCTGCAGCCTGTACCTGCTGATGCGTACGTAACAACAGCGGTACCGGCGCTGACGCCTGCAATGATAGCGGATGATGAGCCTATGAAGATATTGGAACTGCTGCTGCTCCATGAGCCCCCAACGTCCGTATTAGTCAATGTTGTCGACAGCCCGGCGCACACTGTAGCCGTACCACCGAACGATGCGGGTAACGACAGTACAGTAATACCTGTTGTCGTCACATGTGTTCCGCAGGTGTTTGTTACTGCGTAAGAAACAGTGGTAGCTCCGGGGGAAACACCGGTAACAACACCAGCAGTATTTACCATGGCCATTCCGGAAGCGACACTCCATACGCCACCGGCGGGTGTGCTGGTAAGCGTAGTAGTAGACCCGGTGCACACGGAGGTTGTGCCCGTTATCGTACCTGCTGATGGCAGTGCATTTACTGTGACCATAGCCTGGCTAACATCAGTACCGCAGGTATTGGAAACAGAGTAGGATATTGCCGCTACGCCGGCAGCTACGCCTGTAACCTCACCCAAACTATTCACGGTTGCGACACCGGTATTACTGCTGGCCCACGCGCCGCCCGAGACTGTGCTACTCAGCGTCGTGGTACTTGCGGGACAGACCGTTAAGGTGCCAGACAGCGTGCCGGCTACGGCAAGAGCCGTGACCGTTACCGTTTTCGTATCGCGGCAGCCACCGGTAAGCGTATAAGATATTGTGGCCGTTCCCGAGGACCAGGCGGTTACAACACCCGATGCATCCACTGTCGCCACCGACGATGTACTGCTTGCCCAGGTACCTCCCGCCACAGAGTTACTTAGGGTGGTCGTTGCTTCGTTACACACCACCGATAGGCCTGTAATAGCTGCGGGCATCTGATTTACAGTAACTGGGGACGTTGCACGAACCGTACTTGTGCAGCCCAGGCCGGGATAGGAGACCGAAACACTATAGGCGCCACCTGATGAAGCAAGGGATGGCGTGATTGATGTAGCGCCCGATACCGTAGTAGCGCTGTAGCCTGCGGGGCCGGACCAGTTGTAAGTGCTTAGTGCGCCGGTGCCGGACACAGAACCTGCCGTAAGCGATAGTGTTACGCCATCGCACAGCGATGTCAGCGACGGGGTGATCGACGACACTGCCGGAAGTGTGTTTACGCTTGCCACTATCGTGGCCCTGCACGAAGTTCCGGAACCCGTGATATAGCTTATCGTGGCTGTGCCCGCTGAGGTGCCTGGGGTTATCACTCCCGACGGGGTGCCTATCGATACTACCGTTGGATTGCTGCTGCTCCATGTGCCACCGCTAGCGGCATTGCCGAGCGTAATTGAGCTGCCGGTACACAGAGCCTGGTTGCCGGTAATAGCGGCAGGAGCACTGTTTACAGTCACCTCTGTCATTTGCAAACAACCACTACCTGCGCCCGTTGAATACGATATAGTTGCTGTGCCCGCTGCCAGCGGAGCTACTATTCCGGTGCTGCCGGCTGTAGCAATGGCGGTGTTGCTGCTACTCCAAACCCCGCTGGTGCTGGTATTGCTTAGCGTGATCGGTGAGCCGGATGCACAAAGCTTCACATTCCCGGTTATCGACGCGGGAGCCAGGTTTACGCTAACGATCACTGTTGCCTGGCACGCGCTTCCCGTACCGTTGGTATAAGTCACTGTTGGCCGCCCCCAGCTGGTGCCGGGCGTTATCACTCCGGTAGTGCTGTTTATCGTGGCAGATGAGGTAGCACTGATACTCCAGGTACCCCCTGCAGCCGCGTTACTTAATGTGATCGGGCTGCTTGCGAAGCACATCACCACATTGCCTGTTATTGCTGCCGGTGCAGGGGTTACAGTCATCACGGTGGTAACCACACAGCCTGCGCCTGCACCATTTGAGTAAGTGATAGTGGCATTGCCTGCGCCCACCGGGGTTATTGTTGCTGTGCCCGCGCTGCCCGCACCGATGCCTGTGCCGGTTATACTCGCAACACTGGCGTTGCTGGTGGTCCAGGTGCCCGGGCCCGCTGTTTGGCTAAGCGTGACAGTTGATCCCGAAGCGCAAAGTTTAGCGTTTCCCGTTAATGCTGTAGGCGTCACATTTACACTGACCACCTTCGTTGCCTGGCAGGCGATACCTGCCCCGGTGGTGTAGGTTACCGTGGGTTGTCCCCAGCTCGTGCCCGGTGTCACCACCCCGGTGGTACTATTGATCGTTGCTGACGAAGAGCTGATGCTCCATGTGCCGCCTGTTGCCGTATTGCTTAATGTGACCGGGCTGCTGGCGAAGCATAGCAGGTTGACCCCCGTTATCGCTGCCGGTGCGGGGTTTACAGTAATAACTGTTGTAACTACGCAGCCTGCGCCAATACCATTTGAAAAACTGATGGTTGCATTGCCCGCACCAGCACCGGATACTGCCGCAGTGGCGCCACTGCCCGAGGTGGTGCCGGTTATACTCGCTACAGCAGCGTTACTGCTGCTCCATGTGCCAGGGCCGTATGCTTCGGTAAGTGTCACCGGTGACCCCGAAACGCAGATAACAACGTTTCCCGTTAGCGCAGCCGGCGTCAAATTGACGGTGACTATTGCTGTTGCCCGGCAGGCGCTGCCGGTACCGTTGGTATACGTCACGGTAGGCAGCCCCCAGCCGGTTCCGGGCGTTACCACTCCGGTAAGGCTGTTTATAGTTGCCGATGATGTAGATCCGAGACTCCAGGTGCCGCCTGTAGCTGTGTTGCTCAAGGTAATAGGGCTACTGGCATTGCAAAGCGCCGTATTGCCGGTTATTGCTGTGGGCGCGGGGTTCACAGTGACCGTAGTTGTAACACGGCAGCCCGCGCCTGCACCATTGGAATAGCTGATCGTAGCGTTCCCCGCACCAACGCCGGATATCGTAGCCGTTGCACCGCTACCCATTGTTGTGGCCGTACCGGTAATATTGGCAACAGAGGCATTGCTGGTGCTCCAGGTACCGGGGCCATATGTTTCAGAAAGTGTGATCGATGATCCCGAAACGCAGAGTGCTGTATTTCCTGTTATTGCCGCAGGCGTAAGATTGACCGATACCACTGCCAATGACCTGCATCCACTGCCGGCACCATTAGTGTAAGTGACAGTTGGCACCCCCCAGCCGGTGCCGGGCGTTACCACACCTGTAACACTGTTAATAGATGCTGACGAGGTAGTACTCATACTCCATGTGCCGCTTCCCGATGTATTGCTTAAGGTAATGGGGCTGCTGGCATTGCAAAGCGCGGTGATGCCTGCTATCGGAGCGGGTGCTGGATTTACGGTGATCACGGTTGTTGCTGTACAGCCTGCACCCGTACCAGTAGAATAAGTAAGAACTGCAGTGCCTGCGCTGACCCCGGATATTGTTGCTGTGACACTGCCTGAGGCACTACCGGTACCGGTTATGCTGGCCACAGATGCATTACTGCTGCTCCATGATGCGCCCAACCCGGTAATGGACGAGAGCGTACCCCACGTCCCCGACATACACAGCGCTACATTACCTGTTATTGCTGTGGGAGTTGGATTGACTGTAACTCCCGCTGTAGCCAGGCAGGCACTGCCTGCCCCGTTGATGTACATTACCGTCCCTGTTGCCCAACCGGTAGTTGCGGGAGTTAATACGCCGGTCTGGCTGTCTATCGTTATAACTGTGGAGGCGATACCCCATGTGCCGCCGGTCGCCGTGTTGCTTAGCGTTATCGGGCTGCTGGCATGGCATAGCAGTACAATGCCCGCTATTGCGCCTGGTGTGGGATTCACCGTAACTATGGCGGCAACACTGCAACCGGTTACAGATGCCGTAACGTATGATATCGCTGTTGTACCGGTCGCTGTTCCAACCACAACCCTGCCATTGTTGCTGATAGCCGCGCTGCCTACTGTGGCAACCGCTGCATTGCTGCTGCTCCATGTGCCGCCGGGGGCAGAATTGCTAAGGGTAATGGCGCTGCTTGCGGAGCACATTTTTACGTTGCCCGTGATCGCCGAGGGTACAGCATTTACCGTAATAACTGTAGTTGCATAACACCCGGTAGATAATGAATAAGTAATGTTAGTTGTTCCACTGCTCAATCCTGTTACTACGCCCGCCGTGCTGATGGTGCCTACCGACACAATACTGCTGCTCCACGTGCCACCCGATGTGGTGCTGCTGAGCGTCGTGACCGATCCGACGCATATTTTATTAGTCCCGGAGATATTAGGAGTTGCGTTGACCGTTACCGTGTCCCATGCGCTGCAGCCGAGTTTCGTGTAGGATATTATCGATGTACCTGCAGCAACGCCTGTTACAATGCCTGTGCTGCTGCCCACTGTTGCCTGCGCCACGGCGCTGCTGCTCCAGGTGCCGCCCGTTGTGGCATCCGCCAGGGTGGCTGTGGCCGCTGTACACACGCTGCCTGCCCCTGTTATTGCTGTGACCGTAGTTGTATTCAGTTCCCTTGCTGTAGGCGAGTACGCATGATCGGCATCAGTATATGCTACCAGTGCGGCACCGGTACTCTTAAAGAGCATGGAAACACCCGTGGCACCGTTCCCTATAGCCGGGCTACCCATGCCTTCATTTTCCCAACTGCTGCCGTTGTACTTTACTATATAAGTTTTTGCAGTACTGTGATCCGTATAAGCAAGATGGGGAACATTGCTGTTGTCGATAGCGAGAGATGCACTTACCATTGCACCGGTTGAAAACCCATCAGCGCCCACACTCACCCAGCTGCCGCCGTTGTATTTTTTCACCACCACCTTACCACCCACAGTGCTGTCGGCATATACTACACAGGGTGTTTCGCTGCTATCGAGCGCTATGTTCATATAACCGATGGCGCCTGCAGAGAATCCAGCTGTACCGAGGGCCGACCAGCTGGTGCCATCGTATTTCATCACGGTGGCTTTGTTGCCGTTGGGTACGTCCCTGTAGCCAACATATAAAATGCCGCCTGTAGCAGCAGCGATACACGTATAGTCGGCCTGCCCAGCCGAGAACCCGCTTGCCGGGCCCACCGTGCCGTAGGGAGCCTGGAACGTGGTCACGCTCGCTTTGCGGCTATACCCTCCGTCGCTGCAAACCACATACATAGTACCTGCAGGGTCCTTTGCGGCATTTATATAATAAGCCTGCCCTGTCGAAAGAATTGTCGAAAGGCCTACCCAGAGCGATCCGATGTACATCCGTTGCCTAAGCCGGTAGCCGTTGTACTGGTCGGCGTAAGCCACCCGTATGGCGCCACTACTACCCACAACCGCAGCGCAGTAGCTGTAAGGGTAAATGGCAGTGGCACCTAATACCGCCCAATCGGACCCATTGTATTTTTTCACGACTAAGTGCCCTGAACCCTCGTCCTTATAGCAAACAAAAGCCGTATCATTCAACCCGGTTACCATCGAAAGGGAAACGGCCTGGCCCGAGCCCATCCCCGGGCTGCCCACGCTGCTCCAGGCACAGTACGCGCCACCTGTAGCAGCAACTGTAACATTAGTCGTTGCAACCGCAGTCCCACATGTATTGGTGACACTATAGGAGATCGTTGCACTACCCGCATCGGCGCCGGTAAGCACGCCCGTACTGCCTACTACTGCTACTGCGGTGCTGCTGCTGCTCCAGGTGCCACCTGCGCTGCCAGAGGTAGTAAGCGTTGCTGTTGCCCCAACAGCAACGCTAGCAGCACTGGAAACAACCCCGGCATTTGGCAGCGCAGTAACGGACACTGAAGGTGTTGTAGCAGTGGCAGTACATGATCTGCTATCTGTGACCGTTACGGTATATACTCCCGCGTGGCCGGCAGCAGAGATGCTACGGTTTACATTCTGACCTGTGGCTGAGAACGAAGCCGGCCCGCTCCATGAATAAGTGTATGGCGAAGTGCCAAGAGCCGGAGCGGCCGAGAGGTTCAGCGTGGAGCTCATGCAAACGGGATTGGGAGTTGCGGTTGCGGCTATGGAAGGTTTGCTGATGGTCTGGATAGCTCCGGCCATCGAGACATCGGCAATACCTTTTGTGCCGGCAGAGAGGGTATAACTAGTATTGACCATCGGACTCATCCCGATGGTATGCCCATGGGAAACGATATTATACCCCGCGATATCGGCCGTCACCCAATAAGTGGTTCCCGAAGTGGAGATCGCGTCGCTGAGACCGGTAAAGTTAGCGGCGCCGGCCGGTCCGGCAATAGAGGTGATAGTCTTTAGCAAAGTTGCCCCGGACAATACGCCTGCCGAGACAGAACCGCCCTTCCACAGTTTCACATTAATAAGCTCACTGGCAGTGAAAGTAGTGGCGAAATTATATCCAATGATCACGGAAGACAGTGTGGCGCTGCCCGGGCCCGACGCTGTCAGTCTGAACCTGTACACCACTCTGTTTGTTGCCGAGGGGCATACGCTGTAAGCCGTTATCTCCAGGGGCGTCAATCTCACCGTAGCACCACGGCCCGCCTGCGGATTCATTATTAAAAACAATAAGATAGCAATACAAGACTGCAATCCTGATCTCAGTGTAAAATTTCCAGTACGCATAAACGAAGAATTTTGGAGTTCAAGTAGATGGGCGCAAAGTACACCAACCGCTATACCCCAAACCCGTCAGAACCAGCCAGCGAACTGCCATAACTACACAACTAACTGACAATCAACACTATACATTGATAGCCACAAACCTGCCTATTTAAGCCAAAAACCCGCCAAAATGCGTAAAGCAGGGTTTGCCCGCTTGTGCGCTCGTCAACTATCGCGTACCTTTCGCATTACGAGAACATAGCCTATGTCACGTTCCCCTAAAATGACCTGCCTGCTGATCCTCTTGCTTGTCCAAACCGCCGCATTAGCCGGCAGTGCCGACAGCCTGAAAAGTATTTTGTCCCATACAAGCGACAAAAAGCAGCAGGCCAAAATAACGACACATATAATTCAGCATTACATACGTGATAATGAATTATCATCTGCCAAATGGTTCGACTCAGTCATTTATTATACCGATAAATTGTATATATTCGGTAAGGAAGCAGGCGACGATACGACAATGATGAGGGCCCTGGCACTAAGAGGAGACGGCCACCTCGCCATGGACCAGCTTGAACAGTGCGATTCCTGCTTTGACCGGGCGATCCGGCTGGCGAGGCAATATAAACGCCCGGAAAAACTTCTATTATATATAAAAAAAAGAGGCTCCAACCTACGTAATATGAATCGATATTATGATGCGTTGGAGGTGTATAAGGAGGGTTTATTGGCGGCGGAGCGGGTAAAGGATATGCATAACGTAGCGCGCATGTGCGGGTGGCTGGCAATAGTTTACAGGCGAGTCGAAGATTTTAGCACTTCGCTGAAAATGTCGCAGCGCAGCATCCGTATCTGCGATTCGTTAAAAGCCTACGAGACACTTACAGACAATTACATATCACTCGGTATCATGTTCATGTCCAGTGGCGATAATAAAGAGGCCCTTCAATACCTGCTGGCTGCTGACTCACTATTACAAAAGCATATGGACAGCGGCTTTTCGATGAAGGCCAGGGTCAACCTTGGGAACTGTTACCGAAAGTTGGGCAACTATGATAAAGCCATTGAAATGTATAAGCTTTACGAGCAATACCACATTGCGCACAGAAAGCATGCGCCTGTAGCTGTGGCGTACAACCACCTGGGCAATGCATACCTCGACAAGCGCGATTACGCAACTGCAGAAAAGTATTTTTTATTGTCGGACAAGTTTTATGGCACTTCACCTGAGCGCAAGATCAATACGATAGAAAACTATCTCGACATGGCAGGCATGTACCTGAAGACCAGCCAGCCAGACAAGGCACTGCATTACTCGCTGCAGGCCTATAAAATAACAAAGGAGACCAGGATAGCGCTCAGGGATCAGGCAGACTGCGTGGCAATGGTCTCAAAAGCATATGCAGCCACAGGCGATCACATGAACGCATATGAGTATGGAAAAGCGCATGAAGCACTAAAGGACAGCATCACCGGGCAGCGCGAAAAACAGCAGATAGCGGACGCCGAAACTAAATTCCGCATGTCTGAAAAGGACAGGGAGCTTGCCTTGCTAGCAAATGAGAACGAGCTGCATAAGGTCAAGTCACAGAAGCTCTTTATGGTCATCGGCTTTGGCATACTGCTGATAGGCGCGGGCGCAGGTGGATATCGCCGTTCGATAAGAAAGAATGTGCAGCTGCGCAGACAAAAACAAATTATTGACGATCAGCTGACCCAACTGGCCATTGCGTCTGAAATAAAATCGAAATTTTACGCCAATATCTCTCACGAATTGCGCACACCGGTAACACTTTTGACCGGTATGCTCGAAATGCTGAAATGCGAGCCGCAGGATAACACCCGGATCGCAAACAAGCTAGACATTGCCTATACCAACAGCCGCAAGCTGCAGTCTATGATAGAGGATATTCTCAACCTGTCGAGAATGGAACGGCACGACACACCGCTGCAAAAAGAGATCGTAGCTGCTGCGCCTTTGCTCAGGCGGATCGTATTTGCCTTCGAGTCGTTCATTGTGAAGAACGGTTTGCGGTTGCAATACTCAGACGAGGGACTGAAGAGTGTATTCTTTTCGATAGACGAAGACAAGTTTGAGAAGATAATGAACAACCTTGTTTTCAACGCCATTAAGTTCAACAAGGAGAATGGTACCGTAAGTGTCAAAGCATACCTCTCGCCCGATGAGCAATATATAAATATAGAGGTACGCGATACCGGGAAAGGAATGAGCGAAAAAGACCTGCCGCGCATCTTCGAACGATTCTACCAGGCAAGCTCTTCGGGCAAGCAGGCTGAAGGTCTGGGCATAGGGCTTTCGCTGGTAAAGGAGTTCACCGGCCTGTTGGGCGGCACAGTGGCCGTGTCCAGCATACAGGGCGAAGGAAGTACTTTTTTCCTGCGCTTCCCGGCGTCCCCATCCGCTGCACCGGCAACCTTACCCGGGGAAAATGCAATGGACACTAAAGAATCGTGGGAAGAATTTAAAGTCCGGCAAACGGTGCTGCTGGTCGAGGACAACAGCGAAATGAGGTACTACCTCACGGAAGTGCTTGGCGGCGAAGTAAATATCGCAGAAGCTGCCAATGGCAAGCTGGCCCTGCAATGGCTGGAGAAAAACACACCTGACCTCATCATTTCAGACATCATGATGCCTGAAATGGATGGCCACGAATTCGTAGCTGC
This sequence comes from Bacteroidota bacterium, assembly GCA_040386555.1. Classification (GTDB taxonomy): domain Bacteria; phylum Bacteroidota; class Bacteroidia; order Chitinophagales; family Chitinophagaceae; genus Nemorincola. Next base: position 466,092 of record JAZKFF010000002.1, on the reverse strand, counting down.
TGTGAAACAGGATGACAGGTATAAAAAGATACCAGTCATTATGCTTACCGCGCTTGCGGATAGTACGAGCCAACTGGGTGTGCTACGGCTGGGAGTAGACGACTATATAACTAAGCCCTTCAACGCAGATGAGCTGCGCATAAGGGCCTACAACCTGCTAAGCAAAGCGGTGGCACGCAAAGAATTCGACACCCTGCCTGCCGAGCCCGGCGACATAGTGGAAGGCAGCAAGGACGCAGATGAGTTCCGGCAGAAAGTAACGGACTTCGTGTCGAAACAGCTGAAGAATACCAACGTATCCGTCTTCGACCTGGCCTACGAGCTGGCCATGAGCGAGCGGCGGCTATACCGTACCGCAAAACTACTTACCGGCTGCACGCCTGCACAGCTCATCAAAGAAGTAAAACTACAGAAAGCTTACGAGTTGCTGCTTGCCGGAGATGTACATAAGGTGGACGACATAGCCCGGCGCGTAGGTTATGAAAAAGCCAGCTATTTCTCCCAGCAATTTTACGAACGCTTTGGCAAACGGCCATCGGAGTTTTTTTGAAAAACCGCTATGACGCGGTTTGCTTTTTGACCTGTGAACCCTATGGTACAAAGCTCGAGCTGGATTGTAGTGAATTTGAGATAGTTGCGATAAGTTAGGCTGCGGACATCGCATAAGCTAAGGCCGGAGCACATCTAAATAGAACTGCATAGAACTGTACATAAATATCAACTCGTGGGCGCTGCGGTTAGATCCTCCTGTCTGTTGCCATAAACTCTAAATATATTTGTGCTCAATTGTTTTGCCACCCCGGTCCGCAAGAAACTTCACTGGAAAGTAGCGCTTACTTGTTTCCTCAAAATGCCCGACTTATTGCCATTTAAGAAATCATAACCCATGAAGGCCAAATTAAGTAAGCGATATATCCCGTATGCATTTGCTGCATTCTATGTACTTGCAGGTATCAACCACTTTGTGCGCCCGCAGTTTTACCTGGATTATGCCAGCCATAATACCGTGACCGAAGGAGATGGTGTATATAAGCGGGGGCTGCGAAATATTAGGGGGCCTGCTGATACTGCATCACAAAACGAGGCGGGCAGGTTCTTTGGCCCGCAGCAGCACTATAGCGTCAAAAGTGCGCTTAAATCGTCCACGAAAAAATTCGAAAGTTGTCCCTTTCTCTTCGCAAGAAAAGCTTCACTAAACGTGAAGCTTTTTTGTTTATGCCGCACTACGCATGCACCATAGGCAAGTATGCGCCAAAACACGCGCCCATTGCGGCTTCTAACGTTTTAAAAGCGGCCCCCAGAGATTCAAAAAAATACTGAAATACTCCAGAACACATTCATGCTCTTTTACAGACGTCAAAAAACTTCAGCTTAAACCCCGCCCATTCACCAATCAATTCAGGCGGCCAGATATCTTTATAGATCATCCTCAAAAAACCGGGGTACAGGGCATTAAGTAACAGAGGCTATTTGCCTATTCATCTTTGCATTGCACTAGCTATGGTTATACATCGACCTATCGTTAAGACATAAAGCAAACGGCCCCGCATACCTGCGAGGCCGTTTGCCAAGTGATCTGATTATAACATTTACCGCTCATAAACCAGTCGCACCATAATTGTCGACCCATCGCTAGCTGCATACCTGCACATATACACACCTGCTGCCACACCGTGTGGCAGGCTGAATGCGTTAATGCCCGCTACAACGGTGTATTTTGCAAACTCTTTACCATCCATTGTGTAGAGGTACATTGTTCCACTGCCTTCGCTTACTACGTTGAATGTGCCGGTAGTCGGGTTTGGATACAACTGCATACTGCTTACAGCCTGCTGGTCAACTGAGCTGCCAGCTGGCCTGCTGCAGGCATCCACCGTTACCATTTGCGTTGCATAGCAGCCAGTAGCCAGCGAGTAAGTGATGTTCGCAGTACCCGCTGCTATGCCCGATACGATACCGTTTGTGGTATTCACCGTGGCTCTGGCTGTATTGCTGCTTGACCATGCAGCGCCGCCTGTGGTGGCATTGCTGAGTGTTGTGGTCATTGTGGCACATACGCTGAACGTTCCCGTTATCGCTGCCGGGTTAGCATTTACGGTTACAATAACTGACTTGTAGCAACCCGTTGCCAGTGTATAAGATATATTCACCGTACCTGCTGACATACCGGATACTATACCGGTAGCGGCGCCTGCCGTTGCCAGTGCGGTATTGCTGCTGCTCCATGTGCCGCCCGGTGTCGCATCAGTCAAAGGCAGGGTTGCCGCGATACACACCTTCAAATTTGGTGTACCTGTAAGTGATATATTAGCGGGTAGCGGGTTTACTGTAATTATAGTAGTAGCACGGCAACCGGTAGACAGGGTGTAGCTTACCGTTGCAGTACCAGCACCTGTAGCGGTTACAATACCAGCAGGCGAAGGCCCGCTTATAACCGACGAGGCGGGAGCGCTCCATGCACCACCAGAGTTGGCCAGTGTTATAGAAGACCCGATGCAAACAGGCGCGTTGCCGGCTATTGCAGCTGCCGCCGCGTTTACCGTCACTGGGCGTACTGCAATGCAAGTATTTGGAGCCGTGTAGGTGATATTTGCATTACCCGCAGCAACGCCTGTGATTACCCCTGTACCGCTGACCGCGGCAGTGGCTGCATTGCTGCTGCTCCATGCCCCCCCGGTGGTAGCATCATATAAAGTTGTCGTTGCATCAACGCATACTTTTGCTATTCCGGTTACTGCACCAACGCTGGCCACAGTGACCACAGTTGTAGTGCGGCATGCCATACCCGTAGCGTAAGTGATAATGGTGGTGCCGCCTACCAGGCCAGTCACGATACCGGTAGCCGAACCTACGGTTGCAACAGACGCATTGCTGCTGCTCCATGAGCCACCGCCACCTGCGTTAGATAAGGTGATCGGCTTGCCGAGACATACAGTTGAAGGGCCCGTGATGGTGGCCGATGCAGCGCCCACAGTAACTACAGCTGCACTTGTGCAGCCTGCGGCCGTGGTGTAAGTGATGCCGGTGGTGCCCGTGCTAATGCCCGACACCATACCGGTGGTACCGACCGTTGCTACAGCAGGTGTGCTGCCAGCCCAGGTACCGCCTGTTATGGGGTTGCCAAGAGCGGTGGCGCCGCCAGCGCAGATGCTCAGCACACCGCCTATCGGCGCCACATTGTTCACCGTCACCATGGTGGTTACCCTGCAGCCGCCCAATGAGTAGCTGATGAGTGCATTGCCGGCATTCACGCCAGTTACCACACCCGTTGTTCCAATAGTTGCTATGGTATTATTAGAAGAGCTCCAGGCACCACCACCTATACTATTGCTAAGTGTGGTGGTCAGTCCTTTACATACAGTGCCGGTGCCTGCTATAGCAGCCGGGGTAGCATTAATTGAAACTACTTTGGTGGTATAGCACCCTGTGCCGATAGCAAATGTTATAGTTGCTGTACCTGCCGATACGCCCTGTATGTATCCGGCACCCGCAGTGATAACGCTTGCCACGCCCGTATTGCTGCTGCTCCATATGCCACTGCCTGCGCCTGCAAGCGTAGTAGTGCTGCCCGTGCAAGCCATGCCGGCCCCGGTGATAGCAGCAGGAAGTGCATTTACAGTTACGATAGCTGTGGTGCCGCAGCCTGTTGCCGCGGTATAGGTCATACGTGCGGTGCCTGCTGCCAGGCCTGCAACATCGCCTGCCGCACCTATGGTGGCAACAGAGGTGTTGCTGCTCAGCCATGTGCCACCCGTTGTTGTGCTGGCCAGGGTTGTGTTTTGCCCGATGCAAACAGCGAGTGTCCCCGTTATCGTATTGGGCAGCGGATCAACCGTTACTATTGCTGTTGTCTTGCAACCGGTAGGTAATGAATAAGTAATGGTGGCAGTGCCTGCTGCGACTCCGCTCACCACCCCTGTAGTGGAATTTACTGTAGCTATGGACGTATTGCCACTGGCCCACGATAAGCCTGGAGTAGCCGCATTGCTCAAAGCTGTAGTGCTGCCTGCACATACCAACAGTGTGCCGCCAATAGCCGCAGGGGTTGTGTTAACGGTAATAGTTTTTGTAACGAAACAACCAGTGCCAAGCATATAGCTAATAGTAGCTGTGCCTGCTGCGACTGCTGTTACTTCGCCTGTAATGCTGTTTGCTGTAGCTACCGTAGCGTTGCTGCTGCTCCACGACCCGCCTGCTGTGATATTGGCGAGTGTTATCATGTTGCCTGCGCATACATTGCCCACGCCTGAGATGGCTGCAGGCAGCGCTGTTACGGTAACCAAAGATGTTGTTCTGCAGCCAGTAGATAAAGAATAGCTGATCATTGCAGTGCCAACGGACTCGCCGGTGATAATACCGGTGGCAGAAGGGCCGCCGATAACTGTTGATGCGGCGCTGCTCCATATACCGCCCGTTGTTGCATTACTAAGTGTTGTAGCCGACCCTACGCATACAGTGAGACCGCCAGACATGGCTGACGGCAGGGCATTTATAGTAACCACCGTAGTTTTCACACAGCCATTGCTGCCGGTGTAGCTGATGAGCGCGGTGCCTGCGCTAATGCCCGTCACAATACCGCCCGTACCGATATCTGCGACAGCGGTTACTGCGCTGCTCCATACGCCGCCTGTTGTGGTGGTGTGGAGCGCAGTTGTGGCACCTTCGCAGGCACTCATGGTGCCCGTTATCATAGATGGCGTTGCATTTACGGTTACAGGGGTAGTGGTAACCCCTGCTGCCGTGGTATAGGTCATTATTACTACGCCGGGTGCAATACCGGATACAACACCCGAAGTGACACCAATGGCAGCAATAGATGTATTGTTGCTGCTCCATGTGCCGCCGCCAGAACCGCTAAGCGTAGTAGTGGCGCCTGCGCAGATCACATCAATTTCGCCGCCCGGCGTTGTAACATTTACTGTTATATTTTTTGTTGCTGATGCACTGCCGCAGCTATTTGCTACCGTATAAGATATTGTTGCATTGCCTGCGCCTACCCCTGCTACCACACCCGTGCTGCCTACTGTGGCTGCGGCTGTGTTGCTGCTGCTCCATGTGCCGCCGCCCGTAGTATTACCAAGTGCTATTGCTGCACCTGTGTTTACCGAGGATGGGCCGGTAATGGTTCCGGCATCAGGCAGCGCATTTATCGTTACCACTGTAGTTGCGGCATTATTGCCACAGCTATTGGTTGCTGTATAAGATATAGTAGCGGTACCGTAACTGACCCCTGCAACTGTGCCTGATGTGCTGACGGTGGCTACAGCTGTATTGCTGCTGCTCCATGTGCCCCCGGAAACTGTATCTGTTAAAGTCACGGTATCTCCCGTGCATATTGCCGCTGTTCCGGTAATGGCACCTGCATCCGGCAACCCATTAACCGTTACCGCCATAGTTGCGGTATCACTGCCACAGCTGCTGCTGACTATATAAGATATTATTGCGGTGCCGGTACTAATGGCAGCAACCGTACCCGATGTGCTGACGGAGGCTACGGCAGTATTACTACTGCTCCATACACCTCCGGAAACCGTATCAACCAAAGCCACGGTGTCGCCAGGGCATAGGACTGCAGTACCGGTAATGGTTCCGGCATCCGGCACTGCATTTATCGTTACCACTGTAGTAGCGGTATTACTGCCGCAGCTGTTGGTTGCTGTATAAGATATAGTAGCGGTGCCGTAGCTGATACCTGAAACTGTGCCTGATGTGCTGACGGTGGCTACAGCTGTATTGCTGCTGCTCCATGTGCCCCCGGAAACTGTATCGGTTAAAGCCACAGTATCTCCCGTGCATATTGCTGCTGTTCCCGTTATAGTACCGGCATTTGCCAACGGGTTTACGGTCATAACCCTGCTATTGCTGCAGCCGGGGGTAGTATAAGTAATACCTGCCGTACCTGCCCCCGCGCCGGTTACCCGGCCGGTTGAGATGATCGTTGCCACGGCAGTATTGCCGCTGCTCCATGTGCCGCCCGTTGTGGCATTGCCCAGTAGCGTGTTAGCCCCTGCACATACAGCAGCCGCGCCTGTTATGGGCGTTACTGCTGTTCCAAATTGCATTACGGTGGCTCTGTTGCCGGCGTCCTGGTAAGCAATATAAGGCGTGCCGCCGCCATCTATAGCGAGCGAGATGTATTCTGCCGAGCCCGCGGAAAAGCTTGTGCTGCCCACCGTTACCCAGTTGCTGCCATCAAATTTTTGTACCGTGGCTTTATCGCTGCTGGTGCTCTCATCCATGTAGGCCACATAGGGCGTGCCGCTGCCGTCTATGGCAAGTGAAGTGTAATCTGCGTCATCTGCCGAGAAGCCTGCGCTACCCACCGTTACCCAACTGCTACCATTGAATTTTTTTACTGTAGCCTTGTAGCTCACGCTCTCGTCCGCATAAGCCACATAGGGCGTGCCGCTGCCGTCTATGGCAAGCGAGGTGTTATACGCACGGCTTGCCGAGAAGCGGGTGGTACCCACCACTACCCAGCTGGTGCCATCGAATTTCTTTACCGTGGCTTTGTAGCTGGAGGAGTATGCATCCTGGTACGCCACATAGGGCGTGCCACTGCCATCTATGGCAAGCGAGATGTAATTTGATGCATCTGCCGATAAACCTGCGCTGCCCACCGTAACCCAACTGCTGCCATTGAATTTCATCACCGTAGCTCCATAGCTAAGACTCCCATCACAATAAGCCACATAGGGCGTGCCGCTGCTGTCTATGGCAAGTGAGGTATTATACGCACTGCCTGACGAAAAGCCTACGCTGCCGACTGTTACCCAGGTGCTGCCATTAAATTTTTTCACTGTTGCTTTGTCACTAACGCTCCCATCCGTGTATGCTACATAAGGTGTGCCGCTGCGGTCTATGGCAAGCGAAGCATAATATACGTCATCGGCCGAGAAGCGTTCGGCACCCACCGTTACCCAACTGGTACCATTGAATTTTTGTACTGTAGCTTTGCCATTATAGTCTTGGTAAGCCACGTAAGGCGTGCCGCTGCCATTTATGGCAAGCGAAGTGTATTCTGCAGTTGAAAGTGAGAAGCGTGCGCTGCCGGTATTGCCCCACGACGAGGAACAGATAACACTGCCAGCAGCATATACTGTAATATTTCTTGAGGCTGATGCAGTGCCGCAGGCATTGTTAGCTGTATATGATATAGTAGCATTGCCCGCGCTCACTGCCGTTATGATACCTGTGGTGCCCGCCACAGCTATGGCGCTACTGGAAGACGACCATGAGCCGCCGACCACAGCATTTGACAATGTTATTGAAGAACCTGCGATGACAGCTGAAGGGCCGGTTATAATAGGCCCAGTCGTCGTACTCACCGTTACTATAGCAGTGGCGGTGCCCTCCGCTGTAGTATAGGATATAGTTACTGTGCCTAACGCCACGCCTGTTACCACGCCATTTGCCGAGCCTACCGTAGCCACCGAGGTGGTGCTGCTGCTCCATGTGCCCCCTGCTACTACATTGCCAAGCGTAGTGGTGCCGCCGGGGCATACAGTAGCCGTTCCGGTTATAGGATCTACGTATTTCATAACAGTGACCTTATAGGATGCATTGCCATCCGCGTAGGCTATGTATGGCCTGCCGCTGCCGTTTATGGCGAGCGAGGTAAACTCCGCTGCACCTGCCGAGAAGCCATCGCTGCCCACCGCAGCCCAACTACTGCCATTAAATTTCATTACTGTAGCTTTACTGCTGTAGCCGGCGTCCTGGTAACCTACATAGGGCGTGCCGCTGCCGTCTATGGCAAGTGAGGTATAAGTAGCCGAGCTTGCGGAGAATTCTGCACTCCCCACCGTTACCCAGCTGCTGCCATTGAATTTTTTTACCGTGGCTTTGCCGCTGTAGCTATCCTGGTAGGCTACGTATGGCGTGCCGCTGGCGTCTATGGCAAGTGAAGTGTATTCGGCCGGGTTTGCCGAGAAGCCTGCGCTACCCACCCCTACCCAGGTACTGCCATCGAATTTCATCACCGTGACCCTGTAGCCATTGCCCTCATCCCTGTATGCCACATAGGGCGTGCCGCTGCTGTCTATAGCAAGCGACGTGTAACGCACGTTGCCTGCCGAGAACCCCGCGCTGCCCACCGTTACCCAACTGCTGCCATCAAATTTCATTACCATGGCTTTCTGACTGGAGCTGCCGTAATCCCGGTATGCTACGTAGGGTGTGCCGCTGCCATCTATGGCAAGCGAGATATCCAACGCTTGACCTGTGGAGAATCCGACGCTGCCCACCGTTACCCAACTGCTGCCATCGAATTTCTTTACTGTAGCTTTACCGCCACTGCTGCCATCCCGGTAAGCCACATAGAGCGTGCCGCCGCCATCTATGGCAAGCGATATGTAGGACGCCGATGAACCCGAGAAGCCTGCGCTACCTACCGTTACCCAACTACTGCCGTTGAATTTCTTTACCGTAGCTCTAAAGCTGCCATCCTGGTACGCCACATAGGGCGTGCCGCTGCTGTCTATAGCGAGAGAAGTATAATCTGTAGAGCTGGGGGAAAATGCGGCGCTGCCTACTGCAGTCCACTGCGCCATTACTTTGTGGTTAAATGGCAGCCATGCAATAAATGCACAAAGGAGCATGCGCAGCAAATAAATCTTTCTCATCAGGCGTTAAATTAAAAATTATATATGCAACTATTTTAACAGTAGAATAACAATCAATGTGTATTAACTAAATTTACAATATCCTTGCATTGAATTAGTTATTTGCATTTCTATCGTATAAAAAGAGGCGAAGGTAAGCATTCCTACATAGAAACTTTTTTTTATTTATTATCGTTGTGGTATCATTTCCCGTTTTGGGGGATATCCAGGCAAACGCCCTAGGGCATACAACTATACCTAAATATCTGCTCATGGCCGTGGCAAATCAGACGTTACTGGCTACTGCCTTAAACTCTTTTATATTTGTGTTCAATTGTTTTGCCACCCAGTCCCCGGCCTATTGCCATTTAAGAGATCATAACGCATGAGGGCCAAATTAAGCAAACGATATAGCCGGTATGTATTTGCTGCATTTTATGTGCTTGCCGGTATCAACCACTTTATTCGCCCGCAGTTTTACCTGGAGATAATGCCAGCCATAATACCATGGCCTAAGGAGATGGTATATATAAGCGGGGGCTGCGAAATATTAGGAGGCCTGCTGGTACTGCATCACAAAACGAGGCGGGCAGGTGCATGGTTCGTAATTCTCTTGCTCCTTGCTATCTTCCCGGCAAACGTGCAAATGGCTATTAATTTTTCTGTCACCCACAACCCTCACCTGTGGGTGGCTATACTGCGGCTGCCGCTGCAAGCGTTGCTTATATGGTGGGCGGCGATCTATACCAGGAAGGAGACAGTGGAGCGCAAAGGCTATCGCTAACGCAATGAAGACCTGGAAAAGGCAGCAACCTAAGATCAAAAGCTACGGCCTGCATATATCTTTCAGGCCATCCCCGTTAGGGGTACCGCTGTATGAACTTTTCCCCGGTTAGGGCTCAATAATAAACTTGCGGGTATAACAATCATCTGCGGTGACTACCTGCAACAGGTAAATGCCGGGAAAATCGATCAACGCCTCCCATGAAGTAGCACCTGATGACCAGGGGATGAAATGGTCTGCGCTCACCACCCTGCCATAGATATCGCAAATACGGATCTCTGTTGCTTTACCGGCAACCGAATTGTACTGAACAGCTATTTTACCTGTCGACGGGTTTGGGAAAACGAATGGCGAAATTCCTGCGGCATCCAGATCTTCAGCTGCTGTAGGGCAGCCGGTTATAGCCGGCAATAAGCCACCTGCCGCAGTAAAGTTTGCCCGGAACGATTGGTAATAAATGTTAGCGGCCGTATCATTACGGATGATCACTGTGTTCTCGTCGTTCTTCGTGTTTGCGCTTACAGACCAGTTGTGCGAGCCGGTAAGCACCAGTGGCTGAGAACATTTGTCTGACGGATCTACGATAAGGTACTTGTTATGATACAGGTCTGAACCGGGAAACACTTTAAACTTCGCTGCTCCCAGCCCGGAATTAAGCGCGCCATATTCCGACCCCGATGACGATACCGTTGCATTATCTACTATACCGGCTACATAAACTCCGCTGCTGTTCTTTGACACTAGCGCCGCAGAGCTGCTATTCTCCGTGAAGGTGTACATTCCAAAATACATATCAGCATTGGCGCTGTTTATTGCGGCTACTATCTTCGTATTCGTACCATCGGCAGGGCTAAAGTATACTTCCACTGTTTTACCTTCTACTATAAAACTATGGTTCCCCAGGTCTGTTTTAAATGCACCGAATTTAGATAGTGAAGCGTTTGGGACTATTCCTGTATCTCCCCACATCATATTAAATTGCGCCCTGTAAGCATGCGCTACTGCTGAGTCCTGAATAACAACAGTGTTGTTGTAGTCATAGTTGAACTGCTGCGTGTTCCAGTTTGTGGACCCTGTCCATACCACAGCATCTGATGGGTCGCTGGAATTTGCATCAACGATCATAAACTTATTGTGCATTATAGTATATGCACTGGTCGTCGGGCTTCCGAGCTTGTTTATAGCAGTATTGAGGAGCGGCAACCCGCTGTTCGACTGGCTGCCATCGTATATCCAGCGTATTTTCACACCACGCGTGTATGCATTGTTGATGGCGGTGGCAATAAGGTTTCCTACAGGTGCAGTAGCAGTGTAGTTGTATACCGCTATATCAAGGGTGTACCTGGCGCGGTTTATGTAAGCTGCAAGTGTATCGCCAAGGCAATTGTTCAGGTATACCGCATTTTTACCAGTTGATACACTATTATCAACCGGGCGATTGAAGTAGTATACTATCTTATTACCTGCAAAGGTTGAGTAGGAAACCAAACAGCATGCGCAAGCGAGGAATATCCGGAACATATGATGTATTTTATTGAAAAGGCAAAAGAGGCGCAAGATAAAATTAAATAAAAGCCTATCGGGTCATCTGGTGGTTACATTTATATTAATTCTCTGAGCTACTGCATACTTGAGCTATGAAAGTTGCTCACAACCGGCAATATCTGCGCCTGGCATAAATAATAAAAAAAATATTTATGTAATAATACACTACCTTCACCCAAACCGCTCAATGGGAAGCTGACAGAAGTAGAGCGGTGATGGAAATGAACTTCCACCACTGCCCCTGAGCAAAAAAATATAGGCCATACGTTGATGGTGCGGGGTATGCATGTGCAACGAACTACAAAGCGGAAAAGCTATGACTAAACTACGTGAAAACGAAGACTTATAGGGCCGGCGGGCAAACGTGGCACACAAATTGACAACAGGTACTTACTCTGCCAAATATTTTATCATTCCCGATCAAGGATTTTGTTACAGGATTTATGTGGCTTTAAGCAAACACCAACAACTGAATGCTTGAATACCTCGTCTGTTAACCGAAGCTGAATACCACCACTTCTAAAACAACAATTGCAAAAATGCTCACGAATAATGAGGTAACGCCACCTAAAACCACTCTTTTTTTCGACAAAAAGAAACGCGACTCCCAGTATGCGCGAGGCCTTATAGAAGCCAGTCTCGATCCGCTTGCCACCCTCAGCACAGAGGGGAACATAACTGACATGAATGAGGCCCTGATCAAAATTATGGGACTCTCACGTGAACAGCTTCAAGGCACAGATTTCTTCGACTACTTCACCGAGCCCCAGAAAGCACGCGAAGTATACCAGGAGGTCTTTGCAAAAGGATTTGTTGCCGACTATCCGCTCACGCTCACAGATATCAATGAGACCGAGGTACTTATCAACGGCTCGGTGTACAAGGATGGCAAAGGCGATGTGCTTGGGGCCGTAGTAGTAGCCCGCGATATAACCGAGCAAAAGCGCATTGAGAAGGAAATGATAGAGGCGAAAGTATATGCCGAGATGGCAGCAGTGATCGCAGAAGAGGCAAAAAGCAAAGCAGAAAGAGCAACTAAAATTGCAGAAGACGCAACACGGATAGCTGAAGATGCTGTGAAAGCCAAGCAGCAGTTCCTTTCGAATATGAGCCACGAGATACGCACACCCATGAATGCGATCATTGGCTTCACCAAAGTAGTGCTCAAAACCGAGCTGACCGAAAAGCAAAAAGAGTACCTGAACGCAATAAAGATAAGCGGCGATGCCTTGATAGTGCTCATCAACGACATCCTGGACCTTGCAAAAGTAGATGCCGGTAAAATGACATTTGAACAGGTTCCATTCAAGCTGGCATCATCCATCTCTGCCATGCTGCACTTGTTTGAAACAAAGATCCAGGAGAAAAACCTGGAGCTCATAAAAGAATATGACCCCCGTATACCTGAGGTCATCGTTGGCGACCCGGTACGCCTGCACCAGATCGTATTAAATCTTGTGAGCAATGCGGTAAAGTTTACCAATAAAGGTAAAATAACGGTGCGTGTGCGCCTGCTGACCGAAGATGATAAAAATGCCGTGGTCGAATTCAGTGTAATAGATACCGGGATAGGTATACCACCGGACAGGATAAACAAAATATTCGAAAATTTCCAGCAGGCGTCCAGCGGCACATCAAGGCTCTATGGAGGCACAGGACTTGGGCTTGCAATAGTGAAACAGCTGGTAGAGCCGCAGGGCGGCAGCATTACCGTTACCAGCAAGGTAGATGAGGGATCAACCTTCAGCTTTATACTGAGCTTTGAAAAGACCAATGCCCAGGCACAATTTGAAATTGAAGCCGAACTGGTTCAGGAAGTCAAAAACATAAAAGTGCTGGTTGTTGAAGACATCGCGCTCAATCAGCTCCTCATGCGTACAGTGCTTGATGATTTTGGGTTTGAGTGCCAGATCGCCGCTAATGGAAAAATAGCAACAGAGATACTGGCAAACACATCCTTCGATGTTATATTAATGGACCTGCAAATGCCCGAGATGAATGGCTTTGAGGCCACAGAATATATAAGGCGGGTGCTGAACTTAGACACACCGATCATTGCCCTAACGGCCGATGTGACCACAACAGACCTTGCAAAATGCAGGGCAGTTGGCATGAACGACTACCTGGCTAAACCAATTGACGAAAGGCTGCTCTACAGCAAGATTGCCGGCATTGTAAAAAAGCATGTGGCAATAAAAGCAGAGCCGGCAGAACTGTTTGTGCCTGATCTGAGGCCATGCATCAATCTCGACTACTTATCCAGGCGCACAAAAGCGAACTCCTCGCTGATGATGGAAATGATATCTCTTTATCTGAAGGAAACGCCACTGCTGATCAGTACTATGAAGCAGGCGATGAAAGACAGGGACTGGCAGTCGCTGTATTCGGCGGTTCACAAAATAATCCCTTCATTCTCTATAATGGGAATGGAAGTATCATTTGAGCACATGGCAAAAAAGATACAGGAATACGCAAGTGCGCAGCAGGAATCTGACAGCATAAGCGGCATGGTACTACAGCTCGAAAATGTATGCCGGCAGGCCTGTAGTGAGCTGGAAGTAGCATTCAACAACATTAAAGACAAAACCTGATAATGGAAAAAATAAAGCTATTTCTAGTTGATGACGATGCACTATTCCTGAAAGCGATGGAAATAGATTTTCTGCAGCTGGAGGGTTACGAGGTAGAAACATACGCTACTGGCGAGCTCTGTATAGAAAACATATCTCGAAACCCCGACATCATCGTGCTTGACTACCATCTGAATGGTATTACCCGGAATGCCATGAATGGCATCGATACGCTCATCAAAATAAAAGCATATAGCGCTGATATACCCGTCATCATGCTGTCTTCCCAGGATAAAATTGAAGTTGCCGTCAATTGCATGCACCACAAAGCGCATGACTATGTAGTCAAGAGCGAAACACAATTTATCCGGCTGCAACAGTTGATCCCGGCAATTATAGAGCACAAGAAACTGGAAAAGAAACTCAGCTGGTATATGGCCAGGATGTAGTGCCAGCGGTATCCAAAATAAACACGAAAAGAAGAAAACAACATTATCACTATGACGCTGCACATAAAATTCATGGTAAGCCTGCGGTGCAAACTGCTCGTAAAAGAAGAGCTCAAAAAGCTTGGGCTGCACTATGTGATCGTGGAACTCGGCATTGTTGAAGTAATGGAGGATATAGACAACGCCACGCGGGAGCAATTAAAAGAAAATCTCCTCGCATCAGGCCTTGAGCTGCTCGATGACAAAAAAAGCATTCTCATAGAGAAAATAAAGACCTTGCTGATAGAAATGGTTCACTACTCCGATGAGCTGCCGGAGATGAACTACTCTAACTATATCAGTGAAAAACTCGGCTACGACTACACCTATCTCGCTAACATCTTTTCGGAAGTAAAAGGCATTACCATACAGCAATTTATAATCGTCAACAAGATCGAGAGGGTAAAAGAGTTGCTGCTATACGACGAGCTGAACCTTACCGAGATATCCTACAAGCTCAATTACAGCAGTGTAGCACATTTGTCTAACCAATTCAAAAAGGTTACGGGATTGACCCCATCATTCTTTAAGAAGCTCAAGGACAGGAAACGGACAGAGTTAGAGAATATGTGATTTATGCAATTCACAGATCTGCATCTGTAACAATAATGGTTCGTAGTAAAGCACCTTTACATGTGCATTCACTATGACCACTCCAGTACCTAATTACGCAAGAGCCTCGCTCATTTTTATCGGCATTTGTACGCTGATCGCCGCGTTGTATATTCTACAGGGACTTATCGTCCCGCTGATCTACGCCACCATACTAGCCATCGTGCTTACCCCGCTCGTCAACCTGCTGGTGCGTAAAAGGATGAACCGCCTGCTGGCTATAACGCTGACAATTACTGTAGCTGCCGCCTTGATACTGACCATATTCGCCCTCGTGCTTTCGCAGATCAGCATGTTCAGCGAGGCCATTCCGCAGCTAATGCTTAAGCTGGATGCCCTGCTGCACCAGGCAGAAGTATGGACCTCAGGAAAATTCCACATACATCGATTCAGTGTACATAGCTGGCGCACTGAAGCCAGCTCGGGCATAATCAACGGTAGCAAAGCAATGGTAGGTGCCACGCTTGTGGGAGTGGGGAGCCTGTTGGTAGTTTTGATCCTTATACCCGTCTATGTATTTATGATACTGCTTTACCAGCCATTGCTGGTAGAATTCATACACAAGCTATTCAGCACAGGTGAGCACACAGCGGTAAACGAAGTACTGGCATCGACAAGAAAAATCATACAGAGCTATCTCGTGGGCCTCATGGTAGAGGCACTGATCGTTGCAATACTCAATACTGCTTGCCTGCTGATACTGGGAATTGATTACGCCATATTCCTCGGCATAACGGGGGCGCTTCTGAACATTATTCCATACCTGGGAGGGATCATAGCGGTGATACTGCCTATGCTGATGGCTTTTGCCACCGGCTCACCTACAGATGCTATATGGGTTCTCGCCGGGTACAGCTTTATCCAGATGGTGGACAATCACTTTATTGTTCCCGGTGTAGTAGCATCAAAAGTAAAGATCAATGCGCTCATCTCAGTGCTGGCCGTGCTGGCCGGCGGTGCTTTATGGGGCCTATCTGGTATGTTTCTATCCATTCCGCTGGTCGCTATTCTCAAGGTTGTGTTTGACCATGTCGATTGCATGAAGCCATGGGGTTTCCTGCTGGGCAGCATTGAGCCTACCGCTTCAAAACTGGCACAAAAGCTAAAGGTGAAAACGAGGCAGCTAATACCGCGGCCCGAACCTAAAAGAAGCTAAAAAACACTGTACTAAAAAATATGAAACATGTCACTCAATACTAATACAGAAACCGGTGCGGTAGCTCATAAGCCCGGCAAGGTAGTTAGCTCCAAGTACGCAGACACTATTAGCGCTTTCTTTACTGACGTTGCGGAACTCACACGGTTCACCGGGCGCTTCTTTAAAGAGGTCTTTATGCCACGGTACGAAATGAAGGAACTAGCAAAACAGGCTTACTCCATAGGTTACAAATCCTTCCCGCTCGTGGCCATCACCGGTTTTATCATGGGCCTTGTGTTAACGATACAATCGCGGCCCACGCTTGAAGACTTTGGCGCCGAATCGTGGCTGCCTGCGATGGTGGCCGTTTCCATCATCAGGGAGATAGGGCCCGTGATCACAGCATTGATCTTTGCCGGGAAGGTGGGCTCAGGCATAGGCGCAGAACTTGCATCAATGAAGGTGACCGAGCAAATAGATGCGATGGAGGCCTCCGGCACCAACCCTTTCAAATATCTGGTAGTAACTCGGATGGTATCCGCAACATTAATGCTACCTGTCCTTGTCATTGCAGCCGACGCAGTATCCCTGTATGGCGCATACATTGGCGTCAACCTCAAAGGTGATGTGAGCTTTCACCTCTTCTTCCTGCAGGTTTTCGGCAAGCTGGAATTTGCCGACATTTTCCCTGCAGTAATAAAAACATTCTTCTTTGGCTTCGCCGTAGGGCTTATAGGCTGCTACAAAGGCTACAACGCCACACGTGGCACAGAGGGTGTAGGCACTGCAGCCAATTCATCAGTAGTAATAGGATCGCTGCTCATATTTGTACTCGACATGATAGCCGTGCAGATAACCAGCCTGTTCTCATAAAAACTTAAAAAATGACTACAATAGCCGCAGAAGTATCCAACTTAAAGAAATCATTTGGCAGCAACCAGGTGCTTAAAGATATAAGCCTGCAAATAAACAAAGGCGAGAACCTGGTGATATTCGGGAAATCCGGCAGCGGAAAATCGGTACTGATCAAATGCCTCATCGGGCTGATCAATCCTGACGAAGGACACATATCGCTACTGGGCACTGACATTTCCGAGATCAGCAATACAGCGCTGAACACACTCAGGAAAAAAGTAGGTTTCCTGTTTCAGAGCGCCGCGCTGTATGACTCTATGACGGTGCGCGAAAACCTCGAGTTTCCATTGAGAGACCTGCCCTCAAAAACGAGGGAAGAGATGGACGGGCTGGTATCAGAGGCATTAAAGAGCGTAGGATTGCTTGACGCAATAGACAAAATGCCCTCCGAGTTATCCGGCGGCATGAGAAAACGCGTGGGACTGGCACGCACGCTGATACTGCAGCCGGAGATAATACTATACGATGAGCCTACAACTGGCCTTGACCCGATAACATCAAGAGAGATCAGCCAGCTGATACTGGACGTACAAAAAAAATACAACGCGGCATCTGTTATAATTACGCATGATGTAGAGTGTGCCCGGATCACAGCAAACCGGATGATAGTAATTAAAGAAGGAACAACGGTAGCCGAGGGCACATTCGACGAGCTATCTGTATCGTCTGACGAATGGGTAAGATCATTTTTTAAATAACAACAACCATGAAAACACCAAAAGGAAACAACATAAAGCTGGGTATATTGGTAACTGCCACCATCGCATTATTTATTGCGGGCATATACTTCGTAGGGCAAAAGCAACAGATGTTCAACAGTACGTTCCACATCAGTGGCGTATTCAAAGATATTAGCGGCCTCCAGGTAGGCAACAATATCCGGTTCTCAGGAATAAACGTAGGCATCGTGGACGAGATCGAACAAATTTCAGACTCCACGGTAAGGGTAGGGATGCTCATCAACAAGAGCTCACGGAAGTTTATGAAAAAGAATGCCAAAGCTGTCATCGGTTCTGATGGGCTGATGGGAAACAAAATGCTTACCATAACACCCGGTAAACCCGGCCAGCCAATGCTGGAAGACAACGATGTGATAGCAACTGTTGTCCCCGTAAGCATGGACGAGATAATGGTGAACATCAAAAAAACCTCTGACAATGCCTCAATGATAACAGAAGACCTGTCAGTGATCATAGGAAGCATACGCCAGGGAAAAGGCACGATGGGCAAAATAATGATGGACAGTTCATTTGCAAAGAACATCGACAAGACGATTGTGAACATCAAGCAGGGCACAAGCGGCTTCAAGCAGAATATGGATGCCGCAAGTAACAGCTTCCTTCTGCGCGGTTTCTTAAAAAAGAAAAAGAAAAAAGAAAATCGTGACTAGTAAGGGCACGGCGCACAAAACAATGCACCGGAATGCTCATTACAATCACACACACTAAACAACTATTCAAAAGAATGACTACTCCACCGGGCAAAGAGCTGCGCTATATGCTCAACGATGCAAACTGGGCAGACCGGGCTAAAAAAATTGCAACAACAATTTCCATCGCTAACAGATCAGGATACCCTTTACGAAAAAGGGAAAGAGCTAGAGCTTCTGTTAAGGATATAGAAGCGGCTCCTATACCCCGGAAAGATGCTATTGGGATGTTGCAGAACAATATGATAGCGATAGCAAACAACTAATAGTCCAAATCTCTTTTGAAAAAACCATTCACCCGGCCCTGCAGCCGGGTGTTTTCATTTAAGGGGTTCAAAGTGTGATAGATGTAACTCTTTAGCACCGGAGTGTAATGCTTATGGAATGTATACCACAGACCTTTGCCCAGTGAAAATTCATTCACAAATAAAGTAAAACTATGAAAGTAAAATTACTCACAGCATTCGCGGCAGTCATTCTGTTCCTGATGCCAAACGTCAACTACGGCCAGGCGCCTACCCTGGGAACGGCAGCAAACTTTGTACTCTTCAGTACTGTTGGCGCTGTTACCAACTCCGGTATACCGCACCTTACCCATCTCACAGGTAATGTAGGTACCAATAGCGGCTCAAGCACGGGCTTTGGCAATGTAGATGGCCAGATGCACGATGGCGACGGCGCCAGTATAGCTGCCGCAAGCGCGCTGCTGTCGCTGCATGCCGAGCTGGCTGCGATGACCCCTACCGCAGCGCACTCCACTGCACTTGGCGGCGGCGAAACACTGTTGGCCGGGATATATAACATACCGGCCGCTACTACCATCAACGGTGTGCTGACTCTAAATGCATTGGGCGATCCTAATGCACTATTCGTCTTCAAAATAGGCGGCGCCCTTGCTACGGGTGCAAACACCAAGGTAAGGCTGATCAATGGCGCTTTGGCATGCAACGTATTCTGGGATGTGGAAGGCCTTGTAGGTCTTGCCACCGGCACTTCAATGAAAGGAACTATTGTAGCGCACAACTTTGCCATCAATATGTCGGTAGCCGATACCCTCGAAGGCAGGGCGCTTGCTATTAACGGCGCAGTGAACACAAATGCAGTGCTTGCATACATGCCCCTTGGCTGTGGAAGCGCAATGCTCACCGGCCCTGCCGCACCGGCACTGGGAGCAGCAGGCAGTTTTGCTGTATTCTCTAATATCGGAGCTGTTACAGCTACCCCTATTACTTATGTAACCGGTGATGTAGGCTCTAATTCAACAGGCACTACAGGATTCGTTCCGGGAAATGTTAACGGTACTATATACACTCCGCCACATGCTGTTACAGCAGCTGCTGCGTCTGATCTTACCATTGCATATAACTATCTGAATGCACTTTCTACTGATATCAATCTGCTCGATCCAGCAAATTTTGGATACGACCTGGTACTTACACCGCATACCTACAACCTGGCAGGAGCGCCAACAATGCTCACAGGAGCTATTTACTTAAATGCACAGGGCAATCCCAATGCAGTATTTGTTATTAAAATGAGCGGGGCGTTGCAGACGGTAGCACCTATCAGGATCAACCTGATAAACGGTGCTCAGGCCAAAAATGTATACTGGAAGATCAGCGGCGCTACATACATAGCCAGCAATTCGGTTTTCAACGGCACCATTGTTGGCGCCGGAGCTATAGACTTTAATACCCTTGACACGCTTAACGGCCGCGCGCTTACCATCAGCGGCGCTATCGCAATAAATGGCGCCTTTGTTACCAACAATCCCGCACCGTGCGTAGCATCTCCTATCACAGGCACAATGGAGCTTTGCCAAGGTGGCACTACTACACTGGCTAACGTTGACACTGGCGGCACCTGGAGCAGTACTAATACTACAGTAGCTACAATAGGATCAACATCAGGCATTGTTTCGGGAATTACAGCCGGAACATCAATTATAACGTTCACCTCGGGTCTGGCATGTCAGGCTACCGACACAGTAACGGTTAACCCCTTACCTGCAACAATTGCAGGCGCGGGCACTGTTTGTGCGGGCGCTACAAGTACCATGACTAATACTACTATCGGTGGCACATGGAGCAGCAGCAATAACACTGTAGCTACAATTGGTTCGCTCACCGGCATTGCAAATGGCATTGCCGCAGGAACAGCCACCATATCTTACATACTCTCTACAGGCTGCCTGAGCACGAAAAACCTAACGGTAAACCCGCTGCCATCAGCCGGCACCATATCGGGCACAGCCATAGTATGTCCATCAGGCACTACCACCCTTACAAGCACTGCAAGCGGCGGCACATGGACTTCGGTAAATACTACGGTAGCTACCATCGGTTCGGCTAGCGGTATTTTGACAGGTGTTGCTTTGGGCACATCAACTATATCGTATACAGTTACCAATGGTTGCGGCACCACTGCTGCAACAGTAGTAGCTACAGTTAGCGCTACTACAAGTGCAGGAACAATAACAGGAACGGCAACTGCCTGCCCGGGTGGTACTACCACACTGAGCAGCGGTGTTAGCGGCGGAACATGGACTTCGGTAAATACAGCGGTTGCTACTATCGGTTCGGCTTCAGGAATTGTTACCGGCATTACTTCCGGAACTTCTACAATATCATATACAGTTACCAATAGCTGTGGAACAGCTTCTGCAACACGCGTGGTAACCATTAACGCTGCACCAAATGCAGGAACAATAACAGGAACGGCAACTACTTGTCCCGGTAGCACTACCACACTGAGCAACGCTGTTAGCGGCGGAGTTTGGTCATCGGTAAATACATCGGTAGCTACAGTCGGCTCGGCAAGCGGCATTGTAACAGGTGTTGCTACAGGCACATCAACAATATCGTATACAGTTACAAATGGCTGCGGAACTGCTGCTGCAACACAGGTTGCAACGGTAACTACTACACCAAGTGCAGGCACTATAACTGGCACAGCAACACTTTGCCCTGGCGCTTCTACCACACTGGCTAACGCTGTTAGCGGTGGAGTTTGGTCTTCGACAAATGCACTGGTGGCTACTGTCGGTTCAGCTTCAGGAATAGTAACTGGCATGGCTCCCGGCACATCAACAATTTCATACACAGTTACCAATAGCTGCGGCACAGCTGCTGCAACAATGGTTGCAACGGTGAATATCGCACCGAATGCGGGTACCATTACCGGAACCGCATCTGTTTGTCCCGGTAGCACTACCACACTGAGCAACGCTGTTAGCGGCGGAGTTTGGTCGTCGGTAAATACATCGGTAGCTACAGTCGGCTCGGCAAGCGGTATTGTAACAGGTGTTGCTACAGGCACATCAACAATATCTTATACTGTTACAAATAGCTGCGGAACAGCTGCCGCAACACAGGTTGCAACGGTAACTACTACACCAAGTGCAGGTACAATAACTGGCACAGCAACACTTTGCCCTGGCGCTTCTACCACACTGGCTAACGCTGTTAGCGGTGGAGTTTGGTCTTCAACAAATGCCTTGGTTGCTACCGTCGGTTCAGCTTCAGGAATTGTAACTGGCATGGCTCCCGGCACAGCAACAATATCATATACAGTTACCAATAGCTGCGGAACTGCTGCTGCAACAATAGTTGCAACGGTGAATATCGCACCGAATGCGGGTACCATTACCGGAACCACATCTGTTTGCCCAGGTAGTACTACCACACTGAGTAACACCGCAAGCGGTGGAGTTTGGTCATCGGTAAATACTTCAGTAGCAACAATTGGTTCAGCTTCAGGAATTGTCACAGGTATTGCACCTGGCACATCAACAATATCTTACACGGTTACAAATAGCTGCGGCACAGTAGCTGCAACACGCACTGCAACTGTTAATACTACACCTAATGCAGGCACCATAACTGGCACTGCAACTGTTTGTCCTGGCGCTAATACTACGCTGGCCAACACGGCTACCGGCGGAGTATGGTCTTCAGTTACTATGACAACGGCAATAATCGGCTCTGCTGACGGTATTGTTACCGGCATTACTCCCGGAACAACAATGATATCCTATACAGTGTCTAATGTGTGCGGCACCGTAGCAGCTACCACTATTGTAACGGTTAATCCCTCACCTGATGCAGGCACCATTACCGGCCCTTCAACAGTGTGTGTAGGTGCTACTACAACGTTGGCAGACGGCATATCAGGCGGCATATGGAGCAGCAGCAACTCAAATGCTACTGTGAACACCGCGGGAGCAGTTACAGGGGTTATTGCTGGTAACGTCACTATTAGCTACACTGCAGCAGGAATATGCGGCACCGCAATTGCAACTCATGCTATGACAGTGAATCCACTTCCAAATGCAGGAACTATTACAGGCACATCAGGTGTGTGTCTTGGCTCAACCATTACATTGGCTAATGCCATAGCGGGCGGAACCTGGCGCAGCAGCAATGCTACAGCAGCAACAGTAACCGGCGGAGCAGTTACAGGGCTCGCAGTGGGCACTACTGTTATCAGCTACTCGGTAACAAATATGTGTGGCACAGCGGTGGCAATGAAAACAGTGACAGTAAATGCACTGCCTGCCGTACCGGTTATCTCTATACAATCGCCATCAACAGTATGTGTGGGCACTATGTACCAGAATTTCGGTACCGCCACTACCCTGCCTGCCGGCTCTGTATACAACTGGACGGCTGTTAACGCCACAGTTTGGGCACAAGGCGCATCGCGCAAAAATGCGATCGTCAACTTTACATCAGCTGGTGCTGCGTCAGTTACATTACACACCACTATCACTGGCACAGGTTGCACCAGCAATAGCACTGTAGCAATAACTGTAGGAACAAGCGCTGCACAAACAGATGTAGTATCTTATTTCAACAATCACTTTGTATGTACGCCTAACAACGACAACACTTACCAGTGGGGTTATGACGACAAGACAACGCTTGACTCTACTATTCTTACAGGCGAGATCAACCAGGATTATGTAAATGCCAGTCCTGATTTCGGCAACAAGTCTTACTGGGTAATGACCACAAATGGTGGCTGTTCACAAAAGACTTACTACAGAACGGTACTTGCAATACAGAATACAAACAGCGATGCTGCAAGTGTTACAGTGTATCCTAACCCCGCAACAACGCTGGTGAATGTATCAGTAGGCGCCGCTGCACAGGGAACAATACAGATCGAAGTATGGAACCTGGCCGGCCAGAAGATTGTATCGCTCATGGCAGTAGATAACAAAGCAGCCATCGACATTACAGCTCTGCCAGCAGGCACGTATCTCGTTAGCTGCTACAACGACGGTGTTAGGCTGTCAACAACAAACTTTATCAAAAACTAATCACCACTCAAACACAAAACAAATAAAATGAAACAATTATACTGCATGTTGATAGCCTCTCTTTGTTCGGCCTCAGCAATAGCGCAAAGAACAAGTCCTCACAATCACGCTGACAGTCTTTCAGGGCGCCTGGTGCTGGATCTAAATTTACTGGGCGGACTTGCCAGCCAGTCTTTTACCATGGGCAATTCACTGGCTAACTATCCCGAGGCTGTAAATGCTAATACTGGCCTATACAAGTACAAAAATGGCTACTCTTACGGCGGAGAACTGCAACTTGGTTTATTTGTTGGCAAAAAGCGTCACTTTGGATTGGGTTCGGGCATTCTGTTTATGCAGCAGCGCGGTGTAGCTACACTCGACAACTTTAAAGTAGAATATCGCACAACTGATGGCGCTGGTAACATTTATCGCCAGGTGGTACGCGGCAACGAAATAAAGGAAAATATCACCACGAATAGTATCAACATCCCTATAGTGCTGAAGTACAAAAACAGGTTCTCAAAGCACTGGGGATTTGCGGCTGACGCCGGGGTATTAGTAAATCTGCAGCTGAGCAACTCCTATACTACGAGTGCTTCGTTCGATCAGGAAGCAGTATATAAGTTTGTTCAGAGCTCTGACGGAGGCACAACCTCAGTTTATGATAATGGTGCTATACCTTCTTCAAACGACTGGCTGATAACAAAGGCGCAGTTCCTGAAGAACAATCCTAATGGCAACTGGGATGAGTACGCAAGTACAAAACGCGCCATGGGCATCAATGTAGGCGACGGTCTAAGCTCTGGTAGCCGTAGTGGTAATAAGTCTTACGTCGATGGATCGATAGGCTTCATTATCAAGCCCGCATTTAACTACTTTCTTTCTGATAATACTGCACTTACATTCGGTGCATATTATATGATGCAGCCTTTTAAAAACGATGCGCAGGGTAACTACCGCGCTACAGATGGCAACGGCGGCTATAGCTCAGGTCTTAACAACGTAACAGCAAGCACCAACCATTCTTACGGATTAAACTTAGGTGCAAGGTTCTTTATGGGCAGGAAAGACAGGGATCATGATGGCATCCCTGACAGGAGAGACTATTGTCCCGATGTATTTGGCCTGATCAGGTTCAACGGCTGCCCCGATACCGACAACGATGGCATACCTGACTCCCAGGATTCATGTGCAAAAGTATGGGGAATTGCAGCATTCCATGGCTGCCCTGACACCGACCTTGATGGCACACCCGACGACCGGGATGAGTGCCCACGGGTTGCCGGACCTAAGGAACTCCGCGGCTGCCCCGACAGAGATGGCGATGGCATCGTTGATAAAAATGACCTTTGTCCTGACGTTCCCGGACCTGCAATGTATAAAGGCTGCCCTGACACAGATTCAGATGGCGTACCGGATAACGAAGATAACTGCCCACAGGTTGCAGGACCAGCAAGCAATCATGGCTGCCCCATAGAGCCAGAAAAAAAGACGGTAGAGCCGGCAAAAGTAGATGTAGCTACACCCATACTGTTCGAGGTAAATAAGTCTACGATACAGCATGCGTCTATCCCGGTGATCGAGCAGGCAGTTGAAGAGCTCAACCAGAATAAGAAAGCAACGATCGTTATCGACGGCCATGCTGATGCCAGCGGCCCGGAATCGGTAAATGTTATTCTTTCCCGTGAGCGTGCTAACTCGGTGAAGTCGGAGTTAACACAACGTGGCGTAAACCCCAAGAGGTTGAAAACCCGTGGCCATGGCAGCAGCAAGCCTGCCGCCAGCAACGACACCTATGAAGGTAAGCTGCAAAACAGGCGTGCGAGTATGAAGATAACACCGCCACAGAAATAACCTTACCTATACAATCAATTGCAAACCAGATAGCTCAGCAATATACCGCCGCTATAAAAAATAAAAATAAAATGAAAAAGCAGATAGCAATAATACTAATGGCCATAGGGCTCAGTACCACCGTTACTTATGCCCAGGTGCAGGTGCCTACCAAGAAGGAAGAAAGGGCCCAGAGGCGTGCTGATAAAGATCAGCGTAACGTGGACGATGCAAAGACCCAGCTGAGTAAAAAGCAATACAGCGCAGACAGAAAAGAGGCCAAAATGAACAGGAAGGGCCGTAAGCTGCACAAAAAACAGCGCCAGATAAATGCGCAGCAGCGTAGCATAAATAAAGAGACCGAAAGTAAATAAGCGCTCTATATTAAATAGAAAAAGCAGGACTGATATGGTCCTGCTTTTTCTATTTATGCTACTCCCTGAACGTGTGAATGATGTAAGTATCCAGTACCAATGTGTAATACTTAATCAGCCGGAGTAACGGACATTTGCCAAGTGAAAATTCTTTCATGAAAACAGTAAAAAATGAAAAAGATAATAGTACTTACAATGATAGCAGGGCTTTCTTTAACCTTCCTTCCCATACGCATGCAGGCTGCCACCGCTACGGCTTCAACGGCTGTAGCAGCCACAGGATCGGCATCTGCCACAGCCTTGCTGGTAAGGCTGCATGAGATAAAGGACATGGATAAGTCAACCCTTGGCGCAACAGAAAAGAAAGGACTTCGCCAGGAAGTGAAGAACATCAAAAAGCAACTTGCTGCTATCAATAGCGGAATCTACCTATCTACCGGCGCCATCATCATTATTGTCATTCTGCTCATCATTCTCCTCTAGTTTCTTTTTAATACACAATTCAAATAACAACATGAAAAATCTGCTGGAATTAAAAGGAAACTGGAATGAGACGAAAGGCAAGCTGAAACAAAAATTCGCATTGCTTACAGATGATGATATTCTGCTCACAGAGGGCAAGCAAGACGAGCTGATCGGACGGCTGCAGCTAAAGCTTGGCAAGACAAAAGAGGAACTGCAAAAGATCCTTTCCGAGCTATAATGCCCGTGGCAATGTTGCAACAGCGCTCCTATTTGTCATTAATTCATACCGCACACAAAATTCAAACATCACAACAATGAAAAAGCTAAACATAATTATCGCTTCAGTGCTGCTGCTTTCGGGGCTAACGGCAACCGCGCAAAAGCAAAAAAGATCAGAAAAATATGGTCACGCATTAAACCTGGGCGTTGGTATCGGCTACTATGGCTACATAGGTCACTCCCTGCCGGTACTCCATGCCGATTACGAGTTTGATGTGGCGAAGAACTTTACACTTGCCCCGTTTATCAACTACTTCTCTTATACTAATCACAACTACTGGGGCGATCCGGGCAATCCTTATAAGAACTATTCTTATCGCGAAACAGTGATACCTATTGGTGTTAAAGGAACTTATTATTTTGACCGCATACTTGGTGCCGGATCAAAGTGGGATTTTTACCTGGCAGGCTCACTCGGTTTTGCCATACGGAGAACAACATGGGAGACCGGCTACTATGGATCTAAAACTATTAAGCAAGGTACAGGCGCATTGTATGCAGACCTGCACGTAGGCACGGAATATCACTTCAACAAAAAAGTAGGCATGTTCCTCGATCTCTCTACCGGTGTCTCCACTCTGGGATTAGGCATCCATATCTAACTTAATCGATCATGCTCCGGTCTAATCTCCTTTATTTTATTGCGCTGATTTTCCTCACCATCTGGGCTGTTGGCTTTTTAGTATTCAATACCGGTGATGTTATCCACATTTTGTTGGTCATTGCTATTGTAGCTTTTATACTCAGGCTGCTTAAATGGCAACGATCTGTCCGGGCTAGAAGACATAGGGACACTCATCCAAGCGTACCAAAACTGGAATTTATAGGTACACCTGCATAGAAAGCCCATTATCGCTAACCTTGGTTAGCAGAAGACCCTTTACAAATTATTAAGGGCCTGCCGGCAACGCAGGCCCTTTAATATTTGCTTTAAAAGGGCAATACCGCGCATATTATGCGGTTGTTCTCTAACAAAAAAAGGAGCCCCGAAGAGCTCCAAAAAAAAATTGTTTTAAGTTGTCTAAGCTTTCAAACCTGCACCCACGCACCACTGGTCTGAGAGCGTTAATGCAACATCTGCCGCAGGCACTTTTATGTTGTCCTTTGCCAATACCTTCTTTACATTATCACCCGTACCCCATTTCTTCAGCGACTTGCAGCGCGCTATTTGCTTTGCCGTCACGTTATCCCTTCTTAGCAAGTCCACGATCTCCCTGTAGTACGAAAGCTTGAGCGTTGCTACAGTGGCTTCCAGGCCTGTCTGGTGATCCGGGTAGTTCCTTACGCCCACCGAGTTATACTTGGTGTCTGCCTCCCCTGGCACATCCTTCGTCGTGTTGAACGGGTTGTTCTTTGCGCTGCCACCTTCCCCGCGCCTCCATGCCTCAAGAAACTTTATTTTTTCCGGGGTAATGTTCGCTCCCAGGCGCTTCAGCACCGCCGTATAAAACCTCAGGTTGCGGCCAAACGCAGTTTCCTTACTATCCGCATTTTTACTATCTGTATTTTTACTGCTATTTGCGCTATCTATATCTTCTATATTTACCGTAGCTGCTACCATGGTTGCAGGGCTGTCTGCAGTAGTATTGTTATAGTTAGTAGCGGTTTTAAAAGCAGTAAATCCTACCAGGGCAATGCCCAGACTCAACATGATTTTCTTCATTCGTAGCATCTCTAATAGTGAGCAGCAAAGATATCATATTTTCTCTTTCAAATATATAAAATACTAATCTTTAACAAGACCTTAATCGTCTTTATGGTGGGCATACATGATAGAAAAAAGTGTGCACATCAATAACATATGCTTTACAATCTTATTAAATTAAAACAACAGCCTACAAGTAATTTTCTATATCTTGTTAACGCTAAATTATATGAAAAGGTTACCCCTGATATTACTTTGCCTTTTCCCTTTGTGCTCAATCGCTCAGCTGAATGGCCGGGCGCGGATCGACTCATTACGCGCCAAATATTCATCACGTCACTACAATAGCACCAATGATACTAACAAGGTTTTACTATTAATAAGCTTAGGCGCTGCTTACCAGGGCATTGCGGCCGACTCCGGTAAAATGTACTTTATGGAGGGGTTTGCACTTGCCCATGACCTTAAATACATACACGGGGAGGGAAGTTGCCTGATAATGCTGGGCAGTTATCACGCGAGCGACTTCAGCGAAACTATCGACTATTATTTCAAGGCTTTAACCGCATTCGAAAAAGGAAATAACAACCGGGATATCGCATGGGCCATGGGCTCTATCGCCGGGGTATTTTATAACATAGGCAGGTACGGGGATGCCCTGGATTATTTTAAGAAAGCGCGAACATACATCAATAAAACAGGCGACAAAGCTGCACTCGCCGGCAACGACCATAGTACGGCAGCTACCTATGGAGAGCTCGGCAATATCCCCATGTTAATGGAGCATGAGAACGCGGCCTTGCCCTACTACCTGGAGACCGGGAAACAGCCGGCCATTGCAGGTGCTTATATGAACCTTGGCGATGCTTACGCCGCGCTTAAAGATTATAATATGGCATTGGTCTATTTATTCAAGGCTCAGCGGATATTTAAAACGTTGCCTGTTAGCTACCAGAGCGCTAATACCCATAGTGACATTGGCCGTACATATTACCTCGCTGCCACTGCCGCCCAACCGCAAACCCGCTCCGACAGCCTTATTGCTGCAGACCGTAATGTAAACCTTTCCAGGTCCCTCCAGAATTTCGAAGAATCCTACAAGCAATACATACAACTTACGGGCGTTCCTCCGCAAACACTCAAAGACTACTCCGAAGCCGTTGCGGAAACCGGGGCATATGAGCGGGCATGGAAGCTTTTGCAGCAGTATGACAAGCAGAAAAGCATTGCCTTATCAGAAGATATAAAACTTAAGGTAGCTGCGCACGAGGTAAAGCGCGAAGCTGAGCTAAAGAACCGGCAAATTGCCATAAACCAGCTGCTGGCAAAACAAAAAAAGACGGAAAGAATTCTCTTTATTACAGGCATTACGCTACTCTCAATTTTGGTTGGCATCGTGCTGCGCAATTACAAACGGCAGCGCAAAGCCAATGCAAGGCTGGAAGAAGAAAAGAAGCGGTCAGACACGCTCGCCCGCAACTTGCAGGATTCGCTGGCAGTGAAAGATGAACTGACGATACACTTACAGGATTCCCTTGTTCATAAAGACCAGCTTGCTGCGCAGCTGGAGCTATCGGCCGTTATGAAGTCCAAGTTCCTGGCCAATATATCGCATGAGCTGAGAACGCCGGTGACCTTGCTCACAGGCATGCTGGAACTGCTGCGCGAAAATAAAAATGGCAGTGGTAAACCTGGCAAAGAAAAACTGGAAATAGCCTATAACAATAGCCGCAAGCTGCAAAACATGGTTGAGGAGATACTCGACCTCTCCAAGCTTGAAAATACCGAGTCTAAGCTGAACAATAAGAGCAAGGAGGCGGCACCCCTGGTAAAAAGAATGGTGTATGCTTTTGAAACCTTTATAGAGAAGGAAGGACTGACGCTTAACTATGCCGCCAATGATGTTGCAGGGCTTTGCATATCGGTCGATGAAGATAAGTTTGAAAAGATCATCAACAACCTTGTTTACAATGCCATCAAATATAATAGCAAAGGCGGCTGGATATCTGTAGTGCTCTCCCGCGCCGCACATTCGCCTTCGGTCGTTATAAGTATCAGTAATTCCGGCACGCCCATTAGCGATAAAGACCTCCCCCATATCTTCCAGCGTTTTTACCAGGGCAATACCACTGCAAAAGCAAAGGGCGCTGGTATAGGTCTTTCACTTGTAAAAGAATATACCTTGCTGCAGGAAGGTAGCGTAAGTGTGAGCAGCACCGCCGAAAAGGACACCACATTTACTCTCGAGTTCCCGCTAACAGACGAGTGCGATGATGAAGATCGTCCCGCCGCTGACGATGAGCCAATAGCGGACAGGCAAGTGTGGGAACATTTCCCGGGGCGGCAAACGGTGCTCCTGGTCGAAGATAATACCGAAATGCGCTACTACATCAGGGAGGTACTGACAGGCAATGTAAACCTGGCAGAAGCGGCCAATGGCATAGAGGCCCTCAAATGGCTGGATAGCAACAATGCCGACCTTATCATATCTGACATAATGATGCCGGAAATGGATGGCCGCGAGCTGGTGAACAGGCTTAAAAGCAATGAGCTGCTAAAAAAGATACCCGTAATAACCCTTACCGCACTTGCCGACAAAGAAAATCAGATAGCTATGCTGCGGCTCGGCATAGATGATTACATTGTCAAACCTTTCAATGCTACAGAGCTTCAGACTCGTGTATACAATCTGCTCAACAACCGCATAGAGCGCCTTGCCTTCAACGGGCAGCCGGCTGAGGCTGATGACATCCCGGTGAATAGTAAAGAAGCAGATGCCTTCAGGGAAAAGATAGCAGAATATGTGCTCGCACGGATAAAAAACACGAACATCTCAGTATACGACCTCGCATACGAGTTGGCTATTAGCGAGCGGCAGCTCTATAGGCTGGCTAAGAACCTTACGGGCTGCTCCCCTGCCCAGTTGGTAAAAGAGGTTCGTTTACAAAGATCGCATGAGCTGCTGTTGACCGGCGACATATGCAAACTGGAAGACGTAGCCCGCCGGGTAGGCTTCGAAACACCTGCCTATTTTTCCCGCCAGTTCTTCGACAGGTTCGGTAAACGGCCTACTGACTTCCTGTAATAACACCGCCCCCTCATCCCAAAAAAGCCTCCTCACGGAAGCTTTTAAACTGACTGGTATATTTACGCCGCCTAACTCGCAGCAGTTGTCGCTGCCTTCTTCCTCATACCTACATCATACCTTACCTTCCTGAATTCAAGCACATTTGTAGGCACCCATGAGTCGAATCCAAGCAGCATATTCATGAAGGGATCTTCGGGCGCCTTGAAGTTGAGCAGCGCAGGTATGTCCATCTGCTGCTTAATGAAGTATTTTGTGTACATATGGCTCAGCCCTATGCGCGGCCCTTTTGATACATTCGACCCCGTACGGTGAAACATCATGGTATTGAACAGGAAAACGGACCCTGCTGGCGCATCTACCGAAATACCGTACTTGTCGAGAAACTCGGGCGATGGCGGATAAGCTATCTTATGCGAATGCGGTATCAGCTTTGTAGCGCCTGTGCTGGAGTTGAAGTCCGTAATACAGTAAAATGCGTTTATTGCTATAAGTGGGTCACAAACAAAGTTCTGGTGCGAGAGGTCCCTGTGCCACCTGCCCATGCTGTGCTCCAGCTGGGGCTCCACTATCACACCATTCTGCGCCTGCAAAATAAAGTAGCTGCCCAGCAGCTCTTTTATCAGCGGTATCACCTTTGGGTGATTCAATAGCTTGTAGAAGTAATCATCATAAATAAACGGTGCCCTGGCGATGTTATTCTCATCCGTCTGCGTAATATCAAAATAAGGGGCTGTTTCCTGCTTTTGCAGCTCATTTACCGCCAATATCCGCCTGGTTACCTCGGCCAGCTCTTCTTTGTTCAATACATCCTTCACAATGGTATATCCCAATATATCCAATTCTTCCAGGTGATGTTTATAAGTACTTTCCATAACGTTCGTATTACTGTCTGATTGCGATTTTATTGAATGGCCTAAATTGAAAACCGGTTCTAGCTGGCCTTCAATTAATTTAATTCAGAAGTAAAATTAAAAAAACTTCACCATTGGAAAGTATTGTTTTTTAATAAATTAGTGTTTTGTCATCGGTGCCATACGGGCAATAATACCTTTTAACGGCATGCCGAAGGAAATACACCTGGGCCGCGTCTTAATAACATAAATGAAAAAGCTGCTTTTTATCATACCACTTACCGGGCTGGTTTGCCTGCTGGCTTTCAGGGGTCGGCAGCAATACCTGCCTCCGGTACCTGCGGCATGGCCAAAGCCGGCTTACAACTTCCGCCAGCACCCGCTTAGTGAGCATAAAGTGGCCCTGGGGAGGCGCTTATTCAACGATCCTCTTTTATCGCGTGATGGCACCATATCGTGCAGCAGCTGTCATCTCCAGTATACCGCATTCACCCACATAGACCACAACCTCAGCCACGGCATAGAGGGCCGTATTGGCAGCCGCAACTCGCCCGCACTTATGAACCTGGCCTGGAGTAAGTCGTTCATGTGGGATGGAGCAATAACGCATCTTGACGAGCAGGCACAGGTCCCGATCACTAATCCACTGGAGATGGATGATACTATGGAGCATGTCGTGGCAAGGTTGCAAGCTGCTGTGGGGTACCCACAGGCATTTGCCACAGCCTTCGGCGACACCATTGTTACCGCCAAGCGGCTGATGGAAGCAATGTCCCAGTTTATGCTCACCCTGGTAAGCGCCAACTCAAAGTATGATAAGGTAATAGCTGGCGAAGCCATATTCAGCGAACGCGAAAACCATGGGTATTTATTATTTAAAGAACACTGTGCCACCTGTCATACTGAGCCGCTTTTTACCAATGGCGCATTTGAGTACAACGGCCTGCTTCCAGACCCCGCTTTAAATGACATAGGCCGCATGAAGGTGACCGGCAAAAGAAGCGATTCGCTAAAGTTCAAAGTCCCTACCCTGCGCAATATTGAGGTCACCTATCCCTACATGCACGATGGCCGCTTCCGCAACCTGCAAATGGTGCTCTTCCATTACAACGATGACATTAAACCGAACACACTGTTGTCGCACAAGCTAAACACCAGCAAACGACTAAGCGAACAAGATAAAAGCGACATAATACTTTTTCTCAAAACACTCACCGACGAAGAATTTTTACGGAACAAGAACTTTTCATACACAAAAAATCAAAACTGATGAAGAAGCTGCTACTGCTACTACTCGCCTGCCCCACAGTGCTAAGCGCCCAGGTAAATATAACCTCCTGGATAATGAACCTCAACGGCAAGAAGGGCTCTTACTGGGCCAACACTGCCATGGGCGGTCCCCCTAACTATGTGTTCACCATCTCCCCCGACTCCGCAGATGTGCTCAAGGTGTGCTATACAGCCGACTCCATATGGGTGCGCGCACAGGGCCTTACCGACAATATGGGAAAATATCTGAACCCCGGCTACTGCTACGCTCAGAACTATGTCTTCCGTTTTCCGCGCAATCCCGTAGTGGCCGCTACCAAAGTTACCTCGCCTAAGCAGGGTTCTATTGGTGCACTGCTTAACGGCGTGCCTATATACGGCCTCAGCAATGCCAACTCATGGAATGGCACCGCGAATGTTGCAGGCCCCGGCGGGCTCGGCATATGGAATGTAGAAGTAGGCCTGTCAGAAGGCTTTGTGCTCGATACTGCATTTGGCGCTCACCCGCAGCAGGCCGGCGCATATCATACCCACGTTACGCCTTTTCGCTTTTACCGCACTGCACCCGCCGGCCAGCATTCGCCGCTGGTAGGCTTCGCATTCGATGGCTACCCTGTATACGGCCCCTATGGCTACACCAACCCTACCGATGCCACCAGTGGCGTCACTCGCATGAAAAGCGGCTACAGCCTGCGCAGCATCACCAACCGGCATACTTTGCCCTACGGCGTAGCGCTTACCACCGCACAATACGGCCCTGATGTAAACGCAACTTACCCTATAGGCACTTACTGCGAAGACTACGAATGGCTACTGTCAAACGGTGGTGACCTCGACAAATACAATGGCCGCTTCTGCAAAACCCCGGAGTATCCCTCAGGTACCTATGCCTACTTTGTTACCGCAAATGCATCCGGCGCTGCCGTGTTCCCTTACTACATAGGCATAGAATACTACGGCGTGCCCGACCAGGGCAACTTCGGCATGGTGCACCTCACCATGCCTGCCAGTGCCACTACATGCATACAGCCGGTAACCAATGGTGTAGAAAATGTGCT
The DNA here is from genome assembly GCA_040386555.1 of Bacteroidota bacterium. Lineage (GTDB taxonomy): Bacteria > Bacteroidota > Bacteroidia > Chitinophagales > Chitinophagaceae > Nemorincola. Next base: position 431,841 of record JAZKFF010000002.1, on the reverse strand, counting down.
GGCATCCGGCAACGGGTTCACACTGTATCCTAACCCAACCAGCGGCAACATAACACTGCAGATCACCGATGGCCTCTATACCGACCTCGTCATTTACAACGCCATGGGAGCCGCAGTTCTTACCAGGAGCTTAAGCACAGCCGTCACTGAGCTCAGCATCAACTTTGCCCCGGGAGTATACTTTGTAAAATGCCGGAACAATACCACAGGAGCGGTTGAGGTAAACAGCTTCATCGTCCGCTAACATTACCCCCTTGTTTTAAACCGAGCCTCGCCCGATCTTTCGTGCGAGGCTATTTTTTTGTGGCGCATTGTGGTAATTTCGGCCCATGCAGGTATCCCGACCAAAAATAAGGCTTGCCGTAGCGGCCGTTATCGCAGGTCTGTTGCTCTTCTTTTTATTGCGCAAGACGACCTATAGAGAGCTGCCCGCTTATAAAGAGGACTTCTGCGCTAAGCTGCACCCCGGCGCGCCCGGTGGGCTATCGGCACAGCTGCGCGATATAGCAGATAGTATGAACCGTAAGACAGGCGTATACGTACTGGAAGATGGCGGCAATGCCATGATGGCCCGTGCATGGCTTTGTGAGCATGCAGAGCAAAGCATAGACATACAGTATTTCATCTTCGCTACAGACAATGTAGGCCTCATAGCCTGCGACTACCTGGTAAGGGCCGCAGACCGGGGTATCAAAGTGCGCCTGCTTGTCGATGACATGATGGTCGATGCTTCACCACACGACATACTAACACTGGATGCGCATAAGAACATTGAGATCAAAATTTACAACCCGGGCGTTAACCTCGGCAAGAACTTAGCAAGTAAACTGGGCAGGTTTGCAACCCACTTCAGGGAGGCCAACCAACGTATGCACAACAAAACATTTACTGTAGATGGCAAAGTATCCATAACCGGCGGCAGGAACATCGCCGATGAATACTTCGATTTCGATCACGAATTCAACTTCCGCGACCGGGATGTATTATTACTCGGCAATATCACCCATGGCATCACCAAGTCGTTTAATGAATTCTGGACTAGCGACCTGAGTGTGCCTGTAACGAAAGTAGTTGAAGACGTAGCTATCGATACCAACGCACCCACCCGGTATGAAAGGTTGCACCAATATGCCTGCAACCCGCAAAACTTCTGGCCGCAGGTGCGCACCCGCATAGACAGCCTGCCCTTCATCTTCGATGCCATCAAAGCATCAGGGGCACTTACATGGACAGACAGCATCTCTTTCGTATCAGATATGCCCGGAAAGAATGCCAGCAAAAGCATGCAAGCCGGCGGCATCACTACCGATACTTTGCTAAGCCTCATCCACAACGCGAAACACAGCATAGACATACAGTCGCCGTACCTTATCCCTACAGATGAAGGCATAGTACTTCTCGCAGCTGCGGTGAAGCGCGGAGTAAAGGTGAGGATACTCACCAACAGTCTTGCATCAAACGATAACCTGGCTGCATTTGCAGGGTATCAAAAAATACGCACAAGGTTGCTGCAGACAGGCGTGCGCATTTTCGAGTTCAGGCCCGATGCTAAAGAACGATACCGCATAATGACCGGCGCGCTGCAGCAGAAAATGAACTACACACCTATCTTCGGCCTGCACGCTAAAAGCATGGTGATAGACGGCCACATCACAGTTATAGGCACATTCAATGCAGATCCGCGCAGCGCCAACCTCAATACAGAATGCATTACCATCATCCACTCCAGCAAAATAGCAGGAGGTGTGCTGCAAGGCATGGAAGAGGAATACAAACCCGAAAACGCATGGGAAACTACCCCGGATTTTAACCCCGATGCAACTGCGGGCAAAATGAGGCGTGCAAAGACCTGGACAAGAAAGGCGGTACCCTCCAGCATCCTATAGCCCTTTCCCTATTCTACCTCTTTCTGCTCATGCATATCCGCTGCATGGCAATCGCGTATGTTCTTCTGCACCGTTACCGCCGCAAAAAGGCACAGCGTAAATGCCATTCCATAAAACCCTTTCTCGCTGCGTTCCAGCGAAGCATTCCATAGGCCCACTACCAGCAGCAGTATCGACAATGCCGTAGAGAACCATGCTATGCCGTAATAGATAGCTGTAACCTTTATGCCCTCCATCTGGTCGCGTACCGACTTTTGCAGCGATACCGCAGCAAACAACCCATACATCAGCACCGCGAAATAATAGCCCTTCTCATTAAGCTCCATTTGAGCATTCCACAAGCCTACGCAGAACGCTACCCCGCCCGTTAATAAGCTGGCCCAACTGGCACCCATAAATGCATTAGATGGCCTTTGTTTCATAGATCATGTTTTTGATTACGAACCAAAAGTAGCATGCGCCATGAGCATCATTTTTGACGTAAGTCAAAAAAACGCGCCCTTAACAATACTTAATGCTTTGCGCGAATGCGGCTAAGCGTTTCTTGCGTAATGCCGAGGTAAGATGCTATATGCCCCAACTGCGCACCCTGCAGCAAGGCCGGATTTTTAACGAGCAGATTATCATACCGCTCCTTAGCTGTTGTAAAGCGCAGGCTTAGCAGCCGCTCTTCAAGCTTTATGTAGTAAGATTCAGTAAGCACCCGGCCTATGCGCTCTGTTTCCGGGTATCTTATGTATACATCCTGCAGGCTGCAGTAGGGTAACTGCAGCAACCTGCTGTCATCAAGCGCCTCTATGTTTTCATACGAAGCCGCTTTAGAAATAAAGGAATAAAAGCAGGTAGCAAACTCACCTTCCTGCGCAAACCAGTTGGTGATCTCTTTGTCATCGTTGTAGTAATACCCACGCAGCAAGCCCTGCTCCACAAAGAAAAGGTCAGCACACCTGTCCCCGTTGCGGATGATGAGCTGACCTTTCTTAACTATTCTCTCTTTTGTAAGCTTATGAAGTTCCTCCTTCAGTATACCGGATACTTTTATTACAGACTCCAGGTAGTGAATAAAATCCATCAGCGATGTTTGCTTGTTATATCAATACACCGTCTTCTTTTGCTTTGTATTGCTTCACCTGCTCCAGTGCGTCAGGCACCACATCGCTGATGATAACGATAAAGCTATCCTTCACCGCATTCTTAAATGCATAGTCTATTGCCTCGCTCTCCTTCTTTATCACCGCCACTTTTTTACTGGCATCTACATTGTATATCCCCTTCTTCATAAGGGCTATTATATCCTCTTCAGTCCTTCCGCGCAGGTTCTTATCCTGCCTTATGATGATCTCGTCAAAGACCTTTGCGGCCGCCTCGCCCAGCGATATGAGGTCCTCGTCCCTCCTGTCCCCCACGCCTGCTATCACGCCCACTTTCACTGCCGCATCTACCGTTTTTACAAACTTGCCTATAGCCAGTAATCCATGCGTATTATGCGCATAGTCTATCATCACCGAGTAGTTGCGGAAGTGGAACATGTTCATACGTCCCGGTGTCAGCGCCGGTGATGGCACAAATGTCTGCAGCGCCTGCCTTATGTCTTCTGTTTTAAAGTCCTGCACATACGCTGCCAGCGTTGCCGCCAGCACATTGGCTATATTAAATTCAGCCATACCGGAGAAGGTCAGCGGTATGTTGGTCACCTTCTCCACTCTTATTTTCCAGGTACCTTTTAGTATGGTCACATAGCCATTCTCATAGATGGCTGCTATACCACCTTTTTCGCAATGGGGCTTTATCCGCGGGCTGTTCTCATTGAGCGAGAAATAAGCAACCTTACAGTCCAGCGTTTCATGCATCTCATACACCAGGTCGTCATCTGCATTCAATATCGCATAGCCGCCCGGGAATACCGTATGCGCAGCCACCGCCTTCACGCGCGCCAGCTTTTCTAAGGTATCTATACCACCAAGGCCCATGTGGTCCTCAGCTACATTCGTCACTACTGCTACATCGCAGTTATGAAAGCCCAGGCCCGCACGCAGTATTCCGCCCCGCGCGCATTCCAGCACCGCATAGTTCACCGTCGGGTCGCGCAGCACAAACTCTGCCGATACTGGGCCAGTACAGTCTCCCCGCATCATCAGCTGGTTTTGTATATACACCCCATCAGTAGTGGTGAAGCCTACCTTGTATCCCATCTGCTTTACTATGTGCGCTATCAGCCTCGTGGTAGTGGTCTTACCATTGGTGCCCGATACTGCTATGATAGGTATCCGCGCTGTAGAGCCCGGTGGGTATAGCATATCTATCACCGGCTCCGCCACATTTCTTGGTAACCCCTCAGTCGGGTCCAGGTGCATCCTGAAGCCCGGCGCAGCATTCACTTCCAGCACCGCCCCGCCATTCTCCGTGATAGGTGTAGACAGGTCGTCGGCCATAATGTCTATGCCGCAAATATTGAGCCCTATGATACGCGCTATTCGCTCACACATAAATATGTTCGTTGGGTGCACATAGTCTGTCACATCCGTTGCAGTTCCACCGGTACTCAGGTTTGCCGTAGGTTTTAGCCACAGCTCTTCTTTATCCTTCAGCACGGTATCAAGGTTATACCCGCGCTTAATGAGTATGTCCATTGTAAAGCCATCTACCTTTATTGCGGTCAATACCTTCTCATGCCCATACCCCCTGCGTGGGTCGCTGTTCACCTTATCTATCAGCTGCTGTATAGTGTGCACCCCATCGCCGGTAACAGCGGCAGGTGTGCGCAGCGCCGCCGCCACAAATTTATAGTTGACCACCAGCGCCCTGAAGTCGCGGCCCGTAATGAACTTTTCACAGATCACCGCGCGGCCATATACCTTAGCTGCCTTCAGTCCTTCTACTGCATCTTCCCAGCTGCGTATGTTGGTTGTGGCACCTTTGCCATGATTACCGTTTACCGGCTTGGTCACTATTGGGTAGCCTATTTTGTCTATAGCGCTCTGCAGGTCTTCCTCATCATATACTATTCTGCCCCGTGGCACCGGTATCTCAGATGCTTCAAGCAGGTTCTTCGTCTCTTCTTTATCGCACGCTATCTCCACCGCTATGCTGCTCGTGGTGCTTGCAATAGTTGCCTGCACACGGCATTGGTTCACACCATAGCCCAGCTGCACCAGCGAATGCCTGTTGAGGCGTATATAAGGTATCTTTCTTTTTATTGCTTCATCTACTATCGATCCTGTACTCGGCCCCAGCCGGTCATCCTCTCGTATCTCGCGCAGCTTCTGTATATCTGCTTCCAGGTCATACGGCTCCCCGGCTATAAGCGCCTCAGCTATTTTCACCGATGCCTTTGCTGTATAGGTACCTGCCTTCGCCTCCTGGTAAGAGAATACCACATGATATACTCCCGGCTCTTTCGTTTCGCGCGTGCGTCCAAATCCCGTGTCCATACCCGCAAGCGTTTGCAGCTCCAGGGCTATGTGCTCTATCACGTGCCCCATCCATGTCCCCTCTGCTATTCGTTGAAAGAAACCACCCGGCACTCCCTCAGAGCAGCGGTGCTCGTATAGCGAAGGCATTAACGCCGACAGGCGCTCCCCGAACCCCGGTATTTTATCAGTGGGCTTCTGTTCCATGTCCTCCAGGTCCAGTAGCATCACCACCAGTTTATGCCTCGTTGCCGACCAGTAATTTGGCCCGCTCATTGTTTTTATATCCAGTATTTTCATAAGGAGCACTATTTTGGATTTTCAAGGTAGTTAATTAGCATGTAAAACAAAATAGCTGCCAGCCATATCGGCAATATTTACCTTCATTCCATGAAAATAAAAACTGCTTGTATGCTCATTTATCTGAAAGTCAATACCTTTACACCCTATTCTTTCACAAACAGCAGATAGCACGTGGATTATCCTCAAGGGTATTTGATTGCAGTAGGCGGCGCAGAAGACAAAGGTACTGACCTCGAAAAAGGTATCGTAGAGCGCAACCGCCTTAATTTTTTTGAGCTTGGCATTCTCAAAAGTATTGTTAGCCTCATCAACCATGCTGAGCCTCATGTAGAGGTTATTACAACAGCATCTTCGATACCTGATGAGGTAGCGCAAAACTATCGCGATGCTTTTGAAAAGCTGGGCTGCCGCAACATAGGCCACATGCGCATTCGCAACCGCGAAGACGCCTCATTGCCCGCACACATCGAAAGGCTTAAAGCGTGCCATTGCATTATGTTTTCAGGGGGCAACCAGCTCAGGCTATCTTCTATATTTGGCGGCACAGAATTTCTCGATGTGCTGAAGCACCGCTACCACAGTGAGCATTTTGTAATAGCAGGCACCAGCGCAGGCGCCATGGCTATGAGCAATACCATGATTTACGAGGGCAACGCCACTACGGCCAACCTGAAAGGAGAAGTGAAAATAACCACGGGTCTCGGCTTTATGCAGGTAGCCATCATAGACTCCCATTTCGATAAGCGGGGCCGCTTCAATCGACTGGCGCAGGCAGTAGCCGCACAGCCCGGTGCTATAGGCATAGGCCTTGGCGAGGATACCGGCGTAGTAGTTACACAAGGGCACCAGCTTAGGGCTATCGGCTCAGGCAGCGTAGTCATCATCGATGGCCGCAAGATCGAGTACAACAATATAGCCGATATCGACTTTGGCCGCCCTATATCAGTAGAGAATATCATCGTGCATATAATGTCTAAGGGCGACATATACAACCTCCAAACCCGCCAGTTCGAAGGCTCTGAGATCATCGTAAGCGGAGATTAGGCCAGGGTTAAGTCGATCTTATTTTGTACCAGCCACGTGTTGTTACAGCACATGTGTTTGTGCGTTTCGCATTTTGGGGTCTTGACTTTTCCTTTTGACTAATATTAAGTCATCTCATTTTGTATTGGCCGGATTGTCGTACAGCGTGTGTTTCGCACTTTGCGGTTTTGACTTTCCACTTTTGCCTTTACATTAGTCCCTGTATATCTTCACCTGCTCCACGCCAAGGCTGTTCCTGCAAGCCCGGTACATGCCCTCGCTGTTAAACGGCATCGCTATATTACCCAGGCTGTCCACCGCCACCAGTCCGCCTTCACCTTGTATTTTCACAAGCTTGTCGTGTACCACTATATCGCAGGCCTCCGCAAGCGATAGCCCCTTATACTCCATCAGGCAAGATATGTCGTGCGCTACTACGGCGCGTATGAATAGCTCACCATGCCCCGTGCAAGAGATGGCGCAGGTGTTGTTGTTGGCATAGGTCCCCGCTCCTATTATGGGCGTATCTCCTATGCGGCCATATTTTTTGTTGGTCATCCCCCCTGTGCTGGTCGCGGCAGCAAGGTCTCCGTTTTTATCGAGTGCCACTGCACCCACAGTGCCAAATTTCTTCTCCCCGCTATGGTCCAGCTGCACGGTATCCTCTTCCAGCGCTTTTTGCCATTGCTTGTAGCGCTGCTCCGAATAAAAATAGTCACCCTCCTCAAAGGCAAACCCTTGCTTTTGGGCAAACTGCTCCGCCCCCTCGCCGCAGAGCATTACATGCTCGCTGTGCTCCATTACCGCCCTCGCAAGCCTCACCGGGTTCTTTATCCGGCTGATGCCGCTTACTGCGCCCGCAGCCAGCGTGCGCCCCTCCATTATCGATGCATCCATTTCATTCTTCCCCAGGTTATTAAATACAGATCCCCTTCCCGCATTGAATAAAGGGAAGTCTTCCAGGAAGGTAACTGCCGCCGCCACAGCATCAAGGCTGCTGCCGCCCTTTTGCAATATATTGTACCCGGCTGCCATCGCCCCCTGTAGCCCTCGCTCATACTCCAGGTGCATATCGGGCATCATTTCCTTCCGCACTATAGTGCCCGCGCCACCATGTATGGCTATAGAGATCGTTTGAGACATGTTCAGTTAGTTTGCTGTAAAGAAAATGATTTCTTTTCTAAAGTTACTAAGTTCGGGATTGGTCGGCCTCTCTCCTTCCTGCCAGGTGCATTTCAGATCTTCCCCTGATTCTTACAGCAATAACACCCGCGCGACCGCGCGGACATTGATCTCCCTTTCGTTGGGAAAGTGCCGGGGTAAGGCTTCAGGCGCGAAGATTTGAAATGCCCCGCGGCTCTTGCCGTTAGCCATAAAAAACGTAATTTTATGCCATATTGTTTAAGGCTTCCATATAGTCCATCACTATTCCGGGCCCCATAAAAAACATCTCGATCGTTGGGCAGACACATTTTCTTTATATTCCTATATGTTGCGCTGATTAATGTCTTTTCTGCTGAGATACTCTACGCACTCCTGATACTGCACTGCGTTGTCAACATCGCCAGTGATATGGGTAAAAAAATGCCGCTATACGTTATGACTCCCTTTTACGGGGGTGTCATCATCAGCACGCTGGCAAACTTCTTGTTTGTACTAAAGGTGCACACTACGGGCATCTCCGAGTCCTCCATGTATTGGTATATCGAAACTGCGCATATTGATGAGGCTACCCTTGTGTGGTGCGTGGGCAATGCTTTTATTTTTATTGGCTACGAGGTCTTCCACACCCGCAGCTTCCCCTCTATTGCCGTAGAGATAAAGAGCAAAAAGGTGGTCAAAAACATCTTTATATTCATTGTTGTCTTCACCCTCATGCACCTTTTTGGCTACGCTATAAGCCTGCGCTTCCTTGGCGGCGGGGTAGAGAAGGTGTTGTCGCTGCTTGGTGTGGTAGGTATCATGTTCTATGCCCGGCTTTGGGTGGTGGAAGATAGTAAGACATATCGAACCTATGCCCTTATCCTCTGCGCGCTGCAAACGGTCTTTGCCCTGTATAGCTCCTTCCTCAGGGTCGATCTGCTTACCCCCGCCGTGAGTATGGCTGCAGGGTACTTTATAGGCAAGGGCAGCATCCGGTACCTCTTCACCTATCGCCTGCTGCCTATTATAGGCCTCATGCTTGTGTTCTCCATGTTCTTCCAGAGCCTCGCGGGCAACCGCGCCCACTTCATCGATTCTTTTACCGCGCCTGCCAGTTCTGATCCCTTCGGCTCCAGCTACAATGTGGTGCGCACCACTGATAAGCAGGAAACAGGCGGCGCCATGGAGCGCAGCTCTAACATCACGCAGCTTACCAATGTGGTAAAGCTGGTAAAGCGGAACGGCCATTACGATGGTCGCGCATCAGCCCCGCTTATTGCAGCATTGATACCCCGCTTTTTATGGCCCGACAAGCCCATCATCCAGCTCGGTGCATGGTTCGCGCTCGAGATCGGCGCGGCCACCATCGTGGAGGGCCGCGCAAATAACTCCATCAATATGACCATCCCCGGCCAGATATACCTCGATTTCGGCTGGATAGGGCTATGCGTCGGGGGCATCCTGTTTGGCGGGCTGCTGGCCGGCTATTGGAATGCGTCTAAGTTCATGTCCTCTCCTTACAATCTTACCGGCTCCCTATGGGGCGGCTACCTGCTGTTGTATGCGCTCGGGGGCATCGGCGCCGATCTGCAGATCGTCATCTCGCTTACATCGGCCTACATTGTATTTTTAGTTATTAAGAAAATCACCTACCGACATGAGACTAATCGCCTTGGGGCCGCTGTGGAGGGGCAGTAATGCCGGGGGGCTGTTCCGTGCCCTTAGCAGGCAGGGTTGCCACATAGAGGTCATCGACGAGTTCTACCACATCAGCCTGCAGACAAGAGAAAAGCTGAACAAGGTAGTCGAGCGCGTTATTCGCCCTCTCCAGGTCAAAGAATATAACAATACTATCAAAAAGAAGATCAGCGTCTTCATGCCTGATGTGGTATTGGTCTACAAAGGCACTTTCGTAAAGCCGGAAACACTCGCCTTCGCACGGCAAAAAGGTTGCAAGATCGTATTGTTCTACCCCGATGTCAGCATGACGGCCCACGGGGGCAATATCCCTAAGGCCATACCCATGTATGACCTCATCTTCACCACAAAGACGTTCGGCATCACCGATATGAAGGATGCCTATGGTGCCACCAACACGCACTTTATCCCCCACGGCTTCGATCCGGAGATACACCGCCCCTTAACCGTAACTAAGGAAGAGCGTGAATTATTTACCTGCGACGCTTCATTCATCGGCACCTGGTCGCCTAAGAAGGAAAAGATGCTGGCCTACCTCAAAGAAAATGTACCGGGCATAAATCTGAAGATTTGGGGCGAACGGTGGAACGAAGCCACCACAGCGTCTATAGGGCCGTGCATACAGCGCCGCGCCATCCTGGGCGACTTATACACCCTGGCTATCCAGTGTTCCAAAATAAATCTCGGTATTCTCTCTGAGCAGGTATCCGGTGCCTCTTCCGGCGATCTTATCACATCGCGCACATTCCATATTCCCGGCGCTTCAGGCTTTATGCTCCACGAGCGCAACGAAGAATCGGTGCTCTACTACAAGGAAAACGATGAAGCTGCTTTCTTCGATGGTGCCGCAGAGCTTGCCGCTAAGGTGCAGCACTTCCTCGAAAATGATGCGCTTCGCGACAAGATAAGACTCGCGGGCTACCAGCGTGCGCTGCTCGATCATTCGCTTGATGCGCGGGCCAAAGCAGTGATCGGAAAAATGAAGACCCTGCTATAACGCCACGGCTATTTGAAATTCACCACCATACCAAGCCCAAGGCCCTGTGGTGTAGCCACCGGCGTCACACGCATAGATATATCGCGCGAGATATCAAAGTTGCGCAGGTGTGCCGAGGTTATAGCATCTACCACTTGCAGCATATACCCTAGCCCCGTAAAAAGCGCCGTCAGGTTCAGGTACCGGTTGTAGTCATCCTGTAGCTGGTGCAGCTGATCAGGGGTGTATATGTCTACATATTCATCTGTAGGATGAGGATTATTGATGCGCCCTATGTAAGCCTTTCTGAATGACTGGTATTGCTTCAGGTTATCCACAAAAAAGTATCCCGCCACCGCCAGGCCGCCATACACTATAGGTAGCTTCCAGTATTGCCTGTTATATATCTGGCCCAGCCCCGGCAGCAGTGCCGAGTATAAGCCGGCGCGTTTAGGATTAGGATCCATAGGCCGCATCTTTATTGCCGGCGTTGAGGTGTCTGCCACAGCCTTTCTACGCCGCACTGTATCATCTACAATATTATTTAGCGATGTGTCGGGCCTTGCCTGCGCCGCACATTTCTTAGCGCCGCCACCTATGCAGGCCAGCAAAACAATAAAATAAACAAACAGCTGCTTCTTCACTTCCTGGTTTTTTAAATCGCTAAAACAAAGGTACGCTTAATGTAGAATTGCCCGCAACACCGTCAGCGACTTTATGCTGCCCATATGCTGCGTATGCTGGTGCAGAAAGGCTATATACCAATCCATCAGCCGCAGTCGCATATCACCATTCATCTTTATGGTGCCTGCCATTTCCAGCTCCGATATATCCAGCAGGCCGCTCAGCATTCTCGCATCCTCATCACTGGTAAATGGTATGGCTGGCGGTGGCTGGTCGGTAAAGCCCCCTTCCTGCAGGTTCAGGTAGGGAGTGGCGTCGCTATAGCTGCCTTTCAGCTCATACCCCATCACCCTGCTGCATTCCACTATGAAGTACAGCGGAAAGTTGGCTACAGCATCAAGCGGCAATGAATCGAGCTTCAGGAAATAGGCAACTGCCTTGTCATACAAGTGCTTCTGTGGCGCATTTTCGGGTAGCAGCCGCAGCAGCAGCTCTGCAGAGAATATGGCTATGCTGTTTTTTATCACGTGCTCCTGCACGCTGGTATAAATATGTGCGGCGGTAAACTCCCTTATCCGCTGCATAGTCTTTTGCTCATGATGATACACCACCAGGTCCAGCAGCATTGCCGGCTGAAAGAATGCCGACCTGTTCTTCGATTGCTTTTCGCTCCTTACCCCCTGCACCAGGTAAGTCTGCACGCCATACTCCGATGTGAATATATTGGTCACCAGGCTGGTCTCTCCATATTTTATCGTGCGTAGCACTATGCCGCTTGTCTTGCTGAGCATGCGCTATTGCAGGAATACCATTTTACCTGAGTAGGTCTCTGTGCCATCGTTATTAGATACAAATATCAGGTACACGCCGCTCTGTGGCCTGTGCCCTGTATAGTCTACGCCACTCCATATTGCCTGGCCACCCAGGGCCTTGGTGCGGTATACCATGTGCCCGTCTATGTCTGTTATGCGCACATCGGCATTGGCTACCAGCCCCTTTATAGCTATCGTACCCGTATACCCTGCCGGTACCGGGTTGGGGAAGGTGGTAACTGCGTTGTTGGTTGTCCCGCCCTCTGTTGCGGTGCTCCTGTAGCTTACAAGTCCTCTGTCGGTGCCTATATACACATCGCCGGTCACCTCATCTACCGATATCTTCTGCACTTTATTCGATGGCAATGGGCTGTTATCTACAGTAAACCTGTACACTATCTTGCCCGCATCTGCTGATAGCAGCCACACTCCGTCATCAGTGCCTACCCACTTCCTGTTCGCGCCATCCACCGCTATGCTTCTTACGCTGTTCCCTTCAAACAGGTAGCCGGCAAACTGGTCATACTGCACTATCGGCCTGTCCGCATCACAAGGTGCCTGGCCTTCAAATGGTGAGGAACAGTGGTTGACTATGCCTATACCATTGGCTGTGCCTACCCATATATTGTTGTTTTTATCCCTCGCTATCGATAGCACATTGTTCGATGGCAGGTTGCCAAAGCCCGCACCGGTGCCAAAGTCATAGAAGGTATCATCACTCAGATCACCCAGCGTACCATTGGCATCAAATACGGTAAGCCCGCCGGTATACGAGTTGATGAACCATACCTGGTCATTCTTATCCACTACTACCTGTCCGCCATATCCCGCACCCGGCAAAAAGTATTTATACAGCTGCCCATCCTGCGAGCGGGCATACAGCTGGTGGCTGGCAAATGCACTGCCAAACCATAAATTACGCCTGCTGTCGAGCGCCAGGCCTAGGGTCTGTCGTGCATCGTCGCCATAGGCGGCGCTTTGGTCGAGTATAGAGTTCTTATTGATGTTCTCCTCGGTGCCGTCTTTCTTAATTATGGTGATACCATCCATGAACGAGCCCAAATACAATGTGCCGTCGCTCTCATCCCTAAGCACGCTCGATACGTCCCGTACGCGGTATAGCGACGTAACACTTCCCTCCTTCAGGTACTTCCATTTATTGTCCTTTATGTTCGATACCCCATTGTAATTAAAGTGTGCGAAAAACAGCTCATTATACCCGCCGTGCGCTATAAACACATCTTTATTGTAAGCATACACATCAAAGGTATTCACGTCACTTGGGCCCTCAGGGGTGTAATACCCCATTACCCCATTCGTGCGCTTTTGCATCGGGTTGCCGGGACTGGCTACTACTATACTGTTGTCCTCCATCTGCACCGCCTGCACGGGCCGGCCTTTCACTTCAAAGGTGTCTGTAATAGTCGTGCCCTCCATTATCCTTACTACTCCCTTCGCGGTACTATCGTTATACTCGCTGATCAGCAGCGCGGTCTTTCCCGCATCTATATGCTGCACCCTGCCCTGTGTAGTATATATCTTCTGTAGTGTATCAGCAACCAGGGAGAACACCGTACGCGGTGCAGATAGGTAAAGCCCGCTGCCCACGCTTACAATATTTGTAAGGCTATCTGCCGGTGTCAGTTTCGTCCACGTCTGGAAGTTTTGCAAAGCAGGACTATTCTTTGGCGCCCGGTAAAGGCCTTTTGCCGTTACTGCGTAAAAGTGATCGCCCCTTGCAGTAAAGCTGCGCACGGGCACCACCTGGCTGTTCTCCATGAACTGGTAGGTCTCATCCACTTCGTGGGCTGTAAGGTCCAGCACTATCACACCAAGGGCGCTGCTCAGGTATGCTTTCCCATTAGCTGCATAGGCCGAAAATACGGTCTTCGACCCCGTTATCACTTTTATCTTCAGGTCGGGTATGTTGTAAAAAGTATTGTCTTTAAACAGGTCTATGTTACCGTTTGTATACACCAGCACCGCCATGCCGGTTGTCTGGTCCACAGCCACGCACTGCATCCCTATGTCCGACATCCCCTCTACTTTGCTGTAGGCATCCAGGTCGCCGTCAGAAGGCCGGTAGGTGAAAAATGCCTCGCTGGTGATGGTAATTATATTAAAGCCATCAGTACCTACTCCCACGCTATTCGCATAGGGCAAAAAAGATTTCCATGCGCCTATCGGCCTATCCTGGCTATACGCAGCTCCGCACGAAAAAATGATTGATAGAAGGGAGAAAGCTTTAAGAAAGGTACCTGCCATAAGGGAAAAATCAGTCAAAAGTAAATGAAATAAACGTGCAGAACGGGCTGTTATTGTACCGTAGCATATTTTGACACAAAACTGGCGCATAAAAAAAGAGCCGCCATTGGCCGCCCTTTTTTTTCATTTCGATCCTAAGCTGGAAAGCAAAGAACCTTACCCCTTGTTGAAACGAAATCTTAAGTATTGTTAAATGATTTATTGCTGTTTTCCTAACTCTGAGACAAAACTACTAAATAGTTTCAATTAACCACGTATTAACAAGAAAAGAAGAAATATATTTTCAGGCACGATATAAATATTGCTGATTTTTACCGGCTTATAATATCTAAACGATGCAAAAATTTTTCAGCTTAGTATTAAGTCGAGCCTATTTACCTTGCCTGCATCATTACATCCTGCGTTTGTACGTTAGGCACTTTCGAGTTTTGACTTTTTCCTTTTGATTTGAAACTAGTTGTTCCGCCTCGGCGTGTTCTTTCCCCGGTCAGCCTGCATGCGCTGCATCTCCTCCAGCTTCTTCGCCCACTTAGATGGCGTCGGTGCCTTGGTCTTATTCTCCTGCAGCTGGGCATGTATAGCCTGCTCGTTTATAAAGTACTTCTGTATAATGAACTGCTGTGCTATGCTCAATATGTTCGAAAAGGTATAGTAGAACGTAAGTGCCGCAGCCATTTTATTAAATACACCCATAAGTATTATCGGGAACACAAATGGCAGGTATTTCATCATAGGATTGTTAGGGTCCTGCGGGGTCATATTACGGTTATACAGCGCCAGGAAGAGGCTCGATGCCGTCATTAGCAAGGTGAACAAGCTTACGTGATCACCATAGAATGGTATAGTGAACCCGAAGTTGAATATGCTGTCATAGGTCGAAAGGTCATCGGCCCATAAAAAGCTCTTCTGCCTGAATTCTATGAACGACGGGAACATGTAATACATCGACAGCAGTATCGGCAGCTGGAACACCATGGGCAGGCATCCCCCCAGCGGGTTCACCCCGGCAGAGCGGTAAAGCTTCATTTGCTCCATGCTGAATTTTTGCTGGTCATCGCCCACTTTCACACGCAGCTCGTCAAGCTCCGGCTTTAGCACACGCATCTTGGCGCTCGACAGGTAGCTCTTATAAGTAAAAAACGATAATATCAGCCTTATGAAGATAGTAAGCAGCATGATCACGATAGCATAGTTCTTCACGATACCCGCAAGGAAGTAGAATATCGGGATGAGCACTCCTTTATTAATGTATTTCACGAACGCCATGATACCATAGCCCAGCGGCACCATGTCGTCGAGGTCTATCTTGTAAGAGCGGAGCAGCTTGTAATCGTTAGGCCCTATGAACCACCTAAGCGATGCGCTTTGCCCACCCGGTCCGCCTTTCAGTGGCAGTTGCATCACCGCCAGGTTCTGAGCAGTTATGTTAGTATCGCCCTGCTTGTACATGGCCTTAATGTCCATTTTGGTAAAGCCATCATCTGCTATCAGGGCCGTACTGAAGTATTGCTTGCGAAAGCCCAGCCAAAACGAAGTGCCGTCATTATGCACCACTTTCTCCTCGTTGTGAATAGTAAAGTAATCCTCATCGCCATTCTTATTACGATAGTAGAACTGCGCGCCCAGGCGCTCATTGTCCAGGTCCTTCTCCGTATGCAGCCCCAGTGTTTGCCAGGTCAGTGGCACAGTGCCCGCAGGTATGCCCGTCAGCACTATGTTACACCGCATCATATAGTCGTCGGCAGGCAAAGTGTATATTATATCTACCCTTTTACCGCCGCCAAGGTCAGCAGAAAAATCTATGGTCTTATCGCCATTGGGCTCCTGCTTTTGTACCGGGCTAAAGTATAGGTCAGCTGTAGATCTGCCGTTGTCCACTGGCAGTATCATGCTCAGCACATTGCCCGGGCCGTTAAAAAGATATAGCGGCTTCTTGTAGTAGGTCTTGTAGTCCTTTAGCTGCGCCGAAGTAGGGAATGCGCCCTTGGTAGTAAACTGCAGCGACAGCTTCTTATTCTCCAGCACCACGGTTTGCGCCGTGCCGTTAAATGCCGGTGGCTGCAACCTCCTAAGGGCCTCCGCCGCAGAGTCGTTGCCGGCTATGGCGCTGGCTTGGGTAATTACTTTACTGCTGTCTATTACAGGGCGCGGATGTGCCTTGGCATATGCAACAGAATCTGATTTTTTTTGTTCCTGGTAAACTTTTTGTTCGTGCTGATTATATGTTATATATCCAATGAGCAGTACGGCCAAAAGTGAAAAGCCGATAACCTGGTTACGATCCATGAAGGAGAAAAATGAGGCGCAAAGGTAACTCATTTAGATTTATCAGCATGGTATCGCACTAATTACCAAAAAAGAAAGATATACAAATTGCCATTATCCCTATTCAACGAAAACCGGTTATATATCATAAAAAAACCATCACTTTCGTGATGGTTTTTTCAAATCATTACTGCACTAGTATTCAATCATCTGATTTTGTCTTCCCCGGATTTTGCTTCAACCTCTATATACTTTTCGCACTTTCAGGTTTTAACTTCTTCCGTTTGACTTAACTAGGCTATTGCGCTTTTGCAAACTTCGAAGCCTTCAGCAGCATATCATTCTCGTCGTATATCATTATCATATACAGCCCGTCTGCCAGGTTGCTTACATCTATCGATTTAGCATCCTGCTGCGTCATTACTACCTTCCCGTCCATCGCCTGCACTTTCACATTCACCTTTACAGCCGCCTCAATGCGCAGCACCGATGTGGTCGGGTTAGGGAATATCCTGATCTCGCTGATCGCTGCATTGCCGTTCACACCTACCGGCGGGCCTACAATGTATGCGTCTGAGCTGTCAGAGCAGCCATTGGCGTCGGTAACCTTCACCGTATAAGCACCATTCTCTGTAAATGTGATGATGCTGCTTGTAGCGCCCGCTATTGCTACGCCGTTCAGATACCACTGGTAGTTTGCAAATGACCCTGTGAACAGTATATTCGGTGGGTTGAAGCCTACAGTAGCGCTTGGAGCCGCTACTATGGTGGTGCCTGCAAGTGTAGCCGAGCAGGTGCCGCTTGTTACCAGTACTGAGTAAGCGCCTACCGAGTCAGCCATGTAGCTGCTGTTTGTAGCACCGGCTATCACCAGGCCATTGATCATCCACTGGTAAGTAAGCCCTGCCGTTGGCGGGTTTACCGACAATGTTATCGAAGACGTGTCACACAGCGTTGCAGTGCCTGTCGGCAGCACACCCAGCGATGGTATGCCCGGTGTTACTGTAAGTATGAAGGTTGCAGTATTGGTGCAGCCTGTAGAGCCTGTCACCGTATAGCTGATCATAGCCGTGCCCGCCGCAATACCTGTTGCAATGCCGCTGGCGCTGCCTATCGTAGCTACTGAGATGCTGCTGCTCGACCATACGCCGCCTGCAGTTGTGTTGCTCAGGGTAGCAGTAGTGCCGCTGCATATCGTTCCGGCTGTTGCTGTTATCGGGTCCACTGTTGGCAGTGCATTCACGGTTACTATTGTAGTATTATCTACCGATCCGCAACCGTTGGTCACCGTATAATGTATAGTGGTAGTACCCGCACCCACGCCGGTAACTTCGCCTGTAGAAGCAATTGATGCTATTGTAATATCATCGCTGCTCCATACACCGCCTGCTACTGTGTTTGCAAGTGTTATAACACTACCTAAGCATACAGAGGTTGGCCCGGTGATCGCCGCTGCTGCGGGTATATCATTCACCGTCATGGTCATGGTCACAAAGCTTATGCAACCTGATGCGTTAGTTACTGTATAAGTAATGGTAGTAGTGCCCGTTGTTACACCTGTCACTACACCACTTGCATCTACTGTAGCAACCGCTGTAGCGCTGCTGCTCCATACACCAGCTGTCGTAGCGTTAGCAAGCGTCTCCGTAGCACCAACACATACGCTGGTAGCGCCTGTAATGGCAGCCACCGTAGGCAATGCAACAACAGTATCAATAACCGCTGCTGATGCGCTGCAGCCTGCTGCGCTGGTAACCAGGTATACGATAACCGTAGTACCCGGCGCTACGCCTGTCACCACGCCTGCTGCGTCTATAGTAGCAATTGTTACATCGCTGCTGCTCCACACGCCACCCATAGTAGCGTTGGCTAATGTAGCTGTTGCGCCTACACATTGAGTGGTGGTGCCTGTTATACCGGCAACCACTGGCAGCGTATTTACTGTAACCGATTTCGTCACCACTGCTATGCCGCAAAGGTTGCTCACTGTATAGCTGATGGTAGCCGTACCCGCCGCTACACCAGTCACTACACCTGCCGCGTCTACGCTTGCTATTGCAGGGCTGCTGCTGCTCCAGGTACCACCCGGCGTAGCATTCGTAAGTGTTGTTGTAGCACCAAGGCATGCGTTAGAGCTACCCGCGATAGCCGCAGGTGCCGGTGGAGCCAGCACGGTATCAGCCGAGGTTACTGTGCCCGGGCAGCCAAATGAATTGGTAACCGTATAAGTAATATTAGTAGTACCCGCTGTGATGCCTGTTACAATACCTGTGCTCAGGCCCACCGTAGCCACAGCCATGTTGCTGCTGGTCCAGTTACCGCCAGGTGTTGTATTTATAAGCGTAATGGTCGTACCTACGCAATGCGTGGTAGGCCCGAGGATCGGTGTCACCGAAGGCACAGGATTAACAGAGATGACCTTGCTGGCCACATCCGTACCGCACATATTCGTTACTATATAGAATATGGTATCTGCACCCACTGTTACACCAAGTATAATGCCCGGCGCTACAACGGTAGCATTAGCATTGCTCGCCGTCCATGTGCCACCCGGCGCAGACGACATAAGCGTAATGCCTGAGCCTACGCAAACACCCGACGGCCCTGAAATGGTTCCCGCTGATGGCGGGCCAAGTACAGTGATTATTTTCACAGCACGAGATACTCCGCATGGATTGGTTACCGTATAAGTGATTGGCACAGTACCCGCCGTCACGCCGGTGACAATACCCGAAGTATCAACCGTAGCATTCGTATTGCCTGCCATCCATGTGCCGCCGCTTACAGTGCTTGCCAATGTTATCGTAGCGCCTATACACACGCTATCCGGACCGCTAAGCGTGCCCGATGTTGGCAGTGCTATAACGGTAAGCGTCTTCGATGCCGTAGCCGTTCCGCACGATGTGGTTACAGTATAAGTAATATTTACCACGCCCGCGTTCACACCGGTAACAATACCCGAGCCTACGACTGTAGCATTGGTATTACCTGCGGTCCATACGCCGCCGGTCACTGCGTCAGACAATGTTATTACCGAGCCTACGCATACCGTGCTTGGCCCGCTTATCGTTCCTGCACTTGGCAGGGCGTTGATGGTAACTATTTTAGTGGTAGATGCAAGACCGCACGCACCGATCACAGTATAAGTGACCGTATCGATGCCCGGGTTTACACCCGTAACTATGCCCGATGAGCTGCCTACTGTTGCATTCGAGTTGCTGCTGCTCCAAACACCGCCTGTTGCTGAGCTGGTGAGTGTTATCAGTCCCGCCACGCATACGCTCGATGGGCCTGATATCGTTCCTGCGCTGCCCAGTGGATTCACTGTGACCGCATAAGTCGCTGTCGCCGATCCGCAGCTGTTTGTTACCGTATAGGTTACAGCAACAACACCCGCAGTAACGCCGGTGAGTACACCCGTAGACGAGCCTATTGTTGCTATTGCAGCACTGCTTGTGCTCCACGATCCGCCTGTAGCTGTGCTAGCCAGTGTTATGTTAGACCCTTCACACAAAGTAGTAGGGCCCGATATGGTTCCGGCTATCGGTGCTGCGCTTACGGTTACTATGCGCGTAGCAGACACCGTTCCGCATGAGTTGGTAACAGTGTAAGATATGGTCACAGTGCCCGCAGTCACGCCCGTTGCCACACCACCGCTGGTGATGGTAGCATTGGCGTTGCTGGCAGTCCACGTGCCACCGGTAACTGTACTTGTATATAATGTAAATGCACCTTCGCAAAGCGTAGTTGGCCCTGAGATGGTACCGGCACTTGCCAGCGCGCTCACAGTAACCACCGCTGTAGACCTACAGCCAGTCGGCAATGTATAGCTTATGGTTGCTGTACCACCCGCTATGCCGGTAACCACACCGGTCGCTGCATCAACTGTTGCTATCGCTGTGCTGCTGCTTGCCCATGTTCCTCCGGGCGTTGCATTTGCCAGTGTAGTCGTTGAGCCCGCACACACGGTCAGTGTGCCTGTGATCGCAGCAGGTAGCGGGTTAACCGTAACCGTTGCACTCACCGTACAGGTGCCTATAGCATAAGTAATATTCACGTTTCCTGCAGATACGCCGGTAACGATCCCTGTCGAAGTGCCAATTGTAGCCACCGCCGTATTGCTGCTGGTCCAGGCACCACCGGTTACTGTATTGGTAAGCGTAGATGTGCTGCCCACGCATACCGAAGAGCTTGCAGGAGTGATTGCCGCAGGTGAGGTGCTAACGGTAACTGTCTTTGTAATAAAGCAGCCTGTTGCAGATATAGTGTAGCTAATTGTAGCAGTGCCTGCAGCCACCCCGGTAACGATACCGGTTGCGCCTACTGTTGCCACACCCGCATTGCTGCTGCTCCATGTACCACCCGCAGTAGCGTCGGCCAATGTAGCCGTAGCACCTACACAGATTGTTGTTGCAGTTGTTGGAGTGATCGCTGCCGGCAATGCATTTACCGTCACAGTAGCTGTGGTAGTACAGGTGCCTATCGCATAAGTAATGGTCACATTACCTGCTGTCACCGCGGTCACTACACCGGTCGACGAGCCTATGCTGGCCACGCCCGCATTGCTGCTGGTCCACGTGCCGCCCGTTACTGAGTTGCTGAGTGTAGAGCTGTTGCCCACACACAGTGATGAACTCGATGGGCTTATTGCCGCCGGTGCCGTATTTACTGTAACTGTCTTCGTAGCGAAGCAGCCCGTTGTAGTAAGTATATAAGATATGGTAGCCGTGCCCGCAGTGGCACCCGTTACCACGCCACCTGCAGACACTGTAGCCACAGCCGCATTGCTGCTGCTCCATGTACCGCCTGCGGTTGCATCGGTAAGTGTCACAGTCGAGCCTATACAGATGGTGGTCGGTGTAATTGGGTTAATTGGTGCGGGGACAGCATTTACTGTCACCACTCGTGTAGCCCTGCACCCTGTGCCAAGGCTATAAGTGATAGTGGCAGTACCCGCAGTCACGCCTGCAATAATCCCTGAAGAACTGCCTATTGCGGCCACTACAGGATTACTGCTGCTCCATGTACCGCCTGTGGTAGCATTTGCGAAAGTTGTTGTAGATCCCACACACACCGTTGCTGTACCTGTTATTGCAGCAGGGACAGCGTTAACCGTTACAACAGCGGTATCAAAGCAGCCATTGGTGAGTATATAGCTCACAGTAGCTGTGCCTGCAGAAATTCCGGTTACCACACCCGTTGTAGGCACAACAGCCGCAACAGCAGTGTTGCTGCTGCTCCAGGTGCCACCTCCTGTAGTATTGGTAAGTGTCGTTGTCGACCCCACGCACACACTTGCTGCACCAGCAATAGCCGCAGGTGCCAAATTTACCGTAACCACTCGCGTACCCACACACCCTGCCGCCGACGAATAAGATATAGTTGCAGTACCCGCTGATACGCCTGTTATCATTCCGGTAAACCCGTCAACAGTGGCAACAGCCGTATTGCTGCTGGTATACGTACCACCGCTCACAGAGCTTGAAAACGTGGTAGTTGACCCTGCGCATACAACCGCCGTGCCCGTAAGCACTGGTTGCGACTGAATAGTTACGGTGAATGCCTGCGTATTGGTACCATTCACAGGGCACTGGTCATCCCTGTACGATACATAAAACGTATAAGTGCCGGGTGTTACAGAAGTAGATGTCCACGAGAACGTACCAACCGGAGCTGCGGTGCTATCACCGGCTACGCTGAACGATGAGCCCGCAGGAAGGCCCGAAGCCGCCATCTCAACATTAAATGCACCAGGCGATGACCCGGAAATATTTACACTAAATGGACCGGAGTTTTCGCAAATTTCAAAGTGAGTGCTATCGACGATAGTACCCGCAGATGCTGATGTGATATCTCCGTCTGGTGGCGCAGTAGTGCAGGTTTGTATAATGAAGTTAACTTCAAGCATACTATTACCCACAAATTGCCCACCCCTTATTTCGCGAATGTTGTAATCGACTACGTAATTGCCTGCTGCTGTGGGTACAAATGTGATCTGCCCGGTAGCCGGGTCAAATGTCCATGTTGTAGCGCTTGTTCCGAGTGGGTTAGTAGCCGTATAGCCGCCGATAGCCTGGTAGGTAACTGTGCCGCCGGCGTCAGCTGTAGCACAGTTTTGACCTGACGACGCAACTAAACCCGCTATCAGGCTATAGCTTAAGGCATCACCGTTTGCATCTACTGCACCGGGGTTAAAGTTGTCGATGTTCGACTGGCAAAAGAATGGCGTAAATGGAGATGATATCAATGGGCTGTTATTAGGGCCCAGCGTATTGTTGAGTGTATCCACAAGCCTTATCACGCTTGAGCCTCCGCCGGTAATATTTACTAATGCCGATGATCGTCCGGCTAATGTTGTAGGTCCCATGTACCCGTTAAACACAAACCGCCAGGCAGGGTCAGTAGCCGATAAATGGAAAGTATCTGATGTAACATATCTTCTATAACCTGCTATAGTACCGCCCGTGCAGGTTGTCAAGGTGCTCGGGCATACCGGTGTGATCTCAGTACCGGCACCGAAGGCAGGTAAAGTTTTTTGCCGCTGGGAAACGGAGCCCCGGTAAAGACATATCCTTGGTGTGGAGGTGGCAAGTGACGGTGTCGTTAGCGCACAGTCACCAATAGCAACCACATACACACGATAGATATTCCCGCTTACCCACTCGTAATAAAGCTGCATCCCTGCTATGTGATTCGCTTTCGATGCAAATCCCGCAAAAAGGCATAGGCTGAACAGTACACTACGCAACACCAGGGGTAGATTTTTTCTCATAAAATCAGTTTCAGTTTGAATTTAATTCCTTAAAAAGCAATTACACAAAACAGTTAGCTACTACTCCCCACCAGCAAGCGGAAGCAGCAGCACACAGACGTTAAAATTAATTTAAATTCACTCATAACAAAACCACAGATTAAATATTTTTAATCCAAATGTCACTCCTGGCAAAGCCTTTTTAACCGCAGGGAATGTACAAATACCGCAACACGCGCTCCGGCAACCTGTTCCATATATTCAGACGCCGCCTTTCACTATATCCTTCCCTCGAAATTATTTTTTTACACTATTTCCCAAACTTGCTCTTCAGCAGTTGCAGCGCATCGCTCATACTGGCAGGCTCCTTTTCCTTTTCCTTCACCGGCTTGCCATGGTCTTTGCGCGATGCCGGCTTCCCCTTGCCCCCTGCCGGCGGCTCCTGTGCCTGCTTTATAGATAGCGATATCCGCTTGCGCGCTGCATCTACCTCCAGCACCTTCACCGTTACCTGCTGGTTCAGCTTCAGCGCCTCCCCGGGGTCACTGATATACTTATGCGCCACTTCCGATACATGCACCAATCCATCCTGCTTTACACCAATATCCACAAATGCCCCAAACCTCGTAAGGTTCGTCACCACGCCCGGCACTATCATGCCCACATGCACGTCTTCAATACTATATATATTGGCGAACTCAAACGCCTGCGCTTCACTCCGTGGGTCCAGCCCCGGTTTCTTCAGCTCATTTATAATGTCGCGCAGCGTGTGCTCCCCTATTGCAGCACTCGCATATTTCTTTAAGTCTATTTGTTTGATCAGGGTATCATTACCTATTAGTGCTTTCACTTCGGTGCCCAGGTCTGCCGCTATCTTAGCTACTATGCCATATGCCTCCGGGTGCACTGCGCTTGCATCCAGCGGGTCTTCCCCGTCTTTTATCCGCAAAAATCCCGCGCACTGCTCAAAAGCTTTGTTACCCAACCTCGGCACTTTCATCAGTTGCTTGCGACTGTTAAACTTGCCTATCTCTTCGCGGTAGTTGATAATATTCTCTGCTATCGATGGGCCTATGCCGCTCACATAGCTCAGCAGGTGCTTGCTGGCAGTGTTCAGGTTTACGCCCACGGCATTCACACAGCTTATCACCGTTTGGTCCAGCCTTTCCTTTAGGCGCACCTGGTTCACATCGTGCTGGTATTGCCCCACGCCTATGCTCTTCGGGTCTATTTTCACCAATTCTGCCAGCGGGTCCATCAGGCGACGGCCTATGCTGGCCGCACCGCGTATGGTTATATCCTGGTCCGGAAAGTCCTGCCTCGCTATCTCAGATGCGGAGTAGATCGACGCCCCATCCTCGTTAACGAGGAATATAGGCAACCCAAGGCTTAATTTCTTTATAAACTGTTCTGTCTCTCTCCCCGCCGTGCCATCGCCTATGGCTATCGCCTGCGTGCCATACTCCTGCACCAGCGCGCGTATCTTATGCTCCGCATCGGCCAGCCTGTTGGGCTCATGTATATATATAAGGCCTGTCTTTTGCAGCATGCCCTTCTCATCCAGCGCCACCACCTTGCAGCCTGTGCGGTAACCCGGGTCTATGGCCAGTATGCGCTTGCTGCCCAGTGGCGAGCTAAGCAGCAGCTGCCGCAGGTTTTCCGCAAATACATTTATCGCCTCCTCATCTGCTTTCACCTTCAGCGCCATCCTGAATTCGCTCTCCAGGCTCACCTGCAGTAGCCTGCGATAGGCATCGCGTATGGCCTTTTTCACCTGCTCACCCGCTTCATTGGTCGATCTCAGGAATACATCCTCTATCAGCATCAGCGCTTCATCTTCCGATGGTGCTATGGCCAGCCGTAGCACACCCTCCATAAACCCGCGCATTACCGCCAGCATCCTGTGCGATGGTATTTTAGATATAGGCTCCGAAAAGTCGAAGTAGTCCTTATATTTAATGCCCTCAGCCTCCTTATCCGATAGCACTTTGGCCTGCACCGTAGCCTGCTCTTCAAACAGCTTGCGCATGCCAGCCCGCACCTGCGCGTCCTCATTCACCATTTCAGAAATTATATCCCGCGCGCCCTGTAGTGCCTCTTCCGGGGTTTTCACATTGTCATTAAGATAAGCGCCTGCCTCAGCCAGCGGATGTATATTGCCCTGCTCCAGCAGCAGCAGTGCCAATGGCTCCAGGCCATTTTCCCGCGCCGTTTGTGCCTTTGTTTTACGCTTGGGCTTGTATGGGAGATATAGGTCTTCAAGCTGCGCAATAGTAGTAGCTGCATTGATCTTCCCCTGCAATGCCTCTGTCATCTTTCCCTGCTCGGTTATCGTCTTTTCTATGAACGCTTTCCGCTCTGTAAACTCCTTCTGAAAATTAGCCTCATCCTGTATCGCCTGTATCTGCACCTCATCCAGCGCCCCTGTCTTATCCTTACGGTAGCGCGCTATAAAGGGTATTGTAGCTCCCTCGGCAAACAATTCCATTACCGCATTTACATCATTCAATCGCAGGCCAAGCTTGGCCGCAACACTTTGGGCAAAATCCATCATCGCTCAGTATTTTTTTGGGATTGCGAATGTAGCAGGCAGAACCGAAAACAAAAAAGAAATTCTTTGGTAATATAATAGCCATATCCCTACCCAATAAGCATTCATCCACTGCCCGCTACAACATACCAGACTAATCCCGTAGGGATGGCAGGATTGTAGATTTCTAATTGCTAAATATGAGAAACCCCATAGGGGTGATACCACTCGCTTCCCATATATCAATTAACCGAATACCAACATCATCTAGCCATGCCGCATGCTTAACTCTTCCTTGTTACCTTTACCCTCATGAAAAAATGCTGCATCATACTACTTCTTTTCATATCCCTGGTATCCCATTCATTATCCGCCACTCCCGATACCGCCTTTACCACCCCCTTCGAGCGCTCCAAAGGCACGCAAACTGCCACATACGCCGAGGTACTCTCCTACTACAAACGCCTCCGCGACTCATTCAGCACCATATCCATGGGCGATGTTGGTCCTACTGATGCCGGTTATCCATTACGTTCTATCTCCTATACTAAAGACGCCAACTTCGACCGCGAAGCGGTAAAGAAAAGCGGCAAGCTGGTAATACTCATTAACAATGCTATACACCCCGGCGAGCCCGATGGCGTAGATGCCTGCATGATGCTGCTACGCGATGCTGCAATGGGCAAGATAGATGTACCGGCAAACGTAATGCTCGTAGTAATCCCGGTATACAACATCGGCGGTGCACTCAATCGCAGCAGCTACAGCCGCGCCAGCCAGAACGGCCCTGAGAGCTACGGCTTTCGCGGCAATGCCCGCAACCTCGACCTCAACCGCGACTTCATCAAATGCGACGCCGCAGAGACCATCAGCCTCGAAGATTTTTTCACCCGCCTCGACCCGGATATTTTTCTCGACAACCACGTAAGCGACGGCGCCGACTACCAGCACGTGATGACCCTCGTAGCCACGCAGCACGACAAGCTGGGCGGCGAGTGCGGCAGCTATATGTACAATACCTTCACACCGCTCATCTACAAAGACATGAAAGACCGGGGCTACGATATGGTGCCTTACGTAAACGATTTCGATGATACCCCCGATACCGGCTGGCCTGAGTTCTACGAATCGCCGAGATATTCCAGCGGGTACGCTGCCCTCTACCAGACCTTCGCCTACGTGCCGGAGACGCACATGCTCAAGCCTTTCAAAGACCGCGTAAAAGCTACCTATGCCCTTATGCGCACCTTCATCAAAGTTGGAGCCGCACATGCAAAAGAAATAAAACAGGCCCGCACCAACGACCGCGCAGCACTGCTAACAAAAAAAGACTTTCCGCTCGACTGGCGGGCAGATACCACGCAGGCAGATACAGTTACATTTAAAGGGTACAAAGCAAGCATGAAGCCCAGCGAAGTATCTGGCCTGCCACGCCTGTATTACGACCGTAGCAAGCCTTACACTAAGCGAGTTCCTTTTTACAACCACTATGTACCCACTAAGTCCGTAGCCGCGCCAACGGCCTATATCATCCCCAAAGCATGGACACCCGTTATCAGCCTGCTGCGCACCAATAGCGTCCGCATCCTGCGCTTCAACTACGACACTACCGTTACAGTCACCGCATACCATATCGACAACTACGAAACCACCCCACGCCCCTACGAAAAGCACTACCTGCACAAGAACATTCAGGTAACGCCCAAAACCGAGCGCATACGTTTCTCAGAGGGAGATTATATAGTATTGACAAACCAACCCGCAAAGCGGTACCTCGTAGAAACACTTGAGCCCACCGGCCCCGATGCCCTGCTTGCATGGAACTTTTTCGACGGCATACTGTCGCAAAAAGAATACTTCAGCAGCTACGTATTCGAAGACCAGGCAGCAGAGATGCTAAAGAAGGATCCCGCACTAAAAGCAGCCCTGGAAGCCAAACGCGCCACCGACCCCGAATTCGCCAAAAGCGCCGACGCCCAGCTCGACTTCATCTACCGCCGTTCCCCCTACATGGAACCCGGCTTTATGCGGTATCCGGTTTATAGGCTTGAATAACTCGTAGTAAGTAATGCCATAAAAAGAACCTGCGAGAGCGAAGTAAAAAGCTGATAGCAGCAACAGAGCCGAGCCCATAATGGCGCCTTTTTGCGGCGTAGATACGATAACTGAAAGCCAAATTCAGCAATACAGCCGATACGATTGATGACGGTCAATAGCAGCAAGCGATAGCCGCAAAACCAGCGCCACCCAGTTGATTAGAGCAGTGCGCCAACAGCGTAGAGCTATCTTTTTGCCGGCGGAGCCTTTGGCAAAAAGTCGCCTTTTTCTTTTGCTACTTTTCTTTTTTGGCGAAGCAAAAAGAAAAGTAGGATAATGAGGGCGGACTATACCTACAACCTTCCAAAAAGAAAAAATGTCTAATAGCAGCAACAAAGCCGAACCCCTAATGGCGCCTTATTTTCGTCGTAGAACCTAGTGCAAAAGCCTGATAGCACAAAGCAGCTAATCTATGCCATAAAGTCAAATAGTAGTAGGAGATAGGCGAAAATACCAGCGCCACCCAGTTGATTAGAGCAGTGCGCCAACAGCGTAGAGCTATCTTTTTGCCGGCGGAGCCTTTGGCAAAAAGTCGCCTTTTTCTTTTGCTACTTTTCTTTTTTGGCGAAGCAAAAAGAAAAGTAGGACCCTGAGTGCAGACTATACAGAACACTCAAAGACAGCAAAGCAAAATAAAGGAGGATAATAAATTGCAAACTATACCCGCAAAAGACATTCCGCCAAAACAATAGTCTCCATTGCCTCTTTCACATCATGCACCCGCAATATATTAGCCCCATTCAACAACGCCACCATATTCAGGGCGGTAGTGCCATTAAGCGCATGCTCAGGGTTCACCTTTAGCGGCTTGCACACTATCGACTTCCGCGACACCCCCGCCAACACAGGTCTTCCCAATACTGAGAACATAGGCAAATGCCGCAGCAGCGCGAAATTGTGTTCCACTGTTTTACCAAAACCAAAACCAGGGTCCACGATCACATCGGCAATACCGGCAGCCTCGCACCGCTCACACACCTGCTTCAGGTACGTTAGCACCTCTACTAGCACATTATCATATGTAGGATCCACCTGCATGGTCGCCGGCGTGCCCTGCATGTGCATGGCTATATAGGGCACCTGCAGTTCAGCCACAGTAGCCAGCATCCGTGCATCAATCGACCCGCTGCTTACATCATTTACTATACTCGCGCCTGCCGCTACAGCTTCCCGTGCCACGCCCGCATGGTATGTATCTACCGATAACCACACCTCCGGCCAGCGCCTGTGTATCGCCTCTATGGCTGGTATCACCCGCTGCAGCTCCTCGTCCTCATCACTTATATTTTGCCCCGGTTTGGTGCTAGAGCCGCCCACGTCCAGTATGGTCGCACCCTGTTTTAACATAATTGCTGCATTTCGCAGCAAACCATCCACGTGGCTATCCTGTCCTTTATTATAGAAACTATCGCGAGTGGCGTTGAGTATACCCATCACCACTGGTCGCGACGATTCAAGCGTTTTCCCTTTGCTCGTAAGCTTTATCATTGATTATTTGTTTTCATAGTAAAGAAATATAGACACAAGGGGATGCTGCACGCACTCAACCAAAATACGATAATTTAAAAAACTGTTACTATACATTTTTCTGTTTCATTCAGGTAATTACTACTTTTACTCACACATTCAGCGCGGCTACCCGGCTGAACCTTAACTTCTTGTAATTATGAAATATGTTCTCTGGGCACTCCGCATCATCGTTGGCCTCCTGTTTATCTTCTCCGGTATTGTAAAGGCCAACGACCCCCTCGGCCTTGTCTACAAAATGAATGAGTTCTTCGAGGTGTGGGACATGAACTTCATGGTCAACTACACCTTGCCTATGTCCGTGCTCATGATCGCCTTCGAGATCATCTCTGGCGTTGCCATGCTGCTGGGCAATGCGTTCAGGCTGTGGGTCACGCTACTGCTGCTGCTCAATATTTTCTTTACTTTCCTTACCGGTTACGCCCTATACTCAGGCAAGATAAAGGAGTGTGGCTGCTTCGGCGCGTGTATCAAAATATCTAATGAGCACACCTTCTACAAAGATATCGTGCTTACCATATTTGCGCTTGTGCTTTATATCTTCCGCTACCGTGTATTCCCGCTCATCAATAAGTCCAAGGTCAACTTAGTGCTTATGCTCTGTGCTGCGGTCTTTGCATTCGGTATACAGTGGTGGGCACTGCACCACGGGCCTATCAACGATTGTATGCCTTATAAGCCGGGCAACAACATTTACGAAAAGCTGCAGCCCGGGCCAGACTACAAAGAAGCTGTGTACGAAACAAAGCTTGTGTACGAAAAGAACGGCATCAAAAAAGAATTTGACGCCGACAATATACCGTGGCAGGACTCAACATGGAAATTCGTATCCAGCGAAAGCAAGTTGATAAAAGAAGCTACCGGCTTGCCCGAGATACACGACTTTATCCTCAACGACTCTGACAACAACGACCAGACCAAAGCCATCCTTACCGCTAAGGGCTATACATTCATATGGTTCCTCCGTATTCCTGAGAGCGCGCATATGGACAACATGGACCGCCTGAAAACGCTCATGGCAAAGGCAAAGGCACTAAATATACCGTTCTACGTAGCATGCTCTGCCGGCCGTGATATCATCAAGACCTACCAGGAAGCATGGGATATGAAGCACATACCATTCTTCACCCTCGATGTGACCGCCAGCAAAACAGCAATGCGCACCGATCCGGGCCTTATGCTCCTCAAAGACGGCGTAGTGCAAAACAAGTGGAGCTACCTCGACTACCCCAAAGACATGGAACTCAGCGGCGGTACCCTGCAATTCAAGTAACAAATACCAAATACCAAATACCCGGCACCAAATACCAAATGCCAGGTACCAAATACGATGCATAATCCGTCCCGCACCCACCACAGTGCGGGACATTTTTTTAGTACTTCTTCTTAAGCAGTAAGGACCCACTGCGCATCTCGCTATAAGAAGCAATGGTTTTGCCCATAGAAGCAATATAGCCGAGCCCATAATGGCGCCTCATTTTCGGCGTAGACACGACAACAGACAGCCCGATAGTAGAGGGAAGCTGCCACGCATTCTCCAGCTAAATAGCAGTAGGAGATAGGCGAAAATTCAGCGCCACCCAGTTGATTAAAGCGGTGCGATAACAGCGTAGAGCTACCTTTTTGCCGGCGGAGCCTTTGGCAAAAAGTCGCCTTTTTCTTTTGCTACTTTTATTTTTGGCGAAGCAAAAAGAAAAGTAGGGTAATGAGTGTAGGCAACATAAAGAGTTTCCAATAGCAAATTTATAGTAGCAGTAAAGCTCAGCCCGTAATGGCGCCTTTTTCCGCCGTAGAAACGACAACCAAAAGCTTAATGATGTGAACATGCTGCTACGTATACGGCGGCTAAATAGCATCAAGCGATAGGCGGAAAACCAGCGCCACCCAGCCGATTAAAGCGATGCGATAACAGCGTAGAGCTACCTTTTTGCCGGCGGAGCCTTTGGCAAAAAGTCGCCTTTTTCTTTTGCTACTTTTATTTTTGGCGAAGCAAAAAGAAAAGTAGGGCGCGCAGGATGCGTAACTCTTGCATATCCCCAAACAAACAATTACATTAGTAAAAAACACCTCCATGGCCACACCCCGTATTCGCACTACCCTCGTAACAGCGGCCCTGCTACTGGCAGCCACAGGCAGCCATGCCCAAACCCCAGCCACACCCTGGAAAAAACGCGTATCCCGGATCATCGATATGCAGCCACCCGAAGATACCGCCACCCACCGCCTCCGCCCAGAAGGCAACGACAGCACCCTGCTGCAGATGCTCATTACACCGCTGGAAGCCGGCAAATTCACCGCCTTCAACAATTACGATGCGCTGTTCACGCAAAAGATGAGCAGGAGCGATATACGGAGCCTCATTGCCAGCCGCACCGACACCATACTGGTCTTAAATCCCCTCACCGGAGTAGAGGAAAAAAGATATCGCCGCTTCGACTTCCTTGTCGATCTCATACACAAATACCGCGTGGTGGAAGACTGGGCCTTTGACCCCGCCACAGGCACTACCGACATACAGATAGTTGGCCTCGGCCCCATCAAAGACATCTACGGCGACGATGGCACCTTCCGCGGCCACCAGACCATGTTCTGGGTCACCTACAAAGACGCCCGCCCCGTCCTCACCCGCTACGAGCAACTCCACCCCGACAATAGCTTTTCCCTAAAGATCTGGAACGACTACTTTCAATCGACTGAGAAACCAAAGGAGGAGAAGTAAATGATGCGCATACTACTGCTCGCACTAATTTTGGCCATAGCGGCTTCGTCCAATTGTTTTGCACAGGTGATTAATCGCCCATGGAAGAAACGGGTTACCCGTACAATTGAAATAGAGCCGGCCATTAACAGTAAGGGCTTACAACTATCAGGAAAGCAGGACACCACATTATTGGGAATGCTCTTAACTGCAGTAAAAAAGCAAGAACTCATCGCATATTCTGCGGTTGATGCCACGCTGACCATTGAAACAAGCTTTAGTAAAATAACCGAAATGACTACCAACTGTGGCATGGACATCGACACTACAATTGATCCTAACACTCACGACACTATACTAAAAATAAAACGGCCTGTTCCGTTGATAGAGGAAATTGTAGCCACATTATCGATTCTGGAAGACTGGGAATATGACCCGCATTTAGGCAAAATGACAGTGCATATTGTAGGTATTGGCCCAGCAAGCCATTTCATGAATGCTGACGGTACTCAACGCAGCTCGCAAGCACGTTTCTGGCTCCGCTACACTGACATAAAACCCATCATAGACCGCTACGAGCAATATCATCCGAATAATACCCTTGCCATGCATATCTGGAACGACTACTTTCAATCGAATGAGAAAAAAAAGAGAAGAAGTAAATGATGCGTATACTACTGCTCTTACTGATTTTGGCTATAGCTGCTTCGTACAATTGTTTTGCACAGGTGACTAATCGCCCATGGAAGAAACGGGTTACCCGCCTTATTGATGTGACCGTAGCAAATAACTCCATAAACGGCCGACAAGGCGCTAGCATGACTGATACCTCATTGGTGCATGTAATTGTGAACGCTGTACAATCAGGGTATCTAAAGGCATATAGTGCATCTGACGACTTGTTTTCTACATTTCTTGAAAGAAGTGAAATAGATGATGGGCTTGTAGACCATGTTGATACACTTTTATCATACGATTGGCCGACAGGAAAAGAAGTTGTGGAACTTCGGTTGTATCCATCTACATATAAGAATGCCCATGAATTCAAAGTATTAGAAGATTGGTCGTTCAATCCCACATCCGGCGCTAGTAACATACAGATCATTGGGCTGGCTCCGGTACATGAGGTTTATGGCGACGACAGCAGTTTTCGTGGATATAAGACCCTATTCTGGGTGAAATATAGTGATGCTTTATCTACACTCAGCAACTACGAGCAATCTCACCCCAAAAGCGGCCTGGCGTCGCATATCTGGACTGATTATTTTCAGCAGGACAAAAAATCGGATCCTAAAAAATGATTATGCGAATCTTTTTTCTTGTGATGCTGATGTTTACGGGCACTATCGCGCCATGCATCGCGCAGTCACATTCTGGTATATTAACTACGCGCGTTGTGAGGACTATTGACTTACAGCAACCCGAGGAACCCATGCACCTTCCTTTGCCGACAGCTAATTACGATATCGACACCCCGATATTGCAGACCTGCATCAACCAAATAAAAGCTGGCAACTTATCAGTTTTCGAACTTGCCGACAACTCGTTGCACAGCGTTTTAACGCAGAAGAAATTAGACAGCCTTATCGCTCCGGAAATTGATACGATCGAAAGGCTTCTTGATTGTTGGGGGGAAGGCCCTGCGAAGATTCGCATTCAAGATTTTAGGTTTGATATATCCCGTTATATGATTTTAGAAGAATGGCAGTTAGATGCATTTTCCGGTAAAATTTCCGCGCATATCGTTGCCCTTGCACCATATAGGAAGGAATACTCTTCGGATTCGGTTAGCACCAAACCCCTCTTCTGGCTCCGCTATGCCGACATAAAACCCATCATAGACCGCTACGAGCAATACCACCCTGATAATACACTTGCCATGCGTATCTGGAACAGCTATTTCCAGTCTGAGGAAAGGCCGGTGCCGGTGAAATAACACCTGCTACCATAAATTTGAATAAACCTCATTATAGGCGTACCTTCGCAGGCCATTACAATACTCTTATTACATAAAAATGAGTTCCATAGTAGAAAAGTTAGAAGCTATTAAGGCGAGATTTGAGGACCTGGGCGTAGCGCTGACCAACCCTGAAATAGTAAGCGACAATTCTAAATTTTCGCAGATAAGCAAGGAATATCGCAAGCTCGAAAAGATAGTGGACGTCTACAAGACGTACCGCACCTGTATCGACAGCGCCGAATTTGCCCGCGAGGTGCTGGATACCGAGAGCGATGAAGACCTGCGCACTATGGCCAAGGACGACCTGGAAACGCTGGACACCCAAAAGGAAGAGCTGGAGGCCCAGATGCGCAACCTGCTGATACCAAAGGACCCGCAGGACGAGAAGAACGCCATTATAGAAGTACGCGCCGGTACCGGTGGCGACGAGGCCAGCCTCTTTGCCGGCAACCTGCTGCGCATGTACCAGCGTTACTGCGAGCGCCGCGGCTGGAAGATATCTACCGTTTCTGAAACGGAAGGCACCGTAGGCGGCTACAAAGAGGTGCAGCTGGAGGTAGTAGGCGAAGACGTATACGGCACGCTGAAGTTCGAGAGCGGCGTACACCGCGTGCAGCGCGTACCTGAGACCGAGGCCAGCGGCCGCGTACATACATCTGCAGCTACAGTGGCGGTAATGCCTGAGGCCGAAGAGATCGACTTTGAGCTGCGCGACAGCGACGTGAAGATGGAGACCGCGCGAAGCGGCGGCGCAGGCGGGCAGAACGTGAACAAGGTGGAGACCAAGGTTATCCTTACTCACATACCCACAGGCACTGTAATCATGTGCCAGACGGAGCGCTCACAGCTGGGCAACCGAGAGAAGGCGATGGGTATGATGCGTACGCGCCTCTACGAGGAGCAGGTGCGCAAGCAGGAAGACGAGATCAGCCGCAGGCGTAAGAGCCTCGTGAGCACGGGCGACCGCAGCGCTAAGATCCGCACCTACAACTACCCGCAGGGCCGCGTCACCGATCACCGTATCAACATGACCATATACAACCTCGACGACTTTATGAACGGCAACATACAGGAGATGCTGGAAGCGCTGCAATTTGCCGAGAACGCAGAGAAGATGCAGGCGGGCGAGACGGTTATTTAGCCGGTAGTCGTGATCAGTCGGTAGTCAGCAATTGGCAGTAGACGGTCGAACAACGGGACTGTTAACTGCGGACTCGCTAACTTACGACTTATGACTTACGACTTATAACTTACGACTTACGACTCAATCCGCATACTGCCAGCTGCAAAATTGCGTTAATAGGGAAAGACAAGCTTCAAACACACAACAACAATTACTATACATGACTGAAACCTCTTTTGACCTGGTCGACATTATCAGGACGATACAGAAACGGAGATTATTTATCATCATTGTCACTATCATTTGCATGGTGCTGGCAGGTATCTTCCTGGCGGTGCGCAAGCCTAAGTACAAGGCTGCCGCGCGATTCCTGGTGAATAACCCGCTCTATGGCGACCGCATGACGCTCTTCCGCCAGTACGAGTCGCGCTGGGTAGACTACTTTGGCGGCGACGATGATGTGGATAAGGTAGCAGCACTTGCTACCTCCGATACGGTAAAGGGCCGCATCATCCGCAACTGCCAGTTCCAGGTAGTGTATGACCGCGATATCAATGATCCTAAAGGCTACTCATCGCTCATGCAGATCTTCGACAAGAACTTTAACCTGAAGCGCAGCGAGTACAAGGATATGGAAGTATCGTACATAGCCTACGACCCGGTGACCGCAGCTAATGTGGCCAATATGTCGGTGAAGGTACTGGAAGAGACCTGGCGCAACTACTACACATCTATGAAGATGGGCATGGGCGCATCGATAAGCGGGCAGCTCACTAAGATAGACAGCTCTATAAGCGTACTCACCGACTCACTCGCCAACATGCGCGACAGGCATGGCATCTACGCCATCATAAGCCCCTCACGGCAAAGTGTGGGTGGCGGAGAGCTGCGTGGCAGCGGCAAAGGCTATGGCCGCGCGGTGGAAGAGATACAGAATATAGAATCCGTAAAGGACCAGCTGGTAACCGACAGGGCTCACTATATATCTATACTCAACGAGTTTGAGGCTACCACCAGCAAGTCTATGGAGTTCCTCAAAGTGACCTCGCGGGCTATACCACCTACATCGCCTACCGGCGCAGGTGTGAGCACTGTGCTTATTGCAGCGGCATTGCTGGGTGTATTCTTCAGCAGCCTGTGGGTACTCATCTCAGCCTATTACAGTAAGCTTAATGCAGTAACCCGCTAAATGCTGGCAGCGATAAAAAACAAGTGGCTCGATATAGCGGCGCTCGGCACACTGCTGTGTACTGTAGTGCTGTTTGCCTATACGGGCAAGTACTTCCTGCTGGCTGCGCCCTTCGCCTTCCTGTTTATAGTGCTCATGGCGCTCAACTGGAAGACGGCCTACTGGATACTGCTGTTCACCATACCCTTCTCCATACAGATCAACTTTGCGGGCGATACCATGGCCATCACCCTGCCCGACCAGCC
This sequence comes from Bacteroidota bacterium, assembly GCA_040386555.1. Taxonomy (GTDB): domain Bacteria; phylum Bacteroidota; class Bacteroidia; order Chitinophagales; family Chitinophagaceae; genus Nemorincola. Next base: position 395,316 of record JAZKFF010000002.1, on the reverse strand, counting down.
GGTGATGTGGCTCTTCCTCGGCCTTTTCTTTATACTGCTTGCCCGCAACCCCAAGGCTATCCCCGAGTGGTTTTGGCGCGACAACCTGACGCTGGTAATAGTACTCCAGTACATCTGGACGATAGTGGCGGTCATTTTCTCCAAAATGATCTTCTTCTCTACCAAGTTCCTGTTTGCCAAGACGTGGCTGCTCGTGGCGTTCTTCTTCTTCCCGGTATGGATATTCAAAGAGAAGAAAGACTTTATCAGGGGCTTCCTTATGATGCTTATCCCTATGCTGGCTACTATGCTGGTGGTGGTGGGGCACCATGCGCTGCTGGGCTTCAAGTTCAATAAGGTGCAGAAGTCGATGAGCGGCCTCTATTACAACCATGTCGACTACTCTACTGTCATCTCCATGTTCTTCCCGCTGCTGCTGGTGGCCTGGCCTATGATCAAAAAGAAAGCGCCGCTGGTAAAGGTGACGCTGGCGGGCATCATCCTGTTTTTCATGGTGGCTATTTTCTTTGCCTATGCCCGTGCAGCCGAGCTGGGTGTGGTGTTTGCCATAGGCATCGGTATTGCTATGCGCATGCGCCTGGTGAACTGGGTAATGCCCTTGTTCTATGCCGGCATGATAGCCCTTGTGGCCTTTATGGTACCCAACAATAAGTACCTCGACTTCCGCCCCGACTACAACAACACCTACATGCACAAGACCTTTGCTGACCATATCATCTCCACATTCCGGGGTAAGGATATGTCGTCGATGGAGCGTGTATATAGATGGATAGCTGCAGTGCGCATGAGCCAGGACAGGCCCATTACCGGCTATGGCCCGCGTGCATTCTATTATTACTACAAACCATATGCGGTTACCCCTTTCCGCACCTATGTAAGCCGCAACCCTGAGCAGTCTACCACGCACAACTACTTCCTGTATATGCTGGTGGAGCAGGGCTGGCCGGCAATGATACTATACGCCATACTCATAGCGCTGATATTTGCCAAGGCGCAGAAGATATATCATCGCTTTAAGGACAAGTTCTACCGTCTATGCACCATAGGCCTCACGATGACTATAGCCGTGGGCTTTATCAACAACTTCTTCTCTGAGCTAATAGAGACGCACAAAGTGGCGGCCCTCTTTTTTATCCCGCTTGCGCTGCTTGCCGTTCTCAATAAGAAGAGCAAAGACGAAGCAGCCGGGATTGCGATCACGTAGCAGCTGGCAATTTACGGTGGGGGTTTACAGTCTGCAGTTAACAGGCCAGGTACTGGCTAACCCTATACATCGCCGGCCTGAGAGAATTATTTTTGCATTATTTTTACCTCAAACAGCACTCCATGGCCGCGGGCACTCCACTTATATCGCTTGTAATATGCACCTACAACCGGGAGAAATTTTTACCGCAGGCATTGGAAAGCATCCGTCAGCAACAGTTCCCCGCCAGCGATTTTGAACTGGTAATCATTGACAATAATAGCACTGACAACACAGCTGCTATCTCTAAAAAATTTATAGCTGACAACCCAAATTTGACGGTTCGCTATTTTTTTGAGACTAACAAAGGGCTCTCGTTTGCTCGCAACCGCGGCCTAAAGGAAGCAGCGGCACCGGTACTATCTTACATCGACGACGATGTTATCCTCTCACCTGCTTACCTGCAGGAGATGGCCGGGTTCTTCAGCCAGCACCCCAATGCCTGCGGGGCGGGAGGCAAAGTGATACCTAAGTACGAAAGCGGGCAGGAGCCACCATGGATGAGCAAGTACCTGGCGGGCTTCGTAGGCAAGGTAGATTATGGCACGGCCATAAAGCAATATGACCAAACGATGAAGTACCCTGCGGGCTGCAATATGACCTACACAAAGGATATACTTACAAAGGCCGGCGGATTTAACAACGACCTCACGTTCAGAAGTGATGATAAGTATATTTTCTTCAAGGTAAAGGAGCAGTCGGCAGAGATATACTACCTGCCGGGCGCGTACCTGCACCACTACATAGATGCCCACCGCGTCACCTTCGACAACTTCAGGAAGCTATTCCTCAAAACCGGGAATGAGGAAAAGATACGCGTGAGGCAGGAAAAAGGCACAGCAGGCCTGCTGCGCAAATTTGCCGAGTATACGGTGAAGCTGGGCGCATCGTTCGTGCTCTACTTCCTGTTCCTGCTCAAAGGGCAGGAGATAAAGGGACGCTATGTGATCTTCTCCCAATGGTTCACACTGAAGGGTTTTTTGAGCAGCAATGTATTTGTGCGCTAGCTAGCGGATACGGTGCCTGAATAGTTTGTACACCGCTACTTTGATGTAATACCGCAGCATTTCCTTTGCTGTAAAGATGAGGCGGAATGCATGAAAATATATGCCCTTGCCGTGTATATACTCCATCACTATCATCTCGTGCGCTATGTATGTTTTGAGGAGGCGCAGCTGCTTAGCTGGCTCCACGCTTGCGTTCATAAGGTGGATGATAGTGGTATCTGCCAGGAAATAGTTTGTATACCCTGCCTCCTGGAATTGATAGCACCATAGCTCATCTTCGCCATACATAAAGAAGCGCTCATCCAGCTTTTTGCCGGGCAGCTTTTGCAGGACCGCCGCAGGGAACATCATATAAGCGCCGCTCACCCAGCCGCAGGGCGTGTTGAAATCTCCCTTGAAGTATTGATTGAGCATGAGGGATGCCCGCCTGCGGTAGGGCATCAGCATGAGCAAGGGCCGGAGCAGATCGAGTATCTCGTTGCGAATGCTGCGGAACTTACGTGCCGATGGCTGCAGCTTGCCGTCGGGGTAAATGGTACGGATACCTAATGCGCCGATCCTCGGGTCCTTTGCCAGGAAATTTGCGGAGATGCTGATGCTGTCTTCAGTAAGTATTGTATCTGAGTTGAGCAGCAATATTATATCGCCCAAAGCTTCCCGGATACCGATGTTATTTCCCTTTGCAAAGCCGCCGTTCTCCATGCTTTTTATCAGCTTTATGCCGGGGAACTTTAGTAAAAAATCGTCGGGATTATCTGTCGGTGAGTTGTTATCGACCAGCACTATTTCGTAGGGAACACCTTTGGTGTGGGCTATTACACTTTCTATGCAATCGCAGGTAACATTAAAGGTGTTGTAGTTAATAATGATAACCGATACCATATTTTATCGAAAAATTCCAAGTTTCAAAGTCCAAAATCCAAATTCCAAATTCCAAATTTCTAATTCCAAATTCCAAGTCGCAAATTTCAAATTCAAATCCCAAAATCCAAATATCAAAGTCTAGTTCCACATCCAAAATCCCTACCCTACGGCCTTGGTTCCGGTCTGCGTAAACTCTACCAGCCGCCTTTTGTAGAGCGCGCCCAGTATCATCTTAAATGTCTTCTTGCTCATGCCGAAGTGTGCATAGATATCCTCCGGGCTCGACTTGTCGTTGTATGGCAGGTAGCCATTGTTCTCTACCAGCATATTGAGCACCTTCTGCTCATCGCTGAGCACCTTGTCGTAGCCCTTTACGCCGGCAGCCACATCTATCTTATGATCGGGCCGTATGTGCTTTATAAAGCCGCGCAGCTTGTCCCCAGTTGCGAGCTCTTTAAATACATCGCTGAAGTGCAACAGGCCGAGGTGCTTGCTGTTAATGATCACTTTGTAGCCTAGCTCGGTTTTCTGGAAAACCACAAGGTCTACCTGCTCCAGCTCCTGCACGGTAAGCTCATAGTTGCTGAGGTACTTATCTATCTTCTCCGTGGCTGTTACCCGGCCCGTTTGCTCGTCTATGAACAGGCGCACCAGGCGCTTATCGCCGGGCCGCATGCGTTTTTCCTGGTGCGATATAGGCACAAACACATCCTTCATAATACCCCACTTCACAAACGCCCCGCTGGAGTTCACATCTGCTACTTCCATCATCGCTATTTCGCCTACTATGGCGATAGGCTCCTGGGTAGTAGCTATGAGCCTGCTCTCATTGTCGTGGTATACAAACACCTTTATTTCATCATCAACCTGCAGCCCCACCGGCACAAACCGCTTGGGCAACAGTATCTCGTCCTTACCCCCATCGAGGTACAGCCCGAAATCAACCTCCTTTATAACCTTCAGCGTATTGTATTGTCCTACGTTTACCATGTGGCTTGCTACTTGGCTGCAAAGGTAGGCGCAAAATTGTGAACGTTCCAGCACATCGTAAATAGATGATACGAATGAGTGGAACTGTTCTTATTTGTAAGCCACAATACAAAATTGCATTACAACTTTCTCGCTACATGCGCTCCTTACTGATTTTCTTTTTCGATGGTAGGCCATTAGTTGCGGTTGCGTCTTTTTTTGCTATCTTCTTTTTGACCGTAGCGGATGCAGATACCAAATTTCTTGTAGTCTTCTTTAGACTTACTGTTGGTTTCGAAATTCCTTTAATAGCAGCTTTACACCAACGCTCGATTTTTGAGGCTAATTGCTTATCCAAACCCGGCAGAAAATCTAATATCCTAAATCTGTCAAAAACCACTCCAGCATTGATAGCTTTACTATAACTATCCAAGGGAAAGTACTGGGTGCAAAAAAACATTTTCACTGGATCCACTACAGTGGAACTTACAAACCATTTTTTGCAAAAATCGGCTGGCTGTAATTCGATAGTCGCCCCGTCATCCCAACTTGTTCCTGTCTTACACTGCCCAAACCCTATTAACTTTGAAAACTGTTTGTCGCTAAAACTCTTCCAAACTACAATATCGAGTTTGTCGTCATTTGCATTTACGATTTTACTATCACGGCGGGCGTACCCGTGTCCCTCGCCCATAACATTACATAAGTCATTTATCTTCTGTATAAACCCGCCTATTGCACCGGTACCGAATACAAAACTCTCCGCTCTATGACCGAAATAATTCTTTGCAATTGCAGCTGATAACTCTTCAAAAAGCAATGCCCCATCAAGGTTTTCCCAACGACTACTAACGCTCATATTAAGTCTTGTGCAGAGTAGTAAATAGATGTATACCCAATAGGCTTGATGCCGGGAATCTATTGAGAGGCGGTAACCCGACCTTTCTACTGCAAATGGATAACGTTTATTTGAGAAATCGTATCGTCTTTGAAATTCATTTAAAATGCCGTCCTGCATCGCAAGCAATTTATCCCCTTCGTCCTCAATGCCATCAATGTCAATCTCATCGTTTACTAATGCAATGGGCTTCAACATCTCATTTAAAGAAATAGAGCCGACCAAAACACATCGCCACTCAAGATAATCCGTGAGTTCATTGATGTTGGATGTATTTGTAGGAAGGTTGTCCGGAAGCTTGAACATACTATTCTGTAATTCGTTTCTTTTCCTTTTTATTGGTCAACTCGGAATACTTATTTTCCATTGAATCATATAATGACTCGGCTAGATTAGCAACATTTCCAGCCACTTGTAGGTATTCCAAATTGCCTGTGTAGCCCAATGTCCAATATGAATGCGCTTTAAGAAGAGCTTGCTTTGCTTCTATTAAAGCATTTTCAAATAGCTCACTATTTGGTTGACTTACTTCATATGCTCGAACCAACGGAATGCCATTCTTCAAAGCACGAACTGCTTCCGGCTTCTTTAAGACGGCGTCTAGCTGCCGAAGGTCAGGATTTTGTGATCGAATAACTGGCTGGATATTACGTTTTTTGCTACCAAAAAGCCAGACAAGAAATTCGCCTGTTTCATTAATCCTACTCTTGGCTATAGGATTCTCAACTTTTTTGGGAGTGTCATCAAAACCTATGTAGGTTTTAACCCCCTCATAGCCCAATGCTGTATACAAATGGGAGAAATATAATCTACTTCCCGAGATATCAGTTCGGTCAAATACATTACTTGCCTCTGCTTGCTCTAAAACCCTTAAACCTTGATATAATTTTTCAACTGTTTTATTTGTATCGCCTAACTGTTCTGCAATTTCGCTCAATGGAATATTGAATTCTTTATGTATCTGCGAAATATATTGCGCCTTAGCAAAACTACCCCATTTAGCTGGCCCGTTAATATGCTTAAACCCTATAAATTTCCATGCTTCTTCGCGAGAACCAACCTTAATAATTGGCAGATTTTCAAGTTGCTTACGTATCTGCTTGGATATGTTAACACGAGGGAAACTAGCGGCTATTCCTTCTATTAACTTGGGTTCTAAAATAGCCTTGACGGCTGCTAATCTACGATTGCCTTCAATTACAATAAGCTGTTTTTGCTTCTTAACTGGCTCCTCAACAACAATTAAAGGTTCATGTGTAAAGAAACCACTAGCTGCTATCGATAATACAATCTCATCAACTGCCATGGTATCCCACAGTGTCCCAACGATTTCCTTTTCGGAAGTGTCCGAAGTGATGTCAAACTCGGCAAGTCTTGGATTTTTATAGTCAAAGTGCAATTGTCCAACACTTTTTTGTTCAATTTTATAATCCATAGAGGAAAATTTTAGCCTGTCACTAAATCATAAGCTTTTGTTCTAATTTTCAATTGTTCCGGGATTATCAAACTATTTGAAAAAACTAAAAGTTCTGATGCCTCTTTCTTTACCTGCAAACTGTAATTCAGAGTAAATTTAGACGTCCTATAACCCTTGTACATACTCTTAATCTCTATAACATTATCGTAAGACACTAACCAATTTTTTATTTTTGACTTACCGAGAATTAAAGACAAATTTTTGTGCTGGTCATGGCTATAGTTATTTAAGTAGAGTTCCTTGCCTTTATAGTAGTAGGGCGGATCCAGATAAAAAAAAGACTTCTTTGTACTCTTAAAAAGTGTTCTATCTTGTAAAAACGCTTCCGTTTCGAAATTATAAAGTTCCAGCCTTGCTTTTTGAGCTGCTATCGCTGCAATACGGGCCTTTAAAGTTTCCTTATTAAATCTAACATCTATCAAATAATTGCCAGTCTGCTTGAGGCCACCTATTGGCCCAGCGTTGTGAATTATACCGGAACGGTTGGTTCTATTCAAGAAAAATGTAGCAAACCCTACATCAAATTGATGTTCCCGTTCTGCGTTTCCGTAGATCTGTTTTTGCCTATTCCACTCGTCAATACTTATCTCACAATTGTCTATCGCATTTAAGAATTTCTTTGTATGATTGAGTATAGAGTGCCAAAAGCTGTAAATTCTATAATCGGCATCATTAATTACAACCTTACCAACAACATTCGAAAAAAGCAAATTTATAGCTGCGCCCGCGCCGCCAGCATACAATTCATAATATGTTCCACCTTTCGCTCCATTTAGTTCAATTAGTTCAGAAAGGAAGTTCGTCAGCAAACTTTTACCTCCTGGATAACGCAATGGACTGACGCCATAAGCATGCATAAAATCCTACAAAATTTGCAGTAAATATAATCCATTTCCGCATGCAATCAATAGCTAAATTCTATCTGTTCTATTTTGCTATATATCCTTATACAGCAAGTTACAACAGCACCAAGGGCACTTCGCTACGACAGTGAGAATAATCTAACTTTTTCGGCTAATCATGTTAAACCGGAAACCTTACTTAGTTAAAAAATAATTATCAGTAACTAGTTGTATAGACGGGAGTTTGCTAGAAATCAACAAACATACAGATAACAACAGCAGGTGCCAGCTACTGTTATGCAAAACATGTTTGCTCGCTGTGACTAAAAATGCTGGGTTGCAATTTTGTTGTCTAATTTACCGTTAGGCAAAATCACCCTGTATGTTTTCTTTCGTGTCCGCTGAGCATGCTTTGGGGATCGAAAGGAATAGCACCCGGCTTCCGGTTTGCTTCCGACTTTTGCTGACTCCCGCCGAATACGGGAGGGGTGCTAATCCCTTTACTACCAATGCTTTCAGCCACTTTTTCACCGGCAATTTCCGGTTGTGGTTCTGAATTTTGTACCGGCAGCTCCGCCTCTTCTTCCGGCTCTGTTTCATCTTCCGGATCCTCCTCGTACAGCGGAATTACGGGCGTTATTTTTTCTGCACCAAACTCCATTTCGTACGGCTGGTATCCATTAACGGGGTCATTGTCGAGAAATGACATCATCTGCATGCCGAAGGCGCGTGCCGCATCCTTGCCGTAAGACTTGCGCAAGTGATCGCGGAAGAGGGCTAATACCTGCAGCGTTTGTGATTTAGATGGGTACCTTTTTATCTTGTCGAGGCCGGCGAGCAGCTTACGTGTTATTTCGGCTTCGTCTTTAGTGGGGTAGCGGTGGCCGGGCTCGCGGGCGGCAATAGTGTTCTGCAGCTCTACTAGCTGGCTACAGAGGTTCTCTGCGATCAGGGCAGGGGCCTGGTATGCGGCTAACTTCAGCTGCTCCCATGCATACTGCCGTATCCATGTGTAGAGTGTGCGCTCAGAGACACCTATCTCCGTGGCTATTTCTCTTTGTGTCTTGCCGCAGTTGAGATAGAGATGGCGGGCTTGTTCGATCTTCGGGTTCATAGTGATAAGGACAGCTCCGCACGAATTGAGGTAACTCCTTAATCCTTTGCCGGGCTATTAGCGGTGCAAATTGACGCAGGGAGATGAATTTTTCAAAATGAGTTTTTATGGTAGTGCGTTTTTGCACTACCATAAACCGCATGCTGTTTATCATGTAAATTTCTTTGCGCCATGGGCGCGGGTTCAGGCCCAAAAACTACCCCTGGGGCCGACACGTAAAAAATGGGGGCCTTCCGAGCTGTAATAATGCGGTAAACTGCAAAATAAATTGGCCCTCGCCCATGAGACCACTAAAAGAAACTGCTATCTCCCACCGCGGGTTTCGGTTCAAAATACCACAAAATTTCCCGGGGGACCTGGGACGGGCTACTTCACGTTGCTCATCGTAAGCAGGTAGATACTTTCTTCTACCGCTACTACCCTGTAGTTATTGTCTTTGTGTATGGCTACAAGCTGCCCTTTTTCCACATTCGTGGTGAGGTCGTCTGTGTTTACTTCCAGGTTGCCTTCTAGCACGTGTATGCTCATCATGCCTTCGGCTTTGTGCGGCAGCATCTCCGCACCCTGGTGCAGGCCACCGAGCACGACGCGCAGGTCATTAGCCTTGAATATAGTAATGCTATTGCGGTCGTTCTTGCTCCATGCATCTTCGCTGCGTATCTGCCGGATGAAAGAATTAAGGTCGGCAAATACGGTTGGTGCGTCTATAATACGCTCTCCTTCGGGGCGGTTGCGGGTGGCATCGTTGTACTTCTGGCTCATGGCGCGTGGGCTTTTTTATAACGGGGTTACAAATCTGTGCCAATGCCGTAAGTCACAAATTATCCCGGTGCCAAGCGGCAGTGTTTCCCCCCCTACTTCATGCTCTCTTTTTCTTTCTGCAGCTTCAGCATATTGTCGCGAAGGCGGGCGGCCTCCATAAAGTCGAGCTCTTTTGCAGCCTTTTCCATGGCCTTTTTTGTTTGGGCTATCAGCTTGTCCAGCTGGGCGGCAGAGCGGTAACCTGCTTCGGGCTCTGCCGCTACGGGCAGTGCGCCATCGTGAATGGCATACGATTTCTTTTCGTCGTATCCCTTTATATCAAGCACAGAGCCCTGCAGCATTATCTCTTGTATGGACTTTTTGATAGTGCGGGGAATAATACCATGCTCTGTATTATATTTTACCTGTTTTTCGCGGCGGCGGTCGGTCTCATCGATGGTGCGCTGCATGCTTTCGGTGATGGTATCGGCATAAAATATCACAAGTCCGTCTACGTTGCGTGCGGCGCGGCCCGCCATCTGTGTCAATGAGCGCTCATCGCGCAGGAAACCTTCTTTGTCTGCATCAAGTATTGCCATCAGCGATACCTCGGGCAGGTCGAGGCCTTCGCGCAGCAGGTTCACGCCTACCAGCACATCTATATTGCCCAGGCGCAGGTCGCGGAGTATCTCCACGCGCTCCAGGGTGTCTACCTCTGAATGTATGTAGCGGGAATTGATGTTGATACGCTTCAGGTATTTGTCCAGCTCCTCGGCCATACGCTTGGTAAGCGTTGTCACGAGCACGCGGTCGCCTTTTTTTATGCGCTTGTCTATCTCGTCAAGCAGGTCGTCTATCTGGTTGATGCTTGGGCGTATCTCTATGGGAGGCTCTATAAGGCCTGTGGGCCTTACTATCTGCTCTACCACTACTCCGCCGCAATGCTCCAGCTCATACTTGCCGGGCGTGGCACTAATGAACAGCACCTGCGATACCTTAGACTCAAATTCATAGAAGTTGAGCGGGCGGTTATCGAGCGCTGAGGGCAGGCGGAAGCCGAAATCGACCAGCGTTATTTTGCGCGATCGGTCGCCGCCATACATGCCGCTTATCTGCGGCACGGTTACGTGGCTCTCATCGATCACCAGCAGGAAATCATCGGGAAAATAGTCGAGCAGACAGAAGGGGCGTGCGCCGGGTTTCCTGCGATCGAGGAAGCGCGAGTAGTTCTCGATGCCGCTGCAGTAGCCGAGCTCCTGTATCATTTCCAGGTCGTAGCTCACCCGCTCCTTTATACGCTGTGCCTCAATATATTTGCCTATACTTTTGAAGTAGGTCTCCTGCGCCATCATCTCGTCCTGTATCTCGTAGATGATCTGGCCCATCTGGTCCTTGGGCGCTATATAAAGGTTGGCCGGAAAGATGGCGGCGTTTTCCATAGTGCCTATGCGCTTGCCCGTTTCGGGCTCAAAGCTCTCTATCTCGTCTATCTCATCGCCAAAAAAAGTGATACGGTAGCCATAGTCCACATAGGGTAGATTTACGTCCACCGTATCCCCGTTAACACGGAATGTGCCCCTGTTGAAGTCGCCCTGGCTGCGGGTATACAATGCGCTTACCAGCTCGTGCAGAAAGCGGTTTCGGCCCACATTCTCATTCCGCCTGAAGCGTATGATGCTGTTAGCATATTCGGCAGGGTTGCCTATACCATAGATGCACGATACAGATGCAACAACAATTATGTCGCTGCGGCCGCTCAGCAGGCTTGATGTGGCCCTGAGCCGCAGCTTTTCCAGCTCCTCGTTTATCGAGAGGTCCTTTTCGATGTAGGTATTTGAGACTGGCATGTAAGCCTCGGGCTGGTAGTAGTCGTAGTAGGAAACAAAGTACTCTACTGAATTCTCAGGGAAGAACTGGCGGAACTCACCGTAGAGCTGGGCCACAAGGGTTTTATTGTGGGTAAGCACAAGCGTAGGCTTCTGCACCTCCTGTATCACATTGGCTACTGTAAACGTCTTACCAGATCCAGTCACCCCGAGGAGTGTCTGGTACTGGTCGCCCTGCCGTATGCCTTCGGCAAGGTGCTTTATGGCCTCTGGCTGGTCGCCGCTGGGCTCGTATGGCCTGTGTATCTTGAAATTCAATGGCGAGAATTAGTCTTACAAATTTCCGCAATTTATTACAGATAATCTTGGTAAAATATTTAAAAAAAGCAGCCGCCCCAAAAGGAGCGGCTGCCTGTATCGTTTTATTTTTTTTCTTAGCGCATTATAGTCACATTGCCCTGGTGGTGCTCTACCTGGCCATCCTTGAACTTGCCATCGATAACGTATACATATACGCCGGCAGGCTGTGGCACATTGTTGAGCGTGCCGTCCCAGCCCTTGCCGTCTATAGCATTGGTCTCATACAGCAGCTGGCCCCAGCGGTTGTAGATATTCATAGTGAACGAGGTAACACCACGCGTCAGCAGCTGGCGCGGGAAGAAGTAGTCGTTAACTCCGTCTCCGTTTGGCGTGAACACGTTAGGGATGCTCATGTAGCAATCGTTGGCTACCCATACCGTATCTGATGAAGAACAGCCGTCTACCGTTACTGTAGCTGCGTATGTACCCGGCTTGGTAACCATGATACCAGGAGTGTATTCGTCTGTGTTCCATATCCATTTTGCAGCAGGGTTGGCTATGTTGCGCTCATCTTTAAGCGGTATAGGGTTGCCGCCCGGGCATATTGCCTGGTCAGGACCGAGGTACAGCGATGGGTAGGGCCTTACCTCTATCTGGCGGGTGAAGCTTACATCAGGACATGCCCTGTACAGCGCGTTCACACCAACGGTATAAGTACCAGGCTGGTCGTAGGCGTGCAGTATGGAAGTCGCATTCATATGCGTCTTACCGTCGCCGAAGCTCCATACTACCGAAGAGTCGTTGCGGCCATTGCCTATGGGCGAATACAAGCCCGAGAAGGTAATGCCCTGCCCAAGGCAGATAACCGTATCAGTAACCAGCATATTGATGCCGCTGATGGTATCGACCTCTATGGTCTTGTAAAGGGTATCGTAGCAAGGCACTGTGTTGCCAGCTATCAGCGCTACCTGGTAGCGGCCGGTATTGGCATAGGTGTGGGTGAACGTTGGCGTGGCCGTGGTACTGGTACTGCCATCGCCATACAGCCATGTGTAGGTTATCGGTGTGCTCGGGTTAGGATTGCGGCCTATAGAAGTATTATCAAACTGCAGTGGTGTGCCCTGGCACAGGTAATTGTCCGGTGTAAGGGTGAACTCGGCCCTTACGTGGTTAACGAGGTTGATCGGCACAATAAAGCTGTCAACGCACTTGGTATTGGTAACGTATAGCTTTATGGTAAACGAAGTGTCCGTAGGGGTATTGGTGTATATGTGCACCGGATTGGTAATGGTATCAGTAACACCATCGCCAAAGAACCATGTATAGGTAAGCTCTGTGTCGGGGGACGACAGGTTAGTTAAAAACACAGGGTCTCCGCTACAGCCGTAAGTTATTGAATCTCTAAAGCCTGCGGTTATCGTTGGCCAGGTGATGGCTACAGGACCAAGGCCGGTAGCCTGGCATACGCCACCGGGGCCTGTGATAGCCGTAAAGCCTGTGTAGCTGCCCTGGCAAAGGCCAGACAATATTACCTGGCTGTCGAGGCCAATGTAGTAAGTGGTAGCTACCGGTGTGCTGTTATAGTTATACTTGATACTATCGAGCTGGCTGGGGTGCAGGCCGTAGATAACGATCTTGCCTTCGCAGAAGCCGCACTTGGTAGGGTTAGTAGATGACAGTGCACGCCATGTGAAAGGAGGATTGACCAGCGTATCGGGAGGCAGCACGTTAGAGACGCAGAAGCCCCAGCTAACCACATAGTTAGAATACACCCCGGCATAGAGCCCAGACATTACAATAGTACTATCGGGGGCGGCCACACCTACAATAGGGGTTTGGGGCACTCCATTCTTGTTGTATTTTATGGTATCAACACTGCCCGGCACCAGCCCGCGAATGGTAATGAAGCCATCATTGGCGCCGCAATAGGTAGGCGAGCTGAATGTGGTTCGGGGGGTAATGGGCGTAGGCGGGGCTATATGCACGGCCTCTGTATCGTTGCATTCGGAGGATACCGCCGTAAATATTGTGAGCATATAATCGCCGGGTGCCAGCGTATCGTAGAAGGCAAGCGAATCCACCCAGGTCTGGAACGTATCCAGCGGGGGGACTATAGAGGGGTCTGATATTTTGATGGTCCATGGCTTGCCTGTGCCGCCAGGCTGTATGGCAATAACAGCACGGTTGAGGCAGGTGGCAGGCGTGACAACCCAATAGCTGACAGCAGCAACGGGATAAATGTGTATACTGTACACACGGTTGGTGATACCATTGAGCGGGCAGTTATTGTCGCGCAGGGTTACAAACACATTGTAGAGGCCTGGAGCCATACCTGCTGCACCGGAGATAGTGCAGGTAGGATGGTTAGTACCATTACCCATTACGGTAAAAGAGATACCCGTGCCCGCATAGCCGGTAGCCGTGCAGGTAATTGTATTGGTCGTGTCTTCCTCGCCGGGGGTAAAATTCAGCGCCCAGGATCCGGCATTGCCGCAGATATGATAGCTCAGGCTGTCATCGGGTATAACGCCACCAATGATACCGACCGTGCCGCTATAGGGTGCCGTGCTGGGGCAGGTAAGCACCAGAAAGGTCATCTCCCGCTGGCTGGTGCCTTTGAACGTGTCATTACGGTACTCCTGTATGTTGTAAACCACTACTGAGCGCTGGAGGAAATTAGCATTGAAACAGACCTGCCCTGTGGCGGGGTCGAAGTTAAATGAACCCGCAACGCACCTGAGCGGAGTTGCCGGGCCATTAGGCTGACCGGGCCATGCTTCAAAAGCTGCCGAATAGCCAACAGCAGCCCCTACAGCAGTGCAGGCAGTGGTGCCGTTAGTTGCTGCGATAAGAGCAAAGCGCAGACTGTCGCCATTAGGATCAACGGCGCCGGGACTGTAACAGGTATTAATGTCTTTACAAAAGAAAGGCGTGGGTACCACCGTAAGTAATGGGCTGGTATTAGGGAAGTAACGATTATCGAGCGTATCTATCAATTGCACGGTAGAGCCGCCTGCAAGATTGGTGATAGCTGCTGCGCGGCCCGCACTGGAGGAGCCGTGAGCGCCGTTAAATACCATTCGCCAAACTGCTGAAGTTGTGGGGAAAGTATAATTAGTGGAATAGACGAATTTTTTGATACCCGGTGTTGCGAATGAAGGGCTGGTACACTGTGTAGAAAAAGTGTATGCCGGGCATACCGGAGTTATCTCCGTACCGGCTGCCGGCGCCTCTATATTAAGTATCAGCGTTGCTACAGGTGTAGCCCCATTATAGACACACACCCTTGGCGTGCCTGTGGGCAGTGTGGAGAATGCACCCGAGCTGGCCGGGCCGCAATCGCCATACAGGATCACTGTGACCTTATATGTGAGGCCGCTAATGTGTGTGTAAAACAAATCGGCACCCACAATGTGAGAAGCGCGGGAATTAAACGCACCGCACAATAACACAATGCAGCACAAAGTGCGCATAAAGAGGGTAAAGCTTTTTTTCATAATAGAAACGCTACGAATGAGAATAATTTCAACAATTAATATAGACAGCAAAAAGCAGCAAACAGTTTGTTTAATCTTTAAAATAAATTTCAAACAAAAAAATTCACCGTGGGGAACCTTCTGCCACCCGATATAAAGATATTTTAATTTCTATTTGAAACAAGGGGTGACGATAAATTTATTATTAATTAATGTATTGTATGCCGATCAATAAGCCTGTTTCCCTATAAGTTAATACCACTACAGCAATGCATGGGAGTATTTTAATAAAAGCGAGCCGCTCGTTGGAGCGGCTCGCTTTTATATCTACTTGCTATTTAACGCATTATGGTCACATTGCCCTGGTGGTGCTCTACCTGGCCATCCTTGAACTTGCCATCGATAACGTATACATATACGCCGGCAGGCTGTGGCACATTGTTGAGCGTGCCGTCCCAGCCCTTGCCGTCTATAGCATTGGTCTCATACAGCAGCTGGCCCCAGCGGTTGTAGATATTCATAGTGAACGAGGTAACACCACGCGTCAGCAGCTGGCGCGGGAAGAAGTAGTCGTTAACTCCGTCTCCGTTTGGCGTGAACACGTTAGGGATGCTCATGTAGCAATCGTTGGCTACCCATACCGTATCTGATGAAGAACAGCCGTCTACCGTTACTGTAGCTGCGTATGTACCCGGCTTGGTAACCATGATACCAGGAGTGTATTCGTCTGTGTTCCATATCCATTTTGCAGCAGGGTTGGCTATGTTGCGCTCATCTTTAAGCGGTATAGGGTTGCCGCCCGGGCATATTGCCTGGTCAGGACCGAGGTACAGCGATGGGTAGGGCCTTACCTCTATCTGGCGGGTGAAGCTTACATCAGGACATGCCCTGTACAGCGCGTTCACACCAACGGTATAAGTACCAGGCTGGTCGTAGGCGTGCAGTATGGAAGTCGCATTCATATGCGTCTTACCGTCGCCGAAGCTCCATACTACCGAAGAGTCGTTGCGGCCATTGCCTATGGGCGAATACAAGCCCGAGAAGGTAATGCCCTGCCCAAGGCAGATAACCGTATCAGTAACCAGCATATTGATGCCGCTGATGGTATCGACCTCTATGGTCTTGTAAAGGGTATCGTAGCAAGGCACTGTGTTGCCAGCTATCAGCGCTACCTGGTAGCGGCCGGTATTGGCATAGGTGTGGGTGAACGTTGGCGTGGCCGTGGTACTGGTACTGCCATCGCCATACAGCCATGTGTAGGTTATCGGTGTGCTCGGGTTAGGATTGCGGCCTATAGAAGTATTATCAAACTGCAGTGGTGTGCCCTGGCACAGGTAATTGTCCGGTGTAAGGGTGAACTCGGCCCTTACGTGGTTAACGAGGTTGATCGGCACAATAAAGCTGTCAACGCACTTGGTATTGGTAACGTATAGCTTTATGGTAAACGAAGTGTCCGTAGGGGTATTGGTGTATATGTGCACCGGATTGGTAATGGTATCAGTAACACCATCGCCAAAGAACCATGTATAGGTAAGCTCTGTGTCGGGGGACGACAGGTTAGTTAAAAACACAGGGTCTCCGCTACAGCCGTAAGTTATTGAATCTCTAAAGCCTGCGGTTATCGTTGGCCAGGTGATGGCTACAGGACCAAGGCCGGTAGCCTGGCATACGCCACCGGGGCCTGTGATAGCCGTAAAGCCTGTGTAGCTGCCCTGGCAAAGGCCAGACAATATTACCTGGCTGTCGAGGCCAATGTAGTAAGTGGTAGCTACCGGTGTGCTGTTATAGTTATACTTGATACTATCGAGCTGGCTGGGGTGCAGGCCGTAGATAACGATCTTGCCTTCGCAGAAGCCGCACTTGGTAGGGTTAGTAGATGACAGTGCACGCCATGTGAAAGGAGGATTGACCAGCGTATCGGGAGGCAGCACGTTAGAGACGCAGAAGCCCCAGCTAACCACATAGTTAGAATACACCCCGGCATAGAGCCCAGACATTACAATAGTACTATCGGGGGCGGCCACACCTACAATAGGGGTTTGGGGCACTCCATTCTTGTTGTATTTTATGGTATCAACACTGCCCGGCACCAGCCCGCGAATGGTAATGAAGCCATCATTGGCGCCGCAATAGGTAGGCGAGCTGAATGTGGTTCGGGGGGTAATGGGCGTAGGCGGGGCTATATGCACGGCCTCTGTATCGTTGCATTCGGAGGATACCGCCGTAAATATTGTGAGCATATAATCGCCGGGTGCCAGCGTATCGTAGAAGGCAAGCGAATCCACCCAGGTCTGGAACGTATCCAGCGGGGGGACTATAGAGGGGTCTGATATTTTGATGGTCCATGGCTTGCCTGTGCCGCCAGGCTGTATGGCAATAACAGCACGGTTGAGGCAGGTGGCAGGCGTGACAACCCAATAGCTGACAGCAGCAACCGGGTATATATTGATACTATACACACGGTTGGTAACACCGTTAAGCGGGCAGTTATTGTCGCGCAGGGTCACAAAAACATTGTAGAGACCGGGAGCTATACCTGCGGCGCCAGAGATAGTGCAGGTAGGGTGATTAGTACCATTGCCCAATACGGTAAAAGAGATACCTGTGCCCGCATAGCCGGTAGCGGTGACGGTGATCGTATTAGTAGTGTCTTCTTCACCAGGGGTAAAGTTGAGGGCCCATGGACCAGCATTGCCACAGATGTGATAGTGCGTACTATCATCGGCTATGACGCCCCCGGAAACTCCTATGGTGCCGCTATAGGGTGCAGAGCTGGAACAAGTAAGCACCAGGAAGGTCATTTCGCGCTGGCTGGTTCCGCGGAAGGTGTCATTACGGTATTCCTGTATGTTGTAAACCACTACTGAGCGCTGAGTAAAATTAGCGTTGAAACAAACCTGCCCGGTAGCCGCATCAAAATTGAACGATCCGGCGACGCACTGCAGCGGGGTGGTACCTGTAACAGGCTGTCCCGGCCATGCTTCAAAGGCTGTAGCGTATGCTACGGCTCCCCCAATGGCACCGCAACCACCGGTACCATTGGTCGCCGATATAAGGGCAAACCGAAGACTATCTCCATTGGGATCCACAGCACCCGGACTGTAACAGTTATTCACATCTTTACAGAAGAAAGGCGTGGGTACTACCGTTAGCAACGGGCTGGTATTGGGGGCATAAAAATTATCAAGTGTATCAACCAGCTGTATAAGCGTTGCACCGGCTGAAGCCAGATTAGTTATTGTGCCATTACGGCCCGCACCGGCAGGCGCACTGGTACCCGTAAAGCCGCATGAAAGGGGCCTTGATGTGCCGCCATTGTTAGATGTATACACAAAACGCCAAAAATGGGCAGGACCAGAAAGGTTGACATTAGCAGTGTATGTAAATTTCTTGATGCCGGGGGTGGCAAACGAAGGGTTAGTGCACTGCGTTGAGTTAACATAGGAAGGACATACCGGCGTTATCTCGGTGCCACATGCCGGCGGCTCAATAGCGAGGTTTAACGTGGTGAAAAGCGTGGCTCCGTTATACACACAAACCTGTGGTGCGGAAATCTGGAGTGTTCTGAAAGATCCGCTTGCCCCGGCACCGCAGTCGCCATACAAGATGACGGTGACCTTGTAGGTATTGCCGCTCACCCATGAGTAAAAAAGGTCGCCGCCCACAATATGCGAGGCCCGTGCCCCGGGCAAAAAGCCAAACAGTAATGCGATAAGGGCAAAAAAACGAAAACAATAAGGTATGTTTCTTTTCATAAATTTATTTTATGCGCGGGCCATAGGCTGGTCCGGACAATAGAAGACAACCAAAAAAGCAAAAAAGTTTGCTAAAGTTATAATTTTATTTTTATAACGCGGATAACCCATAACACACAATGGCAATATTTAAGCAATTGTCCTATTGTCGATCTACGCTTTCAGGTTACGATTTTATTAATAAATTACTTTTAGTAGGATAAAATATATAATTAAAGCGGCAGGCAGGGGCAACCAGGATTTCCGGGCAGTGCAGAACGCCCCAGCCACAAAACAAATCCTTTGCAGTATTGCCGCCATGCCCTACTTTCACGGCACGGAGTAAGAAATACCAGCGTGCGGATACTTAAATTTATTTTTATTGGCATATTTGCTTTCTGCGCGTGTAACTCCACACCTAGGTCCCCCGGCGTTGCTACCCCCTCGTTTGACAGTATCCTATCTAAAGCCGCAGCCATGCATGATAGTGGCTACAGGGATGAGGCGCTCAACCTCACCGTTTTGGCCCATAACAGTATACCCGACCTCACCCTTACAGATGAATGGAACTACTATACGTGGCGGAATATAGTGTATGCGGGCAGAAAAGACTACGAACGGAATATTGGGCTAAGCGACTCCATGCTACTGCTGCTCGACAATGCCGGCAACAGCGGCCAGGTAAGAAAATGGAAAAGTATCACCTATAATACAAGAGCCGATGCACTGTTTGCCAAAGGGCTTTATAAAGACGCCTATAATGCGTACTACCAGGCAAAGAGCGAAGCTGCGGATATACATGATACCTGCACAAGGCGGGCCTATACGTATAGCCTGGCAATGGTACTCTACAGGCAGCACCGCTTTGGCGAGGCTGCAGGCACCTTTAAAGAAGCTTTGGGCGAGTCGCGGTCGTGCCCTTTTGACTTTGCCGTCTTTTACTTCCAGCAGGAAGTGCTCGATA
The DNA here is from genome assembly GCA_040386555.1 of Bacteroidota bacterium. Lineage (GTDB taxonomy): Bacteria > Bacteroidota > Bacteroidia > Chitinophagales > Chitinophagaceae > Nemorincola. Next base: position 375,861 of record JAZKFF010000002.1, on the reverse strand, counting down.
ATATAGGCCTCTGCTACAGCGCGGTAAAAAAGTATGACAGCGCCATGCGCTATTACAGAATGGCGCTGGGCTATATAGACAGCAATGCGCACAAATTTCCTAAAAAGCATAAAAGTGTATTTGAAACTGCAAAAGCTGTTGTATACGGCAATATGGCGGAAGTGCATGTGAACCGCGGACAGCCGGACACCGCTCAAATACTGTATGAAACAAGCATAAAGCTGAACCTGCAGAAAGGATATACTAACTCAGATGCAATAATAGACCAGGTAAAACTTGCGGAGCTCTACCATGCTACCGGTGATATAGCCGCAATGAAGCTGACACTTGACGATATAAAAGCAGAACTGGACAGCATACCCGAACCACGGGTGGCAATGCTGTGGCAAAAGCTGATGTGGCGCTACTATGAGCGTAAAAACGAGCCTGCGGCGGCCGCAATGCACCTGCAAGCCTACCTGGACAGCAGCGAAAAGTACCAGCTAAGCCATAAGTCGCTAATGGCTACCGACTTTAGCGCAAGGGTAAAGGATATAGAGCAGGAATACCGGATAAGCCTGCTGCTGGCAGGCCGAAAGGCACAGAAAATATACCTTGTTATTGCGAGCGCCGCTGTGCTGATGGCTGTAGCAATAATACTGCTGATATATAGTGGCCTGCGGCGCTCGCGGGTGCATGTTGCCCGGTTACGGCTGCTCAATGATACCATAAACCTGCAAAAAGAGCAGCTGGAGCAGGCCCTGGCTGAGCTACGGGCGAGGAACCTGGAGAAATCGCGGATACTGACATCTGTGGCTCACGATGTGATGAGCCCCATAACTGCTATAATGGCGCTCACCGACCTGGTATTAAGAGATCCCGCCCCCCTCACTGAAGACCACAGGGAGCTGGTGGAGCTGATAAAGACAGCATCGGACAACTCACTGATACTGAGCCGGGACATACTGGAAGCCTCAGCCGAAATGGACCCGGATACCGTGGTGCGGGAGTGGGTAGCGGTGGACGACCTGCTGGAGGAATGCGCAGACCTGATGAGCCTGATGGCGGAGCCGAAGGGCCAGCAAATAACACTGGCCGGAGCAAAAGGGCTGCGTGCGTATATAAACAGGAATAAAATTGCCCGGGCGGTCAATAACTTCCTCACCAATGCTATAAAATTCAGCCATAACGGCGGAAAAATAATAATGACCGCTGGTGTGCATAACGATATGCTGCGCCTATCTGTTGCTGATTATGGCGTGGGTATACCCATTGATTTCCAACCACATATATTTGAGATGTTCACAGAAGCTACAGCACAGGGCACCGCAGGTGAGCGCCCTCATGGGCTTGGATTGTCGATATCGCTGCAGATAGCACGATCGCATGGCGGTAACATCACATTCGAAAGCGAGAAAGGAAAAGGAACTACCTTTCACCTTGATTTGCCGCTAACACCTTAATGTGAACAATTTGTAAACACGTAGCATTCACGGCTGTTCGCCACGATGGTAACGTGAATAGACCGGTTTTTAAAAATATTTATCGGATATTTGTTGCGAAATATTTCAGACACAGTTACGGACCGGTGGGGTACGGTTTTGCTTTTGCATACTTACCACCCGGATATGGGCAGGTATCGCTGCCCGCGAGGAAGGCAGTATATATAGTAAAAAATCAATGCCGAACATATTAGTAATTGAAGACGACGACATAATGCTGAAGGCCATCCGCAACATCCTGAGCAAGGACGGCTATACGGTAGTAACTGCAAAAGACGGCAAGGAGGCTTTTGAAAAGCTGGACAGCGGGACTTTTGATATTGTAATAACTGACCTGATGATGCCTTACGCCAACGGGCTGGAGGTGGTGAGCCGCCTGCGGACAGATGAAAGCAAGAAGGGCATAGGGATAATAGTAGTGTCGTCGGTAGGGAATGAGGAAACCATAACAGAGGCCTTCAGGCTGGGAGCTGATGACTACCTGAAGAAGCCTATAATGGCCGGAGAACTGCTGATACGGATAAGGAAGCTCATTGCAAGCCTTAACAGCAAGGGAGGCCTTATCACGCAAAACAAATAGCAAATACGAATGTGGACGGATCTGGCTGACCTTTTATTCCAGGCTTACGAGCGTTTCGGGTTACTTCCACTCTTTATAGAAATAGCGCTGGCATTTATTGTCATCGCGGTGCTGGCGACCCTTATCGCATATGGTGCTATTTTGTGGAAACGCTACAAAGGGTTTCTGCAAGATAAGCGCACAGCTTTTATCAGCCCTATAATTGAAGACCTTATTACCGAGCAGGTGCTGCTGAATGAAAAGCTGGGCACCGATACGCCGGTAGACGATATAGAATTTGACCAGAAAGCACTGGCAAACCTGATCTACAAAAAGGCTTTTGTAAGGCAGATACTCATAGACACACTGATACAATACCGCAAGAACTTCAGGGGAGAAGTAGGCGACCTGCTGCGGAAGCTATATTTAGATATGGGCCTGCAAAAGGAATCTTACGCCAAGCTGAAATCAATAAAATGGGAGCGCAAGATAAAAGCAGTAGTGGAGCTGACGCAAATGGACATCTCCATATCAGACGTAACGATATTACCACTCACCAACAGCGGCAACGCCTCGCTAAGGGCTGCCGCACGAAACGCATACATACAGCTCAGTAAGAATGAGCCCTTCAAGTTTTTTGATATAGCCACCGAGCCACTGCTGCCATGGGACCAGCTGGAAATGTTTAAGATCATTACTACGACCAAGGACATACCGATACCAAACTTCTCGCGCTGGGTAAGCTACTCCAGCAACAAGAGTGTGGTAACCTTTTGCCTGAAACTAATAGCACACTATGATCAGCAAAGCGCTGTGCCGGCAGTAATGGACCTGCTGGCAAATAAGGATCACTACTTTCGCGCCTCAGCCATTAACTGCCTGGGTAAGCTAACGGCCGAGGTGGCCGAGGAAAAAATGGTGCGTATATATAATAACCAGCCGCTGATATGCCAAACAGAAATACTGAAGGCGATGGGCCGTATAGGCAGCGGTAAACACCTGGAGTTTTTGAAGCAGGAATTTTTGTACTCCTCCAATTTCGACATCAGGATGAATGCTGCACGCTCGATAATAAAGCATAAGAGTGAAGAGTCCGAAAAACTGGTGGAAGAGCTAATGCAGATAACGCACGAAGAAAATCAACTAATCATTCGCCACTGCAAAAACCCGCTAATTAAGTACTAATGTTCAGCACGTTCCTTGAATATGGCGCAGCGTTCTTTGAGGCCACCGTGTTTGTATACGGTGTGTCGCTGCTCATCATTTATGCGCTGCTGGCCCTGCTGTCGTTCAAGAATATACAGGAATACCTCAAAAAGGAAAGCTACAACGACTACAAGGTTATTGTTGCCTCCCCGCTTGCGCCGGGCATATCGGTGATAGCCCCTGCTTTTAATGAGGGTGTGACCATTATTGCCAACGTACGTTCGCTGCTCACGCTCGACTATCCGAAGTATGAAGTGATCATCATCAATGATGGCAGCACCGATGACACGCTGGCAAAGGTGATCAAAGAATTCTCCATGGTGAAGGTGGACTTCGCCTATGACATTAAGATCTCTGCAAAGCCTGTGCGCGGGGTATATAAATCGACCGACAAGGCATATGCCAAGCTGGTGGTGGTAGACAAAGAGAACGGTAAGGCAAAGGCCGACGCCAGTAATGTAGGCATCAATGTATCATCGTTTCCCTACTTCCTGTGTACGGATGTGGACTGCATACTGCACGAGCAGACACTGCAAAAGCTGGTAAGGCCCATAATGGAGGAGGAGAACAGGCGCGTAATAGCCACCGGGGCCACACTGCGCATGGTGAACTCGTGCGTGGTAGATGAGGGCGTGCTTAAGGAGATAAGAGCGCCGCGGGCGTTCCTGGCACGCTTCCAGGAGATGGAGTATATAAGGGCTTTTGTGCTGGGTAAGATGGGGTGGAGCAAGATAAATGCGGTACCCAACGTATCGGGCGGCCTTGGCCTGTTTGACAAAGAGATCGTTATCAAGTCTGGCGGGTATGATCCAGCATCATTCGGTGAGGACATGGAGCTGATGATGCGCATGAGCCGCTACGTGCGGGACAATAAAATACCCGCCGCCATCAGGCATATACCGGTAACCCTTTGCTGGACAGAAGGCCCTACATCGCTGAAAGTATTTATGCGGCAACGTACAAGGTGGGGGCGTGGGCTTATACAGCTGATGATAGCGCACCGGAAAATGCTCTTCAACCCACGATATGGCAGGGTGGGCCTGCTGGTATTCCCCTATAACTTCTTTTACGAGCTGCTTGCGCCTGTAATTGAATTCCTTGGCATCCTCTATTATATCGCGCTGATCATGACCGGCCAGGTGAACTGGCCGTTTGCCATAATCCTGCTGATATTCGTATACACTTATTCGGTGATGATATCTACGCTGGCCGTATTGTGGGACCAGCTGACCTTTCATTACTACAAAGACTGGAAAGATGTGGCAAGGGTGGCGTCGATGGTATTTATAGAGATGCTGGTGTATCATCCGCTGATAGTGATATTCGCTATCCGGGGTTACTACTTCCAGCTATCGAACAGGAAGCACACGTGGGGCAATATGCAGCGAAAAGGCTTCCAGAAAACAACTTCTAAAACCGCACCAAGCAGCTGATGAAAGCAATAGCCGATCTTTTCAGCCAGGGGAATATATGGGAGGCGCTTGGCGTCTTCTACCAGTCGACGGTTTTTATATACGGCACCTCGCTGCTGATGGCGTATGCCGTGCTGGCTATTATGTCGCTGATCTCCATACGAAGGTATATGAAGAAGAATGCCTCGGTAGATTTCAATATTATTGTAGAGTCGCCGCTGGCACCGGGCATATCCGTGATAGCGCCGGCCTTCAATGAGGGGGTAACTATCATTGCGAACGTGCGCTCGCTGCTCACCTTCAACTATCCAAAATTCGAAGTCATCATCGTTAACGACGGCAGCACAGATGATACGCTGGAGAAGCTGATCACTGAGTTCGAGATGGTGCACGTAGACTATGCCTTCAGGGAAAAGCTCAACTCCGAGCCGATAAAAAGGATCTTTAAGTCGACCAACCGCGCCTATGACAAGCTGATAGTAGTGGACAAATTTAACGGCAAGAGTAAAGCCGATGCATCGAACGCGGGCATCAACATCTCTTCGTTCGACTACTTCCTGTGTACGGACGTGGATTGCATATTGGAAAAAGATACCCTGATAAGGCTGATAAAGCCCTTTATGGACCAGGAGAATACCAAGGTAAAGGAAGTAGGTAAGGAGTGCGAAGAGTGTGGCTATGTGCATATAGTGGAGGATTTCAGGCGTGTAATAGCATCGGGCGCCACACTGCGCATGGTAAACTCGTGCGATGTGGACGAGGGCCTGATGATAAGGGTGCGCCCTCCCCAGCGCTTCCTGCCCCGCTTCCAGGAGATGGAGTATATACGCGCGTACATGCTGGGCAAAATGGGCTGGGACCTCATCAACGCCGTACCCAATGTATCGGGCGGGCTGGGCATGTTCGACAAAGAGATAGCAGTAAAAGCAGGCGGGTATGACTCCAAGTCGTTTGGTGAGGACATGGATATGATAACCCGCATGTGCTGCTACATGAAGGATAACAAAAAGCGCTACTCGGTAAAGTATGTGCCAATGACCCTGTGCTGGACCGAAGGGCCTACAACACTTAAAGTATTTGGCAGGCAGCGGTCGCGATGGGGCCGCGGGCTGGCGCAGATAATGAGCATACACCGCAAGGTGATACTCAACCCGCGCTACGGCAGGCTGGGGCTGATAGTATTCCCTTACAACTTCCTGTATGAGCTGCTGGCACCGATAATTGAATTCACAGGGGTACTTTATTATATTTACCTTATCACTACCGGGCAGATCAACTGGCCCTTCGCGATAATACTGCTGATATTCGTATATACCTACTCTGTGATGATAACTACCCTGGCGCTGCTGTGGGACCAGCTGACGTTCAGGTATTATAAGACGTGGGGGGAAACCATAGGCCTGTGCATGATGGCGTTCCTCGAACCGTTTGTGTATCACCCGCTCATAATGTTCTACGCAATAAAGGGTTATTTCAACTTTATTACAGGCAGGGCGCACACGTGGGGAAACATGCAGCGCCAGGGTTTTGGCATGCAAAAGAAAAAGGGCAGTACAAAGGCGGCGTAACGCCAATATAAAATGTATGAAGAAGATGAGACCAGCCAAGCGCGTGGCCATGTTACTGATGTTACTGCTGTGCTATGGGAATACTCATGCGCAGTGGCTGAAGATGATAGAATCATCAGACAACCTGTATAAGCAGGCCAAGAAAGAGATAGAGCTGAAGCACTACCAGAAGGCTATAAACCTGTGCAATAAAGCCATAGACATATCGCCTAAGAACCTGGATATACACCTGCTGCTGGGCAGGGCCTATTCACTTGCCAACAAGTTTGACAGCGCACGCATGGAGCTGAGCCATGTGATAGAAAAGAACCCGAAGTACCGCGATGCCTACATATACCTCGTGAATATGGAGGCGCAGGCCTGTAACTATTCGCAGGGACTGGAATATGCAGATATGGGGTTGAAGTACTTCCCTAATGACCGCGACCTGCTGCTGAAAAAGCTGGACATCTATACCAAGATGGGTGACTACACCGAAAGCAACCGGCTGGCAGAATACCTTTTTGAACGATTCTCCAATGATCCTTTTATACGCAATATATACCTCGACTACAAGCTGAACATAGCGCGGCAATACTCGCACAGGGGCTATATAGAAATAGCCAAGCGCGCCTATGAGGCGGTGCTGGAGCAAGACCCGCTTAACAAGGAGGCGCTCCAGGCGATCTTCTCGCTCGATGTGCGGTCGGGCAACTATGAGTCGTCGCTGGTGTATGTGAACAGGGCATTGCAGAATAATCCCAGCTCTTATGAGTTCATGCTGAAGAAGATAAGCATACTGGATGCGATGTCTCGCTATGTGGAAGCTATAGAGGTGGTGGAGAAGATGCAGAAGCTATACCCGAGCAATGCGGATGTGGCGCGGCTGAACACCTATGTGCGCATGCAGGCGGGCAGGTACTATATGCACACCGACCCTTACCTGCAATTTGGCGCCGTGCTGGAACGTGACCCGGGCAACCGCGATGCGCTCAACTACATCATAAACATAGCCTACAGCCGCGGCCTGCTGCTGGAAGCGCTCAACTGGATAAACGTAGCCCTGAAGCGCTACCCTAACGACCGCGACCTGCTGACCAAAAAAATGGGTGCGCTGGAGAACATGAAGCGCTATGGTGCCGCATCGCAGATAGCCGAGCAGTTTTACAGGCAAAACCGGACGGCCTATACGAAGGAGAACTTTGTGGAGCTGCGCCTGCTGAGCGCACGGCAGTATATGAATGATCGTGAATTTGACAGCGCTATAGTCTCATTGAAATCAGTGCTGTTTTATGACCCGAATAATGTGCAGGCGACCAGCTACCTGGTGGGCGCCTACGTGCAGCAGAAAAGGTATGATGAAGCCATAGCAACGCTTGATGATGCTCTGGAAACACACCCAGCCGATGAGCTATTCCTGTTTAAGAAAGCTGCGGTGCTGGAAGAGAACCAGCAATACGAAGAAGCGATAAAGATAACGCGCGAGCTGCTGCGTAAGCACCCGGAGAACAGGCAATACCTGTCGGCACTGGTAGAGCAATCTATGGCTGCAAGCCGGCAGTCGCTGCAATACGATAATTATTCTGCAACAGAAGACCTGCTGAAGGATGTGCTGGAGCGGCAACCCGACAATATAGAAGCACTTAATTACATCATAAATATAGAGAGCGCGCTGAAGCACCATACTACCGCACTCTACTACACCGACCAGGCATTGCATTACTACCCGGACTCCAAGGACTTTACCTTCAAGAAAGCCATGGTGTATGCTGATGCAAAGAACTACCGTGCAGCTTATACCATAACGGGTGAGCTGTATGAGAATAACCCATACAACATGCGGTTTCGCAACGCTTATATAGATCAGCTGCTGAACTCAGGGAAGCAATACCAGGCGGATAACATAAATGATACAGCACTTATAGAATTCCAGAAGGCGCTGGCAATAACACCCAACGACACGCTGCCGCTATACTATACGATCAACGCCCTGAACGCCCTGAAACTGTATGATAGTGCGCTGGCACTGGCAGACAGGGGGAGGCGGCTCTATCCTGTTAACCCGTGGTTCGTATCTAAGAAAGCAGTGATCTACGAGAACCAGCAAAACTGGGAAAAGGCATGGCTAACTGCCGACACGCTCACCAAAATGCAGCCCGGCGACGCACGCGCACAAGACTATGCCCTATACCTGCACAGCCGCGTGATGCGTGATGAGATGGGTTTCTTTTACCTGCAGGTGAAAATAGTGGACTCGACGGATATAGTGCGATCGACCAATATTGCCACCGCGCAGTATACACGCCGGCACAATAAGGGCACGATAACCGGCCGTATCAACTACGCAGGCCGCACGCAAGGCACAGGCTTCCAGTTTGAAGCGGAGACCTATTACAACCATAGGCCGAGCTGGTACTCATACGCCGTGGCCGCCTACTCCCCTACCGACCAGATATTCCCGAAATACAGGATAGGCTATACGCTAAACCACGGCCTGAAGCGGGGATATGCCGTGGAGGCAGGCGTGCGCTACCTTACCCTGCAAAGCGGGACCGTGACCACACCCATGGCCACCGTAACCAAGGAGATAAAAGACTTCTTCCTTAGCCTGCGCGGTTACTACAGTATGATAGACCGCAACGAGGTAAAGGCTAACTACATCTCTACCCTATTCTCAGCGCGCTATTACTTAAAAGACAACCGCACGGAGTTCTTCACCGTATCGGCTGGCTATGGTACTGCGCCTGATGATATAAGCCGCAACTTCGACCTCGCACGCTTGTCGGCTTATAAGACTGTGGTGGTAGGGGCTGGGTACCAAAGGCGCTTTTTTTACCGCACTACCATTGGCATCAATGGCACCTGGTACAACCAGCAAACCACTAACACATTGTTCAGGAACCAGTATGATTTGTACCTGACGTTGCTTCGCAAGTTCTAGTGACTATCTATGTCCTACCTTTAAGTATCAATGCAACAATGACCTTAGATATAAAAGGAAAAGAAGTTAAGAATGTTGTGGTGTACCGGGACGATGACCTAAACAGTTTCAACAAGGTAAACTTCATTTTTCGATGATGTAGTGGTTTCAGTGACTGTTAATGCAGACACCGATGAGTTGATCTGCATGACGCACCACACAAATGGGGCTGAATTGACTGCTCAATCACAACACACAATTCATTTTTTGTCCGAAATAATTGGCAAGAAAGTTGTTTACTACTGGGTGGCACGCAATGATGTGGGATATAGGGATCCGTTTGCCTTGGGTATTGAGGAGGCGACTCCAACTATTTGTTTGTGCGAATACCAAAGGGATATTGTTTGCACGAAAACTAAGGGATGTAGGGGGGCTGGCCCCCACCCTCACGCTATGGACCCTGCTCGATAAGGATCGCCGCAAGAGATATAAATAAAAATGGCTGCTCTTACCGGGCAGCCATTTTCTCATTACACACACCAATCACACAATTGCCTTTAATCTCCTTCAATATCTTCCCATTTTATCTGCGTAAGGCCGCTCTGTGCCGGCCCGGTGAGCAGGTCGCCATTGGGCGCATAGCGAGCGCCATGGCAGGGACAGTCCCATGTTTTTTCTGCGGTGTTCCAGCCTACTATGCACTTTGCGTGCTTGCATACGGGGTCAAGCGCATAGAGGTGGCCATTGTCGTCTTTGTATAACGCCACCTTCTGGCCTTCCCATTCTGCTACAGTAGCCTCGCCCGGCGCCAGGCCCGCGAGCGATGTAAGCTTGGCATGGCTCAGGCGCTTGCTGATGAACTGGCTGATAACATCTGCATTTTCTTTTACGAAATTTGCGAACCCCGCTACCATCTTTATTCTCGATGGATCAAAGAGCTCATCGTAAGGTGTTTGGTTACCTGTGATATGGGAGCATATTATCTTAGCTGCCAGTGATCCCAGCGTAAAGCCATTGCCGCTGTAACCCGTTGCCGTGTACATGCGTTCGTGCCCGGGCATCAGCCCTATGTAGGGCAGTCCATCAGCAGGCTCATAGTATTGCGATGACCATTTGTAGCTGATCTCATCTATTTCAAAGTGACGGCGCATGTAAGCTTCCAGCTCGGTAAATGAGTGCTCTGTATTATCGTTGTGGCCCGTTTTATGGTCACCGCCACCGGCTATTACATAGCTTTGGCCGTCCACGGTATGTGTGCGGTAATAATGGTAAGGGTCTTTAAGATCGTAGGCCAGGGCTTCGGGGTAGGCTCCGCTCTTAAGCGTGAACGCCATGGCGTAGCTACGATAAGGCGCACAGCGGAAGCTGAAGATATTGATGCCCGGAGGCAGGTGAGTAGCATATACAGCAGCTCCAGCTTTTATAATACCCAGGCATGTATCGGCGGTTACGCCGTTCTCTTCTTCCGTCATTTTGCTTACGAGGCAATGCTGCAGTATCACGCCGCCTGCATCCTCAAATATTTTAGCCAGGCCTGCCAGGTATTTGCTGGCATGCAGCTGCGCCTGGAAGTCTACCTTCAGCGCGCGCTTAAATGGCACAGGCACGGGTATCGTTTCGCTCCACTCAGAGAGCACATGCACCTGCTCGTTGCCGTCTTTTATATTTTCAAGCTCGTTTACTTCTTCGTCGGTTTCGGCGAACAGGAATGCAGATTTGTATTCAAAATCGCAATCTATGTTATACTTTGTTACAAGCCCTTCTACGAGGTCTATGCCCTCGCGCGCGCCCATGGCAAGGTGCGTTGCATCCTTTTCGCTGAAGTCTTTGATCACTTGGTAGTAAGGTGTATCCAATATCGTGTTGAGGTGCGCAGTAGTGCCACCTGAAGTGCCAAAGCCCAGGTTGTGCGCCTCTGCAAGTATGCACTTCTTGCCGGCCTCCTGCAGTACCAGTGCTGTAGTGAGCCCTGTAATACCGCCACCTACGATAAGCACATCATATACCTGGCTTTTGTTCCATGGATTCTTCGGTACGTAGTTGTTCACCGAAGCCTGCCATATACTCGTTTTGTTGCCGTCCCTATTCATAAAAAAATTATATTATCATTTACGACTAATTATGTAGTAAAAAAATCCCGCCAATATGGGGAATGGGCTTGCAATAGTATGACGGAATATGCGGCTGAGGCGATGGAATACGCGTGTGACCTGAGTTTGGAGCGACAAGATTCTTTTCATGTGCATAAGTCCCAAGTGGCGAGATAATTACACAGTAATTAAGAGATTTCTAATGCAGTGGCCTTTTTCTTCTTTAAACGTGGATATTAACCATCAGCTATATGAAAAAAAATAGCCGCCCGCACGAGCGGTCGGCTAGTATATATTATTGCTGATATTATGTTTACCAGCTCTTGCTTTCGCCTTTGAATTCTCTTGGTTTTACCACTGTAAACACCCTCGAAATATTAAATCCAAAATGCAATTCACCTTTAGACCACGAATCTGTAGTTTGGGTGATGAACGCTTTTTCGGTCATGCCGGCTGAGTTAGTGAACATCATCTGGAATACGTGGCCGCCGGTCTCTATATCAATGCCTACAGAGAGCGAGTTGAAAGTTTTTACGCCATTGGTGGGCATGTCCTCATTGGTAAGCCTGTGATAATACTCTGCCGTTATAGCTATGCGTTTGCTCACCTTTATGCGGCCACCTGCACCTACTGCAAACGTGTTATTTGAATATTTAGAGCTGTCTACAAGGTTGCTGTGTACGAGTGTAGGCATCAGCTGCAGGGAGAGGCGGTCGCTAAACTTACGTGCCACCAGCAGCTGGTGCACATAAGACATGCGGTTAGAAAAGAAGTACTCAGTGCCTGCAGGTATGGCAGGCGCCTTTTCGCCTACTATGCCCATGCCGGCGTAGTAGCTGGCGGTAATGGGCATCCCATTCTTTTGCTGGCGCAGCAGGCGGGCTTTTAAGAAACCATCGTTTACTTTGCGCAGTGTGTTGTGGCCTATGCCCACCATCAGCCAGTTGGTAATGCCGTAGTCGAGACCTATGCGGGTGGTTGCATTGTCTATGCCAAAGAAGTTCTCAGTCCCCTCACTTATGCGGCCAAAGCGGTGCTGGATGCGGAAGTCGAGCACCCCCATGGCCAGGTTCTCAACGCTGCTGCCTGTGATAATGCGGGTGGCCTTAAAGGTCGAAGTGGTATACTCTTTAGCAGGCTTGCTGCCCTCGTTGAGCATATCCATCAGGCTATCGGCCTGCGCGTGAGCCATTGTAGTTATACCTGTAAATAGTAACGGCAGTAGAAATTTAGTCATTGCGTGTATGAACTTGTTGTGAGTTTTATTTTTGCGCCAGGTCACTGTCCAGCATTATCGTGGCTTCTTTACCCACCTTGTCTGCTACCACAGATGGCACGCTCACATTGTAATCGCTCAGCTTCACTACGAATTTTGCTTTCAGCTTTGCTGAGCTGCCTTTTACCGTTACGGTGCCGGGTACGTTCACCTCTTTGGTAACGCCATGTATAGTAAGCCTGCCGGTAGCCGTAGCATTGTAAGTGCCGTCTTTGGCAAAGTTCACATCGCTCATGTTGCTGATCTTGCCTTTAAACTCTGAGCGTGGAAATTTATCGCTCTCCATGTAGTTCTCGTTAAAGTGCTCCTGCATCAGCGCGCGCTGAAACTTGAAACTTTTAACTGGTACCTGGAAGACGATGTCGCCGCTCTTAGCGTCAACAATGTTGGCCACCTCATTGTTGATAGCTTCAATGTTCTCCGGCGACTTAGGCGCAGTAGCATTGAATGAAATGCGTGCTGTACGGGTCATGTACTTTTGGGCAAACACAGCCGGTGCGCTGACGAGCATAAGTGCAATAAGCAGTAGTTTCCTGTTCATGGTTGTTGAGTTTTTAATACTGGTGCTGTTTCGTTATGTTATTAGTTGTTTGGCGCTCCCTGGTTCACCCACTTAGTGATCTGGGCTATCTCGCATGCAGGCAGCTTTGCCTGGCCCTGCGGCATCTGGCTGTAGCCGGTTACGTGCTGTATAGCCCCAAGCAGCCTGTTTGTAACTATAGCCGCGTTCCTCACACCCGTATAGGTGCTAAGCGTGTAGCCGCCGCCATTGGTGCCTGCATCGTGGCACCCTGTGGTAGCGCACTTAGCCGACATGATGCCGCTAATGGTGGCTGCGTAAGATACAGTGGCATTTGCAGTATCGCAGGGGTCAGCAGAGCCGGTAGTGGTAGGGTACAGCTTATCGTACTTATCGTTGTAGCAGCCGGCAAATATAAGCGCGGCTGCAGCCAGTATTAATAATCGTTTCATTGTTGCTGTGTGTTTTCTATGAGCTATGGGGCCATGATACAATCGGTGAGCGATACACCGGTGATACCATTGCCTGAGCACTTACCCTTTAATTTAATATTTTGTCCTTTGGCAATTGACGCACCCTTTTCCCTCATGGTACACTGCACTCCGGTCATAGGGTCGCCGGAGTCTAGCACTACCATCAATCCGCCGTCCTGGTTAGTATTAACTTCACTAACCGTGCCAGATACCTCTATCGCCTTGTTTAAATATTTGTTATCGGCAGCCTGCTCGTTTTCTGTGTATTCCTTCGAGAGGGTTACTGCGGTTACTGCTACGCCCTTCATGTCTTCGACTTTTTCATGGGGCTTATTCCATTGATACACGCCGATCGCAGCGCTGATCGCTCCCAAAATCAATATTGCCAGCAGTATTTTTTTGATCATTGCGCCAGGTATTAATAGCGACAAATGTAGAATAATTTATCAGGCACGGCAAATGCGGGTATGCTATGCAGGTATAACGGTTCTTGATGTGCGGTAAGCTGTGCCTTTGAAAGTTGCAATTATTCCAGACTGGTTAATAATGCTTATATCATAGAAGCTGGTTTTGTTGCCTGTGTGTATCTCCTTTGCCTCCACGGTGAGCACATCGCCTTCTTTCGCCGCCTTAATAAAGCTGATATGCGCATCTAGCGCTACGCTGATGAGGCCATGTGAGTTGCATGCGAATGCGAAAGCGCTATCGGCAGCCGAGAACAATATGCCGCCATGCACTATGTGAAAACCATTAAGCATAGAAGCATTCACCGTAAAATGCAGCCTGCAATAGCCTTCGCGATATTCATCGACGACGAGACCCAGCCATGCGCTGAAATTGTCTTTGCCGAGCATTGCCTGTAGTATGGCGCCGGGTTTGGTAGTGTCGTTTTGCTGGTCCATTTCTATTTATTGCACATAGATCTCATCGCAGGCCATCATTGGCTTCTTGTGCTCGCGGTACCGCCACTCGGGCAGCTCTTTTAAATTCTCCGCTGTAACGCGGATATACCGGGCATCGACCGGCTTCACAGTAGCCTTAAATTCTTTTATTGCATTTTCGTAGTGCTCTTCAATATTCCCCGACTTTACATTAGAGACCGTGGTGTAGCTGGTGCCATCAACAGATACTTCAACTTTTATGTTCGCGGGCAAGAATATCCAGTGCCGTGGATCATCGAGAAAGCGGGTGCGGATGGTTTGTACTGTACGTACCCTGCCGAGGTCAACTGTTGCCACCAGGGGCACGCCATAGAAGCAAAGCCAGTTGTAGCTGAAATCTTTGTAGCCGGGGTTGCCGTCGGTAAGGGTACGCACACCTTTTGCAGGATATTCCGGTGCAAAGGGATATTGCAGTGTAACGTTTGCATCAAGCGCATTGGTGGGCTGCACACCTTTTTTAAGTATCTCATCCCACTCGGCCTTGTAGGCATCCGGGGTCAGTCCGCCTTCTGAAAGCTCTGTTACCTTGGCGGCCTTGCATTGCTCAATAAACCGGGCGATCTTTTGTTCGAAATTTGGCTTTACTACCCAGTCGTTGTCCTTGTTGCGAACGAAGATGCCGTGCTTCTCGATACCGTAAAAGCGAGCTTGCTGCAACACCGTGTACTCCAGCGGCAGACGGGCTTTCTTGACACGTAAAGCTGTTGATACATCAATCCCGGCAGCGGCATCAGCCTTGTCAAACAAAGCACTGTATTGGTCGAGTAATTCCGGTGTCAGGTAACTGTTCCATTCGTTTACGGGGTTGCCGTATATGTCGAGCTTGCGCTTTGATGCCAGCATTTTTTCCTGTAGCAGGCTTATATACTGTTGTAAGTACGGCGCTGCTGCACCGTAATAATTCGCCATGAACTCGCTCGTGAGGCGGTTTACATCTGCCTTGTCGTCCTCAAGCAGTTTGCTGATGATGTAGCAACGCAGCTCGGCCCATTCGCTATAGGTTTCACCACTGCCCTGCACGAACATGCCCTTTACGCCATTTGAGTGCAGGTATTGTATATTCGCCTGTAATGTGTGGAAGTTAGGGAAGGGCGCAAGATAATTAGTGAACTGCGTAACATAATCCCACACGAACAAGTTAGATGTTAGCGCTTTCCAGCCTTTCAGGTCATTTCTGAACGTAGCAGCAGAACCTTCCTCAGTAAGCGGCTTATCGCGAAAGGCATCTATAGTGCTGAGAAAGATGTAAACGTTCTCCGCAGGCTTCAGTGTTTTTGGTGCGCGGTGGGTGAAGCCGTAAGCGAGTGTAGTAAACTTTATCTCGGGGAACACTGCCGCCACTCGGTTTACGAACCTTATCAGCGAGCCGGAAGGCCCTCCCTGCTGGTCGTCGAAGGGTTTGCATTTATCACATTCGCAATACCCAATATCATCGTTGGGGCTTATAGACCAGTATACGGCATCGGGGTTATCAGCTATCCGCTTTTTGAAGTCTGCGACTACAATTTTGAATACTTCCTCATTGCTCAGGCACAGCTGCGTAGGCTGGCGTTTACCCTTTACATAGGCATAGTATTCGGGGTGCGGTTTGAAATATGTTTTCGCAGGCACCAGCTTGTTGTAGCTGTGGCCCCATAGTCCCCACAAGTCCTCAAAACGTTGCAGCTTGTGCCATTCCAGGTATTCGGCATCGAAGGGTGCAGGGTAGTATACCTCGCGATAAATGTATTGTGGCTGGTTTTCGTAATTGATATAGCGCTCGAGAATAATTGTTTTTATTGGCGGTACGGAGGCAGGCTGTCCCGTCAGCTTTTTGCAGTATAGGTATTTCTCCAGGAAAGTGTATACACCATAGATAAGGCCCCTGCCGCTACCGCCGCGTATTATAAGGTCATTACCCACCGACCTTATAAGATAGCTCTCCGGCCTCATCTTGCCAAGCTCCTCTGCCATACCGGTATTGCCGATGAATATAGCAGGACCTTTCATGTTTTTTGTTTCGGTAACTATAGGTAATTGCGCACCGGATATCCTCCGTATGTAAGACTGAAGAACCGTCGCCGACCGCTGCTCCAGGTTCGAGGCATCGGCAGGTACCACGATTGTGTATTCGGTTCCCTGGTCAGTGGTCAGCGTTATTTGCTGCGCAGTTCCGGTGCATGCTGCCATCATTGTAAGCATAAAAACAAAACTATAAAGCCATCCCTTTATCATACGCACGTTAAAATTTCTTAGTTCCAATGTTGTCGCGGTTGTTCACAGGCCAAACAGCTTTTCTTATTTCTAAGCCAGAACACCCTATCGCGCGGGGCCCACCGCGTGAGGATAGAAGCGCCCCCCTACATCCCTTAGTTTTCGTGCAAACAATATCCCTTTGGTCTTCGTACAAATAGCACCCATGTAGGGGTGGCCCTTGCGGCCACCCTATCGCGCAGAGACCACCAGCTTTTCTACCTTCACCACCCTGCCGTCTTCGCCCAATGCCGTTACCATGTAGATGCCGCCGGCCAGCATTGAAATGTCTATCTCAGTATCTTTCGCGGTCACACCAGGCTGCAGCACCACCCTTCCATCGAGGCTGGTGATAACCACGCTGACAGGGTTTTCCGCTTCTATATGCACCATACTAGTTGCAGGGTTAGGATATATCTTCACCTCGTAGCCACCGGCAGTTGCTGAAACACCTACATGACTGCCGCCACCACTGCCACCCCCACCTGTTTCGCTGGTAAGCGGGAAGGCAGCTGAGAACGACTGGCAGCCATTGGTATCCGTAACCGCCACCTTGTAGTTGGCAAAACCTGTAGATACAGTTGTTGCGCTGATAGCGCCCGGTATCAACACGGCATCCTTATACCATTGGTACGATACAAAGTACGACTGAGCGCTGAGCATATGCGTGGTAACATTGTAAGTGATCACCGGGTTAGGCAGCGGCTTTTCTACCACCGGCATAGTAAGCGTTGTAGCAGTGCAGCTGCCGGGTATAGATACCACGGCGGTGTAGTTTCCTGCTGTAGTTGCATTATAATTGGCGGCTGTAGCTCCGGGTATGATCACGCCATTCCGGTACCATTGGTAGGTAGCCGTAGTTGCCGCAGCAGGTACGCTGGTAGCCAGCATAGCACTGCCACCCCAGCAAAATGTTGCTGGGGTCAGCGGCAATATGGTAAGTGGTGTATTTACTACAGTGACCACAGTATCAGCATGGGTTATATCCGTGCAGCCTGTTGCGCTGTTGGTAACCCGCACACGATAACCGCCCGCTGCACTGGCCACGTGCGTTGCATTAGTAGCACCCGCTACAGGCAGTCCGCCTTTGTACCACTGGTAGGTATATGCACCTGCAGCTGCGCTCAGCGTCACATTACCCCCAGAGCAAAACACTTTCGACCCCGACAATGATATCCCAACCACAGGCAGTGGGTTAACCACTACCGTATTAGTCACTGAGCTCGCAGAGCAGCCCGCAGCAGTCGTTTCTACAACCCAGTAGGCCCCGGCAACTGAAGCAGAAAATACATTGCTTGTAGCGCCTGCTATAGGCCCGGCAGTGTTGTGCCATTGATAAGTAGACCCACCAGCAAAAGCTGCGGTCATGGTAACCGCCGCCCCCTGGCACACGGTAAGCGAACCTGAGATAAATACTATTGCCGCCGGCAGCGGGTCAATGGTTACTGTTGCATAGTCACTGGCTGAGCAGCCTGTGCTGTTGGTAACGATAACAGTGTAGGTTCCAGATACGGTTGCTGCATGCACAGCGTCCGTAGCCCCTGCAATAGGGGTTCCATCCAGCAGCCATTGGTAGCTAAAGCCTGCGCCTGCCGTGGCATCCAGCGTCACGCTGCCGCCTACGCAGCCTGTGTAGCCACCCGGCGCTGCTATAAATGCAGCAGGTGTATCTATAGTCACCAGCATAGGCACCGATGTCGCCGGGCAGCCAAGCGTATTAGACACCCTTACCTGGTAGCTGCCGGAGATACCGGCTACATAAGTAGATATCGCAGCCCCTGTTATTGCAACCCCATCGCGATACCACTGGTAGATGAGACTGGCGCCAGTATTGGCAGTCAGCACCACGAAGTCGCCGGGGCATACTGTAGTATCGCCAAGCGGAGTAATGATAGCCGGTGGTGCCGGATTTACCGAAACAGACCGTGTAATGATGCAGCTCGTTGGTAATGTATAAGTGATAGTAGCGGTGCCAGCCGTAACGCCGGTAATGATACCGGTAGCTAGCCCCGCAGTAGCTATACTTGTATTACTGCTGGTCCAGGTGCCACCAGCAGAGGCGCTGCTAAGTGTTATAGTGCCACCTGCCGCACAAACAGTAGCAGGCCCGGTGATAGCCGCAGGCAACGGATTGACTGTAATACCGCGAACCACTTCGCAGCCCGTAGTTGTAAGCCGGTAAGTGATCGTGGCCGTGCCCAGGGTGATGCCGCTGACTACGCCCGTAGTGGCAGCCACTGCAGCCACAGCCGCATTGCTGCTGCTCCATGTGCCACCCGCAGTAGCGCTTGTCAGTGTCACACTTGTGCCGATGCACACCCCGCCGCTGCCGCTGATAGCCGCAGGTAACGGATTCACCGTAACGGTAGCGGTAGCGATGCAGCCTGTAGCCGTAACACTATAAGTAATGGTAGCCGTGCCACCTGCCACACCGGTAACTACCCCTGAGAATAATCCTATTGTTGCAACTGCGGTATTGCTGCTCACCCATGTTCCACCTGCTGTGCTGTTGGCAAGTGTAGTGGTAAGGCCAGCGCATACTGCCGCCGTGCCCGTGATGGATGACGGTAATGGATTGACCGTAACTATACGCGTACGTACACAGCCTGTAGGCAGTGTGTAAGTAATGTTAGCTGTACCCGGCGCAATGCCGCTTACTATGCCGGTTGCGGTTGTGATCGTTGCAATTGCAGTATTACTGCTGGCCCAGGTGCCGCCGCCACTCGTATTGCTTAGCGTTATTGCCAGGCCCTCGCATACAGATGCCGTGCCTGATATAGCTGCAGGCAGTGGGTTTACCGTAGCTATTGCCGTAGCAATACAACCAGTAGGCAGTGTATAGGTGATAATTGAAGTACCGCCCGACACACCCGTAACCACACCCGAAGATGCAACGATAGTTGCTACCGCAGTGCTGCCACTGCTCCATGTGCCGCCTGCACTTGCATTGGCAAGAGTTATGGCCGATGCCTGGCAGAATGGAATATTCCCCGTAATGACCGCAGGTAGCGGGTTAACGGTAATTGTTCTTGTTATAATGCAGCCCGTAGGCAATGTATAGGTGATGGTTGCTGTACCGGCTGTAATGCCGCTTGCCACGCCCGTTGCAGCTGCGATCGTTGCCACTGATGTGTTACTGCTGGCCCATGTGCCGCCGCCAGATGTACTGGTAAGCGTTGATGTAGCACCAATGCATACCGTACCCGGCCCGGCTATTGCCGCTGGTAGTGGGTTCACTGTGATGGTGGCGGTAACATAGCAGCCGGTAACTGCGGCAGTGTAGGTGATAGTAACGGCACCCGCTGCAATACCCGCCACAACACCTGTAGCCGCACCAATAGTTGCAGTAGCTGCACTGCTGCTGCTCCATGTGCCACCGGTCGTTGCGTTGCTCAGCGTCATTGCCGACCCTTCACACACCGCTGTCGGCCCTGTAATAGCTAATGGCAGCGGGTTTACCGTCACCGTCCCGGTAATAGCGCAACCGGTTGCCGTAATGGTATAAGTAATACCCGATGTACCGGCGGTAACGCCTGTAACCACCCCGCTCGCCGCGCCGATAGTAGCAATGCCCGTGCTGCCGCTCACCCATGTGCCGCCTGCAGATGTATTGGTGAGTGTTGTCGTCTGCCCTATGCACACCGTTGCGGTCCCGCCTATAGCAGCAGGCAGCGGGTTTACGGTTACTAGAGTTGTGGTGGTGCAGCCCGATGTGAACGTGTATGTAATAGCCGCAGTACCTGCTGATATGCCTGTAACAATTCCTGTACCGGCACCTACAGTTGCCACTGCCACGTTGCCGCTGCTCCAAGTACCCGCCAGGGTATTGCTCAGCGTAGTCGTAGCGCCGGCGCATAGTGCTGCTATGCCGGTAGATGGCACTGTTGGGTTCACCGTCATGATGATGGTGGTAGAGCAGCCCGTAGGTAGTATATAGCTGATGACAGAGGTGCCCGCAG
Source organism: Bacteroidota bacterium (assembly GCA_040386555.1). Taxonomy (GTDB): domain Bacteria; phylum Bacteroidota; class Bacteroidia; order Chitinophagales; family Chitinophagaceae; genus Nemorincola. The sequence goes on along the minus strand of JAZKFF010000002.1, from coordinate 355,245 downwards.
AAACTCCGGTAACCACACCGGAAGTAACGCCTATGGTAGCGACCGCTGTTGTGCTGCTGCTCCATGTGCCGCCTGCTGTGGCATCTGTAAATGTTGAGGTGCTGCCCTGGCACATAAGCGTGAGGCCGGTAATGGTAGCCGGCAACGGACTTACCGTTGCTACCACTGTGCGCAGGCAGCCTGTGGGCAATGTATAAGTAATAATGGCAGTACCCACTGCTACACCAGCAACTACACCAGCGCTGCTGATGCTTGCGGTGCCCGAGGCGCTGCTGCTCCAGGTGCCGCCCGTTGTGGCATCGGTAAGGGTAGTAGTAGCGCCCAGGCATACCGATGCTGTGCCGCTGATTGCCGCAGGCAACGGATTTACCGTAACCACCGTTGTTGTAAAGCAGCCGGTTGCTGTGATTGTATAAGTGATCGTAGCCGTTCCCGCCGATACCCCTGTAACTACGCCGGTGCCGGAGCTTACCCCCGCAATACCTGTTGCGCTGCTGCTCCATGTGCCGCCCGTCGTAGCATTAGCAAGCGTAGTGGTCAGCCCGGCGCATACTACGCCGGTTCCGGTGATGGCTGCGGGATTTGCATTCACAGTAACGGGTTTCACTGTCATACACCCGGTAGCCAGCGTGTAAGTAATGTTCGCTGTGCCTGTAGCTATGCCGGTCACCACGCCCGCTGCGCTTACCGTGGCTACAGCAGTATTGCTGCTGAGCCATGTGCCGCCCGTGCTGGTGCTGCTATAAGTAACGGTGCTGCCGATACATACTGTACTGAGGCCTGAAATAGCACCGGGCAGGGGATTAACAGTGACCGCCGCAGTGATAAAGCAGCCAGATCCAGCGGTATAGGTTATAGTAGCAACACCTGCGGTAATACCCGACACTATGCCTGTAGCTGCGCCAATGGTAGCTATTCCTGTGGCACCGCTTGTCCATGTGCCGCCACCTGTGGCGCTGCCCAGTGAAGTGGTATTGCCGGTGCACACTGCCAGCGTGCCTGTTATAGATCCGGGCAAGGCATTCACGGTTACCACGCGGGTAACAGCGCACCCGCTGCCCAGAGAATAAGTAATAGTAGCCATACCCGGCGACACGCCGGATACTACACCCGTTGCAGCACCCACGGTAGCCACGCCTGTTGCGCTGCTGCTCCATGTGCCGCCAGTGGCAGCATTAGTTAATGTAGTTGTTGCGCCCACGCACAAGGTAGCAGTGCCGCCTATGGCGGCCGGTGCTGAGTTAACGGTAACCGCCGCAATGCGCACGCAGCCCGATGCGGTATACGAGATAGTTGCCGTACCCGCAGTTATGCCCGTTACCACGCCTGTGCCGCTCACTACGCTGGCTATGCCTGCCGCCGAAGATGTCCATACACCGCCGGTTGTTGCCGATGCAAGCGTAGTAGTACTGCCGATACACACGGTGAGCGTGCCGGTGATAATGGCAGGTAATGTGTTTACCGTAACAGTAGCTGTAGTAAAGCAGCCCGTTGTGGCTGAAGTATAGGTAATAGTCGATGTGCCTGCCCCTACTGCTGTTACTATGCCTGTAGATGCGCCTATCACAGCCACGGCTGCATTGCTGCTGGCCCATGTGCCGCCGGATGTGCTGCTGGCAAGTGTTGCTGCAGATCCCGCACATACCGACAAGCTGCCGGTAATTGCGCCGGGGGCAGCATTAACGGTCACCACCGTGGTCCTCATACAGCCCGGTGTGCTGGTATACGAGATAGTGGCAGTGCCCGCGGCAACGCCCGCAAGCAGCCCCGAGGAAGAGCCGATAGTAGCAACACCCGTATTGCCCGACACCCACGTGCCGCCGGTTACAGAGTCTGTAAGTGTAGTAGAGGTGCCAATGCATATATTGGTAGTGCCCATAATAGGCGGGGGCATGCATATAGCCCAGCGATACACCTGGTTAGTAGCAGGTGCGGTGCTCAGCAGGTTGGTGAATGTGGTGCTTGATGGCAGCGGCGCGGCGCTTACATTATTCAGTGTCTGCCAATCGGTCATGCTGTTGGCTATGCCTATGGTGGCCTGCATGCTGCCGAAGGTGGCCGGCCCGTAGCAGAAGTCTATGATATTAGTCGTTTCATATAGCTTGATCTGGAAATTGCCGGACCCCGTGCCCAAAGATCCCGTATAAAAATAAGGCACCCAGTTTTTCCATTCAAAAGTGAATATGCGATTTGGCGCTACTCCTGTTGTCTGGTAATAGACCGGCAGGGGTGGCGACGACGTGGTTACCTGCCCCGAAAGGTCATCCCAGTAGGGCATCAGGAAGCCAGCGCCGGGTATCAGGGTGGCAAAGTTGTTATATTCGGTGGAGGGGGAGTTTGCCAGCGATAGCCACCCATTGGAGCATGCAGATACCGTGTTGTAGTTAACGCCGCAAAAGGTGAACGTGAAGCCCAGCGGTATACCTACCTGGGTTATATCGTCGATACCTATAGACGTGCTGACAGTGCCGGTAGCTGATATGCTCGAGTACAGGCTGCTGAAGGCGGTGAAACCGTAAGCCGTAGCTGTCTGTGCCCTGGCTCCTATGCTTAGCAGAACCAGATAGAGGAATAAGTAAATGCGCTTCATTAAAATAAGTTTACGCCGTACATAAACGGGCAGGGTAAATACCTGATTTCTTTCGGTGCAGGCAAAGCAATGCTCCGCTAACGGATGTTAAAGCTGCCAAACACAGAAAAATCGCTATAAAGGTAGGAAGTAATAATGTGAAACAGGCGAAGAAATAGCCGCCAATGGCAGAAAGCTAACTTTCGGCCATTAAGTTTGTTTTTGAGTTAATACTACATACTTGTAAGATGGTATACTAACGAAGGCCGAGCCCCAGGTAGCTGCAATCGTATGAATTTATGCCTTGCTCTACATGGTATTCCATCGTCAGGGAATCATTGCCCAGCCTGCCCCACCCGCGGTAGGTAGTGGCATTGTTGGTGCCTATAAAGGTAAATGAGTCAAGGCTCCTGATGGTGCATATCGCACTGTCGTTAGGGTCGCCAAGCACATTCTTCATGGTCAGCTCCCTCGGGTTGCTCAGCCGTGCCAGCAGTTGTATGGGGTATTGGTGGTAGCCGCGCGCAGTGCACGTATCGCCGCCGGTATAGGTGCGCACAAACCGGTCTCTTGTCAGTTCCTCGCAGCGGTCGCCTTCATAGCCAATAGGACAAATGCATTCACCGCCATCGCAGGCACCCAGGTGCAGGCATATCACGTCCTTGCACGGATCCTTCTTGCACGCGGTGTACGTTACCACAGAAAAAACTGCAATAGTGAATATAACGGTAAGCAGTATGTAACGCATTTGCTTCATAATTGAAATTTAAAGCAGCTAAAATATTAAATGTTTGCTCAAAGATAGCTTTTCAGCATCACAATTTTTACTGCCCCCGTATTTTCAGCCATGTATATTACCAATGGTTACTTTACCCGCTGCGACAACAACTGCTTGCTTTTAGTACTGCAGCGCTGCTTCGCTACTCTTTTCTTCAAAGTGAAGAAATACCCTGCGGTTCGACTGGTGTTCCGGATCGCTGTAATAAACGCCTTCCAGGCACTGGCCGGGCACTATGTCTATTGCATAACCAGCACTTGTCATGCGGCTCACCTCCACACCCCTGTTACGTAGCGATAGCAACGTTGCAACAGCCCTGCGCTGAGCCAGGTCGATGTTATAGCCGGGGGTGCCCCGGCAGTCGCAGTGCCCTGTTATGAGTAAGGTAAGGGTAGGGAATTTGTTCATATAGTATACTACGCTGTCTAAAAGAACAACAGCATCGGGGCGTATTTCGGATCTGTCAAGATCAAAGTGGATAAGTATATCCCTTGGTGAGACTGCTTTAATAACAACTGGTGTAGGTGCTTTTACAGGCTGAATTGGTATCTCGTGCAATAACGGCCTGTACCCTATTGTATAAACAGCAATAACCAGGTCAGGGCTTACCTTCTCCCCCTGCAGGTCAAAGTAAAATATGTCATCATCACCAATGCCCCCAGCGTAGCGGTTCGATGTGATATATCCCTCCCTGCCGTCTTTCAGGAACATAATGCCAAAATCATCGGCCGCTGAGTTGAAAGGATATTTCAGCGGGATCGCCTTTGCCAGCCTGCCCCCGGCATTAAGCGCCACACAAATATCTAATCCCCCAAAACCCTGGTAGCCGTCAGATGAAAAGTAGAAATTCCTTTTAGCATCCATAGTGGGATACTTCTCCCGGTTAAACGTGTTTATACCCGCACCCATGTTTATAGGCGGCCCCCATGTATTTCCTTCCCTGTTGCAATAGTAAATGTCTGTTTCACCGTAGCCACCCGGCATATCAGAGACAAAGTATAAACGCAAACCATCGGCTGTGAGGAATGGATTGGCTACTGAATACTCATCATTATTAAGGTGAAATGGTGTGGCCTTTGTCCATTTACCATCTTTCATTGCAGACACGAATATCTTGTTCCTTTCTATACCCAGTGTTTTCTTTTTTATGCCTTTAAGGTCTTTATCTACCCTTGAAATATAAATAGTATCAAAGTGCTGCGAGAAACATGCGGGACCGTCATTAAATTTTTTAATGATCTTATGCCCGCCAAATGGGGTGACATCGGTATAGCCGACGCCACTAACACTTTTTGCATAATAAAGATCGAGATAATTTGCGCCCGTCCATCCATAGATTTTATCACTGCCCGGCGCTTTCCGGTTAGAAGTGAATACCACGCCATCCTTATAGGGCACAGGGCATAGGTCCGCGTTGGCGGTATTGAGTCCGGCTACATTTGTTACAGAAACAGGCTCATCCCACTTGTGGTCTGCGGTAACGATACCAATAGATTCACCGAAGAACCTCCCACGCATGTCCGAAGGCGCGAGTTCGCTGTATTTATCAAAAGCAGCTTTTGCCCGTTCGTTCCACCCATTGCTCCGTAATACTTGTCCATAATTCAGGTAAAATTCCGGTTTGCCATATTGCCCGTAAGCGTTTACTTTATCATAAGCGGCCTGCTGTTCCCGGTAAAGATTCATCTTCCGGTAACATTCTCCCAACTTAAAATACACATCTGCACCCGGGTGTTTTGCGGCTTCCTTCTGGTAAAGCTTTGCCGCACGGAAAAATTCCCATTGATCAAATAGGCGGTCTGCCGCTCTGGTGTTGGCTATAGCTGCAGCATAAAAAAGCACTGCTATGGCCATTAAAAATGTTGTTCTCATAGTAGTACTTGCTGATGCGCCTTAAAAGAATCTTGGGCTTGATAATTTTGTCCGGTTATGGCTGACATCCCATCCCAGCATAAATTCATGCGTCCCACTATTGTAATTCCCGGTCTGGTTTAAATAATAGTCGTAAGAATAGCCGATGCGCACACTGCGGGTGATCTCGAATTGCGCCAGGCCAACAAGTATGTTGTCGGTGCCGGGCATGTTTATGCGTTTACCTACCCTGTAACCCGCACCAAGATACAGTCGTTGGTAGAAAATAAAAGTGCCGTTGACATCTGCAACAGCAGGAGCTGTATTTACGCATTTGATAAGAACAGATGGCCTGAAATCGATCTTTTCGGTTACCGGCACCACAAAGCCTGCGGTAAGATAATATTGCCGGAAAAATTTAGCCCGATTCGCACCTGGTGCATGCGTCAGCCCAAACCTTGATTGCAAAAGATGGTTCACGCTGAAGCCTACGTAAAACCGGGGTTTATAAAGGTAAACACCTGCTGCCGCGTCTCCCACCCAGCTCATAGCGGCATTTCCCGTGAATGCAGGGTCTGCCGGGTTATCAATATTAATAGACGCCCAGCCTACGCTTATATTGTTTACCATTCCTGTTATCCCGAAAGACAACTTTGTAGTTGCATTGACCGGTAGATGGTAGGCACATGTAAGGCTGAGACCTGTATTGCGCATAGGGCCTGCCTGGTCGTTGTAAACCTGCAGGCCAACGCCAATTCTCTGGTTAGGGATGGCGCTGTGAACACTTAGCGATTGTGTATTGGGCGCACCCTGCATGCCTACCCATTGATTCCTGGAAACGATAGCCCCAGACAATACCTCCCTGCTGCCCGCATAACCGGGGTTCACATACAGCGGATTAAAAAAATACATTGAGTATCCTGCATCCTGCTGGGCGTTTGCTGCGACGGACAGCAGCGCAACGACTATCGTTACAAAGAGCTTATTCAAATGTCTCATGTTTTCTATTGTATCGGTTATTGGATGCGTGTAATAACAAGTGATGCGCTAACTGGCTTGGTACCTCCTGCGTATGGCGTAATAGTAAGTGCCGGCGTATTGCCAAGAGGGCTAACCACCCGTAAAACACTATTTGCAGACGTGGTTGTAATTAGCCTGTTCCCCACAATCTGATTTGCCCCTACTGCACGCCCCACAACGGTTGCAGCATTCTCTGCACCATTAATCTCAAGGACAAGTTGCCCGGGTTCAACTACGCTTACTTGCCAGCTGACCATATAAGTACCAATAGCCGGCAATGTGAACTGCGTGCTGCTGGCACGAGTAATAACCCCGTTTGAAGGCCCGTTCTGAGGAAATGCTACTGCAGCACCGCCGGCAACCGTAGCTGCGTTATCTGTTGGCATGATAGCATAAAAGTCTGCAAATGCCACAACGGCGTTTGTTCCCGCAGCACCTATTGCACCTACCGCACCGGTTGCACCTGTAGCGCCAACTGCGCCATCTGCTCCGTTAGTACCTCCCGCACCTGTAGCACCCACCGAACCAGCAGCACCCGTAGCTCCGGTTGAACCAGCGGCTCCGGTTGAACCCACAGCACCCGCAGCACCAGTAGCACCATCTGTTCCATTAGAACCAGCGGCACCCGTTGCACCCATTGCACCCGTAGAACCTGTTGCACCCACTGAACCCGTTGCACCCGCAGCACCTGTCGCACCTACTGAACCTGTAGCACCGGCAGAACCCGCAGCGCCTGTAGCGCCAGCTGTTCCATTAGAACCCGCAGCACCTGTAGCACCTATTGAACCTGTAGAACCTGTAGCGCCATCTGTTCCGTTAGAACCCACAGCACCCGTTGCACCCGTAGAACCAGTTGCACCAGCAGAACCCGCAGCACCCGTAGCACCTACCGAACCAGTAGCACCCGTAGCGCCATCTGTTCCGTTAGAACCAGCAGCACCAGTTGCACCTACTGAACCAGTAGCACCCGTAGCACCATCTGCTCCATTAGAACCCGCAGCACCGACAGAACCGGCAGCACCTGTAGCACCTACAGAACCAATGGCACCAGTAGCGCCGTCTGCTCCATTAGAACCAGCAGCGCCTGTAGCACCTACTGAACCAGTTGCACCCGTAGCACCATCTGCTCCGTTAGAACCCGCGGCACCAGTTGCACCTACTGAACCAGTTGCACCAGCAGAACCCGTAGCGCCTGTAGCACCTGTAGCACCATCTGTTCCATTAGAACCAGCGGCACCAGTTGCACCTATTGAACCTGTAGAACCCGTAGCACCTGCTGTACCAGCCGCGCCTGTAGCACCTACCGAACCAGCAGCACCAGTAGCACCAGCAGAACCGGCAGCGCCTGTAGCACCTACAGAACCAGTAGCACCAGTAGCGCCATCTGTTCCGTTAGAACCAGCAGCACCAGTAGCACCATCTGTTCCATTAGAACCAGCGGCACCCGTTGCACCTATTGAACCCGCAGCACCCGTTGCACCTGTTGCACCCACTGAACCCGTTGCACCCGCAGCACCTGTCGCACCTACTGAACCTGTAGCACCGGCAGAACCCGCAGCGCCTGTAGCGCCAGCTGTTCCATTAGAACCCGCAGCACCTGTAGCACCTATTGAACCTGTAGAACCTGTAGCGCCATCTGTTCCGTTAGAACCCACAGCACCCGTTGCACCCGTAGAACCAGTTGCACCAGCAGAACCCGCAGCACCCGTAGCACCTACCGAACCAGTAGCACCCGTAGCGCCATCTGTTCCGTTAGAACCAGCAGCACCAGTAGCACCTATTGAACCTGTAGAACCAGCCGCGCCAGTTGCACCTACTGAACCTGTAGAACCTACTGCGCCATCTGTTCCGTTAGAACCCGCAGCACCAGTAGCACCTATTGAACCTGTAGAACCTACTGCGCCAGTTGCACCTACTGAACCAGTAGCACCCGTAGCGCCATCTGCTCCATTAGAACCCGCAGCACCAGTTGCACCCATTGAACCAGTAGAACCTGTAGCACCATCTGCTCCGTTAGAACCCGCGGCACCAGTTGCACCTACTGAACCAGTAGAACCAGCAGAACCGGCAGCGCCTGTAGCACCTACTGAACCAGTAGCACCAGTAGCGCCATCTGTTCCGTTAGAACCAGCAGCACCAGTAGCACCTATTGAACCCGTAG
>JAZKFF010000002.1:0-346766 GCA_040386555.1 Bacteroidota bacterium | reverse complement strand
CCGAACCAGTAGCACCCGTAGCGCCATCTGTTCCGTTAGAACCAGCAGCACCAGTAGCACCTATTGAACCCGTAGAACCAGTAGCGCCTGCAGCGCCTGCCGAACCAGTAGCACCCGTAGCACCATCTATTCCGTTAGAACCAGTAGCACCCGTAGCACCATCTGTTCCGTTAGAACCAGCAGCACCAGTTGCACCTATTGAACCCGTAGAACCAGTAGCGCCAGCAGCGCCTGCCGAACCAGTAGCACCCGTAGCACCATCTGTTCCGTTAGAACCGGCAGCACCAGTTGCACCTATTAAACCTGTAGAACCCGTAGCACCTGCTGCACCAGTTGCGCCAACAGCACCAGTAGCACCCGTTGCACCTATTGAACCTGTAGAACCTGTAGCACCTGCAGAACCAGCCGCGCCTGTAGCACCATCTGCCCCATTAGAACCGGCGGCACCAGTTGCACCTATTGAACCTGTAGAGCCCGCTGCACCAGTTGCGCCAACAGCACCAGTAGCACCTATTGAACCTGTAGAACCCGCTGCACCAGTTGCGCCAACAGCACCAGTAGCACCTATTGAACCTGTAGCACCAACTGAACCAGTTGCGCCCGTAGCACCATCTGTTCCGGTAGACCCGGCAGCACCAGTTGCACCTATTGAACCTGTAGCACCTGTTGGCCCCGCAGTACCTGGTAACCCAGTTACTCCAGTAGATCCGGTAGCACCCACAGGTCCCATAATATTTGTAGTGGCAGCCCAAATGCCATCGGCCTTTACAAAAACATCGCCTGTTCCGGTTTGCAAATAATAGTCACCTGCCTTCCCCACTCCCGGTAATGGCACGCCTGCACCTGAATGCCAGATATTGCCGTTTGTTCCGGCAACACCTTGCACACCCGCATCGCCCTTTACACTCGGGCTATACAATGCATACGGCACACTGAGCAGCTCGGAGCTACCCATAGATACAAATCCGGAACCGAAATCGATTTCCACCTCCATGTATTTGCTACCCATACCCCAGTCAATAGAAGTAAAGACGCCCTTGGTCACATTGCCTGTGCCTATCGAGAGGTTAAACAAACCAAAAACATTCGTAGTTGCCGAGTGAGTTTCCTGGTATACAATAGTCCCGTTCTGAGACTGATCGTGTATGCCTGCCCGCACTTGCACGGGTGTGTTTGCGAAGGGCTCACCCCTGGCATCGCGCGCAATGCCCTGGTACCTGATCGCCTGCGGGGGCTGTGCATATGCCGATGTTACCAAAAAGCATAAGAATGTAATGAGCGCGAATAAAGTTTTTTTCATGATGTGTTTTTTTACCTTTTAATAAATACCCAACCCCTCTTTTCTATTTCATTGTACTTTACAATGTAGTAATACGTGCCGTCCGGCAACGCATTCCCATTCATATTATCTCCTTTAAATACCACATTCTTATTGTCGTAATTATCCATTTTCCATACCTCGTTGCCCCAGCGGTTTATGATCACCACCGTATTCTTAGGATGAGCACTAAGCATGGGGACATTCCACCCATCATTGATATTGTCCCCATTGGGAGAAAATCCATTGAAAAAATCCGTGGCAACCTCGGGCTCGCCGCGCAGCTTGTGATCTGGCTGATGAAAACCCTGCGTTAAAAAGTAATTGGTCGCCGTATAGGTCTCACTCATTACTTCGCCAATCGTCCATTCCACAGATACTGTTGGCGACCAAAAATAATCGCCTTGCGAGCCTATTACTGTGCGCGCAAGCGATTGCGCCTCGCAATAGTTGAGGGCTGTAAGTGCAGTTAATAACAGGAAGAGCTTTTTCATATTTGCATCGTTTTTACCGCTTTTCTTGAGTGCAGGTCCTCCGTGACATTTGCGAGAAAAGCCGTATTGCAAAGGTGCGCCGACATGCTCCTGAAAAAATTACACTACCACAGGTATAAGTTACATATGTCACATGTGTGTTTGTTTCCGCAGGTGTAACGCGCTGACCGGGGGAAATTGGTTACCTCCTGGGGTCCTGCTGACTAGCTGATCCACGCGGGTGTGCTGTTATTTAGAACGTCAGAATTCAAGGCGCTACTTAGCCATTAGATCGGTGACAGTAGAATGCTATCCTCAAATTCTTCTTTTTTGAAAAACTATGATATTTTTACTGCAAGCAATATTCATAAATGTCTAAGAATAAACCGATACCCAAGGCCGGTCAGCCGCTGCCGAAAGCCACCCCCCTAGTAAAGCCTGCAGCTTCGCAGCCTGCTCCTGCGGCACACAAAGCGCCGTCCGACAAATGGCTAATGATATTCCTGGTGGCTCTTGCGCTGGTAGTTAACGTGCGCACCATCAATTACGACTACACGCTCGATGATACATTCTTCACCAAAGAAAACCCTTTTGTAAAAGAAGGGGTCTCTTCTCTGAAAGATATCTTCACCCATGCCGCCTACTATGGCGTCTTCAAAAATCACGATGCCTCGTACCGCCCCTTCCTGCTTACCAGCTTCGCCATGGAGCAGGAAGTTTTCGGGTTCGACCCAAAAGTGAGCCATATCGTCAACCTGCTGCTGTTTGGCGCCTTGCTTGCTGCTATGTTCCTGCTGTTGCGGCGGCTGTTCAGTCAGTATTCACCGTTCATCCCGTTCTTCATAGTGTTGCTCTTTGCCGTACACCCCATACATACCGAAGTGGTGGCAAGCATCAAGAGCCGCGATGAGATAATGGCCCTGCTGTTTTCCTGCATATGCCTGATGCAAAGCCTCAAGTTCATTGACACGGGCAACAAAAAGCATCTTGCACTTTCAGGCATCTGGTTCTTCTGCGCACTGATGTCCAAAGAGTCGCCGATAACATTGGTAGCCATCATGCCGCTCACCATTTACTTCTTCCGCAATGCGCTCACTAAGCAGATCATTACCTCCACAGTCCCATACCTGGTAGTAGCGGCCGTCTACATGCTCATGCGTGTTGCTTTTGTGGAGAACGATAGCGGCCCGGTGATCATACTCACCAACAACAATGCGCTCATGTCGGCCGCCACTTATGGCGAGCGCCTGGCCACCGCCATATACATACAGCTCAAGTATATCATACTGCTCATTTTCCCTCATCCGTTATCGTGGGACTATTCATTTAACGAGATACCTATCATCAGCTTTGCAAGCCCTAAGGCGCTGGCTGCTATCGCGGTCTTTGGCGGACTGCTGTTCTATGCCATCAAAAATTTCAGGAAGAAGGATGTCTTTGCCTACTGCATCCTGTTCTACGCAGCATCAGTAGCTATAACGTCAAATATCTTCGTGACCATTGGTGCCACCATGGCTGAGCGCTTTGTGTTTACCGGCTCTCTTGCTTTCTGCATAGCGGTCGTTATGCTGTTCTCAAAGTTGTTCAAAACGGATATGGCTAATGTATCCTTTGCCAATGCATCAAAGCTATTTGTGGTTGTAGGTATCGTGGCCATGCTGTATACCGGCAAGACGGTAGCGCGCAACGAAGTGTGGCGCAACAACCTCGACCTTTATGAAAGCGGCACAGTTACTGCACCTAATAGCTGGCGCGTGCATCACCTGCTGGCTGTAGAATATACCCGCGCGCTGAACAAGACCACCAATCCTGCAGAAAAGAAAGACTTGTTCACCAAGGCAATGATGCACTTCAACAAGAGCGATGAGATCATGCCCAACAATACCGACCTGCTGGTGCTCAAAGGCTATGCTTACGAGTTTGCGGGCTACGAGGATTCTGCAATAGCCTGCTACACTAAGGTGATAAAAGTAGACCCCAACAACAAGCTCGCCTACAACAACCTTGGCGCCATATACCTGCGCACCAACCAGTTCGACAAGGCGGTAGCAACGTTGTCTATAATAGTGGGAAAAGACCCTACCTACACAGATGCGCTCACCAACCTGGCTGCGGCCTATGGCAACAGCGGGCGTTTTAAAGATGCGGAGCACTACTACCTCGAGGCATTTAAGATCAACCCCGATCAGCCACGCAATGTGCTGCAAAGCATGACGAACATATACCACTATATGGGAGACTCGGTAAATGCACCTAAGTACAGGGCTTTGCTGAATGCTAAGAGAGAGTAAAGTCTGTGATCCGGTGAATAACTTCAATAGTCCCGGCCTTTAGGCCGGGGTGTAGGCGATAATAATAGGAACGGCTTTAGCCGAAATACGCAAACATATATTCCAACAATAAGCGCTTGACCGACACTAATACCCCGCATGCCAAATCCCAAAAAAACAGAGGCCATGATAAATAGGCTGATTATAGCTTTATGAGTTATAATTATGGCTACATGTATTGTCACTACTGTTATTTATATCAACAAGTGCACGCGCTACGAATATAACGTGGATGATCTTAAAGACTTAGCTAGTATCTATATGGTTGCCTATGGTGCATTCTTATATTTACTCATTACGCTAAGCAGTACAAAAAAGGAACTAGTCGCTTATGTTACTTTTTCAATTTTAGCGGGTATCCTGTTGCTGTTGCATTTACTTCTCGTATCGGTTCACAGCAATCCCTATCCCCACTTTTTATAAAAAATCAGTCAGTCGCAGCACGCCACGCATACATCCCGCCGGCTAGATTATATAGATCGGAGAAGCCCGCCTGCTCCAGCCGCTGTATGGCTATAACGCTGCGGATGCCCTTCTCGCAATAGAGCACTACATCCTTCTCCGACTGAAATTCATTGATGCGCGAGATAAATTCGCTCATGGGTATCAGCACACCACCAATGTTGTAGGCTGTATGCTCCCATTGCTCCCGCACATCTACCAGCAAGAAGTCCTTGCCGGCAGCTATCCAATTCTTTAATTCATCTGGTGAAAGCTGGTTCATTGATATTAAACGCGCTAGCCTGCCGCAGGTTCATTCAGCGCCTTCCACAGTATATCCTTCAGTTCGCTGATACCATAGTTCGAAGCCGATGAGATAAATATGTTAGGGATGTCTTTAGGTAGTGTTTCTTTAATTGCCTGCTTCAGCTCGTCATCGAGCATATCGCTTTTGCTCACGGCTATTATTATTTTCTTATGCAGCAGCTCCGGGTTGTATTGCTCCAGCTCATTGAGCAGTATCTCAAACTCCTTAGCATGGTCCGCACTGTCTGCAGGTATCAGGAACAGCAATACCGAGTTGCGCTCTATATGCCGCAGGAAGCGGTGCCCGAGGCCCTTGCCCTCTGCCGCGCCCTCTATGATGCCCGGCAGGTCTGCCATGCAGAATGAGCGGTTGTCGCGGTAAGGCACAATGCCCAGTTGCGGTGTCAGCGTGGTGAATGCATAATTGGCTATCTTAGGCTTGGCAGCGCTTACTACAGAGAGCAGTGTGCTCTTACCGGCATTAGGAAAACCTACAAGGCCCACATCTGCCAGTATCTTCAGCTCCAGCTGCTTCCAGCCTTCGTGGCCCATTTCGCCCGGCTGGGCATAATCTGGTGCCTGGTTGGTAGATGTTGCAAAGTTTACGTTGCCCAGTCCGCCGCGCCCACCGGGCAGCCATATTACTTCCTGCCCCTCTTCCAGTATCTCGGCTTCTACTTCGCCGGTCTCCTCATCGCGTGCCACTGTTCCCAGCGGCACTTCAAGTATTATATCCTTACCGTCGCGGCCTGTGCAATTGTTCTTGATGCCGTTATCACCATCCTCCGCATGCACATTTTTATAGTAGCGCATATGCAGCAGTGTCCACATTTGCGTATTGCCTCTGAGTATTATATGCCCTCCCCTGCCGCCGTTGCCGCCATCAGGGCCGGCCATCGGGTTAAACTTGGTACGGGCGAAGTGCGCGCTACCGGCTCCACCCTTGCCCGAACGGCAGAAGATGCGTATATGATCAACAAAATTTCCTTTCTCCACTATGCTACCGGTAAGAGGTATTTATTTATGTGCCTCGATAGTACTTTGAACGTATCATCGATATTATGGTCGCCGGTTATCTGCTCCAGCTTGCCATGTGAGTTATAATATTGTGCTACTGGCTGTGTTTTAGAATGATATTCCTTTATGCGCTTGCCTATCACCTCTTCAGTATCGTCGCTGCGGCCCGATGTGAGGCCCCTGCCCAGCAGGCGCTTCACCAGCTCAGGCTCCGGCACTTCCAGCGCCAGCACCAGGTGTATCTTGGTGTTCTTGAACTCAAGCAGCTTATCCAGCGCCTCGGCCTGCGGGCGTGTACGCGGAAAACCGTCGAACACAAAACCGCGTGCATCAGGGTCCTCGTCAATCTTGCCGCTTATCATACCTATCACCACTTCATCAGGCACCAGCATGCCCTGGTCCATATATTTTTTTGCTTCCGTGCCAAGGGGTGTATGCCTGCTTACTTCATCGCGCAGCAGGTCGCCCGTTGAGATATGCTGCAGTTCATAGGTCTTTACTATGTTTTCAGATTGTGTGCCTTTTCCACTGCCCGGAGGGCCAAATAACACTAAATTGAACATGAATTATATTTGATTATTTGGCACAAAAATAACTATACTTGCGAAATAGCAAGCATTTATTTGATATGCTTGCGTTATCTCCCGCCTATTTATTGCCGGTATACGCACGCACGCACGGCTTACAGCGGAAAACGGGACAGCAATTTATGTTCCCCCGGCGCTATTCCGGCCATAGTTATATTGCCTATCGCATATCGTATTAGCCGCAAAGTGGGATAACCAACCGCAGCTGTCATTTTTCTCACCTGCCTGTTCTTCCCCTCAGTAAGTGTTAGCGCTATCCACGAGGTCGGTATACTTTTCCGGTAACGTATTGGCGGATCTCTTTCCGTTACGTCAGGTTGATCAGTAAGTATCACTGCCTTTGCTTTTTTTGTTTTGTACTCCTTACCATCTACGTTTATTAGCACACCCTGTATCAGCTTGCTCACTGCTTCATCACTTATCGCACCATCTACCTGCACCCAGTAAGTGCGCTCATGCGCAAACGATGGATCGAGCAAGCGGTGAGTGAGTGGCTTATCATCTGTGAGCAATAGCAATCCCTCGCTATCATAGTCGAGCCGGCCTACAGGGTAAATATTTTTAGCGACTGCAGGGAAATAGTGTGCGAGCGTGCGCTTTTCTCCTTCAGCAGAAAATTGAGAGAGCACCTGGTATGGCTTGTGAAAAATATAGTAGCGCGGCATAACGAAATACGATGTGGCTTGAAAGCCGCGCCCCGCAACGGTTGTAGCAGGGACAAAAAAAGTCCGGCGAGGTTGTGGGCTGCCGGACTCTATAAAAGGATGGGTTAGTAAGCACAATCCTTACACAATATTAAAAAGAATTTTTTCTACTAAAAAAAATATTTACAGAAATTTTCAAAACAGCGAAAAGATGTTGACACGTTATCCACAATGTGCGCGCTGCATTTCTTAGTGTGTGATAATTTACAGAGCACGTATTGCAGTTGTATGCGTTCTATTTTCTGTATGCTCTTCAACTCTTCACTGATGATTTGAATAACACCCGAGCGACAGCGAGGACATTGGCTCTCCCTCTCCTGCTATGGTGAGTTTTGATCGAACCAGGGAGAGGTCACCAGTCTTTTTGCAGCTTCACAGGCACTCCCTTCTCTTTCTTCATCTTGTCCTGCAGCTTCTTCTCTTCCTGCTGCAGTGCATTCAGCAATTGCTCTGCCTGCTGCTGCGAAAGCTTGCTGGGCTGGCCTTGCGGGCGCTGCTGCTCTTTGTCCTGCTGATCCCGCTTATCGCTCTGCCCGTTATCTTTTTCCTGCTTGTCTTTATTTTGCTGGTCCTTATCCTGCTGTTGCTTGTCTTTGTTCTGCTGATCTTTGTTCTGGTTCTTGTTCTGCTTGTTCTTATCATTCTTCTTATCCTGGTTCTGCTTCTTCAGCATTTGCTCTGCGTAAGACAAATTATATTTCGCATCTGCATCCTGCGGGTTAGCGCGCAATGTGTGCTTGTAAGACTGCACTGCCTCTTCCCACTTCTGCTGAGACATGTAGGTGTTGCCTACATTATAGTTTGCAGCTGCCCGTGCATCCTTGTCCTTTGTGCCCTTCGCCGTTGCCTCCATTATCTTCCGCGACTCATCATATTTCTTCTGCTGGTACAGCGTATTGCCCAGGTTAAACAGGCCGGGCGTATAGGTGGGGTCCTTCTTCAGCGCCTTCTCATAGTGAGCAGCAGCCTCGTCGTACTTCATCTGATCATACAGCTTATTACCCTGTTTTATAAACCTGTCGGTCTGCGCGGCTGCATCACTTGCAGCCAACACAAAGCAGATACCTGCTACAATTACAAGAGCTGTCTTCCCTTTCACTACAATACCGGCAACGTCTGCTTTTGCAATTCTTGTTTTCTTAGATCCCGGCAGCAGCCACTCTATTAACAATGCAAGAAAACCGGCCAGCAGGAAGTATTGGTAGTAGCTGGTGAAGTCGGTATACACCACAGAGCCGAGGCTCTTCTGCTCCATAGCCTCCAGCGATGCAGCAATTTTATCCGCTATCTCATCCGTATTCTGCAGCAGGCTGTAAGAGCCGTGGCCGGCGCGGGCTATCCTGCGCAGCGCCTCCTCATTCAGCTTGCTAATAACGGCATTGCCATTCTCATCAAGCTTTACCGATTTAGTTTCCTCATCATACAGCGTACTGCCCTGCGGCGAACCGATGCCCACTGTGTGTATCACCACCCCTGCGTCCGCTGCTTCCTTCGCCATCTGCAGGGCTTTCTCATCATGGTCCTCACCGTCAGAGATCACTATAAGGGTCTTATACTTCCGCTCGTTCTTGGTGAAGGTCTCCATAGCCATACCTATAGCCTCCCCAATCACTGTTCCCTGCGTAGGCACCATATCGGGGCTCACCGCCTGCAGCAGCATCTTTACAGCGCTGTAGTCTATGGTAAGCGGCACCTGCAGGTAGGGCTTGCCTGCAAACACTATCAGCGCCAGCCGGTCGTTCTTCATCTTATCCGTCAGCCGCATCACCATCTGCTTAGAGCGCGTAAGCCTGTCGGGCTGTATATCGCGGGCCAGCATGCTTTTACTTACATCGAGCGCCACTATCACGTCCACTCCCTTGCGCTCTACCTTTTCGCTCTTATCACCGGCCCTCAGGTTGGCCCAGCCAATAATGATGGCCGACAACCCCAGCGTAAGCAATATGAACTTGGTGGTGCTGCGCCCCGGCACCTGCCCCTGTATCTGCTCAGCTACGAGGCGCTCATCACCCAGCTTCCTCACCTTCTGCCTGCGCCAGTAGAGTACACTTACGAATAGCAGGATCACCAGGGGCACAAGCCCTAGTGCATATAAATACTGTGCGTGCTGAAATTGGAACATACGATTAAAGACACAAATTTAATCGGGCCGCGCATTAATACAACAATATGGGAATATGATTTTGTTTTTCTTTAACAGGCAGGCCCTTATTTTACCATGTTATTATCGGCTCCGCCCGGCACAGATACATCAAGCACCAGCTTCTTCTTAGGCTTGGGCGCCTCTTCCACACCCATCAGCATGCCCCATGCTTCCAGTCCCTCTACCCTGTCGCACACCATCTTCATGATGCCGGTGAGCGGTATAAAGAGGAACATACCCGGCACACCCCACACAGCTTCCCCTATTATGACTGCAATGATCGTCACAAAGGGGTTCATCTTCACCCGTGACCCTACAATGCGGGGCATCAGTATATTAGCATCGAGCACATGCACTATAAATAGCGCAAGCCCAGCCTGCATAGCATGCCCCGGCGTATTGTTGGCCAGCGTCACCAGCATTGTGAGCACTATAGACACATATATACCGAAGTAGGGAATAATATTGAGCACTGCCGCCATCACACCAAGTAGTATAGCATACCTGATATCCAGCAGTAGCAGCAGGCCGCTGTTCACCACTATCATTATCACCATCTCTATCACCAGCCCCATCACATAGCCGTTGATCATGGTCTTTGTTTCCATTACCACCTCATGCACCTTTTCGCGGTGCCGCACGTTGAACAGGTGCAGCACAAACCGCATGAGGAACTTGTAATGGTACAGCATAAAGAATGCGAAAATGAACACGAATACGAACATAACCACTACTCCTATCACCGTAAACACAGCCTCACTGGCCGAGCGCGCTGCCGTCTGCACTATATCGCCCGCAGAGCGCTCAAAATAGTCGTTCTGTATACTGGTATTGATCTGAAATTTATACGCTACCCATTTCTGTATTTCCCATGCTATCTGCTGAAAACGCTTCTTCAGCTCAGGTATATCACGTGCAAACTGCCCTATTTGCAAGGCCATAAAGTAGATAAAGCTCCCCGCCATCGACAGGAACAGCGTGACCGACAGTGCCGATGCCACACCCCTGCCCACATGCAGCTTCCGCTCAAAAACTAAGGAGAGCGGGAACAGGAGGATACCTATAAGCAGGCCGAACACCAGCGGGATGAAGATATTCCTCCCTATAAAGAGGATAAAAACGACCAGCACTACTGCTAATAGGGTCAACGCCAGCCTTGCATAAAAAGGAAATTTCAACATCATTACCGCCTCACTGTTTGTGAGGTGCATAATATAACTGTGCCATTCTTATTTGTAATTTATATTACAACCATTCGTTGTGGATAAATTTTTCGCACACCGTTGCGCTTTCTATCGGGTTAATTATCTTATTTTGCTCATATACAGGGTATTGGGGTGAAGAAATTCTACAAGAAAGGACTGATAGAGGCGGGATGCGATGAGGCCGGCAGGGGTTGCCTGGCGGGGCCTGTATTTGCTGCATCCGTTATCCTGCCGCCCACTTTTCGCCACCCACTGCTCAACGACAGCAAGCAGGTGACCGAGGACGACCGCAACAAGCTGCGGCCAATAATAGAGAAAAAAGCCATAGCATGGGCCGTAGCCCGCATAGACCATGAGGAGATTGATCGCATCAACATTCTCAAAGCTTCCTTTAAAGCCATGCACCTGGCAGTAGACCAGCTGGGTACCCGGCCTGAGCTGCTGCTGATAGACGGCCATATGTTCTCCCCCTACTTTGGCATCGTGCACCAGTGCGTTATAGGTGGCGATGCGCTGTATGCCTCCATAGCTGCTGCCAGCATTCTTGCAAAGACGCACCGGGACGAATATATGCAGCAGCTGCACAGTGAGCACCCTCACTACGGCTGGAACGAGAACAAAGGCTATGGCACCCCCCATCACCGCCGCCAGATACGCGAGCACGGCCTCTCGGCCTACCACCGCAAAACCTTTGGCATATGCATAGAAATGGCTGAGAAAGAGCTGAGCGCCAACGTAGAAACCGGGGCGGAAGCAACAGCGCCGTAACATTGCGGTAATCTGGCGGTAACAAACATAACATTGCCGTAATCCTCCCGTAACAATAAGATAATATTGCACTATGACCTTTGCGCAAAATTATTTTCATGCGTTATTTTATTTTATTGCTTCTCGCCTCATTATCATTCAGCGATGTATTTGCAGGAGGAAAAATTGTGGGAAAGGTATCTGACGAGAAGAACGGCGAAACGATCATTGGTGCTATCGTTACCCTTAAAGGTGCCGCCGGTGGCGCCGCCACTGACATGGATGGCAACTTTATACTGCCCGTAGAGCCGGGCACCTATACCATATCGGTGCAATACATGGGCTACCAGGGCAAGGAGATCGGCGATATAGTAGTAGAAGAGAACAAAGACGTTGTGGTAAATATCGTTTTGGGTACTTCCAAGGCCACCGAGCTCAAAGAAGTGGTTATCCAGTCGTCTCTTAAAAAAGAGAACATCAGCGCGATGATCCTCTATCAGAAGAACACCAACACCGTAGCCCAGGTGGTTTCTGCCGAGGCTATCAGGAGGTCGCCCGACCGTAATACGGGCGAGGTGCTGAAGCGCGTATCATCAGCCTCCATACAGGAAGGTAAATACCTCATCGTTCGCGGCCTTGCTGATCGCTACAACCAGGCTACCCTCAACGGCGCACTGCTGTCGAGCACCGAGCCCGATCGTAAAACATTCTCCTTCGACCTTTTCCCATCGGGCATGATCGATAATATAGTGATCAACAAAGCGGCTACACCGGATCTTCCCGGCGAATTTGCAGGTGGCCTCATACAGGTGAACACTAAAGATATTCCTACCCAAAACTTCTTTACCGTTACACTCGGAGCCGGTGCTAATATGCAGACCGTAGGCAAAGACTTCTACTATTATAAAGGTGGCAGCCTCGATTGGCTGGGTATAGATGATGGCACAAGGGCGATACCATCGGTAGTGCCCGCGAAGGACCAATACAAAAACCTCAGCAACGACCAGAAAGCTGCTATGGGCAAGGCTTTTAAGAACGACTGGAGCTACGCCATAAAAAGCGGCCCGGTGAATGCGAATGTGCAGGCATCAGGTGGCTTCAACTCCAAAGTAGGCAGCAAGAAGCTGGGTGGTATATTCTCGGTCAACTACAACAAGCAGAACCGTAATACCGACCTTACCCGAGCATTCTACAACCAGGCCGGCGCGCTGCAAAAGACGCTCGACTTCACCGAGCAATCTTATACAGAAGAAGTGCTGTGGGGTGCCCTTGCTAACCTTACACTGGAGCTGAACCCGAACAACAAGATATCATTCAAGAACCTGTTTAATATAAACGGCCTCGATAATACACTTATCCGCAATGGCCGCAATAACGACTACGGTGCAGATGTGCGCTCTTACCAGCTGGGCTTCAAGTCTACTCAATACCTGACTACGCAGCTGATGGGTACGCACTACCTTGAGAACTCAAAAATAAAGATCAACTGGAACGGCAGCTATGTGCGCCTGCACCAGGACCAGCCCAACCTGCGCCGTATGGAATACAGGCGGTCTGACAACGACAGTGTATTCTATGCTACGGTGCAGAGCTACCTGCCATCGCTCAGCTCATCGAGCAGGTTCTACTCTAACCTTACCGACCATATAGTAATGGGTGGCATAGACGCGTCGAAGCCGGTGAAAATGTTTGGCGCAGTGCATACAGTCAAAGCCGGGTACATGACGCAGGCCAAAAGCCGCGTATTCAACTCAAGGCCATTCGGCATGGTGGGCGGCACTAACGACCTGAACGCACTGCCATCAGACCAGATATTTGCTGCAGCTAACATCGGCACAACAAACGGCTACGTGCTTGCTGAGCTTGCCGACAAAGACTATGACTACACTGCTAACAGCCTGCTCAATGCCGGCTACGCGATGATGGATAACAACCTCAGCGACAAGCTGAAGCTGGTATGGGGCGTGCGCTATGAGAACTTCAACCAGCAGCTCAATGGCTTCCGCAGCAACAAGCCTGTGAACCTCGACAGGAATGTAGGCGACTTCCTGCCATCAGTAAATCTTACTTATAAGCAAAGCCCAAGGACCAACTTCAGGTTCTGCGCTTCGCAGACTGTGATCCGCCCTGAATTCCGTGAGCTATCTCCATTCACCTTTTACGACTTCGAGATACTCGCAGCTGTGCAGGGCAACCCGGACCTGAAGCGTACTAAGATCACTAACGTAGATGTGCGCTACGAAATGTATCCTAAAACGGGCGAGCTGATAACAGCCGGTATGTTCTACAAGCACTTCCGGGACCCTATAGAGCAGTTTTACAATGAGTCGGGTGTAAACACGTTCTCATTCACCTACGGCAACGCAACTGCTGCTATGAGCGCCGGGCTTGAAGTAGAGTTTCGCAAGAAGCTCGACTTTATAGGTGGCGATGTGTTCAAGCCATTGACACTGTTTGCTAACGCCTCTTATATCTATAACAAAGTAGACTTCACTACCACCGATGCTTTAGGCAATGCTACAGATGCCGACAGGCCAATGCAGGGACAGTCGCCATACGTTATCAACAGTGGCCTGCAGTTCGACGGGGAGAAGAGCGGCACCAATGCTACCCTGCTGTTCAACATGATAGGCCGCCGGATATTCCTTGTAGGCAATGAGCAGAGCCCGCATATATGGGAAGCGCCAAGGCCCCTGTTCGACTTCCAAATATCGCAGAAGGTGCTGAAGAACCGCGGTGATATCAAGTTTACCATCACCGACATCCTCAACAAGAAAGCCAACTTCTACCAGGACAAGAACGACAATGGCAAATACGATGATGCCAGCGACTTCCTCAGGATATCGCGCCGCACAGGCACCACATTCTCTGTATCATTCCTGTACAACATTAAGTAGATCATCAATTCACATATACTATTATTACTGGGCGCCTCGGCGCCCTTTTTTATTGCAGTGAGTTTCCATGTTGGCAAATTCCCACACCACGAAAAGCAGTATAAATGAGCTTGCGTAACGACACCCTCTCCTTTGGAGAGGGCCGGGGAGAGGTACCCCACAACATCCTTCACATTAAGTTATCATTGCCGTAATCTTTCCTTAAGACTGCGGTAATGTTGCGGTAACATACGAGGCGGACTTTTGTGTCAAATTAACACAAAAATGAAAAAACTCGTTTTCGGCTTTGCCGTGTTGTCTGTGATGCTTGCGGCATCCTGCAAAAAGGACAAAAACACTACCGTTACGCCAGTTGAAGATCCTAACGGATACGTTATCAATTCAGACGTAGCTGCCAACAGGACCCTCCTCAGCGGTAAGACGTACACCATGGAAGGTGTTATCTACGTTAAGAGCGGTATTACCCTTACCATTCAGCCGGGTGTTACCATTAAGGTAGCAAAAGGCAAGAATGCACTGGTGGTGACAAGAGGCGCCAAAATAATGGCAGTAGGCAAAGTGGACAGCCCCATAGTACTTACATCTGCTGAAGCGGCGCCAAATCCGGGCGACTGGGGTGGCATAGTGCTGCTGGGTAAAGCGACAACAAATGCATCTTTCAGCGGCGCAGCAGGTACCGGCGAAATAGAAGGCGGCATCAACAACTCAAATGGTGAAGGCCTTTATGGCGGTACAGACGATGCAGACAACTCAGGCAAGCTGAAGTACGTACGCGTTGAGTACGGTGGCTATCCTTTCCAGCCTGATAAAGAGATCAACTCGCTTACAATGGGCGGCGTAGGCAGTGGCACTGAGATCGACTACGTAGAGTGCGCATATGGCGGCGATGACGCGTTCGAGTGGTTTGGCGGCACAGTAAATGCTAAGCACCTCATCTCTTACAAATGTCTTGACGACGACTTCGATACAGACAACGGATTCCGTGGCACAGTACAGTTCGGCATTGTTGTTCGCGATAAAGACAAGGCAGACATCTCCGGCTCTAACGGCTTCGAGTCTGACAACGACGCAAGCGGCACTACTACTACACCTATTACGGCCCCTGTATTTGCCAACATCACTATCATAGGCCCTAAGCAGGACGCTTCGACCACTATATCGAGCAACTTCAAGCGTGGCGCACACCTCCGCCGCAACACGCGTACTTCTATCTTCAACTCAGTTATCATAGGCTACCCTACAGGCATCCTGGTAGACGGCTCTAAGGCTGCTACCAACCTCATCAACGGCGACATGGAGCTGAGGGGTATCGTAATAGCAGGTGCTACAAAGGCGCTCGATACGGTAGGCACCTCTTCTACTACACTCGGCAGCCTCAGTACTTACTTCACAGCAACAGCTGCATGGAACAACGAAGTAAAGACCAACTCAACTGACGCAGGCCTTACCGCTGCATTCGGCGCAGGTTCAGCATTCGATCCTACCCCTACTGCAGGCTCACTGCTCACATCAGGCGTAGCTACCAGCAGCAAGCTCAGCAATGCCACCACAGTATCATACCGCGGCGCAGCAGGCGTTGGCGACACATGGTGGAAGACATGGTCTAAGTTCTAGTTTGTCTTAATAAATGATTTTTGTATCAAGGCAGCACCGGTGGTGGTGCCTTGTTTTTTTAGGTTACTTTCGTAACCGATAAATTGCCGAGAAAAATGTTAGTTGATGAACTATACGATGAAAAGTTTGATAGTATCGCTGATCCAAATTTCTTGCAAACAATAGACCTTTTGAAAGCAGCAATTACTGATTGGCCTACCGATGTGAGAACTGTTGAGGCATTCATTCAGGAGGTTCGGGAATTTCTCAATTGCTCAACAATAACTATAGATGTCGTTGACCGTAAATTATCCAATGTCAACCTCTCTGAGGCTTGGCGGCTCGAAGCATTAACCAGTGTACGTGAGCTAATGGCTATAAATCAAAACACCCCACTGGAAATTACCCTAAAGGGTATCCTGCTGCTTATGTCGTAGCTGAGTCTTCGGTTTTCACCGAAACTCGGCGTTTAGGGTCCAATGTAGTACTGTATTTATTCACGCGAATTTCTGAAGGCACACGTAACGCCGAGTCCCGCGAAGGGCGGAGACTCAGCTATGACGGACGTTGCTAGCCTTCTCAATGGAGAGTCAATGTGTATATAAGTAGTGTCATGGTGAGCCTCGCCGAACCATGGCACGTTAAGGGCAGGTCACATGATTGAGGTAGTGTTATGGTGAGCCCTGCCGAACCATGGCATGTTAAGAACTAGGTAACATAAATACAGGTACGCTTCTGTCGTAGCCGAGTCTCCGGTTTTTCACCGGGACTCGGCGTTTAGGGTTCGTTAGTACTACATTATTTACAGCCGCACTGGATAAAAGTATACGTGACGCCGAGTCCCGGCGAAGGGCGGAGACTCGGCTACGACGGAAAATTATCAATACTTTTAACGTCTATATAAGGAGGTAATTATGGTATTCGACATTCAAATTGAAAAGGTGGTTTCCGGTGAAGAAATAATCCAGGCTTTGTTCAACGCTTTCAGTGTTAGCGAGAATGAAGTTATTAATATGCAATCAACAAGTGATTCAAGAAAATGGGATAAGGCAAAATATTTGATAAATATATTTAGTAGACCCGCTGGCTTTAGAACGTCTGTAAGTGTTAATAGTTTATTGCACAATAAGACAGAAGAAATATATACATCATTGCAATTATTATCCTCTATATTATCAAGTCGCATTTTCATTGATGAAACCGAAAATCACGGAAAATTGTTCTATCCGCAAGGATTAACGAAAGACGTTCGATTTGATGTTTTTTCTTTGGGCGATAAGCATTATATCGATGTTATTGAATAAAGTTCGTCGTAGCCGAGTCTGCGGTTTTTCACCGGATCTCGGCGTTAAGAGTTGTATTAATTACGCGTATGCCTGAAGGTACACGTAACGCGGCGTCCCGCAAAGGGCGGAAACTCAGCTATGACGGAATACTCAATTTTGGCTGCAAGGCGTGCTTGTACCTTCCGCTGGGATTCTTTCATGAGATCAGGTGCAATATTGTGTCCCACCCATTTCCGGTGGGATCCTTACAGGATGACAAAGCGGGAGTATGCAACTTTCGTTACCGGGATTCTTCAGAAAGGGCCTGGGTGCAATGTTGTGTCCCGCTCATTTCCGCTGGGATCCTTACAGGAAGAACCAAGCGCGAGTATTGCGTTTCACTTATTGACTATGGGATCGCACTCCGTAAAACGCTGGTGTAGTGTGAGCCCTGCATTACACTTATCCCTCTCGCTTGTCATCCTGAAAGGATCCCAGCGGCAATGCGGGCATTTACCATAACGCAACATCAAACTCACGCTTGTTTTTCTCCCTGAAAAGGATCCCAGCGGTAACCGTTACTCACGCTTGTTTTCTCCCTGAAAGGATCCCAGCGGTAACCGTTACTCACGCTTGTTTTCTCCCTGAAAGGATCCCAGCGGTAATGAGAACGTTCGCTTGTTTCTCCCCGAAAGTATCCCAGCGGTAATACGGACGCAGATCACTCCTTCACAAACTTACCAGCAATAACTCCATTTACTTTAATAACGTAAAGGGCAGCCGGAAGGCGGCTAACGTCTACTGTTACCACCCTATCTCCCAATGACGGCCTTACCTCAGTAACACATGTGCCAACCACATTGATGACATCGAGCGTTTCAATAGGCACCTCTGCATCGATGACTATGTTATCCTTCGCGGGGTTCGGAAAAACAGAAACTTTCAGCAGATGACCTTCTTGGTTTGCTACGGCTGTATTATTGTAAATGATCAATCTTATGCGATTGTTGTTGACATCTGCGACTGCTACATTCCCAGCAGAGTTCACAGCAATGGAGTTTGGTGAATTAAAAACAGCATTAATTGCCGGTCCATTGTCTCCTCCATAACCCGTAGCTCCGGTACCCGCTATTGTTGAGATAATTCCGGCCGAATTGACTTTACGAATGACATTTGCATCCAGGTCAGCAAGAAATGAATTTCCTAGATGGTCAAAAGCCATACTATTGACAAAAGATATTTGAGCAGATGTTGCAGCACCACCGTCGCCAGTATTCCCCATTACTCCGTTTCCTGCAAAAGTTGTAATAATGCCTGTGGAAGCATCTACTTTTCTAACACGGAAATCGCTATTGTCGGGTATAAAAATATCACCCGCGGAGTTTAGGTTAACAAAGACGGGAGTCTTAAGCTTCGCAGACAATGCGGAGCCGCCATCTCCGCTGGAGCCGTTTGTTCCGTCCCCCGCCACCGTCGTAATAATTCCGGTTGCATCAATTTTCCTAACACGATGATTACCATAGTCGCCAAAGAAAATATTTCCTGAATTATCTACTTTTCCTAAGTAGGGAAAGAACAATTTAGCTGTAGTGGCTAAAATGCCGTCACCGTTATATCCTATTGTACCATCACCTGCAATGGTGGTTATAATACCTGATGTATTTATTTTACGGATAGTATGTCCTGCCGACTCACCAATATAAATATTCCCAAAAGTATCTACGGCTATGCTTGTTGGGTTATGGAGGGATGCTAATGTAGCTAATCCGCCGTCGCCAGTATGTGCGTTAGTTCCGTTTCCGGCGATAGTAGTAATTATGCCTGCATTGTCCACTTTCCGTATCCTGCGGTTCCCTGCATCACATACAAACATGTTGTCGTGCTTATCAAAAACTATAAAGTTTGCTCCTTTTAATTCCGCCGAAACTGCAGGCCCTCCATCACCCGAAAATCCGGGAGTCCCGTTACCTGCAATGGTTCTGATAGTTTGTGCATTCGAAATTTGCGCAGCAAGGCAAAGGATAATCAGGATCGTTTTCATATATCTGTAAACTTACGTTGTTTCATTCATGTGGGCTATAGGTATAAATACCTATTTTTTTGCTCCAAAGGCACTGCCTGTCATTCGCCTGGTATCCTTTCAGGAAGAGCGTGTGTGATATCGTGTTTCACTCATTACCGCTGGGATCCTTTCAGGAAGAAAGCGGGAGTATGCAACTCCCGTTACCGGATCCTTCAGAAAAGGCGTGGTGGATCTTTGGTTGTTTCCGTGGTAATACCAACCCTTGTTTCACATTTTAAGGATTCATGCCGTGTATCATTCACGCTTTGTCATCCTGAAAGGATCCCAGCGGTAATACCGGACAATACACGCTCACCAACTTTCATTCAAAAACTTCCACCCCGGGTTAAACTCGCTTATCAATTTATTCTTTTTCTCTCTCGTCCAGCTTTTAATTTCCTTTTCCCTGGCTATAGCATTGTTTATGTATTTAAAGTGCTCCATATAAACTACGTAATAGCAATTGTATCGTCCCGTATATGTTTTACGAGCGCCAAGTGCATCAGCTTTATGTTCCTGCACTCTTCTTTCGAGAGAATTGGTAAGACCAACATATACGACGGTCTTCATCAAATTAGTGAGTATGTACACGTAATAGCTATGTTGCCTCATGAATAAATTTACAAATATTCGGTTATAATGTAAATGCACTCATTTCCGCTGGGATCCTTTCAGGATGACAAAACGCGGGAAATAGCTCATGATCTAAACTTAGATAAGCGGCACTACAATTTACCCACCCCGCCACAACACCGAAAAACCACCTAAACCCTTACCCACAGCCCAAAGAAATTTTGCGGTTGCCCTGCGTACCGAGGGTACTGATCTAATACCTTTCTGTCGTAGCTGAGTCTCCGGTTTTTCACCGGGACTCGGCGTTAAGTGTTTTGCGTAGCACTACATTATTTGCAGCCACACTGGAGGAAGGTGCACTCAACGCCGAGCCCCGCGAAGGGCGGAGACTCGGCTACGACGGGAACCGCTCCCTTGTAACAGCGACCCTCACTCGCGTTTTTGTCATCCTGAAAGGATCCCAACGGCTATACCGGACCATACACGCTCACCAACCTTCATTCAAAAACTTCCACCCCGGATTAAACTGGCTTATCAATTCATTCTTCTTTTCGCGGGTCCAACTTTTAATTTCCTTCTCCCTTGCTATTGCATTATTGATGTATTGAAAGTGCTCCATATAAACTACGTAATAGCAGTTATACTTCCCTGCAAATGTTTTGCGTTCTCCAAGCGCGTCTGCCTTATGTTCCGCAACCCGTCTCTCCAGCGAATTAGTAACGCCCGTATATACAACAGTCTTCATTAAGTTAGTAAGTATATAGACGTAATAACTGTGCTGCATGAATAAATTTACATAAAAAGCGAAATATCTGCAATAACCGTTGGGATCCTTTCAGGATGACAAAACGCGAGAAATAGCTCATGATCTAAACTTAGATAAGCTGCACTACACCTTACCCACTCCGCCACAACACTGAAAAACCACCTAAACCCTTACCCTCAGCCAAAAGAAATTTTTATCATAAACAGCATACGGTTTATGACATAGCAGAAAACGCGCTCTCATAAAAAGTCGTTTTGCCAATCTCGTCCTCCCTGTGCACCTTTGTGCCGAAAACTATAAACCCCTCTCTATATGAACCCTGAAATGAAACATCCCTGCAACCTGTACATTAATTACCCGTAGAAATAAGCAACACGTAGGGGCCGGGCTTGCCCCCGCCCCGCGCAACATGGACAATCTGCAACGAGCCATGCTCACCACCAATAACTCGTCTGCCCGAAACGCAATTCTTCAATTCTTTAATTCCATAAATTGCAGTTCAGACGATTTTCGCAACCGGAATCGGAAAACGAGCATACACACTTGATTTTCAAACAGTTACATTTCCGGTTTGCCTTTTTTACCAGCAAAAACCGGAAACGAATCGGAAATCAACAGTAGCACACTCAACGTGCCCACACAACATTGGGCCTGCAAAATCCAATCCTTCAATCCCCTAATCCCTGCCTGCCCGCGAGGCGGGCTTTAATCATGGTTCAGATCAGCCGCGACACACGTAAATAAAAAATATATTTTGAGCGCCCTAACTTTTTCCTCTCGCCACACGTCTTACTATTAAGGAAGGGTTAAAGATTTCCCAAAAACAAGCCAAATAGTTTTGGAAT
Source organism: Bacteroidota bacterium (assembly GCA_040386555.1). Classification (GTDB taxonomy): domain Bacteria; phylum Bacteroidota; class Bacteroidia; order Chitinophagales; family Chitinophagaceae; genus Nemorincola. The sequence continues at coordinate 325,494 of JAZKFF010000002.1, read as the reverse complement.
TAACGATCTTTAACCTTTATTGCACAATATTTCGAACCACATAAATAGTCTCTTATAAGCGCAAACTTCTACTTAAAATTTATCTTTTGACGTATGATGTAACTATACATTACGTTTAAAACCAGTAGAAGTTATGCAGCTTTCCCACTATTCGGATGCCGAGTTGATCCATGCCTATATCCATGGACAGGAATACGCCCTTGAAGTACTGATAACCAGGTACAAAGACAAGGTCTATACCTCTATCTATATGCTTGTAAAAGACAAGTATATTGCCGAAGACCTCTTCCAGGAGGCTTTCCTTAAAATGATCCGTACTATAAAAGAAGGCCGCTATTCGGAGCAAGGCAAGTTTTTGCCGTGGGCTATACGTGTGGCACACAACCTGTGCATGGACCACTTCAGGCGCAGCCGCCAGAATATACCCGTGACGCTGCCCGATGGCCAGGATATAAGCAACCTCTTCACCACCATGGAAACCGCGGCCGATGGGCTGGAGCGCAGGCAGGTACACGCCGGCGTACGCCACCTGGTAGAGGCCCTGCCAGAAGAGCAGCGCGAGGTGATAGTGCTGCGCATGTATGCCGACCTGAGCTTCAAAGAGATATCCGACCTTACAGGGGTGAGCATCAACACTGCGCTGGGCCGCATGCGCTATGCGCTCATCAACCTGCGCAAACAGATCGTTGACAAACAAATGGTATTACGTTAAATCAATTTTTTGTTTCTTTGCGCCAATGTCCGATCTACCTCGTTTTTTTTACTCCGGAGACATGCCGGAAAACTCTATAGCCACGCTCGATGACGCTACCGCCAAGCATGTGTGGCAGGTACTGCGCATGAAAGAAGGCGACGCGCTGATACTCATTGATGGCAGGGGCACCCAGGCCGAAGGAGTAATTGAAGTAGCAGAAAAACATAAGTGTACCGTAGCCATAAAGAAGGTGGAGCAGCTGGCCCGCAAGGGCAATGTGCTGCACCTGTGCGTAGGCTTCACCAAGAACAACAGCCGCAATGAGTGGCTGCTGGAGAAGGCCACCGAGCTGGGTGTGGCATCCATTATCCCCATTTCTACCGACAGGTCTGAGCGCTCTCACGTGCGGCCCGACAGGTGGGAAAAGATATTGCAATCCGCTATACTGCAGTCGCAGCAAAGCTACCTGCCTGAGCTGTCTAATGTTATACCGCTCATTAATGTGCTGCAGCAATTTGCCGGCACATCCCAGAAGTTAGTGGCACATTGTTTGCCGGATGATGGTAAGCGGCCGTTCGCTGAAATGTTAAAAACTGCCGCCGAAACGGTTTTACTCATTGGTCCCGAAGGGGATTTCACTCCCGATGAAGTAAATTTGTGTATTGAGCATGGCTTTAAGCCTGTATCGCTGGGCGCGCAACGCCTGCGTACGGAAACGGCGGCAATAGCAGCCGCAGCCTGCTTCAACCTGATGGCAAATGATTAAGTTAAGAAGTATCTTTATTGCATTAATATTTACCCTGCTTACTGCCGGCGCTAATGCCCAGCAGATGAAGCTGGCCCTACTGGTATATAACGGAGGCGGCGACTGGTATGCCAACCCTACCTCGCTTAAAAACCTGGCTGCATTCTGCAACGCCCAGCTTAGTACAAACTTCGACCTTACGGAGGCGCATGTAGAAGCAGGCAGCCCCGATATTTTTAACTACCCGTTTGTACATATGACCGGCCACGGCCGCTGGACGGTAAATGATGCTGAGGCGCAAAACCTGCGTAAGTACCTGGAGGCAGGCGGCTTCCTGCATATAGATGACAACTACGGGCTTGACCCTTATGTGCGCCCCGCGCTGAAGAAGATATTCCCTGAGCTGGAGCTGGTGGAGCTGCCCTTTAATAACGCCATCTACCACCAGAAGTTCAACTTCAACAATGGCCTGCCAAAGGTGCACGAGCACGACACCAAGCCGCCAAAGGGCTACGGGCTCATTTACAAAGGCCGCCTGGTGTGCTTCTACAGCTACGAGACGGACCTTGGCGATGGCTGGGAAGACTTTGACGTACACCACGACAATGCCGAAAAGCATACGGCCGCACTGCAAATGGGTGCTAACCTGGTGCAGTATGTGTTTATGAGTAATAATGTGCAGTAACCCCTGCCCCTAAAGGGGTTATCCCATATTATGTACTTGTGCTGCTAAACCGCTGTGCACAAAAATGCCGGGGAGCTGAGCTACCCGGCAGATGTAAAATTGAATATTGAGTTAGCTTACTTTTTTGTGTATTTGGCTTCCATTACCTTTTGCTCCTTTCCTCCCATGGTCATGTACATTTCGAAGTTGGTATGCTTGTCATCAACCATTGTCATTACTTCTCTCATGTCACAATCTTTGCCGGTCGATGGGTCGGTGCATTTGCCTTTTAGGTTCAGTGTCTTGCTGCCCTGGTCGTAGTTGCCTTCCATGGTTATCACGCCTGTACCCATGTTATCCACCCATGTGCTTACAAACATCTTTTTCGCATTGTCGTAGCCAGTAGTGCCCATACCTTCAAACGGCATGCCGTTCATAGTGCCTTTGAAAGACGACTGCTGATACCTGCCACCGAGCACCATTCTATTTTCCATAACGGCTTTGCTTGGCATAGCCTGGCCCTCCCAGTAAGACGTGACATCTGCATCCCATTTACCGTTCTGCGATGCCATCCACTTGTGCATTTCTCCAGGGGTCATGTAGTCCGCCATCGCCTTCATCATTGCCGCAGAGTCCATTGGCGGAGCAGGTGCTTCAGTAGTGGTGGTTGTCGATGCTGTTGCCGCGGAATCCGCTGGCGCTGTGGTGGTGGTTTCGGTGGTTGTCTCCTTTTTCTCGGAGGCCTCGTTGCAGCCTACCAAAGCTGCAAACGCAAAAAGAATAGCTGTTTTTTTCATGTGGTTTTTTTTTGCCAAGATATGGACATATTCATATTTTTTCAAGCATCGGAAGCGAAAATTATTCGACTTATCAAAGAATTAAGTATTGAGACGTGTGTCGGTTTCTCCAAGAACAGGGTTAGCTGCAGCACATCATCCTCTGGCCAAAAGGTTTTCTTACCTTTAGTTCGCCAATTCCGGCAGCTTATTTGCTATGGTCTTACTATAGTTTACAAAGGATGATATTTGCGCATACACGTTTAAGCCCGGGTTATAGATCCCTCATCGTTTTGGCCGCCGTACTCATCTGTGCGGCGCAGGCTGCGGCGCAGAAGGCCTCGGTGATACAGTCGTTGCTCGACAGGGGCAGGTATTGCCTCAATAACGGCAAACCCGACTCTGGCGTAATATATGCAGATGAGGCGCTTACCCTTTCGCTAAAAGCAGGTGATACCCAGCGCCTGGCCAAGGCTATGACCATGAAGGGCAAAGGACTCTTTGCGCTGGGGAAAAATAAGGAAGCAGTAGACCTTTATTTTAATGCGTTGCGGCTGTGCAAATCTCCCGCTGATGATAAGCAGATAGCCTTTATATACGGGGAGATAGGGTATGCCTATTATGCCAAGGGGCACCCGCAGGAGGCGCGCGAATACTACGAGAAAGAAGTAAATATAAGGCGGGTAGTGAACGGGCGCGACAGCATAGGCAACCAGCTGATAAACCTGGCCATCATGTACCAGTCCTTGCAGCAGTATGACAGTGCAGAGAGCAAGCTGAAAGCAGTGGCCGACATACTTACCCGCAACAATGACAGGCAGCTGCGCGGCTACTATTGCAACAACTGGGGCGCACTGAAGCAGGTAACAGGCCAGCGCGATACCGCAAAACGCTACTATACCCTTGCCTGTGATATATGGGGTGGCCTGGGCAATCATGCGCAGCTATTCAAAGCTACCTTCAACCTTGGCTACATTGCCTTTGAAGAAAAGAAGTATGCTGAGGCCATACGGTACTACCACCAGTCGGAAGCGGCGGCGAAGAAATATGGCTCGGGCAAGGATATAGCTCACCTGTATGGCACTATGGCTGAGGCCTATGCAGCAGCAGGCGACCACAAGAGCGCCTATGAAAGCCTCTACAAGTATGCATCGCTCAGCGATTCATTTAACCGGGAAGACTTTAACAGCTATGTGGTGAAGCTGGATAAGCAGTTCCAGACCGATAAGAACCGCGAGACCATACAGCAGCAGCAGATGCAGCTGACCGCGGCCAGCCTTGAGGTGCAGCAGCAAAAGAGCAGGGCGCTGCTTTTCGTGCTGATACTGGTGGCGGTGGTGTTTGCGGGGATACTGTTGTTTGGCTACCTCACGTTCAGGGGGCGTGTACGCAAGCAGGTAGATGAGGCCAAAAATAAGTTCTTCGCCAATGTGGTGCACGAGATACGCACGCCGCTGAGCATGATACAGGGGCCTGTGAAAGTGCTGCAGGATAAGGTGACGGATGAGTCGATGCGCTTTCAGCTGGATATAGCCGAGCGTAATGTGAAGCGGCTCAATGACCTGGTGAACCAGATGCTGGACATCTCTAAAATAGACGCGGCAAAGTTTACGTTGACTGAATCGCTCGGTAACCTCGACCACTTTTTTAATGAGCTGAATGCGCAGTTTGCCGTGCTGTGCAGGGAGAAGAATATCGTGTTCATACACCAGTCGGAAAACGTGGCGGGGGTAGCGCTGTTTGACAACGATGCGCTGGAAAAGATAGTGAGCAACCTGGCGGGGAATGCCATAAAGTATACGCCGGCGGGCGGATCGGTAGGGATAGAGGCCGGGACCAGTAGCGCCGGGGATGGCCTGGTGCTGACCGTGCGGGTATGGGATACCGGCCCGGGCATACCTAAGGAAGAGCAGGCCCAAATATTTGAGCGGTTTTACAGAAGAAAGGAACACGAGGCATCGGGCACGAAGGGCATGGGTATAGGGCTGGCGCTGGTGAAAGACCTTGTGGCGCTGATGAACGGGACTATAGAGATAGAGAGCGAGCCGGGGAAAGGAACAGTATTTACGGTGAAGATGCAACTGAAGGCTGCGGCTGCTCCATCTAATGCCATAGCGGGCGACGAGGGAGCCAGCATTATATTGCTGGTAGAAGATGATGCCGATATCATGCGCTTTAACAGGGCGTTGTTAGCTGAGAGGGGATACAATATATTGTGTGCTACTAATGGCGTGGCGGCATCAGAGATACTCAGCACCCAGCTGCCCGACCTGGTGATCACCGACCTGATGATGCCGGAGAAGGACGGCATGACCCTGCTGAAGGAGATAAGGGGGAACGTGGCAACGGCGCACATACCTGTTATCATACTGAGCGCGAAAGCATCGGCGCCGGCGAAGATAGAGGGGGTTAGTGAGGGTGCTCAGGTGTACCTGCCCAAGCCCTTTCAACCTGAAGAATTGGCAGGACTGGTGAAGAACCAGCTGCAGGTATTAGAAAAACAGCGCGAGTATTACAGGGAAAGATCGCAGGCGCAGGGACAACCTGTGGCGGAGCGGTTTGCCGGGAATGACCCGTTCACCCAAAAGTGCTACGATACCATACAGGAGCACCTGGATGATGCACAGCTATCGGTAGAGCGGCTGGCCGAGCTGATGAACATCAACCGCAGCCATTTTCAGCGGAAGATAAAGACGCTTACGGGGTACTCGCCCTCAGAGCTGATAAAGACAATAAGGCTTGAAAAGGCAAGGGAGCTGCTGCTAAAAAAGGAAGGCAACATTACTGAAACGGCTTATTCCACAGGGTTCACTTCGCAGTCATATTTCACGAAGTGCTATACTGAGCACTTCGGTTATCCGCCAAGCCAGGAGGGCACACGGGCAGTGCCGCTAACGGCACAATAACCACATTTTATTTTACATATCACCACATCAACCAATACTGTAGCGGTTTGCAACAAAATTACACAAGGTTGCAACCTACGTTAACGGCCATAGGTATGCATGGAAAGTATTTTTGCGTTCAATTATTCACATACAAAAACTTGAACGATGAAAAAGAGATTAGCATTTGTGTGCCTGCTTATGGTGGCGGCAACCACCCTGACCTGGACAGGTTGTAAAAAGAAATCCGATAGCAGCAGCTCAGCAACTGCATCGGCACTGGTGATACAGACGGGAGCGCGCACGATAGAACCGGACGAGTCGATGACATACACAGCGGTAGTGGTAGACTCTAAAGGAAACACCACCCCGGCCACGAACATAACCTGGTCGGTGACTAACAGCCTGGGTAATTTTACTGGCAGCACCTTTAAGCCTACAGGTTCAGGGTATGGAACTATTACCGCCTCTACTACGGTGAACGGAACAACGCTGACTGCAAAAGTGGCAGTGGGTGTATATCTTCCCGCAGTGTTTTCGGTGGTGCCCTCCGCTATTATCTGGACCACTAATGCCGGCACTATACCCCTGAGCACGGTGTACCTGGGCACAGGCAGCGTGAGCGGCTATACCTATTCCTCGAGCAATACGGCAGTGGCCACAGTAGAGGGAAGCGGTGTAGTAAGCTTTGCCGGGACCGGCGAGTGCGTGATAACGGTAACGGCAAATGGCCTCTCTGCCAACAACGTGGTGAAAGTGCCCGTGCTGGTGGTGGGCATGCCAACGGCAACATTGCCTGTGGCACGCGTGGCGGTAAACCCGGCGGGCGCAGAGATATTCCGTGGCGAAACGGCAACCTTTACAGCAAAGGCTTACAACACGGCTAACACTGAGACCAGCGCCACCTTTACGTGGGCATCACAGGACGTAGCGGTAGCTACCGTCAGCTCATCGGGCGTAGTAACGGCGGTGGGTCTTGGTCAGACCATCATTACTGCGACAGCAAGCGGTATAGTAGGCCAGGCTGAGGTGAGCGTGCTGCCGGATACTACTATCATTGTAACGCCAATAATGGCCAGCATATCGGCGGGTGGCACCAAGCAATTTAATGCGCAGGCATATGCGGTGAACCATAGCACGAAGATGCTTAACGCGATATCAATGCCTACAGGGCTTACGTGGGAGATACCGACTACAGGCATTGCAATGTTTGATATTGCATCGGTTAACAGTACCGGCCTTGTAACAATGAGCTCTTCTGCTTCACTGGGGCTGTCTACGGTGGTGATAGCGCATGTAAGCTCGCATACTATAGAGCCGGGCGCTGGCCTGGTAATGGTAAGCGACTGCAACTGTGGCACCACCACTGCGGGTGTGCATCATATCAATATAACAGGCAGCACTACCATTTCTGCATCGCTGATGGCGGGGCCGGTGGCGGTAGTAGCTGCTGCTGTTGACGCATCGAACAACCCGATTGCGGGAGCCACAGTACACCTGTGCTCTGATAACATGGCTGTGGCCACGGTAGACGGAATGAACATAGTACCTGTAGGACCGGGCACAGCTATCATTACCGTATGTAATGGCGATGTGCAAACAACGATTACCCTTAATGTAACATTGTAGTTTGTATTGTATTTTTTGCCGATGCCCGCTGCATGGCGGGCATCGGTATTCTATGGAGGTGCGTATTTGTTCAACCCTGCCGGGTTGATAGTGTGGTCACTTTTCCGGGGGTTGGCACCCCCGGCTATTAATATTTAGCCCTCCGGGCAATGTGTTTGTTAGCGGGCCTATGCCGGGCGTTGGTGTACAGCGCAAGATGATATCACCCCTCACGGGGTTTGATGTTCATTATTGTATTTCTATAATCATGTCATCCCTACGGGATTTTCCTGGGGATAGTGATGCAAAATGACGAAGGTCGATTGTTGGAATTGCGGAAGCCGGCTGCTTCTTCTATGGGGTTTGGCCCCTGTACAATTGTTGCTAACCTACGGCTCGCTTACTTATTTTGTTTGCATTGCTACCAAGCTATAGCCCCTACGGGGCAGCACGTATGTTGCCTATTGCTGTTCTTGTTTTACCTCGTGGAGATACATGTACCATGCTGCACAGGGCGGGGCAAGCCCCGCCCCTACGTGATGGATCGCGCAAAACATGAGGTCATCCGGGAGTGATGTAGCCGGCATTTGCTTCGTTAAGCGGTTTGCCCCCGCAGGTTTGTTGCGAACCTACGGCTCGCTTACTTATTTTATTTGCATAGCTACCAAGCTATAGCCCCTACGGGGCAGCTCGTGTAGCTGCCTCTTGCAATTCTTGTTTTACCTCTTGGCGATAACAAGTACCATGCTGCGCAGGGCGGGGGCAAGCACCGCCCCTACAGGCAGAACCATCAACCCTTCGGCATCATTCATGGTATTGCTTAGCTTAATGACATTGCGCTTCGGGTTGTTGCATTTGTGTTTGTGCTTACTGGTGACCTCTCTTCAAATTTTCACATTTGCACTGTTTTTCAAAATCTTACCTTTGCATACATTTCTCAATAACCGGCAATGAACGAAGCATATATAGTTGATGGCATCCGCACGCCTATTGGTAATTTCAGAGGGGTATTATCAGGCGTCCGCGCCGACGATCTCGCCGCCCTTGTCCTTAGAAAACTCGTGGAGCGCAACCCGGCCATTCCTGCGGAAGCAATAGATGACGTGATAATGGGGTGCGCCAACCAGGCCGGGGAAGACAACCGCAATGTGGCGCGCATGGCATCTCTGCTGGCAGGTTTGCCTATCAGCGTGCCCGGCGAAACAGTTAACCGCCTTTGTGCCTCAGGTATGTCGGCTGTTATAAGTGCTGTACGGGCTATAAAGGCCGGTGACGGCGATATATTTATTGCCGGTGGCGTAGAGCAGATGACGCGCGGTCCGTGGGTGATCTCTAAAACCTCCCAGCCTTTCGGCCAGGACGCCCAGATGTTCGACTCAAGTTTCGGCTGGCGCTTCATCAATCCTAAAATGCACGAAATGTATGGCACCGATGCCATGGGTATGACCGCCGAGAACCTTGTAGACATGTACGGTATCAATCGCGAAGACCAGGACACCTTTGCTTATCGCTCACAAATGAAAGCCGCGGCGGCACAGCAGTCGGGCAGGCTGGCAGAAGAGATAGCCGCGGTAGAGATGCCGCAAAAAAAAGGCGCGGCCGTAGTAATTGATACAGACGAATTTGTAAAGCCAACTACCACAACCGAAATACTAGGCAAGCTGAAGCCCGCCTTTAAAAAAGACGGCACTGTTACTGCCGGCAACGCAGCAGGCCTCAACGATGGCGCAGCGGCGCTGTTCATAGCCTCAGCGGAAGCTGTGAAAAAATATGGGCTGATACCTAAAGCGCGCATTATAAGCTCGGCTGTTGTAGGTGTAGAGCCACGCATTATGGGCATTGGCCCGGTAGGCGCAGTAAACAAAGCGCTTGCAAAAGCCGGCCTTACCCTGAATGATATGGATGTAATAGAGCTAAACGAGGCCTTCGCAGCACAAAGCCTTGCAGTGACGCGCCAGCTGGGCCTCGCAGACGACGACCCACGTGTGAACCCGAATGGCGGCGCAATAGCGCTGGGCCATCCGCTCGGCATGTCGGGCGCGCGTATCACCTATTCAGCCGCACTGGAATTACAGAAACAGAACAAGCGGTATGCGCTTGCTACCATGTGTATTGGCCTGGGGCAGGGGTATGCGGTAGTAATGGAGCGCGTGTGAAAAATCCCGGGGACGAGTGGAGACGCAAAATCTTGCGCCTCTACGGGGAATGTAATTGATCTGACAATATTGGCTTTCCATACCCGCTCCACCCCATAATGAAGCGGAAGTAAAAAATCCCCGGCGAGTGGAGACGCAAAATCTTGCGTCTCTACGGGGAATGTAATTGATCTAACAATATCGGCTTCCTATACCCGCTCCACCCCATAATGAAGCGGAAGTAAAAAATCCCCGGCGAGTGGAGAGGCAAAATCTTGCGGCTTTACGGGGAATGTAATTGATCTAACAATACTTGCTTCACCAATCCTACTCCAGCAAATGATCGCTTCCCTCGGGCAGCAGGTTCAGGTCTACATCCATGCCAGATATACCGTCGATTGAGCCGCGTATGCCTGCCGCATTCAGCAGCACTTTCTCCAGTTGCTTTTCGCGCGCCTTCCATAGGCGCTCCATTTGCTCCCGCTCCCGTTGTATCGACATCCGCATGCTCGCGAACCCCTCGCGTATGGCGTTCCACTGCTCGGCAAATTCCCTGCTTGTGAAATACGTATAGAGCAGCGTCATTTTATCCCCCTTATTCTCCTGGCTCTTTGATGCGCCTGAAACCTTTATCACCAGGTCGCGCAGCACATGCACCAGCGCCTTCACCTCGCCAAAGGTGCATATCCATATACCATCCTTTTCGCCAAAGCAGTTCATATCTTTAGGCATTGCCTGCGTCACTATCACGGCAACGTCTGCGCCGAGCACCCGCATATCCGCTTTTAATTTTTCTATCCACTCCGGGCTGAAGTCTTTGGTGCGTTTACTTTCATAGATTATCTTGCCGCACTCCTGCCCGAAGTTGTTGCGCACTGTCTGTATGCAGTCTGCACCCTTTACGCCCTTGCCTACCTCGCTTACCACGTCAAATGGGAATGCATGCATCAGCAGGTTTTCCAGCGCCAGCTCCTGCACCTCGCCTTGCAACTGCATAGACCCTTGCTCAGACTTGCGTTTCATCTCCTCTATCAGCTTACGCTGATCGTCCAGCTGCTTTTCTTTTTCTTTCAGCTTCATCTCCTGTTCTGTCTCGCGCAGCTTGCTTTTCTCTTCTTCTTCCTTGCGCACAGCCTCCAGTATCTTATTGCGCTCCTCTATCAGCTTCCTATGTACTTCCAGGTCTATCTCACTTGCTTTAGCTATAAGCTCATGCTCTCTTTTGAGGAACTCAAGTTCTTTTTGCCGTGCTTCGGTCAGTTTAGCCTCATTCGTTTTATTGGAGTCTTCGAGCAGTCGCAGCTTATGCTCGTAGTCTGCGCCCACCTTTGCGGCCAGCTCCTGGCGCAGCTGCTGCTCCAGCTCCAGCTTTTCTTTGTGCTGGCGGCGCGTCATTTCCATCTGCTGCTGTTGCCACAGCTCGCGCTCTTTCTTAAAATCGTCCTCTTTCCTTTTTTCCAGGTCCTGCCACTTCTGGTTGTACTCTCTTTTCAGGTCATCCTTTATGGATTGCGCTATGGCCGCTTCCGGTTCAAACTGCGTCTTGCAACTGGGACAAACTACTATCATTGAATTTTCTTTTAATGCTGTCTATCTCGCGAAGTTCCCACTTTTATCAGTATTGCAACAATTTGAAAAGTCGGAAATTCGTATCTTTATGTAAAGCGATAAGCATGTCTGAAACATTTCATGTAAAAATTAAAAAGGACTACGCGGCAGCTATACTTAAAGATCTCGAAAAGATGGACGCGGTGGAGCTACTCATAGAGGACGATACCATTCCAGAATGGCAGGTAAACCTTGTCAATGAGCGCATGGCAGAGTATAAAAAGAACCCTGGCATCGCTTTGGATTTTGATGAGGCTATGGATGACATCGAGAAGGATCTATAATGTATCGGGTTATTATTCTACCACTAGCGAAAGGTGATATTAAACACGCGGCAGCGTGGTACGAGCGTCAGCAAAAGGGGTTGGGCAAACGCTTCACCGAAGCTATCAGAGCTAAAATAAAGGAAATAAAGAGAATACCTGAGGCGTATCGCATAAGACGTGAGGAAACAAGAACGGCCTTAACAGACATATTCCCATTCCGTATCCATTTTATTATTCAAGGACGGACTATTCTAGTATCCGCGGTTACGCATACTTCAAGGCACTTAGATATAGGCCAAGACCGATCATAGTCAGCAGACCTATTGCAGCCTAAAATTCCCCCACTTCCAAAATTTCCCGTATTTTTCGCCCGCATGCGCTTTACAGCATTGATCTTTTGCGTTTTATCAACCTTAGTACTGCGGGCCCAGGAATCGAGGAAGGCTGCCCAGTACTATGAGGCATCGCTGCGCCTAAAAGCTACCCGGCAGCACCAAAAGGCCTACAGGGAAATGCAAAAAGCCATAGATGAAGAGCCAACCTATGCTGATGCCTACAGCCAGCTGGGCGAATGGTATTACCGCGATCACCGCTATGCGGAGGCTGCTGAGCTATTTAAAAAAGGATCTGACAAATGCCGCAACGGCGGCATGCGCTTCTCAAAGGCGCTGGCCAAAAGCTCCATGCTCGCAGGCCACCCCGACCGCGCCCTGCAGATCATCGCCAACTTCGCCACGCTAAAGGACAGTACCGAGTGGCGCCGCATGTCTGACCAGGCTTTGTTTATAAAGCAGGCGCTGGCGGCGCCGCTGCAGGTGACACCGGAAAACCTCGGAGTTCGTGTAAACAGCTTGTTCCCTGAGCTATACCCCTGCATGACGGCCGATACACAAACGCTGTTCTTCACCCGCCGCAACAACAACATAGACGAAGACTTTTATAAGGCAAAGGCCGACTCGTGCGGGGGCTGGTTTTCGGCGCTCAATCTTGGCGCACCACCCAATACATCTGACCAGGAGTGCGCGCAGTCGCTCTCAGCCGATGGGCACTACCTGTTCTTCACCCGCTGCGAGAACCGCGCGCTCGATGAGTTCACAGATGGCGGCTGCGACCTATTCATGGCCTACCGCATAAGTAACGATACCGGGTGGACCATACCCCAGCCATTTGGTGGCACCATCAACACTACCGACTACGAGGGGATGCCTGCACTCTCGCCAGATAACAATGAGCTCTACTTTGCCAGCGACAGGCCCGGTGGCTACGGCGGCACCGATATATGGATATCTAAGTTTGAGGACGGTGCATGGCAAGTGCCTGAGAATGCCGGGCTTGCTATAAACAGCTTTGGCAATGAAGGTGCTCCGCGCATAGGCTTCGACAACAAAACACTCTACTTTACCAGCGATGGCCGGCCCGGCATGGGCGGCGCCGACTTGTTTGTAAGCCACAAGGCAAAAAGTGGCTGGCAACCTGCTGCCAATATGGGCACGCCCATCAACACCGCTCACGATGAGAAAAGCGCTTTTGTGACACTCGATGGCAGCAAGCTCTACTTCTCATCGGACAGGCAAGGCCCGGCAGGCAACTACGATATGTATGCGGTGCCGCTGCCAGGCACAGCTAACCCCGAACCTGTAAGCTACCTGGCAGGATATGTATATGATAGCATCTCGAAAAACAGGCTTAACTCAGCCCTGATGTATGTGTGCAACGCCCGCACCGGCGACACGCTCTACAGCTTTCGCAGCAACCGCGGCGATGCCAGCTACCTCATAACCCTGCCTGTGGGCAATACATACATCATGTACACTGCCCGGGTGGGCTACATAGCCGTAAGCGATACTTTCGCATTCGACAGTTTCGCGCTTGCGCCGCTGACGCGCGATATTCCTATGCTTCCCACAAACTGGGACGAGATAAAGCCGATAAACGATACGCTAATAGCTACGCTGCACTTCGATGTAAACAGGATAGAGCTTTCCCCTCAAGACAAGGCTACCCTGCGCGATGCCGTGGCCCCCTGGCTGGCCACAAAGGGCCTTGTTGTATACGTGAACGCCTACACTGATGACCTGGGAACACCAATGATCAACGATGAGCTTTCTGCTAAACGGGCAAATATGGTGGCTGCGGAGATCATTACTATAGGGATAGAGGAGACGGCAATGCAACCTAAAGGATGGGGCGAGGCCAAAATGGTAGCTCCCAATGATACAGAGGAAGGGCGCAGGATGAACCGCAGGGTAGAGATAATAGTGAAGCGATAAAAAAAGGGAACGCGCCGGCTTGTGGCCGGCGCGTTGATAAGGTTTTGTTTCTTTTTTTATTTTACGGTGTGGAAGATGCCTATGCTGCCACCAAAGTTCCTGTTCTCGTTAAACGCCCCGCCTGTCCAGCGCACAGCGTCCACCATTCCGCGGTAATAATCTGCGCTCAGGTTTATCCATGTCGATTTGATGAAGCGAATGTTAAGCCCCAATCCACCTGACAATCCCGCATCCCAGCGCGATATCTGGCCACCCACAGCATCGCCTGATATAGACCTGCCGGTGCTGCGCTCAGCCACCTTCACACCCACTTCAGGGCCGAGGTAGGCCATTGGGCGTACAGGGCCCTGCGCAAAGAAGTAATAGCCGCGCACGGGTATCCGCAGGTATACGGGCGTTAAGGTAGAGGTGCCACTCTCACTACGGGCCACATTAAAGCCAAGCGAATTCACGGTCAACCCTGCCCCCCAGGCCCACAGCCTGCTGCGTGTGGTAATAAAGCTCGCGCCTATGCTGGCCGAGGACTTTTCTGTCACGTTAGGCATGTTATCTACCCAGCTGTGGCCATAGCCTGCGGTGCCGCCCACATATAGTTCTTTGTCCCAGCTCCCTCTTCTGCCTTGTGCTGTGGTAATGATAGTTGCTGCCAGTACAGCCGTTATAGTAAGTAATATCGTTTTCATATTTTTTAGTTTTTTTCTTCTGTAAGCAGGGCAAAAAACTTTATGCCCGCTGTATGCCGCGCCACGCCTGCCATTGGCTATTTAACTTTTCCCTGCTGTGCCATTTTCAAACTACCCTGACTTTCGGCGACTTTTGGATGAGAGTAAAATTGATTGTATAAATGCCCAAGGGTATATTATATTTTCGTTGGCTAAACCGGGCCGCCGTTTGCAGCTGCAGCTGGGGTGCGCAGTGGGGTTGTGGTGCAAATGAGGCTAAGTACTTAAAGTTTTCTACTTTTACCATCTGGAAAACAACAAATCATGTCCCACCAACTGCTGAAAGGAAAAAAAGGAATCATATTCGGTGCGCTCGATGAGCGTTCCATTGCATGGAAAACTGCGCTTGCTGCCGTGGCAGAGGGTGCGGAGATAGTACTTACCAATGCGCCGATAGCCCTCCGTATGGGTAAGATAAATGAGCTGGCCAGGCAGTGCAATGCGCAGGTAATAGGCGCCGATGCTACGTCAACCGCAGACCTTGACAACCTCATGCAGAAAAGCATGGAGATCTTTGGCGGCAAGATCGACTTCATCCTCCATAGCATAGGCATGTCGCCCAATGTGCGGAAGAACGTGGAATATACAAATACCAATTACGACAACTTCCTTAAGACCATAGATATTTCTGCACTATCCCTGCACAGGGTGCTGCAAAGCGCCATGAAGGCCGATGCGCTCAATGAGTGGGGCTCAGTGCTGGGGCTTAGTTATATAGCTGCGCAGCGCTCGTTCCCGGGCTATAACGATATGGCCGATGCCAAGGCAATGCTGGAGAGCATCGCAAGAAGCTTCGGATACCACTACGGCTTCGCTAAGAAGGTGCGCGTCAATACTATTTCCCAGTCGCCGACCGTTACTACGGCGGGGTCAGGGGTAGCGGGCTTCGATGTATTCTATAACTATGCCGAAAAGATGTCGCCCCTTGGCAACGCGAGCGCCGAAGACTGCGCTAATTTCTGCGTTACCCTTTTCAGCGACTACACCCGCATGGTAACTATGCAAAACCTCTTCCACGATGGCGGCTTCTCCAATACCGGCGTAAGCACCCGTATCATTGAGGGAATGAAGGCAGAACAGCCGGAGCAGGAATAGGCTACAATATTTTAAGCGCAGGCACGTTTTACTACTATGGTCATTAAGCGATACAGGAAGGCTTTTGCGGGAGCCCTGATGGTGTGTGTGCAGCTGGTTTGCGGCAGTGCAATAGGTCAGGTCACAGGGGGGCAGTTCGCATTTGAATTTTTGCGCATGTCAAATTCGCCGCACGTATCTGCCCTTGGCGGCATGAGTGTGGCCAACCCGGACAACGATATATCGCTGGCGCTGCAAAACCCGGCCATGATGCGCCCGGGACTGCACAACCAGCTGCAGCTCAACTACAACAGCTACTATGCCGATATAAAGCTGATGAACCTGCAATATGGCTACCATGCGGAGAAGATCAACACTTCTTTTGCGCTGGGTGTACAATATCTCAATTATGGCAGCTTTACACAGACCGACAACATCGGCAATGTATATGGCGACTTCAATGCACGCGATTATGCAATAAGCCTTGCCGCATCGCGCAGCTACCTGCAGCACTGGCGCTACGGTGCCACGGTGAAGTGGGCTTCATCCTCATTGGCGCAGGCTACAGCTACCGCAGCGGCTATGGACATAGGCATCAACTACTACGACACAGCCAGCCTGTGGGATATAGGGCTGGTAGCGAAGAATATGGGCGTGATGGTGGATAAATACAACGATAACATCCCCTCCGAGCCTATCCCTTTCGATCTACAGATCGGCGTTTCCAAGCGGTTCAAACACCTGCCGCTGAGGCTGTTCACCACCATCCATCACTTGTATGAATGGGATATCCGCTACAGCAACCCTGCCGACCAGAATACCTCGGCAATACTCGGCACTACCGACAGCAACGCAAAGCAGAGCTCCTACTTTACCGATAAGCTTTTCAGGCACTTCATTTTTGGCGCTGAACTCACATTGGGTAAGCGTATCGTTATAACCGGCTCATATAATTTCCTGCGCCGCAAGGAGCTTGCACTAGAGTCATTGCCCGGCCTTGCAGGCTTCGCATTTGGTGCAGGTATTAACCTTACTAAGTTCCAGGTGCATTATGGCCGCAGCTATTACCACGCTGCCGGCGCTTATAACGAGATAGGGCTTACCCTTGCACTCAACAAGCTGTTTGCCCTGGGCAAGGGCGGCGACCGCATCAACTGGAACAAAGAGTACGCAGACTGGGAATAACCCGCAAAGAAAACTCTAGGCTCTTATGGCATGGCTGCAACTCGTACGCTGGAAAAACCTTTTGATCATCTTCCTGGCGCAGTTGCTGGCCTGGGCTTGTGTTATACGGCCCCAGGTATACTCTTACCTTCCCGATAGTGTTTATCATTTAAGTGCGGTCAATTTCTTGTTGCTGGCATTGTCTACAATGCTCATCGCTGCGGCAGGCTACATCATCAACGACTACTTCGATGTTAAAATAGACCTCATCAATAAGCCCGAAAGGGTGGTGCTAGGCAAGACCATTGCCCGCAAGAATGCTATTCTCGCTCATGGCATACTCAGCATACTGGCCATAGCCATAGCAGGGTATGTGGCTGCAAAGGCGCATCACCTGGAATGGCTGGGCATACAGGTGGCCTGCGTGGCCCTGCTGTGGCTTTACTCTACCCGCTTCAAGCGGCAGTATGTGGCAGGCAACCTGGTAGTAGCATTGCTCACTTCCCTCACCATCGTTACCCTTATAGTCTACGAGCCCGCCATGCACCACCCAATACTACCAGTGTGGGTGCTGGGTACGTATGCATACTTTGCCTTTATGCTCACCTGGATGCGCGAGATAGTAAAGGACATGGAAGATCACCGCGGCGATGAGGCCGATGGCTGTGTTACAATGCCTATAAAGAAAGGGCTGAGGTTTGCGATGGTCTTTACAATTGTTTTGGCGTTGCTGGTGATTATTCCGCTATCTGTAGCTCCTGTGCTGCTTTATAAGTACAATTATAAGTTGCTGGCAGTGTATATTGCGGTAATGCTGGCGGTGCCGCTCATAGTATGGGTGGTGGCCTTCGGTCGCGGCAGGGATACGCGCCATTATCACAACGCCAGTAGCTGGCTCAAGATGATAATGCTGGCCGGCATCTGCTCGCTCATCATTTATTACTTTCAAATGCTCACTAACCGTGTCTGATAAAATAATACTTGCCTCACAATCGCCCCGCCGCAAGCAGCTGATGGAAATGGCCGAGCTGGAGTTCACAGTGCTCGTAGCCGATGTCGACGAGACCAACCCACCCGGTATGCCCGGCGAACAAGTGCCGGAATTTCTCGCTAAGAAAAAGTCTGATGCAGTACTGCACCTGGTGAACGATGCCATCGTGATAGCCGCTGATACCGTGGTGCTGGTAGATGACGATATACTGGGCAAGCCCACAGATGAGGCCAATGCAAAGGAAATATTGCGGCGCCTCTCAGGCCGTATGCACAAAGTGGTAACAGGAGTGTGCATTCGCAAAAAGGATAAGGAGCACAGCTTTTCGGTCACCACCGAAGTATACTTCAGGGACCTGAGCGAAGAGCAGATATCCCACTACATCACACACTACAAGCCATACGACAAAGCAGGCGCCTACGCCATACAAGAGTGGATCGGCGTAACCGGCATCGAAAGGATAAACGGCGACTACTATAGCGTCATGGGGTTGCCGATTGGGGATGTGATTATTGCGTTGCGGGAGTTTGCTTAGGGTTGAAGAGCGTTAGCTATTATCTCCCCCAGCTGCCTCGCAGTCTCAGCCCCCAGCGCCACGCCCATGCCCCCCATGCGGAATGCGCCAAACACCCGCGGCGAAAAAGCTTTTACTATCGGGTACTTGTTGTGGCCAAAAGCCATGATGCCCGCCCAGCGCTGCGCCACCTGGAAGCTGGTACCCGGCAATATGATGTCGGCTAGTTTTTGTTCCAGGTCTATTTGTATCAGTTTGTTGAGCGAGAAGTCGGTTGTCTGCTCGGTCTCAAAGTCCAGGTTCCTGCCGCCGCCAAAGAGGACACGCCCATCTATCTCCCGGAAGTAATAATACCCCCTGTCCAAATGGAAAATGCCTTTGAATTTCAGTCCGGGTATGGGATGGGTAATGAGCACCTGCCCGCGACCCGGCACTACATCTACATCGGGCAGCAGCTGATTGGCAAATGCATTGGTGCATATGCTCAGCGTATTGCAGTTCAGCATCATTACCTCCTCGCGAAACGGGTCATTGACTTCCACAAACACATTGCGCTCGCTTTCTTCAAACCGAGCCACATCAGCGCCCGTCTTTATTTCGATGCCCTGCTGCAGTGCCCTATCTATCAGCGCGCGCATCATCATGCCGCTGTTCAGTTCACCTTCGCACGTATTTTCAATAAGCGCGGTTGCATACGCTCCACCAAATCCGAACTCGCTTATCTTGTCATTTGCTTGCGCAAAGGCCCGCTTGCCCGTCACAGGCTGCAGTAGTCTGTTAAGGTATTCCAGCTTATCCATTGCATCCATCTCGCGGTCGCTTATCAGCTCATACCCACCGTTAGCGTGGTAGCCTATGCGGGCATCACCCAGCATGCCTCGCAGCCGCTCCAGCCCCTTCTTCCTGGCTTCAAACAGGCCAACCACTTCATCTTCCGTCATTACCTGCAGGTCATCCAGCAGCTCCGTAGCGCTGCCCATACAGGCAAACCCCGCATTGCGTGTACTGGCACCTGTAGGCAGCAGCCCGCGCTCCAGCACCAGCACTGAGCTACCGGCAAAGCGCTGCTTCAGCTCTATGGCCACACAGAGGCCAACAATGCCGGACCCAACGACTATATGATCATAATGCGAAAAACTTTGCTGCTCCCAATAGCTGAACATTCTTATTTGATTTTTAGATAGCTGTTGGAGTAAAATTATACTTTTTACCCGCCACATGGCACACACATTCCACTTTCGGACAATGTCGCTGATGTCTACCTATGAAATAACATACGATACCTTCGGCATCGACCCTCGAATAGTTTGTCTTTCTATAAACATTTGATGGCTTCGGCATCACTCACGGTATTACGCTGCTTAATTTAGGTATTGGAGTAAGGGGCTGAGTCGTTAAACGAGAAGGATGCACAAGCCGCCCTTCGCGAGACCCGGCGTTAACTTCTACATGCGGCTGCCAATGTAGTGGTACACAAAACACGTAACGCCGTGTCCCGGTGAAAAACCGGAGACCCGGCTACGACGGAAAATGTTTTCTGTGTTTCGTACATCTTCTGCATGCGGCTGCAAAGAAATAGTGTAACACGAAACACTTAACGCCGAGTCCCGGTGAAAAACCGGAGACTCGGCTATGACGGAAAGACCAGCTACGACGGAACTTTTCGGACAATGTCGCTGATGTCTACCCATGAAATAACATCCGATACCTTCGGCATCGACCCTCGAATAGTTTGTCTTTCTATAAACATTTGATGGCTTCGGCATCACTCATGGTATGCACTGCTTAATTTAGCTATTGCGCTCAGGCTTGTGTTAGGTGAAAAGAGAAAAATGCCAAAACCGAAAGGTGCAAGCGTATTGAAAGGCGGGAGTACACTAATACCTGGTGAGGCAGAATCAGGTTGGCGATGCACTAGCCCGGATATATTGCAAAAACTAATTGCACCTTCGCCAGCTATATAAAGCTATCCCTCCAGGTGAATGGAAATAACGATCATGCGGGTGCGCAGCGACTCGATGGCGTTAGTTAGGGGCAGGCTCTGATCGCGGAAGAGCTGGTTGCCGAGGCCCTGGCTGAGCTTTATCTCAGGAGAGAAAATGAAGTTAGGATTGTAAAACTCGAAGCCGAAGCCAAGCTCGAAGCCGTAATCGACGGGGCTGATCTTCAGAAATTCGTCTGAGCGGCGGGAGCGGGAATTGGCGGCCAGGTCGTAATCGAACTTACCACCCACAAGGCCGTAGAACCGAAAGTTATTGATACGGTCGCTTTTGCATTTTATCTGTACGGGCAGGTGTATGTAGATAGATTCAATGCTTTTATCCACAAGGCTATCCTTGCCCATGCCGTAGCCATACACGAGGTTTTTATCTGCAAAGGCGAGGGAGGGCACAAACCGCAGATCAAAGAAGCGGTTGAGCCGCAGGTTGCCCATGAGGCCAAGGTTGAAGCCAGGCCTCCAGTGGGGCTGGATACGCATAAACGTATCTGTGTTGGCGAAAGAGGAGGTATACTTTATCTGGTGTACGGAGTAATTGAAGCCAAATGTGATGCCGAAGTAATAGAGCTTTTCATCGTGCTCAGGCATATTAAGCAGCGGCCGTTGCGCGAACACCTTTTGACTGAACACCAACAAAACAATTATTGCAACTATGCCTGCGCGCATCGGGTAATCTTGATTTGGTACGCTGTTTAAACGTAAAGTGCGAAGATAAGGTATGTTGCCTGTTATCGCCCACATATCATTATTATAGAAATAACTTTCCTTTACAAAATTTTAGCACCGAGATGATAACTAAATGCTTAAATTTGCTTTAGATAAATCGCTACTGCAAGGTAGTCTTTATAAAAAATTCCCCTGACACCGTGAAAGCTCAGCTCCGTCTACTACGGAGCTTTTTTTATGCCCGGCGGGCAACAAAAAAAGCCACCCGGAGGCAGCTTGTTGTTTGAATATCTGGTGTTAAGTCAAAAGTGAAAAGTCGAAACCCAAAGTTGCGAAACGTAAGACAAATAAGATTTACCCTACCGGGCGGATGAGAGAGCGCTGCGGCCCTATGGCATCGCGAAAATTATCAGATCTTCTTCACCTTTATGGCATTGAGACCTTTGGGGCCCTGCTCAGTTTCGAAAACTACTTTGTCGCGTTCTTTAATTGGCTCAGAGAGCTGGTTGATATGTACGAACACACTTTCCTGGCTTTGGAGATCGTTGATAAAGCCGTAGCCTTTTGCATCGTTAAAGAATGTAACCACGCCTTTTCTTACAACTTCTCTCAGCGACATATCTTCTCCCTTGGCTGCACCAAGTTGTATATCGTCAAGACTGATGTCTTTACGCTTGGTCATATCGGGAGGAGTGGATGACAGGTTGCCGTTTTCATCGACATAAGCGATCATATCGTCGAGTGACTTGCCTTTGGCACTATTACTCTTACGGTCTTCTTTTTTTGCCGCCTTATCTTGCTTGTCTTTAGCTTTTTTTCTTTCTTTTTCTTTTTTGTTGCTTGATTCGTTACCTCTGCCCATAGATACTTAAAAAATTTTTTATTGGTAAAGGTCGGTATTTATTTGTTATAACAGTCCATAAATATTTGCCATTATTAACATTTTATCTTCATGTAAAAAATTCGTTTTTTCATAATATTTTTTATTATCTTCGCAATTCATTTTTTAAACATTGATTTAATGCAACAGGGTAAAGTAAAATTTTTCAATGGGACTAAAGGTTTTGGTTTCATTTCTCCGTCAAACGGAGGCGAAGATGTTTTTGTTCACGTTTCAGGTCTCATCGATGAGATCCGCGAGAACGACACAGTATCTTTCGACGTACAAAATGGTAAAAAAGGGTTGAATGCGGTAAACGTTAGGGTTATCTAATCTTACCTATAATCATTTTGAAAAAGCTGCTGCAAAGCAGCTTTTTTTCGTTTAGGGTCTATTGCCCGCAATACTTGATACGACTGTTTATGTTGATAAAACATTTATCGTCGTAGCAGTAAAACAGGGAAGGCGTATACTGGCTAACACCGCCATCAGCAGGGAACACATAGCGTACCTGCCCCTCGTTATTGAATACATATCTCTTGCCCCCGGCCTTCGCATTTGCGAGTCCGTTCTCGAACCAAATATCATTGTCCTTGTCGAACTCTATTGGCAACAGCTTCTTACCTTTCTTATCAATAATAACCCAGCGACCATCGTGCTTCTGTGCTATCGCACAGCCACTGACAAAAGGGTGCGTGCCTGCAATGCCGGCTCCTTCTATCCATGGATATGCGGGCCTGATGATATACTGGCCCTTGCGGCTGATGAAGCCATAGGCGCCCTGCTCATACACTGCAGCCATACCATCGTAAAAGGGCTCTGCGCGGGTGAAGCGTGCGGGTATAACTACAGTGCCATTTGAATCTACGTACTCATACAGCGAATCGCGGGTGGCCGGTATAAGCCCTTCGCTAAAGCCATCGAGCACCAGCAGTTCCTTCGCAGATAAGAATGCGGGCGCACTATAAACCGGCGGCAGCACATACTTGCCTTTAGTATCTATCATTCCCCATTTGCCACCTTCTTTTACCCACGCCCTGTTGTTACTAAAACCATAGGCCCTTTCAAACCGGAAGGGCACAACTGTTTCACCACTGGCGTTTATATAGCCCGATTCACCTGCATCATTGGTCACTACAGCGAGGCCGCAGTAAAGGCCGTCGAGATTGAATCCTTCGTATGTGCTTTCGTTGTACCACTGGCCCGCTTTTATGCCCTCAGGTACGGCTCTCTGATAGCGGGGCAGCAGCACTACTTTCCCGTTGCTGTCTATAAAGCCGCATTTACCATCCTGCAGTACCATCAGCAGCCCTTCCCTGGGTGGATATACCTGCTGGTATTTGCAAGGCACACGTATACCTGTGCTAATGTTTACCAGGCCATAGCCATGAGTGGAGTCTTCATACACTTTGATAAGCGTGGGCGAGAAAAACTCTATAGAACCATAGCGCGGGGCTATCACCTCTTTGAACGACCGATCTATTAGTCCGTACCTGGTATAGCGGGAAACGATCTGCGCATAACCGTAAGAATTGAAACGGTTGATCTTGTTGTACACGCCGGTTACCGGCTGCCCGGTGGCATCATACAGTTGCTCAGTGTATGAGTTCGTAGTGGCGAGAAAGTGTGTTCCCTTATCTACGACCAGGGTGAAATGAGTGTTCTTGTACACGACTTCACCCCGCCTGTTGATAACGCAATAGTAGCTATCGAGCCGAACCGTAGCAAGAAGTCCCTGATCAAAAAAATCGGCTTCTGTAAACTGCGGAGCGATCACTACTTTTTTCTGCACATTGCAGTAGCCCCATTTCGCGCCTGCCCTGTATGGAATGAGCGTGGTATCGTAGGACTGCGCGCGGCATAGCGCGGTACAAAGAAGTAACAATAGTACCAGTAGTTTTTGCATAAATCTTAAGTCAAAATGAAAAAATCAAAACCTAAAAGCAGGTAACGTAAAAACGAGTTAGTTCATTGTGTCGCCCCGGTAGTTAATTTAGGTCGGAGTTAGTGTTGCTGGGGCGGTACGGGTACCTGTGCGGGCAAGTCGGTGCTGAGCTTTATTGACTCGTCTCCCTCCTTGAAGTCGACACTCATAACGATAAGGCTCATCATTTCCTCGGTGCTGTTTGCGCCGCCCATTACCTGCCGCGGCGGGCTGAACCTATTTTCCGGGTTGGCGGCGGTGTTGTCGAATGTGGCGAGGACCTTTATCACTGAGCCTGCCGGTATCCTTATCAGCGACAAAGGTTTGTAAAACTCCTGCCAGCGGAAGTCCCAGTGTTTTATCCATACCAGCGGAATGGTATCGTGCGCCGGTGTAATTGCAAACGCTTTCATTTCTTTGCCCAGGTAGTGCATGTGAGGGTTTAAAGCGATGTAGGACTGCTCTCTTTCAACCGTCGTTGTGATCTCAAAACTTTTGACAGAATCGGGAGGGAGCACCAATGCGGGCACAGGATCAGCTATACCACCGCCTGTGCCTATGTTAAAGCTCTCTATCATGCGGGTTATGGGGCGATCGGTGAAAAAGATATTTACTGATGACCTGTCGTGCCGCTCTATGGGCGTGGGGCCATAGTGTACCTGCATTATGATGATGCCTTTGGCGGGCAGCCGGAAACCGAAGCCCTGCGGCCAGCGGCGTGGAGATGTACCGGGCACCCAGCCATCGTAATAGAGCGGCGGCACTTTTGGAAAGAAATCCGGATAGGTGAATATATGATCGCCGGGCGTAGCAACCCCTACCGGCAACAGCCTGATAAACATGTCGTAGATACCAGGCCCTATATACTCCATGGCTACCGGGGAGGGAATAATTTCGGACTCGTGCTTTGGATAGAAGCGCTCGTATTCACTTTCTTCAGGGAATACCCATGTATTGCTGTGATGCACTGCTTTAGGGTCGCCGGGAAGGAACTCAAATGCGAGCACATTAGTATCGGCAGGTATGCTGTAGTGCATTACAAAGTAGGCTATGCTGTCCTGATTGGTGCCGGGGACGGTGAACACCTCCGGCGCAGCAACGATAAGATCGGGCTTGCCGAGATTGGAAGGGCCGTATGCCTGCGCAATATCTATATCGGGGGTCTTATCGCCCATAGCCATTCCGCCGTCTATCCAGGCGGTAAGGGTTTTGATCTCGGCGGCAGATAAAATGCGCTGATCCACAAATGTCCGGTAGCCGGTGTCGGCCTTCCATGGCGGCATGTAGCCGGTGGCGATAACTTCTTTTATGGTGGCGGCATGCCTTACTACATCTGTGTAGCTAACGAGCGAAAATGGCGCGCTTTGCCCCGGCCTGTGACAGCCCGTGCAGTGCTTGTATATAAGGGGCTGCACGTCGCGGTAGAAAGATAATTTTTCGCGTGCCTGCATGGGCATTGCCAGGAGCAACACACACGCTGCGCTTAATACCCGGAAAGACGCTATCACCGATGTTGTGCTCACTGGCTATCATTAATATTAGCGCGCTCTATCCTGCATCCCACTGCGGGTACGGAGGGCATTGCTACTGGTTTGCCGGCAAGTGTGCTGTCGAGCGCATCTGTGAGATAATGTGCCGTAGTGTGCGCGCGCTTGCGACCAAGGGCAACAAATGTATTGTCTACAGGGCCACTGTATACCGTTGCACCATGCTCATCGAGTAGTATTGCCTGGGGTGTGATAGTGGCCTGCAGCCTGGTGGTAAGGCGGTAAAGAGAGTCGGTGATAACAGGGAAGCTAATGTTATACTCTACCCGGAAATCGGCAATGTCTTTTGCACTGTACAACAGCCCGGGTACCACGCCGCAAACCGTCACCGGCTTATCGCGGTACAGTGCAACTATCTTATTTAGTGTAGCACTATACTGCTGGCAGATGGGGCATTCGGGTGATAGAAATACGTACACTGCCACTACTTTTCCTGTTGCAGTTTCATCAGTGTCGCAAGCCGAAGCAGTGACAGCATAGACCGCGCTGAAGCTGGTACTGAGCAGCACCAGCAATGTGCATAGCCACATGCGACACGGCAGCCAGCCAGCGCTATGCTTTAACCTTTCGCTTGCCATAGTACCTGTTGCTG
The DNA here is from genome assembly GCA_040386555.1 of Bacteroidota bacterium. Lineage (GTDB taxonomy): Bacteria > Bacteroidota > Bacteroidia > Chitinophagales > Chitinophagaceae > Nemorincola. Next base: position 299,770 of record JAZKFF010000002.1, on the reverse strand, counting down.
ATCCAGTTGCCTTTGGTAATGCACTTGCCATTGCTGTTGTAACATTTGCCAAACCCATTGAACATATTGGCACTGAATGAGCCGACGTATTTTGTTGCGTTCTTCATGTCAACGGGCTGCGTTCCCTCGGGCCATGTGTATGTGCCCTCTCCCGACATAGCATCAGCAACCCATGCTCCCTCGTATGTGGTGCCGTCTTTCCACGTTATCTTACCTTGTCCCGACCTTTCACCACCACGCCACGCTCCGTCGTATGTGCCATATTCATCGGTGTACTTACCATTACCATTCTTTCTGCTATTGATCCAGTCTCCATCGTAGGCAGTACCTTTGGCACCTGTGTATTTCGCCTTGCCGTTGAGCAAATCATCTTTCCATTCGCCCTCATATACATCTCCATCAACAGCGGTGAACGTGCCCCTGCCATTCTTATGGTCATCCTTCCATTCACCAGTATACGTTCCATACGGGTCTTTGTACACACCATAGCCGTTTTTCTTCCCTTCAGTTGTTGTGCCGGTAAACGAGTAGCGCCAGCTATCGGCCTGCCATGTACCTTCCCGCACAAGCGTTCCGGTTTTATCATACTCTTTCCCAGGCCCTTCTTTCCTGTCATTCTTCCACTCGCCAATGAATTTCCCTGCGGCGCTTTCTTCTATACCACTACCCTCGCGCATATCATTTTTCCAGTCGCCCGTATATGTGGTGCCGGTTGATCTTACCATAGTTCCCCTGCCGCTCTTCTTATCATCGCTAAACTCGCCGGTGTAGGTATCGCCATTGTATTTGTACACTCCGCGGCCATTCTTTTTGCCTGCCCTGAAGGTACCATCGTATGTGGCGCCACTTGTCAGCGCAAGCGTGCCACGGCCCTCCATCAGATCCTCGTTCCACTCACCTGTATACGATATACCTGCCTTGTCTTTGTAGGTACCGCTACCCTGCTTCTTCCCGTTGACCAGCCCTCCTGAATAGTAGTATTGCCAGGTGCCGTATTGCCATATGCCTTCTGTTACCGTGCCATACTTATTGGTCAGCCTGCCAGTGCCATGCATTACATCATCTTTCCACTCCCCTTCATAAGTGTTGCCATCGAGGTCTTTTTCGATGCCCTGCCCGTTTCGCCTGCCGTTGCTGTAAGCGCCCGTGTAGCCACTGACATACGTATCATCTTTCCAGTAGCCATCGTATAGCAGGTCGCCGTTAGCGCCATAGAGCTTCCCCTTGCCTTCTTTTTTGTTATATCGCCAATTGCCGGCATACTTCTCGCCTGAAACTGCTGTCTGCACGCCGTAGCCGCTGCGCGACCACCCGCTGAGATCACCTACGTACTTACTGCCATTGGCTGAAGCTATGGCTCCCTTCAGATATGGCTGGTCACTTTTATAGTCGCCTGTAAATATGTCGCCGTTACTGTTGACAAGACTGCCATACTTTACAGGGTTCACTTCGACCGGAGGTGTATAGGGCGTGCTCTTATACCCATCCGACTTGTACCCGGAATTATCATCGCTTTTATAATACGATTTGTAAGGCTTGGTGTAGCCGTTGTCTGAGTTGTAAGACTTGTAGCCGGAGTTGTAAGAGTTATTGTACGACGGAGTGTATGCCTTATAGTAGCTTGGCGGCGTGTAGTAGGTCTTAGGAGGCGTATATGAGTTGTAGTACGCCTTGTAGTACGAATTGTGGGGCAGTGGCTTTACGTACTGCGCACTGGCTACTGATGCCATGCATGCCGCGATGAGGGCAGGTATAGACCTTATTGTTATTGCTTTTTGCATTATCGAAGTATTTTCTGCAGTGGTTTTAGAATACCCGTCCAAGGCTAAGGTGTATCCAGCTGGTGGCTACGTTTGATGTGCCATGGGAAAAGTCGGAGTACCTTTTCTCTGACTCTGTATAGGAAACACCTATGTAGAGCTTGCGGCTATGGAGGTATTTGAACTCGTAAGACGTTTTGCCATTGAAAGAGTACTCAGCCATGAACCTGCTGATACGGGCGCGCACCTTTGAGTAGTTCTTTATGTCGGGGCTGAACACAGACTTCACATAGGGATAGTAAGTGTATCCTACATCTATAGTTCTATTGACCCTCACTACTACGGCAAGGCCGGCCTGGTAGTTGACAAAAAAGTCGAGCTTGCCGGTATTGGCGGATTCTTTTGCAAAGGCATAATTTGAAGAATCACCGTTTGCTACCCCACGCTTTAAGCCGAGGTCTACGGTATTTTGAAATCCGAACTTAATGCGCTTGTCGCGCTTGTATGATTTTGCAAGGAAGTAATTACTCAGTAGCCCATCCTGCCAATGGAACATGAAATACTGGCCCGATGTATTCAGGGATAGCGGCGCCGTGATGGCACCCTGCGAGGCGGTTTTATCTATATAGCCTGCAGAGAAGTTCCAGTCAAATAGGCCCATGTAGCCGCTACCACCCCGGGATATGCCTTTCGCCTGCTTTATTTTCAGGAGCGAAGGAGTGGGCACATCCGGCTTCTTCAGGCTTTGACCCTCCACAGTGTGCATTGCCAGCAGGCCAACGAGGCTGAGCAGGTATCTTCTCATAGTATCTAATTTAGCTCGTGAAATACGGGTAGTACAAATCTACTCTGCGCAAAAACCGTTTTAATACTACTTTAGTTGTATTTCGCGGGTGGGATCTTTTAATATATTGAGCGCTACGGCGGCCATTTCAAATCTTCGCACTTTGGCCTCACCCCAACCCTCTCCCGAAGAGAGGGAGAGCTAATGTCTTCGCTGTCGCTCAGGGTGTTATTATAACAAATTATATGCGAAGATTTGAAATGTACCCAGCGCTCCTGCTGACCGCTTTTTTTGCACCAACATCATTATCTTTAGCATTAAAATCCAAGGTATATGCTGATGCGTGCTCTTTTTTTACTCAATTTTCTTTTCTTCATAGGTGCCGGGGTAGCTAAGGCAGACCCGAGGTCGATCTATGACTTTAAAGTGCCGGCCCTCAGCGGCGGCACGATCGACTTTGCCAAATACAAAGGCAAAAAAATATTAATTGTAAATACTGCCTCAGAGTGTGGAAACACTCCCCAATATGCTGACCTTGAGGCGATGTACAAAAAGTACAAAGGCAAGCTAGTGATCGTAGGCTTCCCGGCCAATGACTTTGGTACGCAAGAGCCCGGCACGGACAAAGATATTGCTACGTTTTGCAAGAAGAATTACGGGGTGTCGTTCCCTATGGCTTCGAAGGTGACCGTGAAGGGCGACCAAATGGCAGCTATCTATAAGTGGCTAACCAATAAAGAATTAAACAAATATAAAGATAGCGAGGTGAAATGGAACTTCCAGAAGTACCTTTTAGATGAAAAAGGTAACCTCGTAGCGGTTTTTGAACCCAGAATGAAGCCAACAAATGCAGAAATAGTTGCAGCAATTGAAAAATAATATGTTTTGGAAATAATGGACCAACATTGCAAACCACTAAATTTAATATTTTAATTTTAATTAACATCCCTTGCTCTTAGCGGGGATGTTTCCATTGCAGGCGATGCAACTGGTTACACATTGTAAATATTTGGCTTCATTCCGGCCATACACCCAATGAGTTTGTTTCGCTGGCACAATTTTTTTGAGTATTTTTTTTCTACCTGTATTTCATAGGATAATTTTTTATATCTAATTTGCAGCATAATCATAATGTGATTATTTTATTTATGTAATTTATTCGTTCACGCACATATTGTATCTTATGAGTAATGAAAACGAAAAGCTAAATGGGTCGCACACGGAACTGGACGCCATAGCAATGAATGAAGAGGCACTGGCCCTGGATGCCGCACCTTCGAAAAAATCGAAACGAAAACCAAAAGAAGTGAAAGTACAGTCCCAGATAATGCAACCGAGCTTTGACGGCATTTACCAACCCCGGCCCGACGAGGTACTGGATAAGGAATTGCTGCGTATCCTTATAGAGGTGAAGAACGGAAACTTTGATGTGCGTATGCCTATTGACCAGGTAGGTATAGCCGGTAAGATCTGCGATACGCTGAACGAGATCATTTTCATGAACCAGAAGATGACACAGGAGTTTACGCGTGCAAGTGACACTATCGGCAAGCATGGTAAGCTGAACCACCGCATCGAGGTGCCTTTCGCAAAAGGCTCGTGGAGCACGGGGGTTGACTCACTGAATACACTTATATCTGACCTTGTGCATCCGACGATCGAGATAGCAGGGGTTATCAGCTCGGTGGCTAAGGGTAACCTATCGCAGCAAATGCCGCTGCAGATAGGCGACCACGTGCTGCAGGGCGAGTTCGCACGTATTGCGAAAGAAGTGAACGACATGGTGAAGCAGCTGAACCTCTTCTCGATGGAGGTGACGCGTGTGGCGCTTGAGGTGGGTACGGAAGGTAAACTTGGCGGCCAGGCTACGGTAAAAGGCGTAGGCGGTGTGTGGAAAGACCTTACTGACTCAGTGAACCAGATGGCGAGCAACCTGACAGCACAGGTGCGTAACATTGCCGAAGTGACGACAGCGGTGGCAAAGGGCGACCTTTCGCGTAAGATCACGGTGGACGTGAAGGGCGAGATACTGGAGCTTAAAAATACGATCAATACGATGGTGGACCAGCTTAACTCATTCTCTTCGGAAGTGACCCGTGTGGCGCTTGAGGTGGGAACGGAAGGTAAGCTGGGTGGCCAGGCACAGGTAAAAGGTATAGCAGGAACGTGGAAAGATCTTACTGACTCGGTGAACCAGATGGCAAGTAACCTTACGGGCCAGGTGCGTAACATTGCCGAGGTAACAACGGCGGTGGCAAGAGGTGACCTTTCGAAGAAAATTACGGTGGATGTAAAAGGGGAGATATCGGAGCTGAAATTCACGATCAATACGATGGTGGATCAGCTTAACTCATTCTCTGCGGAAGTGACGCGTGTGGCGCGTGAGGTGGGATCGGAAGGTAAGCTGGGCGGCCAGGCGGAAGTGAAAGGTGTGGCCGGTGTATGGAAAGACCTTACTGACTCCGTGAACCAGATGGGTAGTAACCTGACGGCCCAGGTGCGTAACATTGCCGAAGTAACAACGGCGGTGGCGAAAGGTGACCTTTCGCGTAAGATCACCGTGGATGTGAAGGGTGAGATATTAGAGCTGAAAGACACGATCAATACGATGGTGGACCAGCTGAACTCATTCGGATCGGAAGTGACCCGCGTGGCGCGTGAGGTGGGATCGGAAGGAAAGCTTGGCGGCCAGGCAACGGTGGAAGGTGTAGGTGGTGTATGGAAAGACCTTACCGACTCCGTGAACCTGATGGCCGGTAACCTTACTGCCCAGGTGCGTAACATTGCCGAGGTAACTACGGCGGTGGCCAACGGTGACCTTTCGAAGAAGATCACGGTGGACGTGCAGGGAGAAATATTAGAGCTTAAGAAGACGATCAATACGATGGTGGACCAGCTTAACTCATTCGGCTCCGAAGTAACGCGCGTGGCGCGTGAGGTAGGAACCGAAGGAAAGCTCGGCGGGCAGGCGAAAGTGCAGGGTGTGGGCGGTACATGGAAAGACCTTACCGACTCAGTGAACCAGATGGCAAGTAACCTTACGGCGCAGGTGCGTAACATCGCCGATGTAACAACAGCGGTGGCGAACGGTGACCTTTCCAAGAAAATTACCGTGGACGTGCAGGGCGAGATACTGGAGCTGAAGAACACGATCAATACGATGGTGGACCAGCTCAACTCATTCGCATCGGAAGTGACGCGTGTGGCGCTTGAAGTGGGTACGGAAGGAAAGCTGGGCGGACAGGCGAAAGTGAAAGGTGTAGGTGGTGTGTGGAAGGGCCTTACGGACTCAGTGAACCAGATGGCGAGCAACCTTACCGCACAGGTGCGTAACATTGCCGAGGTAACAACGGCGGTGGCTACCGGTGATCTTTCGAAGAAAATAACGGTGAACGTGGAAGGTGAGATCCTTGACCTGAAGAAGACGATCAATACGATGGTGGATCAGCTCAACTCATTCGCATCGGAAGTGACGCGTGTGGCGCTTGAGGTGGGAACCGAAGGAAAGCTCGGCGGCCAGGCGAAAGTGCAGGGTGTGGGTGGTACATGGAAAGACCTTACCGACTCGGTGAACCAGATGGGTAGTAACCTTACGGCCCAGGTGCGTAACATTGCCGAGGTGACGACTGCGGTGGCAAAGGGTGACCTTTCGCGTAAGATAACCGTGGATGTGAAGGGCGAGATACTGGAGCTTAAGAATACAATTAATACGATGGTGGATCAGCTGAACTCGTTCGGTTCCGAAGTAACGCGCGTGGCGCGTGAGGTGGGATCGGAGGGTAAGCTGGGCGGCCAGGCCGATGTGCCGGGTGTGGGTGGTACATGGAAAGACCTTACCGACTCCGTGAACATCATGGCCTCTAACCTTACAGCGCAGGTGCGTAACATTGCCGAAGTAACGACGGCGGTGGCAAACGGTGACCTTTCGCGTAAGATCGAAGTGGATGTGAAGGGCGAGATACTGGAGCTGAAGAACACCATCAATACGATGGTGGAGCAGCTGAGGGCATTCGCATCGGAAGTGACGCGTGTGGCGCGTGAGGTGGGTACGGAAGGAAAACTAGGCGGGCAGGCGCACGTACCAGGTGTGGCCGGTACATGGAAAGACCTTACCGACTCCGTGAACCAGATGGCGGGTAACCTGACGGACCAGGTGCGTAACATTGCGGATGTGGCTATCGCCGTGGCGAACGGGGACATGTCGCGGAAGATAACGGTGGACGTACGCGGCGAGATCCTGCAGCTGAAAGAGACACTGAATACGATGGTGGATCAGCTTCGCGCATTCGCATCGGAAGTGACGCGTGTGGCGCGTGAGGTGGGTACCGATGGTAAGCTGGGCGGACAGGCGTTCGTGCCGGGTGTTGCGGGTACATGGAAAGACCTTACCGACTCCGTGAACCAGATGACCGGTAACCTTACCAGCCAGGTGCGTAACATTGCCGAGGTGACAAAGGCGGTGGCATCGGGTGACCTTTCTAAGAAAGTGACCATTGACGTAAAAGGTGAGATCTTTGACCTGAAGAACACGATCAATACGATGGTGGATCAGCTCAACTCATTCGCCTTTGAGGTGACGCGTGTGGCGCGTGAGGTGGGCACGGAAGGTAAACTTGGCGGACAGGCGGAAGTGAAAGGTGTGGCCGGTACATGGAAAGACCTTACGGACTCCGTGAACATGATGGCATCGAACCTTACGAGCCAGGTGCGCGGTATTGCCAAGGTGGTAACATCGGTGGCAACAGGTAACCTGAAACAAAAACTGTCGATCAGCTCACGTGGTGAGGTGGCGCAGCTTACAGATACAATTAATGAAATGATCGATACCCTGGCGGTATTTGCCGACCAGGTGACAACGGTGGCCCGTGAGGTGGGTGTAGAAGGAAGGCTTGGTGGCCAGGCTAACGTGCCGGGTGCATCAGGTATCTGGAAGAACCTTACGGAGAACGTGAACCAGCTGGCGGAAAACCTTACCACGCAGGTACGTGCGATATCTGAGGTGGCCTCTGCGGTAACCAAGGGTGACCTTACCCGAATGATACGCGTGGAAGCCAAGGGTGAGGTGGAAGAGCTGAAAGATACGATCAACCAGATGATCGCTAACCTGAAGGAGACAACACTCCGGAACCAGGAGCAGGATTGGCTGAAATCGAACCTTGCGAAGTTCACACAGATGCTGCAAGGCCAGAAAGACCTGAATACGGTGACACGCCGTATCCTGTCGGAGCTGGCACAGGTGGTAAATGCGCAACACGGTATGTTCTACATCCTGGAGCAGGACGACGACTTCACCCGCAGCTCGCTGAAACTGTTTGCAGCCTATGCGCACCAGGACGAGCTGAATATGAAGAAAGAGCTGGCGCTTGGAGAGGGCCTTGTAGGACAAGTAGCCGTAGAAAAAGAACGCATACTACTTAATAATGTACCTGATAACTATGTAAAGATAAGCTCAGGCCTTGGCGAAGCAACGCCGTCTAACCTGATCATCCTGCCGGTGTTGTTCGAAACCGAGATCAAAGCCGTTATTGAGCTGGCGACCTTCGAGGCTTTCAGCGAAACGCACCTTGACTTCCTTGGACAGCTGACGGAGAGTATCGGTATCGTGTTGAACACGATCGAAACGAACTCCCGTACAGAGCACCTGCTGGAGCAGTCTACATCGCTGGCCGATGAGCTGCGCCGTACGAATGAAGAGCTGCAGGATAAAGCGCACCTGCTCGTGAAGCAGAAAGAAGAAGTGGAAGCTAAGAACAAGGAAGTGGAAGAAGCCCGTAAGTCGCTGGAAGAAAAAGCCGAGCAGCTTACCCTTACCTCCAAGTACAAATCTGAGTTCCTTGCGAATATGTCGCATGAGCTGCGCACGCCGCTTAACTCGCTCCTCATCCTGGCACAACAGCTGTTTGAGAACCACGAGGGCAACCTTTCTGAGAAGCAGGTACAGTACGCGAAAACCATCCACAGCTGCGGTGATGACCTCATCCAGCTGATCAACGATATCCTTGACCTTTCGAAGATCGAGTCAGGATACATCTCTGCAGACTTTATCAATGTCCGCTTCAACGAGATCACATCGTTTGTGGAAACAACCTTCAAGCATATATCAGAAAGCAAGAACCTCAAATTCACTATCGAGAGAGAGACCGCGCTGCCTGATATTATAGAGACCGACGTACAGCGCCTGAACCAGATCCTTAAGAACCTGCTTTCGAACGCATTTAAGTTCACTGAAAAAGGCGAGGTTAAGCTGCGGATATACGAGTCGACCAAGAGCTGGCGCATGGGCAATGTAAGCCTGGAGAAAGCCAGGAAAGTAGTTGCCTTCGAGATCACAGATACCGGTATCGGCATACAGAAAGAAAAACAAAACATCATCTTCGAAGCATTCCAGCAGGCAGAAGGATCTACGAGCCGCAAATACGGTGGTACCGGCCTTGGCCTCTCCATCAGCCGCGGCCTTGCAGACCTGCTGGGTGGTACCATAGAGCTGGACAGCGAAGTAGGAAAGGGCAGTGCATTCACCCTCTACCTGCCTATCGACTACAACCCTAAGCTGGTGAAGAAAGAAAAGCCAAGCTCACTCGTGATCAGCGAATACGAACTCGCTCAGAACGATGAGAAGCTGACCATACAGACCGTTCCGACAGTGAAAATGGCAGAACGCGACCTGGATGGCGTGAACGAGATCATCAATACCAACGGCGATGACCGCAACAATATAAACAGCGGTGACAAAGTGGTGCTGGTAGTAGAAGATGACCTCCGCTTTGCGAAGATCATGATAGACAAGGCCCATGAGATAGACCTGAAAGCTATCGTGGCAACCAACTTCGGTGAAGTTTTCGAACTGACCAACAAGTATAACCCGACAGCGGTAACACTGGACGTAAAACTCCCTGATGCCAGCGGCTGGAAGATACTTGACCTGTTCAAGAACGATATGAACTTCAGGCACATACCGGTGCACCTGATATCCGGAGAAGAGAACAGGGTGCTGGCTATGAAGCGCGGTGCCAGGAGCTTCCACCAGAAGCCGCTGAAAACCGAGGCACTCAATATGCTGTTTGGCGATATCAAGGACTTCCACAACCGCAAGCAAAAGCACCTGCTTGTAGTAGAAGACAATGAGATCGACTGCTCGCAGATAGTAAAAGAGCTCGATAACGGCGATCTTATAAAAATAAGCATAGCCACAACGGGTAAAGAAGCACTGGAGAAAATAGAAGCCGAAATATTTGACTGCGTTATAGTGGACTACATGCTGCCTGATATAGCGGGGCTTGACTTTGTGATGGCGATAAACACTGTAAAGAAAGCACAGATGATGCCGGTGCTCATCTACTCAGCTAAAGACTTCTCACCAAAAGAGAAGACCCAGCTGAAGCAGTATGCGAACAGGGTAATGCTGAAAAATGTAAATTCGCTGGAACTGCTGCTGGAAGAAACAGTGATGCACCTGCACCTGAACCATAAGGAGCTGCTGCCGGAAAAACGCCGGATAATAGAGCACCTGAGGCTGAAGGAAGATGTGCTCTCTACGAAGAAAGTGCTTGTAGTGGATGATGACGTAAGAAACCTCTTCGCACTGACCACGGCATTTGAGAAATACAGCATACAGACGATAACTGCCGAAAGCGGCCAGGATGCAATAAACATACTCAATGAGAACAACAACATTGATATGGTGCTCATGGACATTATGATGCCGGAGATGGATGGATACGAGACGACACAGAAGATAAGGAGAGAACATAAAAACAGCAACCTGCCGATCATAGCAGTGACAGCGAAAGCGATGAAGGGCGACCGTGAAAAATGTATCGAGGCAGGCGCTTCGGACTATATCACCAAGCCGGTGAAGATCGATCAGTTGTTGTCGTTGATGAGGGTGTGGCTCTACAAATAATAGATAGGAATGGACGATTCAACGGAAGATATATTACCGGTAGCAAAGGCTGAGATAAAGATCCTGATAGTAGATGACCGCGAGGACAACCTCTTCTCTATAGAAACTATTCTTGAAAAAGACCAGTATACTATAAGGAAAGCTAACTCAGGCAGGGCCGCGCTAAGGATACTGCTGAAGGAAGAGGATTTCACCCTCATCCTGATGGACGTGCAGATGCCGGATATAAACGGGTTTGAAACAGCTACGATGATATATGACCGGGATAAGCTTAAGCATATCCCGATCATATTCATCACAGCTAACGATCATGGCGAGGAGAGTGCATTTAAGGGTTATGAAATGGGCGGTGTGGATTACATCTACAAGCCCATAAACCCCGACCTGCTGCGGGCAAAAGTGTCTGTATTTGTGGAGCTGTATAAGAAAAACTACCAGCTGCGCATGCAGGAGCAACGGATGGCCGCGGCTAACAAAATGCTGGAGCGCGAGATACAGGAGCGCCGGAACTCTGAGGCACAGATAAGCCGCCTTAACCAGCAGCTGCTGGAGAACATCAACAGGCTCAAAGCATCGAACGAAGAGCTGGAGCGGTTTGCCTATGTGGCCTCGCATGACCTGCAGGAGCCACTGAGAAAGATCATCCTGTTTAGCGACCAGCTGGCTATAAAATACCGCCCCGTGCTTAAAGAAGACGGGCAGGACTTTATTGACAGGATAATGAAAGCCTCAGAGCGCATGCGGGTGCTGATAAAAAACATCCTTACTTTTTCGCGCTCTTCATCGAGCAATGAAGCGTTCGCACAAACCAACCTGAACCAGCTGGTGGACGGTATACTATCTGATATAGAGGTGTACATCGAACAGAAGAAAGCAACGTTCGTTATTGATCAGCTTCCCGAGCTCAGCATTAACCCGGAGCAGTTCAGGCAGCTGTTTCAGAACCTGATCATTAATGCGCTGAAGTTCAGCAGGGAGGACAACCCGCCGGATATCCGCATTTATGGTGATAAGAAGCTAGGCGGACAAATGCATGGCGTGCCCCAGGAGCGGATAACAGAATCGTTCTACAACATCTATGTGCAGGACAACGGGATAGGTTTTGAGCAGAAGTATGCTGATGAGATTTTTACGCTGTTTAAGCGCCTCAACAGCTACGATAAATTTGAGGGTACCGGAATTGGCCTATCGATCTGTAAAAAGATAGTAGACAAGCATAATGGTATCATCACCGTGAATAGCGAAGTAGGCAAAGGAAGCACGTTCATCGTATCGCTGCCGGTGCCACACGACTTTAAAGTACCGGCACCCGCGCCCAGGGAAACCACAGAGAAAGCGAAAGCGACCGACCTGCAATAACATTATAGTAGTAATACCGAAACTAAGGCTTGCCACTGGCAGGCCTTAGTTTTTTTGAGCAATACCTATTAAATTTGAAACTGAACCTTTGCTCATTGCATCCAGATCATCTTTTTGCGATACCAAATGAGCTATTCTTAATGTCTTTTCAATTTCACAATTATCATTTTTGAGGTCGGTGTATTGCTTTTGTCTGCCGTACTCGTAATGGGGACTAACACGTTTGTTTCAGGGAAATAGGTTGCGGTACACTGCTCCGGTATATTGAACCGAATAATGATGAATTTCCGGGCGACACGTTCAACTCCGCCGTGATAATTGAACAGGTCTACAACATCACCATCCGAGAAGCCCAGCCGTGCGATATCCTTTTCATTCATAAAGATAACTCTGCGCTCGTTATACACACCGCGATACCGGTCATCCAGCCCGTATATCGTCGTATTGAATTGGTCATGGCTGCGAAGCGTCTGCATCATCAATTCATCGGGTGCAAGCTTCAGGAACGTGACATCCGATCTATTGAAATTAGCCTTGCCGTTGAGCGTATTGAACTTGCCTTCCCGGGCACCGTTAGGAAGATAGAAGCCGCCGAGCACCCGGACTCTTTTGTTGTAGTCTTGAAACCCAGGTATAGTGAGCTCTATATCATTTCGAATATAATCGTAATGTTCCATGTACAAATCCCAATTTATTCTTGAGCGACTGCCCAATGTCGCCTTTGCCAGTTTCGCTACGATCAGCGGCTCCCCGAGCATCTGGTCCGAAATAGGTTTCAGACTTCCCTTGGACATTTGGACCACTCCCATTGAGTTCTCGCACGAGATGAACTGCGCCACGCCATTCATCATGTCGAGGTCGGTATGACCGTAGCACGGCAATATCATCGCTTCTTTGCCCGTTATGAGGTGACTGCGGTTCAGCTTGGTAGATATGTGTACAGTGAGGTCCGTGCGGCGCATCGCCTCGGCGGTGAAAACCGTGTCCGGCGTGGCGCTGAGGAAATTACCGCCCATGGCAATGAATACCTTTCCTTTGCCCTCATGCATGGCATGGATGGCTTCCACAACGTCATACCCATGGTGCTGCGGGGGCTTAAAACCGTATACCCGTTCGATATTGTCGAGAAATTTCGGGGCGGGTTTTTCATAGATGCCCATCGTGCGGTCACCCTGTACGTTACTGTGGCCGCGGACGGGGCACGTACCGGCACCCGGTTTTCCAATACTTCCTTTCAGGAGCAGCAAGTTTACCACTTCTTTGATCGTATCTACCGCATTCTTATGCTGGGTAAGCCCCATAGCCCAACAGGCAATGATCTTACGTTTATTCTTAAACACTTCTGCGGTTTTCCTGACCTCTTCCATGGATATCCCAGCGGCGGCGGCCAGATCCTCAGGAGCATATCGTTTCAAGCCTTCAACAAAATCGTCATATCCGGCGGTATTGTCTTTGATAAACTGGTGGTCGAAAACAGTGCCGGGCGCTTTTTCTTCCTCTGCCAATAGCAGAAGCTCAATGGCCTTAAGCAAGGCCATGTCTCCGTTCAGTTTCACCTGCAAAAAGATGTCAGTCAAGGAGGCATTGATTCCCAGTACCCCTTTCATGGTCTGCGGATTGTTGAACCCGATCAGCCCTGGTTCCGGCATAGGGTTTACTGAAATGATGATTGCTCCGTGCGCCTTGGCTTCCTGTAAGGCTGAGAGCATGCGCGGGTGATTTGTACCTGGATTCTGTCCAAGAATGAGGATAACCTCGGCTTTGGTAAAGTCTTCAAGCTTTACCGATCCCTTGCCGATCCCTACAGACTCATTGAGCGCAACGCCGCTTGACTCGTGGCACATATTGGAGCAATCGGGCAGGTTATTCGTTCCGTATTCGCGCACAAAAAGCTGGTAGAGGAATGCTGCTTCATTCCCCGTTCTGCCTGAGGTGTAAAAAATGGCTTCATCTGGTGATCGAAGGCTATTTAGATGCTCTGCGATTTTCTTAAAGGCATTGTCCCATGAGATGGGCTGATAGTGGGTAGCGCCTTGGGGCAAGTACATAGGTTCGGCAACCCGTCCCTTTTTTCCTATTTGGTAGTCGGTCAGTTTGGCCAAATCGAAAATAGAATTATCCTTAAAGAATTGTGCGGACAATTTCTTTGTGGTCGCTTCTTCTGAAATGGCCTTTGCGCCATTTTCGCAATATTCGGCTATTTTAGACCGGACACCGTCCGGATCAGGCCACGCACAACCGGGACAGTCGAATCCTTTTTTCTGATTGAGCGCAAAGAGCGCCTTTATGCCGCGCGCTACGCCCATTTCGCCAAATACGTGCTTCATGCTTGATATAACGGCTGTCATGCCCGCTGCGGTAGCCTTGGGTTTTGCCAGGCGTAACTTCAGGAACGTTTCGGGATTTTCGGCATTCGGAAGAAGCTTGTCTTTTGTGATTTCCATTGTTCTCTCGCGCAGTGGTGTAATTTCAGAAGCTGGTTTGTTCATAGAATTCTATTAGTATGGTTTGGCGGTATATGCAGTGTAATCGTCAATTTTCAAACCGGTACGGTATCAAACGACAATGCAAATAATCTGGCCATGAGTTTAAATTATTACACATGTGATCGCAATGCTAACGCCGCCACTACCTGGTACTACTTCTGCTTCACCCGCCAGTTAGGCGGCAATGGCGGGCCTGAGTATGGTTGTGTTTGTTCGTTCTCTTCTACACGTGGTTCAGCCGTATCTCCCGGCTCTTCATAGTATTCATCGCTCTTCGATGCCTGCGATGCATCGGCAGGCTCGCTCGTGCGTACGGCGGCTTCTTCGAATGCGGCATTTTGAACGTAGACATCTGAGTCATCACCCGGCCTTGCAGTAGGGTCCTCCGCTTCAGCCACCATGGTTTCAGCCGGGGCTTCATCAGCCGGGGTCAGCTCATATTCGTCGCGCAGCACTACTATAGGGTGCTCTGCTTCGGCCACCATAGTTTCAATAGTGGCATTATCAGCAGGCTCTGGCCCCTCAGCCACAGCTGGTATCGAATACTCAGTATCTGCTGCTATATCTTCCGCCGGGGTCTCGTCAGTCAACTCCTGCATTGGCCCTGACTCCTCAGCCATAGCTACCTGCGGGTGTTCCGCATCTCCGATCATGTTTGTTACAAGCGGTTGCTCAGCTTCTGTGGTTACTTCATTTACCGGAGGCTCCCACGCCGTTGCTGGAGGGGCATGTGTTTCCTGCGGCCTGGAATAAGTATCGTCAACATTGCTTTTTGCCGGTGCGCAGCTCAGCAAGGGGTTCTCGTAGTTGTCGCTTTGGTCCTCGGTGACCGCGGGGTCTATGCATTTGAAATCTTTTTCGAGCAGCAGTGATAGCTGCTTGCCATTGCCAAACTCTACAGTGTTACTAAATCCTATCTCATCCCCTAATGTCCATTTGTCGGCAATATGGTCGGGCACAAGCATTGTTATCTTAATGCCCACGAAGCTGGCGGTCAGCTCCTTTACATCACTGCTTCTGCGGAGCGCGTATAAAAACAGGTTGTTGCCAAATTCCGTACGCTCTTCCAGGTACCCTTCATTGGCAAACTGGTCCACTTCACTGCGTGTAAGGCGTAGCCGGATGGCATTGCCCTTTATCCTGATTTTCATAATCGCTAAATTAAATCAATGGCAAGAAAAAACAGCAACAAATGACTGTGAATAATCGAAAAAGATAGCGGATGTAAAATAAGCGGCTCACATTATAATTCTGTGAGCAGCACTGTATATGTTGAAGCGCTCACCGCGCAGGAAACCAATCAGCGTCATTCCCCAATCTTCTGCCATTTGCACAGCAAGGCTGGAGGGCGCACCCACTGCGGCTACCATTTTTGTCCCGGCCATGGCGGCCTTCTGCACCAGCTCAAAACTGGCGCGCCCGCTGAGCAGGAGTATATGATGGCTCAGTGGCAGCATACCACTGTTGAATGCAGAACCGATAAGCTTATCCAGTGCGTTGTGCCTGCCTACATCTTCGTGTAGCAGCATTATCTCCCCGGCAGTATCGAACAGTGCGCAGCCGTGCAGCCCTCCGGTAGACTCAAATACGTCCTGCTGTGCACGCAGCAAAGCCGGTAAGCGATAAAGCAAGGCTACCGGCACCTGCAGGCTATCTTTTACGTCCAGTATATTGCAGGCCGCGTGCACAGCTTCTATCGATGCTTTGCCACATACCCCGCAGCTCGAGGTAGTATAAAAGTTCCGCTCCAGGTTGCCGATAGCAGGTATCACTGATGGGTGCAGCACGATGAGGATAACATTCTCTCTTAGCTCAGTCACTGCATGAATGTCGGCCGGTGACTTTATAATTCCTTCAGTGTACAGAAACCCGGTGGCCAGCTCAGCATCGTGGCCCGGCGTGCGCATGGTCACGGATATGCTCTTACGGATCTTATTGCCCTCGCTATGGTATTCCAGCCTTATCTCGAGTGGCTCCTCTACGGCTACGGTATCGCCTGCCTGCGTGGCAGTGCTGCCGCCGACCTTCGTTACTGTGATATTTGCTACAGACTTTTGCGGCATAAATGGTGGTGCTACCAGCGCTTCTTTTTGCTTTGCTTGTAGTATAGGTACATTAACGAGAGCGTGCTGAAAATAAGCACGATGTAGATAGCGCCATACAGCAGCTTCTCGCGCCGGTCTTGCACAGGATCGATGTACATAGACTGATCTTCGTTTAAAAAGTACAATACCACAAGCACTATTGATACCAATAGTATGGTGATGTAAGGCTGCTTCATGCTTCGTACTAATATTTTATGACTGGAGCGGTGTATAGCAGGGCGCCAACATTATCTCGAACATCGATAGTGTACATACCCGATACCAGGTCGGCTATAGATATTTCCATATCGCCGGTATAGGTGCGTGCTTGCCTGCTCAGCATTTGCCCGCCGGCATTGACAATGGAAATAACAACCGCAGCCGAACGGTCGACAGACAGTTGAGACAGTACTACAGTATTCCTTGCCGGGTTAGGATATAATAAGCCGCATAGCTTAGCCGGTATAGGACCAGCACCGGTCGGGTCATTGTAGGTCTCGTAATAGTACGTAGTAGTAAAGTCGGGCGTTGCGGGGAAGGAAGTCCAGTTGTAAATGTAGTTGTTCATGGTCAGCGGGTTGTTCTGCGTGTTATAAGTTATCACATCCCTGTAATAAGGATACCACGCATTGGCCAGGCTATCAAAGGTGTAGGTGCTCACCGTATCGGGGCGGCTGGCTGCGTTAAGGTGCTTCTGCATATACACCATAGGCGCCCAGTAGGTATTTATGGGGTCCCACTGGTGCTGGCGCCACGAGTTGTGAAATGTAAGCGTGCCGCTGTAGTCAAATGTATCCTTCACATACTGTGTCAGCGCCGTACCGTCATACATGCTGGTTAGCACCGTGTGCAGCCTGTTGCTGGCATCGTAAGTGTTCACATACTTCAGCTGCTCTATAAGTGGCAGCGTAAAGGAAGTGTCCGTAGTATTGGCGTAGTTGTCTATCTGTACCAGATTGTTACCTGCATCATAAGTATACATGGTCCTGGCAGCAAGCTTCCATATACCCAGGTGCTTTTCATACACGCTGTCTTTTACAAGCCTGCCGTTGCTGTTGTATTCAAACAGCTGCTTAAAGGCGCTGTCCGATACGCCCAGGTTATAATTGAACCACAGTCCTTTTGTGATATTACCTGCGGTGTTGAAGGTATTCAGATACCGCATATTGTCGTTGGTGGCAGAGTCTACAAAAATGTCTTTGTATTCTGTCAGCTTCGTTGTGTCGTAAGTCGCGTACATAGTTTCGTACATACCGTAAATATTGGTAAACGGGTCTACGGTGCGGCGGTTGCAAACGTCGTACAGCACCTGCGGCTTTGTGAAACTGCCCAGATAGTTGAACATAGGCGATGCACGGTAGGAATAGTCATACGGATACAGCATCATATTGTAGTCGTACGTGGAACCCCTGAGACCGGTATACTGCATATCTAACGAGTCTGTAAGCGAGTCGATGGCATTATAGCGCGTGCTCTGCGCTATCACACGCTGCTTTAGCGCAGTAGTTTTTGCGCTGGCATGCTGTTGTATCAGCTGCGGCTGCAGCAATGCCTGCAACACCTGTGGGTGGGTGCGGATGATAGCGGGCTGCTGCGCTGTGGCTGCCTGCGCGCAGGCAAGGGTAAGCAATAGAATAAAGGTTGATCTCATACTGAACATATTAGATAATGAAGGGCACAAATGGAAAGGTACAATTATTACCAAATATTGCTTTAAAAAAATATAAAGGCTTTCCACGCACAAAATATTTGACAACTTATGGTAATTTGTGTATTTTGTGTGTATTAATACCAGCTCTTTTATGAAAAGATATACATCGCCCAAGCCCCGCAAAAGGCTGTTAACGGTACTTGCTATTGCAGCGCTTTTGAGCACGGCAGTGATCTTTGATGCGTGCAATACACGCACATGCAAGGATAGAAATGTAGCTCCTGAGCCTGTAACAACGGAAACAGCAACCACTACCACAAAGAATGTGCGCCACCAGACGCTGACAAGCGTAATGACCGTGGCTAACATAACAACGTCCGCCGGTGCCTCAGCTGAGGTGATCTTCAATGAGAATACACAATTCTTTACCGTAACAGATGCGGCCGCATTAGCTGCGCTTAAAAGCGCGTTTGGCAACAACAAGCCCGTACAGATCACCTTCGACCCATGGGCCGGTGTGATCGTAAAGGTAGCAGAGCCTGCAACGGCTGATGCTGCGGCATACAATGCACGCGGAATAGAGAACGGCAGTGCTACCGCAATGCAGATAAACATGGCAACTTTGAAAAACGACATGGTAGATGTGCCCGTTCCGGAAGCTATAGGCATACTCAATACCACTTCGCCGGGGCTTACCAACGTTATACCCGACTTTGCTACAGCGCAAATGATGTTTGACTACATAGCACACCAATGCTGCCAGCTGCCCGGCCCATATGCTATTGATTACTGCATTCCATTCCAGTATTGCATGGACGGCTGCTATGCGAGGGCGCACAAAATGTGCTACATCATCAACAAGCGCTATAACTATGGCACTAAAAAAATATTCAGCTTTGCAAATACAGGTGTTGACAGGCTCTGTGTGCAAGGCCAGAAGTGGGGCGGCTGCTGCATTACCTGGTGGTACCACGTAGCGCCGCTGGTGACCGTGAAAACACCTACAGGGCCTAAATCTTATGTGTTCGACCCGGCAATGTTCAACCAGCCCGTGCTGCTATCGGTATGGCTGCACGCGCAGGAAAACCCATCGTGCGTGCCCACCGGCAAAGTACCTCATGTAACGATGATCAACATAAGGCCAACCGCGTCTTATGCACCATCCGGAATGTCGGGGATGTCATTCAGCACAGACCCCAGCTATAGTGCAACAAATTCAACATTGAACAGCTACCGCTATTTACAGACATGTCCATAATAAAAAGCAACCGCATTTTAAACTCAACAGGCTTTCGTTACCTGTTGAGTTTATTGTTTATAGTCACTTCGCTCTCTGCATGCGCGGCCTTGAAGGGGAAACAAAAAAAGAAGAAAATGGAGGTGCAGCACAAAATGACAGTGGCGCGTATACTCCCCACCACCCCGGAAGAGACCTTCATAGAGGTTACCTTCTCGGAATCCGCACGCTTCTATAAGATACCAAAAAACGCTAATCCCACTTATATAAAACTGCTGAAAGATGCGGAGAAAAGCGGGGCGGCTGTGATGGTGAAGCGGGCGAGGGAGGAATCGGACGTTATAGTGAGTGTGAAGAAGGCACCTTAAAAGTCAAAAGGGAAAAGTCAAAAGATAAAGGTGTAACTACCGGCTTTCAAATTCACTTAGCTGATCGAGCATATCGCTGATCTTATTGGTCCATTCCAGCTGCTTCATTTTGTGGAGTGAGTGGCAAGTCTCCTTATCGTACTGCCGGTTGAACTTTGTTTTCTCGGCGCAGATACGCGAAAAGATCTCTGCCACGTCCGCATTCACCGTTTGGCGGTTATACTTGTACCTGCAGTATGCCTGGCGCAGCTTGCGGGCAAAGAGCTCAGAGATATCAAAGTGTATCTGCTCATGCAGCAGGGCGTACTCAGTGGCGTGCTGCGGCTGCGTCCACGATACCTTTTTAAGGAAGATGCACCGCACCTGCACATTGCATGCGGTATCCCTGTCGAGCAGCTTGTACTTGATGCTTGTAAATGTACGTGCGCCGAATATGGGCTCATCATCGGGTTCGCCGGTAAAGTCGTTCCACGTAAGCCTTCTGTCGCGGTGCCAGTGCAGGCTATCAACATCAGCCTGTGCGAAGCAGTCGCAGCAAAAAAACAAAAAGCACATTACCGGGAGCACATATCGCATAATGCAATTTAATCATTATATTCACAATTACAGCGCATAGGACGCTATTACGGGATATTACTTATGGATAGAAGGTTTAATGTGCGGGTATACGGCATATGGATGCATAATGATAGCGTGCTGGTAAATGAAGAGCTCATACGCGGCCGGAAGATCATCAAATTCCCGGGAGGCGGGCTCGACTGGGGCGAGGGCCTTATAGACTGCCTGAAGCGGGAATGGATGGAAGAGCTGGGCATAGCTATAGAAGTAGCCGGCCACTTCTATACCACTGACTTCTTCCAGGCGTCGGCATTCGATAACTCGCAGGTGATAAGCGTGTATTACCTTGTCAGTGGCGAGCCGCCGGCTACCCTCGTGAACCATGTGGCTAATGAGCGCACCTACTGGCTACCCGCAAAAGATATTACCGCAGATACCTTCTCCCTGGCGATAGATAAAGTGGTAGGCGGTATGCTGCATAAGCTCCTCAATAGCAATAGCCCTATAATTAATGATAATACCACCCCTGCCCTATAACGCTGCCGCAGCGATTACCTTTGCAGCCTTAATTTTGCTCCACTTCTACATACGTACTACATGAAACTTTTAATGCAATACCTCGGCCGCTATAAGCTGATGATATTACTTGCCATACTGCTTGCCGCTGTTAACCAGAGCTTTTCGCTGCTGGACCCGCTCATAGCGGGTAAGCTGCTCGACCGGTTCGTGAACCACCCGCTGACCTATGATAAAGCCGGCAAGCTGCACCGCGACCTGGGCCAGTACATGTCGGGAGCGCTATCGCTGATAGGCGCACTGATAGGGGTGGCAATGATATCAAGAATAGCCAAGAACTTCCAGGACTATGTGGTGAACGTGGTGATACAGAAGTATGGCGCCAACCTCTATACCGATGGCCTGCGCCATGCGCTGCGCCTGCCCTACCAGGACTTTGAAGACCAGAGCAGCGGGCAAACGCTGTCTGTGCTGCAAAAGGTGCGCACCGACTGCGAGAAGTTCATCACTTCGTTCTTTAATGTGCTGCTGCCTACGGTAGTCGGTATCGTGTTCGTTATCATTTACGCGTTTTCCCTGAGCCCGCTCCTTCCGCTTATCTACCTGGGCGGTGCCGTGGTACTTGGCATGCTTACCAGTGCGCTCAGCAAGAAGATAAAGGTGGTGCAGAAGAATATAGTCCGCGAAACAAATGCGCTTGCAGGCTCGACAACGGAATCGCTGCGCAATATAGAGCTGGTAAAGAGCCTGGGCCTTACCAACCAGGAGATCCGCCGGCTTAATGCCACTACCATAAAAATACTGGGACTGGAGCTGCGCAAAGTGCGGACGATCCGCACCATATCATTTGTACAGGGCACTTTTGTAAATACACTCAGGCAGGTGATCGTAATGAGCCTGCTCTACTTTATTTATAAAGGCTCTATTTCTCCCGGCCAATATCTTACGCTCATATTCTACTCCTTCTTCATCTTCGGGCCTATGCAGGAAATTGGTAACGTTATCATGTCCTATCGCGAAGCGGAGGCATCGCTGAACAATATGCAGGAACTGCTGAAAAAGCCGGTAGAATATGTACCGGAAAAGCCGGAGACCATAAATGATATTATGGATGTTCGCTTCGAGAAGGTAGTGTTCAAGCACAATTCAGCATCACGCCCCGCGCTCGATGGCATCTCCTTTGATGCGAAGCTGGGCGAGACAATAGCTTTTGTGGGGCCATCGGGCAGTGGAAAGACAACTCTCGTGAAGCTATTGGTGGGCTTGTACCATCCAAACCAGGGCACCATACATTATAACGGGCACCTGCAGTCTAACATAGACTATGAAGAGCTGCGCCACCAGATGGGTATAGTAACGCAGGACCCGCAGCTATTCTCGGGCACCATCAGGGAGAACCTGCTGTTTGTGAACCCTGCCGCTACAGACGAGGAGATCAGCGCGGTGCTGCAGAAATCGGCCTGCCAAAACCTGCTGGAGCGGGCTGATAACGGGCTCGACACAGTGATAGGTGAAGGCGGGCTGAAGCTCTCTGGCGGCGAACGCCAGCGCCTGTCTATAGCACGGGCGCTGCTGCGCCAGCCGAGGCTCATGATATTTGACGAGGCTACCTCTGCCCTCGACTCCATAACAGAAGAAGAGATATCGCAGACCATACGCAGCATTACCGCGCAGCGCCAGCACATAACGATAATGATAGCGCACCGCCTGTCGACGATAATGCATGCCGACCGCATCTATGTGCTGGAAAAAGGCAATGTAGCCGAGACCGGTACGCACAGTACCCTTATAGAAGAGAAAGGCCTCTATTACGCAATGTGGCGCCAGCAAATAGGCGAACGAAAAGACACTCACTCGCCAAAAAAGGCAATGGCATAATACCCTGAGGCAGGCACTGCGCCTGCCTCTACTTTTGCCCCTTCACCTGGCACAATGAGAACCAATTGCCCGAATCATCTTTGAAAAGCGCTTCAACACCATAGAATTCTTCCTTTGGCGGCTTGGAGAACACAACACCTTTTTCTTTCAGTTCCTCGTAGGTGGCGTAGATATCGGCACATTCAAATACGCCGAACCCGAAAGTCCCTTTCTTTATGAGATCACGCATTATCTCTGCGGTCTCTTTGCTGAACATATGCCCTTCTGTTACGGGCATCAGTATTATCTCCTGCTCGGGCTGCAATGGCGCAGTAACGGTGAGCCAGCGCATGCCCGGCCCCATAAGCGCATCTGTATGCACTTTGAAGCCCAGCTTGTTCACGTAGAAATCGTGTGCGCTGTCCTGGTCGAGAACATAGATGTTGGCGTGTGATAATCTTGTAACCATTTAATGTTTGTTTTAGGATACAAAGATGGTGAAGCCCAGCGAAACGTACTTCTTTAGAATTGCTATTCTGCGGGGAAAAGCTAAATGGTTGCGGAGGTGCGGGCGTGCAAAAAACAGTTGGGAACAAACCTTAGCGGGACTTCAGCAACCTCAGCACGCAGCTGCCGGCGCCTCAACTGGTAAGCAGAGGGAGATTCTCCCGTTTGCTTTTTGAACAAAGATGAAAATGACCCGAGGCTTTCGAACCCTATATCGCTGCATACCTGCGATACGGGCAACCCTTGCTCCAGCAATTCACGGGCCTTTGCAACACGCTTGCTTACCAGGTACTGGTGAGGAGTGGCGCCATAGGTTTGCCTGAACAGCCGCAGAAAATGAAAGCGGGAGAAGAATGCCTCGTCTGCGATCTGGTGCAGGTCCAATTGCTCTGTATAGTTGGCGTCAATGAAAAGCTTGGCCTGCACAATGCGCTTGTACAGATACATTTTAGGATATGCTTCTTCGTGCTGCGCAGCCATCATACCGTGCAAACTTAGCGCGATTTGCTAATATAACATGCAACTATTTAAACAGCGTTTCCTTGTCTTTGGGCCGCTGGTCTATAAGCCACCGGTAGCGGCTCAGCTTCATATTGGGCAGGTCTGCCTGCTCCATTGGTGATGTTTTCGTTTCCGGGTCTTTTTCAAACTTGATCTTGTCTATCTGCTGGGAATTGAAGTATACGCGCATGCGCTCACTTTTCGCCTCCACAACGCCTATGTATGCATTGCTCTCATCTTTGGAATAGTATATTGACTCAGCATTCGGGAATACGAGCATGTTGGTTATCTCATTTTTCACAAAATAAGCAGTAAGTGTTTTACCCTGCACCTGGTCGAAAAGCTTGGCCTTATCGGGGCCAGACTGCGACACTACAAACGCATTGTTTGGCACGTATAGGTGACGTATCTCCCCGCTATCCATTTTCATCAGTATGGTGTCGCCAGTTATCTGGCTTTTTCTCGACCATGCTATCGGGTCGTATATCATCCGTATCAGTGAGTCAGACCGCGTATAGCATACGCTGTCGCACTTGGCCTGCAGGGAATCAGAATAGATGAGCACCTTGTGGTAACCAATGAAGAACATAGGTGCGGTGGTATCTGCGCCTGCTGTGTCAGCGCTGGCCTTTACACCTCCCTTTATTCGTTTCTCTTTCTTTGGCTTTTCTTTCTTTACCACCTTTACTTCGCCGTTCACTTCGGGGAGCCTGCTTAGCCTTTGGTTGTCGCGCCTGTTGAGCGAATCACTTTCGCGCCCTGGCTTTCGGTACTTACTTGCAGGCACTATCCACGTAGTATCGTATACTGTAGCCGTGTCCGATGTCACTTTAGTTTGTGCGTTCAAAACAGTACGGAGGCTGTCTGAAGCCAACGTATCTGCAACCTTCGTCTCCTTTACCTTGGGCCGCTTTACCATCAGCCTTTCCATAGGCGCGGAGTAAAAGGTATCAGCCCGCATATACAACGTATCCTTACCGCTGGCCTGCGCCAGTACCGGCTTTATGGTAGCCCACAGCACCCGCTCCTTGCGGTAGTATTCGGCATGCCCGCAATAGAGCGATGATTTTTGCGCCGTATCTGTAGATATAACATTGCCATGTGCCATGCCATACCCGGTCAGCTTGTTGTAGCTCATGCTATCGGCTTCAATATACTGCCCATCGTTCCATATGCTGGAGTGGCCTGTGAAGTGAGCAATTACATTCTTGCCATCGTATGTGCCACCGGTAGTGGTTAGCACCGATCTGCCGCTATCGCTCTGCACCGTTGAGCGGCTATAAAAGGTAGACAGCTTTGTATCAGTGTTATACCCCAGGTCTTCTGAGCGTATGGTATAGCGTGGGTCTGTAACTATCACATTGCCGGTAAACCGTGAATCTTTGCTGCGTACATGGTATACGCCGGAGTTGCTCGATACTGTGGTGCTATCCGTTTGCAGTGTGCCGCCTTTGTTATACACCCCTGTCTTGGTGCCCAGATCGTATGTCAGCTCTTCGCACCACAGGTTATTTGATTTGTCGGTGAGGTTCACATTGCCGCGCATAAAGGCCAGCTTCTTATCAGAGTTGTATCTCAGGTAGTTGCTGGTGCCCTCCGTGCCGCCGGCCTGCGCCATTCGTACGTTGCCAAAGGCCTCGATCATGTTATCGCGCCGGTACAGTGTATCGCAGTAAAGGGAGTCGGTGCCCTGGTAGAAAAAAGCATCGCCAACAAACATGTTGAATGTGCCGGAGTCTGTCTTTATAGAATAAAAATCGCGGGCATTCAGGAATACACTGTCCTGGCTCTGGGCCTTGGCGCTACCCATACCAGCCAGCAACAAGCATGATACAACAAGCGCCCGCAGCAATGCAGGAATAGATGATGCCCTTAGGAAAATGCAACCTTTACTGAACAGCATTAATAACTTTTTATAAGTGCCGCCGGTGATCACTTCGATTTTTTACCTCCGCCGAAAACACTGAAGTTCAGGTAGCGCTTCGGATGCGCTTTCATATCGTTGGTAAGATCGCGCAGCGAAGTCACCGACCCGTTCAGGTTGTTGTAAAGATCTTTGTTGTTGATCAGCATGCCCAGGGATCCCTGGCTGCTATTAACCTTGTTCACTACCGACTGCAGCTGGTCGGTAGCCTTCTGCAGGTCGGCTATGGTTCGCTGTATTGGCGCGTTGGCCATTTGGCGCGTGGCAGTGCTTGCATTGGCCAGTATGCGCTGTATGGTATCCTTGCTCTTAGCCAGGGTAGAGGTGAATGCCCCTGCATCTCTTACAATACCTGCAATAGCACCACTTTCGTGGCCTAGTGCGTTTGAAACCAATGCCAGGTTATCAGCAGTGGTCTTGATAGACTTGATCGCTGCAGAAATGGCAGCCTGGTTGTCGGCGCTCATCAGGGCATTAACACCGCGCAGTGCAGAGTCGAGCACCACTATTGTTCCCTTTAGCTCCCGCAAGCGGGGAGAAAGCTCATTGGTTAGCTTATCTACTGCATTGCCACCGTTAGCACTTGCCAGCTCGCTTTCCGGGCTTAGAGTACCAGGACCGGGGCCGGGGACCAGCTGGATCACCTTGCCGCCAAGCAGATCGGGGGAGGCCAGGTTGGCAACCGTGCCCTGCGGCAGCTTTACTTTCTTCGATACCGTTATCTGCACCTTCACGCCCCGCTCACCGGCAAGCTCCATCTTGGTGACGTGCCCCACGTTAAGCCCTTTGATCTGGATATTAGCCGAAGGCTGGAGGCCATCTATATCTGGGTAGTAAGCGTAATACTTGAAATTATTTGAGAAGAGATCGGCACCCTTGAGGAAATAGAACCCTGTAAAGAAAATAACGATAGCGGTAGTGACCAGGAAACCTATTCTTACCTCTTTGGAAATGTACATAAGTTGGTGCAGATATTTGCAAAATAACAAAAAGAGAACGATACCACCATCAGCGCCAATAGCACAGCATTATCGTACCACGGCTGAACCGCAGGCAAATGTAATGGCTGCGCAGGCAATTAAAGACAAAGGATTAGTTAAAAGCCATGTTTATGATCAACGGCACTCACCTGATCACTAGCGCGAAGCGGTAATGGGAGGTAATTACCTCAGGGCAAAAAAAAAACCACTCCGCAAGTGCGAAGTGGCTTTTAAAAATCATTGCCGTGTATTAGAAGTCAGTGCCGATAGCGAAGTACATCATAGGCGTTGGTGAGCCATCTATATTCCATGCCGCATCCAGGCGAATGAAGTAACCAAAGAGCGATGTGCGCAACCCTGCTCCATAACCAAGCGCAAGTCCCGAACTATTGGGAACCGTGAGTGTAAGAAACACATTATTCAATTGGCCGGGTGCTGCGTATTGCGGAAAGATGTAGGGCTGCGATGTATTCTCTGCAGTAGGCAGTACACCCTTCCAGGCAGACCCTGCATCAGCAAAAGCTACAAGCTGCAGATTTTTTAGCACGGCAGACTGTATAGGGCGCTTCATAAAAGTGGTGAGCACCGGCAGGCGCAGCTCAGTAGTGAGTACCGCAAAGTTATTGCCCGTGCGGGCGTACTGCTTGTATCCTCTCAGGGAAGTAGACAACGCCTGGAAACCATAATCAGGTGCAGGTGGCTGGGTGGCGTTTACATCGCTTTGGGGGCCTACCCAGTTGTCTACGCCGCCCAGCAGGTACTGCACCTTGGCATTCCCGTCAGAGTGCGCATAAGCTATCCTGTTAGCCAGTATGAAGTTCTTATACAGCTTCTGGTAATGCCGGATATCAAGCCCGAAAACATAGCAGCTCTTATTGGCCTTATTGAGCCCATACAGCATCTCACCGTAAAACTTGAATTTAGTGCCGTTAGATATATTAAGCGTTGGCGTTATGGTGTTGTCAAACACATACTCCAGCCGGCTCATCGAGGTGTATGTATCAGGATCCGGGAAGTCATAGTCCAGGCTAAGCTTGTTAGTGATCTTCTGTATCAGCCTGTCCTGCCTGAGGGCGGTATGAAACCTTATACTCCGCACCCTGTCGAGCGGGTAGCTGAAGTCGGACTGGATCATATTAGTCACCATCTTGAAAAGCTGGGGGAAGGGATACCCACGGCCGCTTGAATCATAGTACACTACAGTCTTATAATCCTTCGCCTCCCGGCGCAGGAACAGGAGACCCCAGTCGAGCCTTTTGCTGAAGTTCTGGTATTGGAGGAAATAGTTTGAGGAGGACAGATCAAGCGGCAGCTGGAAACCAGCTGTGATCCGGTGATTTTCCAGCAGGTCATTCAGCGCCACAGTGGTCAGCGCGCCCATGGGCTGATTATTGTACTGGCCGCCATTCGTTGCTATCGACTGGTATTGGTTAAACAGCACGCTGTTGTCGAGCTTAATGGAAAAGAAGTTTGGCTTGAAGCTGAGCCGGTAAGGCGATGGCTTCATCTTCACATAGGCGCTGTCTGTCATTTCCGTAAGCATAGAGCTATCGGGGGCTGCGGGGCCGCTACCAAATATTTTGTTCGCTACTGCCCGCTTCTTAGGGGCGGGCGCAGTGGCGGTATCTGAGAATTCGGTCTGGAAAGCCGTGCCGCCCTTTATACGAGATGGCATGGGCTCTTCCTCTGTCTGCACTCCCGGCACCACCGGGCGCCCGCCTGCCGTCAACTTTGGCTTTGCTTCGGGCTTCTCTACAGAGAGTATAGTAGGGTACAGCGTTTTCACGGGCGCATTCACGCCGGGCATCTGCAGCTGGTGAAAATACACCATGAATTTATCACCCACCTGCACCACATCGGCAACATCGTCGCTGGCAATGTTATATTGGTGACTTAGTATAGATGATGTATAGTTAGTTACAGGCACAGAGTAGGCAGAGTCCAGGTTATTGCGGTTCCGGGCAAACAGTATGATGTATTTGTTGCTTACACCATTGCTATCATACAGGTAAGCAAAGTTGTCGAAGCCGTATTGTATCGGCAGTGTTATGTGGCCCTTCTTTATATCAGTGCATTGCAGCAATTCAGGCCGCATTGTTTTTGTGTTGTAAAAAAATATGTTCATGGGGCCTACCGGCAGCTGGTTAACACCGAGTGGCACATTCATGTTAGGCTGTGTGCGGTTAGAGAGGAATAGTATGCCCGTGCGCGAGCCACCACTGATGAACTCAGGCGCCACATCGTCCCACTCATCATCAGTGATGTTGGTCATCTTGCTGCCCTTTATGGTGAACATGTACAAGTCTGTCTGGCTTTTCTTTATAGCCGAGAATACCAGCTTATCATCGTCCTGCATGAAGCACATACCTAGCACACGGTCGAAGCGATTGGGCTGGATAACGTAGTTCTCTATCCGGCCTCTTATGCTGCTATAAATGCGCAATATGGTCTGGTGCCCTTTTTTGTAGAGTATCGCCAGCTTCTGCCCGTTGTTCGACCATGTCATCATCGGGTAGTTAGGGTCTATCTGGTCTGTCAGGTCCTTTCTGCCGCCTTCAAGCAGCGTAGATACCGCCTGCCCACCGGCAGTTTTCTGGCTATAGACGGTAAACTGGCCATTGCGCCAGGCCACATAAACTATGTCGCTGCCATTTGGCGATACGCGAATGTTGCGGATAATGGTATTATCCTTCGGCACTTTGAGCGCTATGAGGCCATGGGTACTATCTGGCTGTTCCTGCCGCTTCGCATCCATTTCATAAACATTCTTATAGAATTTTATGCAGGAGTCATACGCCTTGGTTACCTTCATCTTCAGGTTCAGCGAGTCCTTCATCGCCTTGTTCAGGCTGGTCTTCTGCTGCATACTGTATAGGAGGCTCTTAACTGCGCCAGTACCATACTGATCTGAGATAAACTTCCAGAATGCCTTACCAGCAAGCTCCGGGTACTGCTCAGAAAATTCATTAAAACCTGTTTTAGGCTGGGCATCCAAAATGCCTTTCCATTCGCTGTTAGACTTTGCATCCCAGCCATCTACCAGGTAGGCGATATAACCATCGGTGACCCACGGCGGCAGATTGAGCAGCAAGGCGTTCTTCACCATCTTCTTGAAATTGTCGCCGAATATCATGCGCTGCATCACCACCCGAGACATGCCGGAGCGTATCTGGTGGCGCAGATCGTTGTGCTCACCTGTGAAGTATACTACCAGCTTATCACCTACCAGGTTGAGCGAGCCGGCACGGGAGTTACCTATCTCCTGTGCCTCTTCCTTCAACCCTACATTCGATTGGCGATATTCATCGTAAGAGTTATACAATATGATGTCGAAGCGCGCAGGGAACTGGCCACCTAGTTTTTTCTCTACAATAGCAATGTTGTTTTCTGCCTCTTCCGCCACGTAGCGCCCCAGCTGCCGTCCTGTGCGGTCGTAATGATACACACGAAAATGCTTCGTGTCAAAAAACTTCCATTCGAACTTGCGGTGCTGTATGCGGTTCTGCCCGTATACCTCTACATTAGATTGTCCGTAAGAAATAACAGGAAAACAAGCCGCCGCAGCAGCCAGAATAATTAGCAAAACTAAATAGCGCCCACTCTTCATCATATTATACTAAGATCGCGTCAAAATTCAAGCCAGAAAATAGAGGCTGCAGATAACATAACCGGGGAGCGTATCCCGCAATTAAAAAGATTTCAGCCTACTTTTGCACTACAAATTACTTAAATAATATCATTCGGATATGTTAAATATTACATTTTTTACGTTTAATGCTTTTGACGAAAACACTTACCTCATCAGTAACGAGCGCAACCAGTGCTGGATAGTAGACCCCGGCATGTCTGATGAGCAGGAAAACGCCACGCTACTTGCTTACCTCAGCGAGCAACAACTAGTGCCCCAGGCCATCATCAACACACACGCCCACCTCGATCATATATTTGGTGTGCAGGCATTGGTAGACAAGTTCAACATACCCTTTGGCATACACGAGCAGGAATTGCCGGTGCTCAATGGCGCTGAGCGCACTGCTGCCATGTTCGGCATGCGCTTCACAGATGTACCTAAGGCTACATTTTACATAAAGCAGGGGGAGCCTTTGAAGCTTGGAGATGATGAACTGGCCGTATTATTCACCCCCGGGCATTCACCGGGAAGCATCTCTTTTTATTGCCCTGCGGGCAACTGGGTTATCGGCGGCGATGTGCTCTTCAACGGCAGCATAGGCCGCACCGACCTGCCAGGTGGCAACTTTGATACGCTCATAGCAAGCATACGGACACAGCTATTCACCTTACCGCCTACTACTACTGTGTTTCCCGGCCATGGGCCATCAACAACTATAAGATACGAGATAGCGGACAATCCGTTCCTGAAATAGAACATCATTACCGCTACCGGGTTCCCCATAAAAAAACAGGTGCAAAGCTCGCTTTGCACCTGTTTTCTATTTCAAGTTGATTTAGACTATTGCTCCAATACGAAGTGGAATACCTTCCGCTCGTTACCCGATATAAGGTTCAGCATGTACATACCGTTTGCAAGCGTATTGCTGAGCTTTACCTGCTCGCTTACTACACCGCTATGTGCAGACACCTTGCTGCTATATACCGTTTGGCCCAGCATGTTGGTTATCTCTATCGTTGCCTCCTGGTCTGCTTTCACAGCCAGTGTGCCCTTAACTGAGAACTCACCTTTGTTCGGGTTAGGTATCAGCCTTATATCGCTGATGCCAACAACAGGCCCGGTAACACTAACGGGAGCTACATTCATTACCACACCTGACGCACCCGGGAAGCCGCAGCCACCCGTGCCCATTACGATACATGAAATAGTATCACCGTTCGCAAAACTGTTGCTGGTATAAGTAGCGTTTGTCGCGGAAGGGATCGCCGACATACCTACGTACCACTGGTAGGTCGGGCTAGGCCCTGCACCGCTAACGTTTGCAGTAAGCGTAACGCTGGTGCCAACCTGCACCAATGTACCCGGATCAGCAGTTACAGTAACTGTTGGGGTATACAGCGGGTTAACGGTCATCGCTATCGTATTGCTCGATACTGTGTCGGCAAGGCGGCATTGGTAATTGCTCGCCAGCTTTGCGTAGATCACATCGCCGTCAGCCGGTGTGTAAGAGTAAGTCGCTCCCGTACCTACTGCTGAGCCGTTCTTCATCCACACATATGCTGGTGCTGTGCCGCCGGCCATGGCCGTTATATTGAACGTTGCAGTGCTGCCCTGGCATACACTGCTGCCCGGTGTCGCTGATATTGAAGCGGTAGGGAGCAGCGTAGGATTAACCGTCAGGGTCCTGTTCGCAACAACTGAAGCCGGAACTGCGCAGGCCTCGCTGCTGGTCATCTTCAGCGTCACCAGATCACCGTTTGCAGGTGAGTAGCCATATACAGCCGATGTAGCACCCGCAATGATCACTCCGTTCACTTTCCACTCGTATGCCGGGGCACTACCTCCATTTGCAGGTGTGCCGGTGAATGTAAGCATGCCTGAGCATACAGTATCACCTGTACCTGTAGTCAATGTAAGTCCCGGAACAAGCAGCGGGTTAACCACTACGGTAGCTGAGCCGATCATGTTGTTGGCGCAGCCTAATGTAGTGCTTGCCCGTACCGTGTAAGTGCCCGCATCTGTAATAAGGCCGAAGTCTATTGGCGCACCCGAGCCAGCAACAGGACTACCGATAGCCGACGCACCCAGGAAAAGCTGGTAAGTAATACCGCCTTCTGTGCCGTCAACACCTATGTGAACACCAGTACCTCCTGCGCAATAGCCGCCACCACCGGTAACGTTATGCAGATCAGGGCCGGCATTAACGGTAACTACTACCGAGCGTGCACAGCCTGTGGCAAACGAGTAAGATATAGTAGCAGTACCTGTAGCAAGCCCCGACACCGTGCCGGTAGTGCTGACCGGCGCGCCGGTAGGGCTGCTGCTGGTCCATGTGCCGCCAGTAGAGGTAGTAGCAAGAACTGTATTCAAGCCATTACAAACTGCAAGCGATCCGGTTATCGGAGCCGGCAGCGGATCTACAACGATAGTAGTGGTAACTGCACAGCCTGTAGGCAGTGCGTAAGAGATGGTAGCAGTGCCCGATCCTATGCCTGTAACAGTGCCGGTAAGAAGGCCGGCCGCCGCGACAGCGGGTGCAGAGCTAGTCCACTGTCCGCCGCCAGTAGCATTGGTCATAGTGGTAGTGCCGCCCTGGCATATCTGCGATGCACCTACAATAGCAACTGGCAGCGGGTTAACAACAAATGTTGCTGACCTTGAGCAACCCGTAGGCATAGCGTATACAATAGTTGCAGCCCCTGCTGATACAGCAGTAACAATACCCGCCGGGCTAACCGTTGCAATTGACGGTGCTGAAGATGTCCACGACCCACCCGCTACAGAATTGGTAAGAGTAGATGTCTGCCCGATGCATGCATTAAGCGTACCGCTGATAGCACCGGGAAGTGTATTCACCGTTACCGGTGTGCTGGCGATACAGCCTGTAGACAACATATAAGTAATGATAGAAACACCCGATGCCACGCCGCTTAGCAGGCCCGATGTGTTTATTGTAGCCACTGCGGGTGTGCTGCTGATCCAGCTGCCACCCGCTGTAGTATTACCAAGGCTGATAACGCCCGACTGGCATACTTGCACAGGGCCTGTTATAGCTGCAGGCAGGAAGTTAACTGTAAGTTCCCGTGTGCGCATACAGCCCGTTGCCAGTGTATAAGTGATCATCGTAGTGCCCGGTGCTATAGCGTTGATACTTCCTGTAGCGTCTATGGCAGCTACAGCCGGTACGCTGCTGGTCCATGTGCCGCCAAATGAGCCGTTTGTAACGGCGCCCGTAAGCCCTTCGCACAGCTCCGTTGAGCCGGCAATAGGAGCAGGAAGCGGATCTACCGTTACGATGGTAGAGATGCGGCAGGTAGTAGGCGCGGTATAGGTGATAACAACAGTACCAGTGCTTACTCCAGTAACGACACCGGTAGTTCCGTCAACCGTAGCGACAGAAGGCGTAGCGCTTGCCCATGTGCCGCCCGCATCTACATCAGACAGGCTCATAGTGGCAGCAATACATACCTGCATAGTTCCTGATATTGGTGCTGGCGTCGAGTTTACAGTAACGTTGGCGCTGATATAGCAGCCGCTAGCCACTGTATAAGTTATCGGCGCAATGCCGGCCACATTGCCGGTAACTACACCCGTAGTTGTATTTACAGAAGCAACAGTTACGTCGCCGCTCATCCATGTGCCGCCCGGCGTAGCATCAGTAAGCGTTGTGGTGAAGCCACCTTCGCATACCTGTAGCGATCCGCCTATAGGCACCGGCAGTGCATTAACTGTCACGTTTGCCGTTATCTGGCAGCCGGTAGGCAGAGTATAAGTAATAACCGACGTACCCGCAGCTACACCCGAAACGATACCAGAAGCAGAGCCGATAGTCGCATTTGCAACCGAGCCACTCATCCATGTACCACCCGCATCAGCATTGGTAAGTGTAGTAGTAGTACCCGGACATACCGTAAGCATGCCGCCGATCGCTGCCGGCAGGCCGTTAACGGTAACGACCGCTGTTATTGTGCAGCCCGTAGGCAGTGTATAAGAAACTGTAGCAGTGCCGGCAGAAACACCGGTAACGATGCCGGTAGTGCCTCCTACGCTTACTGTAGCATCGCCGCTGCTCCATGTGCCGCCTGCGTCTGCATCGGTGAGTGTAGTGGCAGTGCCGGGGCAAACTTCCATTGTACCGGCAATAGCTGCTGGCAGTGGAAGCACGTTTACAGTAACAGTTGTAGTAGTGCTGCAGCCGCTGGCAGTAGTAGCCGTGAATTCATACAGGTTAGCGCCTACGAACGAAGGTGTGATCGTGTTTGCACCGCATGATGTGCAGCCAAGGCCATCAGCGCCCGATACGCCAGCCCATGTATAGGTTGGTGCAGGCAGTGCCGCCTTAACAGCGATATTATCAAGCGCCCACCAAAGACCCTGGTTAGATTCATATACCCAGCGAAGCTTTACGTTCGGCAGATTCATTGCAGCCGATGGCAGAGACACTATGCGCTCAGGTGAGGCCGCAGCCCATGTTCCCGAGCCTGACACGTTGTCCACCTGGTTGTCGAATGCCGTCCATACGGTACCGCCATCTGTAGAGTACTCTACGGCTACCTGGAAGTCGGAAGAAAACAGTGATATCAGATATTGATTGAACGAAAGTGATGCCGAACCATAGCCCACAGTTGAGAACGATGGCGACACAAGCACGCTGTGCGTAACACCCGCATAAGCATCCGGATTAGACTCCACAAATGGAGTTCCATCACCCGGGTTGCCATCATAGGTAGTGCCAGACTTAAGCTGGAAGATAGCTATAGGGTCAACACCGAGATTGGTTATGATCCATCCGCCAAGCCCTGCGTTAAAGTTCTCATTCATCAGTGAGAACTCAGGCAGTGTGGCGCTGCCCGTTACGGGAGCACCATTGCCGAAGCAAACAGGTGGTATGGTAGATGGCGTAATAGTAAGCAACGGCAATGGATTAACCGAAGCCTGTGCTGTAATGATACAAGTTGTCGGCAGTGTGTAGGTGATATTGGTAAGCCCTGCAGACAAGCCTGTCAACACACCGGTAGCCGCATCTATAGTACCTACCGATGTAGCACTGCTCATCCATGTGCCGCCTGTGGTGGCACTGGCAAGCGTTGTAGCCGCCGCTTCGCACACATTCAGCGAACCGGTGATCGCACCAGGGAGTGCGTTGACGGTAATGATCTTTGTTATGCGGCAACCTGTAGCTGTGAGTGTATAAGAAATATTAGTTGTGCCTGCGGCAACACCCATTACAACGCCTGTAGCAGCATTTATCGTAGCAACTGTAGAGTTGCTGCTGCTCCACGTGCCACCAGTGGTAGCGCTGGCCAGTGTTGTGGTGAGCCCAACACATACGTTGTCTGTTCCAGTAATGGCAGCAGGCAACGGGTTAACATTCAATGTAGCTGTGCGATCTGTAGTACAGCCGTTGAATGTGCCTGTAACCGTATACGTAGTTGTAACAGTAGGGCTGGCAACAGGGTTAGCAATAGTGCTGCTGCTCAGGTCAGCCGCTGGCGACCACGAATATGCTGTAGCCTGCGGCCATACAAAGCTCCATCCCTCAGGAACTGTGATACCATAAGCAGCGCTATTCCTGCCGGGAGGCGTGGCACCGATGGTAGCTGTTGCATTTTGTACACCTAACGTTGTGGTAACTGTATTTACAGGAACGCTGGTAACCATTATGTCTATCTGGTTTACGTTCTCGTAGAAAATTATCTGCCCTGTATTTTGCGGGCTTACCGACAGGTTTCTCTGGCTGATATCAACCACAAATTTTCTGTTTGGCGCTGTGCCGGTGGTGCCATAGACAATAGTTCCACCCGTCATAGTCAGGTCGCGGTAAGTCATCATCACACCATTTGGTGGGCTGCCTGCTCCGGGAACGGGTGTCGTAGCGGTATGGAGCGTGCTGCCGGTACCGAAATTGACATAGCCGTTGGTAGAGAGATGCATAGTGCTGAAGGTATTGCCATAGAAAGTGAATGGGAATGGCATTGAGATTGTATACCATCCATCATCAAGTGTTCCTGATGTGAGCGGAGTCACGCCGCCAATTACGGTCCCTATAGGAGTAAAATCAAGCGAATCGTATGGCGTAGATAATACAGTGTAGTTGGTAACGGTAGAGGTTGCAGTAAGCGTCGATGTATTGCCTGCGCAGATGGTGCCAGGTGATACAGCCGCTGTTAACGGTGGCGCAAGGTTCACATACTGCATGCGGGTAGAATTCACACAACCGTTACCTAATGTATAGGTGATCATGGTTCCGCCGGCAACAACACCTGTCACGACACCTGTAGATGCACCAATAGTTGCTACTGCAGGTGTCCCGCTTGTCCAGGTACCGCCCGGAGTTGTGGTGGTAAGTGTATTGGTGCTGCCGACGCAGGAAGTTGATCCTGTTATCGGGCCTGGTGTCTGGTTTACAGTCACGGTCCGTGTTACTGTAACACCACATCCGTTAGCATAAGAGATCGTGGCTGTGCCAGCGGCTATACCGGAGATAATACCGGACGTTGCGCCAACCGCAGCAACAGCCGGGTTTGCACTCGTCCAGTTGCCTGGGCCGCCGGCATTTGTGAGTGTAGTGGTAACGCCTGTGCACACTGTGGGGGTGCCACCAAATGTGCCCGGTGCCGCATTAACTGTAAATATCACTGTAGCTGCGCAGCTGTTTATGGTATAGCTGATAACAGCTGTGCCTGCTGCAACTGCTGTAACAACACCGCTGGCATTTACCGTGGCAACGGCGGGAGTGCTGCTTGTCCACGCGCCACCAGCGGTGGCATCGGTAAGGCTGCTGGTGCCGCCTACGCACGCTATGGTAGTACCCACCACTACTGCCGGGGTTGGGTTTACCGACAGCATGGCTGTTGCTGTGGCGCTGCATCCGTTATAAGTACCTGTAACCGTATAAGTAATTGTAGTGGTAGCGCTGGAAACAGGAGCCGCAATTGTAGTGCTGCTTAAACCTGTTGCGGGAGTCCACGAGTAAGTAGTAGCCTCAGGCCACACAAAGCTCCATCCTTCGGGAACTGTGATGCCATACGCTACCCCATTCCTGCCGGGGGCTGCAACGCCCACTGTGGCATCTCCATTCTGTACGCCAAGAGAAGTAGTATTTGTTGCCACGGGTACGCTTGTAACCATTATATCTATCTGGTTTGCGTTCTCGTAGAAGATGATCTGCCCGGTATTCTGCGGGCTTACTGCCAGGTTCCGCTGGCTGATATCGATTACAAACTTCCGGTTTGGAGCTGTGCCGGTGGTACCATACACAATTGTTCCGCCAGTCATCGTCAGGTCGCGGTAAGTCATCATCACACCATTGGGCGGGTTTGAAGTACCGGGAACGGAAGCCGCACCATGAAGCGTGCTGCCCACGCCAAAATTCACATACCCATTGGTAGAAAGGTGCATGGTGCTATAAGTAGTGCCGTAATATTTAAAATCAAATGGCATCGCTATAGTATACCAGCCATCGTCCAGTGAGCCGGATGTGAGCGGCGTCACTCCACCTACGATTGTCCCTATCGGTGTGAAGTTGAGCGAATCATATGGCGCAGAAAACACCGTGTAGTTGGTCACAGCCGATGTAGCTGTAATGGTCGATGTATTGCCTGAGCAAATAAACGCAGGCGATGCTGCAGCTGTGAGTGGCGGAGCAAAATTGACCTGCACCGCTTTAGTAGCCCTGCAACCTGTAGACAATGTGTAGGATATCAGCGATGCGCCACCTGCAACGGCCGTGACCACACCGGTAGACGGGTTCACCGTAGCAACAGCAGTATTAGCGCTGGTCCATGTACCGCCGGATGTAGTGCTGGCCAGGGTAGTGGTGCTGCCTGGACATACAGCGGCACCGCCGGTGATCGCCGCAGGCGGCGTATTGAGCACAAGCTGCACACCCGGAGTAGACGAGGTAAGCGGCCCTGCCGTGCAGGTTATGCTGGCCCTGTAATACATAGTAGCAGATACAGTGGGTGAATATGTAAAGCTGGTAGCACCTCCGATATCCGTATACGAAACGTTGTCAGAAGAAATTTGCCACTGGTATTGAATACCAAGGCCCTCTGTATTACCAGACACTGTAAGCGTGGAACTGTACGGAGCGCAACCAGTAGCAACTGTAGCATTGACCGTGCCCGCTACAGGCATACCGCTACAGGGTAAAATGACTACCTCGTGTGCGCCAATTACCGGCGTTGTGCTGCTGCGTGTCGTTCCGTCGATATCGGTAGTAACGCCCGCAATCGGGGTACCCGCGATCAGCGGAAGATTGGCGCCTACCGGCTGCAGGTGCAGATCGGTCGGCGAATCGAACAGCGGCATCATATTCAGTGAGTTCGCATTGCCTCCGAAGCCAGCCTGGATAGCAGTGAGCGTAGTGCGGTCACTTCCACCTATAAACCCGAGCACCCCTGGTGTACCGGAAACATAATAATCGTTGTAGTTAATATTAGTATATGCGCTTGACGCAGCAACCGAATATATGGCCCACGCTTTATCCCCTGTCGAGGCCGTGTTTTCATAGGTATTTACAAAAATGTTGTTACGCACATCAACCCCGGTAACGCCGGTGGCTACAAAAAGGCCCATCGACTGCGTTGCCGTAGTAAGGCCTGTATGATTACCAAACAGGTTAACGGTATTGTAGTATATTTTAATTCCACCACTGGTCCCTTCAAGATCGATACCCATAATGGCGTAGAGGAAAGTTGTACTTGCATCGCCAAGGCCTGCTATATCTGTAATGAAGTTATTTGCAATCACAATATTGCTGGATGCGTTAGCGGTGTTAACAATGATACCGCGTGCACCATACCCGCCTGTAGCAAGGTTGTTGATAGCCCATATTCTGTTGCCTGAGATAGTGGCATTTACAACACCGTTACCTACGCTAATGCCGCACATGGCGTTAACGCCGGTGGTGGTGGCAATAGACGTTATATTGCTGATGTTGTTGTTGCTTATCGTAATGCCGTTAATGTTGCTGGCAAGGTAGATGGCAACGGTCTGAGAAGTGGAAGTTGTCAAGCCAATATTCCGCATGGTGTTCCCCGATACAGTTACGTTGACCATATTCTCGAGGAACGTGCCGTTGTAGCCCATGTTATCTGTAGCGCTGTATGCTGCCGGGCCTATGATGTTGTTGCTGATAACCCAGTTATCGAGCCCGCCGGCTGATGTGGCCGCTGTGCCTATCGCGCGTATAGCGTAGCTGCTCTTTAAGAAAGTATTGCCCTGTATGGTGATGTTGTCGTTATTCGCTCCGCCCGTATTTGCCGGGGTCGCGCCATCTATCCCGGCGACTATCACTTGGTTAGAAGTGTTGCTGTTGATAGCACCGGTCAGGCTCATATTTTTCAGCGCAATGTTGTTGTTACCAGCACCGCTGCTCGCCAGCCAGATAACGGCCGTGTTAGCAGTTGTGTTGCCACTTGTAATACTAAGCGACGAGCCTCCCGTATTGAGGCCATCTACAGTTACATACGTAGCGTTCAGCATTTTAATAACGGCTGCTGAGGAGGCACCGCCTGTAATGTTGGCAGCTACACCCGGGTTAGGCTTGATGGTAAGTGTATTTGTGGCGCTTGCAAAGCTGTTTCCGTTGATGGTTATGGGGAAAGTTTCTGACGGGTAAGTAGTGCTGATCAGGTTGAACACTACAGGCCCGGTAAGGCATGCAGCGTTATATGCATTTACAGCTGAGGTGAGTGTAGTATACGTACCGCCCGTGCCTACCGTGTAAGTGCCCCCAAGCGACCCGCCTATGGTAAATGTATTTGGTGTTGTTGGTGCTGTAGTAACCGTATTTACATTGGTGGCAGCAATACCTGCACCGGGGTTTGCGGTAATATTCGGCGTCGATGCATTATCTTGAGCTATAATGTAGTACGATACAACATCGCTGACAGTAAGCCCACCCAGAGCCGATGCCGATACCGTAAAGCTCCACACACTGCTAAGGGCCGTACCTGATGTAAGAGTCCCCGCTGCGGAAACCCAACCACCTGAGTTCTTACGGAAATATATCCTTGGGATGTTGCCGCCTGCCAGCGGTATACCACCCGCATCAGTTATTGTAACTCCTGTTATCATCCTGTCGCCGGTTGCACATGTGGCAGCAGACAGCGGAGTATAAGTAAGCAGTGGTGCTGTCTGGTCCATTGGTATACCATCAAACTCATCAGCACCAAGGTCAGGTGCAGTGCCTCCACCATTAACTGAGCCTGTAGGTCCGGGACGCGTATCGCCATCGATGTCGGTTGTGACTCCAACCGCCGCACCGCCTGACTCAAGAGATGTGGCAGTTGCCGCAGGGATATGAAGATTGGTAGTGGAAATAAAAGGTGGGGCCGTAGTGAAAGCAAAGGAAGAGTTATCATTTGTACCTGCCGCAGACAGAGTCGATGTAAGCGCACGTAAGTTGGTAGCCGGGCTGGTAGCCGAGGCAATAAAGTTTGCAGCAAGGTAGCGCGTACCACCTATTGCTCCGACGTGGGCAATATTACTAACATTTACCTGGGTTCCTGAATAGTAGGCGTTGTTGTTCAGCGTGAGGTTAAGGGCCGCAGTAGGGCTGGCTGGAAAGAGTACGCAGGCTGCTGATATACTGGTCGACGTGCTTGTCATTGTATTTGCAAAAATATTATTCCTGATATCGCAGCCGGTAACGCCAGTGCCACCGATCTGTATACAGCCGGAGCCAACACCAGTTCCAGCAGTCGCACCAAGGAAGGTGCCGAACATATACACTGTGTTATGGTAAACCTGGTGGCCTGTACCTGTACCTAACCTTATGCCGGCAGCACCTAGGGTACTGTTGAAAGCCGCTCCACCGCTGATGTCATAGTTGACATCGGAAACAAAATTGTTAGTAATAACGCAGTTGTTACCGCCCAAGAGATTCATTCCAAATGAGCTCCATGTTCCCGTATTGCGATTGTGAACCTTAGATATTTTGTTACCGCGAATTGTAGCTGTGTTATTTATACTTATCCCTGCAGGAACACCTGCACTGCCTGTAAGAGTCTGAATGTTATTGATCGTATTGCTTATTATGTTGCATGCACCCGTAACACCTGTAAAGAATATTCCGTTCACTGTTCCTGTGGCGCCCGTACCGTTAGCCACTACGCCGTCAATTATATTCAATTGAATTGTAGCCGTCGTCGTTGTACCTACTATTTCAATACCACGGATAGGCTGTGAGCTGTAAGAAACGATGTCCTGTACAGTATTTCCTGTTATATTCAGTGTTGTTATTCCCTGCACGGTAATGCCAACTGTGTATACAGTTGAAGTAGGAGTAGTGAACGGAGGATTTCCTGTAAGCGCAGTGGACGAGCCTATTACATTACCAGAGATCGTAAGCGTATTGATAGCTGCTGCTGACGCACCGTTGATAGATATGCCGCGGGCGCAGTTATTAATAGCATTGTTGTCTATAACTAAGTTATTAAGCGTACTGCTGGCACCACTGGTATTAACCGCAGCCAACGCAGCCGGATCTGTGGTTGCACCCGCAGCACCGCCTCCGCCGTAGATTCCCATAGTATTCTGCACCGCACCTGTAGTTGTGCCCGAAACGTTCCGGCCGGTTGCACTACCGTTAATGTTACAGTTCTTTATAGTGTTTCCATCTGCAGATGTTGCACCTGTGCCGGTAACCAACCTGATAACAGAGGTAAACGTAATAGTATTCGCCGCCGTATTCGTAAACGTAAGGTTACGGTTAGTGCCGGCCGAGCCTGCATTGTCCCCATCTATCGTTACGTTATCCGCGCCATTCAGCTCTATAAGCCCCCGGCCCGTGGTTGTGGGGCCCGATACCGTTACTGCATCTGCCGTAGGCCTGATGGATATAGCCGTGTAGCTGGCTGAGCCTGCACTGCTGCTATTGAGCACACATGGCCCAGCCTCCGTAGTACTGGCAGAGATGCTTAGCGTAATAACCCCAGTATGCGTACCCGCATTGATAGCGGCAAACGCCAACCCAAGAGTGGTGTAGCTGGCTGCGGTAGTGCCACCGGTTGCGGTAAGGCTTACCTGCGCAAATGCGCCCGACATACAGGCAATACAAGCGATAACTAAAAGATAAATTTTCTTCATCGTTTTTTGTAATAATTAATGTAATAGGCAACTGTGCCTAAATGTTTATTAACCCTGCTCTAAAATTATATATTCGAAAGTACGTAATGTTGCCCGATAGATTTGCACGCACTAAACCGCGCACTAACCTCGCAGAAAAATATATTAATTGATAGGTAAAATACACACCCTATTTTATTCCTTTTCCACACATCTCATTCGTGTTAAAGTTATGTGAACGCAGTCCGATAAAACAAGAGATGCCTTTACAATTAAAAATTGCTTTTGACATAACTGTAGCCAAAAGCAATTTAAAAATGCAAACAAAGGTAATGATAAAATAATAAGCTATGGTGAAGTAAAGATATCCTGTAAGGTCATTTGTTTGCAATGATAATCTATATCCCTGCCGCACTACCTCGCCACGTTGCCGTAGCAATTTCTGGCAGTCAAAGCATCAATGCACCACTATCTCCCGCCCCTTCAGGTACGGCACCACTGGGTGCAGGTCAGGCGTAGCGCAGTATTCCATATCATGTTCCAGCCCGAAAGCTGACAGCCGCTTGTAATGCGAGCTGTCTCTCAGGAAATCGATAAACTTCCCACCCTGTGCCCCCTTATACATATGCCTGGCACCCCTGGCGCTGTCGCAGTTCACTTCAAATGCGTGATGTATGCGGTCCACTACCGCGCCGGCAAACAGTGTGTCTTCCAGGTTATACTTATCCTTCCACGAGGCGCAGCCCAGCAGCACATTCCGGTTCATAGCCAGCAAGTGCTCACATACAGCTGATAGGTTGAGGAACGAACCGATAACGATCTCTGATGCGCCTTTTACCATATGCAGCAGCCGTGTACCATTCGTAGTTGTCAGTACCAGTGTTTTACCGGCAATAAACTCCGCAGGATATTCAAGTGGCGAATTCCCGTGCTGCAGGCCCTCAGCCACCTTACCATCGCGCTCGCCCGCCGTAATGCTGCCCGCAATATCATTGCCCCGCGCTATACACTCCGCCACCGACGCCACGGGTATAACACATTTTGCGCCATTGTGCAGCGCAGCAGTAATAGTAGAAGTAGCCCTGAATACGTCGATGATCACCACTACCGCGCCTTCGGTATTATACAAATGCAGCAATGCAGGGGAGAGGCACACTTCCAGGCTGGGTTTGTCCACGCTCATACGGCTGCAAGATAATAAGGATAGCCCATAAAAAAAGCCCCGGAATTTCCGGGGCTCAAAATTATGTATCGGGCTATTAATACACCCACATATCCACTTCTTTGTTGAATATCTCTTCTGAAACTTTCTTGCTCTCGTACAGCGACTCCATTGGGCTCAGGTGCTCTTTGAACTCCTCACCATAGCCACCCACGATGTTGCCAAACGGATTGCTTACTTTATAGATGCGGCTGGAGAACCTGCGGCCCTCAAAAAACTCATCCCATGTAGCACGCGCCAGGTCATTCTGCGGGTTAAACACTTCATAGCGCGCAAGCTGGTTGCGGATATCCGGATAATACAACCAGAACATAGCCTGGGCTCCGCGATAACTACCATCATCGCCATAGATATCTTGCACGGGCGCAATACCTACGATGCGCACCACCATCTGGCCTATGTTACGGTCAAAAATCCAGTCTTCCTTGATCCTGTATTTGGTAATAGTCTCAGGTCTGAAGTCTGTAAGCTTTATCCTCGGCTCCTCTATTTCTGTTATCGGATTGAGCACCATGATAGTATCAGCTCTCGCCGCTATCTTCTCCATGAGCTCAGCTTTCGACATAATAGTGGTAAATCGGTCATCCATTGCGCTATACGCAGTGATCTTACCAGTCTTTATCCCATCGATGAGAATTTCTATGAACATACCACCACCAGTATGCTCGTCACCTGCATAGCGAAAGCCTACATTTTGCTTTTCACGGGTATCGATCTCTCGCCAAACACGCTTCTTCCAAAGAATGTCCGTTTCGCGAATTGGTTGCCAT
Organism: Bacteroidota bacterium; assembly: GCA_040386555.1. GTDB lineage: Bacteria > Bacteroidota > Bacteroidia > Chitinophagales > Chitinophagaceae > Nemorincola. The sequence goes on along the minus strand of JAZKFF010000002.1, from coordinate 255,597 downwards.
GGAATTGGCAATGCAACTCGGTCCTTCTGCTTAATACGCTCAAACGCACCATCGTTAGTTAGTGATGGTTGCCAATCTCTGCTTACACCTCCCCCCGGATTTGGGACAGTCGGGTCTGCTGAGCCCGTTTGTGCAAACGAAACTGTGGCTGTACACATTAGTAACGCAGCAGCGCTGATTTTATATGATCTTAGGATGTTCATCTCCTCTAATTTTTTTCTAACGTTATTAGTTTAAAGTAAACAACAAAGGAGGCAAGTTGCGGACAGTGTTATCTGGGCCTATCGCTTTAATAGACTCAATAAATATCCTGTCACCCGCCCTCGCAGTACTCATTAGCCTAGTGATGTTTGGATTATCCGAAAAACGACAACCCACTGTTTTGTTTTCCACTGGAAAAGGCCCTTGGTAATCTTTACCTTTAGGAAGCATGCTAAAGGAGAATGCTACTACCTTGTACCTTGCCTCAAAATCGAAATTCTCAAGTACGGCAGCCGGGGCAATTTGAATGCGGAACTCACCAGCTGGCATTAGCCCGCCTATTTTACCGCTCAGTTTTGCTATCGGATCAGGTATGCGTTTCACCCTAACGTCCATAGTACCTACTTGCTTGATCGGACCTTCTTTCGTTTTTGCGTTGATCTTAACCTGTATCTTACCAGGTTTAGTAACTGTGATCGCATACTTCCCTAATTCACCCTTTACAGTCGCATCAGGAACTTCCAAAGATACATCCTGAACCGAATACCCTGCAGCCGTAACTGTAACCGGATTTTCAACACCAATGTAAAATACGTTCATCTTGTCAAGCTGCATAGAAGCACCGGTTGTACCTACCATGTACTCAAACTTCCATGGCCTTTCAATTTTACCTTGCTCAGCAGTTTCCAGTGTAATTTTGCCCTGCACAGTTTGCAGACCAGTACCATGCGCTATGGTTTCCCACTGCACAATACCGTTAACCGCAGGCTTGAAAGAACCACCGCCACCACCGCCGCTTACAACTGGCTTGTTAGCCTTGTTGAACGCCGCAAGCAGAATGGATGCTTCGATCTTATCGCCATCAAGGGCATAGGTAGTTTTAGGTACCGCAACAGCCGTGATAGTATCAAACTTGATATCCTTCATGTGCGCCTCTTCAAACAACTGCTTGATCACCTGCGACTGCGTGCTGCGTACATCGTTCTGGAACTTGGAGAATAGGGCCAGCGCTGCAACTGCAGGCATGTGCTCAAAATTCTCCACGCTCCAGTCACCCTGTGGATTATGGTCGTTTTTCTCAGCAGGTGTAATTTTCAGCGGCATATTCTTAGATACCGGGTCACCCTCTTTAGCGCCAATGATTTGAAGCATAAATGCACGAAGCTTTTCAATCCTCGCCTTCATCTCATCACCGCCTTTCTTTTCTACAAGCAGCAGTGTTGTTGCATCTATGTTATCCTGCTTCTCAGGCATTGTAGGGTCATGCTCATCGTAGCCGCCCGCTTCCATCACTATCTTCTTTTTCCAGTCATTGAGGTACTTCACCATCTCATCAGATTGCTTCACCACCTCATCCGCCTTCTCCCTGAATGGTTTTACTTTTTCAGCCTGGCCGGCAGCCTTCTCATTCTCTTTTATCTGCTCATACACAAGATTAGTGCTCTGCTCTATCGACTTGTTTGAGCTGTCGATACTAAGACTTAACGTCTTAAAGGCGTGAAGGATCTCGTTAGATACGTTAAGCGCCAGCAGTGCCGTCAACACGAGGTACATCAGGTTGATCATAATCTGCCGCGGCTCCTTAGGTATAGACATTATTTAGCTTTTACTATTAGTAATAATTATTAGTGTGTGTTTCCGGTATTGATATTAGCGGCCCTGCATTGCAGTCAGCATGTTGCCATATACCTGGTTAAGCGTAGTAAGGTTCTTGGCAAGCAGTGCTATCTGGTCTTTAGTGCTTGCAGCGTCTTTAGCGCTCGATGCCATGGAGTCAGATGCATTCACCAGGTTGCTGTAGAACTTGTTCATAGCTTTCAGGTGATTGTTTGCGTCCTGCAGTTCCACTTCATATATCTGGTTAAGTGTACCAAGGTTTTTAGAAAGCACCACCACCTGGCTGTGAAACTTAGTAGTATCCTCAGCAGCAGCGTTGAACGCACCCATGGTCTTTGTAGCACCCTGGAATGTCTCTTTCATTTTGCCCAGTGCATCAGCAGCTTCCAGCGCGCTCTTAGAGTACGTGCCTGTTGCAGCTGTTACGCCTGTTATATCTTTCACCTGGTCCACAGTAGCGCCAAACTTTTGGAAGTTCTCATTGAGCTTTTTAAGGTTAGTTGGGTTGATCTGTGCTTCCTCCATCATCTTATCAAGTGATTTCAGCGGAGAGTCGCCAGGCTTGTGTGCCGAAGCGCTGTGCGAATCCAGCTTTATGCCTTTGCGGTAAGCCTCTACGTGTGGGTTCTCAGTGATGTCCGGGTAAAAACGCTCCCAATAATAATCGGCGTGAGGTGGGAGCAGGCCAAGCATCGCAAAGATGAATGCTTCTGTACACATGCCTGATGTAAGCATCACACTTGCGCCGGGCCAGTGCTGTATTTTAAACAGCGCGCCCAATAGTACGATCGATGCGCCAAGACCGATGATCAGATTCTTCAGGTATTTACCTTGGTTGGTTTCAAAAAACAGTGCTATCGCGTTCATTTTTTACTGGTTTTTCTTATTTATTATAATAAAAAGGTTGTTATTAAATCGATCTTATCTTACAGGGCGGCGGTTGCTCAGCGCCGGCACGATCTCCTGGTAAACGGTACGGAAACCTATGTATGCCTTAGCCGTGTCCATATATTCGTAGTCGCGGGTGCCCACCTGCAAAAAGTAAGCTACATCGCGCCAGCTGCCGCCGCGCACTACCTTGCGCCTCATATACTGTGCATCAGCTTCGCCGGGTGTATAGCCTATTGCTGGGTTAATGTCCGACATCTGGTTGTAAGCGCCGCCAAAGTAAGCGGAGGCCGTCCACTCAGATACGTTGCCCGACATATTCTTCAGGCCGTAGTCGTTTGCTGCATATTTATCAACAGGCACCGTGTACAAGCCACCGTCTGCTGCATAGTTGCCGCGCTGTGGTTTAAAGTTAGCAAGGTAACAGCCTTTCTTGTTGATGATGTAAGGGCCGCCCCATGGGAACGGTGCTTCATTGCGGCCACCGCGTGCTGCCCACTCCCACTCCTGCTCACTCGGCAGGCGGAAACGGCTTTCAGTGTATAGCCTTTGCTGCTCACGTGCCGACTTCCATGACTGGGTGCGCCAATCGCAGAATGCGTTACACATGTTCCAGTTTACACCCACTACCGGGTAGCGGTTAAAACCCTGGAACCAGAAATATTGCTGAGCTATAGGCTCGTTAAATGCATAGTTGAACTGGCGCATCCACACCGTGGTGTCCGGGTATATCCTTACAGAGCGCCTCACTACAAATTTCTCTCTTGACTCTGTAGGATGCTGAATAGAGCCCGCATAGTCGAACGTGGAATACGTGTATTCCAGCTTACCGGCGTCGAACTCCTTCTTGCCCCATCCCGATTGCTCGGCAGGCACATACATCGAAGCGAGCTGATCCTGCACTTCAGGGTCTCTCCACTTCACCATTTTGTTATCGAGGCGCTGGGTACCATCCGGGTTGTCTTTGAAATTGCCGAGGATCGTATTTGCTATCGAATCACGTACCCAGTTAGTGAACTGGCGGTATTCCTGGTTCGAGATCTCTGTAGCATCCATGTAAAACCCTGCAAGCTGAACAGTGTGAATAGTTGCATCATTTCTGCCACGGATATCCTCGTCACTTGCCCCCATTTTAAATGAACCGGACGGTACGTAAACCATTCCTATAGGGAAAGGTGCCCGGTAATTCATCCTTGTCTGATCGCCTACTAACTGGCCATTTGAGCCCGATTTCCCACAGCTTGCAGCAAGTGCGAGCAATGCTAAAGCTGAGACCTTCAGGGAAGTTTTTTTCATACTACTGTCTATTGTTTTTGCAATTTTGCAACTGAATATTTGATGCTCTTTCTGCGCATGGCGCAAAACCGATGCACAATATTCAAAGTTTTTTTGAAAAATACAACTATTCGGAAAAATTTATTGGCGCATTGAGCGGTTAAATCAACTGAATATCAGGGCTGCTGCGCTCGTTCTGCAATAAGGGAAAATGCCCCATGCACACTGTTTACGGGCGCTAAGCATGCCTGCTCCGTGCAAACAAATATAGCTAAACCACCCCCTAAATATTTTTTTTCCAGGATGGGCAAATCAGATATTTCTTTTTCAGAAGCGAGCAAATAGCCCTGTGGCAGGTACTTTGACCGCATCTCGGCCGCTGCTGCCAGTGCTCCACTGCCGGTGCACACCACCGTTTTCATGCCCTGTATGCTGCGTTGCAGCACCAGCGCCCAGTAGCTGAACGAATAGCCGTAGCGCGCTGCGGTATCGCTCATATTTTCCACCATTTTCTTTGCCTGCATCACCCATTCGCTCCGCTCCATGCACATGCCCAGTATCCAGAGGTTATGTGCCATTACTGCATTGCCCGAGGGGGTAGCACCGTCATACAAGTCTATTTTCCGCACAGGTATATCGGTTTGCAAGGCCGCACTGTAGTAGAAAAAAGGGCTCTCCGGCACCGAAAATTGTTCCACTACCACGTCCGTCAGCACTTTAGCCCTCAAAATAAGGCTTGTATCACCGTTGGCCGATGCCAGCTGCAGCATGGCCTGCACCAGGTAAGCATAGTCATCCAGCTTTGCAGGTATTTTAGCCACACCCTTTTTCCATACATGCTGCAATCCGCCGCCGATATTGAATTCCTTGAGCATCCATTCCATATGGCTTGCGGCGCGCAGCAGGTATCCGTGGTTATCCAGCGTTGTGCCTGCCTTGCACAATGCGGTATTCATCAGCGCATTCCACGATAGCAGGCTCTTATCGTCAGTAATAGGCCTTATGCGTTGCTTCCGTACGTTCAGCAGCTGCTCTTTGACCTCATCAATGCGCTGCTGCACCTCGCCCACCGGCAACCCATGCGCAGCCGCTACTTGCGCTATAGGGGCCGCTACATGTAGTATATTCGTTTCCTCCCAGTTCCCTTCAGGCATCACACCAAAGTGTGTTGCAGCCACCGCATCATCCGCGCCTATCACTTCCGCCCATTCTTCCCACGTCCACGTATAAAATTTACCCTCTACGCCTTCGCTGTCGGCGTCTATAGCGCAGTAGTATCCTCCTGTGCTGTCCTTCAGCTCCCGTTCTGCAAAAGCTATCGTCTCGTCAATGATCCTGCGGTATCGCTCCTCTTTCGTAATAGCATAGGCGTCACATAGCGATAGTATCAGCAGCGCATTGTCGTAAAGCATTTTCTCGAAGTGCGGTGCCAGCCAGTTCCTGTCCGTTGCATAGCGCGCAAAACCTCCGCCAAGCTGGTCATAAATCCCGCCTTCTATCATCGCATCAAGGCTATGCAGGGCATGTTTCAAAGCGTCTTTATCTCCCGTAAAGTGGCTGTGCTCCAGCAGGTAGCTTATCGCCATAGTGCCGGGGAATTTCGGCGCATTGCCAAAGCCTCCCTTTTCCGTATCTGCCTGCTTTAGTAACCCCGCCGCTATAGCACGGCACGTGTCTTCATTTGCGGCGTTTACAGCGCCTGCAAATCGCTGCGATGCCTGCTGCAGGTGCTGCAGCATCTGGGTTGCCTGCAGGGTCACCTCATCTTGTTGCTGGTGCCATATTTCCACCATCCGGTGTAGCAGCTGCATCCACGATGGGCGGTTGAATGCCTGCTGTGGCGGATAATAGGTGCCGCCGTAAAAAGGCGCACGCTCAGGCGTAGTAAATACGTTTAGCGGCCACCCCCCGCTGCCCCCAATAGCCTGCACTGCATCCATGTACATATGGTCCACATCGGGATGCTCTTCCCTGTCCACTTTTATGCACACAAAGTGGGTATTCATAAACTCAGCAACGCCTGCATGTTCAAAGCTTTCACGCTCCATTACATGGCACCAGTGGCATGCTGCATACCCTATGCTCACTATTACCGGCTTATGCTCCGCTTTGGCGCGTTCAAAAGCCTCGTCTCCCCAGGGGTACCAGTCTACGGGGTTATGGGCATGCTGCAGCAGGTAAGGGCTGTGTTCATTGATAAGTCTGTTCGGCATGCTGCAAAGGTACTCACCGTAAGTTTTAAGTATGTGCTAAAAAAAAGCGAACTGCAACATGGTTGCAGTCCGCTTCAAATATCTTAGGGATGAAATGTTACTTTTTCACTTCTGCAAGAAACAGCTCCAAGGCAGATACCATGGATGGTGCGTTAGGGGCCGGCGCCTTCACATCAAGCCTCAGCCCGCTGTCTTCCACAGCCTTCGAGGTCGTAGGGCCAAATGCGCCTATTACCGTGCCGTTCTGCTTATACTCAGGATTGTGGTCAAACAGGGTCTGCACGCTGAATGGGCTGAAGAATACGATCATATCATATGCAGATTGCATCACAGGCGCTATGTCGTTCGAGGCCATTTTGTAAAGCACCACGTCTGCATACTTTATGTTGTGCTTCAGCATGTATTGCCCTATATCTCCCTTTCCGGTGTCTGATGCAGGCACTATGTATTTTTCATTCTTATGCTTACCCACCACTTCCAGCAAGCCCGCTGTGCTGCCATCGGCAGAGAAAAACACTTTACGCTTGCGGTACAGGATGAATTTTTGCAGGTACAGGGCAACAGCCTCGGTGATGCAGAAGTACTTCATATCCTGCGATACTTTTACTTTCAGCTCCTCGCAGATACGGAAAAAGTGATCCACCGCATAGCGGCTTGTAAAAACGATGGCGGTATACTCGGCTATATCAACTCTTTGTTTCCTGAAATCCTTGCCAGACAAGCCTTCCACACGTATGAACGCATGAAAATCAAGCTGGATGCCGTACTTCTTCGCAAGATCAAAATAAGGCGACTTTTCAGTCTCCGGCCGTGGTTGGGTTATCAATATACTGCTGACCTTCACTTCCTTTTTCTCAGCACCTTTCTTATTTGAACGAACAGCTTTGGCCATATACAAGGATTATCGGAGATATTAGCGGGAAAACGGTACTTTATAAATTAATTATCAGTTAATAAAACATAAGTCCTTTAACTAATAACTTCATTAAAACCGCTAGTGGCAACAGTTCCGAGGCGCAAAGGTACATAAAAAAATGGAATTTGCTATATTGGAAGAACGAACCGAACACCTGCCATGACCTTATGTATCTGTTTAATAACAATATACCTGTGGTAATGAATGAAAGTATCACTACCTGCTGCGCCCATTGATGGTCTGCAAAGGCAAGAATAATGATGAAGGGTATCAGCGCTATGGCAAGCACCTTATTTATCAGGAAAACATTGAACAGGTAATGCTCAGTAATACCCTCCACCCTGAATGCCCACCCGCTGAAGCGGACCGCCGCATACTTCACCACGTATATGATGCCCGTACCCGCTATAAGCATAATGATAAGCAGCGATGGCGGTATCACGCCGGAATGGTGCGGGGTGAAGAACCGCACCACGTAATACAGGTAGGCGCCCTCGGCAAAGGCAAAGAAAATGTTCATCATCAGGTTGGGCAGGCCTGCACCCTGTAGCTGGTCTTTGAGCTGGCGGTTGCTGAGCGTAGGGTTCCAGAAGGCTTTCCACAGGTTAATGAAGTACTTCGTATCCATGAACCTGATCAGGCCCAGTATCATGCACAGGAAAAGCAGCAGGTAAAAATCGGCCGTCTTCGATTCCGAAGGATGCGGCAGCGCTATATCGCTGATCACATACATGCTCGACACCATGGGGTGTGTGGCAATAAGGCTGTCCGTCATTCGCTGTGCACCCTTTGTCAGCGCGGCACTGTCTGAGAGCGCAAAAATGCCATAGCGCTCAGGCTGCACTTTTGCAAGCACACTATTGCCCAAAAACAGCAAAACAACCAATAAAGATCTGCGGAAAACAAGCATATGGGGATAGCAAAATTAGCATTAAAGCGTAGCCCCGAAAAAATATAGCAATATATTTTATCTGCCTATGTGGAATGTACCGCTACTTCCCCTTGAACACAGGCTTTCTCTTTTCCAGGAAGGCCGTTACACCTTCTTTGAAGTCCTCGGTGCTGCCTGCCTGCACCTGCGTTTCCTTCTCCAGGTCCAGCTGCAGGGTAAGGGAATTATTGAAGGTGCGGCTCAGCAGGCGCTTGGTAAGCCCCAGGCCGCGCGTAGGCATCTGCGCGAACATAGCAGCCATCTTTTTGCTCTCCGCCTCAAATTCAGCATCCGGGAAGCACTTGTATATCATACCCATGGCCACGGCGTCACGCGCACTTACTTTCTCGCCCGTCATCATTAGCGCGGTGGCGCGCTGCATGCCCACCAGCCTTGGCAGGAAGTAGGTGCCTCCGCTGTCGGGTATCAGCCCTATTTTGCTAAAAGCCTGTATAAAAGAGGCACTCTCCGCCCCCAGCACTATGTCGCATGCCAGCGCTATATTAGCACCAGCTCCAGCCGCCACGCCATTCACGGCAGCTATCACCGGCTTCTCCATATCGGTTATGCGGAGGATGGTCGCATTATAATGCTCACGAACCATCCGCTCAAAATCTAGAGCATTGGGGTTTGCCGCCTCTGCCAGGTCTTGCCCCGAACAAAAGCCCTTACCTGCGCCTGTTATGTACACACACCGCACCTCTTCATCCCTGCCGCAATCATCCAGGTACTCCTGCATGGCCAGCGCCATATCCCTATTATAGGCATTATACACGTCCGGGCGGTTTAAGGTTATATACCCTACCCCATCTGATTTTTCAAAAAGTACTGCGCTCATGGATTAAAGATAAGTAAGAGAATGACGGGAGGTAACTTGACGAAAAAATATTTGTATTTTAGATTCCCGGACTGCTTAATAGTCCGCCCATCCTAAAACAAAGAAAAATCATGATTGATCGCTTAAACTATAAAGGCTACTACGCTGAGGTGCATTTTAGCAGTAAAGACAAGGTATATCACGGTAAGATCGCCGATGTAAGCGACCTCATCCTGTTCGAGGCAAGCTCTATACCAGGGTTAAATCAGGCATTCGCCGAAGCCGTTGATGACTACTTGGAAACTTGCAGGGAAATAAATAAAGCATCGGGAATATCTACCCGTCAATAGTCGCCACACACTTCAGCTCTATAGCTATAGCAGTCGGTAGTGAGTCGATGCCCACTGTGGTGCGGCACGGCTGGTTGTCTTTAAAGTATTCGGCATACACCTTATTGTAGGTCTGGAAGTCGCGCTTCATATCCACCAGGAATACGGTCACATCTACCAGCTTATCCCAGCTGCTGCCACTCTCTTCCAGTATTACTCGTACGTTGTCAAACACGCTCCTGCACTGCTCCGCAAAGTCAAACTCAATGTAGTTGCCATGCTTATCCGTCTTTAGCCCCGGTATCTCGTCACTGCCCGCCTTGCGCGGACCAACACCCGATAGGAACAAAAGGTTCCCCACGCGCCGGGCGTGGGGATACAAACCTACAGGCTTAGGAGCCTTATCTGTTGAAAATTGCATATAATATCTCTTTAACTGCCGACTGTAAATTGCGGCTGCAAACTGCTAACTCTTTTTTTCGTGGTTAAACATCCAGTTAACCCCAAACTTATCTGTACACATGCCAAATTTTGCACCCCAGAATGTATCCTGCAGCGGCATAGTCGCCTGCCCGCCATTGCCCGACAGGTAGTCGAAGGCGCGCTGCATATCCCCATCATGCTCAAAATCCAGCGCGAGCGAGAAGTTGTCACCAATGTTCGCGTTGCGCTTGCCATCAGCGTCAGATGCCATCACCTTTGTGCCGCTGATGTGCATTACCGCATGCATTATCTTGTTCTTCTGTTCTTCTGCGCTGGGCATTGGCGTGTCGCCATAGCGCTGCATCTGCTCTATTGTGGTGCCGTCAACAGCGCCTTTGTAAAATTCCAGCGCTTCTTCGCAATTGCCATTAAAAAATAAATAAACGTTTAGTGCCATAGTGGGTGTTTTTTAGATGCCAAATGTAGGAAAAACAGCATTCCAAAAGCACATTAACGTTTTCGATTAGCTGGTCAAATCCTATTTACCAACCAAAAACGTACCTTTGCGCCGCTATGCAGATAGAAGTATTAAAGTCTAAGATCCACAGGGTGAAGATCATAGAGGCAAACCTGCACTATATCGGCAGTATCACCATTGACGAGGACCTTATGGAGGCTGCCAATATTATTGAAAATGAAAAGGTGCAGGTAGTTAATATAGACAATGGTGAGCGGCTGGAAACATACGTGATCAAGGGTACACGCGGCTCGGGGATGATCTGCATGAACGGCCCGGCCTCTCGCAAGATGTCGGTGGGCGATACCATTATCATCATCGCTTACGCTACCATGGATTTTGAAGAAGCAAAGAAATACAAGCCTGCAATAATATTCCCACGGGAGTATAATACACTGTAAACCGTATCTTTATAAGCTATGAAGAAGGTCCTGGTTACCATACTGCAATATGTGATCTTCCTCGGCCTTGGCATATGGATCGTGTATCACATGCTCCATGGTCTTACCGACAAACAAACCACCGAGCTGATAGATGCCATTGCCAGCATCAACGCCTGGTATCTTATCCCCATCGCCATTACAGGTTTTTTATCTCACTTGTTCCGGGCACTGCGTTGGCGCTATCTGCTCGAAACAGTAGATATGAAGCCCACAGTCGTCAATACCACATTTTCTGTGCTCATTGGGTATATTGCCAACCTGGCACTGCCCCGCGCAGGAGAAGTAGCCAAATGCACCGTATTGGCCAAATACGAAAAAATGCCCGCGCACAAGATGATAGGCACCATTGTGGCAGAGCGCGCTTTTGATATTGTGTGCCTTATCGTTATTGCCGTTGCGGCTTTCGTCATGCAGGCGCACACCATCAACGAATACGTTGCCAGCCAGATGGGCAACCTCTCCGAGAAACTCGAAAAGAATAAAACTGTGCTCCTCCTCGTTCTGGGGGGGCTCATCGTTCTTATCACAGCGCTGGTAATGTTCTATCGCCGCAACCGCGAAACAAAGTTTGGCAGGTTTATTAAGGAAATGACCCATGGGGTCATGTCTATCATCCACATGAAGAAGAGGTGGCAGTTTATGGGCTATACAGTACTGCTGTGGCTCATGTACCTCGCCCAGCTATATATCGGCATGAAGAGCCTGCCCGACACTACTCACCTCACACCTCTTGCAGCCCTCGTAGTGCTGGTATACGGCAGCATTGGAATGATCATTACCCCCGGCGGTATCGGCATGTATACGCTTATGGTGGCGCAGATCCTTGCCGTGTACAACATCCCTGATATACCGGCACAGGCATTCGGCTGGATTGCATGGTCTGTGCAGACCGCCCTTATTATTATCCTCGGCGTGGTAGCATTAGTTTTAATTCACCCCTACAACAAAAGACGAGATGCAAAAGCTGCAGTGGATACGAGATAAGATTTTCAGCCGCGAGGCCCTGGTAAAGGAGTGCAATGGCTGGCGGCTTAGAGGCAAAAAAATAGTATTTACCAATGGCTGCTTCGACATTCTCCACCATGGCCACCTCGATCTGCTTGCGCGTGCTGCCGCCTATGGCAACATACTAATTGTAGGCATCAATACCGATCAGTCTGTGCAACGGCTAAAAGGCCCTGAGCGCCCCATTACCAACGAGAACGACCGCGCATTTCAAATTGCATCACTCCTGTGTACCGACGCCGTTTGCCTCTTCGATGAAGATACCCCCGGCGAGCTCATAGCCCAGCTACGCCCCGATGTGCTGGTAAAAGGCGGCGACTACACCATAAACACCATCGTAGGCGCACCATTCGTACAAAGCTACGGCGGCACAGTAGAGATCATCCCCTTCGTCGATGGCTACTCCACAACCGGCATCATCAACCGTATCCGCACGTTATAGCACCTCCTCACTTCCTTCGTCCTGCCTTTTCACCGCAGGATAGAATTAGTGTTTCTTCATAGTAAGTGCCACTCAACACTTCCCTTCAGGGCTAGGGTTTACTCGCACAGGCACACATAACACCTACCTTCACGACCCGGGCTTGTGCCGCAATAAGGGGACACTCAACACTTCCCTTCAGGGCTAGGGTTTCTCGCGAAGGACCCAACAACTAAGCCATGTCCCCCCCCATAACAAGAGGCCACACAACACTTCCCTCATCCAGAGCTTTTTGCCGAAGGATAGGGTTAGGGTTTCTCGCAACAAGAGCCCACGCAACACTTCCTTTAGGTAAGGGCTTCCGTAACGAGGGCCCAGATAACACTTCCCTTCAGGGCTAGGGTTTCTCGCGAAGGACCCAACAACTAAGCCATGTTTCCCCCATAACGAGGGCCCCAGATAACACTTCCCTTTAGGGCTAGGGTTTCTCACGCCACATAAAAAAGCCGGGATGCATACCCTGCATCCCGGCCAGATCCTTATTCTATTTCTGCTAATTATTATTGATCACCGAAAGCTTCAGCGACGACTGCCCCGTGCCCGCCTGCGTACCCGTAAGTATCAGTGTATATATCTTACCCGCACTCAGCGTCTGGCCGCTCAGTATCACCGCCGTAGAGATGTTTGCCGGGTCTACTGATTTAATGTCATACTGGCCCGCAGCAAGCTGCTCAAAGCCCGATACAGAATACCTGCCCACCCCCGAAGCAAAGGTCGTTGTCCCTGCCGATACGGATACGCTCATGGAGTCCGGACTAAGATTCACCAGGCGCACTTTAGCCTTGCTTGTTGCCGGCGCTGCCAGGTCATCCAGCGAAAGAACGAACGATGGACTTGTGATCAGGCCGCCCGCATATACAGTATAGCTCTTGCCCGCATCCAGCGTTGGCGTCTGGCTCACCAGCGGTGTGCCCAGGTCGCTTAAGTACATATCCAGGTCTACAGCTGAGCCCGCAGTTATGTACTTATATCCTGACGACTTAAGGAAAGTAATACCCTGCGCTCCATCCACGTTCTTATTATCGTGCTTCACATCTATCCTGCTGGTACCGGCTGCGCCGTTCACAAACATTACCGATGCGGCATTTGCCGGCGCCCCATCCTTTTTCTTGCAGGCAGCAAAGCCAAGAACAACAGCAAAAACGCCTAATACACATACAACTTTCTTCATAAATACAAATTTGATCTTCCGAAAATACAGAATTATTTAACTAACTACTAGCAAACATTATGCCGCGGTTTTTACGGCCAGGTAAAAAGTAGACCCTTTGCCCTGTTCGCTCTCCACCCATATAGCTCCCCCGTTCTGCTTTGCAAAGTCCTTACAGATCATCAGGCCTATCCCCGTTCCCTGCTCATTTGCAGTGCCCAGCGTGCTGTGCGATGGCTGAAACACACTATCGATCTTGCTTTTATCGATCCCTATGCCGTCATCTGTCACTAGGAACACTATATTCCCGGGCCGGGCTTTCATATCCACCGCTATCGACACTTTGCCGCCTTTATGGGTATACTTCACTGCATTTGATATCAGGTTGCGCATGATAAAGTCAAAATGCGCGGGATCTCCATACACCTCCAGGTCGTCTGGTATATGTTCGGTAATGGAGATGCTCTTCTCCGCAGCGTCCGGCTTTTTCAGTTCGGTGTTGCGCTTTATGTATTTCTTCGCCCTGAATTTCTGCGGCTGTATTGATATGCCCCGTATCAGCGACTGCCCCCAATAAAGCAGTTTGTCCAGCGTCTCCAGCGATATCTGCACATGGCTCTTTAGCCCCTCAAGCAATTTTTGTTTTTCCTCCTCTGTCAGCACCTCCTCCTCATACAGGTACAGCATCGCCGGTATCATAGCTATCGGCCCCCTCAGGTCGTGCCCTATTATGGAGAACAGCTTATCCTTCATTTTATTCGAATCTTTCAGCTCCTGCTCCCGCAGCACCAGCTGTTTATTCAGCTTCACCGACTTACGATAATAGTACAGCACCAGCACCAGCATCACGGCGATAACTACCGATACAGATATCACTATATTCCGCTCCCGCGCATTTTTAGCACTCAGCACTTCCAGCTGTTTGATGCGCATATTCGATTTGTCAAATTCATACGCCGAGCTGATGCTGGCTATTTCCTTGACCTTTTTAATATCGAAAACACTATCCGCTACCTTCTGTTTCCGCTCCAGTGTTTCAAACGCTTCCTTGTACTTGCCCTGTTCCTTGTAAAGAATGGTTTTTTCATTGTACACGGTGATCGCAAATACCGTATTGTGGATACTGTTAGCTATCTCTAAAGCCCTGTTTAGATAGTTATGCGCAGTTGCCGGGTCTGTTCCTTTCACAGTCAGCGCCATCATCAGCAGCAGGTTCGATTCTTCCTCCACCATCTTCTTCTGCCGGGCCAGCTCCAGCCCTTTGTTCAGGTATTGCAGCGCACGGTCGGGCATTCCTTTATCAATGTAGAAATTACCCAGGTAGATCAGGCATTCCACATGCACTGCCTCAAACCCCTTCTTATCGCTTAGCTCCAGGTTGTTCAAAAATATCTGCAAGGCTTTGTTTGTATCCTTCACTGCATTCACATAAAATATAGCGTACAGGTTGTAAAGAGATATCGTCTTATCGCTGAGTGGTATCTCTTTGCTTATCTTTTCGGCAAGACCGAAATATTTGAGGGTATTAAGCGAATCCTCCTGCTGGAAATAAATTATTCCGAGGTTTTTATAAGCTACCATCAACCCTTCTTTATCATTGAGACTATCTAATATCTTCAACGCAGTAACATAATGCCGCGTTGCCACATCAAATTTGCCGCGTTCCGATTCGGTAGCACCAATATTCATAATCATTTCTCCAATCCCTCTTGCGTAATTGTGCTCCCTGTAAATCTGCAAGGCATAGTTGAATCGCTGTAGGGCAATATCCGCCCTCCCCTGGCTTTGGTCTATGATGCCCATCTGCGCCAGCATTATCCCCTCATCAAGCGACCCGCTTTTCCTTTGCGCCGTTTTCAGGCCTTGCTCGGCATAGTAGAATGCAGAGTCCTGGTCCCACTTATTATAGTACCGGATCAGGCCTTTGTAAGCCTCCATTTTCGCCTCATCATTACGTGCTGACCTTAATTTAGACATTAGTCCGGGCAGCTCCTGCTGTGCATGCAAGCACAGCGATGCCAGCAGAAAAAACACTAATAAATAAATACGTTTCATGCGGATAGCAAATGGAATTTTGGCAAAATAAGAATTTACCTGTAATTCACTCAGTAATATAGGCAAGGAGTTAATAAATTGAGCCTTAATAATCTATGCCGCAGCTTATTAACCCGCCATCCTTGAATATTGCCGCAAAATCAAATAGTTTCGCCCCCTGAAAACCGAGGCTCATGAGCAATATTCGTTTCGACTGGACGAAGGAAGAGATACACGAAATTTATAACAGGCCGCTGCTATCGCTGATACTCGATGCGGCCGATGTACACCGCAAAAATCACAAGTTTGGCGAAGTGCAGATCAGCAGCTTGCTGTCTATAAAAACAGGTGGGTGCAGCGAAGATTGTGCCTATTGTCCTCAGGCCGCCCGCTACCATACCGGCGTGCAGGTACATGCCCTTATGAAGACCGATGAAGTGCTGGCCGCAGCCCAGAACGCTAAGGCCGGTGGTGCATCGCGCTTCTGCATGGGGGCCGCATGGCGCGAGGTGCGCGACAACCGCGACTTCGACCGTGTACTCGATATGGTAAAGGCGGTGAACGGCCTAGACATGGAAGTATGTTGCACGCTCGGCATGCTCACAGATAGCCAGGCCGAAAAGCTCGCGGATGCTGGGCTCTATGCTTACAATCACAACATCGATACTTCTGAAGAACACTATAGCGAAGTAATTACTACGCGCACTTACGACGACCGGCTACAGACATTGTCTAATGTTCGCAAGGCTGGCATCTCGGTATGCAGCGGCGGCATTATAGGCCTCGGCGAAACTGAGCTCGACCGGGTAGGTATGCTGCTCACCCTGGCTACATTACCACAGCACCCTGAGTCAGTACCTATCAACGTACTGGTGCCCGTAGCAGGCACACCACTCGCCAATAATAGCCGCGTACCATTCGATGAGTTGGTGCGCATGATAGCTACCGCACGCATTGTGATGCCCGCATCAGCAGTGCGCCTCTCTGCCGGCAGGCTTGAGCTGTCGGTAGCTGAGCAGGCCATGTGCTTCCTCGCTGGTGCCAACTCCATATTTGCGGGCGACAAGCTGCTCACTACTCCTAACCCGCAGTACAATAGTGATATGGAGATGTTCCGCCTGCTGGGCCTCACACCAAAGGCTGCTTTTGCTGAGCGCCCAAAACCAGAGAAAGAGATGGAGCATGAACGCTGTTGATAAATACCTGGCAGGCAGGATAGCAGAAAGAGAACAAGCGGGGAACCTGCGTGCGCTAAGCGCGCAGCGTTCCCCGGTTGATTTTTACTCCAATGACTACCTCGGCTTATCAACCACCGGCTTACTGGCATCACTTACACCTGTCGGCAACCATAGCACGGGCAGCACCGGCTCCCGCCTGCTTTCCGGCAACAGCCCGCAGGCGTTGGCGCTGGAGCACACATTAGCCATATTTCATAAAGCCGAAGCCGCACTGCTATTTAACTCAGGTTACGATGCAAATATCGGTTTGCTGTCAAGCATCATTTCGCGCGATACCATAGTGCTTTCTGACGAGCTATGCCACGCAAGCATTATCGACGGTATCCGGCTCAGCCTCACCACCCACAAATACAAATTCCGCCACAACGATCTCAACGACCTGGAGACAAAGCTGAAGCGGCATGCCACCACCGGCAAACCCGTCATTGTTGTGGCTGAGTCAGTCTACTCCATGGATGGCGATAAAGCACCCCTTACAGACATGGCCGCACTGTGCGGGCAGCACCACGCCGCGCTGGTAATAGATGAGGCACATGCTACAGGCGTATTCGGCATAAATGGAGAAGGCCTCGTATGCGCACTGGGCCTTGAGGACAAAATTTTTGCGCGCATACATACCTTTGGCAAAGCGCTGGGCTGCCATGGTGCTGCAGTGGTCGGCAGCGCAATGCTGCAACAATATTTGATCAACTATGCACGCTCCTTCATCTACACCACCGCCCTGCCGCCGCATTCGCTGCAAGCCATACACAGCGCTTACCAGCACCTTCAAAGCCACACGTTCACCAATCAACCCCTGCACGATCTCATAGCGTATTTCAAAGCGCAGGTAGCAGGCATTCCTTGTTGGAAGCAAAGCAGCACGCCTATCCAGGCCTACGTAGCGGGCAACAACGAAAAAGCAAAGCAGCTCGCCACACGCTTGCAGCAAAGCGGCCTGCAGGTTAGCCCCATCCTTCACCCCACCGTTCCTGCAGGGCAAGAGCGCCTGCGTGTGTGCCTGCATACCTTTAACACCAGAGAACAGGTTGACGTGCTCATAGCAACAACAGCAAACTGATGAAAAACGCGATCGCCATAGCAGGCATACACACAGGCATAGGCAAAACCATAGCTTCCGCAGTGCTTGCAGAGGCACTGGGTGCCGACTATTGGAAACCGGTACAAGCAGGCATAGAAGAGCGCGATACAGACACAGTCCGGCAACTTATAACTAACAGCGCAGCGCGCGTGCATAATGAGGCTGTGGCATTATCCCGGCCCCTCTCCCCACACGCCGCCGCAGCTATCGATGGCGTCACGGTCGACTATACACAATTCACCTGGCCCGTCACGGACAAGCTGTTATTAGTAGAGACCGCTGGCGGCTTGCTATCCCCTATATCAGCCGATAAAACGATGGCTGATTTTATAACTCATTTCAAGCTGCCCACCATTCTCGTCACGCAAAATTATCTCGGCAGCATTAGCCATACATTGCTGAGTATAGAGGTGATTAAGGCACGGGGAATTCACTTGTTGGGTGTGGTAGTGAACGGTGAGGAAAACAGCGCTTCAGAAACTTATATCGAAGAGTACGGCGGCATTCCAATTATTGCGCGGATACCGTTTTTTAGTGAGCTCGACTATATGAGTACTTCTGCCGCTGCAAACAATATTAAAAATGCTCTTCATTTTTTAGAAAGCTGAGTAAAACTATTCCGGACACTTAAAAAATCTTTATCTTTGTACTGCATATGGAACTGGTAATAAAAAATCTGACATCGCCAACGGATATCAAGCTGTTCACTGAACTCGCGAAGCGTTTAGGGCTAAAAACGGCAAAGCTTACTGCGGAAGAAAAAGAAGATATCGCGTTAGGTATTGCTATTGAGAAGGGCCGTAAGAGCGGCTATACTACAACAGAAGAAGTACTTAAGACGCTACGCGATATTCAAGGAAAGAAATAATGAACGTAACGTTTAGCAACCAGTTTCAGAAACAAATAAAGAAATTGAAAAATAAGGAGCTGGCAAGTCATGTTGAGCAGGCCATTTTATCTGTAATGGATGCTCCATCAATATCCTATATACGCAATATCAAGAAGCTAAAAGGCCACACAAATGCCTACCGGATAAAACTAGGCGACTACAGGTTAGGATTATATATTTTTGATGATCTCGTAGAATTTATCTGTTTCCTGCACAGGAAGGACGTTTACAAATACTTCCCATAGCCGTTTAATGCCCACTATAAAACAACGCGACAGCAAAGTTATTTGGCACCCTTACACGCCTATGAAGGTGTGGCCGGAGGCGATAGCCATTACTCGCGGTGAAGGCGCATACCTTATCGACGAAGATGGCAATCGCTACCTCGATGCCATATCATCGTGGTGGGTCACCCTCCATGGCCATGCACATCCTTACATCGCACAAAAAGTAAGCGAACAATTATCCACGCTCGAGCAGTGCATATTCGCAGGCTTCACCCACGAACCGGCCGTAGCGCTCGCCGAACGATTGCTCGGCATACTGCCCGCCGGTATGGCCAAGATATTCTATTCCGACAATGGCTCCACGGCAGTAGAGGTAGCCATAAAAATGTCGCTGCAATACTGGCGCAACAAAGGCATTAAAAAACAAAAGCTCGTTGCCATAGCCAATGCCTACCACGGTGACACCTTCGGAGCTATGGCGGTCAGTGGCCGCAGCGTATTCACCGAAGCCTTTACAAACTTCCTGTTCGATGTCACATTCATCCCATTTCCCGGGGAAGGCAACAACGAGGCAAGCATAGCACAGTTGGAGCAGCTACTCAAAGAAGAAGATGTCGCCGCATTCATCGCAGAGCCGCTTATCCAGGGCTCGGCAGGTATGTACACTTATCCGGCAGCCACACTCGAAAGCTATTTTTCCCTCTGCCGCAAATATGACACACTCATAATTGCAGATGAAGTGATGACCGGCTTTGGCCGCACCGGTCCGTTATTCGCCTGCGGCAACATGGCCACCTCCCCCGATCTCGTGTGCCTCTCCAAAGGACTCACAGGCGGCACTATGCCGCTCGGCGTTACCGCCTGCACACAAACCATCTTCGATGCCTTTTGCGATGACGACCGAACCAAAATGCTTTATCACGGGCACTCGTTCACAGCTAATCCCCTCGCCTGCGCTGCTGCGCTTGCCAGCTTAGACCTGCTCCTGGCAGACGACTGCACTCATGCCCGCCAGCGCATCAGCGATGCCCATGCAGCATTTGCTGCTACCACCACCGGCCACGCCTGCATTAACGACATAAGGCACCTCGGCACCATACTCGCCATAGAGCTTACCAGTGACTCCGCATCTTACCACAGCAATATGCGGGATATGCTCTACAAGTTTTTCCTCGACCGGGGAATTATCATGCGGCCGCTCGGCAACATCATTTACATACTCCCCCCCTACTGCATCACCACCCACGAGCTTCAAACTATTTATTTCGCTATCACTGAGTTGTTGCATACTCTTGCCAGTGCCCGCCGATAGACTGATCACACGATTATTCCCCGACCGGTTTAACATATAGTTGCACTGCAGGTGCAGCTACGGGCACGCTATTTTAATGAACAGTGATAAGCACATGAAAAGGGGACGTTATCCTATAGACTATCAGCATACCCTTTCAAACCTAAAAAGCTTAAAACAATTGTATGAAGAAGCGATCCAATTTAAAGAATACCCTTGTAGCTGAAGCTGTCAGCAGCGCACCTGAGCTTGCCAGTCCGGAAGTGATTATAAGCCCTGAGCTGATCACGGAGGCTGAGCCGGAAGTGCTCGATGCGGAAGTGAACGTAAGGGTAGCTATCCTTTCTGAGGATGGCTTTGAAGAGTGTGAGCTTACAAGCCCCAAGGAGGCCCTTGAAAGAGCCGGTGCCATAGTGGATATTATATCCACCCACACCGGCAAGATCAAATCGTGGGATAAAAACCACTGGGGCCATGAGGTAACGGTAGATAAAGATCTTAGCGAGGCAGTGCCCGAGGACTATGATGCACTGATACTGCCGGGAGGAGTGATGAACCCGGACAAATTACGACAAAATAAAAATGCCATCTCATTTGTGAA
This sequence comes from Bacteroidota bacterium, assembly GCA_040386555.1. Lineage (GTDB taxonomy): Bacteria > Bacteroidota > Bacteroidia > Chitinophagales > Chitinophagaceae > Nemorincola. Next base: position 235,030 of record JAZKFF010000002.1, on the reverse strand, counting down.
GCGATTCATTAATGCCGGCAAGCCTGTGGCAGCAATATGCCATGGCCCGCAAACACTTATAGAGACCGGCCTAATAGAAGGGAACACGATGACCTCGTATCCCTCTCTCCAGACCGATCTCCGTAATGCAGGTGTAGAGTGGGTGGATAAAGAGGTGGTCCATTGCGGCCAGTTCATTACCAGCCGCCAGCCTGGCGACCTGGAGGCCTTCAACCGTGAGCTCCTTAGTGAGCTGTCACTGCGGGCGGCATAATTCAGGTCAACAATTACGGAAAGCTGAATGAAGTATGATATATTTCTTTCAGCTTTTTCTTTTGCCCTCCGGGCACCAAAATATTAGCAGTAAATATATGCTGCCCGGGATGCAGCATACCGCAGGCTTTTTAGCGCGGGCACACCTTTGTGGCATTAGTTTGCTTTAACTTGCATCTATGTTTGCCGACATCATCCTGCCACTTAATATTCCCCAGATACTTACCTACGGTGTGCCGCATGAGATGCAGGAACTGCTGCGTCCTGGCATGCGGGTAGAGGTAGCGCTGGGTAAAAACAAGCAGTATGCCGGCATAGTAGAGCGCCTGCATGATCATAAGCCCGCAGACTACCAGGTAAAGCCCATAAAGAGCATCATAGACGAAGAGCCGGTAGTGACGGAAAAGCAGCTCATGTTTTGGCGGTGGATAGGCCACTACTATATGGCGGCTCCCGGCGAAGTAATGCAGGCAGCCCTGCCGGCTCACCTGAAGCTGATGGGCGAAACGCGCCTGGAGTGGAAGGGCGAAAGCAGCGACGCATACGAATGGAGCGACGAGGCATACCTGGCCACGGAGGCGCTCCAGATGCGCAAAGAGCTGACCATCACCGAGCTGAAGAACATAGTGGGCATTCGCCACTTTGCCGCCGTGCTCAATGAGCTGCTGGAGAAGGAAGTCATCCGCATCAACGATTCACTCGAAACTTCTTACCGTCCCCGGCGGGAGAAGGTAGTGACGCTTTCAAAACTGTATAAGGACGAGCGGCTACTGATGGAGCTATTCGCCAAGCTGGAGCGCGCGCCAAAGCAGCTCGACCTGCTGATGGCCTACACGGAGCTCTCAGTAAAGCAGGGTATAGTGAAGCAGCTCGATCTTATGGAGCGCGCCAGCGCCTCAGCAGCAGGCATCAAAGCACTGGCAGACAAGGGCATCTTCATCATCGAGGAGGTCAATGTGGACAGGCTGGTGTTTTCATCTGTAAAGCCTGCTAAAGACATAGTACTTACCGAGGAGCAGCAGGTAGCGTATGCAGAGCTCAGCGCAGGGCTGGAACAGAAAAACGTAGCATTGCTGCATGGCGTTACCGGCAGCGGCAAGACGCTGCTTTACATACTCAAAATAAAAGAGTGCATTGCCGCCGGCAAGCAGGCAGTGATATTGCTCCCCGAGATAGGCCTTACCACACAGTCAGTGGCCCGCTTGCACGCCTACTTCGGCGATGCGCTCGGCGTGTACCATTCTCACTTTAGCAACAATGAGCGGGTAGAGATATGGGAGAAGGTACGCAAAGGCACCTACAAGGTCATAGCAGGCCCGCGCTCTGCCCTTTGGCTTCCTTATACCAATCTCGGCCTCATAGTGGCTGATGAAGAGCACGACGGGTCTTACAAGCAGAAGGACCCCGCCCCGCGCTTCCACGCCCGCGACGCAGCTATATACCTGGCATCGCTGTTTGATGCTAAAGTGATCCTGGGATCCGCTACGCCGTCCATCGAAACCCTGTTCAACGTGCAGCAGGGCAAGTACGCGCACACCTCCATCAAGGGCAGGTACATGGGCGTAAATATGCCCGCCATAGAAGTGGTCAATGCCAAGTCGCTGGAGACCGTTAAGGTGCTGGGCGTAAAGCTGCTCACACCAGAGCTGCAGCAGGCCATGCTGGAGGCTTTGCAGAACCGTAAACAGATCATCCTCTTTCAGAACAGGCGGGGCTATGCCCCGTTACAGATATGCACAGTATGCGGCTGGGTGCCGCAGTGCCGCAATTGCTCCGTATCGCTCACCTACCACAAGAGCAGCGATAAGCTGCATTGCCATTACTGCGGGCTCAAAGCGCCCGTTACCCACGCATGCCCCCAGTGCGGCAGCGCCAAGCTGGTCAGCAAAACCTTCGGCACAGAAAAGATAGAGGAAGAGGTGCAGCAGATATTCCCCAATGCCCGCGTAGCCCGCATGGATGTAGACAGCATGCGCGGCAAGAACAGCATGACCGAGCTGCTGGACCAGCTGGAAAAGCAAAAAATAGACATACTCGTAGGCACCCAAATGGTGGTGAAAGGACTAGACTTTTCGGCCGTAGCCCTTGTAGGCATCCTTAGTGCCGATAGCCTGCTCAGCTATCCTGATTTCCGCGTTAATGAGCGTGCCTTCCAGCTGATGGAGCAGGTAAGTGGCCGCGCAGGCCGCGCTGATGGCGCAGGCCGCGTGCTGATACAGGCTTACAACCTCACCCACCCCGTGCTGCAATGGGTAAAGAACCACGATCTTGAAACTTACTATGCACAGGAAATAAAGCAGCGCGAATTTTTCGCGTACCCGCCATTCAGCCGGCTTATCCGCATCAGCTTCAAGCACCAGGATGAGCCTAAGGCCATAAGCGCTGCCGCAGAGATGGCCCAAAGCCTGCAGCCGGTGGCCGGTATAGCCATACAAGGTCCCACCCCTGCATTAGTGCCCCGTGTGCGCAACCTCTACATCCACGAGATATGGATAAAGTGCCAGCGTGACAACAAGACACTGGAGTCAGTTAAGAGCTTCCTGAAAGACCGCAAGAACATGATCCTCGCCAAGCGCGGCAACACCAACGTACAGATCGTATTTGACGTGGATCCGATGTAACTTTAGCCATCTATGCTCCGGATACTGATCTTCCTTTTTGCCACGATCCCATTTACGTCGCTCGCTCAGAAGGACGACCTCTACTTCTTTTGCACTCCAGATTCCGCTGTATTTGGCGTGAGAAACGCTGCTGGCGTGGTCGTTATTCCCGCCCGCTATCACGCTTTTGGCTACGAGTGTGGCATGAAGATAACCTCACGCGAAATTATTTTATGGGACACCGCAGGTCCATATCCTCACGATTCTCTATTCTTCTCTTACGGCGTTAAAGTCTTCAACCGCCAGGGGAAATTCTTATACTCACCTTACTGGTTCGACAATATGCCCGACTATTATGTTGAGGGCCTCAGACGCTTCGTAGAGAATGGCAAAATGGGCATGGCCGACAGGTTTGGTAATAAAATTATCCCTGCGAAATATAACATGCTCGACCCTCCTTATCGTGGCTATATATTAGCATGCCTCAATTGCCGGTATGCTTTATGGACCTATATCGATGAAGAGCACTGCTGTGGCTACCGGGGTAGTGAGCACGTCCTGCTCACCCGCAACGGGAACATAGTAAAGTATATTCATGACTCTGATGTCTGGCTGAACGATAGCTTTTTAACAACAACTGTACCCCCACTGGTATTTACAGCAACTGAAAAGAAACTGATCCAAAATTTGAGCTCACTTCGGCCAGTCAGGGAATACTTGCGGACGGGAAAGAAGCATGACAGCAACGCTCCACCTCACCCCACCGTTTTAGAACGACCCTCACAGCACTCACCCTACTATCTTATCGCCTTTAAAGACCGGGGATCCCTTGACAAGGAATATGAATTCCTAATCAGCCCGGACGGTAAAACCATCAGGCATTTGCTGGACGACGGAGAAGACGAACCCTTAAGCAAATGGTGGCTTATGAAACGTTAAGGCTGCCGCAGCAAACAATGCATGATGCCGAAGGCATCACATGTTTATAGAAATACAAACAGTCCTGAGTGCCGATGCCGAAGGTATCGCACGTACTCGCTACCGCCCTCAACTATCAGCCTCCCTATAATAAGCTAAGGCTGCACCACGGCAGCCTTAGTAAAAATATTCTGTGCAGCTATTACAGCCTGAAGGGGTCAATGAACGCATAGGCTGCTGCGCGCGTTATTGGCTCGTCAAAGCCTGCTGTGGCGCCTATCTTGGTCACATTGCTGCCACCGGTTCCCGGCAGAGTGGTGAGGCTGATGTCGTTTTGTATAGTATTGTCTTCGCCCAGGTAGTAGCTCTGCAGCGGTATGGTAGGCGGTATGTTGTTGACTATCCATGGCGATGGCGTTTCTGGCGCGCTCACATCGGGCAGCCTGCGCATCAGGCGCACATGGGCCGCATGGCGGGCCTCCGTAGTTTGCAGCTGGAACATCTGCGTCAGTATAGTGGTGTTGCCAAGGGCATCCTGCATGCCCCATGCATATGCCTTCACTGCTACATCTTCGAGCAGCTGGGCCAGCATCAGGAACTTTGGGTAGCTTGCAAATACGTTCACAAATATGGGTGCGTAAGTGCTGCTCTTTCTTGCCGTAAAATCGTAGGCGCTCGGCACGAATGGCGGGTTTACGTCCAAAGGATTGTAATTCTTTGGTGTGAACGGCACACCCCCTAAAGCGGTAATGGTCGTCTTCAGGAAGTTGATGTGCGCCAGCTGCTGCTGCTCTATAGTGCGGAAGCCTGCGGTATCGTTGTTGCCGCTGAATGTGCTGGGCGGTATAAGGTCACCGGTATTGTTTGCAATGTGGTAAAAGTTATACTGCATGTAGTCGATCTCCAGCGCCAGGTTCAGCGCTTCTATGAGCTTGCTGCCTGTTTGCCCATAAGTCTTGTTGAAGAGCGAACCAATGGCAAAAGGCAATGCTGCCAGCGCCACCTTAGAGCCGAAGCTCCTCAGCACATGACGCCTGCTGCTAAGGCTTTCGTCTGCTTCACTGGCCGATATATCGTTAAGTATGTTCTTGAAATTCATTTGGTCTTTGATTAATAAGAAGGCAATTTACTTGTATCAAACCGCGACTGCAGGTAGGTTTGCGCTGAGTTCATCACTGTTAGCGGCGATGATGCGAGGTCGAGCCCGTTGCTGTTCACAGCAGTAGCGTCTGCAAACGAGTTGCGGGTAAGCAGGTCGCGCGAATAGGCTGCGTGCCTTGCCTCTACAGGCGCCATTTTGGCTATTATCAGTATGTACTTAGTATCTGTAAATAGCTTCACTACCCCATTCATCGCTGCCACCATTAGGTCTTCTATGATAATAGCATTAGAGAGAAAGCTGGTGCGGTCGGCAAATGTTACCGGAGAAAAATTCACCTCGACATTGCGCACAGCATCGGCACCGAGCATCTTTTTAAAGAACTCGCGGTGTGCGACTTCCGTATCGCGCAGCTCGGTGAGCAGAGCCTCCTCGCTGGCCGTGAGGCCATAGTAAGGGGTTGCCACAGCCTGGGTATAAAATGCAGCCTCAAGCTGCTGCAGGATGTAGAGATAATTGAGCAGGCCTGTGTCGCCGCTGCCTACATAAATATCTGTGGGTGCGCTGCCCTTGCAAGCGGCAAAAAGCAGCCCGGCACCCGCCATGCCACCCGCCATCTGAAAAAAGCGCCGCCTCGACAGATCAACACCTTTGCCGGCCTCTTCCACCTGCGCGGTTGCAGGTGTATTGATTATCTCCATACTACTGTTTAAATATTTATGTGGCTGCGATCGGCGCAGCCGGGCTTAAAATTATAAAAAGCAAATTTCAAAGCAAGATATCATTTTGCTTTGAACTATAATAATTGCTTACCTAGTTAGGTTATAAAGTTATTCAGAAAAATCTGCACAAAGGAAATATGGCAGAAAAAAATTTGCGACTAATTCTTGCCTACTACGAATACGAAGGGAATATGGAGGCGGTCGCGGAGGGCAATGCGTACTTTAGTATCTTGCTTTATCACCCTGTAACGCTGCAGGTCTATCACTTCCATCGCCGATGCATAGTTCTTGCTAAGATCAGTATAGCGCAGGTATGACGCTAAGAAAACTGCCGATGACACATCAGCCGCGATGATATTTTTTACGTAGTGTAACCAGACATTGTTTTTGTTTCCGCCGCACATAACTTTACTTTTTATCCACCTGCATTTTCGGTGCAGGCTTTATCTGCCAAACAATCTTTTGTGTGGCCTGTAAACACCGTTTATATCGGTACCGCAGCCGCATCGCTTACTGGTATTACAACTCTGTGCCAACATTGCGACCAGGCTTGTTAAAACCACACAGGTAACAAGCGTACTATTTTTAGTTCTTTTCATAATCTACTTTTGTAAAAATACGGGTTTATTGCCAACCACTATATCCAAAAATATTCTCATAGCTCCGCTCGATTGGGGGCTCGGGCACACCGCGCGCTGCATACCACTGATAAGGCATGTGGCGGAGCAGGGGCACCACCCTGTTGTGGCCGGCAACAGCAGCCAGCTATCGTTTATACAGCTGGCCATACCGGGCGTTACCTCTATACCGCTTGAGGGTTACAACGTTACCTATTCTGCGCTCAACCGGTTTGCACAGCTGGGTGTCCTGCTGCAGCTGCCCCACATAAAAAAGGTAATAACCGCCGAGCATGAGTGGCTTTCGCAGCAGGTGAGCGCCTACCACCTGCATGGCATCATATCAGACAACCGCTATGGTCTTTATCATGCGCATGTGCCCGCTGCCATCCTCACGCACCAGCTGCATGTGCGCTCCGGGCTGGGGCGGTATGTAGATAGCCAGGTGCAGCAGATACACTACGGCATGCTCGAAAAATTTGGTAACGTATGGGTGCCCGATACCGCAGGCTATACCAACCTTGGCGGCGCATTGTCGCACCCGCGCTTTATGCCGCACAATACTACGCACATAGGCCTTCTTTCAGGGTTTGCAGGTAAGGCCGCGACGACGGGCCACACCCTATCGCATTTACTCATACTGCTATCGGGGCCGGAGCCGCAGCGCACGGCCCTGGCGCAGGTGCTGTGGGCGCAGGTGCAGGACTATGACGGCACCGTAGTATTTGTAGAAGGGGCCGAAACCGACGCGCCCGCGCATATACCGCCACACATAACCTGGCACAGCCGCCTGGCGGGCGATGAGCTGCTACATGCTATGGAGGCGGCAAGCCTGGTCATCTGCCGCAGCGGCTACTCTACCCTTATGGACCTTACCGCACTCGGCAAGAAGGCTATAGTGATACCCACGCCGGGGCAGACAGAGCAGGAATATCTCGCCGCATCGCTGCACAACCAAGGCACTTTTTATGCTGCACGGCAGAAGGACTTTGACCTCAGGCAAACCCTGCAGGCTTCCGGTGCGTTCCCCTTCCGCTCGCTGCCGCTGCAAAACCAGTACGATACTTATAAGGCTGTGTTAAACGATTGGCTAAACAGCCTGCCAGCATAGCTGGCGGAATAGTTTTTACACGTATTCCTGAAAATCTGAAGCTATGAAAGGCGCAAGAAACCAGGAAACAAGACAGAATAAGCAAGGACATGTGAACGTACCCCGCCCCGACATCCGTGATGAAATGGACAGCAGGGAAAGGAAAGAAGTTGGCTTCCGTGAGAACGACAACAAGCCAGCCCGCAAAGCTAAGAAGAGCGATAAGCGTAAGTAATACTGCAAACTAAATAACTGCATGCTTTGATACCACAGCATCGCCCAGAAAGGTGGTGGCGTGCGTATCAAAGTCTGCTGTATTGTCGGTAGTATAGAAGTCCCTTTTCCCATCCTTGGTCAACCGGCCTTCCATTTCAGGGTGGCGCAGCAGGTAGTCGGCCAGGCTATCGGCAACGATCTCGCCCTGGGCTACAACATTTATTCCTTCCGGCAGGTGAGCCTTTATTTTGTCGGCCAGCAGCGGGTAGTGTGTGCATGCAAGCAGCACAGTATCAATATCGGGCGCGGCTGTTAGCAGGTCATCAAGGTACTTCTTCACATAATAGTCAGCCCCGGGCGTATTGTACTCACCATATTCTATAAGCGGCACCCACATGGGGCAGGCAAGGGTATGCACTTTCATTTCGGGGTTGAGCTTGCCTATCTCAATGTTGTAAGAGCCGGAAGCTACGGTACCCTTGGTGCCCAGCACGCCCACCGACTGCGCCCTCGTGTATTTGCCTATCACTTCCGCCGTGGGCCTTATTACACCCAGCACGCGGTTGTCGGGCGCCAGGCGTGGCAGGTCGTTCTGCTGTATGGTGCGTAGCGCCTTGGCTGATGCCGTGTTGCAGGCCAGTATCACCAGCGGACAACCCATTTTAAAGAACCACTCCACGCACTCCAGCGTATACTGGTGTACGGTAGCAAAGGAGCGGTTGCCGTAGGGAGCGCGGGCATTGTCGCCGAGGTAGATATAATCGTACTGCGGCAGCCGCGCCACTATGGAGCGGAAAACCGTGAGCCCTCCGTAACCGGAATCGAATATGCCTATGGGGTGGGACATGTAGCGAAGTTAGAGAAAAAAGTGGCCCCTCCCTGCCTCCCCCTGGTTCGACAAGCTCACCATAGCAGGGAGGAGATGTTGCGCAGCTAGCCCCTCCCGGCCTCCCCCAAGGGGAGGAGATGTTGCGCGGGCTCATGCTGGGTACTCTCCGTGTGTTCTTTGACTTTTAGTTGCGCTACGTTTGTCATCCTGAAAGGATCCCAGCGGCTATGAGGGTTTTACCGCAGAGAACGCGAAGTAACCGCAAAGGATCGCAAAGGCTTGTTTCCGCTCCGCTTCCGATTTTCTGCTTACCTGCTCACTTGTAGCAGATATCTGTTGCTGCTGCCATGCAGACTTTGCCGTCCTGCCACAGGTATATTTCCTTACGGCTAAGTTTGCATCTGCCTTTTGACCTGGGGCGGGTAAGGTTGGTTTCGCCGGATCTCTTTAGTCCCTGGTAGTCTGCATATTGTTCATAATCATAGAAGTTCTCTGTCTTGTAAACCACATAGATACTATCCCTTTTTACTGACCAGCTTCCGGTAATTACCGACAGCTCCCCATCCTTTCGGCCGCGGCAGGGGTTGTAGTTATTCAGCTCTATTGGCGTTACAGAATAGTATGGCGGCTCCCTATAAATGTCCATCTCAAAAGTGTGGTCTTTGAAAAAACAAAGCCGCTTATCGACAGTGACGTAGCCGGTCACTTCTGCACGGCCACCCTGTATATCCATCCATTGGTTGGGAACGCCTTGCCAATACTGCAGCCACCCTGCAGCGACAATAGCTTTTTCTATAGCCTGCTTACTGCTGTCGGACTGCTGGGCCGCGAGTGGATACACTCTTAGAGTTGCTATGAGCGTGATAAACAAAAAGTACTTACTGCGACTTGAGGGCTGGCTCATAGTTGAAGTTATGAATTTCGGGTGTGCAAACGCAAAGGCGCAGAGGCGCTAAGGCTCGCAATTAACTTATGGTTCAACTTCCGATTTGCTTCCGGTTTTTGCTGGTTTTAAGTGCCTACCGGAAATGCAGTTGTTTAATAATCAGATTGTTAGCAATAATTGCGGACTGCTCGGGTAGTACCTCTCCCCGGCCCTCTCCAAAGGAGAGGGGGACGTTGCGCGGGCTCTTGCTGTGTGCCCCTTCGCGAAGATGCTTACTCGCGCTTTGTCATCCTGAAAGGATCCCAGCGGTTATGATCATTTTAACCGCAAAGGCGCTGAGACGCTAAGGCTCGCAATATGGCCTAACCGCGAAGCCCTAATATCCTACTTCCGATTCGCTTCCGGTTTTTGCTGGTTTTAAACGATGACCTAAAATGTAACTATTTGAAAATCAAATAACTAACGAGAATTGCGGTAACTATACCCATTTACACGCAGCCATAAAATAAGAAACCCACCCATCGAAACGGGTGGATTTTGTATCAGGGCTTGACATCTGAATTACTCTTTATCTTTCGTTGCGCTCTTATCGTTGGCATTCTTTACAGCCGCTCCGATAATGTCCATGAATGAGCCGTTAACCTTCAAAGGCTCCTCATATTTCCCGCGCTTCTTACGTTCCGTTGGTTTTTCAACCTTCTTAGCTGCTTTAGCCATAGTAAGCAAATTTAGGTATAATAATTGTACCTTTGTGATACCAAAAACAGGAAAGCCCCGTAGAAACGGGGCAACCATTGCGAGTGGTTTTCTCCTGTGAGTTGTAAACGACTTTTACCCGGCTGGCGTGTGCGGTATAGCTTATGAGATTATCCGCGTACCAGAGCTCTAATGTGACCGGCTGTATATATTTGCAGCACCTAATCAGGTAGAGTATCGTTCCTTGACCGCTTGACTATTTTATTCAGGTAAATGCCTGATTTATTTTCTTATGCTATCCAAGTATTAGTATTTCTTCAAGCTCAATAATCTCTTTGACTTTTTCAAAAGCCTTTTTCAGTGTGCTGGTAGATGTTGATATTTTAATCCCTTTCGCACCCTCACCGACAATATTGCCCCTCCATATATCAGCATCTTTCCTCCAGTCGATTTTTGCGAGCTTATCGATTACTGTGCTTATCACCTCAGCGGATGCCTCGGCTTTAAAGACCTCGGATGCTACTCTGCCAACAATATTTAACCCCGCCGAGTTCAATATAAGATACTCGCTTCTGTATTCGGGAATACGCCCCATTGTAGCGCCTTCGCCTTTTAAATTTGCTACAATTTTTAATATTCCTATTTTCTGCGTTATTTCATTAATGAAGTCCCTAAATTTTACAAAGTCCTCTTTGTAGGCTTGCGTATTTGCGTCAGTGTACTTCTCTTCCATTCTGGTTTCGAAATCCGCGTCCCCAGCTGATGATGTGCTACCCGTCAACTCTTTTACAAAAGCCCTAACTTGGCTAACCAAAAGCAACTTTGTTGATTTCTTAGAAAGTGTGGCTCTTGTGGCGTCAACTTTATTATTAAACAATGGGCATGCAGTTATTAAGTCCACAACCAACCCGTTTGCTGGATTTCTCTTGTCATACACGGCGATTAAGCTCTTAGGCAATGGCTTTGTTTTGGAGCAATCTGCAAAATCCTGATGTATCTGGTCTAAATCACTCTCGATCGTTATCATGACAGGTATTCCATCGTCTTTAATAGTATCATATTCGTCGACTGTCAACTCCTTTGCAAGGTCATCGAGCGCACGCTTTCTGTGCTGCCCATCAGTGACAGAAAATTTCACGGTATATGGGACAATCATATATCCCGGAGTAATTGCGGCCCCCGGCAAGTCGACAGTAAAAACTCTAACGGCGTCTTTGATATTTAGCGTCATAGCCGGGATTATGTACCTATCCTTGAAATTTCGTTTTATATATTCTTTAGTTACTTTAGCATGCGGGATGTCAAGGGGTCTATTCATTGCCAAGCGCACATCCTTTATCCCCTTATCCTTTTCCGTGGAATTGAACTTCAGATTGTTTATGATAAAGTGAATAGGGAATACGGTTGAAATGAATTTCCTTGTTCCTTGCTTAAATATCGTTATAGGAAATACACTTGCCATGCCTACATCATCGGCAAGTTGCCTCGCGGTAGTGCGGGCTGAATCTAAAGTAGGCAAAATCTCAATTCTTACATCGTTAGCCATAAAATAGCGGTCCTTTAGCGAGAGTAATATTAGAACTAATGTTTTTTATATAAAAACGTAGAAAAGTTATGTTCTTACTTTCTGTTACCTACGTACAAAAGTATGGACCTATTTATTCACCACCAAATAAATTTAAAATTTTTTTTTGGGTTACTTTTTGTAATCCATGAGATAAATAAGTAGAAAATAGTTGCTGATTAATTAGGCGATGTTACACGCAATACTTATCTTTGTGTAACAAAACGCCGCACAATGGATTTCACTTTCAAAACAATATCAGAATTCAACGATTACTTTAAAGACGAAAAGACGTGCTATGAGTTCCTTGAAACTCAGCGCTGGAATGGCGTTCCAGTGTGCCCGCATTGCGCTACAGCAAAGAAGCCATACGTGGTTAAAGCGCGTGGCAAATTCACAGACATTCCATCTTACAGGTGCAGCGAAAGGGCTTGCGGCTTGCCTTTCACGGTTCGCACAGGCAGCATATTTGAAGGCTCTAAGGTTGAACTTCGCAAATGGTTTCAGGCTGCTTACGAAATATCAATATCTAAAAAGGGCATCAGCAGCGTGGAACTTGCAACCCGTATAGGCGTATCACAGAAAACAGCGTGGTTTATCAACCACCGTTTACGCACTATGCTGACTGAAACAAGCCCCGAACTACTTAGCGGCACGATAGAAGTAGACGAGGCGTTTATCGGTGGCTTAGAGAAAAACAAGCACGCAAGCAAAAAGGTAATTCGCTCAAAAATCAGCCGCAAGCTGGATGTAAAAATACAGGTTGAAAAAGCTATGGTATTAGGTGTGTTGGCCCGTGACGGTAAGGTTAGAACGTTTGTTGTTCCTGACAGGACAAAGGAAACGCTTAATAGTATTATGAGGGCAAACGTGGAAACGAATTCGCGAATAATAAGCGATGCTTACAGGGCTTACACTGAATTGAAAAGCGATTACAAGCACGTATCTATTAAGCATACGGCAGGTGACTATAGGACTTACGGCGACGAGCATACAAACAATATCGAAGGATATTGGAGTATCTTAAAGCGTGGCATCTTGGGCACATTCCATTTCGTTAGTCCTCAGCATTTGCAGCGCTATTGCAACGAGTTTGCACACAGGTACAACACACGCACTGCAACAACTCAGGAACGCTTCTTAGAAGCAATAAAGAACGCTCACGGGAATAGGCTAAAGTATCGGGAACTTACCCCAAACCAACCAAAGAAAAAGGCTACCGAATAGGTAGCCTTTTTTAGGTAATGTCATAGATAAAGGTAGAACTAATTTTTAGTTAGAGTTATGACACTACTTTTTCGTCTTGAACCTTTTGCCATTTTTTCTCGTTTATCTTACCCCATTCATTATCAAGGTAAGCGTACTGATCTTCGCTGATCTCTTCCCACATTGGGATAATGATAGCGGTGTATGTATCAGGTAGGCCGGCATGATACATTTCAACCTTATTCCTAAAATCAACCAGTGTGGCCTGCTCTTCGCTCTTGTGAAGCAGATTGTAAGCATCTCTAATTTGCCCATCATTGAAAACGAGCGCAGAAAATGTGTAATATTTCATACTAACTGTGTGTTTTGATTATATGCAAATATACAATAATTTATTTACATACATCAAGCTGCGTGTAAATGGGTATAGTTACCAGAATTGCCGGTTGCCGGAAGAAATTTAGTGTCCGGAAATTGTAGTGATGAAGCAGATGCATGTGATAGGTTTTTGGTGGTGCGAAGGTCTGTAAAATAATAACGCGGCCCAAGACGAAATATCTATGGGCTGGCAGGGGAAAAGCTATAACGGTGTTCACTCAATGCCAATTACTCTTGCCTTTCGCGTACCTTCAAAATTCCAATTGAGGCTCTGCATGCGCAAAAAGATGCTGTATGGATATTTGTTGTTACTGCAAGTTTTACTGGCGCAATATTGTCATGCACAGCAGTATAGGACGGATAGCCTGTTCCATGCATTCAAAAAAGACGTACAAATCGAACTCGAGCAGCGCCGCGGGACAGTAGGTTCGGACGATGAAACACGGGAAACCTATTACCTACTGATGTTGACTGCATCGGTTGAAGACCTGGTGAAATATACCGACGATTCGATGCCTGCTATTCGCGCAAAAATATTTGAAGGCTTAGTGTTGAAAAATGCAGATAAGAAAATGCTAGAAGAAATTTTGAACAAGCATTCAAATGATACTGCAAAATTCTTGTCCAAGGGGGGATGTGTAGAGATAGAATGGTCAGTAAAGGAATTCATGCAGATGTTGTTTACCTATCAACCTGATACGCCGAGTGCTCAGCCTGATTGGAAGTCCCGCATAGAGAAGATAAGGCGGGAACGCTATTCACTCATAGCAGGTTCCCACCACGGCTTTATTGATAAGGACTCTTTGCTGAAAACCGATAGCCTGATCGAATCGAAGGGGCAGTTTAGGATAGTTTCGTGTGTGCTGACCATAAGACGAAAACCACAACAATTAACGAACAGATTTAATGCCCGGGCGAAAAGAAGGATCAGTAGGCTGAATCCCGGCGAGCCAATCTTTATTGAAAATGTAAAAGCTGAAGGCCCGGATAAAATAATAAGAACGTTGCCATCGTTTTTTTTGAAGGTGAAATAAGAGAGCTGTTGGGTGGCAGGGGAAATCTATGGTTCGCTTGGTGCTTCGCCAGTCAGAGGCTGGCAGCCGCCGGGACATAAACAGAGTTTACGCCCAACGATTTTTTTTATTTTTGGATACTTCCCTGACGCTAGGCTATCTCATGCGTGAGGTCGTTGGCGAGGACGCCAACAACGGCGGAAAGATTATGGACTGCAACTAACTAACAAGTGGCATTTGCTATTTATTCCAGTTACGTTTATCATTTTTTTAGGCTTGGAGATTGTCGTTAGTTATTTGGTAGGCTTGGTATTATAAGCATAACGAACTTCGACAGACAGGCACCCTTTGAGCCTTACAAATGATGGAAAGGTATGATTCCGGGAAAAACCTTGCGCGATATGTGCTAGCTGGTTTCTTCACTGGATTATTCACTTAATCCGAAGACGATTGGGAATGTATAAAGAACTCTAACAGCGTGACCAGTTTGCCTCCCCGGATTCCAGGGCGGCATTAATTTAACAAGCCGAATGGCCTCTTCGTCGCAGCCGCTACCAATACCCCTGATCACCTTTGGATCACTTATCGAGCCGTCACGATTTACTACAAACCTCACGACTACGCGTCCGCTAAGTTTATTGCTTCTCGCTTCGGCTGGATATTTCATATTGTTGTTCAAAAAATCAGTAACGTCATAGCCAGCACGAGGCATTTGCTCGACATAATTGTATACCAATGTGTCATTCAAGGGCGAATTTACTTGAAGTGAGAACATGACAGCTAATCGCTGATGGACCTTCACCGGTTTCCCATTATCCATGCCAGGTTTCCATTTTGGCATCGCGCGTACGATGCGTAGCGCTTCTTCGTCGCAGCCACTGCCCAATCCCTGTACAATCGAAGGATTGAGGATCGAGCCATCCTCCGCTACAACGAACTTAACGAGCACCCTGCCCTGAATCTTTTTTTGCACGGCTTCAGCGGGGTACTTTAAATTTTCGGCAATGTACTGTTGCGCGGGATACCCTGCCTTGGGCATATGCATAACCCACTTATATACCGTGTCTGCCGATCCTGGTTGTGCGTAACCTTTCAGCGAAATAGAAAAACAGACTAGGAGTATAGGAAGTATCTTTTTCATATTGTAAGTAAATGTACAGCACGAAGTTGAAACGAAAACGCAAATATTTACGAGCGTTGCAAACGCTCGCCCGCAGGTTTGCAACTCACGTGCTCTGTTTCTGGTGAAAGATCGGTTCAAAATAAATTCCTCTAATTTTCTCCTTATCCAAAATCGTTTTCAGTTTCTTCGAAAATATAGGCAATTGAAATGCGCTTGCCCCGCTTCCGAAATATTCGTTTGTTTTGACAATGTCCGATGATTCATTAAAAATTGTTTCATCGAAAGTTAATCCTCCAATCCTCGGGAAGTGAAATTTTTCTCTGCCGCAATAAATTGTATCCTCGCTAAGCACCCGGTAACTATTTTCGAAGTTAATCCTATCACACGTAAGTACACGGGTGTTATAGTCGTTAAAGCCGCGCTTCAGAACTGTATGAATGTTTAGCTGAAAAAGGTCGCCAATATGATTATCATTCCGATGAAGTACCGGGTGGGAAAACGATATACCCCTAACCCCTGCATCCTCTAAAATTCTCTTTGCGCGTTGCCGCACGAAAATGATTTCATGCTCCCAATGGATTCCCCAAAAATCGTTCTTTTCCTGTTTTGGCAATGTTCTTAGCCTTATCGGTGCGTTTTGGTTTTTCCCTATTCCGCACACTTCGCAATAGTTATCTAAATTAAAGGACCTCTTTTGATACCCAAAATCATCCTCTGGTTGGGGGTATTGATATTCTCCAGCACTCACCCAAAACCAATTAGCTCTCGTATAGTCATCGACATCAAATATTGACCCTATTTGCGCGTCAAGCCCGAATTTGTCAATTTCCTCTTTCTGCATCGAAAATTGTGGATTATCCTCGTAAAGTGAAAATTCCAAAGCATATATGTGGGTGGTGTCTCCAATGTATTTGTCCAATATCTTGCATTTCACTGATAAACGTTCGAGCGTTTTCAGGAGCTTATTGTTTTTCCCGTGAACAACATAACGGTGCTGCGTTCTCATTTCCCCTGTTTTTATAAAAATAAGTAATTTATGCTACGAGTTAAGGAATTGTCCTGCGACATAAAAACTGATAAAGGCTAACTCAGGCACAATCTTTACGCAACACAAATCATGGCCAAGTCTGATAGGACAAATCTAGAGGTAAGAATTCTTACCAAAACTTCCACCACGGTTTAGAATGGTTTTGCCGGAGTTCTTTTGAAAAGCCTTTATATCGAAACCCTAGCAGATTCGTATCAAAAAGCTCATTATCAGCGCTGTCAAGTTCTTCTCCAAAATATCTTTTACAAACAGAAAAGACAAAGTTCTCGCCAACCTGATCTTCACTGAATATCTCACCGGGACAATCATCAAATACATAAATCCTATTGCCATCATTATCGAGTTTTGACTTACTCAATAATTCTTTTTCTTCTGCTAGTGGCAGCCCATATTCAAGAAAAGTCCCGTCATCGGCACTGCCAGCTCTTGCTCTTGCTTTCTTTCCATCAATAACTACAGAATAACCCCATAAGTTAACTACACTATGAAGGGTTATTGCGCAAACTTCAGAGTTGGGGAATACTTGTTTAAATTTCTTTTCGAGCAGTGTTTCTTCGTCTTCAAAGAACTGCATAGGAATGCGGGAGTCACAAATTATTATGTTGTCTCGATATGAACCTATGTAGATTTTGTTGTCATCTGGATTTATAACGGTCTCAAACGTTTCATCTTTGATTTTCGTTAGCTTGCTGAACCCTAACTCCTGAAGCAATTTTTCATCTCCAACCCGAGATGTGTTGTGAATGATTATAGTTGAGGCTTTCCATCCCATGTGCAGAATTATAAAATAAATGTACAAGAAATAAGAACACTAAATATTTCGATTCTGCATCGACCGGCATAGAACGAACCACCAACAGAATAGTTCAAAATGCCACCGAACCCAAAATCAAACCCTCTGCTTCTCCCCGCCTCCGTGGTAAAATACACAATGCGGGCACAATCTTTTACGCACCACAAATCATGGCCAAGTCTGATACCGGGAAGAACCTTGCGGGGTATGTGCGCGTGTTTGGCGCGCGAGAGCATAACCTGAAGAATATCAATGTGGATATACCGCGCGATGCGCTGGTGGTGTTTACGGGGGTGTCGGGTTCGGGCAAGTCGTCGCTGGCGTTTGGTACGCTGTATGCCGAGGCGCAGCGTAGGTACCTGGAGTCGGTGTCGCCGTATGCGCGGCGGCTGTTTAACCAGATGGCGATACCGGAGGTAGATGAGATAGACGGGCTGCCGCCTGCGGTGGCATTGCAGCAGCAGCGCGGCGGCACCAGCACGCGGTCGTCGGTGGGCAGCGTCACTACACTGTCTAACCTGCTGCGGATGCTCTATAGCCGCGCGGGCGACTACCCCGCCGGGCAGGGTATCATTTATGCCGAAAGCTTTTCGCCCAATACGCCGGAGGGCGCATGCCCGCAGTGCCACGGGCTGGGCCGCGTGTACGAGGTAACGGAAAAGAGCATGGTGCCCGATGACAGCCTCACCATCCGCGAGCGGGCCATAGCCGCATGGCCTACGGCATGGCAGGGGCAAAACCTGCGCGAGATACTGATGACGCTGGGCTACAACGTAGATATACCCTGGCGCGACCTGCCGAAAAAAGACCGCGACTGGATACTGTTTACCGACGAGCAACCCGTGGTGCCGGTATACTCGGGCTTCACTGCCGAGGAGATGCAAAAAGCGCTGAAGCGCAAAATGGAGCCCAGCTACATGGGCACCTTCACGGGGGTGCGCAAGTATGTGATGCAGACATTTGCCAACACCCAAAGCCAGCTGATGAAAAAACGCGTGGCTAAGTATATGCTCAGCAGTGAGTGCCCGGAGTGCCACGGCAAGCGCCTGCGCAAGGAATCGCTGTCGATAAAATTTGCGGGGCTCGATATTGCCGATATGTCGCGGCAGCCGCTGGCGGCGCTGCACAAAATATTTTTGCCGTATGCCACCGGCGATGCACCTGCGCTTGCAAAGCTGGAGCGCGCACACCCGGAGAAAGCAATGGTGGCGCGGCGCATAGCCGAGGACTTCATAGCCCGGCTGGATGTGATGCTGGACCTTGGCCTTGGGTACCTGACGCCAGAGCGCAGCACGCCCACACTATCGCCCGGCGAGCTGCAGCGGCTGCGGCTGGCCACGCAGGTACGGTCCAATTTGTTTGGCGTGGTGTATGTGCTCGATGAGCCGTCGGCAGGGCTGCACCCTGCCGATACGGAGGCGCTGCTGCGCGCGCTCGACAGGCTGAAGGCCTCGGGCAACTCGCTCTTTGTGGTAGAGCACGAGATAGATGTGATCAACCATGCAGACTGGATAGTGGATGTAGGCCCTGCGGCTGGTGTGCATGGCGGGCAGATACTGTATAGCGGGCCGCTTGCAGGGCTGAGAGAGGTAAAGGACTCTATAACGCGGCAATACATTTTCAACACTGCTGCGGCAACGCACACTGCACCGCGCGAGGCCAAAGGATGGCTGCGGCTGAAGGATATAACGCGCAATAACCTTAATGGGCTCGATGTGTCATTCCCGCTGGGCGTATTCACCAGCGTTACAGGCGTATCAGGCTCGGGCAAGAGCACGCTGGTGAGCCAGGTGCTGGTGGAGCTGGTGGCAGAGCACCTGGGGCATACTATAGAAACTGTAACTGATGATGAGGCAGACCCACTGGAGCAGACGGAAACGGTAACACTCTCGGGCCATATAAGCGAGGGCATGAACGCTATAAAGCGGCTGGTGCGCGTAGACCAGAAGCCGATAGGCCGCACGCCGAGGTCGAACCTTGCAACATACACGGGGCTGTTTGACAATGTGCGCAAGCTGTTTGCTGCTACCAAGGCTGCGCGGGCGCGCAAGTATGACGCAGGGCGTTTCTCATTCAACGTGGCCAAGGGACGCTGCCCGCACTGCGAAGGAGAAGGGTTTGTGATGGTGGAGCTGCTGTTCCTGCCCAGTGTATACACGCCCTGCCCTACCTGTGGCGGCACACGGTATAATGCAAAGACACTGGAGATAGAATACAATGGCCGCAACATAGCCGATGTGCTGGGCATGACGGTGGATGCTGCATGGGAGTTCTTTGCCGAAGAGCCTACAGTGCAGCGCCCGCTCGATGTGCTACGCCAGGTGGGCCTGGGCTACCTGCGGCTGGGCCAGCCGGCAACGGAGCTATCGGGCGGGGAGGCGCAACGGATAAAACTGGCGACAGAGCTGCAACGGGCGCAGCATGGCAATACGCTGTACATACTCGACGAGCCTACCACGGGCCTACACCCATCGGACGTGGAGCGGCTGATGAAGCAGTTATATGGGCTTGTAGAGTCGGGCAATACGGTGATAGTAGTGGAGCACGATATGCACGTGATAGCAGCCAGCGACTGGATCATAGACATAGGGCCGGGCGCGGGTGATGCGGGGGGCACTATCGTGGCTGAAGGCCCGCCGCAGGCTATAGCTAAGGCGAAGCAAAGCCGCACGGCGCCGTACCTCTCAAAATACTTAGAAGGCAAAAGTGAAAAGGGAAAAGCTTAACGTGCAAGACGTAGAAAACAAGGTTCGGGGTTGAGCGATTATGAAACTGAAGAAATACAAGAACTTCTATTCGGGCACCAGTAATGTGGTGCTGCCGGTGCCTAATAAGGGCCACTACCCCCCTGAGTTCCAGGACAAGAGCCGGCTGCACTTTTATTCGTCGCTGTTCAATAGCGTGGAGGTGAATCGCTGCTTTTATAAGCTACCCAAGGCGCGCACGGTGGAGCGGTGGGCTACGGAGACCGGCAAAAATTTCCGCTTCACCTTTAAGCTATGCGGTGCGGTAACGCACGCCAAGGAGCTTGCCTACGACGTTGCTGATATAAAACGCTTTGTGGAAGTGGTGAATCATATAGGTGATAAAAAGGGTTGCCTGCTGGTGCAGTTCCCGGCAAGCATTAAGGCATCGCTGTTCCAGAAGTTTAAAAGGCTGATGGGAGATATCAATGACGCAAACACGGATCAGCAGTGGAAACTGGCGATAGAGTTTCGCGATAAGTCGTGGTATCGCGACAGCGTATACCAGTTGCTGGAGCAATGCAATGCAGCAGTAGTGATGCACGATATGCCGGCATCTACCACGCCACTCATAGACATGGAAACAAGCTTTGTGTACATGCGCTTTCACGGGGAGAACGGCAAGTATCGCGGTAGCTACGAAGACGATCTGCTGGAGGAGCACGCGATCTACATCAAAGACTGTCTGAGCGATGGTAAGCAGGTATTTGTATACTTCAATAACACCATGGGTGATGCGGTGCATAATTTGGTGGCCTTGAATGGGATGTAGGTTTGTTGAAAATGAGTAATTTTAGCGTTGTGAAGCTGTACCTGTTGATAGTTATTTCCTTTATATGCTGCGTGTCACCGGCTGGAGCGCAGGATACAGATGGGTATGTAGCCGACTCTATCATGTCATTACAGTACAACTGTTCTTTTATAAAAAAACATCCTTGCAATAGCTTTGTAAATAATGCACTTACGCGATTACGGCAAGCTTACATTTTAGAAAAGGATACACCCAAGGCGATTATCTCTGCAAAGGCCCTATTGTATGGCAGAACGGCTGCTACCTGCTCCACAGATAATATGTATTGGTCTAACAGGTGGCCCAATAGGTCTGCACACGATCTTTGCGAGATATACTTCGCCCAAAAACAGTACGACTCGGCGTTGAAGTACCTGTATATGTGCGATACCCAATTTATCTACGGTTGGGGCTGTGGTAATGGTTATAGGAATTACCAGACCATATATGCATGCAGGTATGCTGATATCTTCCTAAAAAAAGAAGATACCGGCATGGCAATCCGCCATTTACTAAAGGAGGCGTTCAACCCCGAAAGCCAAAAGCAAATAAAAAAGCTATTGCCTTTGCTTGGTGCAATCTATAAAACACAATACCTGAGAGAAAAATTGAAATTTGCTGTAGAACAATTTGCTTTAGACACAGCTAACAGATTTTTTGGTGGTTACGTTGTGTTTCTTGATGTAAAAATGATAACCTATGCATATGCGGAAGATTACGACCCTAAAACAGGCGCGCCTCTAAGTCCAGCGAAAAAGAACAAACAGGCTATCGCTTATCTCAAGCAATCCGATTTCTACAAGAGCATCATGGCGCTTTAAATGTTTGCAAACAACCGGCCACATTCAACCCCATCCGGGTTGTCTTTATTCTCGTCTTACCAGGAGTTTCACTCCCGGGTATTGATATTTAAGCCCTTCGGGCTATACCGGCAGTTAACTGACTGTAATGTTCATTCCGGCAAGCCGGCAATGCTCTACCGGGAGTTTCACGCCGGCTATTGATAGTTAAGTCCTTCGGCCTATTGCGGCAATTAACTTACTGAATATTGATTCCCGCAAACCGAAAGCAACTGTGGCTCTTAGCCAACTGCAATTTCACAAGAGAAATTGTATCTTGTAATATCATCCTATTGCGACAATGGCCACCCTCATTAGCTTTCTCAAAACAAAGGCCCTGTACTACGGGATCGCGCGATATACGCTGAGCTTTTTTATGATGAGCTTCGGGCTGATGAAAATGCTGGGCATGCAATTTCACGTGAACGTTCCGTTCTCTGCTTATGGCCAGCCGCTGGAAAGACTGACAGGGCAGCACCTAACATGGGCGTTTCTTGGGTATTCACCAATTTTTCAGGCATTGCTTGGTACATTGGAATTCGTACCAGCTGTGATGCTGCTTTTCAGGCGCACTGCCTTTGTGGGTAGCTTGCTGCTGTTACCAATGACGCTCTGCGTGTTCCTCATCAACTATACGCACCATCTTTGGTACAATACGCAAATGCTGTCGATCGTATTGTTGTTGCTCAATATTATTTTGCTGGCACTGGAATGGAAACGAATAAAAAGCCTAGTATCGGTGAGCCTTGATGCCTCTACACAACACAACTATAGACTTGTAGAAATAGTGATAGCGCTCCTGTTAATTGCGATACCTATGCAGCGGAAACTATTTGCAGACTATGGGCGAAATGATAAGAACGAGCTAACGGGCGATTGGTTTCACAGCGGGCCTGCGGAGTATATACTTGAATCAGAAACAATAAACGATACAGCAGTTGCGCATGAATGCATTCGATCTTACTTCGGGCCACATGGCATGTATAGCGAAGTAAATGAGCGTGCGAATAACAGCAATGGTTACCTTAAATACAGCATTGATGAAAGGGCACACATCGTTCACATCCCCATGGTAAAGTATATGCCCTATCAATGGAGGAACAGCTATTACTACATCACCGGAGACTTCCGCTATCAACTGCAGGGCGACAGCGCACTGCTGCTGCAAGAACTACCGGGCGGCACTAACAGCCGTACTGTGGTTTTCAAAAGGCGAACTATAAACTACCATAATCAAAAATAGCGGGGCTATCGCTGCTCACTCCCATCTTCCGGCAGTATCACGGTAAATCTTGCACCCTCACCGGGTGTGGATTCGGCATAGATGTCGCCGCCGTGGTTCTCTGCTATTTTCCTGCACATGGCCAGGCCTATGCCGGTGCCCAGGTAGTCTGTTTTGCCATGCAGCCGCTGAAAGATGTTGAAGATGCGCTGGGCGTGCTGCTGGTCGAAGCCGATGCCGTTGTCAGCCACTGTTATACTGTAGTAGCGCCCGCCATCAGCTAGGCCCCTGGCTATGACCTCCTCTGCCGGTAATAGCACCGCTGAGATGCTAACCTCCGGCGTGCCATTGGCTTTGCAGAATTTGAGGGCATTACCAATAAGATTGCCAAACAGCTGCGACATCTGCAGCGGTATAGCCATTATCTCCGGCAGTCCGCTGTACATAACGCTGGCATTGCGCTGTGCTATCAGCAACTCGAAGTCTGTCAGTATCTCGCCTACTACATTTTCGAGGCTTACCTTGCTAAATCCGGGGTCTGTGCCTGATAGCTGTGAATAGGTGAGCACACCGCGCACCAGCGTGGCCATGCGCGCGGTGGAGCTGTTTATTTTATCGAGGTAGTGCTTAGACCTGTCGTCGATGCTACCCAGGTTTTGCTCCAGCATCTGCGAGTAGGTGCTCACTTTTCGCAGCGGCTCCTGCAGGTCGTGGGAGGCTATGTAGGCAAACTGCTCAAGGGCGGCGTTAGAGCGCTGCAGGCTGTCATTTGCCATAGCCAGCTCTTTTGTGCGCGCTGCCACCACATCTTCGATCTGCTGGCGGGCCAGCACCTGCTGTGTTACGTCTACACAGGTTACCAGCACGCCCAGCGTAGTGCCCAGCTCATCCTGGTAAGGCTCGTATACTATGTCTATGTAGGTTATTTCTGTTTTGTCGTTGCGTACAAATGCTATGGGGCGCTCTGCCGCCTTGGCCTGCACGCCGGTTTCGTACACCTCTGCCAGCATGCGCTCCAGCCCCTGCTCCCGGGTATCGGGCACCGCATCAAACAGTGGCTTGTACAGCACATCTTCTTCTTCCTTGCCCCACAGGGCTATCATCATTTCATTTGCTATTGCCACAACGTGCTGCGGCCCCAGCAGCATGCACATAGCCACCGGTGCCTGCAGTATTATGTTCCTGAAGTTCTTTTCGCTTTGCTCCACCTTTTGCCGGGCCATGTTCAGGTCGGTCACTTCGGCGGCGGTGTTCATTACCCCGTATACATTGCCATCTGCATCGTACACCGGGGTAAAGCTATAGTTGAAATAATAAGGCTGCAGCCGTCCATCTACCACAAGGTCCACACGCTGGTCGCGTGCGTGAAAGGCTACGCCTGTGGTATATACATCATCGAGCTGCTGGAATATGGCCTGGTTACTAAGCTCAGGCAATATATCAGAGTATAGCTTGCCAATAACATCGTAGCCTTTACCCCATACATCAAGGATAGATCTGTTAGCCAGTACTATGCGCATTTCCCTGCCTGCATATACACCTATGGGGAACGGGGCACTCTCTACTATTGCCCTCAGCTGCTGCTCACTGTTCTCTGCTTTCCTGCGCGATCTTACCTGCTCTGTCACATCCTGGCAAATGGCGATGACGCCGGTTATAGTGCCGTCTTCCTCCTTATAGGGCTGGTATACAAAATTGAGAAACCCTTCGATCTTCCGGCCATCTGCATAAACGAAATAGGGGTGTTCATTCAGGTTAACAGATTCACCCGTGTTCATTACACCATCAAGCATAGCCCGGAAATACGGGCCCGTCTCCGGGATAACGTCAAATATCGGTTTATGCATTAACTCCTCCGGCGTGCGGTCTATAAGCATACCATAGCTCTCGTTCACCATTTCTACTACATAATTCCTACCCCTCATGATCACAATGCCGACCGTTGCTTCCCTCACCAGGTTGCGGAAGCTGCGCTCAGATTCCCTAAGCCTGCTTATATTCTTTACCTTGTCAGTGGTTTCTGTGCAGGTCACAAATACGCCACCTATATTACCGTTGTCGTCGTAAGCGGGGCTGTAGCTGAAGGTCCAGTATACGTCTTCCATCTTCCCATTGCGGTAGATAGGCAATAGCTGATCTTCGTACCATACCGGCGTTCCCCGGGTCATTACCTGCTCTATCAGCGGGCCTATGAATTCCCATATATCCGGCCACACTTCTTTGGCATTCTTACCTATAGCCGGGTGCTTACCATCAATACCGAGGCTGGGCCGGTACGCATCGTTATAAAAACATAAGAGCTCCTCCCTGCCCCAAAACAGGAACATGGGGAAGGCAGAGTGCAGCATAATACCAAGGGTAGAGCGCAAGCTCAGCGGCCATTGCTCTATAGGGCCCAGGGATGTAGCGTCCCAATTATGCTCGTGTATCAGCTGGCCCGTTTCGCCACCACCATCCAAAAAGAAATACGCTCCCGCCGGACGGGCCGCCTGTTTTGCCATAGTATATAAAGCTACCCAAAAATGAAATAGTGAAATTAATGCAAGCCTGAAAGTACCTACTCTATAATAGACTTTAATACAGAGATGAGTCCATCGAACTTATCAGGTTTTGTAATAAAATCCCGTGCCCCCAACTGCTTAGTAAGCTGAATAGTAGCAGAATGCGAAGATGTAGACAGGATGATAACCGGAATATCTTTAAGTGTTTCTTTCTTTTTAACCTCTATGAGAAATTCCTGCCCGCTCATTGTTGGCATGTTGAGGTCCAGGAAGATGAGGTCCGGGCTTATTACGCGGTCTATCAGCTCACGCAGTGCCCTTATAGGGTCGCTGTGAGTGATACAGTTAACCGCAGCAGATACCTTGTCCATGGCCGCGAGAAAGATCTCCTGGTCATCAACATCATCATCTATGAGCAATATATTATTGTATCCGGATGGCAAAGGTGTAAATTGGGCTACAAATCTACACGAAAAACACTTCAAATAAATGTAGTAATAAAAAAATATTTATTTGTAATGCGGTTTATTGCAGTAGATGGTGCTGTAGCTAAAGCTATATGAAGGTCTATGGCAACTATGACATGAACCTGCTCTCGAGGAATGCATGGTCGCCCTCTACCGCTTTTACATACTCCAGTATATGCAATGCCTGCACATACTCGCGTATCACAGCCTCCGGGCTATCAAATGCCCTGGCCAGTGATGGAATATCTACCGATTTAGCCGCAGTGCTGATAGTGGCCAGCTCCTGCATTTTCGCGTACACTTTGCAAGCTGTGAGGTTCTTCATATTCATGGGATAAAAGAAGACAATAAATATTAGCTAACATCTAATTTGTTAACTGATTGTAAATGTATGCTGAATTGCCGATACTGTGTTATTTTTTGATGAATATTTTTTTGTTTATTGGATATATGAATGAAAACCTAACTGTCTGCCACAAAAAAAGGAGCCATAAGGCTCCTGTTATACTGGAATATACTTGTTGTTATTACTTGAGGGACAGCTTATCGTTCATATCAGAATCTACCAATACGCGGCCACAGTGCTCACATACTATGATCTTCTTGTGCTGGCGTATCTCGCTCTGGCGCTGCGGAGGGATAACGTTGAAGCAACCACCGCATGAGTCGCGGATGATAGGCACTACAGCCAGGCCGTTGCGATAACTGCCGCGGATACGGTTGTAGGCTGCAAGCAGGCGTGGGTCTACTTTTTCCTTGGCTTCGTCCGATTTATCGGCCAGTACTTTTTCTTCTTTCTCGGTATCGGCAGTGATCTTCTGCAGCTCTCCGCGCTTAATGTTCAGCGCTTCTTCTATATCCTTTATTTTTTCTTCGGTCTTCAGGCGTATGTTCATACGGTCTTTAAGATCGAATGTGGCATCTTTGATATGCTTGTCGAAAAGCTTTACCTCGAGCTCTTGCATCTCCATTTCCTTGTTGATGGCTTCGAACTCGCGGTTATTCTTTACGTTATCCTGCTGCTTTTCGTACTTCTTTATTAACGCCTGCGAATCCTTCTTGCCATTAGTTTTGGTCTCGATGAATTCGTTGATCGTATTGATCTCCGTATCTATGTTTTGGATACGGGTCTGTAAGCCTTCGATCTCATCTTCGAGGTCTTTCACTTCCATAGGAAGCTCGCCCTTCATAGTCTGGATCTCATCTATTTTGGAGTCGATCTTTTGTAGCGCAAGGACGGCGGTGAGCTTTTCCTCAACTGAAAAGTCTTTTACTGTAGCCATATTAGGAAAAATATTTTACCGGATTGGTGGACAAATTTGATAAAAGAATTGCAAAATTAGGGAATTTTTTCCTAAGTATGTCTTCAAATATTTCGCACGTGTATTGCTCGCTTTCGTAGTGGCCAATATCGGCAATGATTATCTTTCCTTCCGCATCGAAGAACTGGTGATATTTAAAATCTGCTGTTATAAATACATCGGCCCCGGCCCGTATGGCATCTGGGAGCAGGAAGCTGCCTGAGCCACCGCATACTGCCACCTTCGTAATGGATTTGCCGCCAACCTCGGTATAGCGGATGCAGCCGGCCCTCATCACTGACTTCAGCATTGCCAGGAAGTCGCCTTCAGGCATAGGCAAAGGCAGGTTTCCTATCATGCCTGCACCGAGCTCCTGGTTGGCATTTGGCAGGGGTATCAACTCGTAGGCAACCTCCTCGTATGGGTGGGCTGCAAACAAAGCCTGCATCACTGCGCTCTCCTGGTGCTTTTCTACTATCACTTCTATTTTCACCTCGTCTACCCATTCCCGCTCACCGCCCGCTGTGCCTATAGCGGGGTTGGCGTCTTTATCGGGCTTGTAGGTGCCTGTGCCGCTGGTGTTGAAGCTGCACTGCTTGTAGCGGCCTATGGTACCGGCCCCGGCGGCAAACATGGCATCGCGCACCTTATCGGCTACTGCCTGCGGCGCATAAGTATAGAGCTTGCTCAGCATGCCGCGCTTTGTGGTAAGCACGCGTGTGTTGATGAGCCCGAGTTTCTCCGCGATCTTCGCATTGACGCCGTTATAGACATTGTCGAGATTGGTGTGTGCGGCATAAATGCTAATGTCATTCTTAATAGCTTTCATCACTACCCGCTCCACGTATGTGCGGCCAGAGATGCGCTTAAGGCCCGAAAAAATAAGCGGGTGGTGGGCAACTATCATACTGCAGCCGCGCTTCAGGGCCTCTTCCACTATAGCCTCTGTCACATCGAGCGATATCAATACACCTGTTACTTCGGCATCGGTATCGCCTACCTGCAGACCGCTATTGTCGTAGCTTTCCTGGTATACGGTGGGGGCGTAATCTTCTATTGCGCGGATAATATCTTTTACGAGCATGAGATAAATTAAGCAGCGGGTTTCCAAAAAGTTTTAACTCCCTTTATATTTACCATCTGCCTTGCAATAGCCAGGTCGTAATTGTTCTGCACCTGCAGCCAAAATTCTGCAGTCGTATTCTTAAAGGCCGTTGCCAGCTTTAAGGCCATCTCCGGCGTCACACGCTGCTTCGCATTTATTATCGCCGATAATGTTTTCCGTGTGGTCTGCAGGCCGGCTGCAATTTCCTGCAAGGTGAGCGAATTACCAGTCTCCTCACGCAATGCTTCTATCGTTTCTTTGATCAGCTCACCGGGGTGAGCTGGATTGAACATAGCCATAGTTTTTTTTGTATTTAATGATAATCCAAATAGTCAACCTCGCAGACGCTTTTGCCGTCCATTCTAAAAATGACACGATAATTTCCGCTCACCTTCACCGACCAGAACTCTTTTAGATTCCCCGACAGTTGGTGCAATCCATATCCGGGAATATTTAGCTCTCCCGGCGCAGTACAAGCATCCAAACGTGTAAGAATAAGCCGGATCTTGCTAACATGTGCCGGCTGAAGCTTAGAGCTGTCGCCTTTATCGTAGTAGAGTTTTAAACCCTTATGGCGAAAACTTAGTATCACAGTACAAATGTAACCATATGCGTTACATCCACAAAATATCGGCCGACGTAACTCTATCAATATGCCTAAAACAGCCGAATATTCACCGTCTCGGGAAGACGATAAAAGAAAACCGAAATATCATAACTTTGGTTAAACTGAATCGAATATAACAGCGTATGAAATTGGTACTTGATATAAACGACAATAAGGCCGATTCATTCATCACATTTATCAGGAGCCTTGATTTTGTTACCATTAAGGGAGATGAATCGCACGGCAGTCAACCTACGGGCAATGGCAAGAAACCAACCGGCACCGACGAATTCAGAAAGTTGTTGTTAGAGGGGCCGGTAATGGGTGACGAGCAATACGACAATTATAAAAAACCCAGAGCACGCATTGAGAAATGGAGACAAAAATAGGTAACTGCGATCTCAAATAACATTTCCCTCGCAACTTTAAACCGAAAACATTTCGACCGCATCAACGGGCTACAATTAGAGACCATTTAATCTATCTTTACAATATGCAACTACTCGACGGCGTACTCGTATCGAACCATATAAAGGAACAGATAAAGCAGGAAGTAAAAGACTGGCAGGCAGCAGGAGGTAAAAAGCCGCACCTGGCTGCTGTGCTTGTGGGCAACAACCCTGCAAGCGAGGCCTACGTAGGCTCTAAGGTGAAGCACTGCGAAGAGCTGGGCTTCGACTCTACCCTGCTCCGGTTCGATGCATCTATCACTGAGGAGCACCTTATAAACGAAGTAGAGCGGCTGAATAATGATGAGAACATAGATGGTATACTTGTGCAACTGCCATTACCGGGCCACATATCGGGCGATTCGGTGATCAATGCTATCAGTCCGGCAAAGGACGTGGATGGCTTCCACCCCATATCGCAGGGCAAAATGCTGCTGGGGCAGCCTACCTTCCTGCCGGCTACGCCTTACGGCATTATGCTGATGCTGGAGTATTACAAGATCAATACGGCAGGCATGCACTGCGTAGTGATAGGAAGGAGCAATATAGTAGGCACCCCAATGACCATATTGATGAGCCGCAATGGCAACCCCGGCAATGCCACTGTGACCATGTGCCATTCGAAAACTAAAAATCTCAAGGACATTACCCTCACAGCAGATATTATAGTGGCCGCCATAGGCAGGCCAAAATATGTAACTGCCGATATGGTAAAACCCGGAGCAATAATTATAGACGTGGGCATCAACCGTATAGACGATGCTACTAAGAAAAGCGGCTCGCGACTGGTGGGCGATGTAGATTTTGACAATGTGGCTCCCCTTAGCAGCTTCATTACCCCAGTGCCTAAGGGTGTGGGCCTTATGACCATATGTGGACTAATGAAAAATACACTACTTGCTGCTAAACAGAGTGTTGTAGCGCACGTATAGAATATTTTCCCTACATTTGCAGCATGAATACTTCCACAATTGTGAAACATGCTGCGGTGATAGGTGGGTTGATAACCCTTGTGTGGATCCTTTTCATAGGCGGCGACAGCTGGCTATTGCAGTTGCAGGGCGGCAAGGAGTTCCGCGATAAGCTATTTGGTGTAACGATAGCGCTCGTGGCGCTGCTTATTACATATGAGTTAACTGCCAGTCGCGAAAGCGACCAGTTCTGAGTACCTTTGCCGCCGAAATGTCTTTTCAAATCAGCGATACAGAACAGCATACTTACTCTTACCCGGTAATGGAGCACTTTTACACCCTGCAGGGTGAAGGCGTCCATACCGGCAGGGCAGCTTATTTCATTCGCCTGGGCGGCTGCGATGTTGGCTGCGTATGGTGCGATGTGAAGGAAAGCTGGGATGCGGCGGGCCATCCGCTTATGACCACCAAAGAAATAACCGCCATTGCGGCTCAACACAGCGGGCGCATAGCCGTAATAACCGGCGGCGAGCCTGCTATGCATAACCTCGCCTTCCTGTGCAATGCGCTGCACGCGCAGGGCTTCCAGACCCACATAGAAACATCGGGCGCACACCCGCTTAGCGGCGACCTCGACTGGGTGACACTGTCGCCAAAAAAATTCAAAGCACCGCTTGACGAATGCTTGCTGCGGGCTAATGAGCTTAAAGTGGTGATCTTCCATAAGTCGGACTTTTTGTGGGCTGAGGAGCATGCTGCCAAGGTAGGGCCTGCGTGCCGCCTATACTTGCAGCCCGAATGGAGCAAAAAAGACAGCATGACACCACTTATCATAGACTATATAAAGGAACATCCGCAATGGCAGCTATCTTTGCAGACGCATAAATACATCAACATTCCATAATAGCATATGACCTGGCTCGACACGATAATCCTAAGCATAGTAGAAGGCGTTACTGAATTTCTGCCCATATCATCGACAGGCCACATGATCATTGCCAGCTCTATAATGCATATAGGGGAAGATGAGTTCACCAAGCTGTTTGAGATATGCGTGCAGCTTGGTGCAATACTCTCTGTAGTGGTGCTGTACTGGAAAAGGTTCATCGACATAAAGAAGATCGACTTTTACTTTAAGCTCCTCGTGGCCGTATTTCCCGCGCTGGTGTTCGGTTTCCTGTTCTCTAAAAAGATAGATGCCCTGCTCGAAAGCCCCACCACTGTGGCCATTGCGCTACTGGCAGGTGGTATCCTGCTATTGTTTATCGACAAACTATTTAGCAGGAATGCGATTGACAACGAGCAAGAGCTCAGCTACAAGAAAAGCTTTATGATAGGCATGTGGCAGGTGATAGCCATGATACCGGGCACCAGCCGCAGCGCTGCTACCATAATAGGCGGCATGCAGCAGAAGCTTACCCGCAAATTTGCCGCTGAGTTCTCGTTCTTCCTGGCCATACCTACCATGATGGCCGCCACCGGCTACAAACTGCTAAAGGCGGTGAAAGAGCAACCTGAAATGCTGCGCGACAAGCACAACCTGGCGCAGCTGGCGGTAGGCAACATTATAGCATTTGTAGTTGCTATGGTCGCTATTAAAACCTTCATAGTATTCCTGCAGAAGAATAGCCTGAAAGCCTTTGGGGTGTACAGGATCATAGCGGCATTTGTGATCTTTGCGCTAATCTATACGGGGATGATACATTAATGTCAGAGCAGGGCTATTTCCCGGGCAATATTCTCCCGCGCGGCTGTTTCATAAATATCATAGAACTGGGCTGTCTTGAATATCCTTTCCATTCCGAGGAAGTGTGTCAGCACCTTTTTGCGCCCCGGATTGTATAAAGCATCGGGATAGACGGAATACTCCTGCCGCACATTTGCTGCATAATCTTCATACTTATCCCACGGCGCGCCAAGAATGCTGAGGTCAGCATCGGTGAATAAGTCTGTATCACTTTTGCCGCCTGCCTTATGATCTTTGGTAGCCAATATGACCTGAGCGCAACTGCTTACTGTAGCAGCCGGCACGTTCAGGAGCTGCAAGCATTTCGTTGCCAGCTCCGCACTCTGCTCTTCATTGTCGGGCCGGAGCACATCGTACACAGCATCATGCCAGAACAGCGCGAATAAAACAGCGTCCTTATTTTGCAGCAGTTGCAAATGAGGCGCCAATGCAGCATACATATTTTCGAGGTGAGTAAGCGTATGGTAGTACCTGCCGGGTGCGGTGTACGCGTTTGCGAGCTCAAGCCACAACTGGTCTACAATAGCGACATCGGCTGTGTAATTGCTCACAAGCTCGTTGAAAACTCTTTGCAACTGGCCATCCATAACGCTAATCCCCCGTAGGCATTATCTCAGCAGTTTCCACCATTAGCATTACAGTGCGCTTAGGTGCGCGTGGCCGGTGCATTACGCCCTTGGTTATGGTGGTGCCCTGGTTGGGGTTTAGCTCTATGGTGCGGTCTTCGAGGTCTATCAGCAGCTGGCCTTCGAGCACAAAGAAGAATTCATCATCGTTATCGTGCTTGTGCCAGTGAAACTCGCCCTCTACAACGCCTATGCGCACTACACTGTCGTTAACCTGCGTCAGCGTAAAGTTCTGCCACTTTTCTTTGCAGGCGGCCGCTATTGCAGGTACATCAATAAGCTCCAGATGCTGAAATTTAGTATCGAGGTTGATATTGTATTTCTCCAGTTGATTCTCCATGAATGATATTTTTTGGGTAGCAAAAAAATGGGAGGAAGTATCCGCTACACCATAGCCCAGTTCTGGAACAGCAGATCGAGGTAGTGGTTCTCTTCTTTAGTGATCACATTGTCGGCGCTGGCCAGCTTCAGCGCAAAGCGGATAAGATTTTTCCGTTCCAGCTCAGTGGCATCATCATAAAAATCTTCCATCGACTTTAGATAGTGCGCCTCCCATTCATCGGGCCTCAGCCTGGCTATAACCTCCATCTGCTTATCGAGGTTCACATGAAATGGGAACTCCTCCACGAGGTATTGCCGTATCACCCTATCTTCCTCGCCACCTACCCTGAAATCAACGGCCGATAGTATCATTAACAAATGATATCCTGCGATTGTCTTGTTCATACGGTGGTTAGGCATACGAGTTATTTACGGATTAAGGTTGTTCTTAGATTTGCGATGCCAATAAAAGATCGATATCGGTGTACTTGAATTTAAAGCGCTTGGATATAGTGACGCTGGTAACGCAACCTTTATACATGTACACCCCACGCCTGATGCCCGGCTTTGCCAGTATCAGGTCTTCAACGCTGCCAAAGTCGGCACACTGCTGCATTATCGGCATCAGCACATTGCTGATAGCGCGCGATGCTGTGCGAGATACGCCTGAGGCGATATTAGGCACACAATAGTGGATAACGTTGTACTTCTTGTAGATCGGCTTTTCGTGTGTAGTGAGCCGCGATGTTTCGAAGCAGCCGCCACGGTCCATGCTCACGTCTACTATTACGGAGCCGGGCTTCATATGGCTTACCATTTGCTCGGTCACCACTACAGGCGTTATACCGTTCACGGGTTTCAACGCGCCTATAGCCACATCGGCACTTGCCAGCTCTTCTGCAAGCGTCACGGGGTCGAGCACGGATGTGAAGCAGCGCCTGCCTATGTTATTCTGCAGGCGCATGAGCCTGTAAATGGAGTTATCAAATATCTTGACCGATGCGCCAAGACCGAAGGCTGCGCGCGCGGCAAACTCACCCACCACACCTGCACCGATAATGAGCACACGCGCGGGAGGCACACCCGATATGCCACCAAGCAATACGCCCTTACCATTGTCGGTATTGCTGAGGTAGCGCGCTGCGGTGAGCATGGCGTAATTGCCCGCTATTTCGCTCATAGAGCGAACTATGGGGTATGTGCCCGCATCATCTTTGATCGACTCAAATGCTATGGCAATAATCTTCTTGGCTATCAGCTGCTGCAGTATCTCGTGCTTCAGCATAGGCAGGTGTATGGGCGATATCACTACCTGGTTGGGCTGCAGCAATCCTGCTTCCTCATCAGATATAGGCGCCGACTTTATGATGGTGGTGGCCTTGTAAAGCTCAGCCTTGTCATAAACTATACGCGCCCCGGCCTCGCTGTAGTCGTTATCAAAATAAAATGACCCATCTCCGGCGCAGTGCTCTACGGCCACATCGTGCCCGTCGTTTACCAGCACGGATACAGCCTCGGGCGTTAGCGCGATCCTGTTTTCCTGGAACGAGTTCTCTTTAGGTATTCCTATGAACAGCTGTTTTCTCTTAGGAGTTACCTGTAAAGTTTCTTCTAATGGTACGTAGGAAAAGGATGGTGATATGTAAGGCTTTTTGCTCATGCAGCCACAGTTTCGTTTACATCGACAATATACAATATAAACTTGTATTAAGGAACTAATTTAACAAAAGCCCCGTTAAATTTATTATTACCTACGGCAAACGCCAATTTCAATAGGGTTATCTGCTGTTAAGTTCTATTTTTGCAATAGGCACAGGTATATTATGTTACGACAATCGAACCAGCAACGTCTGTTGCAAAAATTATCTCCACAGCAAATTCAGCTTATGAAATTGCTGCAGATACCTACTGCCAATCTTGAAGAAAGAATAAAGGAAGAACTGGAAGAAAATCCTGCGCTTGAATTTGAGAACGACGGCACTACGCCGGAGGACACCTACGATCTTGACGACCGCTCAGCGGACGGGGAAGAAAGTGAAGGGCCCAGCGAAGAGGTGGAGCTTAGCAATGATACCGCCGAGAAAGTAGACCTCGATGACTTCCTGCGCAAGGAAGACGAGGATGGAGGCGGCTATGACTACGGCGACGATTATAGCGGGGGCGATAACGACCGGCAGGTAACACCGGCACGTGTAGAAACATCGTTTCACGATCACCTGCTGGACCAACTGGGCCTGCTGGAGCTGGATGACCGTATGCACCGCATAGCAGAGCAGGTGATAGGCAGCCTCGACGATGATGGCTACCTGCGCCGCGAGGTAACATCTATAGTAGATGACCTGGCCTTTGGACAGAACATAGAAACGAATGCCGAAGAAATAGCGGCGCTGATACAGCAGATACAGCAATTTGACCCGCCGGGCATATGTGCATGGACGCTGCAGGAATGCCTGGTGCTGCAGCTGAAAAGAATGCCGCATACTGTACCGGTAAAAAATGCTACGGAGATACTCGACAAATACTTCAACGAGTTCATCAAAAAGCACTACGATAAGATACAAAAGCACCTGGGGCTGAATGACGAGGACTTCAAAGCCGTCATCAATATTATCATAAAGCTCAATCCCAAGCCCGGTGCTGCATTTGCGGTGCTCAACAAAGCGGAGAGCTATATAATACCCGACTTTTTTGTTTACAACAATAACGGTGTTCCCGAGCTATCGCTCAACTCTAAGAATGCACCGGAGCTGCGCATCTCTGAAGGGTATAAAGAGATGATGCGCGCCTACGACCGCGGCGAAAAGAAAGACAAGCGCCAGAAAGAGGCCGTGCTGTTCATAAAGCAAAAGCTCGACTCTGCGAAATGGTTCATTGACGCTATAAAGCAGCGCCAGCATACGCTGCTGCATACCATGCAGGCGATACTCGACTTCCAGAACGAGTTCTTCATCACGGGTGATGAGACATCGCTGAAGCCGATGATACTGAAAGACATTGCGCAGATGACAAGCCTCGATGTATCTACCGTATCTCGCGTAGCTAATAGCAAGTATGTGCAAACGGAGTATGGCACGTACAAGCTGAAGTACTTCTTCTCAGAAGCGCTGCAAACAGAGAGCGGCGAAGAGGTATCTACCCGGGAAGTAAAGACCATACTCAACGATATAATAGGCGCAGAAAACAAGCGCAAGCCCCTCTCAGACGAGCACCTTACCGAGATGCTGCAGGAGAAAGGCTACAACATAGCGCGGCGCACTGTGGCCAAATACCGGGAGCAGCTGAATGTGCCGGTGGCGAGGTTGAGGAAGGAGCTGTAGGGGCTAGGATAACGTGCCTTCCCTGTAACCTTTAAAGGCTTCCATTATTAACGCGCTTTGCCCCTCGTCAGTAATGTATTTCCCTACTATCTCGTTAAACGCCGCTTCTGAACTTACAATAAACTTTCTCAGCAAAGTATAGGGCAATTCCTTATCCTGGCTCATTACTACCAACTGATCAAAATAAAATGTAAGGACAGCCCCTAGATTCTGTCCGGAAATTTTATTATTCCTGACTAACAAAAAAATAAGGTCCAACTGTTGCTTCAGCGGATACAACACGACCTTTAAACGGTCAACACGCAGATATTCCCTGTTCAGGTTACAAATTTTGATCGTTTCTTTCCCTCTCAGTGAGCCTCCTGCTTCCTTGACATAAATACCTTGCATATTTTCCCTCCAACAATATTCAAGATGCTGCTCTGGTAAATCTATTTCCGGGTGAAGCAGCAATGCATGCTCATTTACGAGATCCCCACATGTAGCAAAACATTTTGTTTTATCCAGCTTTCCTCCTGAAAGTGGAGGAGAAGAAATACGTGTACCGGTAGCTGCTATAGGAAATTGATTTCCCTTTCCACCTTCCGTGTTGCAATACCGGCAAGAGGGGACAAGATTGCTCCATTCATAACACAGCCAATAATAACCCTTATGATCTACCGCGCCGGTCACGCCCTTCTTAGGCCTATAATGCTCGATTTCGGCTTTGCACGATACTTCGCAATAAGCGCATTTTGAATAATAGTACACATTCAGCTCATCCCGAACTTGCGATTGAGATTTTCCCTCGCTGTCTTTGTAGGTGCCTTTGTATACATCGTCGCTTATTTTATCAGTAGCGCCTTTGGCAATAAGCTCCCAGTCATCCGTGGTAGACGCTTTTTTGAAAATAGCCGGCACATTTGCAAGATTTTTACTTACGTGCCTCATTCTTCGTCCTTTTTGATAAACTTCATTAGCTCCCGTGTCTTGTCAGGCGACAGAAAACTGCTAATCTCGCTTTCTATCTCTTCGTTTTTTATTATCTCCTCGTAAGAATCTGACACTTCAAGAACGTTTTCATTATCGTGTCCGGCGGGAATTATGTCTTGAAAACCAAACACCGGAGAAGTTAAAATCGCATTTGGCAAGAGATTAGTGAAATCGATGTCCAATCTTTCTGCTGTTATACCTTTTCCCTGGCTCCTGTTTACCCGCAATAAAACAGTTTCTTTTGGCATGCCCAATAGCGGAATAGGACTGTGCGTAGAAACTATAAAAAGAACATTTGGGAATAAAGATGAGAGAGCTGTGGGTAAACTTTTTTGGTACTTGGGATGCAGGTGCAATTCGATTTCGTCAATTATCACAACCCCACTTAAAGACTGCAGATTTCCAATAGACATCCCTTTTGACAACTTAGTGATGATGTCACCCACAACCGCAATGATATTCCGGAATCCCGAAGCAAGCTGCTCAAAAGTCACTTTCTCATTCGCTTCCTGCTCCAGATACTTTACCACAGGCTTACCATTTACAGCTTCGATTTCGATGTCCTGTAGATCTGGTATCAGCTTGCAAAAAGCATTTTTTAATAGCTCAAACTTTGCTGGGTTGTATGCCTTAGATTCCTTCAACTCATTTTCGATATTAACCAAACTGCCGTTTGGGAAGAACAGATTGTACATGACACTTACAGTATCAGGCCGGTTACTGTCGTTTCCTATATTCAATCGGGTAGCGCCATATACCGCGATATTATCTCTTATTGAGTTAAAAAAATTCTTTGTGCCGAAATTAAATGAAAGGTTCAAAAATCTTTCATTTCCTTTCTTAGCCTCCATCATTACGAAACCGCCTTTGTCTAACAATTGGTATGAACTATCCGTATTACCAAAAAGGCCGATCGCAATACTTTGCAATACAGAAGATTTACCGAATCCATTTTCGCCGGTCAGAACAATCCATTTTGTGTCGACCGGGATACCATCAATAGCCAAGCGGTCAATACCACGATAGTTTCTTACTTCAAAACTTTTTATGCAAACGAATGAACTGCGATGAGGCCTGTTAACTTCGTTAAAAAAGTAGTCTGGCGTAGTGTACTTGCGGTTCATTACACCGCCAAGCATTTTGTAAAACTCCTCTTTTACTATAGGTCTCGGATAAGTTTCAGATAGTTCGATATCTTCATCGGATTGCTCAATACTTGAATCGGCATAGGTATTACTTTTTTCCCCGCCAAGCATATTGCTAAGTTCCTGCTGGCTTGACAGATATTGATCGATCAAAATTTTATCATGTTCCAGAAATTGCCGCAAAAATTTAATATAATCACCTTGATGCTGCTCAGTATATGTTTTTATCCAAACTCCATTATCAAGTGGCTGAAGACCTGGTATATTGAAGCCGGATAACGGGTTTGCAAGAACACTCAAAAATCTATATTTTTCCTCGTCAGCTTTCCCAACTACAAAAAGAGCTATGCGGCCTTCAACGTTAATGTCCAGATAAACGTTAGATGTTTTATTTTGATAGTCAGTCCCTGTCCAAAATGAAACAGCTACATAGGTTTCTCCGCCCAAAAACCAAAACCTTTCCTTGCCGGATGAAAAGCGTTGCCGCGTTTTAAAGAAAAAATCATTCCCTTGCTTTTTTTCCTCGAAATGTTTCTCCAGTAAACAGGCAAATACATCGTCATGTATCTGTTCAATTTTTGACAAATTGCTTTCCATAACTTTAAATTACTACTCCTTTTTAAAATTGTTGTAGAAAATATCATTTCTCCTTTACCACCATCCCCTCCAAAAACCACTGCACATCCTTCATCTTCTTCATCTTATCTACCACCAGCAGGAAGTTTTTGCCTACCTGTTTCAGGCGGGCATTACGGGTCTGTGTTTGTATGTACTTGAGTATGTGATTGAAGGTGGGCGATTCGAAGTAGGGCGACTCAGGGTCGCTGACAAAGTACAGGCGCATTTGCTGGTTCTTCAGTATCAGCTTTTCGAAGCCCAGCTCACAGGCTATGCGCCGGGCGCGCAGCGTGGTGAATAGCTCTTCAACCTGCGCCGGTATGGGGCCGAAACGGTCGGTAAGCTCCAGTGCAAATTTGTTCACTTCTTCCTCGGTCTCCAGGTCGTCGAGCTGTGTGTACAGCGATAGTCGCTCGGTGATGTTCTGCACATAGTAATCTGGTATCAGTATCTCCAGGTCTGTATCTATGGTGCAATCATTAACGAAGTCTTTCTTGCGCTCCAGCTCATCTTTAAATACATCTTTGAAGTCGCTAGTCTTCAGCTCGCGCATGGCCTCGGCGAGTATCTTTTGGTACATTTCGAAGCCTATATCCGCAATAAAGCCGCTCTGCTCTCCACCCAGCAGGTTGCCGGCACCGCGTATATCCAGGTCGCGCATAGCTATCTGGAAGCCGCTGCCCAGCTCGCTGAATTGCTCCAGCGTTTGCAGGCGCTTACGGCTGTCTCCCGGCAGCAGGCTCATAGGTGGTGCTATCAGGTAGCAGAATGCTTTTTTGTTGCTGCGCCCTACCCTGCCACGGAGCTGGTGCAGATCGCTGAGGCCAAACTGGTGTGCATTGTTGATGATGATGGTATTTGCATTTGCTATGTCCACACCACTCTCCACTATATTGGTGCAGCACAGCACATCAAATTCTTTTTCTATAAAGGTAAACAGCGCTTCCTCCAGCTGGTGGCCTTCCATCTGCCCATGCGCCATGCCTATGCGCAGGTCGGGGCATAGGTTGCGCAGCAGGGTCACCATCTCGGGCAGGCTCTGCACACGGTTATGCACAAAGAATACCTGGCCGCCGCGCTCCGCCTCGTAGTAGATTGCGTCGCGTATGGCGTATTCATCAAACACCAGCACCTCTGTCTGCACCGGCTGCCTGTTGGGGGGTGGCGTATTGATGATGCTGAGGTCTCGCGCATTCATCAGCGAGAACTGCAGCGTGCGCGGTATAGGCGTTGCTGTGAGTGTAAGCGTGTCTACGCTGGCGCGCAGCTCACGCAGCTTCTCTTTTGATGATACGCCAAATTTCTGCTCCTCATCTATTATCAGCAAGCCTATGTCTTTAAACTTTACATCTTTGCCCAGCAGTGCATGTGTGCCTATAATTATATCGATCTTCCCCTCCTCTACCTTCTTCATCGTCTCCTTTTTCTCCTTGGCCGACTTGAACCTGTTGACGTAGTCGACCGTGCATGGAAAATCTTTGAGCCTGTCTTTAAAAGTATTGAAGTGCTGGAAGGCAAGTATGGTAGTAGGCACCAGGATTGCTACCTGCTTGCTGTCGGCCACGGCCTTAAAGGCTGCCCGCACGGCTATCTCCGTTTTGCCAAAGCCTACATCGCCACACACCAGCCGGTCCATAGGCGACGTAGATTCCATATCTCGCTTCACATCGGCCACAGCCTTGCCCTGGTCGGGTGTGTCTTCGTAGAAGAATGATGCTTCGAGCTCTGTCTGCAGGTAGCTGTCGGGCGTGAAGGCGAACCCCTGCGATGCCTTGCGCTTGGCATATAGCTTTATGAGGTCGGCGGCTATGTCTTTTACTTGCTTCTTAGTCTTGTTCTTCAGCTTCTGCCATGCGTCGCTACCCAGCTTGTTCACACGCGGCACTGTGCCTTCCTTGCCGGTAAACTTGCTTATTTTGTGCAGCGAGTTAATGTTCACATACAGTACGTCATTGTCTTTATACAGTATGCGTATGGCCTCCTGCATAGCGCCGTTCACCTCTATCTTCTGCAGGCCGCTATAGGTGCCTACGCCGTGGTCTATATGCGTTACAAAGTCGCCGGGGGTTAGCTCGCGCAGAGCTCGCAGGGTAAGCGCTTTGCCCTTTGAGTAGGCCTGCTTTACGCTGTATTTATGATACCGCTGAAATATCTGGTGGTCGGTATAGCAGATCACTTTTTTATCGTGATCTATAAAGCCTTTGCTGATGGACGTGCTAACAGGTACAAAGTTGATACCCGCATCAAGGTCGGCAAATATGCTGCGCAGCCTTTCCAGCTGCTTAGGGTTCTCCGCAAAGATGTACGATACGTATTTACTCGCCTCGCGCTTTTGCAGGTCTGCAATAAGCATATTGAATTGCCTGTTGAATACGGGCTGCTCTTCGGTAGCATACTGGAATGTGGCGTCAATAGCATCACCTGTTATCTTCTCCAGCGAATGATTGTACCACTCTATAAGATGCCTGCCTTTTATCCGCTGCTCCCAGGTGCCATCGGCTTCAAAGTCTGCCTTCGATATCTCCTTCAGCATCTGCTCATCGTGGTCTATGGCCACCTGGCCTGTAGTCATTTTATCTGGCAGGTCGGCGGCCATCTTGTTGATGCGGCCTATGGTGAATGACAGGTCTTTGGCCCATATCACCGTATTTGCAGGCAGGTAATCGAGCAGGGATATCTTCTCCTCGGTGTCAAATTTCGTTTCTATGTTGGGCAGTATAGATACCTGCAGCAGCTTGCGCTCAGATAGCTGCGTCTCCGGGTTGAAGATGCGTATGCTATCTACTTCTGTGTCGAACAGCTCTATGCGGTAGGGGTGCTCATTGCCAAAGGAGTAAATATCGAGTATGCCGCCCCGCATAGCAAATTGCCCCGGCTCGTATACAAAGTCTTCGCGCCTGAAGCCAAGCGATACGAATTGCTCCATCAGCGCATCTACCTGCAGTGTCTCGCCTACTTTAATGCTGATCATATTGTCAGCCAGCGATGAGGGATTTACCACCTTCTCAAACAACGCCTCAGGGTACGTAACGAGTACTTTCTTATTTACCTTCTTGCCGGTAAACTTTGTGAGCGCCTCAGTGCGCAGCATCACATGGCTGCTATTGAGCTCATTGAAGTAGCCGGTACGTTTGAATGAGTCGGGGAAGAAAAAAATGTCGAGCCCTTTTGTGAGGTGCTCTATATCGTTGTGAAAGTAAGCGGCCTCTTCCTTTTCATTAAGTATGAACACATGGTTCACATCTGTTTGCTGCCAGAGTGCTGCGGCTATGAAGTTAACTGAAGACCCGCGGAGGTTATCGAGATACACCCTAAGCTTGTGGCCGGGCAAAGCAATACCAGCCGCAATTTGTTTTATGCGGATATCATTTTGGTACAAGCCCTGCAACACCTCCAGATTCATCGGGTTGCAAAGGTATATGTTTTTTGAGTCTTACTATTTTAGAGACATTAATTAATGTGTTGCCTACTGCGCGACAAGAAAGCATAATTCTTGCTTAACTCCACTTAAGCTTCGATACTACTTTGTTTGCTTCCTTTAGCTTTTCAGGAAACAACACCTTTCCCGACAACTTGTCCAGAGTTTTATCTTTTTTGATGTTTACCCCTAAAGCTGCAGCGCCTTCCAGTTTTTTCATTTTGTATGAATATTCTCAAAATTCGGCAATGTGCCTGATCAAACAAAATTATTACTGGTCGCAATAAGAGGTGGAGCGAAAGAACGATACTGTGGAGGTGCAATTCGAATCTTCGTACTGAATACCACATTCAACCCGCCGGGTTGGTGTCCCCACCGATCTTACCACCGGCTTCACCGGTGGCTATTAACATTGAAGCCCGCTGGGCTTCTTTTTCAACAATATTGCCAATGCTCCTTCGCGAAGATTTGTAATGCACCCTACTATGCTCCCTCGGTGCTTATTATTATATTTGTCTTACAACAGCGCTACATGAAGAAACTTTTTTTCCTTTTACCTGCCGCACTTCTATTCGCATCGTGCGAGAACACCTGGTCTGACGAGGACAAAGGGTCGTTGCACTCGGGCTGTATGGAAGATGCCAATAGATGGGCGCCTGATCCCGCTACCGCAAAAACCTATTGCGACTGCGTGGTCGAAAAGGTGATGGTGAAATATCCGCATGTAAGCGATGCCCTCGAAAACCTCGATAAGATCGCTAAAGATTCAGCCGTGCAGGCGTGCAGGGCGGCGGCAACACTGAAGTAACCATCAAGCCTATCAGCATGACTGCAAGCGACATTGAAATAAAAGCTGTAAAACCGAAAGGGACTATCTTCAAGCGGACAATGAAGGTAATAGATACTCTTTGGGACAGCAAGCCCGGGAGTAAAGAGGCTTCTGTTCTCGAGGTCCTTACCATATTGGTAGAAGAGTATGAAAAAAAGCATTTCCCTATCGAAGAGCCCGATCCTATTGAAGCCATTAAATTCCGTATGGAGCATATGCACCCTACAAAAAAGGATCTCGCAAAATACCTGGGCGGGTCAAACCGGGTATCTGAAGTACTTAGCCAAAGGAGGCCCCTTACGCTGAAAATGATCAAGAACTTATACCTGCACCTGCATATCCCTGCTGAAACCTTACTGGCCTCTTAGCCTTTATTCGTACCTTTGTATAATAAAATTAGTACGTATCATGACTACTAAGCTAACACTCACCCTGGAAGAAAGCGTAATAGACCAAGCCAAGAAATATGCTGCCGAGAGCGGCAAAAGCCTGTCTGATATTGTGGAAAGTTATTTAAAAAGCCTCTCTACGAAAAAGCAGGCGAAGACGAAATTTTCTCCATTGATTGAGGAATTACGCGGGTCTGCGCCTCTTCCCACGCAGGAAATAAGTACGCCTTCTTTTTCTTCGAAGGTGAGTAAGCTTAAAGGTATCCTGCCTGTCGACGAAAACTTTGATTACAAAAAAATGCTTGCAGAGGAGTTAACAAAAAAGCACTTGGATAAATGATGCATATTTTCATTGACACCAATGTAGTAATTGATTTTTTAGCAAACAGAGAGCCGTTTTCCACCGAGGCCGCAGAAATATTCGAGCTATGCGAATCTGGCAAACTAATAGCTTATACAGCAGCCGTTTCATTTAACAACATCTACTACATTCTCCGGCAAAAAACCGGTCATGACGCAACAATAATAGCCCTTCAGGAACTTGCATCCCTTGTTGCAATAATGGATGTCACTTCAAATATTATCCGGCAAGCCCTTTCTTCAGGTAACAGCGATTTTGAAGACGCCATACAGTACTATACCGCCATCACAAGTAATGGCATCGAAGCTATTATCACGCGAGATCCGCGGGGTTTCCGAAATAGTAACATCCGGGTATTAAGCCCTGCTGAATTTTTAGCTGAATTGCGTTAATATCCCGCCCTACTTAAACGCCCAATACACCACCAGCGCCCCCAGATAGGCTATTGCAGCCATGTATACAAACTGGATGGCGGGGTATTTCCAGCTGCGGGTTTCCCGCTTCACTATGGCCAGGGTGCTCATGCACTGCATGGCAAACACATAAAATATCAGCAGCGATAGCCCTGTGGCCAATGTATACACCGGTGTGCCATCATCGCGCTTTGCTTCCTTCATCTTCTCGCGCAGTGTCTGGTCGCTTGCCCCTGCATCGCCCACGCTATAGAGCGTGGCCATAGTACCCACAAATACTTCCCGCGCGGCAAATGAGGTAATGAGTGCTATGCCTATTTTCCAGTCGTAGCCCAGCGGGGTTATCGCCGGCTCTATAGCGTGCCCCATCATACCTGCAAAGGAATGCTCCAGCTTCTCGGTAGCATACTCCCTCGCCAGGCTATCTTTTTGCGCAGGGTATTGTGCGGTCAGCAGCGCATATTTCTGCTTCACGGCGCGCATGCGGGCGGGCGGACCGAAGGCTGCAAGCGCCCACAGTAC
Source organism: Bacteroidota bacterium (assembly GCA_040386555.1). Classification (GTDB taxonomy): domain Bacteria; phylum Bacteroidota; class Bacteroidia; order Chitinophagales; family Chitinophagaceae; genus Nemorincola. The sequence continues at coordinate 190,366 of JAZKFF010000002.1, read as the reverse complement.
CAGCGATAGCACTATGATGACCTTGCCTACATCCCTTATAAATATTTTGCCTTTCTCCAGCATTGTAACCCCTACGTTCTTCCACCTCGGCTGTCTGTATACGGGCAGCTCCATCAGGAAGAAGGTACGCTCAGTGGTCTTGATAAAAAAGCTCATTACCCGCGCCACTACCAATGCCATAAAGAAGCCCAGTAGGTATAGCCCCATCAGCACCAGCCCCTGCAGGTTGAAGATGCCCAGTATCTTGTGCTGCGGTATCACCAGGGCTATGAGTATGGTATACACCGGCAGCCGTGCAGAGCAGCTCATCAGCGGCGTCACCATTATTGTTATCAGGCGTTCCTTGCGGCTCTGTATGGTACGCGTAGCCATTATTGCCGGCACCGCGCACGCCATTCCGCTTATCAGCGGCATTACCGAGCGCCCGTTGAGCCCCGCGCTGCGCATTATACGGTCTGTAAGAAAGCTGATGCGGGCCATGTACCCACTATCTTCCAGCACCGTTATCAGTCCGAACAGTATCATTATCTGCGGCACAAACACAGCTATGCCGCTAATGCCTGCCACCACGCCATTTATCAGCAGGTCTTTAAGCATGCCCGCCGGCAGCAGCCCGCCCAGCCAGTTGCCCAGCATAGCAAAGCCGGCCTCAACCCAGTCCATAGGGTACTGCGCCAGCCAGAATATACTCTGGAATAATAGAACAAGCACGACGATCAATATCACATTGCCCCATACGGGGTGCAGCAGCGTTTTGTCAAACTGGTCGCTGATCACCATGCGCTTCATAGGGCTATCCACAACCACGCACTGCTGCATCAATGAGTCTATGCGCTTATACCGCTGCATTATCTCCTCCGCCTGCACCTTCGACTTGTGGAAATTTGCCTCGCCCAGCAGCGCGGCTATACGTATGCGCTGTGCGGCATTTATGTGGCGCAGCTCTGTGTAGTTACAGGCTATGTGCAGCGCCGCATAGCGGCTGCCCATATCGCACAGCTCCCCTATTTCTGCCAGCCATGGCCCGGTAAGCGCAGATATATCTATAAAGTCTACGAGCGGCACCGGGTTGCTCTGCCGTGTCTGCTCTATAGCTTTTTTAAGCGGCGCTATGCCTTTGTTTTTGCGGGGGTTCACCTGTATCACCGGCACACCCATGAGGCGCTGCATCTCGGCTATATCTATGGTTATGCCCTTTTGCCTGGCTATGTCCATCATAGTAAGCGCCATCACCACGGGTATCTTCAGGTCCATTATCTGCGAGCAGAACAGGAGGTTTCGCTTCAGGTTGGCAGCATCTGCTATTACTATTATCAGGTCGGGCCGGTCGGCGTTCTTTTGGTTCAGCAGCACCTCGTAGGTCACCTGCTCATCTGCGCTCTTGGGGTATAGGCTGTAAGTGCCGGGCAGATCTATAATAGTAGCCTCCAGCGACTCTGATATGCGCGAAGTGCCCGTTTTTTTATCCACCGTCACCCCCGGAAAATTGCCTACCTTCTGGTTAAGGCCGGTAAGCGCATTAAACAGGGAGCTTTTGCCGCTGTTGGGGTTACCCACCAGCGCTATGGTGTACGGACGATGCATCAATTGGCCGCAAAGTTACAGATTGCCAATGGGTTAAAGCGCCCCGGCAGGTTATAGCCGCATAGATTTTCCTGAATATGTAAAGATAATTTAGTGAGCTATCGACAGCTTTTTCGTGTGTGTAACATCACTTGATACCAAATGCACAAAATATATTCCGTCGGGGTAGCCCGACAGATCAATAGAACATTGTAGCGATGCCGGCACGGTCTCTATTATTTTCTGCCCGAGTACATTGGTCACTATAACAGCCTTTATCTTTAAGGGACTAGCCAAGTCAATCTTGAAAAGGCCACTTGCCGGATTTGGGCTAATGGTAAATTCTCGATCTGCAAAATTACCCGCTACCGCTGTCACCGGCGACATCTTTCTAACCCGGGCGTTTCCCGCATCAGATATATAAACGCTACCTGCTGCATCTACCGCGATGTCGTATGGATGATTTAACTGTGCAAGATTGGCGGGGCCACCGTCACCGCTATATCCGGGTATATACACGCCGGCGATCGTAGAGATTATGCCGGCTGAATTTATCTTCCGGATTACATTATTGTCGCGATCAGCTATGTAAATATTACCACCTGCGTCAACGGCTATATTAGTTGGCGAAGAGAATTGAGCTGATGTCGCTGCAAATCCGTCTCCGCTGTAGCCAGTGTTCCCATCCCCCGCTATAGTGGTAATGATACCAGTTGCAGCGACTTTACGTACTCTGACATTACCTCTGTCAAGTATTAACAAATTGCCAGTAGCATCAATAGCGATTGCATCCGGGTAGTTCATTGTCGCTGAAACCGCAGGGCCTCCATCGCCGCTAAAGCCGCCTACACCCGTACCTGCCACCGTAGTAATAATTCCAGTGGATGCATTCACTTTACGTATACGGTGCGCATCGGCGATATATAAATTTCCTGTTGCGTCCAGCGCTACATCAATGGGATAAATAGCTGCGTCAGTTGCAGGCCCACCATCCCCGGGATCAGTGCCGCCACCTGCTACCGTTGTAATTATACCGGCAGCATTTACTTTTCTCACACGGTCTCGGTGTACGATATAATAATTACCACTTCCGTCGGGAAGTACGCTATATGGGGAGCACAGCAGCGCAGCCATGGCTCCGCCACCATCACCCAGTGAGGTTGAGCTATCGCACGGAGTACCAATTCCTGCTACTGTAGTTATATTACCAGTCGAGGCCGTCACTTTCCGCACACGTAAACTTTGAAAGTCCACAATGTATATATTGCTTGCATTATCGACTGCAATGCCTGGCGCCCACATAAGTTGTGCTGCAGTGGCAGGTCCCCCATCGCCACTAAACCCGGTGGTGCCAATGCCCGCCACCGTAGTAATGATCTGACCGCTGCAATGAATACTGTATGCAGTAACAACTGTGATGGCCAGAATTAATTGGCGAAGGCGAGAATATAGTTTTGACATAAAACAGGTTTTAGTTGCTTGTAACAGAAGCAAGTTACCTATAATGCCTGAATTTTTGAAATGCATTACTTGCATCCCTTATGGGCAATGGTAATTATAGAAAAAGCGCCTCAATACAGAGACGCTTCATTTACATATATCTTGTTAAGGCTATTGCTTATAAAAATCGCTAAAAGTAAGGTACACCACCCCACCGCTTACATCAGTTTCTGTAAGGTGCAGCGAAGCAGTATTAGCATTTACTGTGCCGTTACCGATGTACTTTTTGTTGCCATACGTAGTTTCAGTAACAGTAAAGTTAGAGCCCGCAGCTGAGTGATCGCGCAGTGTTATCGGCATGGTCACCGCATAGCCCGACGTGTCGAACCATACCAGCGTCATCTTATTAAAGTCAGTGGTATCGGTACCCTCCTGGAAAGTCAGCGTATTATTGAACTTCGCATGTCCTACATTATTAGGTGTATTCCCGCGATATGTATTAGCGTACCGCTTGCGGTACACCACCTCGCAGTTAGTACCTTCTATGCCTGTTACGCATTGGCATAGCCCGCCAACACAGGTGCCTTTATTAAAGCAGGTAGTGCCTTTGCACGCATCCTTGGAGCACGAGGTGTATAACACCGCACAAAATATACCCAGGGTAGCTACTATGCTTAATACAATATGTTTCATTGATGCCATGTTGTTACAGTTTACTGTTCAGATTTGTCAAAGGTAAGTTTTACGCGCTATACTGCAAATGGCAGCAACAACCATGCCTTGTGTTTATTTTTGACAATGTTTGTTAGTTTCAAAATAATAGCAATATTTTTGCCCCAAACTTAAAAGGTAAACAAATGAAAAAACAATTCCTGTTATTTGCCAGCTGCGCGCTGCTGCTAGCCTCATGTGCAGGCGAAAATAAAGGCGAAACTCAATCTCAGGCCCAGATAGACTCAGCTGTAAATGCTAAGATGGCTGAGCGCGAAGCTGAGATGGCTGCGAAAAACGACTCTGCTCTTAAAGCTGCCGAGGCTGCAACTGCTGCTGCCAAAGAAGCTGAAGAAGCAGCAAAGGAAGCCGCTAAAGGAAGTAAAAAAGGTGGCAGCAAGCCAAAAACGACTACTACTACAACAACTACCGTAACTCCGCCTCCACCGCCAGCTCCTGGTGGCATGCGCGGTCGTTCAGACCAAACTCAGAGCGGCACTAACAATGCCACTACTACAGGTACTAAGCCTTCGGGCGGCGGCCTTCGCGGTCGTTCAGATCAGTCCCAGGGTGGTAACTAATTAAAGATACTAACTGATTTCTGCAAGGGTGCTTCTTTTTGAGGCACCCTTCTTTTTGATGCGCTGATCCAGCCTCCATACATTTCAATTACCTATAGTTGTCAAATGAAAAAACCCGCCTGTGGCGGGTTTTTTCATTTGTATTTTAAAAAGCTAATTACAGTTTTGTCATTGTAGGGAAGTTGTAAGTAATTACACCACCACCCACGTTTGCTGTTTCAACCAGCGTGAGGCTAACAACCGTAGCGCTTATTGTTCCCGAACCGGTGTAGGTGTATCCAGACGCCGATGTTGAAGTAATAGTAAATGTTGAATTCGTCGCAGTGAATGTTGTCAGTGTAATAGGAAGAGCAACTACAGGAGTAGTAGTATTGTCTTGCAATACAAGCTGCAGCTTGGTTACATCAGTACCGGTAGCAGTTACTACAGCACGGAAGCCTGTGTAACTATTAGATGGCGTTGCATTGTCAGTACCATTACCAACATAGGTATTCACATATTTAAGACGGGCTACCGTTTCGCAACGGGTACCTTCGTATCCTGTGGCGCAGGTACAGTTACCGTCAGCACATGTGCCACCGTTCTGGCATACTACGTCTTTGCAGGCATCCTTAGAGCAGGATGAATACAGTACTGCGCAGAAAGCGCTTAATGTCATAAATGCGGCTAAAGCAACGTGTTTAATTGATTTCATAGACTTGTTTTTTGTAAATAAATGATTTTTGTGAGGCAAAGATAACCCTTAAAGTTGTTTGCACAATCATAGCAATAACCATGCCCTTTTTATTTTTTTCTTAACAATCCTTAGGGCTGTAATACCTTTACCCCCGTGCGCACCCTCTGTATCATCATCATTGCATGCCTACTTTCCCATACGGGAAGCGCTTCAGTATTATACAGTTACGACTACAATCAGAACTGCACCAGAGCCTACCAGCTATATATGTCGCTGCAGCCCCGAGCAGCCGAAACCATTATTTCTACCGAAAAAAAAGTTAATCCCCGAAATTTAATGGCCGTGTACCTCGCCGACTATGACGATTGCCTGGAGCTGCTCATCAACAGCGACCCTGCTGAGTACGAGCGTCGCCGTAGCAACTTCGACACACGGCTGGAGCAATTGAGAAAAGGCGATAAGAACAGCCCCTGGTACCGGTTGTGTATAGCCGGGGTATACTTGCACAAGGCTATTATCAATGTCCGTTTTGGCGAGCAATACAAGGCGGCCCTCAACTTTCGCCACTCCTGCTCACTGCTCAAAGAAAATGCAGCGCAGTTCCCCGGCTTCGAGTACAATTACATTTTCTCCGGCCTGCAGCAGGCAGTAGTAGGTTCGCTGCCGCCCGGTTACAAATGGCTCGCCTCGGTCTTCGGCATGAAGGGCGATGTAAGGCAGGGCACAGCTGCACTGGCTTCGTTTGTCAACACCCACAATGAGTCTCATCCGCTCTATGCGGAAACCGTACTATATTACTTATATGCAAGATTTTATCTCTTGTCTGAACAACAGGAAGTGTGGAATTTTGTCAACACCACGCAATTCGATGCTACACACAACCTGCTGAATACCTTCGTTAAAGCTAATATAGCGCTCGACTATCACAAAGCCGATGAGGCTATTGCAACACTCCGTGCTGCCTCAGCGGCAGTACACTACAATCTCTATCCTGTATTCCATTACCAGATGGGAGTGGCGCTGCTCACGCGGGGAGATACGGCATGCGCCGGGTACTTCATGCAGTACCTGCAAACATCTAAAAGTCCGTTCTATATAAAAGACACTTGGCAGAAAATGGCATTTTCGTGGTATATATGTAATGATATGGCGAAAGCTAATTATTGCCTCAGCCGGTTAAAGGCCAGCGGCACGGCCACTATAGACGCAGATAAGCAGGCTGCGCGCTTCGCAGAAAAAAACACATGGCCGCTCAGGCCCCTGCTAAAGGCGCGCCTGCTTATTGATGGCGGCTATTCAGGCACCGCGCTCGCTACCCTGGCACGCATCACCCCCGCTGAGCTTACACACCCCGCCGACAAGGCGGAATATTACTTCAGGCTGGGGCGCGCCAACGAAGACCTGGCAATAAGCCCGGGACAAACGCAGCACTACAAGATAGCCCTCGGCTACTATCGCCAGGCTATGGATATCGGCAAGGGCCGCCCTGAGCAGTTTGCAGCACGGGCGGCGCTGCACATGGGTAAGATATTCGAGCTGCTGCATCTAGATGATGAAGCCATTAAGAAATACAACGAATGCCTCGATCTGCCCCCCCACGATTTCCAGAACTCTATAGACCAGCAGGCAAAGGCGGGGATAAACAGGGTGGAGGGGAGGTGAGCGGAGCTATTTACTACCAAATAATTTCTAGAATTGTCCAACTCCTCGGTTAGCCTATCAGATTACGCTACTACCCCAGGTTTCGCTAGGGGCTAGTAATATTGAGCCTTCCAAAAAGGAAAAATACCTGCCCTGAATATTGTTCAACCCTCGGGTTGGCTTGTATAGTTAGGCTACCCCCGGTTTCACCGGGGGCTATTAATGTTGAGCCTTCCAGGCTCTGAATAATTTCCGGCAACCACTCTAAGGGATCGAATACCTCGCTAAGCCCGAATGGACTGAATGTCAATAGCCCTCGGTGAAACCGGGGGGTACAAGTATGGCGGCAACCAACCCGGAGGGTTGAATACCTCGCGAAGCCCGAATGGGCTTAATATCAATAGCCCCCGGTGAAACCGGGGGTAAGTATCGTACCCGGCCAACCCGAAGGGTTGAACATAACGCATACCTGAAACGGCTTATTTTCTTATTTTTAAACCATGAGCTACCGCCAGATATTTTATCAAATCGTATTCGCCACAAAAGATAGGGAAAAGGTCATTTCTGAAAATCAGTGTAACGAACTCTACAAGTACATATGGGGTATCGTCAAAAATAAGAATTGCAAACTCTATCGCATAAATGGCGTTGAAGACCATGTACACATGTTCTCGGATCTTCATCCATCCTTATCGCTTGCAGATTACGTCAAAGACATAAAAGTCGGCAGTAGCGTATGGATGAAAGAAAGTGGCCGCTTTCGCGACTTCAAGGGCTGGCAGGAAAGCTACGGAGCATTTACCTATTCAATAAAAGAAAAACAAGCTGTTATCGACTACATTACTAACCAGAAAGAACACCATAAAACCGAAGATTTTCGCGATGAATACAAGAGGATGCTCATTGAGAATGGGATTGAATTTGAGGAAAAATACCTGCTGTGAATATTGTTCAATCCTACGGGTTGGCGTGTATAGTTCAGCTACCCCGGTTTCACCGGGGGCTATTAATATTGGGCCTTCCAGGCTCGGGATAACTTTCGAAAAAGCACCCAAAGATCCAAAGATCGAATGTCTCGAGCCCGAATGGGCTTAATGTCAATAGCCCCCGTGAAACCGGGGTACAGTATGGCGGGAACCAACCCGGAGGGTTGAATATAATGCACAGCCCGGAGCGCTTAATATTTATAACCACTGTTCAACCCTTCGGGTTGAACACTCATTTCTGACTACCCCCGGTTGCACCGGGGGCTATTAATGTTGAGCCTTCCAGGCTCTGAATAATTTCCGGAAACCATTCTAAGGGATTGAACCTCGCTAAGCCTGAATGGGCTTAATGTCAATAGCCCCCGTGAAACCGGGATACAAGTATGGCGGGAACCAACCCGGAGGGTTGAATATAACGCACAGCCCGGAGCGCTTAATATTTATAACCACTGTTCAACCCTTCGGGTTGAACACTCATTTCTGACTACCCCCGGTTGCACCGGGGGCTATTAATGTTGAGCCTTCCAGGCTCTGAATAATTTCCGGAAACCATTCTAAGGGATTGAACCTCGCTAAGCCTGAATGGGCTTAATGTCAATAGCCCCCGTGAAACCGGGATACAAGTATGGCGGGAACCAACCCGGAGGGTTGAATATAACGCACAGCCCGGAGCGCTTAATATTTATAACCACTGTTCAACCCTTCGGGTTGAACACTCATTTCTGACTACCCCCGGTTGCACCGGGGGCTATTAATGTTGAGCCTTCCAGGCTCTGAATAATTTCCGGAAACCATTCTAAGGGATTGAACCTCGCTAAGCCTGAATGGGCTTAATGTCAATAGCCCCCCGGAGAAACCGGGGTACAAGTATGGCAGGAGCTAACCCGGAGCGTTGAACAGTGCGCTACACACTCAACGCTTACTAGCATTTTCCCTTCTCAGCTTAGCCGCGTCAATTAATTTATCAACCTCTGTAAGGCTATATCCCTTATCCTTACCACTTTTCCAATTCTGGTATTCTGTATCAAATTCACGCAGAAGGTCATTATCCTTCCACCAGGAAATTTCCTCATCTATTTCGCTTCCCGGCATTGTATAGTTCCTTTACTTACAAATTTAATTATTCCCCGCCACGCGCCCAAGGGCCGCTACCCACTTGCCAAAAAGCTTATCTTCTATGGCGCACATATCCCCTGCCAGCCGCTCCCACTCCGGGTGAAAATCCTGTAGCATGCGCTGCATCTCTGCAAGGTGGCCCTCTTCTTCTGCTATTATCGACTTTACGTTCACCTTAGAGCCGTGTTTTGTCAGCGCATCCTGATATATGCCGTAGAGCATATCTGCGCGTACTTCTATTGCATAGGTCACCAGCAGGTATGCACCGTGCATTAGTCCGCGCCCGCTGAGCTGCATATTATCTTTCAGGTAGCGGCAGGCGGCAATATCCAGCTCATGCAGGTAGTGGTGGCTTTCTATTGGGGCCAGCAGGTAGGGGTAAGAATAGTCCGGACAATCATGTTGCAGCTTGCTTATCTGCTTCTTCAGGTAGTAGGCATGGCGGGCCTCCTCTGCCGCGTGCTTCAGCACTATAATATCTGTAGCCACCGGATGCTCGTAGCGCGATATCTTCCTTGCGCCTGTGTTCTCCATCATCGACAGGCTATTCAGCCATTTGGCGTGTGCCGCATCATTGACCACTATTTTTTCTACTACCTGTTTAAGAAGTTCCTGCTGTTCCATCGGTGCAAAAGTAGCTGCTATTCAGGGTAAATAATATGGTGGTGCTACAAGACTAGCTATATAATACTATATGGGCGTAAAACAATATAGATACTAAAGACATATAACGGTCAAAACCGTCGAAGACTACAAAAATCCCAAGGTGCAATTTGCAAAACAATCGTAACTTTGTTTGACCGCTTCAGCTACTCCCCCATATTTTATCGGTTTTACCAAAAAGCTGCGCACCGGTCCAAAAAACCAGCGTTATGACCAAGTATATATTTGTAACCGGAGGGGTTACTTCTTCATTAGGAAAGGGAATTATTGCCGCTTCTTTAGCCAAGTTGCTGCAGGCCCGTGGATTTACTACTACGATTCAGAAATTTGACCCGTATATCAATGTGGATCCGGGTACGCTTAACCCGTATGAGCATGGCGAATGCTATGTGACGGAAGATGGCGCAGAAACCGATCTCGACCTCGGCCACTATGAGCGTTACCTCAATACCTACACATCGCAGGCCAATAACGTTACTACCGGCCGCATATACCAGCACGTTATTAATAAGGAGCGCGAAGGTGCGTTTCTTGGAAAAACGGTGCAGGTGATACCCCACATCACCGACGAGATAAAGCGCCGTATGCTGCTGCTGGGCGAGAACAACCAGTTCGACATTGTGATCACCGAGCTTGGCGGCACTGTAGGCGACATAGAGTCGCTGCCTTACATAGAGGCTGTGCGCCAGCTGAAGTGGGAGATGGGCGATGAGAATTGCCTTGTTGTGCACCTGACGCTGATACCTTACCTGAAGGCTGCAAAAGAGCTAAAAACAAAGCCTACGCAGCACTCAGTGAAAATGATGAGCGAGCATGGGCTCAACCCAGATGTGCTCGTGTGCCGTACCGAAGAACCATTGTATAAAGAGCTAAAGAGAAAAATAGCGCTTTTCTGCAATGTAACGCAGGACGCGGTAATAGAGGCCCTCGATGCTGATACAATATATGGTGTGCCGCTTGAAATGATGCGCGAAAGACTGGACGTCATTTGCCTTGAAAAGCTGGAGATGCCACTAGGCATAGAACCCGACCTGAGCAAGTGGAAAGAATTTCTTAATAAGCTGCGCTACCCCAAAACTAAAGTTATTATAGGCCTAATAGGCAAGTACGTGGAGCTGCAGGATGCTTATAAATCCATACTGGAGGCGCTGATACATGCCGGCGCTATGAACGAGTGCAAAGTGGAGGTGCGTAATATACACTCCGAATACCTTACTAAAGAGAATGCTGCTGAAAAGCTGCACAACCTTGATGCTGTGCTGGTAGCCCCCGGCTTTGGCAGCCGCGGCATAGAGGGCAAGATAGACGCTATACGCTTTGCCCGCGAAAATAATATACCATTCTTCGGCATATGCCTGGGCATGCAGATGGCCTGCGTGGAGTTTGCCCGCAATGTGCTGCATATGGACAAAGCCCACTCTACAGAGATGGACCCCGATACGGACCAGGGGGTTATCTGTATGATGGAAGAGCAAAAAACCATTACCCAGAAGGGCGGCACCATGCGCCTGGGCGCTTACGAGTGTGAGCTGCGCAGCGACAGCGCCACAGCCGCCATATACGGCAGCACTAACATATCAGAGCGCCACAGGCACCGCTACGAGTTTAACAACGAATATATCGATGCGTTTGAGCATGCCGGCCTGATACCTGTAGGTAAAAACCCAAAGACCAACCTGGTAGAGATAGTAGAGATAAAAGATCATCCGTTCTATATAGGTGTGCAATTTCACCCTGAATATAAAAGTACAGTTGAGAATCCGCACCCGCTCTTCGTTGCCTTTGTAAAGGCTGCAAAGGAAGCGCAGGAACTGCGCAATGGCTATGTAAAAAGGCCATTTGAGAAGACCACGGTATAGGTATACTTTATTTTGATCATCAGAGAACGCCGGCACCCCCGGCGTTCTCTTTTTTTTGCTTATTCATTAAATGGCATTAATACTACAGGTCATTCAGCATCACTGCCGTTATTACCAGCATCACCACGATGGCGCCACATATGAGCAATATCAATATCATCAGCCCCTTGTCTACAAGAAGGTCTTTTTTCGTGAAGTTGTTCTTCATTATTTCAACTTAAGATTGTAGGGGTATTTTGCCACTTCTGAAAGCCTGCGGGCAAAATGCACATACTTTGGCCTGAGGTATATGAATACTTTAATGGCGAGGCAACCGAGGAGTAATAACATAGCGTGGAGGTTTTGAGCTGCAAACATAGGCATGCACCCAAGCTCAATCCTGCCAATTAGGTGCAATATCCCGCCAAAATTAAAGGTGTATTGGAAATCAATGTTTTAGACAGCGTACTACCGCGTTAATGGCAGGAGCGTTCGCGGCAATGGCGCTTTTCACCACCCTGGCAGCTATAAAAATTCGGTGGGGCGCTTGCCGAAACGCTCGAAGAACTGCTTGGAAAAATATCCCGGGTTCTCAAAACCTACCCGCCGGGCCAGGTCTTCTACCTTATTCACCTCGCCCTTCACCAGCAGCTCGTAGGCCTTTTGCAGGCGCACCTCTTTGATCAGCTGTGCCGGTGAGCACCCTGTAAGGCTCTTAGACAGCCTGAATAGCTGACGCTCACTTACTGCCAGGTCGTACGCGATATCGGCCACAGATACATTCTCATACTTAAGCCGCGATACCACCGACTCTGTAAGCTTCTGCCTGAATTCTTCCGCCTCATTGCTGCCAGCCGGCAGGTCGCCGGGCTCTGCAGGCTCGGTGGCAAATTGCTTCCGCTCGGTATAGTTGCGCAGCAGGTTAAATATTCTCACCTGCAGCTCATCAGCGTTGAACGGCTTTACTATATAGTCATCTACGCCCAGCCGTAGCATACTCAGCTGGTTTTCCTTGTCGGTGAGCGCGGTAAGGGTTATTACAGGCACCTTGCTATGTAGCTCTGATCGCTTCAGGTTGGCCACAAAGGTGCGGCCATCCATCTCCGGCATCATCATGTCTGAGATAATGAGGTCTGCCGTATGGTGCTTCAGCCACTCCAGCGCCTCCTTACCATTTCCCGCCTCGGCCACGTTCACAATATCTGCCAGCACCTGCTTTATATAATACCGCATGTCGGCATTATCCTCTACCACCAGCACAGTGTGCCGCCGTCCCAGCTCTTCCCATGCGGCGGCAGGCGCGGTAAGCACCGGGGCGACCAAATGATCAGCAGGTTTTTCGGCCACTGCAAACTGCAGGTTGAAGGTAGTGATGCCATCCGGCACGCTCGTTACCGTTATCTGCCCACCCAGCAGAGCAGTAAACTCCTTTACCAGTGCCAGGCCTATACCTACACCCTGCGCTTTGGCGCCGGTATCATCTCCCTGGTAGTAGCGGTCAAATATGTGTGGCAGATCGGCGGGAGCTATCCCTTTTCCAGTATTGCTTACGGCTATATTTACAGCCTTTCCGTTATCTACCCGCGCAGCCTCTACCTCTATCCTCCCGCCCTGCGTATTGAATTTGACGGCGTTAAAAACCAAGTTGTTGATGATCTTCTCTAACTTATCCTCATCTATGGCCACATACAGCCCCCTGATATCGTGATCTTCATACACCAGTGCCAGCTGCTGCTTATCTATAAATGTTTCAAATGCCGCTACCGTACCCTTGAGCAGGGGCTGCAGCTCTTTTATATGTATTATTGCCCGCGCATCACTTTGGTCGAGCCGGGTAAGGTCCAGTATCTCTTCTATCATGTACTGCAGCCGCACACTATTGTTATAGGCTATGCCCAGGGTTTCTCTTTCTTTGGCCTCGCCCTTTATCTTTTTATCTTTCAGTAGCTCCAGCATACCTGTGAGAAGGGTCACAGGCGTGCGCAGCTCGTGCGATATATTGGCAAAGAATTTCGCCTTTATACTTGCGGCCAGTGCCAGCTGGGCTACCTGGTCGTCTATTATTTGTTTCTGCTCAGACAACAGGGTGTTTTTCCGGAGCGTTCTCCTGTATACCCGCACCACCGCTATGCCGGTGAGCGCCGCCAATATAAGGCCTATTACCAGTATTATATTCAGTATTGCCTGCCGCTTGCCCCGCTCACCGCGCAGCTCATTTTCCTTTTCCAGCACTGCCAGCTGCTTGTTCTTCTCTGCCAGGTTAAATCTTGTTTCGGCGTCTGCAAGGTTTGTGGCCCGCTGGTGCACATCCATAGTATCGCGCAGTGCTATGTGGGCCCGGTCATAAAAATGTGCCTTTGCCATATCGCCGCGCGAGGCATAAATATCAGCGAGCAGCAGCAATACATCTCGGTGCTCTTCAGATTCCAGCTTAAACTCTTTTCCTATCGCCACCCCTTTCATGGCATAGAACAGCGCTGTATCTTTTTTATTCACCACGAACGCGGCGTGCGCCATCTCCTTGTAATTCTCCAGTATAAATACCGGGTCCTTCAGGTAGGTAGCGCCCACCCCCTCGGCCATCAGGAAGTAGCGCTGTGCCTCGGCATAGTCGCCTTTCTCTGCCAGGGCCGCCCCCAGGTTATGATAGGTTATTGCCTTTTCCTGGTTGCCTACATCAGGGTGCGCCAGGTATTCCCGGTATATGCTGATCGCCTTTTCATAAACGCCCAGGTTCTTGTAGATTATTGCAAGGTTCACGCTATAGTCGCGCAGCGACATGCTATCGTTGATGCTGCGAAACATAGAATCTACGAACAGGCCATATTTTAAAGCCTCGGTATAATTCCTGCGCTTGCTATACATTACTGCCAGCTCGTTATATACGCTGCCCAGCTCCGGTATTGCCTTCAGTGAATCGTAGATGTGGATGCTCTTTGCCGCGTAGTCCAGCATTCTGCCATAGTCTTCCCAGCTGAGGTATTCTGAGCCCAGCAGGTTGTATACCATGGCCTCGTTCTCCTTGTCCCGGGTCTTTATGGCCAGGCTCAGCGCTTCATTCAGCTTTTCTATTGCCACATCGTGCTTGCCAAGATTGCGTAAGGGGAAGACCATGCTCCTCAGGGTAGCGAGCTCATCGCGCGGCCTGCCTTGCGCACGGGCATAATCCCGGGCGCGCTCGTAGCTGCGTACCGATTCATCGTACTTGCCCAGGTGGTCGAGCTGGTCGCCAAGCAGCAGGCTGGAAAGCAAGGCTATGGTATCGTTATTGTTCTTTTGCGCACTTGTAAGCGCCTGGGTGAAGTATTTGGCAGCGGAGTCCGCGCTCTCTGCACGCCACGCGCGGCCCAGGCGGTAAAGCAAGGTCGCCTGCCTGGCCCCATCACGCGTCTTGCCCAGCTCCCTTTGCAGGCTATCTATCCGCTGGCCATACCCCGGCAGGCAGGCAAGCAGCCCGGCCACGAGTATTGTGCTTCGCAGGAAAATCGTCATGGGTCAGAGATAAACGACAGTAAAGTACGGAAATTTCGCGCCCTGTGCCGGCAAATGGCTTATTAAATAATTGTACACGGGCAGTAGTAAAGTCAAAAGGAAAAAGTCGAAACCCCAAAAGTGCGAAGCGTACAACACATAGGGGGTAACAACGCACTGGCAAACAACTGCGACGCCCTATACATTCCCGGTTTGGGAATTTAATCACTTGTTGTACTTTATGTGTTTTGCACTTTAAGCTTTTCTTCCCGCTAGTGTGCTGTAGCGCCCACCCTTCTTATATCTGCGCCAAGCGCATTGAGCCGGGAGTCTATATGCTCATACCCGCGGTCTATCTGGTGTATATTCTGTATCGTGCTCTTGCCGGTAGCTGATAGTGCGGCTATAAGCAACGCCACACCGGCACGTATATCGGGCGACACCATGTTGATGCCGCGCAGGGCGACCTGCTTGTCCAGCCCTATTACTACTGCGCGGTGCGGGTCGCAGAGTACTATCTGCGCACCCATTTCTATCAGCTTATCTACGAAGAAGAGCCTGCTCTCAAACATCTTCTGGTGCACCAGCACCGTGCCCTTGGCCTGCGTGGCGGTCACCAGCATTATGCTCAGCAGATCGGGTGTAAAGCCCGGCCATGGATGGTCATACACCGTGAGTATAGACCCATCGATGAACTTCTGTATGCGGTACTGCTCCTGCGCCGGTATATGTATGTCGTCACCGTTGATCTGCATTTGTATCCCCAGCCGCTGAAATACCTCTGGGATAATGCCCAGGTGCGGCACATCTGCATTCTTTATGGTTATTTCGCTTTTGGTCATTGCTGCCAGGCCTATGAAGGAGCCCACCTCTATCATATCGGCCAGCAGCCTGTGCTCGCAGCCCTGCAGCCTGCGCACACCCTCTATTACCAGCAGGTTAGAGCTCATGCCACTGATATTGGCCCCCATGCTTATAAGCATGCGGCATAACTGCTGCACATATGGCTCACATGCTGCATTGTATATTGTAGTAACGCCCTCGGCAAGAACTGCAGCCATTACCAGGTTGGCCGTACCCGTTACTGATGGCTCTTCCATAAGTATCCGCGCGCCGCGCAGGTTCTGACCATCGAGGGAGAACATCTGGTTGTCGCTGTCGTACTCAAAGGCCACGCCCATCTGCTCAAACCCGCGTATATGCGTATCCAGCCTGCGGCGGCCTATCTTATCGCCGCCGGGCTGCGGTATGAACGCCTTGCGAAAGCGCGCCAGCAGCGGCCCAGCCAGCATCACAGTGCCCCGCAGCTTGCCAGATTTTTTCTTGAAGGCATGCGTCAGGAAGTAGTCAGGCTCTATCATGTCGCTCTGCATCACCACCGTGTTCTTATGTGGGCGGCTTATCTTCACCCCCATATCGCTAAGCAGCTCTATCAGCGTGTTTACGTCCACAATATCGGGCACATTCGTCAGCGTCACCGGTTCATCGGTGAGCAAAGCGGCGCACAGCACCTGCAGCGCCTCATTTTTAGCCCCCTGCGGGATTATAGACCCGTGCAGCGTACGTCCGCCGCGTATCTCAAATGCGTTCATAAAAAACCCCAAACCCCTAAAGGGGCTTTCTCTTGTTTTTGTAAAAATATTACATCCCTCTACAAACCCCCAACCCCTGAAGGGGCTTTCTCTTGTTTCCTAAAACCCCAACTCCCTACACGGATAAGTTATGACACCTCCCTCATCCTGAGCTTTCTTCCCACTGCATTTACATGGGGAAGCCCCTTTAGGGGTTTGGGGTTTACTTCTTCTTAAACTTCCTGTTCTTATTAAAGTTATTGCCGCCATAGCCGCCGCCCTGGCCGCCGGTATTGCTATTATCCCTGTCGCGGAAATTGCGCTGGCCGCCACCCAGGTTGCCCTGGCCACCCTGGCCGCTTTGCCCGGCCTGCTGGTTGCCCTTAAAGTTGCGGTTGTTGTTATTGTTGTTGTTATTGGGCCGCTGCTTAAAGTTGGTGCGGCTGGGGCTCTCTACATGCACCCGATAGCCACCCGTCTCATACTTCAGCTTGCCGCCCGTAAGCTCTGCCAGCTCATTCTTTATCATATCGTCATGCACGGGCTCCTTATGCCAGTTGGCATAGGCCAGCTTCATGTAGTAGCCTATAGCCTGCGTAAGTCCGTGGCGCTTTTCGGCATCCTCCTCTACTATAGCTTTGTCCAGCAGCTCCTGTATATTCCTGCCCAGGTGGCGGTGCTGTATATTCACCTGCGGATAAGGCAGTACCTCCGGCTTCTTAAAAACCACCTCACGCTCGGGGCATGGGTATGGCGAATCCACATCAAGATTAAAATCCGTCATCTGGTACAAGTGGTCCCACAGCTTGTGCTTGTAGTCTTCAATTGTTTTCAGGTGCGGGTTCAGCGTACCCATCAGCTCTATTACTACCTCGGCCTGCTTCAGCCGCTTTTCGCGGTCGTCAATAGTTACCAGGTACTCAATCATTTTCTGCACATTACGCCCATATTCAGGCATCTGCAGCCTGCTGCGTGTAGTATTGTATTCCATCAAAATTTAATAATTCAATGCTAAGGAAAAGACTCAATTTGGTTTGCTGACCCAAAGGCAATAAAAACATTGTGCCTGTAAATGGGCCACCGGAATGGTAAGACAAATATAAGGGTAAAAATGATAAAACCAACTTAGCGGCAAACTGCCGGCTATCCTTTTCAAATTATCAAATCAGCACATTTTCAAATTGCCCTTACGGCTCATACACCACTCTCACCACTACCGGCACACCACCATTGGCAGGTACATACCTGCACACATACACCCCTGCCGCTAAGTTTTTAGGCAGGCTGATCTCTGTATTTCCCTTCTTCACAGCATAGTGCGCCACATGCTGCCCTTGCATATTATACAGCTCAGCCACGCCATCATCCGGGCAAGCGATGGTGAAACTACCGGAGGTAGGGTTTGGATACAATAACACCTCATCCCCCTGGGGGAGGCCGGGAGGGGCAGCCAGCGCACACGACATCGTCTCACAGCCATTGCTGTCTATACCTACTATCCACATATCCATTAGCCGGTGCCATGTAGACAGCGTATCGTTATAGCTTGCACCTACAATAACCAGACTACCATCCGCGCGCTGGGCTGCACCGCGAAAATAGGAGTCATTGTGATTGTCGCTATGATAGTCGTTACTCCAAATTATTTCGCCTGTGCGGCTAATTCTAGCCGCCCATCCTGAAGAAAACGGCAAATGATCTTTATAGGTATCCCCAAACAAAAGATAGCTGCTGTCAGATAGCTGGTGTAAGGCAATGCTTTGCCTACGCCCTGCTTCGTTAGTATAGCTAAACGAAGTGATCCATGTTATCCGGAAATTAGTATCGAGGTGCGCGATGTACGATGGAAAACTTTTTACGTCATCCGGGTCGTTATGATACACCGAGTCATAGTTGCCGATATGTATATAGCCACCACTATTGTCTTTATACAACGTGCCACACGGATTAACTCCATTCAGGAACAAACTGGTATAGATGGTATCGCGTACTACGTTCCCATTATGGTCAAGCAGTAGGAACCATGGACTGTTATGATAATAGTTTATGTGGCCTGGGGGGCCGGCATCAGCAACATGTGTACTCATAGCTCCCGCAACAAAACGCCCATCCTCAAGGGGAATGATATTATTTATCACTGCCCATTCGGTGAAATATTTTTGATAGGTTTGGGTCCATAGCGTGTCCGCGAAATCGTTGGTTCTAACAATAAAAGCCGGATAATTGGAAATAGTATTAAGTCCACGTGCGCCGCCTAACACGAACCCGCCACTAGGTACAACTGCACAACAATGCATATTGTCGAAGTAAATTGAAGTGTCTGTATACGTTTTTGAAAAAAGCGTATCCCCTATAAAATTATATTTAATAAGACCAGAAGCACTTCTTGAATAGCTGCCGTATATCGTCTGTTTTGAAAAGGTGCTTATATATCCGTCAGATAGCTTGAGCATTCCGCCCGGTGGCCCACAAAATAGGTTAGCCGTATCAAAATGAAAAAAATTCTTGTGCAATATCGTGTTGCCATCAGATGTAACTTGCAGGTTAAAAATCGACCATCGGTTAATGGAAGCAGAACCAACAGATAACCCGTTGATAAAGTAATTATTGTCGGGCTGAATAAAAACATTCCAGCCCCAATCCTGTGTTGAATCAATATCATGAAGTTTCTGCAGGTATTGAGCAAAAGTCATTGCTGGCATTGCACTAAGCAATGCCAGCAATGGAATAACTCTTGAAAGACGTAAGAACATATTTGTTCAAATTAAGGTTGGTAGATCAGTTTAAGCTCTTTTACCTTATCCCCAGCCGCAGACTTAAATTGGCACATATACACACCAGGCGCCAGTTGCGATGGCAGCCTGAGCTCTGTATCCATGCCGCTGATCTCATACTCTGCCACCTTCTGCCCCAGCATAGTCAGCAGGGTAAGCTTGCCGGCTGCGGAGCTTTTTATGGTTATAATACCGGCGCTGGGGTTAGGGTAAGCAGCAAAGAAGTGTGCATTTTCGTTGATCTCAGTAATTGGCGATGCGTCATTATGGCCAGGTAGGGCCATTTTATTCGCGCTGGTATCAGTAATCACCGAGTCCAGTAAATTGCTATCTATATCTGGCATTGGCCATGCCACCTCCTCTGCGCCTATCAATGCATTTACGGCACCCGCCATATAGCCTGATGCCCTGTTGTATTGCGCTACATGCAGCAATGAATCCTGGCTTGTGCTGTCCAGGTCAAACCATGTTTGCCCGTTGCCCAGCAGGTTCATCGTTAGCCCTGCCTGCCATGCATACAAGCTTTCTTCATCATTTTGCGTAGGCAGGTTGCTCTGCATAGCCACGGCATTAAGCCCGTCGCCTGCGAGCAGGTAATAAGCAAATGCGTCCCGGTACATATTGTAGCTTGCCAGCAGTGCTGCTGCGCTGTCATAATATCCCTGGGCAGCATAAGACCGTACTAAGAAGGCTACAATATCATCGTGCACCGCCTGTAGTTCCGCATACACAGCGGGGTCTGTGGTTTGCAGCATTACTCCGTCCAGTGTGCTTAGGTCGCCGCGTGCTATTACTCTACCTCCTGCACTATAATTATATCCTAGAGGGCATGCTACCGAAGCTAATGGATCGGCACCTGACGGAGCACATGTATGATTACTGTACAATGAACTGCTATAACATGGGTTTGGGTCATATATGCCGCCCGTGTGGTTATTATAATAATCTATTACCTGTGTCACTGAAGCATCACCAGTTAAGCGGTTAACTCCGGTTGCGCAGGGTAAATTGAATTGGTTTCCTGCAGGCGTTGAAAGGCCCGCACAAAACCCTTGATTTTGCCGCATTGTTCCCGCTACTGTTCCTGTGCCAAATATAATACTGCTCCGGTATATGCCCCCGTTCTGGTTAAAGATGTTGCACCTGTACTGTAGCCCAGTGCTACCACCGCTCACACCGTTAGTTTGCGTGGCCACATTACCCATATTTATGTGGTTAAAGGTATTGTTGTGTATCGTTTCATTTTCGCTATGCCCATTGTTCACGATAATCCCTACTGGTCCATTATAAGGAGATGTGTAGGTACTCCTGTCAAAAGTGTTATACGATACATCATACCCATGGCAGCCCGCCAGCACTATTCCCGATGTCATCGTAAAGCCTCCATAAAAAGGCACTTTAAATTGGTTGTTCTTTACGATCAGTGAATTGAGCATACCTGAGGCTTTCAGGCCAAAGAAATTATTATCAAAAGTATTATCGGTTATCGTTACCGGGTATGCTACACAACCAGGCCAGCTCACTACTATACCATTACTGAGGTTCGTGAAGAGGTTACCGCCGGGGCTGCTGAAGCTCGTTATACTCAAACCCGTGGCCACACCACTAACTCCTACAGGCCGCATGGCATTGGGGAAAGTGGTACTGCACGTAAAAATATTGTCCTTCATATCTATACCCGACCATTGCCAGGCAGATATATGCGTATGAGCCGGCAACAATGCTCCTGTTGCATCAGTATAGTAGCATATATCACCCATCCCCGCCGCATCACTGTTAAACGTGCAGTTCGTGAAAGTGCTGCCATTGGTACCGAAAATATAGTTTTCAAAATTAGCACCGTACCTGCAGTTCAAAAAGGAGGTATTATCAACCGTCACTATGCCCCCGCCTTTGTTAAAAGTACCATCATATTGGCTCGAATATGTAAAACCGTAAGTAGCGCCGGTAGAGCCCGATGCCTTATTGTAAGCCCGATAGTTTTCTGCTATGAATAGTCCAACTCGTGCATCGGTGATGGTAGCATCAGTTATATTAGCCCTACCGTGTTGCGATGAAGTCGGCGATGCTGTATATACACCTTGCACCACGATACCGTCCCACACGTTGTGCTGTCCCGGTATGCTTATACCACGCAAGGTCGCGTCAGAAATATTAAGCGTTCCGCCTGGTTCCACCACAATGCCACATCCCAGCGTACCCGCCGTCCATGGCGTGGGCCCATCCGCATAATCCCATAGCTGGTCACTCGCCGCAAAGCTTATCGTAGTGGTACTTCCGCTGATTGTAAGTGTACTTCCGCTAGGAACCACTACTTTGGTAGCGATGTTGCGGCTTGTGTTCCATGTTTCAGAAGACCCAACCGTATAAATTGCGGGTATTGCGCTCCCACCAAAGGTTGAATAGCTTCCACCGGTGCCATATACCATTAGTGACTGGTGCATTGGGCCAAACTTTGTCACTGTGTAGTCGTCACCGTTATTTCTGTTATCACCACCAATGATAAAACCTCCGTCAGCGGTCATGTCAAAACCAAAGACACAATTCGAGCCCTCATTCATATTGTCCATTCCGCCTGTTCCTGGCCCCACCTCTGTAGCCCTATCATCTACCGCTAAATAGCTTCTGCGCCAAATATCAACGGCACCAGCAGCAAAGTTATCGTCTGTTGCAACAATAAAGGCATTATTGTAACCAAGTTCGGCATCTCTAAAGTTTACGTCTGCCGATGGGGTGTAAGTGAATCCGGCCGACGTGCCATACTTATCCGCTGTTGAGCCCGCAATAATGTAGTGATCTTCCGGGTCTTGCTGTATCTGCATGAAAAAGTCCTTCCCGCTGAAGTGGCCTACGTTTTTTGCTTGCGTGGTGCTCGTTGTAGTTCCTAAATCTTCCGGCTCTATCTTTAATAAAAATCCATCCCCGTCCTGGTATTCTCCATAGTTGGGATGCGCAGCACCATGGCTATATATTAGCCCACCTGTCGTATAGCCTATTCCTGATTTTTTATTTGAGCCTATAACATTTACAAGTCCTATGACTGCAAGTTTGTCGTCATTGGTCAATATCATGTCAACACCTATCTCGTTATAATTATTAGGTGCACCTAACGGTATTGTCGCGTTTCCGGCATATGAAAAGAACGGAAAAGTTCCAGCCATTTGCATAAATTCCAAAGCATTATTGCTAACGTGGTTCCTTGCAGTCAATGGCCCAAATTCCTGGTAGGGATATGTACTGGTTCCATAAGTTGTAATATCCGATGTGCCGCCTGTTACATTTACAATAATGTTGCTTTTATTGTAGACGTCATGTTTATACGTCGCAAAAGTATTATTAAGATTAAATACCCATATATCTTTGTTGTAGGTAGTTAATGTAACGTCTTCGTCATCGAGATTATCTATGGTTGGGTGTGTATAACGATCGTTTATTGTCGGTATTGTAGATGAGGTCTCCGTTGAGCTAAGAGCACCACAGCCATATATATCAAATGTGCTACCTGACGTAGCTTTTACTAATAGCTTGTTAACGACGCTGCCACCGGCTCCTCCGTACCAAGAGTGTCCTGAGGTCCAGTCTCCGGAACTGCCGGACATAGGATCGAAATTATATTCTACTACTCCGGCCCCCTCAAAGCCCCCTCCTTGTACACAGCCCCCTACTATTATGTTGTTAACAGAGTTTGTAAGCGGGTTGATTGCCACGCTAAATCCCTGCATAAATGGGCTGGTTAATGTAGAAGGGGTACTACTAAGCCCGTCTGTATTTGTCGGTGTGGCAGGCGGGATTATTAACATGGGGGTCTTTTTAATAAAGTTTCCATTTTCATCTACTATAACTACCAGCAACTTGTTGCCAAACGCTTTGCCAACAGCAACGTAACCATCTGAAGCCTTTGCTATGGCCCACAGTGACGAGCTACCCACCACATTTAACGATGTTGTTGTTGGTGTTGCTGTGGAAGAAGATGAAAAGTCGTACGAGTTAGCATTACAGGTACCGCACGACACTGTTTTATGCCATTGCAGGTTTCCAACATGGTCCAGTTTAAATATTGTCCCTGTAATTCGTAGAGTGGTCGATACATTAGACCCGTACCCGAAGCCACAAGCAATAGTCTCCTTTTTGTCTGTATTTACTAACCCATATATCCAATCGTGCGAAATCTCGGAGCTCGACAGTTGAATGTTTTGATAGCCGGCAAAATGCCATTGAGCAGCCACTGCAGGGTGTGTCGTTGGAGTAATTGCAGTACCTCCGCCTATAGCCAAATTTGCAGCACCGGCAATATCCTTATTGGGTGCTCTAAGCGTTGCAGCGTTTTTTATTTTGGGGCCTATTTTGGGTGGTTGTCCATAGGTCGTCAGGCTGCAGAATGTGAGCAGCAGAAAAAATAATTTTTTCATCTTAAAAAGAGAATTAGGATTTAAAAAATAGCGTTATGTAAGAGTAACAGCGAGGTCCGTATTTCGCAGCATGTTATAATGCTAAGAAAGAGCAAGAAATAGTTCGCAGATCAGAGAGAGAGTTTCCGGTATCGCTCCGCTATTTGCTATACCAGGTATGGGTATAGGCTTTGTTCAGTCGTGGAAGAGACCTGTTTTGGCCCGGTTTCAGATTAGGCGCAATGCAGGCCACGCCGTCGCAGGGCCATAAGCGAAATGTCAAAGTGATACAAAGTGTTCATAGAAGGTCTTGGTACACTAAAGCTATTAAACACTTTTTGAAATTTCAAATTAATTTATAGAAAAAATATTTCAGTTTAATAATCAATGCGTTATTACACTACACCCCGCTAATTTTGCCGTGCAGAGGCAATCCCTCTCGTTGCCCTCCCGCCTTTCACTCGCAGAAACACCAACTGTAGCGCTGATAACTGCCTCTGCGCCCTATACATACAAACACAACACCCCTCCGCGCCTTAGCGCCTCCGCGGTTCAAAACTATCCTCCTGAGCCTGCCGAAGGTGTCATCCTGAGCCTGCCGAAGGACGACTGCATCGCCCGCCGTAGCCTCGGCGAAGGAGGGCAAAATTGATTTATTACCCCAGGTTGTTAATTCAGGCTTTTTCCATATCTTTGCCGACCTAAAAAGTATTTATTTTTAAATTATTGACGACGATGTCTCATTTTACAGCTGAAAAGAAGGCAAATATTTTTAAAAACTTTGGTGGCAATGCCACTAACACCGGCTCTATAGAGTCGCAGATAGCAATGCTCACTGAGCGTATCCAGCACATCTCCGCGCACCTCAAGTCTAATAAAAAAGACTTCTCGAGCAATCGCGGTCTGATGCAGATGGTAGGCCGCCGCAAGCGCCTCCTGCAATACCTCAGCCACAACAACCTCGAGTCTTATCGCTCACTGATAGAAAAGCTTGGCTTACGCAAATAAGCGATAGCTACTTGGCAATTCCCAATCGCTTCGGTTGGGAATTGTTTTTTTAAAGGCTAAATAAGTCCCGCTAAATCTCTGTCTTTACATTTTTTGTGATAGATTGCGTTATAGTTTCTTATTTAACTTTGATGCTGCCTGCCTGCTGGCAGGTTTTTGACTTAACATTTAATTCTAAATAGTATGATTCCAAATCCCGTTTCCGTATCGCTTAAACTTGACGACGGACGTGAACTATCTATAGAGACCGGCCGCATGGCCCGTCAGGCCGATGGCTCCGCTGTAGTGCGCCTTGGCAACTGTATGATCCTGGCCACCGTGGTAGCCAGCAAAGAGCCAAAACCCGGCCAGTCTTTCTTCCCGCTGACCGTAGATTACCAGGAAAAATTCGCTTCCGCAGGCCGCATCCCCGGCTCATTCTTCAAGCGCGAGGCAAGGCTCAACGATTATGAGATACTCACATCGCGCCTTATAGACCGCGCCCTGCGCCCCCTTTTCCCCGATGATTACCTGTGCGAAGTGCAGGTGCTCGTTACACTGATCTCATCTGATGCCGAAGTTATGCCAGATGCGCTGGCTTGCCTGGCAGCATCTGCAGCGCTCGCAGTGTCTGATGTGCCGATACAGGAAGTTATCTCTGAAGCCCGCATAGGCCGCATCAATGGCGAATACGTGGTAAACCCTTCCCGCACCGCCCTCAAGGATGCAGACATAAATATAATAGTAGCCGCTACCGCCAAGAACATCATGATGGTGGAAGGCGAAGCAAAAGAGTGCGAAGAAGCAGGCCTGCTCAAAGCTATTGAAGTGGCACACGCCGCTATCAACAGCCAGATAGCGCTGCAGATACAGCTCCGCGACAAAGTGGGTGCTCCCGCCAAGCGCGACTACACAAAGCCATACACCAATCCCGCGCTCGAAGCCAGCATTGCTGAGTTCGGCACAAAGCGGATATACGATATTGCCAAGGGTGCCCTCGGCAAGCACGAGCGTACCAGCTCTTTCAAGCAGGTGCGCGAAGACTTCAAGGCCCAGTTCACCGACGAAAGCGCGCTGAAGCCCGAAGATGCTGCCCTGGTAGGCATGTACTTCCACGATCTTGAAAAGAAAGTGATCCGCGACATGATGATCGATGAGCGCGTGCGCCTTGATGGCCGCAGCCTCGACCAGGTTCGCCCGCTGACTATAGAGACAGATCCTCTGCCGTCACCGCACGGTTCGGCACTCTTCACACGTGGCGAAACTCAATCGCTTACCACCGTTACACTCGGCACCGTTGATGATGAGCTGCTGTCAGAGACCGCGCAGACATCAGACTACGTGAAGTTCATGCTGCACTACAACTTCCCTCCGTTCTCTACAGGCGAGGTGAAGATGATGCGCGGCCAGAGCCGTCGCGAAGTAGGCCATGGCGCCCTCGCCATGCGCTCGCTGAAGCAGATGCTGCCTGCTGAGTATCCTTATACAGTTCGTATCGTTTCTGATATCCTCGAGTCTAACGGCTCATCATCTATGGCTACCGTGTGCGCAGGCTCACTGGCCCTCATGGATGCAGGCGTTCCCTTCCCTAAGCACGTAAGCGGTGTGGCAATGGGCCTTATATCGGGCGAGAATGGCAAGTTTGCCGTGCTTACCGATATCCTGGGCGACGAAGATCACCTCGGCGACATGGACTTCAAAGTTACCGGCACCCGTGATGGTATCTGCGGTATCCAGATGGATATCAAAGTAGATGGCCTCAGCCACGATATAATGAACCAGGCGCTGGAGCAGGCAAGGCGCGGCAGGCTGCATATACTCGACGCGATGTATGAGTCTATTAGCGCACCACGTGCTGAGCTGAAGCCACATGCACCACGCATAGAGCAGGTAAATATCGATCGCGAATTCATAGGCGCGGTGATAGGCCCGGGCGGCAAGATAATACAGGAGATACAGCGCGAAACAGGCGCCAAGATCAATATCGAAGAAGTAGGCGAAGAAGGTATCATCAAGATATTCTCTGCCAACAAAGAAAGCATCGACAAGGCGCTTGCATGGATACGTGGTATCGTGGCTATCCCCGAGATCGGTGGTACTTACGAGGGCACCGTTAAGAGCATCGTTCCTTTCGGCGCATTCGTAGAGTTCATGCCGGGCAAGCAAGGCCTGCTGCACATCTCTGAAGTAAGCTGGAAGCGCCTCGAAAGCCTTGATGGCGTACTGAAGGAAGGCGACAAGGTGAAGATACAGCTCACCGGCACCGACCCTAAGACCGGCAAGCTGCGCCTCAGCCGCAAAGTGCTCATGCCAAAGCCTGATGGCTACGTAGAGCCCGAAAAGCGTGAGCGCCGCGAAGGTGGCGATGACCGCCGTGGTGGTGGTGACCGTGATCGTGGTGACCGCCGTGGTGGCAGCAGCGACCGCCGCAGTGGTGGTGGCGGAGGCGGAGAGCGCCGCGATGGTGGCAACCGCGAGCGCCGCGAAGACCGCCCGCAGCGTGAGCACAGCGAAGCTAAAGTAGAAGTAACAGAGCAGCGCAACGAGCCGCCAACAGCCGCAGAAGAAAGCGACATGGCACTCTAAGCAATTCGTAAAATAAAATGATAACGCAACCCATCCCGAAACGGATGGGTTGTTTGTTTTGCGCGTGGTCGGAGCGTACACTCACAGATTTGGCAACTTTACAGATTTGTGCAACTGTACAGATTTGGCAACTTTTTTTTCAAAGTTGCCAAATCTCGTTGCTCGCGCGATTACAACTTTCCGAAAGTTCCAATCTTATTACACTGATTTCTCTCGCCGCCTCAAACCGCCCCAACATTATTACCAGCTGGTTGCCTAGGTTCAACACTTTTGAAATTTGGAATTTGGAGCTTGGAATTGGGAATTGGAATTTTTGGTTTTTGGAGTTTGGAATTTGGAAATTTACCCCAACCCCTCCATCAGCACCTCCAGCTCGCTGATGATCATCGCCGTGGCGCCCCATATCACCGTCTTATCCTCCAACACATACGCATTCACCTCCCGCACCATATCCGGGAACTTTGGTGACCGCACCTCCGTTATCGTCTTCCGCTGCGGATGAAACAACTCGCTCAGCGGCACCTCCAGCGTATACGCCACCTCGGCATGACTCAGGTTATACTCCGGCTGCTTCGCCGCAAAGCCAACGAACGGGTACACATTAAAGTTGCTCACCGGTATGTACAGCGATGTCAGCGCCCCCAGTATCTCTACCTCGCCCGATAGTATGCCCACCTCCTCGTTGGCCTCCCTCAGCGCAGTAGCCTTAAAGTCCGCATCACTCTCCTCATACCTCCCACCGGGAAAGCTCACCTGCCCGCTGTGCGCTGTATTGTCTTCCATACGCTTCATCAGCAGCATATGCAGTGCGCCATCTACCGGGAAGAGCAGGCACAGCACCGCGCTGGGCCGCGCATCGGCCGGCACCTTAGGCGGCATCGATATCAGCCGGCCTATCATCCGCTCCTGCGCGGCAAAGCCCGGCAGCGGCTGTTGCAGCCGCTGCCGCAGCTGCACTATCTGTTCTTCGTAGCTCACTGCTTCGCTACCTCCTCATCCATACTATAGCTCAGCGCGCCCGATGGGCAGGCCTTCACCTGCTCCACTATCCGTGCCGCCTCAGCCCCATCCATATCTATCCATGGCTTGCGCCTCGGGTCAAACACCGCCTCCAGCCCCTTCCAGCACAGTGTTGCATGCTGGCACAGGTGTGGCTGCCAGTTTACCGTGAGCCCGTCTTTGTTGTAATGCTTGGTTATATTTTCCATTGGGTATAAGTTGTAACTGTAATATACAAAAACAACCTTACATAGGCACCTCCAGTATCAGCACATCGCTGTCCTCATTCGCCACTATCTCGAAAGCCTCTGCCTTGCTGATGCCCAGCGCATCGCGCCTGCCCAGCACCTGGTCGCCCACAGTCACCTTACCCGTTATCACGAAGATATACGCCCCATGCCCTTCAGTATGCAGCCTATGACCCACGCTCCTGCCACCGCTCACCGCCGTCCGGTATATCCATGCATCCTGGTGTATCTTCAGGCCCGCATCATCCGTGCCCATCGGCGACACCAGCGCCTGCAGCTCATTTACCCTGCCTTCCGGCGCAAATGTAGCCTGGTCATACCGCGGCGTCACACCCTTCTCCTTCGGGAATATCCACGTCTGCAGCAGGTTAGCCGCCTTGTGTGCATCAGGGTTATACTCGCTGTGGTGTACCCCCGTGCCCGCGCTCATCACCTGCACCTCGTTAGGCACTATCTGCTGCGTGTGGCCCATGCTATCCTTATGCTCCAGCGTACCGTCGAGCACTATGGTTATGATCTCCATATTGTCGTGCGGATGCTTGCCAAAGCCCTGCCCGCCCGCCACTATATCATCATTGAGCACACGCAGCGCACCAAAGTGCGTCTTGCTCGGGTCATACCAGCTCGCGAAGCTGAACGAATGGTGCGCATCCAGCCAGCCGTGATTGGCATGGCCCCGCTTATCTGCCGGGTGAAAAACTGTATTTGCCATAAAAAGTAAAATTTAAAAAGTAAAAAATAAAAACTCGGATTCCGTTCCACAAATTTCCGCATTCCCCGATATTCCGACACTATGGCATCATGCTCAAAACCAATAATGGAAAATGTTAAAATGAAAGATTGAACACCAAAACCCTTATATTGCCCTGCCACTCGTTTTTTACTCACGACGGGCGTTTTTACTTTTAATTTTTCAATTTTTACTTTTCATACAATGGCCCATAACATACTCGTCATCGACGACGAAAAAGCGATACGCAAAGCACTCACCGAGATACTCACCTTCGAAGGCTTCACTGTAGACGAGGCCGCCGACGGCGCCGAGGGCGCTAAGAAGATAAAGGAGAACAACTACGACTGTATCCTCTGCGACATAAAGATGCCCAAGATGGATGGCATCGAGGTCCTCCGCCTCGCCCGCGAAGAAAAGCCCGATACCCCCTTCATCGTCATCAGCGGCCACGGCAACATAGAGACCGCCGTAGATGCGGTGAAGAATGGCGCCTACGACTACATCTCCAAGCCGCCCGACCTCAACCGCCTCCTCATCACTATCCGCAACGCTATGGACAAAAAGAGCCTGGTGACCGAGACAAAGCAGCTGCGCAAGCGCATAGCCCGCGGCTACGAGATGATTGGCGACAGCGAAGGCATGCACCGCATACACGACACCATAGCCAAGGTAGCCCCCACCGATGCCCGCGTGCTCATAACCGGGCCAAACGGCGTGGGCAAAGAGCTGGTGGCCCGCCGCATACACGAGCTCAGCAACCGCGCCAACGGCCCCCTTGTAGAGGTCAACTGCGCCGCCATACCATCAGAGCTTATAGAGAGCGAGCTCTTCGGCCACGAGAAGGGGTCGTTCACATCCGCCATAAAGCAGCGCATAGGCAAGTTCGAGCAGGCTAATGGTGGTACCCTCTTCCTCGATGAGATAGGCGACATGCACCACGATGCCCAGGCCAAAATGCTCCGCGCCCTGCAGGAAGGCAAGATAACCCGCGTAGGTGGCGAAAAGGAAATAAAGGTAGACGTGCGCGTGCTCGCCGCCACCAACAAAGACCTCATGGAAGAAGTGGAAGCCAAGAAATTCCGCCTCGACCTCTACCACCGCCTCAGCGTGATACTGATACAGGTACCCGCCCTCAACGACCGCCGCACCGACATACCCGCCCTCATAGCCCACTTCATGAAGGAGATAAGCGAAGAGTACAAGCAGCCCGCCAAAGTAGTAGAGCCCGACGCCATCGCCGCCCTGCAGCAGCACAACTGGACCGGCAACATCCGCGAGCTCCGCAACGTAGTAGAGCGCCTCATCATCCTCTCCGACAAAACAATAACTAAGAAAGATGTAGAGTTGTATATATTGGTAAAGTGAGGACTAGTCGTAAGTCGTAAGTCATAAGTCGTAAGTCTGCGAGGGAGTGTGTAGTTGGCAGTCCACGGGTGCTAATTATAGTGTCATGGTGAGCCGCGCCGAACCATGGCACGTTGAGGGCCCTGCGCAACACGGCTCCCCTCCTGTTTTTAGGAGGGGCGTGCGCCGGCCTTGTGCGCTAGCGGGGTGGTCTACTTGCGCCCACTGCCTACTAAAAAAATCGCCTACTGACTTCGGTCCGGGCATCATTACTACTATCAGCCGAAGTGGCGATAGCACCGTTCATCTATCGAACTGCTATTAAGCTTCCCCAACTCGCGTCTTTGCGAGGAACGAAGCAACCTCGCGAAGCACACCATTGTCATCCTGAGCTTGCCGAAGGACATCCTGAGCTCCGCCGAAGGACACCCTGACCCGGCCGCAGGGCCTACTACTCCACCCTATTCCTTATCACCGTCGTTCTCGTCCACTTGTCGTGCCACGGCGTGCCACCCACACCGCTAAACGGCTCAAAGGGAACAATACGCGATAGCGAGCGCAGCAGCGCCAGCTTCCACGTCAGCGGCTTCAGGTCCTCCTGTACAGCACGCGTGCGCGTTATCAGCTTGCCCAGCGACTTACCCCTTGTCACTCCTTCGACAATGGTGTAGAAAAACGCCATATTGAAAAACACGATGCCATACATCAGCAATTTATTCGTCCCCACTTCATATATCTCCTGCTGGCTTAGCCCGCACAGCACCAGTACTACTCCAAAGACGTAAAAGAAGCCATAATTAAAAACAAAGAACACCACCACGTCGATAAAATAATTGGCAAGGCGCTGGCCCTGGCTGGCATATTCGTAATAAGGCTGCTCTATCAGCTCATCAAAGATAGAGGGCGCAAGTTCCTGCTCCATATAGGTATATTTTATTTACCACAATAACGGCATTTTTCTGAAGGCACGACAAACAATACCACAACCAGCCTCATAGCTAGGGTACACCACCCACCTATCTCACACGCACACAGTTAGCAGGGACATGCTTGGTAGCTTCTGTATAATAAGAAGGTGCGCAGAATAAGGACCAGCTGCCGGTCGCCATTCTCGTTAAATCCACTTTGCAAGTTACGCTATACCTTACATATAAAATAACGGGGTTTCACGTGAATTTAAACGAAATATTGTTTTTACCTTGCCGTATATCATTTTGTGATTTAAGTATTTAATACTATTCTAGGCGATTCCGCCGAGGAATTTCTTAACTTTAATTGACAAAAACTACGACTGTTTTAGATTAAACTCTATGGGAGACTCAACTAATACTTACGAAATTATTAGGTGGAGCTTCAATACTGGTAAACCATCAATGACAATTGAAACTAATTGGATAATACTAATCATATTAGTAACAATTTTGGTGGCGATTTTTTTTATTAGAAAATATTTTTCAAGAACGTTCCACATTCACGAAATGGAATTAGAAATCTCTGGATCGCCTAAGATGAGTTTCAAAGTCGAACGAAATTTTGATAATTTATACATTGCAAACAGAATCTATATCGAACTTACAACTCGCAAGGCTGCAATTCTAATCGATGAAAATAACGATAGCATTGAAGAAATATACAACTCTTGGTATAAACTGTTTGGAATTATAAGAGATGAAATTAAATCCCTTCCTGGGAAATACTTGAAGAATCACGATCCCACAACTGCCTTGATGGGCCTTACTAGGAAAATCCTAAATGATGCTCTGCGTCCACACTTGACTGAACATCAAGCAAAATTCAGAAAATGGTTAGAAAAAGCAAATCAAGATCCAGCTAACCAAGATTTATCGCCGCAGCAATTGCAATCGCAGTATCCTGACTTTGATAATTTAGTTGCATCAATGAAGGCTGTTAATCTAACATTGGCAAACTATGCGAAAGAATTAGATAAACTTATTAAAGGCAAATATCGGTATGGAACTAAACACTTATCAACTGCACGCTAAAGAGACAATACAAAAAAACGCGACTAATGAAACATTGACTGATATTGTTCCTTTTTTAGGGATAATCGGTGAAATAGGCTCTGTTGTGTCGCAACTAAAAAATAAACTTCGCGACGGAAACGCATTTGTAGCCTTCAAGAAAAAATTGGGAGAAGAGTTGGGAGACGTACTTTGGTATATATCTGCTATTGCCACGCAAAATGACCTCAGTCTTGACGACATCGCAGCTCATAACCTTAGCAAAATTCGAGATCGTTTCCTGGCGGACGATTCTTTGGGATATAAGGAGTTTGATAGCAACTTCCCGGATAACCAGCAGTTGCCAGAAGAATTCGAGATTGAATTCGTTCCTTCTGAAGAAGAAGGAAAGAAAAAAATGCAAATTTTAGATAAGCGTTCAGGAAACCCTATTGGTGATGCACTAACCGATAACTCTTACATCGAGGATGGGTATCGATTTCACGATATTTTCCACTATGGATACCTTGCCATACTTGGCTGGTCTCCTGTTCTGCGAAAACTGCTTGGTTGCAAACGTAAAGGTGTCCCGGAAATTGATGAAAATGAAGATGGCGCTCGTGCGCAAATAATTGAAGAGATGGTTTCACTTTATATATACAGCCATGCCCTAGATCATGATTTGCTCAAATATAGCAACAGCGTTGATTCAGGAATAATCAAACAAGTTAAAAGCTTATCGGCAAGTTTAGAGGTTAAAGAATGTAGTGGCAAACAGTGGGAGAGGGCAATATTAAGCTCCTATAAAATATTTAATGACCTTCGTGTAAATGACGGCGGAAGAGTTCTTGTAAGCAAGAAGAACAGATCCCTCATATACTTAGGGAAAAATTAAAAGCTAATGGCATCCAACGAAAATAAAATTCAAATAATAAATAAAAAAAAACTTCCAAAACGAAGCCCTATTTATGACACCTATTGGCGATTTGCAACGGAAAGGCAGGCGATTTTTTTTAAGCGTTTTCGGAAAGAGTTACCACCATGGACAAATGATTTGGTTTTGCGTTTATTTAAATTTACGAATGTGTATCGCGCTTCGGATAGAGTTAGCCAGTATTTAATACAAAGCGTAATTTACGACTCACCTCATGACGAAAAAAACCTCTTTTTTAGAATTTTGCTTTTTAAGATTTTCAATAAAATAGAAACTTGGGAATTACTACAAAAAAAAATTGGCACAATCACAATTGAAAATTTTAGCTATACCATTTTCGATAACATCTTAAGGCATGCTATGGACAACGGGCAAGCCATTTACTCTGGCGCGTATATCATGGCGTCTGGACAATCTTCGTTCGGGCATAAAAAAAAGCATCAGAACCACCTGAGTTTGATAGAAAAAATGTTAGAAGATCATGTTTACCAACAACTTCAGGAGTGTAAATCCATGCAAGAAGTCTATTTGTTGTTTTTATCATATCCAACAATTGGCGAGTTCTTGGCGTACCAATATGCGACCGATATGAATTATAGTTCCTTGACAAATTTTAGTGAAAACGATTTTGTAAAAGCTGGTCCTGGCGCAAAAGATGGAATATTAAAGTGTTTTAGTGATTTAGGAGATTATTCTTTTGAGGACGTTATTTGCATGATGGCGGACACGCAGCAAATTGAGTTTAAAAGATTGGACCTCGATTTCAAAAATTTATGGGGGAGACCGTTGCAAAAAATTGATTGTCAAAATATCTTTTGTGAAGTGGATAAGTACTCAAGAATGGTACATCCCGAAGCGTTGGGACACTCTAATAGAACTAGAATAAAGCAGAAATATATTCCGCGTTGGAAAAAAAATATTGAGCTTTTTTATCCCCCTAAATGGAATATCAACCACTTAATTCATCAAAATGAGTGACCAGCATAATATCTTCATAAGTCATTACGGCAAAGACGACCAACACGTTCAGGCGCTGAAAGATAGGCTAAGAGGACAGGGTTATAACGTGCGAAATTTCTCAGTAGATAGCACGAATCACAAAGACGGTCGGAAGCCCTCTGATGCTGTAGTTAGAAGGCTTCTTGATATGAGAATAAAATGGTCTAGTACTTTTATTTGTCTTATTGGGGCAAAAACCCATACGCGTCCCTGGGTAAATTACGAAATTAGAAAGGCTTATTTGCAAGGAAAACGAATCGTCGGAATATACACCCACGGGCATAAAGATTCTGCCGAATTGCCAGAAGCGTATAAACTGTATGGAAGTCCTCCTATAGGGTGGAATTCAATTGAGAAATTAGGTGACATAATTGAAGGCAAGAACTTTCCGGCAGAAAATCCAGATGGCACCCCAAGTGCGCCAATATATTCAATAGCGCGAATAAAATGCTAAATATGTCAGTATACTCTTATTTGATTGAACATGATTATGGCCTAGCGCCGAATCCATTTGGTAAATATTGCACTCTAGCTGTCTGTAAACCTAAAATTAGACGAAGTGGCCTTCTGAAAATTGGTGATTGGATAGTTGGAACTGGGTCTAGAGCTTTGGAAGAGGTATCAGGCAAACAGCTTTGGCATCACGTCATCTATACAATGCAAGTTTCAGAAATCATACCGATAGACGCCTACTGGAATGACAGCAGATTTCAATATAAAAAACCAATTGTAAATGGACCATTGGTAACCATGTACGGAGATAATATCTATCACAAGGATGAAAAAGGCAAGTGGATCCAAGAAAATTCTGCCCATTCTAATGTTGATGGTACCTGCAGCGAAAAACACCTTGAAACGGACACCGGTGGTGAAAACGTTTTAATCGCTGAGCTTTTTTACTATTTTGGAAATACAGCACCTCAAATTCCAGAGGATCTATTGAACATATGCCATAGCGCTATTGGCGAAAAAAAGCTTTCAGATGAAGACGGCCAGCCATTTATTAAATGGATCAGCAATAATTTTCAGCCTGGCATTCACGGAGACCCAATAAATTGGATAGAGCACAAACAACAA
Organism: Bacteroidota bacterium; assembly: GCA_040386555.1. Taxonomy (GTDB): domain Bacteria; phylum Bacteroidota; class Bacteroidia; order Chitinophagales; family Chitinophagaceae; genus Nemorincola. The sequence continues at coordinate 155,079 of JAZKFF010000002.1, read as the reverse complement.
AAATTGTTTTGACACAGGGCAAAGTAGAAAATGTGGTCGTGTTAGCCCCCCGTTGTTCCGCAGGCCATCAGGAACTACAAATAAAGGAAGTTCTCCGAACAGTATTCAAGCATTAAAATTTAAAACCCAAAGACAGAAATACCCTCGCATCGAATATAGCATACTCCGCCTGCTCAGGCGTGAAGATAGGATTCAGCGAGCGCTGCCTGAAGGTCGCGCCCCTTGCAGACACAGACGCAAACGGCCCCATGCCGCGCTTGGTCACCACCCTGCAGTAGCCAAAGCCCAGTGCCGTATACAATCCATATGGATAGCTCACCACCTTCGCCGGGTCCGGCTTCCTGCCCAGGTATCTTGCAAGCCCCGCATCAGCCAGCACAAAGAGCACATGCTTCTTCCTGTGCCAGTAAGGGCGCACATTTACAAATACAGCGCTGGTGATGTTCTGGTATCTCATATGGTTGTCGTACACCTGCACACCTGTGTTGACAAAAGCAAAAGAGAAATCACATCCAATTCTATATCAGCGACATTTCAAGTATTGTGGAATGACGAAACCGTCGCCTTTTTGTCGGGCGACTTAGACCAAGTTGGATTGGACGACTTATTGGATCACGGGATCAGCTTCGCGGCCCCGATCTTAGTATTTCCTCATCACGGCGGGAATACTGAAGGATATGATAACATATCGTTTGCAAAGCAATTGTGTGAACTGACTAAACCTACTGCTGTTATATTTTCAATTGGTAGAAATAAGCATAATAACCCGAGACCGGAAATTGTAAAGGCAATTCGCGACGCAGTAAAAGAAGTGAAAATTTCGTGTACACAATTGTCCAAAAATTGTGCGGCGACTTTACCCGCTGCAGTTCCGACACATTTGCTAAGTCTTTTTTCTAAAGGTCGGGAAAAAAACGAGTGTTGCAACGGTACGTTTATTATCGATCTCCAAAAAGGAATTATATATAAACCCGACTTTAACTTACACAAAAATTTTATATCAGAGTTTGCGCCAACTGCTTTGTGCAATTAATACCGCTGTTCCGGAAACACCAACGCAGACGTTTGTAACCTCAGCAAACCCGCTGTTCCGGATGTTCCGTAGGGCATCCGGAACTCCAAATAAAAGCCGTTCTCCGAACGGTATTCAATAGCACCCAGCTGAGGTTAGCGGCTTACCAAGTCTCAGCAGGAGTATGCCCTCATTCCGTGAGATTGCTTTGTCGCAGCCACCGCACAAAGCCACGCTTTGCTCCGCGCAAAGACGCCCATGTGGTGTACATGCACGAGCATAGATGCTTCGTACCTCGGCATGACAAACACAGGTAGCATCCCCCCATCCTATAAATCCTCAAAAATCCTATCCATCCTGGTCCAAAAAGATATCCACAACGTTTTTTTGCGCCAACCCCGCTCCCGCAGCCCATCCCAGCCGATTATTAACCGTTTTTTGTGGATATCTCCTAAAATTCCCAGCCAATACTCAATCTACATTTGCCTCGGCCGACATAGCCCCCTCACCCTGAGCTTTTCAGCCGAAGGGCGGGCGACGGCGGCTCCCCGCAAAAAACTAGAAGGCATGCGTGCACAACACCCGCTCGCGATACGTAACTCGCCCCCTCCTGTTTTTAGGAGGGGGTTGGGGGTGGTCAACTCGCAGACTTACGACTTATAACTTACGACTTACGACTGATAACCAACTAAACCGATCAATATGAAAAACGACAAAAGACAACAAGCAAAAAGCCTCTGGTTCCAGTCCGGGCTCAACAAGACAGAGATCGCAAAGCGCCTCGGTGTCAACCGCCGCACAGTCATGCTGTGGGTACAGGAAGGTAATTGGGACCGCCTCCGCACATCAGCACAGCACATGCCCGCCATGGTCACAGAAAAGTGCTACATGCTGCTCGATCATTACGCTACCCACCTCATGACGTCCAATGCTGAGATATCCACCTTCGGGCCGCGCCAGGCCAATGCAATCAACGCTATGGCCACCAGCATCAAAAAGCTGCGCACCCGTGCTGCCACCAATGAAGCCATGGAAATGTTCAACTACTTCATCGAGTACGTCCGCCGCACCGACCCCGAAATGCTCGAGTTCGTCATACCCCTTGCCGAGGGCTATATAAAGTCCCGCGAAGATGTCGAGGCCTCTGCCTTCATGCCCGCAGGCTTCGATCATTACGGCTTCAGCATCCATCCTGAAAAAGAAATACTCGAAAAGTGGGCCGATGAAGATGAATGCAAGCTCATGGAAAAAGAATACCGCCTTGCCCGCGAGCAGGAAGAGTCAAAACAACAAGGAGAACGAGAAGATACCGAAAAGCCACTCCATAAGCATGACGCAACACCTCCTTCTCCTTCCATCCTGGGCTTGCCCAACCAGGAGAAAACTTACGACGCAGGTCATAACATGGGCCACATCACGTCCCCCTCTCCTTTGGAGAGGGCCGGGGAGAGGTGCCCCATCTCCACGCGCCTCGAAGACCTCCCCGCCGAAGAACTCGCCAAAGCCTGCAACATAGACGAACCAACCGAAATTCCTAAACCAACAAATACAAACCACATGAACCAAAAAACACCACCCTCAGTGAACACTGAAAACAACACCGGCATGAAAGACAATGCGGGTATCAATAACAACCCGGCATACATCGCCGCGGACAACGAAGCTCGAGGTTCGATTGCTTCTCTCTCCCCTGCCATGGTGAGCCAGCCAAACCATGAAAAAACTCACGACACGGGTCATAACATGAGCCACATCATGCCCCCCTCTCCTGTCATGGTGAGCCTGCCGAACCAGGAGAATTCTAACGACGCAAGCCGTAACACGGGCCACATCACGTCCCCCTCTCCTGTCATGGTGAGCCTGCCGAACCAGGAGAATTCTAACGACGCAAGCCGTAACACGGGCCGCATCACGTCCCCCTCTCCTTTGGAGAGGGCCGGGGAGAGGTCCCACGCAACACCAAACCAGCAAGATGAGGAAGAACGCGAATGGACCTATGAAGACTTCCTCGCCCGCGAGAAAGAGGAAGAATACTGGATAGCCGAATCTCAAAAGATCCTTGAAAACGTCAAAAAAATGCTAGAAAGCGACGAAAGAGACTACGAGATCACCATCGATGAAGAACCATCGCGCCAGTATACCGAAAAAGAAACAAAACAGATATTCGAGGAAAGCCGCAAAATGCTCGAAACCTACAAAAACAGGCCCATCGACCGCGACCCACGAATACCCGCATAAACGAAGCAAACAAAAACTTATCGCTCAAAACCGCCCCCCTCGCGCGTCTTTGCGAGAAGCCAGTTTAGCTTGAAGCGCAGCAGCGACGAAGCAACCTCGCGAAACACGGGGCTCACCAATCCACGGAGAAAACCCCTCATAACCGCTGGGATCCTTACAGGATGACAAAAGCGTGAGAAGCAAAGCGAGTCGCCCGGCACCGGGAAGAAGAAAAAGAAAAGAATGGATGATAATAGCGCCAAGCCGATGATAGCAGCAACAAAGCCAAAAACTTAATGGCGCCTTTTTAGGCCGTAGAAGGTTGCACCACAGCTCAATTGTAGCCAACTCCAGCCTTTAGGCGAGTGCTCAATAGCAGTAGGAGATAGGCATAAAACCAGCGCCACCCAGCTGAAGAAAGCAGTGCGACAACAGCGTAGAGCCTTTTTGGGCGGGCGGAGCCATTCGCCCAAAATGTCCTTTTCTTTTTGGTACTTTTTCTTTTTGACAGAAAAAGAAAAAGTACACCCACGCAGGGAGCGTAACAAAAGAGCGCTTTCTGTTTGACAGAAAAAGAAAAACAACACTCGCGAAGAGCGTGATACCCCCGTGATAAAAACGTGATAAAAAATCAGCCGAAACCCGCGCTAATCAACAAAACCTCACAAAAAAAATTACGCTGCCTCGGCGGCTTGCTTGGCACTGCGGTATACGAAGGAGCCGAAGATGTGGCGGCGGGCAAAGCGGGCGGGTGATGGCGCGTTTACGAGCTTCACATAGATGGCTTTGGGCACGCCAAAGTAGTCGTAGCTGGTGCCATCTGCAAAGGTTACCTGCAGCTTCTCGTCTTTGTATTCAAAGTCGGCTATGGCAGCGGTGGTGATGGTCTTGGTATATTCGGCGGCGGTGAGTGCGCGCGTCTCGGGGGCTATGCTCACCAGGAAGTGATATGCCTCTATGATGTGCTTGCTCTTGGCATCGGCGAGGTACTTTTCATCGTCGGTGCTGTCCTGGAATTTGTCGGGGTGCCAGTTCTTCATCAGGTTGCGGTATACGAGCTTCAGCTCCTGCAATGTTGCATTCTCATTCACTCCCAGCAACTTCCTATAACCTATTATTTTTTTCATACCCCTTAAAATGTTTGCAAAGGTAAGGGATTAGGGAAAGCGAAATGTTTGGTTAATGTAAATAATTTGAAAATTTGGGGATTTGAAAATTTGAAAATGGGTGTTATGCGTTGCCCGGGCGAGTACACGGCACGCCGCGAGTCGACCACCCCGCCAGCGCGCATAGCCACCGCACGCCCCTCGCGAGTAAACCCCGGCCCTGAAGGGAGGTGTCATTGCGGAGGCTCGTGTGTTGTGGCCCTTCGGATTGTTGCTTACCCCGTCGTGTGCTGGGCGTAGAGCATCTTTATGAGGCCGTCGGCGAGGCCTATTTTGGGTACATAGATCTCGTCGGCATCGGCCCAGCGCATGATGGCGATGTAGATCTGCAGGGCGGGCACTATCACATCGGCGCGGTCGTCGCGAAACTGGTAGAGGTGCTTGCGCTCATCGAGCGGGGTGCTGCTTAGCTCTTTGTAGTAGTCGCGCAGCAGCTCCAGCGGCAGGGGCTTGCCTTCCTTGCGCTTGGAGAGCGAGAATATCTTGTTGATGTTGCCGCCGGTGCCTATGGCCTCGAGGGGCAGGTAGTCTTTGGCGTAGGTCTTTATATACCACTTCAGGTGCTCCCACTGCTCATCGGCCACCTTGTTGTGCAGCAGGCGTATGGTGCCTATGTTGAACGACTCCTTGAAGATGGTCTGGTTGCCGGAGAACAGCGTGATCTCGGTGCTGCCGCCACCCACATCAATGTAGAGGTAAGACTTGGTGCCGGAGAGCTTCTCGGCAATGTGTGTTTCGTAGATAATGTTGGCCTCTTCCTGGCCGGTGATGATGCTGATCTCCAGGCCCGTCTCCGCGAGTATCTCCTTGAGTATGGCCTGGCCGTTGCTGGCATCTCTCATGGCCGATGTGGCGCAGGCCTTGTAGGCCTCTACGTTGTAGATGCCCATGAGTATCTTGTATGCCTTTAGTGTATCGAGCAGCTTACCCTTACGGGCATCAGAGATGACACCATCGGTAAACACATCGAAACCCAGGCGGAGCGGTATGCGCAGCAGCGTGAGCTTGGTAAAGTCGACTGTGCCGTCTTTATATACCAGGGCCTCGCTTATGAGCAGGCGCGCGGCGTTTGACCCTATATCAATAGCCGCAAGTATCATTTAGTGGTACTTTTTGTTTTGAAGGTAATTGTAAATAGCCACCTGCGATCGTACTTCTGCATCGGTGGGTTTGGGTTGCACATAAGTATTGCTTTGCTCGTTGTCCAATATACGCCCTTTCACGTTTTCGGCAAGCTGAATGTTTAAAATGTCTATCAGCTCCTGCTGTATGCCCTTGTCGTATATGGGGCATGCGGCCTCTACGCGGTGGTCCAAATTTCGTACCATCCAGTCGGCCGAGGAGATGAATACATGCGGCTCCTTGCCGTTGCTGAAAACGAAGACGCGGGCGTGCTCCAGGTAGTGATCTACTATGCTTATGGCGCTGAGGTGGTTCTTAAACGACTTCTGCTCAGTATAGGCACCACATATGCCCCTGATGACGAGGCGCACATCTACACCAGCGCGGGCGGCATCGTAGAGCTTCTCTATCAGCACCTTGTCTACCAGGCTATTGAGCTTTATGGTGGCCGATGCGGGCTTCTTGCGGCGGGCCAGCGCTATCTCCTTGTTGAGCATGGCTATCATCACCTTGCGCATGTTCACCGGCGATACGGGCATCACCTTGCAGTTGCGCAGGTTGGCGGCCTTCTTCACGGGGTTCTCCAGGTAGTCGAAGATGCGGTTGATATCGGCAATGATGGCGCGGTTGGTGGTGAGCAGGGTGTGGTCGCCATAGAAGCGGGCGGTGTTCTCGTTGAGGTTGCCGGTAGAGATGAAGCTGTACTGCTTGGTGACGTTGAACTCGCGCTTCTTAATAACGCAGAGCTTGGCATGCACCTTCATATCGTGCAGGCCGAGGACCACCTTTACACCCTCCTCCTCCAGCTGCGACTTCCAGCGCAAGTTGGCCTCCTCATCGAAGCGGGCGCGGAGCTCCAGCACCACGGTCACTTCCTTGCCATTGCGCACGGCATTGATGAGTGCGTTGATGATCTTGGAGTTGCGGGCCAGGCGGTAGCAGGTGATGCGTATGCTCTGCACAAAGGGGTCGATGGCGGCCTCGCGCAGCAGATCTATGATGGAGTCGAATGAGTGGTAGGGGGTGTGGAGCATTACATCGCGCTTCTCCAGCACATCCATGATGCGGCGTGGCTGCTGCAGCAATGGATGCACAAAGGGCTGGGCGCGGGCCTGCAGGTCGGTGAAGATATTGGCAGGAAAGTCTATGAAGTCTTTGAAGTTGTGTATGCGGCCGCCGGCGATGAGGTTGTCTTTCTTAGTGAGGCCCAGGCGGCGGGTAAGGAAGTTGAGCAGCTGGGGATCAATGGCTCGGTCGAAGACGAAGCGCGTGGCGCGGCCGCGCTTGCGGTTCTTGAGGCCCCGCTCTATCTCCAGCAGCAGGTTGGTATTTACATCATTATCGAGCTCCAGCTCGGCATCGCGGGTCACTTTTATTATGTACCCCAGGAACCGGTCGAACCCAAATGGGGCGAAGAGGCTGGGGAGGTTGTGCTTGATGATATCCTCGAGCAGGATGACATCGGTAGTGCCCTCTGCCGATGGCAGGATGACAAAGCGGGGAAGTACCTTGGTGGGTATCTCAATGAGGGCATAGCGCTGCACCATGCTCTCGCGGGTATTGCCCAGCACGCAGGCAAGGTATATCGACTTGTCGCGCAGGAGTGGCATGTGGGGTATGGTCTCTATCATCAGCGGGATGATCTGCGTGCGTATGCGCTCTTCGAACAGGTGGGTGACGTATTCCTTTTGCTTTTTAGAGAGCTGCTTTTCGTTCTTGATGAATATCTTCTTCCGGCCCAGCTCGTCTAGTATGTCGTGCCAGGTGTTATCAAATTCTTCCTGCTGGGTGATAACGGTGTGCTGTATCTTACGAAGTATCTTATCGGGATTGGCCTCGAGGTGCATCTTAGCTGCCTTGCCGAGCAGCACCATTTTATTGAGCGCAGGTACACGCACCCTGAAAAACTCATCAAGGTTGTTAGAAAAGATACCTATAAAGCGTAGGCGGTCGTGAATGTGATTAGCGGGGTCGCTGGCCTCCTGTAGCACGCGGGCATTGAATGCCAGCCAGCTGATGTCGCGTATGATGGTTTGTTTCGTGGTTTTGGTCATTTCTAGTCGTAAGTCTCTTTTAGTCGTAAGTCGTAAGTTATAAGTCGTAAGTCTGCGAGTTTTAAACGGGCTATCTCTCCTCTAGTCGTAAGTCTCTTTTAGTCGTAAGTCGTAAGTTATAAGTCGTAAGTCTGCGAGTTTTAAACGGGCTATCTCTTCTCTAGTCGTAAGTCTCTTTTAGTCGTAAGTCGTAAGCTATAAGTCGTAAGTCTGCGAGTTTTAAACAGGCTATCTCTTCTCTAGTCGTAAGTCCCTTTTAGTCGTAAGTTATAAGTCTGCGAGTTTCAGGTTGTAATGTCAACCGGGCAAATTAGGTACAAAAGTAGACTGATAAAAGGACTTAACAGATTGATAATATAGCGAAAGTATAAATGCCTGCATTCAAGGGATGAATGCAGGCATTTGATAAAAAGGAAACTCAGTAGATACTATGGCTCGTATACAAGACGAACGATAGTGGTATTCCCACTATTGTCTGACCAGCGGCACATATAAACCGCTGCTGCAAGGCCCGAAGGCAGGGTAAGCGGTGTAGCACCTGGGCTCACAGTGTAGGTTGTCACCAGCTTACCATCGAGCGAGTAGAGCTGCATAGTGCCGGCTGCTGCTGTTTCGATAGTTATCGCGCCGGTAGTAGGGTTAGGATAGAGGCGGATGCCGTTGCTTGCAGCCACTGTGGCTGTAGGCGCGGCAGGCCTGCTGCAGGCATCAACCGTTACCGCTTGTGTGGTAAAGCAGCCTGTGCCAAGTATGTAAGTAATGGTAGCATTGCCTGCGGCAACACCGTTCACAACTCCGCCGCCTGCTGTAACTGTAGCAACCGATGTGTTGCTGCTGCTCCATGCAAGGCCGCCTGTGGTGGCACTGGTGAGCGTGGTGGCAGCAGATGCGCATACGGTGAACGTACCTGCTATAGGAGCGGGGTTAGCATTAACGGTAACTGTAGCTGTGCGCGCACAACCTGTAGGTACCGTATAGCTGATAGTAGCCGTGCCCGGCGCAAGACCTATTGCAACGCCTGTGGCACTGCCAATGGCTGCGATGCCCGGAGTAGCGCTGCTCCATGTGCCGCCTGTTGAGGCAGTGGTAAGCATGGTCGTAGCAGTTTCGCATACCTTCTTAGTGCCGTTTACAGTACCCGGAAGCGGGTTAACGGTCACAGACAAAGTACTGCGGCAGTTGCCGGGCAGTGTGTAAGAGATAGTAGCTGTGCCGGCAGCAAGGCCTGTAAGCACACCGGTAGCCGAAGGACCGCTGATAGCAGGATTGGCCGGACTATTCCACGTGCCGCCGCTGCTGGCGTTTGTCAAGGTAACTGATGAGCCAACACAGATGGATGTGGCGCCCGCTATAGCAGATGGATTGCTATTGACGGTTGCAACAATGGTAGCAGGACAACCGCTTGGCGTGGTGTAGCTGATAACAGGGTTACCTGCGGCCACACCGGTGAGTATACCTGTAGCACTGCCTATAGTAGCCATTGCAGTATTGCTGCTGCTCCATGTGCCGCCCGTAACTGAGGCAGCCAAGGTAGCTGACGAGCCGATGCAAAGGGCTGCGCTACCTGATATAGTACCAGAAGCATTTACAGTTACTATGCGTGTAGCGCGGCAACCGCCTGCAATCGTGTATGATATGTTAGCAGTGCCTACGGCGAGCGTAGCCACGATGCCTGTAGCTGAGCCAATGGTAGCAATAGCTGTACCGCTGCTTGTCCATGTGCCGCCTGCGGTAGCATTGCTGAGGGTACTTGTGGCGCCCTTGCAGATGCTTGCCGTACCCGTGATAGCTGCAGGTGCTGTACCTACGGTAACAACCCGTGTAGCAGTGCAGCCAATTGCTGTTGTGTAGGTGACTGAGGCTGTACCTGCGGCAACACCTGTAACGATACCTGAGGTGCCGACAGACGCGATAGCAGCATCGCTGCTAAGCCACGTGCCACCTGCTGAAGAGTTGCCAAGTGCGGTTGTGCTGCCTTCGCAAACAGAAGCTGTACCTACTATAGCCGGAGCAACGCTGACAGTCACCGCACGTGTAGCGCGGCAACCAGCACCGAATGCATAAGTAACCATGGTAGTACCTGCGCCAACACCCGTAACGATACCTGATGCCGAGCCGATAGTTGCAGCAGCGGGGTTAGCAGCGCTCCATACACCACCACTCAATGAGTTGGCGAGGGTAGTAGTAGTACCTGCACATAGCGCAGCGGTGCCTGTGATAGCACCGGGGGCTGTGTTGACTGTAACTTCCCTTGTAGCGAAGCAGCCTGTTGTGTACATATAAGTGATGGTTGCATTGCCCGGGGCCACACCTGATACCACACCTGTACCAGAACCGACCGTAGCGATAGCAACATCACTACTGCTCCATGTGCCGCCGCCGCCAGATGTAAGTGTGGTAGCAGTGCCAACACATGCTGTAGCATAGCCGGCGATGGCCGGTGGCGTTGCAGTAACTGTAAAGACCGCCGTCTTTATGCAGCCACCGGCTGTATATGTGATAGTAGCATTACCTACAGCATTACCTGTAACAACACCTGTAGACATATCTACCGCTGCAACAACTGAATTGCTGCTGGCCCAAGTGCCACCAGTGGTGGTGTTGGACAGTGATGATGTGAGGCCGACACAAGCTTTGAGTGTGCCGCCTATAGTTGCAGGGAGGGCATTCACTGTGATGTTGCTGGTAGTGAAGCAGCCGGTGCCAACTGTGAAGGTGATATCCGCATTGCCGGCAGATACCCCGGTAACAGTGCCTGTAGATGAGTTGACGGTTGCAACCGATGTGTTGCTGCTTGTCCACGACACGCCACCTGCGGTGCTGTTGGCAAGCATAACAGACACGCCAACGCAAACTGAACCGGGGCCTGTGCTTGATGAAGGTATCGCATTAATGGTCACTATCGCAGAGCGGGAGCAGCCATCGCTGTTGGTGTAAGAGATAAGCGCTGTGCCTGCAGATACGCCGGTAACAACACCAGCGGTATCAACTGAAGCTGTAGCGGGGCTGCTGCTGCTCCATATGCCGTCCGCTGTAGTGTTAGCAAGCGTGGTGGCTGCACCAACACACGCCTTGAACACCCCAGTGACAGAAGCTGGCAGTGCATTGACCGTAACAACCGTGGTAATATAGCATGTGGCACTTAGCGCATAGCTAACCATAGCCGTGCCTGCTGTGAGGCCTGTGATAGCCCCAGTGCCAGAAGGGCCGCTGATAGTGGTAGTAGCAGGGCCGCTCCATGTGCCGCCGGTGCTGCCATTGGTAAGTGAAACCGTAGTACCAACACATAAAGTACCTGACCCACTGATAGGTGCCGGTGTAGTGCTGATGTTGATATCTAATGTGCGGTAGCAGCTGCCAACGGTGTACGTGATAGTTACTACACCACCGGTGATAGACGTTACTACACCATCTGCTGTGATGGTGGCAAGCGATGTATTACTGCTGCTCCATATGCCGCCTGCTGTGGCATCTGTAAGCGAGCCTGTGAGGCCGATGCACATTGCGTTAGCGCCAGCTATTGCTGCAACCTGGTTGATGACCGAAGTAGTGATGTAGCAGCCTGTAGGCAGGGTGTATGTTATTGTTGCACCGCCTTCGTCATAGCCGGTAGCTATGCCTGATGATGCATTGATGGCAACATTAGCAGTATTGCTGCTGCTCCAGCTGCCACCTGTAGAAGTATTGGTAAGTGTAGTTACTGCACCTGCGCAGATATCGGTAGTGCCTGTGATCGCTGCGGGCAGCGGATTAACCGTTGATGTCCTGATAGCATAACAGCCTGTAGGCAGTGTGTAGGTAACGGGTAGCGTACCTGCAACAAGGCCAGAAAGAACTCCTTCTGCGCTGATAGTAGCGGTAGTGCTACCTGCTGCAGACCATGTGCCGCCGGATATGCTGGCCGACATCGTGAGTGTGCTGCCTTCGCAAACCGCAGCCGTGCCTGTGATAGAAGGTGTAGCATTAACTGTAGCAAGCACACTTGCGCCACAACCCGTTGGGAGGATGTAGCTAATTACTGCGTTGCCCGCAGCAACACCAGAGATTAGACCAGCTGCGTCTACGGTTGCGACGCTTGTAGTCATTGACGACCATGCACCACCAGCTATTGTGCCAGCTAATGCCGTCGTAGCGCCTTCGCATACAACGGCTGTACCTGTAATAGCCGGCATTGGATTTACTGACAACACTTTTGTTTTATAGCAGCCTGCAGGCAGGGTGTATGTTATCACCGTAGTACCTGTGAGCATGCCGGATACAACGCCCGATACATTGATGGTAGCAACAGATGTATTGCTGCTGCCCCATGTGCCACCAGCAACCGTATTAGATAATGTAGTGGTAGCAGTGCTGCACACAGCAGATGCGCCGCTAATTGCAGCGGGCACCGGGTTTGCAGTTACAGAGGTAGCAGAAGATGTAGCAGAGCATCCGCTACCACTGGCAACGGTTACAGAGTAGTTGCCCGTAGCTGAAGCGGTAATTGCACTGGTAGTGGCACCACCAGGAGCCCATGCATAGCTGTTGAAGTTCATAGGGGCTGTAGAAGCAAGGCGGGTAGGGCTATTGACTAGTGTGCCATTGTTGCCATTACCCACTGCATTCACCACGGTAGTGCCCGATGTTTCATCGAGTTTATAATATGCTACGAGACCCGCAGATGACGGCAATACACCCTGGCTCATATCAGCGCTAATGGCCGATGTGGTACGTGCTGTATTCCAGATGCGCACCTCATCTATCTTACCAGTAAAGTAGTTACTGAAAAACTGTGAGTAACCAAGCGCAAGATATGCATCTGACGATGTTGCACTCATAGACACCACAGCCGGACTTGCATCGGCTACACCGTTCACAACGAGGTTACAAGTGCTGCCATTCCATGTTGCCGCTACATGTATCCACGTATTCGGAGTAAGTGAAACGGAGCCGATTATCTTCTTCCAGCCCGCGGCACCACCTGACGGCCATACTTCGGCGTAAAGGTTGTTGTTATAGATGTACAGGTTGTAGTCACCGCCTTTTCTAATGATCGATTGCGCTACAACGGTACTATTAGTATAATTTACCCATGCCTCTAACGTGAATGCTGCAGAAGACAATCCAAGATTGCTTACAGCTGCCCCGGTAGTGATGGCTACCCCCTGGTTAGAACCATTGAGCTGCAGCGCATTGCCTGCCGCCCCATTGGCGGTAAGACGCACGGTATCACCACTACAGAATGTAACAGGGCCGCTTGCCGCGACTGAAACAGAAGGGATAGCATAAACGTTGACCACAGTTGTTGCAATGTTGCAACCCAGCCTGTAGGTAATAATAGCAGACCCAGTGCTGACGCCTGTAACTACCCCACCCGAATTGATAGTAACATTGCCTGTGCTGGCAGACCATGTGCCGCCGCTTACAGAATTACTAAGCGATGTGGTGCCAGTGCCGCATATTGATAAGGTCCCTGCTATAGCTGCCGGTGATGCAGTAGCGATCGTATTGCATGTACCCACTGCGCCGGTAACATAATTAGATGCGGTACCTGTGAGCGTAAATGCATTGAGTGTGCCGCAATTGCCGTTGCCGCTGTAGTCGGTCACATATGCACGGCCAGTGTTAGTGCCGCCGGCCATACCCTCGTTGAACCGGTAGTATGCCACGAGGCCTGTTTGCTGGGGTACATCGCAGTTCATGTTTGCAAGTATCTCCGCTTGTGTACGTGCGGTATTCCAGATGCGTACCTCATCGAGCATACCCGGCAGGTACTGGCTGGCTCCATCCGTTCTGCGGCCAAGGTTCATATCTCCGCTGGTCGCAGTGTTCATTACTGTGCCTGCAGTTGGCGTTGAAGTGCCCTTCAGCACACCATTCTCATATACCGATAGCGTAGTGCCATCATACACGCCCACACAATGCACCCAGGTGTTGAGCGGAAAGTTAGTAGAAGATTGCACAAAAATTACGCTGGTGCCGGAGTATATAACGAATGTGAGCTTATTCAGGTATGACTCAAGTGAGTATTGAGATGGGCTCCATTTGTGTATTATGATCTTGTTATTGTTGTCAGACATATTGACCCAGGCTTCGAGGGTGATCTTGTTACTTACCGGGTTGAGCGAGGCGCTGTGCGGTATAGACACATAATTGTTCGTACCGTTAAAGCGCAATGCGTTCTCAGCCGCTATAACAGACACTGTAGTGGTGACCGTAGTAGCACAGCCACTTGTAGTTTTTGTATACGAAATAGCAGTATTACCAACAGCCACCCCTGAAACCACGCCCGTAGCGCTGTTAACATTGGCCACAGCGGTATTCGCTGATGCCCATGCCCCGCCTGTGTTTGCATCAGACAGCAAAGTGGTGATCGCGGTAGATAATGTGGTATTGCCGGTGATGGCAGGAACTACAGGGTAATCGTTGACTGTAACTGTTTTATTACCTGTATTGACACAGCCATTGGCATCAGTGCCCGTAATGGTGTATATGGTAGTAACCGTTGGCGTTGCTACTACAGATGCGCCTGCAGAAGAGGAAAGACTTGCTGCCGGCGACCACGAATAAGATGTGCCACCTGTGGCGCTAAGCGTTGCCGACGAGCCAATGCAAACAGATGTGGCTGTGCCTGCGCTTATAGCTGGCAAGGCGTTGACCGTAACAATGCGTGTGGAGCGCGCGCTGCAAGATGCCTCGATGATATCGTAAGAGATAACCGCTGTACCTGCGCTAATGCCAGAAACAATACCAGTAGCTGCATCAATAGTGGCTACCGGAGTATTGCTACTAGACCATGTGCCACCGGATGTGCTGTTGGTAAGCGTTGTTGTTGCTGCAGGGCACAACGTTGCCGTTCCACCTATAGCGGGTGCTGACGGGATTGCACTCACTGTTACAATTGTGGTGACGGTAACTACGCCGCACGAATTGCCGACCTGGTAAGATATTGTGGCTGTGCCGCTGGCTACGCCTGTAACCACGCCACTAACGGGGTGTATTGTTGCCTGTGGCAGATTAGCACTGAGCCAGGTGCCGCCAGATGTGCTGTTGCCAAGTGTGGTAGTGCCGCTGACACAAACGGTGGCAGTGCCTGTAATGGCCCCTGCTGAGGGCAGCGGGTTAATCGTAACGACCTGCGTAGTTGTTCCTACACCACAGCCATCGGTGAACTGGTAAGAGATGAGCGCAGTACCTGCGGCTACCCCGGTTACCACACCGGAGCTGGCGTTTATGGTTGCTTGTGCTGTATTGGCGCTGGTCCATGTGCCGCCGCTTACTGTACTGGATAGCGTGGTGGTGGCGGTAGGACAAACTGTAGCGGTGCCACTGATGGTGGCGGTTGATGATGCCGCATTAACAGTGACAACCTTAGTCGTTCTGGCCGTGCCGCATCCGCTAACCGAATACGATAGAAGAACTGTCCCCGCACTAACCCCGGTAACAACACCAGTGGTAGAACCAACCGTGGCTATTAATGTTGCAGTACCAACTGCCCATGTCTGGCTATATGGGCTGCCGGTCGTGGTGGTACTGGCAGTATAAGTAGAGGTCCCCCCAACACAAACAGTGCTCGCACCGGAGATCGGTCCTGCATTTGAAAGCGCGTTTACTGTAATCGGTCGCGTAGCTGTAGAAGTACCGCAGCTATTGCTAACCGTATACGATATCGTAGCCGTACCACCTGGTGATACGCCGCCTATGGTGGCCGTAGCGCCTGTAACTACGGCAATAGTGCCTACCAAAGTGTTTGAAGATGACCAAGTGCCACCTACGTCGCCGGACCTTGTAAGCACCTGGCTGGCAGTGGCACACCACTGGTTGGTTCCGGTTAGGGTTCCAGCACTAGGTAGCGCATTAACTGTTACAATTTTAGTTACGGTGGTAGTGCCACATGAATTTGTTACCTGGTAAGAGATAAGGGCCGTGCCCGCAGCTACACCTGTAACAATACCCGTTGTGGACCCTATAGTGGCCTGCGCGGTATTGGCGCTGGTCCACGTGCCGCCCGAAGTGCTGTTGGTGAGTGTGGTAGTTGCTGTAGGGCATACGTTAGCCGTGCCCGCTATAGCAGGAACGGTGGGTAACGGGCTAACTGTCACATTCACCGTTTGTGAAGCTGTGCTAGTGCCATTTGATACCTGTATGGTAAATGCATCTGAGCCGCTGTAGCCTGCAGTAGGCGTATAGGTAAGGCCTGAAGGCGTAACTGCGCCGCCGGTAGAGCTGGTGCTGTATGGGAAGCCGCTGAGGCTGCCGTGTGAAGGGCTGCTGGTAACGGTCCACGTTTCCGTAGCTGCGCCTGATGCAGCAGCATCGGTGATGGCAAGGTTTGCATTGATAGAGGTTGCAGATGCATTCTGGCAAACGGCAAGCGTGGTGCCGCCGGTAAATGATGGTGTAGTGCCGAAGGTGAGTGCTGTTGTGGGGATGGTAACAGAGTCAAAGCCGGAAACCGTTACCCAGTTGGCGGTGTTCGTCATTGCTGTCAAATAAGCAGCCTTGGTTGTAAGTGTGCGCGAACCGTTGTAGTAACCGCCTATGGCCGAGCTGCCAAGATGCATGGAATAACCTACAAGGTCAGAAGGCCGGTAAGAGGTAAAGTTGCCGGGCGTACCTGTGGTCAACCAGCCTGATGTTCCGCCTGTTCCCGGGAATACCCACATGGAGATCGGGGTGGCTCCCGCTCCCAATGTCGCCGCAGACGCTGCCGTAGTCCATGAGAAGTCAGTGGAAGCGGAACCTGCAGTACTGTTACCGCCATAATAGATAAATAAACGTTCTCCGGAGCTACTCTGAGCCAAATTGCCCGAGCCACCGCCGCCTGTTTGAGCGCTGCAGGCTCCTTGTGATGCTGTGTAAACACCAGAGCTTCCATCCTTGTACATCATTACGACTGTGCCCTTATTGATCGTAGCTCCCGTATTGTTTTGCCAGACAAGTATGCCCGACGCCATGCGGGCATTGGCGGCTGTAGTGCATACACTCGACCCGTTGAAGCCCGCGATGGAAAACCTGATGACGGTATTGGGTAAAAGGTCCACTAGTGGTGTCCATGCTAATTGGGCAGGACTGGTGCGATTATTAAGTCCCACGAGCGCGATATCACCGTAGGTTAATGTTGTCTGCGCTACTGCCTGCTGCCCTAACGACAATAAGAAAACGCACCCTAAGGCAAGCCGTGCTACGAACTGAAATAACGTACTGGTTTTATTCATAAGAACTGATTTTTATCAATAGTTTGCAAATGTATGATAATTTCAATATTCAATGCTGCAATAAATTTAAAATCAGCAACTAACACTTAATTACCTATATAAATTTAATTTACATCATATATGCAGAAATATTCAAAAAGGCAAAAAAATTATTTTACGCTGTAACATACCATCAATGTAAACAGCAGCTGTGATGATGCAAACCTGCTTAGGTAATGTATGTGTGTGAACTGAAAATACGGCCTTGAAATCAGGTAACTATAAATAAAGCGTTGCCTCATTAAAATATGACGGGAAGGAGGCCAGGCGGGAGAGGGGAAAACTTTTAGTAAGGGCATTAAAAAAGAGACTGCGTTGAAACAGTCTCTTTTTAAGATCGCTAAAGTAAGTCTTACTTCTTTTTAGCGGCTGTCTTCTTAGGAGCAGCATTCTTTTTAGGCGCGGCCTTCTTAGGAGCTGCTGCTTTTTTAGGAGCTGCTGCTTTCTTTGCTGGCGCTGCGGCCTTTTTCGGTGCTGCTTTTTTCGGAGCAGCTGCTTTCTTGGGTGCAGCCTTTTTAGGTGCTGCTGCTTTCTTTGCAGGCGCTGCGGCTTTTTTCGCAGGCGCTGCTTTTTTTGCAGGTGCCGCTTTTTTAGCCGGCGCTGCCTTCTTTGCTGTTGCCATAATTGTGAAATTTAAGGGTTAAACAAAAACCTTATATGGCAAAATCGCCGTAGGGGGTTAGGCCTCGGCGATCGCTGTATTAAACTCTTTTACTGATACTAGTGTTTTGTTCCTTGTCTTGCGAAATTCTACAAGTCCGTCGGCAATTGCATAGATAGTAAAGTCTTTTCCCAGCCCAACATTATTGCCCGGATGATAAACCGTGCCCCTCTGACGTACTATTATATTACCAGAAATAGCCGGCTGACCGCCGAATATTTTCACTCCTAATCTTTTACTTTGTGAGTCGCGCCCGTTCCGTACACTACCTTC
Source organism: Bacteroidota bacterium (assembly GCA_040386555.1). Taxonomy (GTDB): domain Bacteria; phylum Bacteroidota; class Bacteroidia; order Chitinophagales; family Chitinophagaceae; genus Nemorincola. The sequence goes on along the minus strand of JAZKFF010000002.1, from coordinate 137,338 downwards.
ACCTTTTTTGTGTGCCATTACCTATTACTAATTTTCGAGTTAAAGTTAAGCAATTTCATTTATCCTGATCTTCGTCAGGCTCTGGCGATGACCATTTTTCTTCTGGTAGCCCTTACGACGATTTTTCTTGAAGATGATAACTTTATCGCCTTTAAGATGATCAATTATCTCGGCCTGAACTTTCTTAGCGTTGCCGACAACATTGATGTTGCCATCATTGCTAACCATGAGCACGTCAGAAAATTCTACCTTGTCACCGGCATTGCCCCCGAGGCGATGCACAAACAATTCATCGTTTTGTTTTACTTTGAATTGCTGCCCTGCTATACTTACAATTGCAAACATGATGTTCCTAAAAATATTTCCGCAAAGGTAATCAGTTTTTTATTTTAAACAATAAAAAAATTATGTTTTCTTTATTTTTTTTCAGAGTTTCTTTTTCCGAATGCAAGATAATTCCCACAAGTGCGTTGTTTAGAAAGTGCCTTGATTACCTTTGAACCCCTAACCGCAGCACTTAAAAATGAAGATCAAATCGTTCCTGGCAAAGCCTTACGCCTCCATCATTCATTCAAAGATACGCAAAGGCATGATGAATGCGGTGGCCTGCCAAAAGGAAGCAATGGAGCAACTGCTTAAATATGGCGCCCAGACAGCGTTTGGCAAGGCGCACGGCCTGCAGCAGGTGAAGACCTACGAAGACTTTAAGAAGGCTGTGCCCATACGCGACTACGAAGCATTTACTCCCTATATAGACAGGATAAAAAGCGGTGAGCAGAATGTGCTGTGGAAAGGCAGGCCGATATATTTTGCGAAAACGAGCGGCACCACGAGCGGCTCTAAATACATCCCCATCTCCAAAGAATCTATCTCCAATCATATGAACGGCGCGCGTGATGCGCTGCTGTGCTATATGGCCGAGAGCGGCAATACAAGCTTTGCTGACGGGCGTATGATATTCCTGTCGGGATCGCCGGAGCTGGAGCGCATAGGGGGCATACCGACCGGCAGGCTTAGCGGTATAGTGAACCACTACATACCCCGCTACCTGCGCGGCAACCAGCTACCATCTTACCAGACCAACTGCATAGAAGACTGGGAGGTGAAGCTGGATAAGATAGTAGAGGAAACGCAGAAGGAAAACATGACGCTGATAAGCGGCATACCGCCGTGGATGCAGATGTATTTTGACTGGCTAAGCGAGCGCAATGGCGGCAAAAAAATAAAAGAATTATTTCCCGAGCTGCAGGTAATAGTGCATGGCGGGGTAAACTTTGAGCCTTATAAATCGAAGCTGATGCAGAGCCTCGGCGGCGCTGTGGATATGATAGAGACCTTCCCTGCATCGGAAGGATTCTTTGCATTCCAGGATAAGGTGAACAGCGAGGGGCTGCTGCTGAATACTGATGCGGGTATTTTCTTCGAGTTCATTCCTGCAAATGAAATAGGCAATGAAAATCCTACGCGATTGTCGCTGGGCGAGGTGAAGACCGACGAGAACTATGCACTGATAGTAAGCACTAATGCGGGGCTGTGGGGCTACAGCATAGGCGATACAGTGCGCTTTGTAAGCACCAACCCATACAGACTGGTAGTGACGGGGCGCATAAAGCATTACATCTCCGCATTTGGCGAGCATGTGATAGGCGAAGAGGTGGAGCATGCGCTGCTACAGGCATCGAAGGAGCACAACCTCAACATCGTAGAATTTACGATAGCGCCGGCCATACAGGTAAGTGAGGGACTACCCTACCATGAGTGGTTCGTAGAATTTGAAACGCCGCCGGCAAACATGGAGGCATTTGCCAAGGCGGTAGATAACCACCTGGCCGCAAAGAACATTTACTACCAGGACCTGATAGGTGGAAAAATACTGCAGACGCTGAAGATACGGCCGATGAAAAAGAACGCCTTCATAGAATACATGAAGTCGATAGGCAGGCTGGGCGGGCAAAACAAGGTACCACGCCTGAGCAATGATAGGAAAATAGCGGATGCGCTGGCGGGGTGGAAGATGTAGGGCACAACAAAGATTTATGCGCTTTTTTACGTCTATTACTATAGAGCTATAACTATGAAAGCACTCTTCGCCATCTTATGTTTTTTGCTGTGTTTCCAGGATAATATTTTTGCGCAGGGGAAAGTGGCGCTGGTTTTCGATACTTCATGGAAAGCAATAGATACATTGGGTAAGATAATTGCCCGCGATATGTTCTCACCTAATGAAGAACTTTGGTACAACTCTTTCAAAGACGGATTGCTGTTGTATCGAACTAACAACAAGTTCGGTTTGAAGGATCTCTATGGCAATATTCTTATTCCTCCTCAATTTGATCATATAGAGTTGTGCAACGGTGGGTTTGCGAAAACAATAAAAGCATATAAGTATGGGCTAGTCAACAAAGTGGGCAGAACGATTTTTGACTGCACTTACGACTACATAAGCAACGTAACAGCAAATGGCAAGGTAGCGATTGTGTTAGCAAACAAGATAGGTTTGGCCGATACAACAGGCACCATTTTCTCTCCGTTTTTGCATTTAACGGACACGAAAATATTTACTACTCTGGAATTCGAAAATGGTTTGTTGCCGGTCATCACATTTGAAAATATAGGATTTAGGCTCAATGGCGCAAAGATGGTAGGATTTATAAACGACGGCGGCGAAATGGTTATCCAGCCTAAATTCCCATTGTCCGGAGGATTGCGAAGCAGACATGATGATTTGAGGGATGCTATGTTTGAAGGGGGCATGTGCGGTACTGGATTTCATGCAGCCAGCGAATCTGCTAAGCAAAATCCGTACTATTTAAAAAAGGACTACTATCAATTTAAAAGCAAACGTTGTCTTGTAGGATTGAATACTGTTATTGATGAGAAAGGAAGTGAGATTTTTAAAATTAGCGGCTATGCCGCAAGCATCGAGAATCTAAATGGTTATTTTAAAGTTGACCGACGGCCAAGCGGCCATTGGGCGAAATATACGACAGGTCGGGATACACTTGGTATCCAGTTTTATGATCGGAATGGCAAACTTGTGGTAACGGAAAAAAATACTGAGATAATAACTTGCTGGAATCGGTATTTGCTAATTAAAACAATTGGGCAAGAAGAATATAAATTTATTGATACATCAACAGGCAGTACAGCGTTCAATACTATTTTTAGAGCGGTTTGGTTTGGTGGTGTTGATCCAGACAACTCCCTCTATGCTTATACAAATAAAGGCACGATAGACACCTTTGGCAATTTGCAAGATGAAGAACACCTTGGCGCGTCAAAAAACGGCTTCACCTCTTTCAAGCAGCGGGAAAAATACGGCTTCAAAAATGCTGTCGGAAAAATTGTTATCCCCGCAGTTTATAACCAAGTCAGGAATTTCGAGCTTCTAGCTCCGAAATAAAATTTTCTTACAAATCCTTCCTCAGCTGCTCAGCCAGCTTGCGTGTAAATATCTCTGAGCCTTCCTTATTCAAATGCAGGGAATTGTAGAAGTGGCTGCGGCTGTAGTTGAGGGAGTCGTACATGTAGTTGTAGAAGGGTATGCCGTACTCAGCAGATAGCTTGTTGTATACGGCCAGTATCTCGTCTTTGTTTTTGATATATTCGAGCGACTCGATGAATGCGGGTGGATAGATCATTATGACCTTTATCCCGTTGGCTTTGCAGAAGTCTAGGTACTCACGGAAGAACTTTACTGCCTGCGGATCTATGGGCCATACTTTGCCTTCGGGGTTAGCCTGCTTGAAGTTGTGGAACGAGCTATCCCAAGGCAGCACCTTGCCTTCGTAGCCTTTGTATTTGGCGCCGGCCACTCCTTTGCCGAAGTAGCAGCGCAGGCCCTCGCGTATCAGCGGCAGCTCGTTGTTGTACTTGTATAGCGGAAAATAGCGGTCGAGCATAGTGAATGGGCTCGCTGACTTCTGCGTTATGTACCAGATGTTGCTATCGTGCAGGTAAGGAAGAAACTGCTGGGGCGTAGGCAGCTCGTTGAACCATACAAGCGTGGATGTATACCCTACTTCCTGCAGTATGTACTTCGGCTTCTTGTTGTGCTGCAGGTATATCTTGAAGCGCTCATACTGCATGTTGAACTGCGAGCCGTCCATGCCGAGGTTGTAGCTATTGAGGTGCAGTGCGCTGTCGAGTATCCTAGGGGATATCTGCACCCATGCCCGCGATGACCCCATGACGAGCATATCGGCATTTGCCTTGCCGTTGAATACGTCATTCCATTCCGAATAATAGAAGTGACGCGACTGGCGCAGGCCCTTATCCACGGCATTGCTCAGCCAAAGCAGCAGCGGCAGCGGCAGCAGGCAAAACAGTATAAGACGTAGGATAAATTTCTTCATTGCGCGGACTTAGAATTGGAAGTAAATAAATTGCCTGTTATAGAATACGCCGAGGTACATGATGGTAAATACAAAGGCATAGTACACTGCCCAACGCACGGGCCTCGGCTGGTTTTGCAGGAGCGTATTGAAGCTTCGTTTTTTCTGTATGCGGTGTACCAGCTCCATTACGATGATAACCAGGAAGCATAGCACCAGCTTGCCGGTGGAGATAGGTATGTTGATAGCGGATACTTTAGTTTTCAGCATTGCTGCCAGCTCACCAAATGCTGCCGGTACGCGGCCTATCATGTACAGGGCTACTTTAGTGTTCTCGGCCCGGAAGAAGACCCATGCAAGGGTGACGAGCAGGAAGGTAATGCCGCGCTGCACGATGCTGTAGAGCCACGGTATGCGGGTAAGGCCGATGAGCTTATTGAACTGGTTGCGCGTGTGCTCGGTGATGCTGCCGAACACCTGGAAGAAACCATGCAGGGCACCCCATATGATGAACTTCCAGTCGGCGCCGTGCCACAGGCCACTGATGAGGAAGACCACGAAAAGGTTGTAATACTTGCGACCTGTAGATACCTTGTTGCCGCCAAGCGGAATGTATAAGTAATCCTTGAACCAGGTGGACAGCGAGATATGCCAGCGCCGCCAGAACTCAGATATCTTCCTCGCGCTGTATGGCCGGTCGAAGTTCTTCATGAGCTTGAAGCCCATGACGCGGGCTGAGCCCAGGGCCATATCGGAGTAGCCTGAGAAGTCGCAATATATCTCGAACGAAAAGAAGATACAGGCTATAAGGATGGAGAGCGATGAGTAGGCATGGGGATTATTGAATACCGGGTCTGTCACCAGCGCCAGCCTGTCGGCTATTACAGCTTTTTTGAAGAGGCCCCATATCATCAGCCGCATGCCAGTAACGGCATCGTTGTAGTTGAAATATTTTTTCTCGTGAAATTGGTGCAGCATGTTCTGCGGGCGCTCTATGGGGCCTGCAACCAGCTGGGGATAAAACATTACATACAGGGAATAAATACCGAAATGACGCTCTGCCTTCTGGTGGCCCCGGTATACCTCTATAGTATAGCTCATAGCCTGGAAGGTGTGGAACGATAGCCCTATAGGCAGCAGTATATTCAGGTAAGGAATGTGGTTTTTGAAGCCCATCAGCTCACCAAGCCCCGTGATATTGGCATTGAGGAAGTTGAAGTACTTGAATACTGCCAGCACGCCTATGTTGGCTATGAGGCTCATGATCAGGAACTTCTTGCGCCGCTTCAGGTCCTTTTCATTTTCGAGCAGTATGCCTGCGTAGTAGTCTATGACAATGGTGAAGCCAAGTATAAGGATATATACAGGCTTGAAAAACATATAGAAATAGCACGATGCGATGAGCAGCAGCAGCCAGCGAAATTTATGGGGCAACAGGAAGTATACAGAGGTGACTACTGCAAAGAATATGACGAACGGAAATGAATTGAACAGCATATTGAGATCGAAACACCTACCCTATAATTATGACCGGTTGGCCGCGAAGATAGCCATAACACAGAAATAATTAAATCGCATGGCGAGGCAAATGCCGCGGGATACTGAACGCGGCCTATTTTTGCCATATGAAGGGTGCTAACCCGCTGGTGAAGTTCATCTTCTTTGGCAACTACTTTTATGGCATATGTACCGTAGCCCTCACTATAGAGGCTACGCTGCAGCAACGGTATCCTTTGAACGACCTGGGGTATTTCGTGGCCATATTTGCCAGCACGGTGCTCTATTATACCAAGGCATACATCACTGAGCAAACAGCAGACAACAGCAATGTGCGCGGAGTGTGGTATGCCCGTAACCATGTAATGATTAAAAGTACCCAGCTGTTCTTTACTGCCATAGTGCTGGTATGGGCAGCGCTGTTCATTAAAAATCAGGGCGGCGCACTGCTGCGTATGAGCATTAGCGGGTGGCTATTGTTTTTGATATTCCCGATGGTCGCAGGGGCTTACTATGGCATCAACCATCCCGTGCTTGCGCGGTACAATCTCAGGAACATTGGCTGGCTCAAGCCCTTTGTCATAGGCTTTACATGGGCCGGGCTGGCTACGATGTACCCCGTGCTGTACTATAGCGTCACACATGGCGCTCATCTGCCTGTTACACTCCTTGGGTGCCTGCTGTTCCTTAAGAACTTTATGTACATCACCATGCTGAGCATCCTCTTTGACATAAAAGATTACAAGGCCGACCATAACAGGCAGCTGAAGACATTTGTTGTAAAGGCGGGGCTCAGGAAAACCATTTTCATGATCATTATCCCCCTGACGGTGGTGGGGCTGGGGTGCTTCCTAGCGTATGGATTGATGCACCGGTTCAGCACTATGAAAATAATATTGAATACCATACCCTTCCTGCTGCTGATAGCTACCGCCTACTCCATGCAGCGGCGAAAGTCACTGTTCTTTTACCTGGTGCTGATAGATGGGCTGATGCTGCTGAAGGCGTGCTTCGGGATAGTGGCTATGAGGTATTTTTAAGAGTTAGGACGAAGCTCTTCAAGGCATAACGCTATGACCTCTTTTAGATTTTGATCCAATTCATCGAGCGTACGTGCGTAGGTATGCGCGCCCGGTAATGAAGGAACATAAGCGGTATACATTCCGACTTCGGTATCCAGTTCTACGCAGGCAATAAGATTTCCATTCTGCATATACCAAATATAAGAAAGATTACCCTCGCTCAAACAACACATATCCATAAGTCTTATTCCCCAGCTCGCGGGCCTTGCGTGGGAATAGTGCCCTAAATATGCTCCAGGGGAACATCATGGGCATACTGCGGCCTATGCGGTCTGCTTCGTCGAGTATATGCAGGTTGCGGCTTACCTTCCACCCGTGCTCGGCGAAGAAGGCGAGCGGGTCTGCACAGTTAAACTGCCATGGGGCATTCGCCAGCTGCTTGCCTATTTCCCGGGTGTGCCTGCTGCTGCGCATGCCGCCTTGTGTATAGTCCTGTATCCAGAACTTAAAGGTTGGTATGGCGTGCAGGTGCTTAGATAGGTTGGCGGCCTGGTCGTTGGTAAGGTATCCTATCATGCCCTCACTTATCACAAGCGCCTTCTCTGTTTCATCGCCCAGCTCGCAAAACAGCATTTCGCATTGCGAGTCGCTGGAAAGATCTATGGCTATCCGCTCCAGCTCGCACGCGGGGCGCTCGCCTGTCAGCTGCTTGTTTTTATAGTCTATCATGGCGGGAAAGTCTACCTCTATCCACTTCAGGTGGCGGGGCAGATCCATCCGGTAAGGCCGGGTATCCAGCCCTGCGCCCAGGTTAATGACGGTATCCACACCTTTAGAAACTGCCATGGCCACCAGCCGGTCTATGGCTGCGGTGCGCACCACCATAGCAAAGGCCATGGCCTTGCTGTGTGGCATATCGGCCGCCATTTTATTGCCGCGCTCCCCTGCCAGCCTGCGGGCCAGCTTGTCTTTAAACACAGCATCCTGCCGCTCAGCCTCCTGCGCCCGGTACGCTGCTATCCACAATGCCGTGTCCGACACATTACCAATTAGAGAATGTTCCATAATAAAGGTATTGCTGATCTCATTCAAACTCTGTGCCACATGCACCATATGACTATAGCATATACGTAAGAACATCGTCTATAGTTCAAAGGAAAAAACATAAATACATTTTTGTTTTCCGCTGGTTAATTGTGTGGAATGTTTTACCCCCGCTGCGGCCCGTAATTATCTTTTACGACCTTTGCGCTATGTCTGCAAAGCTCTCCGTGAATATTAATAAGATTGCCACCCTGCGCAACAGCCGTGGTGGCAGCAAGCCCGATGTAGTAAAGGCTGCTATCGACTGCCAGCACTTTGGCGCAGATGGCATCACCGTGCACCCGCGGCCCGATGAGCGGCATATACGCTATGCAGATGTGCGGGAGATCAGCAAGATCATTACCACGGAGTTCAACATAGAGGGCAACCCGCTTGAAAGCAAGTTTGTAGACCTGGTGCTGGAGGTAAGACCCGCACAGGTGACACTGGTGCCCGACACCCTGGGCCAGCTCACCTCTGATCATGGCTGGGATACCATAAAGGAAAAAAATTACCTGAGGGATATCATCAGCATTTTTAAAAAAGAGGGCATCCGGGTTTCCATATTCATAGATCCTGTGGAGGATATTGCCGCCGCCGCCGCCGAAACCGGCACAGACCGGGTAGAGCTGTATACCGAAGATTACGCAAGGCACTTTAAACAAGACAAGGCTGCGGCGGTAAGCGCCTACACCAAAGCGGCGGCAGCCGCAGCGCACAAAGGCCTGGGTATCAATGCCGGCCACGACCTGGACCTCGACAACCTAAGGTTTTTCGGCCAGTCGGTGCCCGGCCTGCTCGAGGTTTCCATAGGCCATGCACTCATAGCTGATGCCTTATACTATGGACTGGAAAACACTATACAGCTCTATAAGCGCCAGCTAAAGCCTTAGCACCTCATTTTTTCCTGCACAGAAAAGTGGCTATAGTATTCACTTTTCAGAATTATCTTATTACTTTAGAGCCCAAACTATCATTATAGTATTAAAAAAGTATTGGATGAAGAAAATCTACAGTACGGCTATTGCAGCGCTTTTTTCTATGTCTGCATTCGGCCAGCTTAACATGGGTGTGGCCACGGGTAACTATGGCGGTATGAACAGCCTATACCTGAACCCGGCAAGCATTGCCGGCAGCCATCACAAACTTGTGGTCGATGTGTTCACTGTAATAGGCGGTGTCGATAATAACCTCGGCACCATCAACAGCAATGGCGGCCTGATAGGCGCGGTGCAAAGCGGCCGCAATAACGATGTCTTTAACTACGGAGACTCGAAGACATTCAGCCTGCTGGCGCCTTATGCCGAGGTGCGCGGCCCCGGCCTTATGTTCAACTTCCACCGCAATCACACCCTTGCATTTACAACAAGGCTGCGCGGCATGAACCAGTTCAACAACTTCGACCGCTCGCTTTATGAAACGATCGCTAACCCCGAGATAGCTGCCAACAGCAACGTAGACCTTACGTCGCAAAACTTCAACTATACCGCACACATCTGGAGCGAGCTTGGCCTCTCTTACGGTGGCGTTATCTACGATCATGGCAGCGGCCGCCTCAAGGGCGGGCTTACCGTGCGTTACCTGGGTGGCATAGGCTATGTAGGCCTCAGGGGCAGAAACCTTGATGCACACTTTGTAGCGGGTGCCGACTCGTTCTATGCATCTAACTCAGACCTGGAGTATGCAAGCAACATATTGAATACGCAGAATGCACTCAGCAATGGCTTTACCAACAACAGCATCTTCAGCCAGTTCTTTGGCAGCAAAGCAGGCAGCGGTGTAGGTGCAGACCTTGGCCTTACTTACGAGTTCACCCCGGTGGATGAAGTTATCGGCAGCAGGGGCGACTATATGTTCCGCATATCAGCTTCAGTGATAGACCTCGGCCGTATCAATTACCGTGCTGAGAACAATTCTAATGCTATTGTAAAGGGCAACGGCTATGTAACCGGCCAGGGACTGATAGACAACGTAAGGAGCTTTGACGACTTCAGGAATTATGCTGTAAGGCAGGGCTTCAGCGCTGATACCACGCGCCGCGATACTAAGGTATACCTGCCTACAAGGCTGGTGCTGGGCATAGACTATAAAGTACACAAGCGCTACTACGTAAACCTGACCATGATAGGCAATCTTGCTGACCGCGACCGGTTTGGCAATTCGTTTTACAGCCAGCTGGTGCTTACACCCCGCTACGATGCAAGGCTATTCAGCCTGGCAGCACCCATCACCTACAATGCGCTTACCAGCACATTCCGGGCCGGACTCGGCGTGCGTTTCTCCGGCTTTTACATTGGCAGCGATGATGCGCTTGCTATGATAGTACGCGGCCAGTATGGCTTTAACTGCTATGCAGGTGGCTTCATACCTATCAATGCGCATAAGATCAAAGACATAGACGGCGATGGCACACCAGATAAGAGCGATGAATGCCCTGACGTAGCAGGCCCGCCAGAAAATCATGGCTGCCCCGGCGACGACATGGGCCCGCGCCATGAGCATGACATGGACACAACCGACAACTGCCCTGATCTGTATACCTACGAAATAGAAGCAGCGCAAACAAACGCAGACGCAGATGGCGATGGTATAGCAGATGCGGATGATGCTTGCCCTGCGGTTGCAGGCCCTGCAGATAACCACGGCTGCCCTGAAACAAAGACTGCAACCAAGACCACTGCAAACTTTTCTGTGACTACGGTTAGCATGCCCGCAGGCAAAGCCGCAGTAACAAACGAGGCTGCAACCACGCTCGACCAGCTGGCCATAGTGCTCCGCGAGTACCCGGCTTATGCAGCAACCATAGAAGGCTACACAGACGACAGGGGCACCAGCGCTCAAAATAAGATAGTATCAGGCGCTCGCGCTAACGCAGTAAAGAGCTATCTGGCTTCAAAAGGCATCGCAACATCTCGCCTTACCACTAAAGCAATGAGCAGCATGAACCCGATAGCAGATAACAGCACAGCCACAGGCCGTGCAAAAAATCGCAGGGTAGTGATCCGTCTTCAGAAATAATTTTAGTAATTTGATTATAGTAGAGCGCCTGCACCACGTGCGGGCGTTGTTGTTTTTAAGCCGATCCTAATTCAGCTGCACAATATCCGGAGCGGTAATGAGGCTGCTGGGATACCTGTAGCGCAGGTTGGCGCTTACTATTATCTTAAATGCCCGCATATTAGATGGCGCCACCGGGAAGAAGAATGCACGGGCCTCTATGGTCTCAAACACAAGGTTCTCATTGCGCATGCGCACGCCGCCGCCAAGGCTGGTATAGAGCGATGAGCGGGAGGTGGGCCAGTTCTCCGGAGCAATAAGCGCAAAGTCGGCGTAAGGAAAAGGCGCAAACTGGAAGCCCAGCAGCCGCCACCTGAGGTAGAAGGTAGTCTCCAGCTGCACGCTCAGCCGCCTTGCGCCATTCACAGAGTCTGAAAGGAAGCCCCTGAGGCCATATGGCGTATTGAGCCGCAGCGGCGGGCCGGTAACTGTCTGGTGCTGGTAGCTGAAGCTGGCATTGATGTATTGCCTGATCTTGGTGCTGCCCACAAAAGCCAGCCGGCTATATACCGCAGCGCCCACCACGAAGCCCCCATCCTGCAGGCCCTTGTTCCACAGGAAGCCGCCGCTCCTCATATACAGCTCCACGAAATCGCCCTTGCTGGTAGCCAGGTATCGCGAGGCATTTAGCCCTGCATAGGGTCGCTCCCTGCCCAGCTGCGTATGCCAGCCGCCTACCACGGCTATATTGTAGCCATACGGCAGATCCTCCGTAGTACCAAAGCCATAGACATACTGCGTCTTATAGTAGTCTTGCCGGAAGAAGGTTATCTGCCCCAGCACCGCCTCTGACGTATTGTATATGAAATGAAACTTCTTATCTATCTGCCAGGGCACCTCGTAAAAGTTGCGCTTATAGTACCGCATAGAAAAGAAGCGGCGGTCGCGGATAGAGTTATTGGTAGCTGTGAGCCTGCCTATCGCCACATTATAGCCTGCCCACACATCAAAGAAGTCGTACTTGTATTTGTAGAACAAAGAGTCGGGCGCATTGTACAGGTTATACGCCTGGTTGGTACTAAAGCTGATAGCCCCCGCTATCTTAGAATAGGGCGACAGCAGCCGCCTGCTGAGGGCTACATAGGTCTGTGACTCTTCTGTGCGCGTGTAGCTGTTTATATTCATTACGCTATACCCTACAGTAGCGTCCACAAAAGATCCACCTACATTGTTTTGCCGGTATAGCCCGCCATACCCCCAGTAAGGGTGCCGGTTATAGTCATAGAGGCTGGCCAGCTCCAGCCGCTGCCCCAGTCCGCCTATATTGGCGTCATATAGATTAGTAGTCACATGGTTGAGCCCGGCAGATGCCATACCCCCGCTTATAGGAAAGAAGTCCTTCGTGTATACCTGCAGGTCCACAGAGTCTTTGCTGCCGCGCACCGGCTGCACTATAATGCGGGCATCGCTTATAAAGTCGAGCGTACGCAGGTAGCGCTCGTTATCTGCCACCTTGTAGGCATTAAGCTCCGTGTGTTCCTTTACAAACAGGTTATTGCGCACCACAAACTCGCGGGTCACCCTGTGCAGCCCTTTACCTATCGTAGTCAATATGCCCTTATCGCGATGTGCTGTATCGGTGAACGACCGGTCGAAGTTGAGGGTGGTCACATATATATTACGGATGATCTTGCCCTGGTAGGGCAGGTAGGGGTCCTCACTTTTCCCCCGCGTTATTATATTACCGCTGCCATCCCTTGTCACTGACCCTACTGCCTGCTGAAATATCTTATTAATGAACTTGTTTTTGGTGAAGCGCACATTCCGCAGGTTCAGGCTGTCCTTCGCTACTCCCTGTTGCCCATATATATTGGGGCAATACAGCAGGCTGCACCACATAATCACCAATATGTACCTCTTGTTGTGTACCGCTCCTTTCATTTTGTTGACTCTACACTATGTTCATTGCCCTAACTGCCAACGTATTGTAAAAACCGTGCTACCCTTCGCAGGCTAATATGTTAAAGTCGTAGCCGCCATTTTCAAATAAAGGTATGAATATCAACACCAATGCATTTTAACAACCCTGTTAAGAAAACGGTAACGGCCGGTTTCGCGGGCTACGTGGCATCGTATTTTATTCTCCTAGTGCAGAAAGTATTGAACCAAATTAAAAAACGAAAAAAAACAAAACAATTATGAAACGGATAATATTGCTTCTCGGTGCTGTATGTGTTGGCGCCTCATCATTTGCACAAAAGAATCACCAGATCTTCAAATTTGAAAACGTAGGTACTCCAAAAGAAGTCGCTACGCTCGGTGCTAACCCAGAATTCCCCTTCCTGCAGCATCTCTCATCACGTGAGCAAGTTGCAGCAGCTATTAAGAAAGCCGGTGCGCGTAATGACAGCAAAGGCCGCGAACTGAACGACCTGCTGATGGAAACAGGCTTCTCTAACGGTTCCAGAGACGTGACAGCTTCAAATATAAGCCAGGTAACAATACCAGCGGGTACTACAGGTAAAATGGGTGATGGCAACCTCGGCTACAGCTTCGTACGCCTCGGCAGCACTAACAAAGCATGGAAAGTAACAGCGAACAACGGTAACTCTATACATTTCTTTGGCCCTTGCGGTAACGCATTCATCCCTGGTTCAGGCGTAGCTTCTGCTGCAATCGTTCCTCCTTGCAAAGAAGTAGCCGTGAATGTGGTAAGCGAGCCTAAAGAGATCACTATAGATGATGCAACAGCGAGCCTTGGTAAACAAAACACTTTTATTTACTACAAAAGGTCTTGCGGCGCAGGTAACTCTAAGCCCCTGATGATCAGCTCTAAAGATGTGGTTCTTTCTTCGCCACGTAAGTATAAGGTAACTGTTAGCGGTGATAAGACTGCCCGTGTATGTACTGATGGTACCAGCTCTAACGTGTTCACTACTATCAATGTAGAAAACACCAGCTCTTACAGCGGATTTAAGAAAAATGATATGAAGGGCGAATACAAGCTCGTATCTAAGAAAGTATATGACAAAGCTCAGAAAAAACTGAGGAAGATGCAGAAGAAAGCAGATAAAGTAACTGCTATGACACATGTTCCGGTTCACATGTAATTGAACCACAGTTTTTTCCGAAAACAAAAACAGCCGGTGAGCAATTCACCGGCTGTTTTTTTTAGTTATAAAAAGCACTGCCCTATTCCTGCTGTTTCAATAACATTCTTTTACTTTGCGCTAACCGGGCACGAAAATGTTGCTGCATTTACTATGACACGTACTATACTATTATTTACACTCCTGCTCCTCTCTTTCGCTAACCACTCAAATGCGCAAACACCTAAGCGCGAGTTTCGCGGTGCATGGATAGCCACTGTGGCTAATATCGACTGGCCCTCCAGGCCGGGGCTGCCCGCAGTGGAGCAGCAGCAGCAGTTCATACACCGGCTCGATCAGCTGAAGGACCTGGGCTGCAATGCAGTCATAGTGCAGATAAGGCCTGTGTGCGATGCGTTTTACGATTCAAAGCTGGAACCGTGGAGCCACTACCTCACCGGCAGGCAGGGTGAGGCGCCATTTCCCTATTATGATCCGCTTGTGTTTATGATAGAGGAGACGCACAAGCGCAACATGGAGTTCCACGCATGGTTCAATCCCTTCCGTGCCCTGATGGATAGCAAAAAAAACAACAACCCTCCCTCGCACGTTACCCGCAAGCACCCCGACTGGGTGGTCAACTATGGCGGGCAGTCGATAATAGACCCGGGTATTCCCGAAGCGCGCCAATATGTGATCGACGTACTCACTGACGTGGTAAAGCGATACGACATAGACGCTGTGCACATGGACGACTACTTCTACCCCTACCCTGTAAAAGGCCAGGCATTCGGTGACTCCAAAACATTCGCAAAATACGGGCACGGCAGCAACCTCGCCGACTGGCGCCGCGATAATATCAGTGTATTCGTGTCGCTGCTCAATACTACTATAAAGCATGTGAAGCCCTACATGAAACTAGGTATCAGCCCGTTTGGCATATGGCGCAATACGGATAAAGACCCCAAGGGTACACCTACAAAAGGAGGTCTTACTACTTACGATGACCTCTTTGCCGATGTGCTGCAGTGGATGCAGAAAGGCTGGGTAGACTATATGATGCCCCAACTATACTGGGAACATGACCACCGGATTGCCCCTTTTGAGGTATTGATGCCCTGGTGGTATGGCCATTGCTACCAGCGTCATGTTTATTATGGGCTTGCCCCCTTTAAAATGCCGACCGCCAAAAGCGGCCCGTGGTCGAATGCAAACGAGCTAATGTGGCAGATGCGCGATATACGGGGCGCATGCCCCAATTCGGGCTATTGCTTCTTCAGTGCCTCCAGCTTTGACAAGGTAAAGCCCAACCTTACAGACAGCCTGCACAAATTCGCTAAGCTGCCCGCGCTGGTGCCACCTATGACCTGGATAGACAGTATACCACCGGCGGCCCCCGTGGTGAAGATAACGGCTGATGGCAGCAATGCCAATCTGAAATGGCAGGTGAGTAATCCTTCAAATGAACCGCTGCGCTTCGTGGTCTATCGCTTCGCCAATAACGAGCCCATAAACCTGGAGCGGAATGACCGGATAATATCCATACAGCAGGGTAATGACTTCAGCGATGCAGGCTACAGGCAGCACAGGCAGGCCACATATGTGGTGACCGCCCTCGACAGGCTATGGAACGAAAGTAAGCCCAGCAATAAGGTTAACCCTTAAGGGTGAAGTAAGCCGCAGCATTACAGCTGCCCAGTTGCTGCAGCTTATCTTTTGTCAGCGGCTTACTTACAAAGCAGCATACATGAGGGTTGGCTTTGGCCTTTTTCAGATCACGAGGGTCGGCAGATGACGATAGCATGGCTATAGTTATTTTCGACTTTATTTCAGCAGACAGTGTGGCATAGATATCGAGAAATTCAAAGCCATCCATCTCGGGCATCCTTATGTCCAGCAATATAAACTCCGGCATCTTCCCCGCATTCTCCCGCGAGCGCAGGTAGCAGAGCGCATCGGTAGCGGTAGGCATACATATCACATCCTCTCCTATCCTGTTTTTTTGCAGCAGCTTAGCTGCTATATACCGGTCCACCTCCGAGTCCTCAACCACCATTACCCGCTTATACTTGAAATCGCTATCCATTTTATCCATTATCACGCGGGGTTTTATTCGGTAATACAATCGCAAACTCGGTCCCTTTCCCCGGCTCTGATCTCAGGGTCATAGTGCCGTCCAGTTTCTCCACTGTTTCCTTTACAATGTAGAGCCCCAGCCCTGAGCCTACCGACTTTGACGACAGCCTGTAAAACATTTCAAACACTTGCTCATGCTTCTCTGCCGGTATGCCTATGCCATTGTCAGCTATCACAATGCTGGCATACTCAGCATCTGTATGTACACTTACTTTAATGAACGGAGCAGGCTGCTCCGCATCGTAGTACCTTATGGCGTTCGATATGAGGTTGTTGAAGATGATGTTCAGCCTGCTGCGGTCGCTGTAGAATGTAGCGCCTTCCTCTATCTCCGTCACAATATCAATGGGGATATCGCCACCCGACATAAAGCGCAGATTGTCTATCACCGTACCGATCTTCTCCTTAAAATCTACCGGCTCCAGCTTCAGTCCCAGCCTCGCGTTTTTTGAGTAGTCCAGTATATCCAGTATAAAGCCATCGAGCTTTCTTATACTGCCTTTCAGCAGCTCTATGTCTTCTGCTGTTTCAGGGTGCAGGTGCTCCGTCTCCATCATACCTATCACGCCCAACATCGACGATAGTGGGGCGCGCAGATCGTGCGATACGCTGTATACAAATCTATCGAGCTCCATGTTTGATTTCTTAAGCTCCTCATTGGCAGCCTGCACAGCCTCAAGGTGTTTCCTGCGCTCTGTAATATCGCGGTAGTTCGATACGATACCCTGTATGTCAGGGTCATTCAGCAGGTTCACTGATATGCGCTCGCACCAGTAATAGGAGCCGTCCTTTTTCTTTGACCTGTATATCTTTCTTTTAGGCTCCCCTGGATGATCAATAATGTCTCGAAAAAAATCTTCGATGATCTCCCTATCTTCCGGGTGTACATAGTCCTGGAAGGTGGTGTTCTTCACGTCCTCCGGGCTAAAGCCGGTAACGGTCAATACAGACTCACTAGCAAAGGTCACTTCGAAATGCTCGTTCACTACCGTTATAACGTCCGATGAATTTTTCAGCAGGGAGCGCAGCTTGTTCTCGCTCTTTTGCAGCGCCAACTCTACCTCCACACGCTCTGTTACATCCCTGAAGTTCACCACTATGCCCTTTATCCCGGGCTTATCCAGCAGGTTCACTGCCGTACCTTCGCACCATATCACGGTGCCATCCTTTTTTATTCTCCGGTATCTTAGCTCATAGGGCTTGCCGGGGTTACCCATCACATCCTTTCCATGCTCCATAAGATGTGGCAGGTCGGCCGGGTACACGTGGCCGAACGAACGCATGCCTATCACCTCCGCTTTAGTATAACCCATTATGCGGTATAGGGAGTCGCTGGCAAATACCACTTCCAGCTGCTCATTGAGTATCATTATAGCATCGGCATTGTATTCTATCATTGAGCGAAATTTATCTTCGCTTTGCTTCAATGCTGCTTCCGCTTCTTTCCTGGCTGTTATGTCTGATGTGAGGCCGTCTATTCTTATAAGCTTCCCACTATCGTCGAGCGTAGGTACCAGCTTCGACTCCAGCCAGCGGATGCCGCCATCGCTGTGTCTTATCCGGTATTCCTGTTCTACGGGGTTACCCCCATGCAGTAAGGGATAATTCTTGTGTATTATTTCTTTGTCCTCGTCAATTATCAGGTCGTACCACAAGTTGGCCTGGTGCAGAAAGTCTTCGGCCTTGCGCCCGTATATGCGCTCCGCCGCCTCTGTCATCAGCGTGCAGTTGTATTCTTCGCGCATATCTACCGAGAAGCATGCCTCGTTGATATTGGCTACCAGCCTCCTGAGCTCACTATAGGCCTGCTGCGCACTTCCTGCGGCATTGCCCGTTTCACCTTCAAGCCGGTTGTAGGTGTCGCTAACGGCAGCAAGCAGCTGCTGCATTGCTGCAGGGACCTCATCTATACTGCCTATATACTCTTCTATCTGCCTGCTAAGCGTTTCGTTCACCTTCCTTCCCAACCTAAATGATTTAACCCTTAATTAATATAGCACGAACATTCCAAAGTTAATAGTTGTGTATCAACTAAAGATACATAATCTATTTATTGAATGCCGTATGCTAGTTTGATGACTGTGACTGCAGCGATTTGATCGTTTCCAGCTTGCTTTTGCTTATCGGCTTGTCTATGAAGCTATGCACGTATGGATTTATACCCACGCGCCTGCGGTCGCTATCGTCGCACGATGAGGAGATCATGATGACCGAGCAGCGTTTTTTGATAGTATCGCTCAGCCTGCTATACATGTTGAGGAACTCAAACCCGTCTATCTCTGGCATACGTATATCCAGGAATATCAGTGAAGGTATCTCACCGGGCTCCTGTATGCTGAGCAGGCTGTTTATGGCCGCTTTTGCCGATGGCATAAGCAAGATCTCCCTGGAGAAAGCATTGATAGTCATCATCCGGTGAATAATGAACCTATCCACCTCTGAGTCGTCTACCACCATTACCTTGTCATATGCGTGCAATGTCGCTGTTTCCATTTTTTTGTATTCTTTAAGCTTTCAGTAGTGCCGCAGGCACGCATATCAAACTTCAATGTTCCCTGCAAGATACGCATCAATAGGAGAATGCCATAATATAAAGAGTGCCACTTGCTGCAATATGAGGCGCAACAGTGTAATAAACACTTATTTGCCATATTTTTATGCTTATGGCCTGCTATTTTCCGCATGTGAATAACGTGTGCATTTTGACACTGTCATAACATTGCCACTATCTTTTGGCATGCAATTTTCATTAACTTTGGTATAAACCACTTTGCATATGTTTGACGACTTTAATGACGAAGAGTGGGGGCCATTGGAGGACACTCTGAGGCGCTACGAAGAAGTTAAAAGGGGCGAATCATCCGGGATACTTGACGAGGAGGAATTTGAACGGGTCATCGAATACTATTTTCAGAATAGCAAAGAGGAAGATGCCTTGCTGGCCTGCGATATAGCGAGAACGTATTATCCGTTTTCAGCAAGCGTGCTGCTGCTGAAGTCTGAGATCCTTACCCAGGCCCAGAAGTATGGCCAGGCGCTGAAGGCGCTTGATGAGATGGAGCAATACGATAACAACAACCTTGACGCAGTATTGCTGCGCTCAGATATACTGCTGGCCCAGTTCAAGAACGACCAGGCAGCCCTGTGGCTGGAACAGAAGTCGGAGGAATTTGGCGGGCGCGAAAAGACGGAGCTATTGCTGGAGCTTTCCGATGTATATGATGAGAGCGAAGAATTTGACGCGGTATTTGATACGCTGAAGCGGGTAATAAAAATAGACCGCCGCAACGAGGAAGCCCTGCAAAAGATATGCTTCTGGTCGGAATTTACCGGCAGGCTCGATGAGAGTGTGACGCTGCATACCCAGCTTACCGATGAAGACCCATACAATGCGCTGGCCTGGTTCAACCTGGGCGCTGCCTACCAGGGGCTGAAAATGTATGAAAAGAGCATTGACGCCTACGAGTATTGCGTAGCTATCGATGAGAAATTCGAGTTTGCCTACCGCAACATGGCTGATGCCTACATGCGCCTGAAGTGGTATGAGAAAGCACTGGAAGTGCTGGAAAAACATATAGAGATAGCCAAGCCGGAAGATGTGATATTTGAAGCCATGGGTTACTGCTGGGAAAAGCAGAAAGATTTTCCCCGTGCGCGCCAGTATTACAGGCAAGCGTCGCAGCTGAGTCCGCAGGACGATGGCATATTCTATAAAATAGGCGAAACATATGCGAGGGAGAAGCAGTGGGAAAAGGCTGTGAAGTCTTACTCCGTAGCCCTGCACCTGGATAAGGACAACGCCGCATACTGCATGGCCATAGGCAACTGCCTGATGGAGATGGATGTAAAGAGCGAGGCGCTGGTATGCTACCTCAACGCTGTGCGCCTGAAACCGGGTAATAAAACAACATGGGTAGCCCTTATACGCGGACTGTTCCTTACCGGGTATTTCGAAGAAGCTATCATACAGCTGGCAGTGGCCCGGGAGCACTGCGGCGAAAAGCCTGACTTCATCTACTACCATGCGGCCTGCCTGTTTGAGATGGGCAAAGCCAAAGAGGCGATGCTGCACCTGGAGAAGGCCCTTAAACTAGGCCCTAAGAAATTGAAAGTCTTCACAGACCTCAATCCCGAGTACCTCATGCGTAACACTGTGACTGAGCTGATAGCGAAGTATAAGAAACCTAAGACTAAATAATCGAGTGAGAAGACGTTGAAAATTGCAAGGCCGCGAACAGCGGCCTTTTGCATTGCTACTGGTCGGGCCGGGTAGATAATACACTTTTAGCTTTTGACTTACCCCTTTACCTTACTTAAACACCGCGTTCATCGCCGTCCACCACGGGTGCATCTCGTAAGCCAGCCTGCCCGCCTTTATCATAGGGTCAGTGGCGAGCAGGTCTTTGGCTTCCTGCTCTGTTTCGCAATCGAGTATGAATATGCCGCGCCAGTTGCCGTCGTCGCCAAAGGGGCCGGCAGTCATGAGCTTGCCCATCTTTGCCATACGGTCCATGTTGGCCATATGGCCTTCCTGCAGCCGGTTTATGGCAGCGGTATCCTTCACCTCATCCCTGCGCGGCCCCTTTATGAGCATCACGAAGTAGTACTGCTTCATGGTGTACTCACCCATTTTGAAGGTGCGGGGTTTTGCTGCGTCTTTTTGCTGCGCTGTGGTGGAAAACGCGGACAGCAGGGTGAGCGCAGCTAAGAATAGGAAAGTGTACAATTTTGACTTCTTACGATGTAGCATGTGTAGTATGATTAAGCCTTACCAAGATAATTATTTCTATTGTGTACAAGATATTCGTTTGCCTTTGCCACTATCTCTTTGCCGTTTGTGCTTAGATAAGATATCAGTATCGCTAAGTGGTAACCCTCGAAATGACTGCGCTCAATAAGCTCCTCGTTGCCACCCGCATCCTTTAATGCAATCGTCATTATGCGGCCGAAAGCCTCATCTTCCTTTGATAACTGTACTCTCGATTCTATCGACTCTATATTTGTCCATGGAATAAACCGGCTCTGCCGCTCTTCATAAAAGGTAATACCATTTTCATCAAATATAAGCTGAGCCCGCTCTTTCAATGCCGGCATCAAGAAATTTGCAATGGCATAGACTGTTCCGGCAAGAGGCAATAAAATCCAAAAAATATGGAATTGCTCGTTTTTAAACAACGAGAACACGACAGACGCACAAACGGCGATCACACCCATGAGTGTTATAGCAATGGCATAGACTTTACTAAAACTATAGGATACACGGGGATACATGTAGCCAAAGATAAAAAAGTATCTATGCCACAAATAAAAATAGCCGGGAACAAGCCCGGCTAAAAAATATTGAACTAAATTAAGCTTACGAATGCGAAGCCTTAAACTTCTTCACTGCTTCAGTGAGCTTCGGCAGTATCTCCATTACATCGCCGAGCACACCGTAGTCTGCTGCTTTGAAGAATGGTGCTTCCGGGTCTTTATTGATGACAACAATTGTCTTAGAACCGTTGACACCTGCAAGGTGCTGTATAGCGCCTGAAATACCTGCAGCGATGTAGAGGTTAGGACGAATGGTGCCGCCTGTCTGCCCTACGTGCTCATTGTGCGGGCGCCAATGCGAGTCTGCTACCGGGCGGGAGCATGCCAGTGCAGCACCCAGCTCGGTTGCCAGGGCCTCCACCACGTGCCAGTTCTCAGGGCCTTTAAGGC
This sequence comes from Bacteroidota bacterium, assembly GCA_040386555.1. Taxonomy (GTDB): domain Bacteria; phylum Bacteroidota; class Bacteroidia; order Chitinophagales; family Chitinophagaceae; genus Nemorincola. The sequence continues at coordinate 115,477 of JAZKFF010000002.1, read as the reverse complement.
CGCGGCCACCGCTTACCACCAGCTCCGCTTCAGACAATGGTACTGAACCCGATGCCTTGCTTACTTCCTTTACCTGTATAGAGAAATCCTTATCTTCAAAAGATACATTCAGATCTTCAACAGCAGCAGTTCCTTCTCCTTTCTGCGGAGGGAACGTATTGGGCATCAGGGTGATCACTTTTACATCGCTGGTGATGTTCACAAACGCGAACGCTTTGCCCGAGAATACATTCTTCTTCACCACAAACCCTTTAGAAAGATCGGGATAAGAGACCGCACCTGCTACCAGCCCAGCCTTGAGGCGTGCCGCCAGCCTTGGCGTTACCGCCTTACCCACCGTGTCGTGCAGGCCTACTATTACTTTAGCACCTTCTTTCTCCGCAGCAGCAAGCATCACCTTAGTATATGCGCGGGAGTTGAAATTCTCCAGGCGCGTTTCGGTAGTGTGCAGCACCTTGGTGGCACCATACTGGCCCAGCGCTTCCATAGCCTCGCGGCCCACATTGCCTACGGCAACCGCGGTAACGGAAGTGCCGGTGTCCTTTGCTATACGGGCAGCATACTGCACCGCCTCAAAAGATTTTTTCTTAAAAGTACCCTGCGCATGTTCAACTAAAACAAGTACTGACATTTCTTTATGGTATAAATAATTAAGTAAAAATTTGAAATGCTGCTTGCAGCAATTATATCACTTTAGCCTCGCTGTGTAGCAGGCTCACCAGCTCGTCCATGTTATCGGCAGAGATCATCTTCACGCCCGATTTTGCAGGCGGCATCTCGTAAGATACTATGGTGCTCAGCGCATCTATTGCTGCCGGCGCCACCACTTTCAGCGGCTTGGTACGGGCAGCCATTATACCCCGCATATTGGGTATGCGCGCTTCGGCCACACCCTTTTGGCAGGATACTACCAGTGGCAGGCTGCACTCATCTGTTTCTTCACCGCCCTCTATCTCACGCTTCACCGTAGCCGTAGTGCCCGCCACGTCTATCTTAGCCGCAAAGCCCAGGTAGTTCATGTCCAGCAGCTCCGCTATCATTGCAGGTACTGAGCCATTGTTGTAATCAATCGATTCTTTGCCGCAAAGCACCAGGTCATAGCCCTCGGTCTTAGCATATTCAGCTATCTGAGCTGCTATTGCATATGGGTCGTTGCTGTCGGTATCTATGCGTATCGCTTCGTCGCCGCCCAGCGCCAACGCCTTGCGTATCACCGGCTCAGCATCGGCCTTGCCTACTGTTACCAGGTGCACCGCTGTGGCCGCGCCGCTTTCCTTTAGCTCCAGTGCTCTTACCAGCGCATACCACTCATCATACGGGTTGATGATGAACGTGACACCCTGGGTGCTGAAAGTGCTGTTGTTATCACTGAATGCGATCTTGGTGGTCGTATCAGGAACCGGGCAAATACAAACTAATATCTTCATGTTATTCGAAAAATCAGGCTGCAAAAGTACATAAAAAAGTGAGTTAACACGTTTCCCGCGCACCCGTTATGATGGTATACAGCATAAAAAGCCCCGCACTAAGGCGGGGCTCCAATTATAAAGTATCATTATAATTAATGTGCTACTACCAGCTGCTTCACTATGCGGCCTTCTGTAGTACCATTGATCAGTATCATATAAGTGCCTGCTGCAAAGTTGTCAACTGCTATGCTGCTGTGGTACTGTGTACCCTCAGTAGTTTCCCAGTTGCGTATCACCCTGCCCTGCACGTCAACGATCGTTATCGTAGCCGACTGTGCCTGCTTCCAGGTAAGGTCTATGTTCAGCATGCCTTGCGCCGGCACAGGGTATACATTAGCCTCGCCACCATTGTTTGCTACCGCTGTTACGCTGGCAGTGGTGTAGGTAGCATAGTAATACCTGTTCATCGGGTCGCCGCTTGCAAATTCCCACAGGCCTGCAGGGTTCCACGATATACCAGTCATGCTGGTGAGCTGGCCGAAAGAGTTGTAGGTACGTGTGTATTGCTTGGAGTTCTTCCATGTACCGCCACCTGCTGTATCCCATGTCTGCAATACTTCCATCTGCGGCATCTGCATAGCAGTAAAGCTGCTGAATACCTGCAGAGTAGTATTGGTCCACGCGCTTGTCGCGGTGTTAAACATCTGGAAAAGCTGCGTTGTGCGGTTGCCCGATGTGTCGAAAGAGCTGGTGTACATGGAGTTGTTCACCCATGCTGAGCCATTCCATGTGCTGTACGTGGTAGTAAGCAGCTGGTTGGTAGCTGAGTAAGCGTACTGGCGGCGTGCCGAGTAATCGTAAGTACCCAGGCCCGCATTATACACCTGCGTCAGCTCAGTAGTTTTATTACCCCCCAGGTCGTAGAAGTTCACGATCTGCGTATTTGGCGTAAAGCTGCTGGTAGCGGCAAACCATGTCTGGTACTGGTCGCTGTATACGCGGCCCGCTGCATCGTAGCTATACAGGTTCTGGGCAACATTCACCCAGCTGCTGCCACCCCATGTCTGCATCAGCTTAGTGCTTATTTTACCTGCTGTATAGAGGTTGAGCGTTTTGTTGAAGTTTACCCAGCTCGATCCGTTCCAGTATTGCGAAACAGTGCTAACGAGATTATTCAGGCTGTCAAATTCCTGTATGTAGTTATATGCGTTATTATAAGCTGTATCACCAAGGTATACCCAATTAGTGGCATTATCATACTTCAGCTGGTGATTAAGGTCTCCGCCACGGTTACCTGAGTAGGTATAGGCAGTAGAGTCGTTCCTCACGAACATAACTCCGTTATTGTGCCAGTTAGCCTGTCCCACCAGCCTTGATGCTGTGGTCTGTGCCTTCAAACCCTGGCAAAGGGCTACGGGTATAGCAAGTGTTAAAAGTAAATTTTTTGTGTTCATAAAAGGCTATTTGATTTGAAATAGTTTAGGTCTAAAAAAAGAAAAACCATACAATGATAGTAATATTCTTTGTAATTCGCAAAATCAGGGTCAAAAATACTCGCCGCTAACAGCGACATATCGTCTTTATTTGCCCGGTATGCCCGGCCGTTTAGCTACAGCGCAGCAACCCGGGGGGTAAATAATCAATGCTCCTCATCATCATCTTTCTCCCACCTGTTCACCAGCCGCGATATCAGCACCCCATTGATCCAAAGGGCGAAGATGACAAGCGAGATACCCGCACAAAAACCCGCAAGCACATCGCTGGGGTAATGCACCCGCAGCACTATGCGGCTGATACCTATAGAAAATGACAATAACACCAGCAGGCAAAACACGATAGCCTTCCTGCGTTTCGGCCACTTATTCTCCCACAGCAGAAATATCAATACCGCCGCAAACACAAATGACGACAATGTGTGCCCACTCGGGAAGCTGAAGCTCTTTACTACCTCGGTCAGTTTCAGCTCCGGCCTGTCGCGGTGAAAATAATTTTTTAACACCAGCATCATACACAGCCCGCCGGCAGCCATAAGGGTGGTCACAATGGCATCCTGCCATCGCTTCTCCAGCAGCAATATCAGCAGTATCGTGCTATGCGCCGGTATCAGGAACCGGTGCGAACCAAGGAAGGACAACCCCTTCATTATCGTCACCAGTGCAGGCGTGGTGCGCGAAGAAAAGAACGCAAATATCTTAGTATCAAACGAGTACTCGCTATTCTTCACCACCTCGTGCGCCAGGTAGCCGAATACGAAGATCGATGCGAAGAAGAGCACGATAGCCGTTATGTATCGCTTGGATATTCGTTTTTTGCTGGGTAACATTTGCTGCCTGTTTCTTTGTGTCGGAAATTCCGGACAATAAAAATATGCCTTTACTGCAAATCTGCTGATTTTCAGGCATAGTATTTTTAAAGTACACCACGAACCGGGACTTACCCGGCGAACAGTGTTCAGTTTTTTTATAACAATTAAAAAAAGCAAGCAATGCACTTCATACTGCAATTGTTGGTCAACGCCGGGGTACTTTTTCTGCTGGCCCGCATTATGCCATCGGTCATCATTCGCAACTATGGCACCGCAATAGCCGTAGCGCTGGTCATCGGCCTGCTCAATGTGACTATAGGCTTCCTGCTGCGCCTGCCGCTAAATCTCGTTACGCTGGGATTGCTCCAGTTCCTCGTGCGCCTGGTGGTGACTGCCATTGTTATTAAAATCGCCGATAAGCTGTTCTCCGGGTTCGAGGTCCGGGGCTTTGGGCCGGCGTTTATCATAGCATGCGTTATGGCCCTTGTTGGAACCCTATTAGCAAGAATATAAAGATCGTGAAAAATGAAAAAGTGGTGGAGTGATATCAGTATAGTAGGCGTGTTGGCCTTAGCTTTGGTCGTAGCGTTGCCTTCGTGCAAAGAAGCTGAGGCGAGTGCAAATGAAAAAGCCGTGATAGTGGCGATGGACCAGAACTGCATAGGCATTGCTTCTGATGCCATACTCACCGAAGGTGTGAAGGCGGCAATAAAAGACTACCCCGGCGTTAATGCAGCAATTGAGAATGGGGTGATCACGCTTACCGGAAGCATACCACGGGAGCATGCCGGTGAGCTGATGACTGCGATACAATCTATGAGGGCATCCCGCATTATAGACAGGCTGGAGGTGAAGTAGGCGGCTGTTGCCGGGCCTCTAAGCAGCATCCTGCGCCCGGGCATATACATCCCCGAGCTCCGTAGTTATAGCGGCCGATATCTTTACGATCTCCGCTACCAGCTGGCGCACCCTGTCTATGCCGTGCGCACCATGCGATAGCTCCTCGATCTCCTCGAACATACCTGCCAGCTGAAAGCAGCCAATAAATTGGAATGTACCCTTGAGCTTGTGGGCATAAAAAATGCATTGCTTGTAGTCTGCCGTATCCGCAGCTGCCACCAGCTTATCCCGCGTGTCGGGTATAGAGCTCAGGTAGTTGGCTATTATCTGCACCAGGAACTCATTGTCGCCATCGGCCATCTCGTTGATGTACTCCAGGTTTATGTGCTCGTATTTTTGTTCGGCGCTCATATCTTCTGTAATAGTTTATGCTTCCAGGTGTCCAGCTTGTCTTTTATATCCTGTATCTTAAATGGCTTGCTCACATAGTCGTCCATCCCTTCTGCCAGTATTTTTTCCCTGTCACCCGTCAGCGCATTCGCTGTCATGGCTATGATCACAGGCCTGTCTGCTCCCGGGTACCGCTGGTGTATGAGCTTTGTAGCTTCATATCCATCCATCACGGGCATCATCACATCCATAAATACCAGCTGGTACTTCCGGTGCTCCATTTTTTCAAGGGCTTCCTGCCCGTTCTCCGCCAGGTCGCCCTTATAGCCCAGCTTCTCCAGCGCGCGCATGATCATCTTCTGGTTTATGTCGTTGTCCTCCGCTACCAGTATACCGAATGGCTGCTCACTGGCCGCACTGGCCGCCACCGGGGCCGGCGCAGCTGATCTTTCCCGCACGCCTTTCGACAGCACATCTATCAATGCCCTTTCCAGGTGCACCTGCTTTAACGGCTTGTTGAGTATGGCCGCAAACAGCTGCTTGCTGGCTTTATCATGCATAGGGAAGTACCCCGCGGAGCTGAATAGTATCACGGGTAGCTCAGGTCGGCGCTCCTTTATAATCTGAGACACCTCAATACCATCTTTCTCCGGCATCAGCATGTCTATTATCACCAGGTCAAACACCTGCCTGTCCAGCGCCTGCAGTGCATCTGCGTAGTGGTCATACACCTCCGGCTGCATGCCCCACATGCCGCACTGCGACTTTAATATCTTCAGGTTGGTCTTGTTGTCATCCAGCACCAATACACGCTTATCCTTCAGCGCGGCATTGTCGGCCTTCTCACGGCTATTGTAGTGTATGGCCCTGCGGCTTTCCGGCACACTTATATTGAAGATGAACGATGATCCTTTACCCTCCTCGCTCTCTGCATGTATGTCGCCACCCATCATGGTCACCAGCCGCTGGCATATTACAAGGCCAAGGCCTGTGCCGCCATACTTACGGGTGGTAGAGGCATCTACTTGCGAAAACGACTCGAACAGCTTGTAAAACTTCTCTTTCGGTATGCCGATACCGGTATCTTTTACAGTGAACTGCAGGTTACAAACACCGTCTTGGTACCCCAGCGAATCCACCGTTATCAGCACCTCGCCTTTTTCGGTGAACTTCAGGCTGTTGGCCACAAGGTTCACCAGTATCTGCTTCAGCCGCACCACGTCTCCCAGTATCTCCTGGGGCACATTGGCGCCTATATAGTACAGCAGGTCCAGGCCCTTTTCGTTAGCCTTTACGGCCAGCAGGTCATATGTTTCTTCTATTACCGAGCTTATGTTCACCGGCAGGCACTCCATGTCCATCTTGCCAGACTCTATCTTGGAGAAGTCGAGAATATCGTTGATTATCGACAACAGCGCCTCACCACTTATCCGTATGGTATCTACAAAGTCTTGCTGCTCGTCCGTGAGGTCGGTATTCACCAGCAGGCTGGCCATGCCTATCACCCCATTCATAGGCGTGCGTATCTCGTGGCTCATATTCGCCAGGAAGTCCGACTTAGCCTTATTCTGATCGTCCGCTATTTTTCGCTTCTCTGCCAGCTCTGCATTCAACACCTTCAGTGTCTCCCCTGCAAGATACAGCTCGGTCACATCGTTAAACACCCATAGCCGCCCGGCTACATGCGCACTGTTAGCGGGCACGCAGCTTACCTGCAGCACCTTGGTTACCGGGCTTCCGAATATCCATTCCCAGCCCCTTATCGATTGATTAGGCGACTGGAACAGCTTTGCTCCTTCTCTTAATATTGCTTCCTGGTTTATCGCAGCATTCCTCAGCTGGTTCATAGCCCCCGCTATCACCGTTGGCGAATTGCTCTCCTCACTGATACCCAGCAGTTGCGATGCGGCAGCGTTCACCCAGCCGCGCTTGCCGCTGTCGTCTACAAACACAATTCCCTCCGGTATGGTGGTGAGTATAGCATTGAACCGTGTGCCCAGCTCCTCTATAGCGTAGTAGGTCTGCAGCAGCATGGTGGTTTCCTTCAGCCCCACCCATATGTGGCTGAGAAACTGTGTGAACGCTTCATTGACCTCATGGCCCCGCGGAAAAAAAAGCACAAAGGCGGCGGCAAAGGTTTTCTCCTGCACAGGTATCAGCACAGTAATGCCCGCATCCTTTACTTTAAGCAGGTTGGCGGCATCTATCACTATGTCTTTGCCGCGCAGCACGCTGCCTATCACATCTGCATCCAGGAAACGCTCTATGCTGCTGCCCGATGAGTAAAGCACCCGTGCCGTCACTGCATCTTCCAGCTGCACCAGCGCGGCGAACTGCGCATGCGCATACTTTTCCACCAGCAGGGTCGACTGCCGGTAGATCACTTCAAAATCGCGCTGCTGCTTTATAGGATACAGGTCTACAAAAAAACCAAGCGCTTCTTTAACCCAATCAATGTTCTGCACTGTGCTGCTATATAAAATTTTGAATTTCCCTTACTACCTCATGCGCCGCGCTTATATGCGGAAAGTGCCCCTCGGCATCTATCACTTTTAGCGTGCTGCCTTTGATGTTGTTATTAAGATACATCGCCACATCCATCGGCACGGCTATGTCCTGCTTTGTTTGCAGCAGCAATGTTTGCTTAGCTACCTTGCCCAGCTCATGCCTGTAGTCCGACTGGAATATTACCCGGGACACAGATTGTGCTATATCCGGCCTTATGGCCGTTAGTGTCGCCGCAAAGCTCTCCGCGAGCTGCGGCCGCCCGGCATTGGCCATTGCTGCCGGTGCAAACCCGCTTACCCACGCGAAATAGTTGTTTGCCATAGCCTGGAACAGCCCGTCGAGCGCCTCCTGCGAAAAGCCGCCATTGTAGCCACTGTCATTAAGATACCTGGGCGATGCGCCTACAAGGATCAGCTTCGAGAACAATGCCGGCTGCTTAATACTTGCCAGCACGCTGATCATGCCGCTTACTGAGTGGCCCACCATTACCGCATCGGCAATTTGCAGCTCGTTGCAGATGTCTACGAGGTCGTCAGCATAGCTGGTAAGGTTGTCATACTTATTGGGGCTGAACGCTCCCGGGTCTGACTTCCCGGCCCCTACATTATCGTAGAGCACAATACGGTGGTCCTTTTCGAAAGCGGAGACAACCTGCTGCCAGGCACTCTGGTCCGTACCGAAGCCATGGGCGAAGATCATGGTCTTTACGCCAGGAACATCATTAATGATAGTTACGTGATTCTTTTTTATAGGAGTATTTGGCATACTAAATAACTTGGCCGTTTTTTTTCCAAATATGCCCGCAAAGATACTGTGAAACCGATTTCTTGTACATTATTATACACCCCTCAAAACCAGTCACTTACAACATTTGTTAATTATTTACACAAACTAAATCCCAATAAGTTACTTTTGTGCCAAATGTGATTTGAGGAATGGCGAAGATACTCCTGATAGAGGATGACCCCCTGATACAGAAAACCGTAGAGCTTAAATTTAAGAAGGAGGGCTTCGATGTGGTGTGCGCGAGCGATGGCAAAGAAGGGCTCGAAAAACTGGCCACCGAAAATCCCGACATCGTTCTTACAGACCTTATGCTCCCTTATAGTTCCGGCCTTGAGATAGTAACTGCCGTAAAGGCTATGGAAGGCAGGAACATCCACGTTATTGTTTTTTCTTCTATGGGCCAGGAGCACGTGGTCGAGGAAGCTTTCGAGCTCGGCGCAGATGACTATATCACTAAGCCATTCAGCCTTACAGAGCTTACTATCCGCATAAAAAAGCAGCTAAAACGCTAATGTTGCACTAATTTAGCGCCGTGTCTAATCGCGACGGATTTTTACGTTTTATATCACCGCATCATTTATACACCGGGGCCGCAATTTTTTCAGCGCTCGCCATTGTGCTGGTTGTAATGATCTTCATTGCCCTGCACATCAAAAAACGCCGCTTCTTTGAGAAGGAGCGCATCACCGGCAACCTGTACAAGTGGATAGGTGAGGCGCTCGTAGAGGGCGATGACCTCATAGCCCGCCTTTCTCCCCGCCTTACAAAGCATTTCCGCAAGCCGGCGCACAGGCAATATATTATAGACAGCCTCATCAATACCCGGAAGAACATAAGCGGCGCCGCAGCGGAGAATATTGTTTCGCTCTATGTAAGCCTGGGCCTCAAGAACGATTCCCTCAGAAAACTGCACAGCATGACATGGTACCGCAAGTCGCGTGGCATCTATGAGCTCTATATGATGACCCAGCACGATGTGCTGCCGGAGATAGCTAAGCTGGCTAACAGCGGCAGCGACGCTGTGCGTACTGAAGCGCAGACCGCCCTTGTCGGCTTCAAAGGTTTTAAAGGACTGTCATTCCTCGATACGCTCACGCACCCGCTCAATGAGTGGCAGCAGGTGAAGCTGCTGGAGCAGCTGAATAAGCTGGACCCGGAAGAAATGGAAGGCTTGGAACAATGGCTGGAATCACAAAACGAGGATGTGGTGCTTTTCGCGCTAAAGCTCACCGACATTTTTTCGCAGCTGCACCTGCACGATGCAATTGTTGTGCGCCTCGGCTCAGCCAATGAGCGTCTTCGCGCACAAGCCATTAAGACCCTGGGGCGCATAGCCAATCATGGCACCCCCGCAGTGCTCAAAGCCACTTACGCTGCCGAAACAATGGCCAACAAAAAAAACATTCTCAGGCAGCTGTGCTCCATAGGTGATGATAACGACCTGCCCTTCCTTATCGAAAAGCTCGATGAGCCTGACGATGCGCTGAAGCTGGAAGCCGGCAGAGCTATAACCCGGTGCGACAGCAAGGGCACTGCCCTGCTGGAAGAGATAGCAAATAGCAAGGAGGGCCTCCTGCCCATTTTCAAGCAGATCAAATACGAGCTGTCGCGATGATGATCGTTTGGGACATAGCAAGCGCACTGCTTACCTACGGCATATTCCTGTATGCCTGCACGCTGCTGTCTGCTTACATGATCATTGGCATTGCCTCTATAGGCGAGGCGCGCAAGTACATGTACCGGAATGCCTTTACAGATTTCCGGCTGCTGGTATCATCCCCGCATGCACCATCGGTAAGCATCCTCGCCCCTGCATATAATGAGGGCGCTAACATCACCGAGAACGTTCGCTCGCTGCTTTCTTTGTATTACAGCAACCTCGAAGTGATCATTATTAATGATGGCAGCAAGGACGATACGCTGCAAAAAATGATCGATGCCTACCAGCTTGAAAAGATCGACTACCATGTGCAATACCGCATTCACTCCAAGGAGGTACGAGGGGTATACAAAAGCCGCAAGGCGGTATACAAAAAGCTGGTAGTTGTAGATAAGGTGAACGGCGGCAAGGCGGACGCACTAAATGTCGGCATCAATGTTTCTTCCAAAGACTATATCGTTTGTATCGATGTCGATTGCATCCTTGAGCAGGATTCGCTGCTGAAGATGATGAAGCCCTTCCTCGAAGAGAGTGGCTCCAAGGTCATCGCATCGGGCGGCGTAGTGCGCATAGCCAACTCCTGCGAGATAAAGGATGGCAGGCTGGAGAAAATTTTCCTGCCCGCAAACTATTGGGCGCGCATGCAGTCGCTGGAGTATATCCGCGCCTTCATCATAGGGCGCATGGCATGGGCGCGTATCAATGGCCTGCTGCTCATTTCCGGGGCTTTCGGGGCTTTTGACAAGCAGGTAGCTATTGACGCCGGTGGCTATGATCATGGCACCGTGGGTGAAGACATGGAGCTGGTGATGCGCATGCGCCGCCATATGGAAGAGATGAAGCTGCCTTACAAGGTCACCTACATACCAGACCCGCTATGCTGGACCGAGGCGCCTACAAACAGTAAGATACTCGGCCGGCAACGCAACCGCTGGACGCGGGGCTCGATAGAAACGCTGAAGATACACAAGACTCTGTTCTTCAATCCGCGCTACCATGTTATGGGTATGATCAGCTACCCCTTCTGGTTCTTCTTCGAGATGCTGGCCCCGCTTATCGAGTTTTTCGGTATGATCGTCTTCCTTATCATGAGCCTGCTGGGCATGATCAACTGGCACTCCTTCCTCGCCCTCCTCGCATTCATCGTTTCCTTTGGCTACCTCTACTCGGCCTTCGCGGCATATATGGAAGTGCTTACGTTCAATATGTATCGCCGCCGGAGCGAGATGGCGCGGCTGCTGCTAACCGCGCTCACTGAGCCGTTCTACTTCCACCCCTTCGTGGTATGGTCTGCTATTAAAGGATACGTAGACCTGATCCGCAAAAAGAACTCATGGGGCGAGATGACGCGCACCGGCCTCGGTGGCGCACCACCCAAAAAACCCTAGTCTACTCAACTATTGTATGTTTGTTGTTGGTTGCCATCGGCTGCCCGATACTTATCGGGATATCGGTGATATTTAGTCCGCTTTAACCGACAAGCTCATGCACACAAGTTGCAAAATTCCAGTTGTCCCACACCTTTTCCGGTGTGCGACAACTATTCTACAATAGATCAGACCAGCTACTGCTAGCGATCTTATTCTATCTTAAGCAGATGTTGTTACAGCGTGTATTTTGTGCGTTCGCACTGTTGGGTTTTGACTTTTTCCTTTTTACTCGACTAGAAATGCCGGGTGTAAGAAAAGCCGCCCTGGTACTGATTTCCAAATAGCCCCGGGAAATACTCCTGGTTGAGCAGCGAAAAGTTAAACGTCACTACATTGTATTGCCTTATTGCCTTGCTGAAAATAAGCTCACCCAGCATAGACCTTAGCTTGCCGTTACTGTTCACCTGCAGGTTCAGCCTGCGGTCGTCGGGCGATATTCCTGCTGTTGCGCTCAGGTGTATGTAGTCGTTCGTACCACCAAAGTAGTAGCGCACAAATGCGTTATTGGCATTAGAGATAGCTGAGGTAGATGGGGTGATATAGGTGCGCGCGCCCAGCATAAAGCTGCCCAGGTATTTACCCAGGTACGCTGTATAAAAGAAGGCGTCGTCCGTATAGCGCAGGTAGCGCGCGCCCAACTCAGCCTCAAAGGCGTGCGGCAGGTTGGCAAACAAAGATGCCCCGCTGCGCCACCTCGGGAAAACTTCCTGGTGGTTAGAGAAGCCCAGGTTCAGGTACATGTAAAAGGTCTTCGATATCTGCGGGTAAGCGTCCGCCTCCATCAGCAGCCCATCGCGCTTAAAGCGGTCTGCATAGTTCAGCCGTGCCACTACAGGGCCTATTCCTGTGAGGCGGGTATACTCCAGGCTGCCAAAGTACCAGTCGTCAACAAACTGCTTGTCAAAGTGTGCATGGTCGTGCCTGAAGGTGAACCTGTTTTTATAGCTCAGCTCTTTTGCATTTATGTTCAGCGCGCGTGCTTCAGCATTGTGCCTGTTCATGGTCAGCAGTGTGTCGGTCACTAATACCGCGGTTTTATAATCCTTCAGCGATGTCAGTATTTTCGCCTTGCGCAGTAGCAGCTCCTGTGAGTAAGGGTGCATATCCAGGCCCCGCTGCGTTATCTCGTTTGCCTGCCCGTAGTTCTGGCTCCAGTACTCCAGGTCGCTATAGCCCTGGTATGCCTCTTCGGCAGCCACGTTCTGCTCCAGCGCCGTTTCAAAGTATGCCCGGGCACTGTCGTTCTGTTTCTCCCACGTGTATACCCGCCCTACAAACACCACTATATCGGTATAGCGCGGGTTCAGCTCCAGCGCCTTTTTAGCGAGCCTTATCGCTTCGGTGTTGTTCTTCTTTTCAAAAGCAGTTTTTCGCGCTGCTGCAAATAGTCCATCTGCGGTCAGCGTATCCTGCGCCTTGGTGCTCACAGCTACAGTAAGCATTATCATCACAGCCGCAATACCGGCAATATACTTGCCCGCGTGGGTTGTTGCTGCACATAGCAGTTTCGTCATTTGCATATTATTACTGTTTCGCCTTTCAGTTCATTGATAACTATCGCATTGCCCTGCTGGCTCACTCCATCCGCTGGCACCAAGCGCCAGCCGGCAGGCACTTGCAAAGTTAATCCCTTTACAGTCTGCAAGGTAGGGCCGGTCACTGTCAGCCGGTGTGCGCCTCCTGCGATTACTACTGATAGCTTCACCGCATTTCTGCCTCGCCACCAGTCGCCGAAGTCACCTATTGTGCTTACCCAGGCTTTGTCCTTGTACAGTCCTATTACCTTTCGCTCGTACTCATACTTTTGTCCCAGTATATCTGTGTGTATGAGAATATTGAGCACGCCCCCATACTCTGCCAGCTGATTTGCCAGCAGCACCGTGCTGTCGAGCCGCTGCAGCATAGGTAGGCCCAGCTCATCCTCCACTGCTATGGGCACCTCCACCATGCCGGTCTCTGCGTCAAATTCGCGGTTATACATAAGAATGTAGGGCAGGTTGGTCTGGGCCACCCCGCCTGTTACGGCAGAGTTGTTGCTATACCCCGCCGCCGCCAGCGACTGCGGCAGTGCAAAGGGATATTGCAGGTGCCCCGGCCTGAAGGAGCGTACGGTAAGGCCCTTCACATAGCTTTCCAGCAAAAACTTACTTATCCTTAGCTCGCCCAGTATGCTGGCGTTGTAGGTCACCAATCGCTCCTTTACAAAAGGCTTGTAGTCTGGGTAGCTTTCTTTGCCAGTGCCTGTTTTAAACTTCGAGAACACCCTGGAGTGCGATACGGAGTGACTGCCTATCTCCATCCCCAGTGCTGCTGTTTGTTGCAGGTATTGAATATTGGCATCGTTGAAGAAAATATCGTCGTTCCAGTCCTTCACATACTTGGTCTGTATAAAGTATGTCGCCTTTACACCCAGTGAGTCCTCCATTTTTGCATACTGCGCCGCATTCACTATAGATCGCGTAAAGTCAATATCATGTGTTATGGTCATGGTGAACGGCTTGTTGTAAGGTGCCGCACTTATGGTCACCGCGTTCTCCTCGCCCTCCATATATATCTGCTTCAGCATGCGCAGCCATATGTCTATACCGGCGTCATACCTGTTCACGTACGCGCGATTGGCCTCGTAGCCCCGGCCATTCATGTATCGCAAAAAGTAGTTGCCCAGGTCCAGGCCCAGCGCGTACGCCTTGCCTTTCCCATAGTCTTTGTATACGATGCACCCCGTCCCGTCATCAAAGGTGGCAAGCGGTGTCTTCGGGCTGGTGTAGCCCACGGTAGGCACATCGTTCATTGTGTCCGTGCCCGCCAATAGCAGCTCCCTGTTTATCGCCCCTGTGAATATCTTTTCTATCTGCGGGTCAGCAACCGTGTTCAGCACTATTTTATCGCGCTTGTTACCTGCAGTTATATCCGCGTAGTCAAACACCTCGTTCAGGCCGCCACCATACACATTTGTGGCTATCAGCACACCGCCGTTCCTGGGTATTGCAGCTATCGCCTGCAGCTCTTCTTTGGCCAGCACCCTGCCCGATATCATCGGATACACCATCACCACCTTGTGCCGCAAGGCCTCCGCCGTACTCGTGGTTATAATGAAGGGCACACCTATATTGGTAAGGCCATGCGCCAGCCCTATCCACTGGCATGTGGTATCGGTGAGCAAGATGACCATTGCTGATGGATTATCGGCACCATATTTTCTCCACGATATATGTTCGCCGCCTCGTATCACGGATGGTGCTGCCGGCCCCTGCAAGCCTTTAAAAATAAAAACATTCTCTGGTGGCACATCAAAGTGAGCCGTAGCGCCATCAGCATCTCCTCCCCTATTCACCATCCTGGTGATGCCATAGATGATACCGGCAGCCACCAGCAGCAATAGCAGCAGTCCGCGCCTGGTACCCAGTATATATTGCCTGAATTTACTCATGGGCGCCGTTTACAGTTCTATACATACATTCTTTGGCTCGGTGAAAAAGCGAAGCGCTTCCCAGCCACCTTCCCTGCCCACACCGCTGCTCTTAAATCCGCCAAAGGGCGTGCGCAGATCGCGCAGCAGCCAGCAGTTCACCCATATTATGCCGCTATGCACCTTCGCGGCCATGCGGTTTGCCCTGCTCACGTCCTGCGTCCATATCGTTGCCGACAAGCCATAGTCGCTGGTATTGGCCAGCTGCAGCGCTTCCTCCTCTGTTTTAAATGATTGCAGGGTCACCACCGGGCCAAATATCTCTTCCATGTTTGTGCGGCACTGCGCCCCCAGCCCGTCTATTATTGTCGGCTCTATAAACAGGCCGTTCTCACAGCGCCCTGCCACCTTCACGGCATTCCCCCCTGCAAGTATTTTCCCGCCTTCTTCTTTTGCAAGATTTATGCAGCTCATTATTTTGTCGTAGTGCAGCTTGCTCACCACGGCTCCCTGCTTGCTATGCTCATCAAGCGGGTCGCCTACGGTCAGTTTCTTCACCCTTGCTATAAACTCGGTTTTAAATTTTTCGTACACACTTTCCTCTATCAATACTCTGCTGCCGCAAAGGCATATCTGCCCCTGGTTACTGAATGATGACTGCAGTGTCGTCCGCATCATCTTATCCCAGTCGCAGTCTGCAAATATCAGGTTAGGGTTCTTGCCGCCCAGCTCCAGCGATATCTTTTTAAACATCGGTGCTGCCGTAGCGGCAATATCCCTGCCAGCCCTTGTACTGCCTGTGAACGATATTGCCTTTATCTCCGGGTGCGCCACCATCGCCGCCCCACAGCCCGGGCCGGTGCCGTGTATAATATTTAGCACGCCCGCAGGCAGCCCTGCCTCGCGGCATATTATGCTCAGCAGGTAGGCCGTCATTGGTGTCACCTCGCTGGGCTTCGCTATCACGCAGTTGCCCGCCGCCAGCGCAGGCGCTATCTTCCAGGTAAATAAATAAAGCGGCAGGTTCCACGGAGATATGCAGCCCACCACGCCTATCGGCTGCCGCAGGGTGTAGTTGATGGCTTTATCCTCCATGCTATGGCTGTCGGTGCTGAAGTGCATGATGCCCGTAGCAAAGAACCTGAAGTTGCTCGATGCCCGTGGTATATCCACCCGCTTGCTCAGCCACAGCGGCTTGCCGTTATCATTGGTCTCTGCCAGCGCCAGCGCCTCCTGGTTGTCGTCTATCAGCTGGGCTATCCTATTCAGTATTTTAAAACGTTCTTCCCCCGGCGTAGTGCTCCAGCCGGCAAAGGCTGCCTTGGCTGCGCCTACTGCTTCATCCACATCACCTGCATCGCTATCCGGTGTCTGGCTATATACATCGCCCGTGGCTGGGTTTACATTGTCCATGTATTTCCGGTTGAGCGGTGGCTGCAATGCCCCTGCAATGTAGTTGGCTATCTGGTTGGGAGCTGTAAGATTCATGCGGCTAAATTAGGCATTTCGCCAGTTTATTACTTACCCCCACGCTTACTTGTGCGCGCAGTGCTTCTTATCTACATATATGCGATGGCCCTTGCCGTTCATATAGTAGCAGCCACCCATTGGCCCGGTATAATAGCGCTTTGGTTTCACTGCCTGGCCCAGCACCCGCTCACCGCCCTTATATTTGGGGTACGGATACTTAAACCTGTTGTTCCTGTCCGGGTCGCACCAGTCGCCGGTGGCATAGGGCACCAGGGGCACCACCTCATGGTTTACCAGCTGCGTGGTATCTGCTCCCGGCCATGTCACATCTGCCAGCTGCCTCACCACGTACCGCTTCATCACCCATCCCAAGATGCGCGACTCTATGCCGTCGTCGTTGACGTAGGTAACACGCACATAGTAAAATTTGCCGGTATCCCACGGCTCACCCGGCTGATATGGCAGCACCTTCAGCCTTGCGGGCGCATGCAGCACATCATGCACTATGTAGTCCTTCCTGGGCAGATCGCGCATTATCAGGTTATCGGTATTCACATATACATATTGCTGCCCCGTGGCCTTAGCAGCCACCAACAGCAATACTATGCAGAGAATGCGTCCCATATCGCTAAAGTAGGCATTTCAGTCCTATCCCTTTATGCGCAGGCGCTGCTTTTTCAATAACTTTATGCCATGCCTTTACCATTGCTTTTCTCGCCGCTCTCTATAAGAAATATTACGCTGAAGAACAGGATAGTAGTATCTCCTATGTGCCAGTATTCATCAACCGACGGCTTCGCCACCGACTGGCACCTGGTGCACCTGGGCAGCCGTGCTGTTGGCGGTGCGGGGCTTATATTTACTGAGGCGGCAGCAGTAACACCCGGGGGCCGCATCTCCCCCCGCGACCTGGGTATATATAAGGAGGAGCACGTAGACGCGTTGAAGCGTATTGTAGCATTCATAGAGCAAAATGGCAGCATTGCGGGCATCCAGCTTGCCCACGCAGGCCGCAAAGCCAGCACCACCGAGCCCTGGAACGGCGACCGCCTGGTATCACCCGCCGATGGTGGCTGGCAACCGGTAGCCCCCAGCGCCATACCCTTCTTTGCCGATAAGGCGATACCCACAGCACTCACACAAGATGGGATTACAGCCATCGTCAGCGCTTTTAAAGATGCTGCCCGCCGCGCACTGGAGGCAGGCTTTAAAGTGGTAGAGATACATGCCGCGCATGGTTACCTTATCAATGAGTTCCTCTCCCCGCTCACCAATGCCCGCACCGACAACTACGGCGGGTCGTTCGAAAACCGCACGCGCTTTCTTACCGAGATCATTCACGCAGTCCGCTCGGTTTGGCCCGCAGAATACCCGCTGTTTGTCCGCATATCAGCTACCGACTGGCACGAGGCAGGCTGGACAATTGAAGACTCCGTAGCCTTAGCTACACTTATAAAACCAAAAGGTGTAGACCTTATCGACTGCTCATCAGGCGGCACTGTTGCCGGGGTAGCCATACCGGCAAAGCCAAATTACCAGGTACCCTTTGCCGATGCAGTAAGACGAACAGGGATAATGACCGGGGCGGTAGGCATTATCACTACTCCAGAGCAGGCCGAAGATATATTGAAGAACGGCCAGGCCGATCTCATCTTTATGGCGCGTGAGCTGCTGCGCGACCCTTACTTTCCCCTCCGCGCGGCTCGTGAGCTGGGCTATGAAGGTATGCCCTGGCCACTGCAATACGAGCGCGCTAAGCGCAGGAAGTAAACGCTACTCACAATTGCCGTGCACAAAATAGTACGGACTTGTTTTTAAAGGATAGGCCTTGAAGTAGTAGTTATTATCAGGCGGATCGCCCTTGTAGAAGTAGAACTTCTGCTTGGGCCTGTCGTTGTAGATCAGCCACAGGCTGTGCCCGTCGAGCAGGTACTTGCCGGTCAGAGTTATCTCGCGGCCAGCCTCAGTATCATAGTCGTTGAACTCAAAGTTATAGTGCGCGGAGAACTTTATGTTGATGCCAGCATTGTGCGGCACAAACCAGCAGCCGCCATACAGTATGGAGTCATCATAACTTGCCGGGGCAGCAGCAGCCTTTTGAGCTATACTACGTACCCCGGCAAATAAGAATAAGGCAACCAGTAAAATGTATCTTGTTGTTGTGAGCATTGCTTAGAATTGCATGCTACCCATGGCGGCTGTTACAGCTGGTTTGAGTGCAGTACGCTGAATACTTTACGCTCCCACTGTTCAGGCTGCTCAGAGTAACCCGCGCGGCTTATGGCTTTCACCCACGCCTTAGGATCTGTGTTGTTCTTGAGTGTCGGGTAAAACCGCTTGCGTGCAATAACGTTGCAGAAGTCTATGTACGACTCTATAGCGTTGTTGTATTGCTTATAGCGGCTCTTATGCCCCTTGTTGTTCACAAAGCTGTTCTTACCCTCCATGCCAAAGTGGTTATTGAGCACCCTGGCCGCAGGCCCTGCGCCGCCTGATGATTCAATGGCAGCCACAGATAATATCACAGAAGCAGGTATGCCATATTTCTCAGAGAGAACGGCCGCAAGTAATTTATGGTTAGAGATATACTTCTTGTTTTGTGCATTTGCGGTGAACATGAATGCAAGCAAGCCAAGCACTAAAACCTTCCTTTTAATTAACCTTTGGATCACTAACATATCGCTACAATTTAATTAAGTGGTGGGCAAATATAGGGTAAAAAGCCTACGAACCCTATTTGATGTTGTTAAAAAATATAAAATGACTATTTTTCAATACTTGTAAAGAGCACTAACTGCTTCCTTTCGTTTTGTGATTTCCTTCTGCAATTCCGGTATGGTTTTCATGCATATTAGTATGGAAATGTTGCAGTAAGGATTAGCACCCGGCACCGTTTCCTTAAAATTTATTTCTATGAAAAAGCTGATTTTAATGCTCGCCGCAGTTGCCACAATAGGTGTAACTACCGAAGCTAATGCACAGGTGGGGCTTAGCCTTAATATAGGCTCACAGCCAGCCTGGGGCCCTTCAGGCTACGATATGGCCCGCTACTATTATATACCGGATATCGATGCATACTACGATGTGAACCGGAGTATGTATGTATATAACAACGGCGGTAACGGCTGGACAAGCGGACGTACGCTCCCCTCATCTTACCGGTTCGACCCCTATACTTCGTATAAGGTAGTAATTAATGATCCTACGCCATGGCGTAACCACAACAGGTACCAGCGCCAGTATTCGCGCTACCGTGGGCAACGTGGCCAGCAGATCATCCGATACAGCACCGACCCGAGGTATATGCAGAACAGGTCACGTTCGTGGGGTGGTTATCGCCAGAACAATAACAACAACTGGCGAAACGACCGTCGGGATAACGACCGCAAGGGTTGGGACCGTGATAATGACGGACGCAGGGACAGGGACTAACGTCCTCCCTACAAGGTTAAACTAACTTAAAGGCGCTCCGGCGCCTTTATTTATTTGTCTTTATACTTGATCTTGTCGTCTTTGTACTTCACCTTGGTATCGTCATCCTTGTACTTTGCTTTGTTCTTCACCTTTGCTTTGGTATGGAAGAAGTAACCTATAGACAGCCCGAAGTTGTAGTTGCGCAGGGCATTGTCGTCGTTGCCGGTTGGCTGCAGGTTAAGGAAACCCATCTGGTAGTGGGCGCGGGCAAACAGTCCTTCCTTGAACTCATACCCCACGTTCACCCCAAATCCCACATCCCATGGTTTAATATCATCGCTGGGTGCCGTGCCTACATAAACATCGCGCTTGGTGTCTATAGGACCGCCACTGCCGCCTATGTTATTGCCCCTCAGGTGCAGCCTGCCACCCTTATTCCAGGCCACAAACGGGCCACCACCCACAAAGAAGTGATTATCGCAGGAGTCGCCGAACTTATACTCCAGGTTCACAGGCACCTCCACGGTATTGATGATCCATACTATTTCGCCTGCGGGAACGAGCGGCACGTTATAGCCTGTGGTTACATAGTGCGGCGCTTTATAACCATTGGTCACATAGTTTATACCGGGCTGCAGCGACAAGTGGTTTGAAAAAGGTATATCGAACAATATGCCTAGCCTTCCACCAAGTTTGAGCTGGGTCTTTATGTCCTTTTTGTATATCTCTTTATTGTAGTCCGATATATTGAGCCCCACAAGTGGCCCGAAACCTATACGCGCATGCGCCGCAGTGCAGCCTGCTACAGCCAGTAAAAGCAAGTAAAATGACCTCATAAAAATATGTAAGTTATATAAAAGTGAATGGGTTGCCTACACGGCAACCCAACCCACATAAAATATATGCCAACTAACCTATTGGGTAGTAGTTGTTTTCATTTTCTTTTTCTTTGCGCCTTTGTCGCCCAGCATGTAGGCGATGGTAACGCCATAGTTGAAACTCTTTATAGAATTATCAGAATTGCCTATAGGCATCAGGTTTGCAAGGCCGAACTGCGTATTTGCGCGTACCTGGAAACCGTTAGCAAACTCGTACCCTGCAGCAAATCCCAATCCTATATCCAGCGGCTTCATAAAGTCCGAAGAGTCTGAGCCCATCGGCAGATCGAGATCAGGATAGCCTGAGGTTTTTTCCTTTCCTCCCATATTAATACCAAAATACGGCCCTGCTCCTATAAAAAACCTGTTGTCTCCAGGCTCACCGAACTTATAAACAACGTTGATCGGAATTTCCAGTGTATTAATGTTGTAAGTGGCTTTAACACCTAAAAAGTCCAGGCGGAAGCCATTCATAGCATAAAACAGGCCTGGCTGCAGGTATACATTTTCAGTCAGTCCGAACTGGAGCATCGCCCCGACACGCATCCCAATGCGGGGTTTCGTGTCAAACGCTAATGGGCTTGACTTGATAGAATAGTCTGAAATGTTTAGGCCGAGCGCAGGGGCAAAGCCGACCTGGGCATTAGCCGCAGCAGCCACCGTAGTAGCTGCGCAGAGTGTGAGGAGTACCTTCTTCATATGAGTGTGTTTTTTTGCAAAAGTAGCAATAATAAATGGCCGCAACTCTTATATTGATGTTTTTAAAACGTATAAGATAATGCCTTATCAGATACCTGCATGATGCGCCTGTTGCCATACTCTTTATCCCCTACCCTGCCTACCCACCGTATTTTTTTTATAGCATTGGTAAGGAATACCTCATCAGCCTCTAAGAGGGCCTGCGGCGTGAGGGAGCATTCTGTCACCGGCAGCATCGCCATAGTATGCCTGCGCATCACCCCGGCTATGCAGCCATCTGTGAGCGGCGGCGTGTATACCTCATCGCCCTTTATCCAAAAGATATTGGCTATGGTGCTCTCTATTATGTGCCCTGCTGTGTTGCATACAAGCGCATCGTTCCATTGGCTATCCTGGGCCTGCCGCGCCGCCATTGCGTAGATGAGGGCATTGCATGTTTTCAGGTTGGCCAGGCTGTCGGGGCTTTTCTGCAGGCCCTGCGCTATCCCTGCTACCAGCCCGTTCTCATTCAGCTGCATGGTGTCCGGCTCCAGCCCGAAGCACTCTATCACAAACCCCGGCCTGCGGTCCCGGCCATATAGTCCTCCGCCTGCGGCATATACCTGCAGCCTTACCCGGCAGAGAGCCGCAGCGCCGTTCGTCGCCGCCAGCGCCAGCACCTGCTGCTGCAGGTATGAGGCAGTGAAGCGTGCCGGCAGCTCAAACCCCAGCTTGCCCAGCCCCTCAAACAGCCGCTGCCAGTGGTATTGTGCCAGCCTTACAACGCCCCCCTGCACCAGCATAGTCTCAAAAAGCCCATAGCCATAGCGGAAGGCGCCATTGTCGGCAGGAAGGCCCGCGGTGATGGCCGCCACTATCTTTCCATCGAGGTTTATGTATTGCATACAGGAGCTTAGCTGCCGAAATTAGGTATTTGACCCTTATGTTTATTCACCACACGTAAAGTTGTATTTTTGTTGAAACTATAGTTTATGAAGTTTGAGAAGCCTGTGCCGGTGCAGTGGCTTGCAGAGTTTACAGGAGCGCGGCTTGCAGGTAATGCGGAGCAGATGGCTACAGGTATCAACGAGATACACAAGGTGACGCCTGGCGACATATCGTTTGTGGACCACGAGAAGTATTACAATACCTGCCTCAACTCACCGGCTACGGTGATCATCATTAACAAAGAGGTAGACTGCCCTGCGGGTAAGACCCTCCTGGTGACAGATGCGCCTT
Source organism: Bacteroidota bacterium (assembly GCA_040386555.1). Classification (GTDB taxonomy): domain Bacteria; phylum Bacteroidota; class Bacteroidia; order Chitinophagales; family Chitinophagaceae; genus Nemorincola. Next base: position 93,061 of record JAZKFF010000002.1, on the reverse strand, counting down.
TCGATGCCTATATAAAAATAGTAAAGCACTTCAGGCCTTTTGAGCCGGCCAGTAAAATGATCAGCGACTCAGCCACCATAGGCGAAGACACCCACCTGCAGCCGGGGGTATTTGTGGGCAACCATGTGCGCATAGGCAGTGGCTGCCTTATTCACCCAAATGTTACCATCTACGATCATTGCATTATTGGCAACAACGTGGAGATACATGCAGGCACGGTGGTAGGCTCAGATGCATTCTACTACAAGCGCAAGAAAGACCGCGATGTGCAGTACCAGAAGATGGACAGCTGCGGCCGCGTAGTGATAGAGGACGATGTGGAGATAGGATCGGGCTGCACTATAGACAAGGGGGTGAGCGGCGATACCATACTAGGCCGCGGCACCAAGCTCGATAATAACGTACACATTGCCCATGGCGTGGTGATAGGCAAAAACTGCCTTATTGCGGCACAGGTAGCTGTTGCCGGCAAAACTATACTGGAGGACGAGGTGATACTGTGGGGCCAGGTGGGGGTAAATAAAGACCTGACCATAGGCAAGGGCGCAGTGGTGCTGGCGCAGAGCGGCATAGCCGCGAGCATAGAGGGTAGCAAAACATACTTTGGCTCGCCTGCAGGCGAAGCCAAGCCCAAGATGCGCGAGATGGCGTGGATAAAACGGATACCCGAAATGTGGGAAAAGGTAAAGAACAATACATAATACAGGCGTGGTCTCGATAATAATAGATAACAATATTCTCCTGCGCACCTACCAGCAGGATGACGCACCCGAACTGTTTAACGCGGTGAACAACTCGCGCCGCCACCTTAATCCCTGGCTCGACTGGGTGGGCCAAACCACTAAGGTGGAGCATTCGCTGCACTTCATAAAGCAGTCGCAGCAGCAGCAGCACTCGCAGGAGGCGCTGGTGCTGGGCATATTTTACAACGACCATATAATAGGCGGCATAGGCATGCACCACTGGCACCAGCCCACCCGCCGCGCACAGATAGGCTACTGGATAAGCCACGAATACGAGGGCCAGGGCATCATCAATAAATGCCTATGCCGCCTCATAGACTTCCTCTTTGAAAAAATAGGGCTCAACAAAATAGAGATCCACTTTGTACCCGCCAACACCCGCAGCGCCCGCGTGGCAGAGCGCATAGGCGCCCGCGTAGAGGGCATCCTCCGCCAGAGCGTGCTCCGCAACGGGGTGGCTGAGGATATAGTTATTGCGGGATTGCTGAAGGGGGAGTGGAAGCTGACTGGTAACGTCCCTCCGGGCCTCTCCAGAGGGGAGGAGATGTAACGTACTACCCGACCTCTCCAAATCCGGCATGTGCAGGCTTCGTATTTCCCTGGGTGTGGCAGACCACCCCGCTCACGCGCCAGGCCATCGCAAGCCCCTCCTAAAAACAGGAGGGGAGCGTGTTGCGCACTCTCTATTATCGGGCCGCTCTTAGTTTTACTTCAGATTTTTTCCGATTTGCTTCCGGTTTTTGGGGATGAGGGGAGTGGGTGGTTCGCGTAAGTTGTTCATTATCAGGTTTATTTTGGATTGCTTTTTGTGATTTCCGGTTGGGGTGAAAAAAAATTGTCGGAACCATGATTAAAGGATTTAGGGATTTAAGGATTGTGTAAAGCAGAGGCAGAGTTATACAACCTAAGTTCCTATTTTATGCGTGCCTAATTTCCGATTCGTTTCCGGTTTTTGCTGGCCACCGGAATGCCGGAAATGTATGTAAGTAACTAATAATCACAAGCTTACAGCGATATTTTATGACTATTTCCGATTGAAAATGAAAAATCGCAACCGGAACCTGTGCTGAAACGGAGCACAGTTTATCCTTGGTACCTCAGACTACTTAGGGAAACATCAAAAAATGTCCCCTCCCAGTTGTGACTGGCAAGTGTATGCTGCGCACCAAATATCGGTGGCGCCACTCAATTTTGCAAAACGAATTTACATGGCAGTACGCTTTTCGCTATATGCTGTGCAGCATGCTGTTTATGGTGAAAATTTCTTTTGGCTGTGGGTAAGGGTTTAGGTGGTTTTTTCGTCTTTTTTGAAGTTAATAGAAGCGGACATTTGCACCTCGCAGCAACGGGCCGCGAAAAATAGTAGTGACGGACAAAACTGCCACCCATATATGGAATCTCTTTTTGTAAAATCTGTAAATGCCGTTGGCCCGAAAACCATGACCAACAGCGGCAAAAAAACGATATAAGCACATAACAAGTGATTGAGAATAAACTCACCATAGCTAGCCGATGTAAATCATATAGTTGGCTTTCTATACCGAATATTCTGAATGTCGTCTTTTGAAAGAAATTCCGAATCTTTCGCGTCAGTAATTTTGCCTCTGCTATTTGTTCTTTTCGTACTGGGAACAAGAAGGCAGGCTTTCCGCGCACGGGAAATGGCAACGTAATGCAAATTGATATCCTGCGTCCAGTCAGAATAAATAAGATTATTCCAATCATTGTCAGGCCCAGGCCCTTTTTGCGGCAATACAAACTCGTAGAGGTCGAGATGAAATACAAAGTCGAATTCTAAACCCTTTGACTTGTGAATCGTCATTATTGTTATTTCTTCATCTTTTGCTGGCCTAAATGTCGAGAGCAGGGCCGCGTCAGAAATGACTTTGTATAATAGTTTGGCAGAGTCTTCATTCTCCGAGTTTGGTGCAATTATTTTTGCTATAGCAATAAAGCAATCCGTAATCGCATGCTTGTCGAGTGGATCATTTGCAAATTCGGCAAGCGTTATCTTTTTAAGTTCAAGCAACCTTTTAAGGTCATTGCGTATTATTTTCTCAGCAGGCTTAAATTCTTCAATCACCTCAATAAATCTAACATTTGCATCAAAAGCAAAATACAGCAGCTTCGCAAACAAAGAAGACCAGACATTAAGGCTAATATCCAAATCCGTAGTAACAAAGACTTTATGAGGAGTTTGTAAATTGTGGTCTATGAGGTCAAGGGTTCGTGTTCCCCGTACTAAAACAGCGATGTCCTTATTGTGTGCGATTTCAAACTTGCCTTTTATAGATGCGGCAACCCGATCAATATATTTCGCTATTTCCACTTCGGCTCCTTCAATTCTTTTAAAATAAACTTGATTCGTGTCGCTAGGCAGCATTTCTGTATTCGGGTCAAGCAGATAATTTGTATAGTTTATGATAGAAGGGTGGCAACGGTGGTTCTTATCTAGCTTGAATACGCGAAAGCTGCGGTTGGAAGATAAGTTATCTAAAAAAACAGAACTCTTTCCAGAGAAAGCGTAGATAGATTGATTGAGATCGCCCACGGCAACGCCAACAATTCCCAAGCCATTTATCGCAAGAAAAATATCGTGTTGATTTGCACCTGCATCTTGGTATTCGTCAATGAAAATATACTTGTACTTAGCGAGCAAATATTTTTTACAAGCGATGGACGTATTAAAAACGTAGTTGGCCAGCAACCCTATCGACTCGATTAATATAACGCCGTTCTTAAAATACTGAATTAGTCGGTCAAGGCGCTCTGCGTTAAGTTGATTTAATTGTAAATTACGTTGCAGCCAATCTAAGGCATTTCTTTCTACTTCAGGCAGTCGATCAAATTTAAGTATCTGTATGTCCTTGTCAGGAACACCGAAAAGATGCTTGCCGAATGGTATAATGATTTCGCCGATAAAAAACCTATCTATCGTGCCAAAGAACGAGCTTCTAGGATTTATGCCTTTTATCAAGCATCGTGACTGTAATTCATTTGATGCCTTGTTTGTGTATGAAATAGCAATGACACCCTGATATTCTTTTAAACTTTCAAATATGAGCTGAATTTTCTGCGATATAACAAAGGTCTTGCCACTGCCGGGAGCGGCAATAATCACGGAATTACCACCATGACTGATTATTTCAGACTGCTGCTGCGTCGGCCTCATGATATCCTTTAACAATTTCCTCACATCTTTTTAGAGGAATTGAAACTTGTTCGTTCTCGAGTTGTTTCAAGCTATCCTTATGCTGTTTCAGGAACTCATACATAAATATGGCCTTCTTCCTTTTCATTCTACTTACAACATCTATAGCCTCGGCCTCTTCATCTATGTTATTTCCGTGAAACGCGTCCAAATGTCCCTTAATAGGGCTATTGTACAAGTCACTTTCAAGATCAACTTTAGAGAGATAAAGATTGTGTTTAATCAGCTCTGGCATTAAAGCGTCTGTTGCGTCAATTGCAGATTGAGGAACTGGGATGCTGAAGCCGGACAGATTTGCTTCATGTGTTACGAGCAGGCCGTCAAGAACTGCATCTAGTCTTCCATTCTCACGATAAAAGCTGATTAGTCGCTGAACGCCTGCAAGCCGATATTCTTCTCTTCTTGGTATTTTAAAGGTGTCATTATCAGTTCTGACTACCCATTCTATCTCTAATGATTTCAATATTTTGATAAACGTCTTAAAGCCAATTCCATCCACCATTAAAATACTGATATTAAGTCTGTCCGTATCAATGCCCAGTTGGCGCGAAAGCGTTTTATAAAGCAATTCTTCTGATGGACCTTCAACGAGCAAAACCACGTCTGCAAAAAATGCTTCCGCAGGAATGATGCTCATGCGGTAGCCGAAATCGTTAAAAGCTTCTTCTATAATCCTAGAGCACCCATTTGATGCGGCATAAGCCCCTCCGCCTCTATCAACGAGTTTAACAATTGAGTTTGGAGAGTATTCGCTAGCAATTTGCGGTGAATGGGAAGTGATAATAACTTGTGAATGAATTGAAGAAGACAAATATTCTGATAGTTTGCGTTGCTGATGAGGATGTAGGTGAGCTTCCGGCTCCTCAATGCAAATCAGGGAGACCTCTTGAACGTTTTCGTCAGATATTTGATTTCGTGCCGCCCAAAGGGATAAGTAGACTTGGTTTAATCTGCCATCTCCGCCGATCAAAAGATTCTTGCCGTCTTTTTTTGAAGAAATGGAGACATCGTCAATAAAGTTATCAATATCAGAAGTTCCAGCATTAAAAACTATATCTTGGCGATTGTGATGAAGAGAGAGCTTTTTGAGTTCAGTGTTAATAGTATTTGTCGCGTTGGCAACAAAGGTTAGCTGTGGTATTTTTGCATCAATCGTTGTAAGGCTGTCAGATATTTCTCCAATAAGACGGTCATCATCTGCTACTTGTTCGCCCGTTCTATTTTCTTTCGCTATATAGAATAGATTATGCTTTTCCTTGTTAATGTAGCTGTGAAAGTCCCGTCTACAGCTGATATATCGTAGGTTAAGCACTTTACGGTAATAACGTTCCTGTATTTCTTCAAGTCCTTCGTCGGATGGTCCTGCAAAGAGTTTATACGATTTTGATTTGATTATTGGGTCACGGATCCCTTCATACATTAGTATAAGTTTATCATCATCACTGATGGCCCCCTTTAGCTTTGAAACAACACAGTCCTCCGTAACGTTCTCAAAACGCAGTTTTATCTTGAAATTATAAGCCCCTCCGCCTCTATCAACGAGTTTAACAATTGAGTTTGGAGAGTATTCGCTAGCAATTTGCGGTGAATGGGAAGTGATAATAACTTGTGAATGAATTGAAGAAGACAAATATTCTGATAGTTTGCGTTGCTGATGAGGATGTAGGTGAGCTTCCGGCTCCTCAATGCAAATCAGGGAGACCTCTTGAACGTTTTCGTCAGATATTTGATTTCGTGCCGCCCAAAGGGATAAGTAGACTTGGTTTAATCTGCCATCTCCGCCGATCAAAAGATTCTTGCCGTCTTTTTTTGAAGAAATGGAGACATCGTCAATAAAGTTATCAATATCAGAAGTTCCAGCATTAAAAACTATATCTTGGCGATTGTGATGAAGAGAGAGCTTTTTGAGTTCAGTGTTAATAGTATTTGTCGCGTTGGCAACAAAGGTTAGCTGTGGTATTTTTGCATCAATCGTTGTAAGGCTGTCAGATATTTCTCCAATAAGACGGTCATCATCTGCTACTTGTTCGCCCGTTCTATTTTCTTTCGCTATATAGAATAGATTATGCTTTTCCTTGTTAATGTAGCTGTGAAAGTCCCGTCTACAGCTGATATATCGTAGGTTAAGCACTTTACGGTAATAACGTTCCTGTATTTCTTCAAGTCCTTCGTCGGATGGTCCTGCAAAGAGTTTATACGATTTTGATTTGATTATTGGGTCACGGATCCCTTCATACATTAGTATAAGTTTATCATCATCACTGATGGCCCCCTTTAGCTTTGAAACAACACAGTCCTCCGTAACGTTCTCAAAACGCAGTTTTATCTTGAAATTATTTGTTTCCTCATAGGCATAAAAATCCGCATCTCTTGGTTCAATATCGTACTCAGATAGACCCTTGTCTAAAAGCAATCTAAGCGCCCATATTAGATTGGTTTTACCAACGTCATTGGCTCCTATAATAAGTGATTTTTCATTCAAATTAACGATCGCACTTTTAAAATTTCTAAATCCGTTAAGCTCAATCGTAGACAAAATCATAAACCAAAAGTTTCATGTGTAAATATAATGAATGACAATGACTCGCCAGAATTTTCTACACATCCCCCCTTTGAAATCACCCAACTCTTTTATTAACTTTAAGCTCATGAAATACAAGATCATCAGGCTGGCTTTCTTTCTTGTTTTGCTGGGGTATCTTTCCAGCTGCGGCCATAAAGACCTGCGGCACCGCACCTATAAGGCTAAGTACCGTAAGGCTGGGAGGTATTGGTAGCCCACCTCGCTTCCCAGCAAATATTGCCCATGGCCACTCGCGCCGGGCACGAAATGACACCCTCTCCTTCGGAGAGGGCCGGGGAGAGGTCTTTCTTTTATATCTTCGCGCCTCAAAATTGAAATATGTCGAACCGCACCATACAATCAGCACTGATATCCGTATTCTATAAAGATGGGCTGGAGCCTGTGGTCCGCAAGCTGCATGAGCTGGGTGTGGCCATATACTCTACAGGGGGCACGCAGTCGTTTATAGAGGGCTTGGGTATTCCGTGTACTGCGGTAGAGACGGTGACGGGCTATCCTTCCATACTTGGCGGCCGGGTAAAGACGCTGCACCCAAAGGTGTTTGGCGGCATCCTTGCCCGCCGCGATCTTGACGACGACCAAAGGCACATAGCTGAGTACGAGATACCATTACTCGACCTGGTGATAGTGGACCTGTACCCCTTCGAGGAAACTGTGAAGCAGACCACGGAGGAGAGCACTATAATAGAGAAGATAGATATAGGCGGGGTGTCGCTCATTCGCGCTGCCGGTAAGAACTTCCGGGATGTGTGCATAGTAGCATCACGCGACCAATACGCTACCCTGCTGGAAACGCTGCAGCAAGGCAATGGCAATACTACGTTCGATGAACGCAGGCGCTTTGCAGCGGCGGCATTTGCCGAGTGCGCGCACTACGATGTAGCTATAGCCGAATACTTCAATGCCGGCGCGGGTGGCCAGTTCCAGCTGTCGCATGGGCATAAGCAGTCGCTGCGCTACGGGGAGAACCCGCACCAGCAGGCGTCTTTCTACGGCGACCTTGACAGCTTATTCGAAAAGCTGAATGGCAAGGAGTTATCGTACAACAATCTTGTAGATGTAGATGCTGCCTGCCAGGTAGTGGCTGAGTTTGCCAAGCCTACATTTGCAGTTATCAAGCATACCAATGTATGCGGCATAGCCGAGCGCGATGATGTATTGCAGGCATGGGATGCTGCGCTGGCAGGAGACCCCGAGAGTGCCTTTGGTGGCGTGCTGGCTACCAACCAGCCCATAACGGCTGCGGTGGCGCAGAAAATAAGCGAGCTGTTCTTCGAGATACTTATCGCCCCTTCATTTGATGAAGAGGCGCTTACGATACTGCGCAGCAAGAAGAACCGCATATTGCTGCAACAAAAAAAGGCATTCTTCCCGCAAAAGGAATACAAGCGCATACTCAATGGTGTGCTGGTGCAGGATGCAGACAACAAGAGCTTTGCCGAGTGGAAGGAAGCCGGCGCGCGCGACAGCAGTGATGCTGAGAAGGCCGACCTGCTATTTGCCAACATTGTGTGCAAGCACTTAAAGTCGAACGCCATAGCCCTTGTAAAGGACAAGCAGCTTGTAGGCAAGGGCTGCGGGCAAACCAGCCGCATAGACGCCCTGCGCCAGGCGCTGGATAAGTCGAAGCAGTTCGGCTTCAGCCTGCAGGGTGCGGTGCTGGCATCAGATGCATTCTTCCCGTTTGATGATTGTGTGCGCATGGCGCACGAGGCGGGCATTAAGGCTGTGATACAGCCGGGTGGCTCAATGCGCGATAAAGACAGCATAGAATACTGCAAGGCCAATGATATGGTAATGGTGATGACGGAGATGAGGCATTTTAAGCACTAGGTGCTGAAATTTCTACTCCAGCCGCAGTACTACAAGCGTTGCCTGATAGGTTAAAGGAATGAAAAAACACCCGGGCAAAGTGATCGCTATGCATGCTTTTTCGTAAATTGTAGTATTAAATAACCCAGCAATGGCGCCGACGGATAGATTAAGAAATGAAGTAAAAAAGTACATCGATGAAGCCGACGACAAAACGGTTCAAATGGTGTATGCATTGCTGGAGGCGGAGCACAAATATGACTTCTGGGATGAGCTGCCTCCCGCTGTCCAGAACGACATAGACGAAGCCGTAAAGCAGGCGGATGCGGGCCAGCTGACCTCCCATGAGGAAGTGATGAAAAAATATCAGAAATGGCTCTCGAGGTAAAATGGACCATTCGGGCGCAACAGTGATATGACCAGGTGATTGAGTATCTCGAACGCGAATGGACTGATCGCGAGATAAAACGTTTCATCACCGCCGTTAACGATAAACTCGGCTTAATAGCAATCTATCCCGAACTGTTTGTTATCACAAACAAAAGAAAGAACATTCACAAAACGATGATAAATAAGCAGGTAATTCTGTTTTACCGCAACCATAAAGCGGCAAATCGTATTGAGCTGCTTTTATTTTGGGATGGCCGCCGGGACCCCGCTACGTTCAATTTATAGCTTCGCTACAGGCAGGGTTATAACCTCCGCAGCCTTTCCACCGCAGCCTCCAGCGTTTCCTCTTTCTTGGCGAAGCAGAAGCGGATGAGCTTATCATCGTGCTTGTTGCTGTAGAAGGCGCTGACGGGTATGGTAGCTACGCCGTGCTCTTTGGTAAGCCAGCGGGCAAATTCCATATCGGGCATATCGCTGATGCGCTCATAGCTGGCGAGCTGGAAGTAGCTGCCACCTGCGGGGGTATGTATAGTAAAAGGCGTGTCCTTCATCAGGCCCAGGAAGTGGTCGCGCTTTTGCTGCATTACGCTGCTAATTTTCTCGCTATCCCCATATGCTACCTGCTGCGCCAGGGCATATTGGGCCGGGGTATTTACCGTAAATGCTACAAACTGGTGTATGCGGCGGAAGGCCTGCGTGAAGGCCGGTGGCGCTATGCAGTAGCCCATCTTCCAGCCCGTGTTGTTATATACTTTGCCAAATGAGTACAGCGCAAAGCTACGCTCACGCAGCTCGGGGTGCTGCAATACGGTGTAGTGCTGCTGCCCGTCAAACACCAGCTGCTCATACACCTCATCGGCAAGGATGATGATATTGGTATCGCGGACGATACCGGCAAGCTGGCCCCAATCTTCTTTGCTCCATATGGCACCTGTAGGGTTGTGTGGCGTGTTTACGATGATAGCCTTTGTCTTGGCAGTCACCGCATCCTGTACCCTGTTCCAGTCCACACGGAAGTCGGGAGCACTGAGCGATACCGGCACTGCCTTTGCGCCGTTCATCTCGATGTTAGGAATGTAGCTGTCGTATGCAGGCTCCAGTACTATTACCTCGTCGCCGGGCACCAGTATGGCCGTGAAGGCCGTGTATATGGCATAGGTAGCGCCGGGTGTTATGGTGATCTCTGTATCGGGGTCCATCCCCAATCCATAGCGGCGGCCAAAGTCGGCAGCTATTGCCTGCCGCAGCTGTGGCAGGCCGGCCATTGGCGCGTACTGATTATAGCCATCGCGCGCCGCATCTCCCAGCCCCTGCGACAACCGGGTATCGATATGAAAGTCGGGGAAGCCTTGGGAAAGGTTGATAGCATTATGCTCCTGCGCCAGCGCACTCATCACGGTAAATATGGTGGTGCCTGTAGCAGAGTGCTTTTTGGGGAAATTCATTGCTAAATCAAAAGATTAATCAAAGATCAGAAGGCTTGCCATGTTTGGATTCGGAGCACTTTCACTGTTCAGCCCTGCCATTTGACTTTAAGCTTCATCTTTGCGGTACACCGAAGTTAGGAAAACAGACTGAGAGTTGGTTAATCCTATTCAATGGTGAGCATTGCGAATCATGATTATAGAGAAGCCCTAAAGCTCAAAAATAAAATATGCGATTCATATAGATTGATTAAATTTGAGTATATCAAAAGCGTATGAAACTCAATCTTGCAGTCCTATTTCTGCTGTTACTTGTTGCAAAAAGCAATGGGCAAACAATTACTACCATTGCGGGTGGCGGTACAGCCGGCTTAGGAGATGGGGGGCTTGCTACATCTGCGAGCCTTGGTGTATTCCCTGGTATTGCTTTTGATACGGCAGGAAATATTATTGTTGCAACAAATAATCAACAGAGAGTTCGGAAGATTAACATTGCGACCGGTATAATTACAACCATTGCGGGTACAGGTATCTCCGGCTACAGTGGTGATGGTGGCCTTGCTACAGCCGCTAAATTGTATTATCCAAATCATGTTGCCGTGGACAAAAGAAATAATATTTTTTTGGCAGGGCATCCAAACAGGATAAGGAAAATTGATGGAGTGAGCGGAATAATTACGACAATTGCCGGAAATGGAACAGCGGGATTTGCAGGAGATGGTGGACCAGCGACAAGCGCGTTAATAAATGCTTGCGAAGCAATCGCTTTTGATGCTTCCGGTAATTTATTTTTCAGCGACATGATGAATTTTCGTATTCGCATGATAGATACGAATGGAATTATTTCTACGGTAGCCGGGGACGGCACATTGGGATTTAGCGGTGACGGTGGTTTGGCGACGGCAGCGCAAATCGGGAACGTATGGGATATAAAATTTAGTAGGTGCGGAGACCTTTTTATAGGTGATCAAAATTCTCGCCGGGTTCGTAAAATCGATATGTCGACTGGTATCATTACTACCGTTGCGGGAGATGGTGGTCCAGGTTCAGGTGGGGACGGCGGTCCTGCTCTTGCAGCAAGTTTCCGTCCATGGTACATTTGTTTTGACGTTGCCGATAATCTATATATTGCCGACTCTAACCGTATTAGAGTTATAAATAACTTAGGAATAATCACTACGCTCGCAGGAAACAGTAATTGTGCATTTAGCGGGGACGGCGGCCCGGCGACAGCGGCGCAACTTTGCCAAAACGCAGAGATGATACTTAACGCGGCAGGAGATATGTTAATAGCAGATGCGCAAAACTTCCGTGTTCGAAAAATTGCGGCCCTCACTCCGCCTTCATCAAGCCCGATTACGACCTCTATTTCTATAACCGTTTCCCCCAACGATACAGCCGGCATCGGGACATCGGTAACGTTCACGGCTATAACAACAGGTGGCACCCCCACAAGCTACACCTGGTACAAGAATGATACAATCATCAGCGGCGCCTCCACTAATACCTACACATATATCCCCGTCAATAACGATAGCATACGCTGTGCAGTTTCAGGCAATGATTGCTCAGAATCTTATGTACGCAATAGCAATACTATTATTATCACCGTCCTGCCGGAACTTAATGTAGAAGAGTTGTCTTCTCATATCACCATTTCACCCAACCCCGCCACCACCCAACTCAATATCCAAAACATCGCCGGTTGCACGCTAATCATATGCGATCTGTTCGGGCGTCAACTGATAAACACGCCCATACATGTCACCAGCCAAATCATACCTATAGACAACTTACCCGCAGCCGTCTATCTCATTCACATAACCGCACCTACCGGCATGCGCAGAACACAGAAACTTATTAAACAATAAAAACAGTAGAGCGCTGTCATGGTGTTCTTCGCAGAATCATGGCAGCTGAGAGTTGCCCGAAAGCAAATACTTTTAGCTTTTCAGTTTTGACTTTTGACTTATCTACATGAATTTGTCGCCCTTGTTCCGCTTCACTTCTGCCACGTATTCTTTTATCTGCTGCTCGCGGTTGCGCTCGCAGATCAGCAGTATATCGGGGGTGTCTACTACAATGAATTTTTCGAGGCCCTGCACTACTATCAGCTTTTCGTGCGGTGCTTTTATCATGCACTCAGTGGCATCTATCACCATCACGTTGTTGCCCAGCACGGCATTGCCCAGGTAGTCTTTGTTGCAGTTATCGTATGCCGACTCCCATGTACCGAGGTCGCACCAGCCAAAGTAAGAAGGTATCACGTATACATTGCGCGCCTTCTCCATTATACCATAGTCGATGGATATGTTGGTGCAGTGCGGGTAGAGCCTGGTCATGGCTTCGTGCTCAGCGGGTGTGTTATAGGCATCGGTGGCCTGCAGGAAAACCTCGTGCATCTCCGGCAGGAACTGCTCCAGCGCTTCCATGATGGTCTTTACATTCCATACAAATATGCCGGAGTTCCAAAGGAAGTCGCCGCTCTTGAGGAAGGTACGCGCCAGTTCCAGCGAAGGCTTCTCCGTAAAAGTTTTTACCCGGTAGGTCTTGTCTATTTCCTGCTCGGGGTCGTATTGTATATAGCCATAGCCTGTATCGGGCCGGGTGGGCTTTATGCCCAGGGTAAGCAGCGATGGGTGGTGGGCTACAAAGTCGAGCGCCTCATGGGCTGTGCGCTCAAAGGAGTGCTCATCCATTATAAGGTGGTCGGCAGGCGACATGATGATGTTCGCCTTAGGATTAAGCGCCATGATCTTGTGTGCAAAGTATGCGGCACAGGGCGCAGTGTTCTTGCGAGATGGCTCGCTGATGATATTCTCATCGCTAAGCTCAGGTATCTGGGCCTTGAGCGTACCTATGTATTGCTCGTTAGTAATGAAGTAAATGTTCTCCTTGGGGCAGATGTGCTTAAAGCGGTTATAGGTCCACTGAATGAGGGAGCGGCCTGTGCCCAAAAGGTCGAGAAACTGCTTGGGATGGCTGGTGCGGCTCTCTGGCCAGAACCTGCTGCCAATGCCACCTGCCATGATGGCTACATAGTTATTTTGAATGCTCATGCTTTGTAGTTAAAACCCCCTCGTGTATAAAATGGAGGTTTATGCGAATATGTAGGTTTCCTGTGAGCGATAAAAATACTACAATTCCTCAATATGCAGGGCATTGGGCAATTGTCCCTGTTTTCGGTTAGTTTTTTAATATGCCGGGGCTCAACACATAGCATGGGGCTTGCCCCCACCCACAACACATGGGATGCACGCGAGGGCCTTGCGCGACAGGGTGGCCGCAAGGGCCACCCTTACATAAAATCACGGATGCAGGAAAACAACAGGATGAGTGTGCCTGATAGAAAAGGAAAAGAAAAGCGGCAGCCCGCATGGGTTGCCGCTCTAAAAAATATAATATCGTGGAATTACTCCGCTTCTGCTACAACTTCCTTTACCTCAGGTATCATACGCTTCATCATACCCTCAATGCCGCTTTTCAGCGTTATCATTGATGAGGGGCAGCCGGAGCATGAGCCCTGCAGCATGAGCGTTACCGTGCCATTATCGAAACCCTTGAAGCTGATGGCGCCGCCATCCATTTCTACGGCCGGCTTTACATAGTTCTCCAGCAGCTCTTTTATGCGCACTACTACATCCTCATCATCGGCGCTTACCAGGTTGCTATCCTTCTTAGCCACTATCTGGTCTTCGTTGATCACAACCTTGCCTTCTTCGAGGTACTCCTTGAGGAACTGCTTGATAGAAGGTATCACATCGTCCCAGTTCGTGCCGGGCGTTTTGGTGAGGGTAACAAAGTTGCTGGCGATGAATACTGCCTTGATGAACGGGAATGCGAACAGCTCTTTTGCAAGGGGTGATGGCGTTGCGGCGGCCTCTTCAGGAAAATCTATGCTTTTACCCGGGTACAGCAGCTTGTTGGCAACAAACTTCATGGTCTCAGGGTTAGGGGTCATCTCCGTATATATGCTCACAATAGTGTTTCCGGTCTTCAACATCGCAAATTGATTTTGCACAAAAATACTGAATATCAGTATACTGGCTGATTGTTTAATCTGATAATGATAGTTGATAAATCAATAGGCATGTTAAGGATAAAATAACGCGCTCAATCGCTTCCTTTGCACCCATTATAACTATAGTTTTGAGGTCTGCATGGATTATTTATTTCATAAAACAACCAGGTTTTTACTTTTTCTTTCCTTCATCTTACCAATGGCAAGTCCGGGCTACAGCCAGCGGCCCGACAGCCTGTTGCAGGCATCGCGAAAGGCCGGGCTTCCCGACACTACGCGTGTGATGATACTGGCCAAGCTGGCTAATGCTTACCAGGAGGCAAGCATGGACACGGCAGTGCAGTTTGCCACAAAGGGGCTGGAGCTGGCCCGGAGCATCAACTATGAAAAAGGCAAGGGCGGATGCCTGCAGCAGCTGGGCCTGGCCGACCTGAAGCGAAATGTGCCGGAGCGGGCGGTAAAATATTATGGCGAGGCATTAAAAAGCTTTGAGCAGGCAGGTTATGCCTACGGGCAGGTATCGGCCATACTATCGATGGCAGATATATACTACCGGCAGAGTAAGTATGACAAGGCGCTGGAGTATTACAGGCAAGGCATAGAGCTTGCCCACAGAAATGACGATGCGAAGCATGCCGGTCTGGCACTGCTAAGCATAGGCGGCCTGTATAGCGATCTCAGCAACTACTCGGAGGCGCTGAAGTATTACCTGCAGGCGCTGCCGGTATTTGAGCGGCAGAACGACCGGGAGGGCATGGCAATGGCGTATACCAACATTGCTACGGTATACTCCACCCTTGGCGACCACAAGAAAGCACTTAGCTACATAGGCAAGGGGATGGAAATAGAGCGGCAAAATGGCAACAAAGAGGGCATGCTCTTCAATGTGGTGAATACGGGTATAGTATATGGCGAAATGAAAGACTACAACAACGCCCTCATCTACTTTGAGAAAGCGCTGAAACTGGCCGACACGCTTGAAGATGCCAACTGGCAGCTGGTATGCATGAACAACGTGGCGGAGGCGTATTACTACCTGGGCAAAAAGGCTGAAGCTGAAGCCCGGTACAAGGATGTGCTGAAGCTGACCGAAACGGTGAGTGACATATTCATCACCATATCGGCGCACGAGGGGCTAGGTAAGATACTGGTGGAAACCGGCAGGGTAAGCGAAGGGATAATACACCTGAAGCAGGCATACAAGCTGGCGATGGAGAAGGGCATAAAGGAATCGATATTTAAAGCCGCTAAAGGGCTGAGCGAGGCATATGCCAAAACAAACCCCGCATTGGCACTTGACTATTATAAGGTGTATGCTGAGTACGAGGACAGTGTGTATAATGATAAGAACGACAAGCGTATACACCAGCTGCAGTATGAGTATGAGCTGGGTAAGAAAGAAACGCAGATAGCCCTGCTGGAGAAAGATAAGGCCCTCGCGCGCAGCCGCGAAGAGCGGAATGTGGTGCTGGTGGGTGCGCTGCTTACAGGCATCGCATCGCTGGTGTTGATAGTATTGCTACTGCTCCGCAGCCGCGCTGCCGAAAAGCGCAGTAAGGAGCTGATATCGCAGCAGAAGGATGAAATAGAGCAGCAGGCGCGGCGACTGGAGGATCTAAACACCTTTAAGGATAAAACATTCACGGTGCTGTCGCACGACCTGCGTGACCCACTGAGCTCCTTTACCACCACCATGATGCTGCTGGATGAGGGGTTTATTACGTCGGAAAAATTTGCATCGCTGAAGCCCGCGCTTAACGAACAATTGAACTCGCTGAATGCCTTGCTGGACAGCCTGCTCAAATGGTCGGGCAGCTATATGCGTGGGCAGGCGGTAGCGATACCGGAACGCACTGACCTGGGGCTGATAGTGAAACAATGTATGAGCCTGCTGCAGCCGGTGGCAACGCAGAAAGACATTGTAATAGAAGACAAGATCCGTGAAAACACTATTGCCTGCTGCGATCCGGCTCAAATAGAAATAGTGATCCGCAACCTGATGACGAATGCAATAAAGTTTACGGGGCGGAATGGCAGGATAATGATAACCGCCTTCAGCACTGAGAAAGGCGCAACGCTGTCGGTGGCGGACACAGGAGTGGGTATGACCGCAGGCCAATTGGACACACTCTTTCAGCCTACTGGAGAGCGCAATACCTATGGCACACATGGCGAGCGCGGACTGGGTGTGGGGCTGCTGCTGTGTAAGGAATTTATAGATGCCAATAAAGGAAGCATAGCCGTAAACAGTATGCAGGGGAAGGGCACAACATTTACCTTGCAGCTGCCGGCGGCGTGAGCCAGCTTAGTCAAGTCAAAAGGAAAAAGGAAAAAACCCCAAAGTGCGAAACGCGCAGAACACGCGCTGTAACAACATCTGGCCAAGACAAAATATGATTGACTCAACACTAGCTGATCGGATGTAATTAGAATAGTTGTCCCACACCGGAAAAGGTGTGGGACAACTGGAATTTCCAGCTAGTGTGCCTGAGACTATTTCGGCTAAAGCCAACAAAATATCACCGATGCCCCCGATAAATGCCCGGGCAACTGATGACAACCAACAAGGGGCGTTATATAGCAGACGACTAGTGTCACGTCAAAAGGAAAAAGTCAAAACCTAAAAGTGCGAAACCCACAAATATGGGCTGTAATACAATACTGGCAAGACAATATTAGATTGACATAACACTAGAAGCGTACGTACTTTTCGAGCAGCTGCTTGTCTAAACCGAGCTTAACAGCAGTACGCGCCTGCCGGCGGAGCATACCCTCGAAGAGGCTCATCCACCCCGGCAGCTTGCTCTCGCTAACAGCAAGCAATCATGCGAGCGCCAAAGGGGAGGCCGGCGGTTTTAAAGCCGTATACGAATTATGGCAAAACCAATACCTTTGCTGCGCAGATAAAACAACTATGGCAAACAACAACAATTACAAACTCGACACTAAAGTGATACATGCGGGAGTATCGCCCGACCCGACAACGGGGGCGATAATGACGCCGATATACCAGACATCGACCTACGTGCAGGCGGCACCCGGCGATCATAAGGGATATGAATATGCGCGCACGCAAAACCCCACCCGCACTGTGCTGCAGAATGCGCTGGCGGCGATAGAGAACGCCCAGTATGGCCTTTGCTTTGGCAGCGGCATGGCGGCCACTGATGCAGTGATGAAGCTGCTGAGCCCCGGCGATGAGGTGATCGTATCGAACGACCTGTATGGCGGCACATACCGCATTATGACTAAGGTGTTTGCCAACTACGGCATCAAGTTCCAGTTTGTAAGTATGGACGATGCGCAGAGCATAAAACAGTACGTTACTGCCGACACCAAAATGATATGGATAGAAACGCCTACTAACCCGCTGCTAAATGTGATAGATATTGCAGCCTGCGCGGAGATAGCTAAAGCCCACAAGCTGCTGCTGGTATGCGATAATACATTCGCCTCGCCTTATCTGCAAACGCCTATGGACCTGGGTGCGGACATAGTGCTGCACTCGGCTACCAAGTACCTGGGCGGCCACTCAGATGTGGTGCATGGCGCACTTGTAATGAACGACCAGTCGCTGGAAGAGCGCCTGCGCTTTATACAAAACAGCTGTGGCGCTGTACCCGGCCCGCACGACTGCTGGCTGGTGCTGCGCGGCATAAAGACACTGCACGTGCGCATGCAGCGCCACTGTGAGAACGGTGAGGCTGTAGCGAAGTACCTGCGCGCTCACCCGAAGGTGAGCAAGGTGCTATGGGTTGGATTTGAAGACCATCCTAACCATGCAATAGCTAAGAAACAAATGCGCGGCTATGGCGGCATGATCTCCTTTGTGCTGAAGGGCGATAATATGGCTGATGCGACAGAAGTGCTGAAGAAGACAAAGCTCTTCGCGCTGGCAGAATCGCTGGGAGGCGTGGAGTCGCTGATAGGCCACCCGGCCAGCATGACGCATGGCTCTATACCACGCGAGGAACGTATAAAAAATGGCTTATCGGATTCGCTGATCCGCCTGAGTGTAGGCATTGAAGATGTGAACGACCTGATAGAAGACCTAGAGCAGGCGATAGGGTAAACGATGGTTTGTGACCAATGATTAGAAACGTATAGCTCATGGCTGTACGTTTCTTTATTTTAAAGCGTTTCCTATAGCTTTGGTATCCTCGTAAATATGGGCAAGCGGAAGAGACAGCCCAATAGTGCGGAGGCTGAGCTCACCATTGCTATCGCGGTATTCGTGCAGTTCCCAGTTGCCATTGTTGTTGATGTGGTATGCTTCTATACCAATGGACTCAGGATCTACCAAGATGTACTCTTTGAGCGAGGGGATGTCGCGGTATAGCTTGAACTTCTCTCCCCTATCATAGCTCTTTGTGGAGGGAGATAATACCTCCATGATAACAGTTGGGTTGAGGAGGTTCCACTCATCGTTATTCAAAAATTGCAACTCACCACACGCGATAGAAATGTCGGGATAAGTGAACAGCGTATTTGTGGGAATGTGTACCCGCATGTCACTACCGAACGGCCGGCAGGGCTTGCCCCTGAGCTTTTCTTTTATGCGGGTCAGTAAATTTACAGCAACAATATTATGCTGTAGCTTAGGGCCAGACATGTCGAATATCTCTCCCTGGTAATATTCGTGCTTTTCGGTAGCGGCATCTTCCATTTCGAGGTATTCCTCAATGGTGAATTTACGTTCACCGTATGCTATTGCCGGCTCTCTTACTTCCATATAATAAAAGTACGAAGTTTAGTTTCCCCTAAAAAATAAACCGTACCCCTACTGAGTATTGCCTTGATTGTTGGCTGTAATTATACATCTTACGCTCTTTATTTTAGCGCTCTAAGACCTTGGCAGCCTCATAGATATCAGCAAGAGGAAGGGACACACCAACGGCGCCAATACTGAGTTGGTCGTTAATGTCCCCGTATTCGTGCAATTCCCAGTGGCCGTTATTGTTGATGTGGTATGCCTCAATGCCTATGGACTCGGGATCTACCAGTATGTACTCTTTGAGTGTAGGGATATCACGGTATAGCTTAAACTTCTCTCCCCTATCATAGCTCTTTGTGGAAGGGGATAATACTTCTATGATGACGGTAGGGTTGAGCAGGTTCCACTCATCGTCATTCAAAAATTTAAGCTCACCGCAGGCGATAGAAATATCGGGGTAAGTGAACAGAGTATTTGTGGGAATGTGTACCCGCATATCACTGCCGAACGGTTGGCATGGCTTGCCCTTTAGCTTATTTATCAAATGTCCGTACAAATTCCGCGCAACAATATTATGCTGTAGCTTAGGGCCAGACATGTCGAATATCTCTCCCTGGTAATATTCGTGCTTTTCGGTAGCGGCATCTTCCATTTCGAGGTATTCCTCAATGGTGAATTTACGTTCACCGTATGCCATTGCCGGCTCTCTTACTTCCATATAATAAAGTTACAAAATTTAATTTCTTCCCAAAAAAAGGAAACCGCACTCATTGCTGAATGCGGTTTCAATATCATTGCTCTTTGTTGTTATGCTATTTTTTCTACCTGGCTGTAGTTGAGCTCTACCGGTGTTGCACGGCCGAAGATCTTCACTACTACTTTCAGTTTCTTCTTCTCATTGTTGATCTCTTCTACCGTACCGTTGAAGTCGTTGAATGGTCCGTCTACGATCTTCACTGTTTCGCCCACGATGTAAGGATCTGCATAGCCGATGCCTGCTTCGCTTACTTCGTCCATCTTTCCGAACATCTTGTTCACTTCAGACTTGCGAAGCGCAGTAGGATTCTCTTTACCGAGGAAGTGGATAACGCCAGTAACATTCTTAATGGTATGGATGATATCATCTGTAAGCTTACCATCGTTTGCCTCAAGCAGTATGTAACCGGGGAAAAGCGTTTTTTCGCGCAGTACTTTCTTACCATTCAGTACCTTAAATACTTTTTCTACAGGGCATAATATCTGCACTACAGAATTTGTCCAGTTACTGATCTTTACCTCTTTGTCGAGGTATTCTTTAACCTTCCGCTCTTTGCCACTTACTACACGTATTACGTACCATTTGGTTTCCGCTGCCGGCTTAGTTTCCGCTACAGGAGTGCTATCGCTTGCAGTAGTTGCATTTACAGGAGCTTCATCTGAAGGAGTCTCGATTTCAGAAGTTTCGTTTTCAGAAATCTCACTTACAGGAGTTTCATTTACAGAAGCCTCGTTTGCAGGGTCCTCATTTGCAGCAGCCTCTATTGCAGGAGTTTCGCTTACAGGAGCCTCGTTTGCAGTAGTCTCATTTACAGGAGTGTCATTTGCAGTAGTCTCGTTGGCAGCGGTCTCATTGATCGTATCCATTACTTACCCAGAATTTTATAGATGAATGTCAGCACATTCTCAGAAACGAAATCCATGCCAAACACAACTGCTGTAACGAGCGCGAGTGCTACCAGCACGATGATCGTTGTCTGCTGCAACTCTTCCCATGAAGGCCAGGTCACCTTATGGAGCAGCTCGTCGTAGGCTTCCTGTATGTAATTACCGAATTTGCTCATAGTTCCTAAACCCCAAGCCGGGGCTTCCCTTTAATTAGTTAAACAATAAGAACTGCATCATCGCTGATGCAATTCCCTACTCTGCACGGGCACGCGGATTCGAACCACGATCGAAGGTTTTGGAGACCTCTATTCTACCATTGAACTATGCCCGTATTTCTTAGTCGTAAGTTGCTAGTCGTAAGTCGTAAGTGAGGTACGACCTGCTTATTCCTAAAAGTAAAAAGCCAAAAAGAAAACCCTTTTGACTTTTTTACGGACAACAAAGGTAGGGAAAACTTTTTTAAAACAGCCAACTATATCAGTCAAGTATTTTTACTACTACACATTGCTACACTTTAGCTTTAATGCAATCTATGAGCGCCTGCACATGGCCCTCCGTATTATAAAAGTGCATGCTTACGCGCAGCAGGCCGTTGCGCTGGGTCACTACTATATTGTGCTGCTTTATCCAGTCGCCGAGGCCATTCTCATCGCGCAGGTGTATGATAGCGCAACGATTGGCCATGGTATGATCGCCGAGGATACGCACAGGAGTATCCATGATGCCGGTAAGGAATAGCTGCGCCAGGTGGCGGCTATGCTGCTCTATATGCGCCATTCCGAGCATGGCCTTTTGCGCTATTGCGGCCTCCAGCACCATAAGGCCAAACATGTTTGGGTGGCCCGGCTCGTAGCTACGCGCGGATGGCGCATAGAGCCATTTATCGCCTGCCATTTTGTAGCTGTTGTTGCCGGCTGTTACCGGCGGGTACTTTTCGAGGAAGGCATCTGCTATGTATAGGATACCCGTGCCGAAACCGGCATTCATCCACTTATAGTTGCTGGCCGCAAACACATTGATATTGAGCTCAGAAAGGTTGATAACATTGGCGCCCAGCGATTGTGTGGCATCTACGATGAACAATACTCCATGCTGTTTGCAAAGGGCTCCCAGGGCCTTTATATCGAGCATGTAGCCAGTGGTCCACTGCACATGGCTGAGGGCTACAATATCTACACTGTGGCTGCGTATGGCCGCTTCTATTTTCTCTACATCAATGTTGAAGCCATCAGGCGCATCGACCCAGGTGATGGGAAAGTTGCTGATGCGGAAGGGCTCTATAAGAGACGGATAGTCGCCCGTATGGAGCAGTACCCGCTCAGTGCCGTGCAGCGACTGCACAACGCCATTGACCGCCCACGAGAAATTAGGGACCATAGCTACATTGTTGACCGGCGCACCTATAAAATCCGCTATCGCCTGCCTGATGCGGCTTTCGTCGTTCGTGCGCCACTCTTCAGACCGGGTGCTGCTGTTGTGCGCCATATCTGCATAGAGCAGGTTGGCGGCCTGGAGCGTGTTGGGATCGACCAGTCCGCAAGAGGCAGTATTGAGGTAAATTGGTTGCAGTGAGGATGCCATGCAGCAAATATCCTCATTGTGAAACGAGTAACAAAATGCGCGTGTAAATGGATTTTATTTGCACTAAATGAAGAGATTATGCACTATGAATATTTACACCACGTAAGTGGCACAGTTTTTAAAGCCTTGGTAATCAAAAAGAACCTATGTCAGAAATCATCTTTATTCTCAGTAAGGAAATGTGCGGAAAACATTCAAAGCATCCACAATGCAAAATGTCTCATGAAGGGTTGGAGATAAAAGCATGCTGCGCCGACTTTAACGGAAAACTTATGGGTAAGCTCAAAGAGTTTAACACCAAGGGCACTTCATCGGTTAGATAACCACTATTAAGATTTTTACCCGCTTGAAACAAGTAACCGCCGTGAGGCGGTTTTTTTTGTGGTTGTATATTCAACACCGTCGGCGTTGGCCCGTAGGTATACATTACCGTGGGTTCGCAGCCCCGGCTACTGATATTGAAGCCTTTCAGGCTTCTTGTGTGGCTTAATTGAGTTGCGATGCTTTTGCAGTATGTAATTGGAAGCGCGTACTGGTCGGAAAGGCGTATGGACGCTGCCGCAAGCGCGATATCATATTCAACACCTTCGGTGTTGGCCCGTAGTTATGCTTTACCGGGGGTTGGCACCCCCGGCTATTAACATTGAAGCCTTTCATGCTTCTCCCACTTTAGACTTCGGCAGCGGTGGCCACACTTAACGGCGAGTCCCGGTGAAAAACCGGAGACTCACCTATGACAGATGTTTGGTATCACATTCAACACCTTCGGTGTTGGCCCGTGGTTATGCATACCGGGGGTTGGCACCCCCGGCTATTAATGTTGAAGCCTTTCAGGCTTCTTGTGTGGCTTAATTGAGTTGCGATGCTTTTGCAGTATGTAATTGGAAGCGCGTACTGGTCGGAAAGGCGTATGGACGCTGCCGCAAGCGCGATATCATATTCAACACCTTCGGTGTTGGCCCGTAGTTATGCTTTACCGGGGGTTGGCACCCCCGGCTATTAACATTGAAGCCTTTCATGCTTCTCCCACTTTAGACTTCGGCAGCGGTGGCCACACTTAACGGCGAGTCCCGGGGAAAAACCGGAGACTCACCTATGACAGAAAAAAAATAAGATGCGCGGAATATGGCCCTTCAACGCGTACTGGCCGTATAGACGTACTGACGCTACCGGTCGTTTGCTTGTAAGGATGAGAAAGCGGAGACGTACCTACGCCACAACTGTTTGGCATTACATTCAACACCTTCGGTGTTGCCCCGTGGTTATACATACCGTGGGTTGGCACCCCCGCTATTGACATTGAAGCCTTACAGGCTTCTGGTGTGGCTTAGGTGAGTTTTGGCGATAACCTGTACAGTATGTACTCGCAAACGCGTACCGACGCCGCAAAGGCGTACGGACGCTACCAAGGGCTTTTGTACCGCACTGAAATCAATTTCTCCTTGCCGGCCCCGGACATAAAAGCAAAAGCCGCGGGAAGTTATCCCACGGCTTTTATATTTTTCAATAACAGTATTGCTACTGCGGTTGATTACTTGATAATTTCAGTAACCTGTCCGGCGCCAACTGTACGGCCACCTTCACGGATAGCGAACTTCAGGCCTTTTTCCATCGCGATAGGTGCGATGAGCTTAACCAGGAGGTTCACGTTGTCACCAGGCATTACCATTTCTACACCTGCAGGCAGTTCGCACTCACCTGTTACGTCTGTAGTACGGAAATAGAACTGAGGACGGTATTTGTTGAAGAACGGCGTATGACGGCCACCTTCTTCTTTGCTCAGTACATAAACTTCGCCCCTGAAATCGGTGTGCGGAGTAATAGTCTTAGGAGCGCAGATAACCATACCACGACGGATATCTTTTTTCTCTATACCACGAAGGAGCAGACCGGCGTTGTCACCAGCTTCACCACGATCGAGGAGTTTCTTAAACATTTCCACACCTGTGCAGGTAGAGTTCTGAGCTACTTCGTTGAAGCCAACGATCTCAACGTTCTCACCTACTTTGATCACACCACGCTCGATACGGCCTGTAGCAACAGTACCACGACCAGTGATAGTGAACACGTCCTCAACAGACATCAGGAACGGCTGATCGATAGGGCGCGGAGGCAGCGGAATGTAGCTGTCAACTGCTTCCATCAGATCTTCTACAGCCTTCACCCACTTAGCGTCGCCGGCAAGTGCGCCTGTAGCAGAACCCTTGATGATAGGCGTGTTATCGCCATCATAGTCATATTTGCTAAGCAGTTCGCGGATCTCCATTTCTACGAGCTCCAGGATCTCTTCGTCATCAACAAGGTCAACCTTGTTCATGAATACTACGATACGTGGAACACCTACCTGGCGAGCCAGGAGGATGTGCTCTTTAGTTTGCGGCATAGGACCATCGGTAGCTGCCACCACGAGGATAGCACCGTCCATCTGTGCAGCACCAGTGATCATGTTCTTCACATAGTCAGCGTGACCTGGACAGTCAACGTGTGCATAGTGGCGGTTAATCGTTTGATACTCAACGTGTGCCGTGTTGATAGTGATACCACGCTCTTTTTCTTCAGGAGCAGCATCGATCTCATCGTATCCCTTCTTCTCTGCCAGGCCTTTACCCGCCAGAATAGTAGTGATCGCTGCAGTCAATGTGGTCTTACCATGGTCAACGTGGCCGATGGTACCAATGTTTACGTGGGGTTTTTCCCGCTTAAAGGTCTCTTTTGCCATTGTTATTTTTTTTAAAACGCTGTTAAATTGTTGTTTGTTATCATTACGCCAACCGGGCGATAATTACTTGTTGTCGTGTGCTGCTGCACCCTCTCTTCTTACTGCACACTCTCTATTAAAAAGAGCTGTTGAGCAGGATTGAACTGCCGACCTCTTCCTTACCAAGGAAGTGCTCTACCGCTGAGCTACAACAGCTTCACTATTTTTATTTAGCTAACTGTCTTTTTTACTGTCCACCCTGCTGGTCTCCCGTTAGATAACGGGAGGCTCAAGCGTTGAGTTACAACACCTAATGAGCTAATGTCGCTCACCAAACTAAAGAACTTCTACAGACCACAATTAGCCAATCAGCCTTATGATGGCTAATCAGCTGTTATTTTCTAACAAGAGCGGGAGACGAGGCTCGAACCCGCGACCTACAGCTTGGAAGGCTGTCGCTCTACCAACTGAGCTACTCCCGCTAGTAATTTAGTCCTCAGCCAGCAAGTTGCGGTACTTAGCTTGTGAGCTTCGTACTGCAATTTGTAAACCGATGTGGGCACAGGAGGATTCGAACCTCCGAAGTCGTAAGACGGCAGATTTACAGTCTGCTCACGTTGGCCACTTGTGGAATGCGCCCGTTTAAAACGTAAAAACCAAAAAGGAAAAAGAAAAACTTTGCACCAATTATCTAACCGGCGCAGGGCTGTTATTTTGACTTTCTTATTTTTTACTTTTAAGAGCCACTTGCCGGAATCGAACCAGCGACCTACTGATTACAAATCAGTTGCTCTACCATCTGAGCTAAAGTGGCTATTGTAAAAGAACTTCTAAAAATCTCCCCTTGAAAAGGGAATGCAAAAGTAGAGAAGAAATTTTGTTTTAGCAAAAACTTTTTCGCTCTTTTTCCAGATTTTTTTTGAGCTGTGCGCCGCCGCTTATCCGGGCATGGCTGATGCCGTGCGAATAGCAGGAAAGATGCGATACTAATGCATGGAACGTGAGCTGCTTAAGCCAGCTTAAAACTTGTGAGGCTTCATCGTTATCAGCAGCGTGTCCAGCTGCCAGTTCACGGTTTCCGTGAGGTGCCTTACTCTAAGATGCATCGTTATTTTGTTATCTGTGATGTCGCCATGCGCACCGTCGTAGATATGCACGTAATTATACAGCATATGGAATGGCGTAAGCGTATCTACACGGAAGGTGGCAGTATTAGCGCTATCAATGGTGCAGACAAGATTGTTGTAGTTAGCGTTGCCAAAGAAATTATTGACAAAGAATGTAGTGGGGGTGGCGGTTTTCTTCAGGAATACTATGTAGGAGGAATCTTTGCCTATATCATTCATTGAATCACTGCCTATCACTTCCTGTGTAAGATCCCACGTGCCTACATACTTAGCTACTGACGCCGTGGCGCAATACTTACCCTCGAAGCCCGAAGGGCATATACAGGTGCCCAGGTTGCAATAGCCGCCATTCTCACAATATACGCCGCTGCACGTGCGCGGGTCATTCCCCGGTTTGGTGCATGAAAAATATGTAACAGAAATGAATGATAAAAAAGCTATTACGGTTGCAATTACTAACCCACGTTTCTTACTAAGCATGGCATAAATTTAGTTAAAGTTTTTATTTTGGTAAAATCTTTACATGTATTCTTTTTGTCAATGTGAGCCACCAAAGCGTCTTTTTAGCTTTAGGTTAGTACACTTTGGGAACTAAGATAACGTATAAGGCTTATGAGCTTACATCTGCTTCAGCTCCGCCACCAGTGATTGCAGCACCTTTTTGGCATCGCCAAAGAGCATGGAGCTTTTTGGCTTGAAGAAAAGGTCGTTCTCAATGCCTGCATAGCCGGGCTTCATGCTGCGCTTATTCACGATCACATGGTCTGCCTTTTCCACCTCAAGGATAGGCATACCGTATATAGGGCTTGAAGGGTCATCTTTGGCGGCAGGGTTTACCACATCGTTTGCTCCGAGGATGAGCACTACGTTGGTGCTGCCCATCTGGTCGTTAGCGTCTTCCATCTCCAGCAGCTTTTCGTACGGCACATCGGCCTCGGCGAGCAGCACATTCATATGGCCCGGCATACGGCCGGCCACAGGGTGTATGCCATACTGCACCTGCACTCCTTTTTCCTCGAGTACTTTCTCCAGCTCGTGGCAGGTATGCTGTGCCTGGGCAACGGCAAGGCCATAACCCGGGATGATCAATACCTTCTGCGCATATGCCATGATGGTTGCAGAATCGTTGAGCGATATTTCTTTGTAAGCACCCTGCTCCTTGCTGCCTGCAGGGCCGCCGGCTTTCTGTCCGCCAAATGACCCGATGAGTACATTCTTGAGCGAGCGGTTCATAGCTTTGCACATGAGAATGGTGAGGATAGTACCGGCAGAGCCTACGAGGATACCGCCTGTAAGCATTACCGGGTTGTCGTAAAGGAAGCCGCCAAAGGCCGCTGCTACACCGGTGAACGAATTGAGCAGTGAGATAACCACCGGCATATCTGCGCCGCCGATGGGCATAACGAACAGGATACCGTATAAAGCGGCTACACCTGCAATGCTATAGAATAGATAATTAGCTGTCTGCGCATCTACAAAATTGCCGACAATCATAGTGGCCAGTACGATGATACCTGCGAAGATGAGGAAGTTGATAGCCTGGCCGCCGGGAATAGTGCGGTCCTTGATTTTACCATTGAGCTTACCCCAGGCTATAACGCTGCCCGCAAAAGAAACTGTGCCTATCATCATACCAAGCACGATGACCAGCAATGTGCCGGTGGGTATGGCCGAGATGGCACCAGATGCCAGGGCGTGCTGCAGGTGATTGTACTCCACTATGGATATAAGCATAGCGCACGCGCCACCCATACCGTTGAACATGCTTACCATCTCAGGCATGGCGGTCATCTGCACTTTCTTGGCACTGAGGGTGCCTACTATGGTGCCTATAGCCAGGCCGCCAAATATCCATGGATAGTTGTGCAGGCCCTCGCCGTTACTGTTGCGGAAAAGGAATATAGTAGTAAAAATGGCGATGGTCATGCCGGCTGCTGCTACCAGGTTGCCTTTGCGGGCCGTATCAGGATGCGAGAGCATCTTGAGGCCCATGATGAAGGTTATTGAACCTATGAGGTAACTTAACTGCAATATCATATTTTCCATATAAAAATTCCAATTTTAAAAAATTCCAAATCCCAAACGGGAAAATTCCAAGCTTTAAAATTCTATCCCTCTAAAAATGCTCACTTAATTTCGTGAGGTTGCTTCGCCACTGCTCTGCCCGGGGCCACACATAGTGGCTCGCAAAGACGCGTCAAATTATTTCTTCTTCTTCTTACTAAACATCTCCAGCATGCGGTCGGTGACAACGAAGCCGCCGACAACGTTGAGTGTACCCAATATCACCGCGAGGAAGCCGAGGATCAGTGCGAGGTAATCGTCTGCGGGGGCCTGGCCCATAACTATTATGGCACCTATGATCACCACGCCGTGTATGGCATTGGCGCCACTCATAAGCGGAGTATGCAGCACGGAGGGCACACGGGATATTACCTCTATGCCGAGGAAGATGGAGAGAATGACGATGGTGAGCAGGCGGTAGGTTGCCGGATCGGTAAATAAATTGATAATGCTATCCATGTATGAAAATTAAAGAGTAAAAATTAAAAGTAAAAATGCACCCAGATCTATAGCTGCTTAGGCCACGGGCTGCTGCATACTGGCGGCTACACGCTCGTTCACTATTTTACCATCGTGGGTAATGCAGGTACCCTTTACCAGGTCGTCTTCAAAGTTGAGCGTTAATCCGCCTTCCTTATCTATGATGAGCTTGGAGAAGTTGAGCACATTCTTTGAATATACCTTGCTGGCATCAGATGACGCAGTTGCTGCAAGCGCCGAGTTGCCTATGATAGCCACGCCGTTGTGCATTACCGTCTTATCGTTCTCGGTAAGATCTGTGTTGCCGCCCGTGGAAGATGCGAGGTCAATAATAACTGAGCCGGCGCGCATCTCTTCGATCATAGCTTTGGTGATCAGTATAGGTGCTTTGCGGCCGGGTATCTGTGCTGTAGAGATTATTATATCCGATTTTTTGGCGTGCTCATGTATCTTTTCCTTCTGCCTGCGCTGGAAGTCCTCGCTCTGCTCTACTGCGTATCCGCCTGCCTTTGAGGCATCTGCTGCGCCCTCTACCTCTACGAACTTGGCACCAAGGCTCATTACTTCTTCTTTAACAGCAGGGCGCGTATCGAACACCTCTACCACCGCACCCAGGCGGCGGGCTGTAGCTACGGCCTGCAGGCCGGCAACGCCAGCGCCTAATATGAGCACCTTGGCAGGAGGTATGCTGCCGGCTGCGGTCATGAACATAGGGAAATAACGGCAATATTGCGTTGCAGCCAGCAGCACGGCTTTATAACCGGCAATGTTGGCCTGCGAGCTGAGCACATCCATAGCCTGCGCACGCGTGGTGCGGGGTATGGTATCGAGGCTGAAAACAGTGTATCCTTTTTCGGCCCACTGCTGCATGATGCGCGTGTTGAACAAGGGCTGGAATACGCCCATGACAACACTGCCGGCCTTTACGTTACCGGCATTAGCCGCATTTATGGTCAATACCATATCTGCTGCCGAACGGATCTCCTCACCGCTCTTTAGTGCGGCGCCTGCTGTGGTGTAGGCCTGGTCGCTAAAAAAAGCGGTTGCTCCTGCGCCATGCTCTATCCATACTGTGACGTTCATTTTCACCAGTGTTGCCACTACTTCGGGAACGAGCGATACACGTGTTTCCGGTGCCTGTTCTTTCAATACGCCTATGATCATATATACAGAAATCGTTTTAAAGAATTGTAATATAGCCATAATCCTTAGAAATTCAAAACCCGTATGGATTTTCCTAAGTAACGGCACGCGATATGGAACCAAACAACAAACGCGATTTGCAAGGCTCCTTGCAATGTTTATTTTGTACGTAGTTATTGCCCGGCAATACCAGGTGAAAACTAAAGAAAGAGGAGTAATTTAGTAGTGCTATGAACATATTTGACCGGATAATCGCATTTTTTCAAAGTTCTCCAGGAAGTTCCCCAGCAAGGCCATCGCCTCCCGATTCTGCCAGTAGTTTTCCTACATTGGTAGAGAAGATACGAATACTGAAAGAGAAAAGCGGAGAGGACCTAACAGCCTTGATGTACCAACCGGACTTTGATAAAAAGTTGAGGGCAGAGATATTGCCTTGGCTAAACTACAATGGCTGCCTCGACAACGACCACTGGGTCTATAAACATGCTTTTAATTTTCCCGGCCCTTTCTATACGGGAGAATCTGATACTTGTGGAACCGGAGATGGAGAGGCCCCGCAAAATGTGCTGTACGATGCTCACTACTGCGAATACATTTTTAAACAGCCGTCGAACTTTGAAGAGTTGGCAGGAGTGATCAATGCAGCATCTGTGGAAGTTCTGGACAGCTATTCCAGCAATGGCAACGAACACTGGACCTATGACCTCTGCAAGGAATGGTGGAGCAACCGCCGGGCATGGCTGGCGATGTTAAATGACGTTGAATTAAAAAAAGTGAACCGCGGCAGAGAGCAGCTATACATACACTACCTGCAAACCGATGCGGAGCAGGACCTGCGGCGATATTGTTTTTTCCTGGAGAAGGGCTATTATCCTGCTGAGGGGGAGGCGTTGCCTGAGTTGTAAGAGTTGGCTTTACCTCCCCTTCGTTTTGAAGAAGACCTGTACAAACTGCAAGTTGACTTCATCAGAAAAAATAAACAGCAGTTTGTTGATTAGCTGTTTTATGCTATTAGTTTGGTGCGTTTAAAGCACTAATTTTTTCATGAAAATACAATATATTTGCAATATGAAACCAGCGAATATACTGATAGCCCATCCTGCCAGTAGCAGTAAACTAGATGCACTGGTAGCGGTGATGAAGGCGCTTGATATAAAGTACGAGGTGTCGCCGTATGACGCTGAATATGTCGGCATGATACGCCAGGGCGATAAGGACAGGAAAGCAGGGAAGGGAAAGAAAATAACTACGGATGATCTGGATGCCCTATGGAAATAATTTTGTTGCCAAAGTAAACTCTCTTTTTCGCTCTGATCTACCGGCATAACCACTTCAAGCCTTTTAGAAGAAAAGCTCCATCATGGTGGAGCAACATTATAGTAACCCCTCCGTACGAATTTCCTTTATAAACAATTCTCAACTTGCTCTAAACACAAATGCGGGCCACCGAAGAGGAGGCCCGCATTTCAATATTGATCTTTACGTACTGTACTGTTATACTTTCAGCTTCATTACAGCGCGCCTGTTCTGCTGCCTTCCTTCTGGTGTCTTATTGCTTGCCGCAGGATATTTAGGACCGTGGCCAACAACTTTGATACGCTTAGGATCGGCACCCATACCTACGAGCTTCTTCTTCACTGCAAGTGCGCGGCGCATAGAAAGCTTTTTATTGTATGCCTTGGTACCGGTGATGTCGGTGTAGCCGTCTATCACTATCACTCCGTTCGGGTCTTCGTTCAGCTTCTTAATTGCTGTTTCGAGTACTGGTATAGACACCTCTGCCACTACTGTCCTGTTCACTTCAAAGAGGATAGGCGTTTCCAGCGGAGTTGTTTCTGCCGGTGGTGGCGGTGGAGGGCAGCCGTGGTTATCGGCTGTGCCTGCTACTTCAGGGCACTGGTCTTCATTGTCAGGGATACCATCGCCATCTGTGTCAGGGCAACCGTGATACTGTGCTGTACCCGCCTTATCCGGACATATATCTTCCTTATCAGGTATGCCGTCACCATCGCGGTCAGGGCAGCCATGGAACCTTGCAGGGCCAGCCTGGTATGGGCATTCGTCTGTCTTGTCAGGGATACCATCGTTATCGCTATCGGGGCAACCGTGAAACTGTACGAGGCCGGCAATTTTAGCGCAGGAGTCCTGGTCGTCAGGTATGCCATCTTTATCAGTATCAGGACAGCCGAGGAACTGCGGCAGGCCCATTACGTAAGGGCATTTGTCCTTTTTGTCGGGTATGCCGTCCTTGTCGGAATCGCGGGCCTTACCAAACAGGAACCTTACACCGAAGTTACCGCCGATAGAGTGGTTCTCGCTTTTGCTTACAGTGTTGAGCATTGAGCTGTATTCGCCTACATTGCCGGTAAGGCGGTAGTTAGCCTTAGGGGTGGCTTCGAAGGCCTGGTACATGTAGTATACATTCAGATTGAGCGCTACATTGTCAGACAGGTAGAAGCTCAGGCCCGGCTGTATCATAAAGCCTACAGAGCCCTTTTTGTAAGACACTTCTGAAGCCCTGTTCGTAGGCATCCTGTCGAGCGCTATGGTACGGCCTGCAGCGCTCTGCTCCTGGAAGTATGTATTTACATTGCCACCGGGATTGTGCGCGAGGTAAAAATCGCGCGTTATGATCACATCATTTACGTTAGGCACAGGCGACGCATCGTAAGACGTAGGCAAGCCATCTGTAGTAGCGGAGTACTGGTAGATTGCACCATAATCAAATTTCGCATTCGTCTGCGTTTCGTTGCGCATCTGCAGGTTGTACAGTATACCCGCATCGGCAGTGAAGCCCAGCACACGCGAGAAGCGTGCTTTGTACTTCAGCATTACCGGGATGTTCAGGTTGGTGATCTCTACTCTTTCCCTGAGGTCGCGGCCGGTGACCACCTGGCGAAACACGTTGCCCTGTGCATCTGTAGCCTGGTATTCTGCGTGAAACTGATCGAGCTTGGCATCTGTGCGCTGAGCCAGGTACATAAAGCCTGCGCCTATGCCCCAGTGGCGGTTGCGGCCAAAGAAGAAGCCCAGCTGACCATCTACACCATAGGTTACCCCATCAGTAAGGTGCAGGTTGCCTACCCGCGTCACCCCTCCGCCTATAGCATTGAGATAGGCCGCATTGGAAGCATTGTAGGTTATATCCTGGTGCAGGGTACCCAGCTTCAGGTTGATATCGAGCGCCCAGCGGGCGAGGTCGCGGTCGTGTGTATATTTAACAGGCCACATGGCACGCTGCACGACAGAGTCGCGCGTGGTGGCCTGGGCTAAAGCCGTGCCCGAAAACGAGGCAGCAGCTGCGAGTAACAAAAGCAATTTTTTCATCTAGGAATGTATTTATTGTTAAAGTTGTGAGTGTTTAGTTTTTAACGAACCTTGCCGTGGTGATCTTCACGCCATTGCTATAGCAGTCTACCATGTAAACGCCGGCAGGCAACTTCGCCACATTAAGGCTTGCCCTGTTACCGGTAGCCGATACCACATCAAGCTCCTGGCCCAGCATATTCAGCAGGTGTACTGCTACGTTTCCGCCCACTACTTCACTGATCTCTACATTCACTATATCATTTGTCGGGTTAGGGAATACTTTTACAGACACCGCCTGCTCTGCGCCCGCTATGGTCACAGGCCTGTTGTAGTACGACTTCTGCATGCAATCGCCACGCTTAGTGATCACCCAGTAGCGCCTGTTAGTAAAGTCAGGAGCAGTGAGCATATAGCTCTGGTTGATCTCACCGGGTACCAGGGTAGAGTCGAGCGTTGCTGCATCGTCATATCCCCACTGGTAAGTGTCTACATCGTTCTCCAGCACTATGAACTGGCCATTCGTGAATATCACGTAAGGCGCCTGCGCTGTGCCGCTGCCTACTGTTACCGCAAATGTATCAGTGCTTACGCAGCCTGAGCCGGGGTAAGATGTATTGAGCCTTATCACCGCAGTGCCCGGTGTATTGAAGTTCACCAGTATGTACTGCCTGTTGGTGCCTGTAGCGTAGATAGTAGCATTGGTTGCGCTCCAGCTATAGGTAGTACCTGTTGGCGGCAACGTGGCTGCACCAAAGTTCTGGTACATTGTATTGCTGCACAGCGTAGCAGGCGACTTGGTAGTTATTGCCACACCGCTTACCGATGGGCTTACCACTACAGTGATGTTCTGACTGCGGGTACATACGCCACCTACTGTCATTGCTATTACATACGTAACAGTTATGGGGCTGGTGGTAGTATTTGTAAGCGTTTCGTGGATGCTGCCTGAGCCTGAGCCTGTAGCGGGCAGTATACCTATGACAGCTGCGCGTGCGTAGGTAAATGTTACAGGCACATCGAGCAGTGTAGCCGGTGTGTAGTTAAACATATTGCCGCTGCAAATAGTGTGCGCCACCGGAGACGACAATACAGGCTTAGGACGAACTACAACAACAACATCCTGCACAGCGGTACAGCCGTCGGCGGTAATGGTGTAGATGTAAGAAACCGCCTTGTTCTCGTTAACATTATTTACGAGCAACTCGCTAATTGAGCCTGTTCCGGTTCCGGGCAAAGCACCTATACCGGGAACAAATGGGCGGGTCCAGCTAAATGATGCACCTGCTACTATAGATGTAGGATTATAAGTGAAAAGAGTACTGTCGCATATAGGGCCTGGCGCCAGTGAGCTGGTGAGCCTTGGCTCCGGCTTCACTGTGTCTGTTACTATCTGCGTATTGGTGCAGCTGCCTATTTGCAGGGTAAATACGTACGTTACCACTACCCTGTCGCCAGTTGTTGTGTTGAGTATCTCGTTAACGTTGCCTGAGCCTGATGCCGTGGGGTTAGATATACCCGCGACCGCAGCACGCGTCCACGTATAAGTAACACCGGGTGATGCGCTTGTAGGTGCATAGCTGAACAGTGTGCCACCACATGTGGTTGGCGCAATAAGCGCGCTGCTCAGGGTTGGTGTTGGGTTAACGATAACCGTTACATTTTGCACATGAGGGCAGCCGTTAGCTGTAAGCGTGAAGGTATATGTAACAGCCAGCGGATCGGTAGTGGTATTATTCAGTACCTCATCAACACTGTCAACACCGGTAGCCGGAGAGTTGCTGATGCCGATCACTGTGTCGCGGCTCCATGCATATGTGGTGCCGGCTGTAGCACTGGCAGGCACGTAGTGGAACAACGTGCTATCGCAAATAGTCACTGAATCCTCTGTGGTGAGCCTTGGCGTCGGATTGAGTGTTACGGTGATGGCCTGCGTATTAGTGCAGCCATTAGCGGTAAGCGTGTCTATATAAGTTACCACTACAGGTGCCGTAGTATTGTTGGTCAGCATTTCGCTGATAGGACCTGTGCCGCTGCTTGCAGGATTGCCTGCTATAGCCGCACGGCTCCATGAGAACGTGGTACCTGCAGTAGCGCTTGTATGATTGTAGACAAACGTAGTGCTGTCGCATATGGCGCCCGCTGAAAGTGGAGAGTTAAGCACCGGTGTCGGGTTAACAGTAATAGCTATGGCCTGTGTATTTACGCAGCCGTTTGCAGTCAGTGTATCTATGTAAGTAACCACAACCGGGTTAGTGGTGGTGTTATCAAGTATTTCGCTGATAGTGCCGCTGCCGCTGGCAGCCGGGTTAGCAACACCTGTAACAGCAGCGCGAGACCATGTGAACGTGGTGCCTGCCGTAGCGCTTGTTGGTGTATATATGAATGTCGAGTTGTCACATATCGCACCTGTAAGCGCGCTGGTAAGTGTCGGCGTTGGCTTCACCACGATCTGGAAAGTCCTTGACGGGCCTGTGCAGCCATTAGCCATAGGCGTAACAGTGATGTTAGCAGTATCAAAGTCAGTACCTGCATTCATTGCAGTGAACGACAGTATATCGCCTGCACCTGCTGCAGGTATGCCTATTGCCGCGTTATCATTGGTCCAGCTGTAAGATGTGCCACTGACAGGGCCTGTAAATATTACGTCAGTTGTAGCTGCGCCGTTGCACAGCAACTGGCTGGCAATTGTATCCACTTTAGGCGTATCATTCACGATGATACTAAAGGCATAGTCTACCGTATTGCATGTGCCATCGTTGAAGTTGATGATACCACCGTAAATGCCGGGGGTAACACCTGCAGGTACAGTAACAGGTAACGGAGAAGAAGGTATTGCCGCAGCAGTAACATTAGTGAAGCCCGCAGCAGATGCTGCGCCACCCCATGTGATGTTGTAAGTGCCGGTAAGCGAGTAAGTGATCGCTACCTGGCCGCCGCCATTGTTGTAGCCCTGTGTGTGTGTAAGACTAACAGTAGGAACCATAGCAGGGTCTGTGTAAGACGAGCCGCCGCCGCCACCGCTGCCGGCACCGCCGCCGCCGCCGTAGTAGCCGCCACCTCCGCCACCAGATACGAAGCCTGGATTACCATTGCCACCAACGCCAAGTGTGCCGGGATTACCTGCAAAAAATGGAAAATAGAATGCGCCCGTGCCACCAAAAGACTGGGTACCGCCGCCTGCCGCTATAGAGCCTGCGGAAGGGTTTGCAGCGCCGGGTGCACCTATAAGGTCACCACCATCGCCACCGGGTATAGTGCTGAAGCCGCTTGCGCCGTTGCCTGCGCCACCGCCGGCCACAACCACGCGGTTGCCGAGGCCTGTGCCGCCCACACGAATATCAGATGCGCCACCACCTGCGCCGCCGCTAAGGCCGCCTGCACCGAATGTGCTGCCGCCACCATTGTAGCCGCCTGTAGCCCCTGAACCAGTGCCATTGCCGCCTATGCCGCCAACAAATACATTAAGCACCTGGCCAGGGGTCACTGTTAGTGATCCCTGCACACGGCCACCAAAGCCCGCAGGGCTGGTAATGCCGCTGGCATTTTCCTGGCCACCGGCTGCGCCGATAGCATCGAACCTAAGACTGGTAATACCCGCCGGCACCGTATACGTTTGCGGTGCGCCGGTGAAATTTAAAGTAGCAGTAGTGCTGAATGGTATGAAAGCTACCGTGGCGCCAGGGCATACCGCAGTATTGGCCGGGAGCGTAACAGCAGGGTTAGGATAAACAACCACGTTAAAGCCTGTTGCAGGACTGGCTGTGATACCATTGCTGTCAGTATAAGATACGTTATAGTTGCCTGATGCCATAGCTGTATATGACATATTGGTAGCGCCAGATATCGGTGCACCATCGAGTGTCCATTGGTAATCACCCGTGCCACCGCTCACAGTAAATATCACGCTGTCGCCACTGCAAAATCCAAGCGGGCCATCGGCCGATACTGTAGTTACAGCAGTGTCTATTACTAACCCGCGAATATCATCGGGCAGCGCAGCACCTGTAGGAGTGATGTTACCCAACGTATCCCATATTGTAAACGTGCTGCCGATATTGCTCACCAGCATCTGGCCGCCGCCCAGGTCGAGCGCACCAAAAGTTTCGCCACCGGGAGCTCCTGTATATGTGAGCGACTCAATAGCACCTGCTGCTGTGGTGTCGAAGCGCTCCCATACCACCGTGCCACCCGACCAGTGATAGAAGTAATGATTTTCGTTGTTATACATTATTACTTCACCATCGTCGCCGGCACCTAATGTCTTAAACAAAGTTTTAGAGGCATCAGCTGTGCTGATCTCGTACATTGTTTCGGACACCGAGCCGCCGTCGCCCGTTACACCGAATAACCGGCCGTCGGGTGTAAAGGCGATGGTTGCAAAATTATCACCCAGGTTACCGATCTGCGTGGCTACGCCGGTACGCAGGTCGATAGTAGCGAGCACCCTGCCCGATACTCCCGACACCTTAAGTATAGCATAGTGTACACCTGTAACTGGGTTTGTGGCCAGCCCATTGATGCCGGTTATCGTGAACCCGCTAAGCGTGGGCCCCATCCTCATTATCACACTATAATCTGCAGGGTTAAATGTCCATAGCGAGTCCTGGAATGGTGATGCACCTGATATTACGGTAGAGGTCCGTGTTACTGTGGTTTGTGCATAGGCCCCGGCGGTGCAGCATAGCAATACTGCCAGGCACAAGGCACGCAAAAAGGAAGTCCTGCCTCCTTTTAAAGTAGTTCGTGTTTTCCTGTGAATTGGTAATAGTAGTAGATCTCTTAGTTTCATAAGCATAATTATTCTGGTAAATACTTGTTGGTTCCGGTGTAAAAATAAGTAAGTAATAAATACTTGAATTTATTATCGATTTTAAACAAAAAATAATTTCTAATATAATTTAAAATTAGAATCAGATATAATTTATAAAAGAGGTATAGCACCCGGGCGGGCAGTAAACAGTTTGTTAAAAAACCGTGCCTGTTACCATTGGGGCGCCGAAATTAGCTTTTTTAAAGGAGTGCGGTACATAAAATGTAGTGGAAGTTGTTACTTTTGGCAACAACATTCGCAGCCTCATGGCATTCTGGAGCAAAAAAGTACAAACAACCGAAACAACTAAAAAGAAAAAGAAGGCCTGGTGGCGGGAGTGGCTCGATGCAGGCCTGTTCGCAATAGTTGCCGCTACGCTTATCCGCACTTTCTTTTTTGAGGCCTA
Source organism: Bacteroidota bacterium (assembly GCA_040386555.1). Taxonomy (GTDB): domain Bacteria; phylum Bacteroidota; class Bacteroidia; order Chitinophagales; family Chitinophagaceae; genus Nemorincola. The sequence goes on along the minus strand of JAZKFF010000002.1, from coordinate 54,900 downwards.
TACTATCCCCACCGGATCTATGGAGGGCACCATGCTGATAAACGACTACCTGTTTGTAAGCAAGCTGGCATATGGCCCGCGCATACCTATGACGCCTGTAGCCGTGCCCCTGGTACACAATACAATGCCGCTGAGCGGGGGCAAGTCTTATACCGAGGCTGTTCAGTGGAAATATCGCAGGATACCGGGTTTCGGGCATGTGGAGCGCAATGACGTGGTGGTATTCAACTATCCCTGTGGCGATACAGTAATGGCAGAGCAGCCCGAGGCCGACTACTACCAGGCGTGCCGCACCTATGGCCGCGATAACGTGATCAACCGCGTGCAGATCATTACCCGCCCTATTGACAAAAAAGAGAACTACATAAAGCGGTGTGTGGCAATACCCGGCGATGTGCTGGAGATAAAGAATGCACGTGTGTATATAAATGGCCAGCCTAATGTGCTGTATCCGCATGCCAAACTCACCTACATGGTAAAGACCAGCAACGGCATGCCCCCGGCTACCGAGGAGAACCTGGAGATGATGCAAATGCTGGACCGCAATACGTACTTGCTTAACCTGGAAAATGTGCAGGCAGGTATTGTAAAGAAAGCGCCAAATGTAGTGTCGGCAGAGCCTCATGTAACTTACCAGGCAGGCGTATCGGCAACAGAGCCCTCAGAGTGGGTATTCCCGCTGGATACGGCTAACTATAAATGGAACCGCGACAATTTTGGCCCTGTAACTATTCCTAAAGCGGGTGTAACCGTGCAGCTCAATGCGCAGAACATAGCTATCTACCGCCGTGTGATACGTAACTACGAGGGCAATACGCTTGACGAGCAGAATGAAAGGATCATCATCAATGGTAAAGACGCTACCACCTACACCTTTAAGATGGACTACTACTGGATGATGGGGGATAACCGCCACAACTCGCTCGATTCACGCTATTGGGGGTTTGTGCCAATTGACCACGTAGTGGGCAAGGCGTGGTTTGTATGGATGAGCTATGGCGAAGGCGGCATGCTCAAAGACATGCGCTGGAAGCGGCTCTTCAGGGGAATACATTCGCTGGAGCAATAAGCGCTGGAAGATATTTGTAAGAAAAGGCATTGCTGCGGCAATGCCTTTTTTAATTACTGCAAGTGCGATAACGGATCTTAACAAGTGTGAAAAACCCACATCGCCACGATAACGTAAAAACAGTATTTTAATACTAGCGGTGCCTCGTTCCCTGATATTTATTTTGTAGCTTTATTAACATGTAAATGCATGAAATACAATACATTTTCAGTAACTTTAGTATAGCAAACAAAGGGGAATTCTCCCAAAAAAAAGAGGAAGCAATATGAAAAATATCACGAGTGGAATATGGGAATTTGTAGAGCGCTTTATCTCAACAATTTTTCCCCAACTTACAATAACAGATAAAAAAAGCGTGCCAGTACCGGTACTTGCAGTGGTTCCCAGGTCGAGGATGAGTGCGAACTCATAAAGCTCAGGTGTTAGCCTCAATCACTATGATTTTGGCATGTGGATTGTTTTATTTTACCTTATACAGATCATAGCAATGACGAAATTAAGATTGATAAAGCCGTGGGGATTGCGTACTGTTCGCCAGCAGGCGCACGCAATTTGTGAGGAGCGCACTGCGCAGGTTTTGTTCCAGGCTTGTAAAGGTCCTGTAGCAGAAAGGGCAGATGTAGCGTATTGTGACCGGTTTGGCAGCAATGATATAAGGTCAGCGGTTTGCTATGCAGGTACGCAGCGCAGCGCAGCAGCTCCAGTGGTTACTGTAGTGCACGCAAGGTTTGCAGTGATCTGTATCAGGTAAAGCAAAGTATTTTATAATTTCGCCATTGCAGCCTGCGGGCTTCAATGGCGTTTTTTATTTATAAACATGGAAAAACTAAGACTCGACAAATACCTGTGGTCTATCCGCATCTTTAAGACCCGCTCACAGGCTACGGCCGCTATAGACGAGGGCAAGGTAAAATGGAACGGGGCTAACATAAAGCCCTCGCGCATTGTGGGCATTGGCGACAAGTACAGCATCAAAACGCCGGCGCGGCGGTGGACTATAGAAGTAGTGGGCCTGCTGCACGCCCGCGCCAACTACGAAACGGCGATCCAGTATTATACTGATATTACGTCAGAAGAAGACAAGCAGCTCAACCAGCATGCCGGGTCGAGCTTCTATACCGGTAAGCGCCAAAGTAAAACAGGTCACCCCACTAAAAAGCAGCGGAGAGACCTGGAAGATTTTTGGGAAGCGGATCCGGACGAAAAAGATGCTGACTAGTAAATAGCAACAAAGTTGCCCTGCACGGTAAGTGTCCAGTTGATGCCGCCATCCTTGCTTTGGTAGATACCTTTGTCGGTAGCTATGTAGATGAAGCGCTGGATGTTACCGTTCTTAAACACATTTTGCTTGGCTGTAATGCTCCTTACGCTAAGGTTTGTGGCAAGGCCGTTGACACTTTGCTGGAAAGCACCGGTATTCGTATTGAGTATATACAGGCCTGCTCCCCTGGTACCCACCAGGCATACCTGCTCAAAAGGCGAAGCAATGCAAAGCAATGTATTACCGGGCAGGCCGCTATAGGCGCTCCAGTTGCGCCCTGTATCATCGCTAAACCATGCCCCGTGGCTTGGGCAGTCATTGATAAGCGCTATAAGACGGTCGTTATAGTGACCTATGCAGTATGCTGTATCGGGCAAGCCTGTGCCGGCATCAGCACCGGGAACACCTACGCCCGGCAGGCCCGTGGGATTGGCTGTTGTTTCCTTCCACAGTGTTTTTTCGAGCCGGTATACCACCCTGTTACTAAGGGCGCTGTAACCCACTACGGGGCCGCTCTTCATCTGGGTAAACGAAGTGACATACAAAGGATAAAAGAACATGCGGCCATCGGTGTCGCCACGCTCAGGGTGCCACCAGCCTGCAGCGCCCATCTTGTTGTCGCTTGCTGCAAGGCCTATCACATTATTCCCCACGATGTTTGGGTCGTCATTAACGGTGTACACCTTACTCATAGGTGAGCCATCCTCATTCTTCCAGCCTTTCACATCAAGTATGGCAGTCTGGTTGAGCAGCAATGAGTCTGCCACGCAGGGATAGCGAAACACATCCTGCCTGAGCGAGTCATAGCTATAGCTGTTGTTGAAGTTCCTGCCATTATTAGAGCTTACATACAGGCCGCGCTTCAGCCACAGAATGTTCATACCCGCGGTAGCGATAGCACGGCATGGCTGGCCATCGGCAGGAAATACTACGGAAAACGTAGACCCGTCGGTGCTATTATATAGCGCGCCCGAGCTATCGGAGAAATAAAGGCTGTAGGGCGTCTGTATCACCTGGTTATTGTCGATGCCATTGATGCGGTTGCAGCTAAAAAAACCACCGAGTGCCACAATAGCACACAAAAAGTATAGGGAGCGTTTGCGCATTGAGTTTCTGTTACTTGAGGTCATAAATAAAGTTAATACAAATCAAAGATAGGTATTCACACGCTAAAAGACATACGCCAGCCGCAATAGGTTGGCTCAGCTACCTGGCGGCAACCTTATCGGCCTCGCTTATCTTCATGCCATAGTCCATCAGCTGCAAAATGCTGTTCTCTTCGGTATTCTTAAAATTGATATCGAGGTGGTACTCAAATGAGCTGTTTTTAAACTCGCCGCCGCTGAGAGAGAAGCTGCGCAGCAGCTTACGGCTTTCGGCGATCATGGCAGAGTCTCGCGGGGAGCTGCTGATGCCTGCATCTGTGTTGTTGAACAACTGCTCTATATCAATATAGAGCCCCAGCGGGTGTGCTGTGGCACCCGCAGCCTCAGCAGGCATTTTTCCAGACTTGAACGACCCTTCGAGAAACCGGGTGGCATTCATATACTTATTAGAGGCTACCACATACTGGTCATTCAGCAGTATGTATACAGAGTCTTCGGTATTCAGCGGCATCACAAAGCCATTACCCGACTGCCGCAGGCCGTTGGCCTTAGCAAGATCCACGATCTTCTGAAACTGCGCCCTGTCGTTGATCTTAATAGCATAGCTTACGGCTAGGGTAGGCTTCTGTATCTTGTGCGTTACTACCTGCCCCATAAAGGAATCTGTAACCTGCTCTGTGCGGAGCCTGAAGCTATTCATGGCAAAGGCCATGTCGCCGGTAACGGAATTAAGGACATTATCTACCGTAAGCCCACTCTCGCTAAGGCCGATATTGGCAAGGCCCAGGAGACCGGTCTTTTCCAGCAGCCCCTTTAAGCCCTTTGGCGATAAGTGTATGGCGAACAAAACATCGAGGCTGTCGTTAGGCAACCGGCCTATCATGTCTTTATCAGCATTCGCAGACCCCAGCTCTTTGCCAATATCTTTCATTTCATCGGCAACATAATAGTGCATGTCGCCGGTTATCTTTCCTTTTTTAAAGTCGAAGCCTGAAGTAAATACAGCGTCTTTCCACAAAGTGCCCGATAGCGATACGCCGGCTTTCTGCGCCATATCGCCGCTGTATTGGGTCATCAGCTGATCGTAGTTGAGCCAGAAGGTAACATCGTGTCCTTCCTGCTCCAGTGCCATGAACCGCTGGTTGCCGGAAAGTGAGTTGTCTTTAGATACCGCAAAAGCATTTTCCATTTCGGCGGTCATATCTGCTGCGCCGGCCACAGGTGCTTCGTCGCCCGTTACATTGCCCGGTGTTGCTATGGTATTAATAGCGATCAGCAGGCTTTTATTCCATCCCACGTAAAGATCTTCGCTAAGGCTTGCTTCTTTACGTTCGCCCTGTTGTTTTATCTGCGCATTAGGGAATACGCGCTTCACATAAGCTTCCCATGCACCCGCATCGGCCAGCGGTACCAGCCCGGTTATCCTGTTGCCCCCTTTAAAGCGATTGTCTGTTTTCACATACACGTAAAAGGTATTGGCAGCATCCACCCCGGCCTTCTCTATACCGCTTATGGCATCCTTGGCACTCTTCTGAGGCATACGTGCCTGCATCTCCCTGAAAAGCTTGCTGCCGGTGATAACATTCCATGCTATTTTCTTGCCCAGCGCTTTTGCATTGATACCCGTCACCATTACAGCCTCCTTAGGGATGTACCGCATATGGTCGGGTATGCGGCTGCATGCGCTTACCAGCATCACGAGGGACAATAAGAGTAGTATGCTGCGCCTGCTGCGATGCATGGGAAGTAATAATTTGAATTATCTTAGAACGGCAGGTCGTCTACCGTTTCAGGAGACGGGTTGAAGCTGCTGCTTGAATTAAAGTTGTTGTTAGCACCATTGTTGTTGCCGCCATTGTTGTTGTATACCGGCGCTGAAGCTTGTTGTTGGTTCTGCCCGCCAGTAGCAGGGCCTGCAGTGCCGCTTTCTATGCGCCATGCGTCGAGATTAGTGATGTAGTTCACCTTACCGTCACGCTCCCACTTATTGCCCTTGATATTAAAACTAACCTTTACGAGCTCCCCTTCCCTGAAACGATCAATGATGTCGCACTTGTTTTGTACCAGCTGCATTTTAGCGTAGTTAGTGTAGATGTTGCCATTGATCTCTTCAGCCAGCTCAATAACGAATTCACGCTTCTTGAACTTTTCGCTAACCTGTTGTGTTTCAAACTTAACCAGCAATTTACCTGTTACTTCTAAACTCATTTTCGTAAAATTTAAATATTAAAACAATGTATACAAATTATTGGGCCTGAAAGATAATAAAAAAAGTGCTCGAAGAAGCACTTTTTTATGGGGAAATTTTGGGGAGGCTGAAGGGGATCGAACCCTCGACCCTCAGAACCACAATCTGATGCTCTAACCGACTGAGCTACAGCCTCCGTGTTTTGGGGGCACGAAGATAGGAACAAAAAGCTTTCCCCACAAATGGCGGAGCGTATTTACCTTAAATATTGGCGATTGCAGCTATGCCCGTATTTTTGCACCTCATTGCTGCAACATATTTTGAATTACCGGACCTTACACACTTGTGCCATAGCTGCCTTACTTATTATTAGCAATGCATCGTTGTATGCACAAACAAAGCGGGTGACGCTCAATGGGTTTATACAAGTAAGAAAAGGGCTCACTATACCTTACCGCCTGGAGCTTACGGACTCGCTCGGGTACATCAGCGGCAACTCCGTTACTTACAAGGAACCCGATGAGGCCCGCGCGGTGATAAGCGGCATGCTGGATAAGAAGAGCAAGAAGCTGGTGTTTAAAGAAACAGAATTATTGTATTCAAAAGGCTTTCATCCTGAAGCGTTTATGTGTATGGTAAATGCACGGCTGCAATATACTGCGGGTGGCAGGGGACTTAACGGCCCGCTTACCAGCGCTGAAGCAGACAATACAAAATGTGCTACCGGTACTATCATATTCAGCAACGAGAACGAGCTAAAGATACTGTTCGCCGCAGTTCTCCCCGCAATAGATACGGCTAAAGCTACCAATGCCCCGCCTGCTGAAAAAGAGCAAGAAGTACCGCCAACAGAGGAAAGGGTGAATGAATATGACATGGTGGTAACCATGAAAAAGAAAGTGAAGAAAGATACCGCAGCAGTGAAAAAGCAGGCAGAGCCCGCAGCAACAGCGCCTGCGGTAACAGATAAAATAACGGCAGGCCTAGGTAAGACCTATGAATGGACCACAGATACTGTAGTGATAGATGTATGGGATGGCGGCAATATAGATGGTGACCGCATAAGCCTTGTGCTCAATGGCAAGCCCGTGCTCAGCAATTACTATCTTATAAAAGAGCGCAGGCAACTGCGCCTGCCGCTGGCCGCAGGCATGAATACACTTACCATACAAGCCGATAACGAAGGTGCCGATGCGCCCAATACCGCATCACTGCTGCTTACAGATGGCATGAAGCAATATAGCATACTGGCCTACAACCCTAAGGGCAACAGCTCTGTAGTAACTATAAAAAGGGGGAGGTAAAAGGGTGAATTTAGGGTGTACCAGCCTGCTGCTCTATAAGGTCACTAACCGCCAGAACCAAGTCCCACGGCAGCTTTGCGGCTGCATCAGCGTCGTAGCGGCCCAGCGGCGACCACGACATATAGAAGCGCGGATAGCCCTTAATATTTACTTCGTAATACATGCCATCAGTGCGCAGCTGCGGCACCACAGTGGCCTGCATGGCCTTCTTATTGTATTGTATGGGTCCTGAAAAGCTATCTGCCACGGCGCAAAGGTAATGGCCACAGATATCGCAAGAACGCTTTTACCGGCATTGCAATAAAAATATTTTTGCCCGCCACCAAACGTTTTCCACGTTTATTCCGTCTTATATAGCGAACACACAATTTTAAGTATTTATTGAAAGATTCATCCTCACAATGAATTTTTGGAACAAACTAAATAACTATCAAAATGAACATCGGATCTGCAATTAAATCGATCAGGAAAAAACTATCGATCACACAATACGAATTAGCTGAAAGATGCAATTTGTCACAGACATCTCTATCGCAGATAGAAACCGGGGTGAAGCGACCAAGCCAGCGAACTATAAACAGAGTATGCGCAGTATTAGATATACCTGAATCCATTATCTATATTGTAGCCATGCAGGAGGCCGATGTGCCGCCAAGCAAAAAAGGCATCTATGAGCTGGTATACCCTTCTATCAAGAGCCTTGCACTGCAAATGGTAAGCCAGGAACACATGCAGCTTGTAGGTGCAGAAGTGGCCTAAAAAATACAACTGATATCCTGAACTAAATTGAGGATAAGTTTGCCGGAGACCCGGCGGGCTTATCCTCTTCTCTTTTATAGCTTAGTCATCCTTCCTAAATTATTTGTGCTAATTTAGTTTTTGTAATCCCTCTACATGCGCTATAGAAAACTAGTCCTGCTGCTGATATCATGCCTTACTGCTGCTGCGGCAATTGCCCAGGAGCCCAAATTCCAGATGAGCACCCCTATTGCCATAAACCAATCGGGAGTGTTCAAGGTGCTATGCCTGCGCAATGGCAACACCATGCTGCTGCACCTGGAACCATCAAAGCCGATATTGGTGAAAATATATGACAGCCTCCACAAGCTAAAGGCATCGCGCGAGCATGGCTGCGGCGAGCTCAATGTAAATACATTCAAGACATCGATATTCAAAGGCCTCTTCGAGGTGAACGGGCAGGCGGTGCTATTCTTTCAGCAGCTGCACCTGACCCGGCAGGAGCTGGTGCGGGTGATAATAGATGGCACTACGGGCAGGCTTGTAGAAGAAAAAATGATAGGGCAAAGTAAAGCCCTGTCGAAGCCTACACAGTTTTACGTGATGCCCAACAAGGCAGCGGACAACTATGCCATACTCTACAGCACCGATGCGCCACAGTTTAAAGAATGCGATGTGCATATAACTTACTTTGACAGCAGGCATGAGCGCATAAAGGACGTGGAACTCGATGTGCCCCGCAATGACTACGATTTTATGAGCGTGGTAAGCGCCGACAATCTGCCCAACGGCGCATGTATAACGCTGGGATTTGCAAAGCTGGAGATCAACGGCACAACATCGAACATTGGCAGGGACCCTAAAAATTCCACATACCTGCACTACCTCGGCATTTACTACATACCTAAAGACTCGCTGAAGCCACGCTCGCAAATAGTGGACCTTACCACCGATATTTATCCATACTACTCCCTGTATACCTACAACCCTTTTGCGCAGAGCATCAACCTGCTGCTGCTAAGCTACAGGGATGCGTTTTACAGGAATGGACTTGAATTCCTGCCCACATCTTTCTCGGCGCAGCTGCTCCTGAAAATGGACGAAAATACCTGGGACTTGCACCATGCGTGGATCAACAACAAAATAGCGACCAACTACCTGAGGCAAAGAACCGATACCAGCCGCGTATACCAGGGAATACCTATAAAGGCATTTACAAACAGCAACGGCCTGTCTACAGTAGTATCAGAGGCATTTAACCGCTACCAGAGCGTAGAGACGAATGCACGGGCTGTTGTGCGCGAAACGTATTTCGGCGACATCTGCGTAACGCAGTATAATGATGATGGTGATGAGATATGGGGCACCATACTGCCCAAAACCCAATACTACAAGAGCTACCGGAAATACTATACCCCTACCGAAATGGGCAAACGATGGCAGGACCAAGACCTGTTCAGCGATCTGCCCCCACAGGTATACAGCAGGCAGTTCGCATCACTCAACACATACGCTTATAATAACAACCACTACATCATCTACAACGACCTGAAGCAGAACTTTGGCAATAATGTGGTGCGGCCGGGTGATACCGTATTCACGCTCGATGCTGCTAATGCGGTATACTATAAAATAGACAAGAAGCGCGAGGTGACCAAGCACAACCTGCTGGGCGAAACACCCGCGATAATGGAGTATAAGACCAGCTTCATAGAAGGTGCGGACTTTGATGAGCAGCGCGGCGTATATGCCACGCTCATACAGTTTAAAAGACGCGACTACACATCGCTGCGCATGGCCTGGACCACGCTGGATTAGCTACTTATAAACCTGCCTATAAACGGCATATCAGATAGCTCTTTCTTCTCAGCATTGTAAACCAGCACCAGGAATAGCAGCATAAGCACAGAGCCGGAAACGAGCCGTATGGCCACAATATCTGTGCAGTACATGACCAGCTTTTGCGCAAAGAAGAGGCAGAGCATGACACCGATGTAAGACAACAGCTTCTTACGGGCATAGGGTACGGGGAAATACCTTTGCCCCAACAAGTAAGAGATCACCATCATAGTGGCATAAGCTGCGAAGGTAGCCCATGCGCAGGCATACATGCCAAAGCGCGGAATGAAGGCGATATTGACCGCGAGGGTAACAACAGCACCCACCAGGGTGATGAACATGCCGATATACATGCGGTCGGTGATCTTGTACCATACCGACAGGTTGTAATAAATACCAAGCGCAACATTGGCAGCAAGCAATATAGGCACCACACCAAGGCCGCTGCGATACTGCGGTCCCTCGAAATACTGCCATACATCGAGATACAGGGCTGTGAACAGGAATGCGAGGCACAGGGTGATTACGAACCACTTCATTACCCGTGCATAGGTCTTAGCGGCATTTCGGTCGGCCGACTGGCTGAAGAAGAATGGCTCTGCCGACATTTTAAAAGCTTGTATGAACAGCGTGATAAAGATGGCCAGCTTATAATTAGAAGCATACACTGCCACCGCTATCTTAGCAGCCTCATCGGGCAGGCCCGACAATTTGCGCAGCATAAAACGGTCCATTGTTTCGTTGACCATACCACCCAGCCCTACGATGACCATAGGCGCTGAGTATACCATTATCTTTCGCCAGAGTGCTTTGTCAAACCTGAATGTGAACACCTTCCATTCCTGCCACAGCAGCAGGAAGGTAATGATGGTCTGCACCAGGTTGGCCAGCAGCAGGAAGCCGGTATTATTGTGCTGCACATACCATTTTGCATACGCGCTGCCGGGGTGGCCGGATACATAATTTGGGCTGTAGTAAATAAAAAACAGCGTAAGCGCAATGTTCACAAATATGCCTGCCACCTTGGTGAAGGCGTACTTCCGCGGCCGCTCCTCCTGCCGCAGCCGGGCAAAGGGGATGGCCGCCATAGTGTCTATGGCAATGATCATTACACACCAGGTAATGTACTCCGGGTGGCCATTAAGACCCAGCAGCCCCTGCAGGTCATTGCGAAAGAAGACCAGCGTGCCACTCAGCAGTAAAGTGCTTACGAGCAATGAAGAGAAGGTAGTTTGGAAAAGGCTGGTACGGTCGGGGTTATTTACAGAAAAGCGAAAATAGGCCGTTTCCATGCCATAGGTATACACCACATTCATAACCGCTATAGCCGACATCAGCACGCTGTAGTCGCCATAGTCGGCCTGCTGGGTTTTGGAGTGCAGCAGGTAAGTAACTATGGGCGTGAGTATGTAATTGAGGAACCGCGCGCCAATGTTACTCAGCCCATACCATAACGTTTGTCCTGCAAGTTTTTTGAGTGAAGCCAAGGGAGAAAATGAAAGAGTAAAAGTAAAAAATTAAAAGGCTCGGTGTGTTTTATCCTGCTGTATGTTTATTCAGGTACAGGTATCCACAACTTGGAGTTTTGGGATACCTGCCCACAAAAGGCACGGGCCGCTTAACGGCTGTTATATATAGATGTCCCACACCTTAGAGGTGTGGGACATCTGCTCAATAAACCACCCGCCTTTAGGCTTTGACTTTTTCCTTTTGACTTAACGCTAGTCTATCGTCCACGTTTCCTTGCCCTGCAGCAACGCATCGAGGTCGCCCTTGCCCTTGGTGGCTATTATTTCTTCTATCTGCAGCTGCATAGCATCTTCGTAGGTGCCGCGCTCTTTGGCATAGAATACACCGAATGGCCGTGGCAGGTGGCCTGCCATAGACGGGTCGTCGAAGAAGCGGGTAAGTATCTGTGCTTTGTAAAAATCTGTTTCGTCGTGTATCCACAGGTCGGCAGTGCTGACGCCTGCGGCGAGGTCTACTATCAGCGGCTTGTAGCCATCGAGCTTTATGCCCTTGTCTTGCTGCGCGCCAAATACCAGCGGCTTGCCCTGCTCCAGCATCAGTGTTTCCGCCATCTTCGAGCCCTTCTCGGTGAATATCTCGAAAGCGCCATCGTTAAAGATGTTGCAGTTCTGGTATATCTCCAGGAACGATGCACCGTGGTGGCCGTTTGCACGGAGCAGCATCTGCTGCAGGTGCTTGGGGTCGCGGTCCATGCTGCGCGCCAGGAAGGTAGCATCAGCACCCAGCGCCAGCGCCAGCGGATTAAAAGGATGATCGAGGCTGCCCGATGGGGTAGACTTCGTCACCTTATTGACCTCTGATGTAGGCGAGTACTGCCCCTTGGTGAGCCCGTATATCTGGTTGTTGAACAGGAGAATGTTTACATTAAAGTTCCTGCGCAGCAGGTGTATGGTATGGTTGCCGCCTATGCTCAGGCCGTCGCCATCGCCCGTTACTATCCACACGCTCAGCTCAGGCCGCGTGGCCTTGAGGCCCGATGCTATGGCCGTGGCACGCCCATGTATGGAGTGCATGCCATAGGTATTCATATAATAAGGGAAGCGCGAGCTGCACCCTATCCCGGAGATGATAACGATATTCTCCCGTGCTATGCCGGTTTGCGGCAATATGGTCTGCACCTGCTTCAATATCGAATAGTCTCCGCAGCCGGGGCACCAGCGCACTTCCTGGTCTGTGGTAAAGTCTTTGGCGGTGAGCGCCGCAGGCTTTGGTATTGTAATTTCACTCATAAGAATGGGCAAAATTACGGCATTCCGATGGGGATTGCCGATTTTATAAAAATTTTAGAATATTGCTTACATTTAAAGGCTAAATCATTACGCGATCATGAAACAAATCATAGCTATTATAGCTTGTATGCTGGCCTTCAGCCCTGCCTTTGCACAATTCCCCGAGGTAAAGGTGGAGCCTAAGCTGGCCCTGGTAAAGGAAAAAGGTAAGGTGGTGAACGTGATCTCTTACCTGCCCCAGAAGAAGCATATGCGCAAAAGCGCCATAGGCGGCCGCTTCACCACTGTGCGCAAGCAACCCGTAAAAGGAATAAAAACGTTTATATACATGCCTGACTCCTCCATTATAAGCTCAGGCTACACCACAGCAACAGGCGACTACGAAACCGGCAACGTAGCCCCCGGCAACTACTCGCTAAAGATCACCTACCCCAACACCAAAGCAGAAACATGGGTAACAGGCGTGCCCGTGCTGGCCGGCTACATCACCGAAGTGAGCTTCATGAAAAGCGAGATACCCACAGCAGATACCGCAATAGAGTATAAGGACATAGCACCCAGGGTGCCGGAGAAAAAGAAGAAGTTTTAAGAAGTTGCAAAGCCCCCGAAAGGGGCTTTGTTGTGAGAGCGATTTAAAGTATGATCACTACAGAAAAAGCGATTAACAGGGGTTGGGTAATAATCGGTGCTATCGCACTTTGCTCATTTTTTCCTATGGTGGTTTCGGTTATTCTTTCCGAAATTACCGCCATTCCGCCTTATATACAACTGCTCCTCTCTTTTGTTGGTATGGTGCTGGTTTTAGTAATGGGATTTACGGTCGCTGGGAAGCAATGGATGAAATGGGCCTATACGAACGTAGCGGATGTGAGGGAGCTAAAAGAAGGGCAAATGCTATCGGGATTCGGTGGGTGGTCTATCGAGAAAATGATCGAAAAGCACCCTGAAGAGTTTGAAAACATCGCGCTGAGATTGCAGGAATATAAGTTTGTGGATGACACTGCCATAGGCAGCAACACAGTACTGAAAAATCGAAAATTGTATCAGCGCCCGCGTTGCTACATCTTCCTGTTGTTCTCCACCTCAACTGCTCCGGCTATATTCACCGAGCCTGACGCCAAAGCATTATATATAGGGTGGACAGCGGTTCTTATAGTTCTTATCATAAGAGAATACAGAAAGTCAGTACGAGCTTACCCAAACCTAATCCTCACTGATGAAATGGTCAGGTATAACGATACCGACTACGATTGGAGGTACATCACAAATGAAATGATCAATCGCCGCCGTTATTCCATCAACCTGTGCTTTTCTTACCACGACAACCCGGTAGACTTGCGGGTTGATGAATTAAACAGCGCCGCCGGCCATCTGCACCACTTACTATATGTGTACAGGCAGCGGCATGAGCAAAAGAAGGTGTGAGCTCCATGACGATAATATTTCTATATTTTTGTCCCAGATAATAATATGACCTCGAAGATCATCATATCACCATCCAACGAAAAGGCCATCAAGCTTATACATGCCTTGCAAGAGCATAAGCGCAAGGTCCAAAAGCTTATGTCGCAGGATAAGCCATTGTCTGCAATTGACCTTTCACAGATCAAAAGATACAATGGGCATCGCAAGTAATGGCAGTAACCAGATAACAGCAGTAAAAGCCCTCTACCGCGGACAGTGGTATGTAGGACTAACTTGTTTGGGTATGTTACTCGGAATGGTGGCTACCGCTATTCTCTTTAGTGTTTACGACCTGCGGCCTATCATAATTATTCCATTAATGTTTATTGTTCCGGCAACTATAGGATGTCTTGGATTCACTCTTTTTGGCCGCAATTGGTTACTGTGGGCGTATAGTTCAGTAACCGACATAGGTGAACTAAAACACGGTCAGTGGTTGTCCGGATTTGGCGGGTGGCAAATAGATAAAATGATTAAAAAATATCCAGACAGATATAGAGAGATAGCACTGCGATTGCAGGAATATAAGTTTGTGGATGACCTTACCATCGGTCCTGAAACCATGGTTGAAAACAGGACAGTGTATCAGCGTTACCAGTTCTACCATTTGATCTTTCTGTTTGTACTGTGCTGTGCACTTGCTGTTTCAGATCAAATCGAAAGATTGATGTGGGTAGTATTTCTAGTCGTTATTACCATGGTAATTGCACGGGAATACTATAAGTGCTCCCGCCTTTACCCCCGCATCACCCTAACGTCAGACACTATTACGCTCAACGATAAAGAATATCATTGGAAGTACATTGCAGATGTAAGCTTCCACCGTGACGATAATGGGACTGATCTGTTGTTCAGATACCATGGCGAATGGGTAAGCTTTGAGATCGATAGGCTGAACATTGCTGCTACCCGCCTGCACCACTTGTTGTATGTGTATGAGCAAAGGCACGAGCAAAAGAAGCATGGGGCAGTACTGCAAACTGCCAACTACCCAACTGCAGACTGAAACTACCCCAGCATCCCCTCCAGCTCCTCCTTCCTCACCATCACAAACACCTTCTTACCATCGGGCGTATACTCCGGCTGGGTGCAGGCGAATAGCTCGTCTACAAGCGCCTGCTGGCCTTCGGGCTGCATGATGGCTATTTTGTTGCGCGAGAGGCGGCGGGCCATGTGGGCCAGCAGCAGCTCGGTGCGCTTGTCTATTGCATCTGGCGACTCGTGTTTCAGGTGCTCTATCACTTCGTCCAGCACATTGCGCTCCTCGCCCGATGGCAGACCCGATGGCGTGCCCTGCACCACGAAAGTATTCTTGCCGAATGGCGCTATATCGAAGCCTATCCTTGCCAGGTCGGCAAGCACTTCGGTGAGCAGTATGGCATCCTGCGGCGGCACCTCGTAAGAGATAGGAAACAGCAGCTGCTGCGATGGCGTGTTCTGGCTGTTCCACTCGGCCAGCAGGCGCTCATACCATATACGCTCCTGCGCGCGCAGCACATGTATCAGCATCATGCCCGACTTTACCGTAGTAGCCAGCATGCTGCCATGTATCAGCAGCATATTGCCGCTTTTAGTTTCGGGCTGCGCGCCGGTATCCATGAACGACCCTTGCGATGTTGTGCTTGCCGGCTCAGGTGTTTTTGCTATCTCGTACAGGTCTTTCCATTGCTTCAGGCTGTCTTTGCGCTCTATAAAGTGCGCCTGGTCTTTGCCGGTGAAAGTATTGTAGAGGTATCCCCGCTGCGTCTCTTCTTTCTGCCGCTCGGTCACAGGCAGCTGCACAGACGATAGCTGCTGTATCTCCGCACTCAGCGTAAAATCGAGCGATGGGGCTATGTTATACCGCGCCAGCGAGTGCTTCACCGCGGCATTAAGGTAGGTATACATCATGCGGTCGTCCTCAAATTTCACCTCTTGCTTGGTAGGGTGTACGTTCACATCCACCCGCGAAGGATCCACCTCCAGGAACAGCACATAAAACGGGAACGACTCCTTTTCTATAAGGCTCTCATAGCCCTGCATCACCGCATGATTGAGGTAGGCATTGCGTATAAAACGGTTGTTGATAAAGAAGAACTGCATGCCGCGGGTGCGCGTAGCAGCGTCGGGCTTGCCTATAAATCCATGTATGGATAGCGCATCCGTACGCTCATTCACCGGCACCAGGTTCTTCTCATAGGCATTACCCAGCAGCCCTACAATGCGCGATTTAAGGCCACCCGGTTCCAGGTGATATTGTTCAGTACCATTGTTGAACAGCCTGAAGCCAATACCGGGATAAGCCAGCGCCACACGCGTAAACTCATCTACTATATGCCGCAGCTCGGTAGTAGTGCTCTTGAGGAAGTGCCGGCGGGCAGGCACGTTGAAAAACAGGTTCTTCACCATTATGTTGGTGCCGGGGTTCACGCCGCAAGGCTCCTGCAGCTTCACATCGGTGCCCTCCACTACTATGCGCGTCCCTGTTTCGCTGGCAGGTTGCCGGGTCTTCATCTCCACCTGCGTTACCGCCGCTATGGAGGCCAGCGCCTCGCCCCTGAAGCCCATTGTGCGTATGGTAAAGAGGTCCTCAATGCTGCGTATCTTAGAGGTGGCGTGGCGCTCAAAGCTCATGCGCGCATCGGTAGGGCTCATGCCCTTGCCGTTGTCTATTACCTGTATCAGCTCTTTGCCCGCGTCCTTTATTACCAGCTGTATCTCCGTGGCGCCCGCATCTATGGCATTCTCCAGTAGCTCCTTCACGGCCGAGGCGGGGCGCTGTATCACCTCGCCGGCGGCTATCTGGTTGGCAATATGGTCTGATAATAATTGTATTACGTCGGGCACCGGGCTGATAACATTTTTTATGAACTGCAAAGGTAGCTATAAGCGGCTATACCCCGAACCAACCTGCCCGCCGCAGCCATACGTGAATATGGGTGCATTCAAATCTCCGCGCCTGAAGCCTTACCCCGACCCTTTCCCAAGGAAAGGGAGATCAATGTCCGCGCGGTCGCGCGGGTATTATTGCAATAAAAATTATGCGAAGATTTGAAATGCACCAGTGAATATTCACGTGCGGCGCATGCGGCCTCAAATACCTATTTTTGCAGCCCCTAGCAGGAAAAACATATAATGTCAGAGTCGCCGTACCGCTATTTTACTATCAATAAGCCCTATAACATGGTGTCGCAGTTCGTGAGCGCCGATAAGGTGAACCTGCTGGGCGACCTTGATTTCGACTTCCCCGAAGGCACCCACGCCATAGGCCGGCTCGATGGCAACTCCGAGGGCCTGCTGATACTCACTACTAACAAAAAGGTGACCAGGCTGCTCTTCCAGGGCGAGGTGCCGCATACGCGCAAGTACCTGGTGCTGGTAAATAAGCAGGTGAGCGAAGAAAGCCTGAACATCATCCGCACCGGTGTGCCTATAATAGTAGACAAAGGCGCCACCTGGGTCACCAGCCCCTGCGAGGCAGAGATAGTACCAAAGCCGGAAGGACTGTTTCCCTGCGCTTATAAATTTTCAGAGCGCGCAGAGCACACATGGCTCACGATAACGCTAACAGAAGGCCGATTTCACCAGGTGCGCAAGATGGTGGCCGCAGTGCGGCACAATTGCCGGCGGCTCATACGCCTCTCTATCGAAGACCTTACCCTTGGCGACCTGCAGCCGGGCGGCGTGAAGGAGTGGGAAGAAAAAGAATTTTTTGAGCTGCTTAAAATAACCGGTTACTAACCGGCTACATGGTATTCAGAAAGTGAATGATCTCTTCGAGGCCATACACATAATCTACCGCATTATTGATGATAGCCTGCTGCGGCATATAGGGCACCTCTGCCGATTCCGGAGACTGTGCAATAGCCAGCCCACCCTTTCTCCGCACACACTTAAGCCCGGCAGTGCCATCTGCATTGGCACCCGATAGCAGTATGCAGGTGAGGTCTGCACCATACACATCTGCCGCCGACTCAAACGACACATCTATACTCGGCCTGCTGTAGTTCACCTTCTCAGAGTCGTCAAGCGAAAAGGTGTGATCTTCCTCGAACAGCAGGTGATAGTCGCCGGGCGCCAGGTACACGCAGCCATCTGCAATGCCGTCTTTCTCCTCAGCCTCCTTTACCTTTAATTGTGTTTTAGTCCTTAGCAGGCCTGCCAGCGCAGAGTCGTTAGACGACTTGCGGTGCAACACGATCACTATAGAGCAGGCAAGGTCTTTCTTAATGGCGGGCAGTATCACAAACAGCGCCTCCAGGCTGCCCGCAGAGCCGCCTATCACTACCAGCCTGCCGCTGCTGTTCAGCTTTCCTTTCGCCATATCTTCTCTTTACCTATTTGCTTGTATCGACTGATAATGGGGGCAAACTTAAGCGTCTCCTTAGAGCCCAGCGCCAGGAAGCCGAGGCGCTCCACGCTGGCATCAAACAGCTCGAATACCCGCTCCTGCAAGTCCTTATCAAAATAGATAAGCACATTGCGGCAGAGTATCAGCTGAAACTCATTGAACGAGCTGTCTGACACAAGATTATGTGTCGAGAAGATCATGCGGTCGCGCATGGCCTCACTGAAGATCACCCTGTCGTACTGCGCAGTATAATATTGCGAAAAATCCTCCCGCCCGCCGGCAGCTATATAGTTCTCGGAATACTCCTTCATCAGGTGCAGCGGAAAAATTCCGCTCTTTGCCCTGGCCACCACATCTGGGTTGAGGTCGGTAGCATACAGCAGTGATTTATGCAGCAAGTTCGCCTCCTGCAGCAATATCGCCATCGAGAATACTTCCTCACCGGTAGAGCAGCCTGCATGCCATATCCTGATGAACGGCTTGGCGCGCAACTCGGGCAATATGCGCTCGCGCAGCGCAATATAAAAGTCGGCATCGCGAAACATCTCGGTCACATTCACCGTTATCTCTTCCACAAAGCGGCTGAGATACGAGGGGTCGTTTTTTACTTTATACAGAAATTCTGCATAGCTCGGAAACTTATCGAGTGTAAATAACCTGTTGACACGCCGAGTGAGCGAAGCGCGTGAGTAGTCGCTGAAATCATAGCCATAGCGTTCGAAGACTTCGTTCAATAGCTGGTCCAGCTGCTCGCGGCTTATGCTTATCTCCAAGTGTCTTTTTATTTTATGTGCGTGGTCAATACGCCCAGCAGGCGGTCTACATCAATTGGCTTGGAGATATAGTCATCCGCGCCTGCTGCCAGGCACTTTTCCCTATCGCCTACCATGGCCTGCGCGGTCACAGCTATCACCGGCACGCGGTGTTGCCGCTTTATCTTCGGCAAGGCCTCATAGCCATCCATCTCCGGCATCATCATATCCAGCAGCACTATACTTATGTCGCTTACCTCGCTAAGGAATGCTATACCCTGCGCGGCGCTGGTGGCCGTAATGCAGCTATACCCCTTAGCGCGCAGCGTGGCTACAAGCGCAAAGATGTTGCGGTTATCGTCGTCAATGATCAGTACTTTACCCGGCATATGTAGTGTTCGCGTTTTTTTCATAAAGCCATACCCGCAGTAACGACAGCAGCTGGTCGAGGTCCACAGGCTTGGTGATGTAGTCCGATGCGCCGGCCTGTATGCATTTTTCCCGGTCGCCGGCCATAGCCTTGGCGGTCACAGCTATTACGGGCAGGCGCTTCCATTCGCTGTTCTCGCGTATTTTCCGCGCCGTTTCATAGCCATCCATTTGCGGCATCATCATATCCAGCAGCACGGCGTCGATACCGGCATTTTCCTGCAGCTGTTTCATTGCTTCCTTGCCGTCTATCGCTGTCATTATATTCATGTTGGCTTTCTCCAGCGCTTTGGTAAGGGAGAAGATGTTGCGCACATCGTCATCTACTATCAGCACTGTTTTACCTTTCAGCACATCGTTAAGCGCGCCCAGGCGCTTTACAGCATTCTTCGGCGTATTCTTGTTCTCTTCCACCACATGCAAAAAGAGCGACACCTCATCAAGTATACGCTGGTAAGAGTGTGCTGTTTTTACCACTATTGAGTCCGCGTATTGCTTTATACGCCCTTCCTCGGCCATAGACAGGCTCTTGCCTGTAAATACTATTATAGGCAGGTTCTCCAGGCCGGGCGTTTTCTTTATTTTGTCCAGCGTGTTGTAGGCATTAGTGTCCGGTACGCCCATGTCCAGTATCACACAGTCAGCGTCATTTTTCAGTGCTTCTATACTTTCATTTACAGTGTTTTTGATATCAGAATTGATGTTGAATGTCTCCAGGAAGTAAGAGAGGGCCTTGGCATGCCTGGGGTTCTCTTCCACTATCAGCACCTTGGTGTTGTTGGCCCGGCTCAGCACATGCTCCAGCTTCGAGAATATCTCGTGCATCTGGTCTATGGCCACCGGCTTATTGATAAAGTTGATCGCCCCCTTCATCAGGCTCTCCTTCTTCACCGAGTGCGATGACATAATGTGTACGGGTATATGCCGGGTATGCGGATCGGCCTTCAGCTCTTCCATCACCTCCCAACCGCTTTTTACAGGCAGGGTTATATCCAGCAGCACCCCTATCGGCAGGTAGTTCCTGGCCAGCTCTACGCCCTCGTCTCCTCTTACAGAGATGATGCATTTATAGCCTTTCTGCCTTGTGAACTGGGCCAGCGATTTGGCAAAGTTCACATCATCCTCTACTATGAGAATTATTTTATCACCCTTCTTTATGGTTGCCCGGTCATCAGGAATATTCTCGGGAATATTCAATGCCCTGTATTCACTCCCATCGGCAACAGGCACCGGTGCTATTTCTTCCGCCACCTGCACTTCCTCCTCTGCGTCATCTTCATGCAGTATCTGCTCTGTGCGCACTATAGGTACGGTAACGGTAAATGTGCTCCCCTTATCAGCCTCACTCTTCACATACAGGTCGCCATTGAGCAGCCTTGCCAGCTCCTTGCTTATAGACAAGCCCAGACCCGTGCCACCATACTTGCGGCGTGTAGAGCCATCGGCCTGCTGAAAGGCTTCGAAGATGAGCTTCTGCTTATCTGCTGCTATACCTATGCCGGTATCAATCACCTCGAAGGCTACAAAGCCCGCGCGGCGCTTGTCTTTGGAGATGCTGAGGTGTACGCTGCCCTCCCTGGTAAACTTAAGCGCATTAGAGATAAGATTTTTGATCACCTGCTCCAGGCGCATTTTGTCGGTCTCTACTTCTGTCAGCGATGCATCGGCCGATACCGAAAACTCCAGCCCCTTTTCTTTGGCTACCGGGGCAAACAGCATGCGCATATCATCTGCTATCTCGGCAAGGGGCACTTGCTGGTATTCTAGCTCCATCTTCCCGGCTTCTATTTTAGAGAGGTCCAGTATCTCATCTATCAGCGACAGCAGCCCGTTGCCCGATCCGTTGATCACTTTTGCATATTCCACCTGCTCTTCATTCAGGTTGGTCTCCGTGTTCTCAGATAGCAGCCTGCTCAGCAGCAATATGGAGTTCAGCGGTGTGCGCAGCTCGTGCGACATATTAGCCAGGAATTCCGACTTGTATTTAGTGCTCACCTCCAGTTCCTCGGCCTTGCGCTGCACCTCTATGTTCCTTTCATGTATCTGCTGGTTCTTTTCTTCCAGCAGTCGCGATCGTTCTTCCAGTTCGCTGTTCGCCTGCTGCAGCTCTTCCTGCTGCACCCGCAGCTCTTCTTCTGATGCCTGTAGCTTTTCAGTCTGCACTTCCAGCTCTGCGTTTATATTCTCCAGCTCGCTGTGCTGGCTTTGCAGCTCTTCAGATTGCGCCTGCGTTTCTTCCAGCAGGTCCTGCATTTTTTCGTAGTTGATCGCCGCGTGTATGCTGATGCCTATATTTTCAGCATTCTCCTTCAAAAAAGCAACCTCGATATCGGTAGGCTTGTGCAGCATGCCCAGCTCCATTACCCCTACCACACTATGATTGAACATAACCGGCATTATAATGGCATAGGATGCAGGCGTGCTGCCTATAGACGAGCCCACTTTCAGGTACCCCTCCGGCAGCTTGTCAGACACAAAAATATCTTTGCTCTTCACTGCCTGGCCCATCAGCCCCGTGCCTGCCGGAAGCTCAGCGGGTGCCGCCTGCGCTGCGTATGTGCCGTATAGCTTCAGATTTAGATCTTTATCCGCTATGTACAGGGTGCCTACATGCGCACTCATATGAGCAGCTATGCTTGCTACCACTTTCTCCGCTACATTTTTTACGAAACGCTCACCTCTTATCGCATCACTAATTTTCACTGCACCTGTTTGTAGCCAGTCCTTCTGCTGCAATGCATTAAAGTTGACTTCGAGCGATACGACCATCGAATTAAGCGCCGCGGATATGCGGCCCAGGTCGTCTTTAGCGCTGTCTGCGCTTCTCACTGAGTAGTCGCCTGCTGCTATCATGCCCGTCACCTGCTCCATGGCATTGATGCGGCGATTGGTCTCGGCATATATCAGCTCATCCTCTTTCTGCTTCCGCACACGCGCATCAAGGTCGGCTTTAATCCGGAAGTAGGCCAGCAGCGTAATGATGATAGAAAGCAGCGCGGCCAGCCCCACCATTACCGGCGTATAGGTTATGTATGTCTCCTGCTCCCCTACGCGCTTTGCAAGTAACCTTCTTTCTTCGGCCTTTATCTCTTCCACAGCTGCACGCAGGTCGTCCATGAGCTTTTTGCCGCGTGCCATCTCGGCATAGCTGTCCAGGAACAAGGTCGAGCGTTGCGCTACACTCGCCCGCAAGCTTATGTCTATCACACGCTGCATCTGCTGGTATCGTTCTGTTATCAGCCGCCTTGCAGTGTCCAGCTTAGCTTGCTGAAATGGGTTATCGGCAGATAGCTGCTTTAAATGATCCAATATACCTATCGTCTTCTCATAGCCTCCATTGTAAGGCTGCAGAAAATTCTTGTCGTTTGTAATGATAAAACCCCGCTGGCCGGTTTCGGCATCTTTTACAGAAGAGATGAGATTCTCTGTGTTCAGCAGCACCTCATTGGTATGGTTCACCCACTGCGACGATTGAATAAGCCTGTTGTTGGTATACAGCGATGCTACCGAGCTTATCAGCAGTATCACTATCGACACAGCAAATACTGCCTGCAGCTGCCGCGTTATAGATGAGGCGTTTGTTTTCTGCTCCATTTATTTGATTATTGTGTGTTGATCTGTTTCTGCACCCGCCATGCTGGCCTGCACCACCGGTAGTGTAATGATAAATGTTGCCCCTTCCTCCTCCCGGCTGCGGGCGGTGATGGAGCCATTATGCTTCTCTACTATTTTCTTCACGATCGCCAGCCCTATCCCTGTGCCTGCATATGCCTGCTGATCGTTGAGCCGTTGGAATATCGTGAATATCTTACCCAGGTACTTCTCGTTGAAGCCAATACCATTGTCAGAAACTATGATGCGGCAATGCGCAATGCTGTCTTCCTCAAATAGCTCAGAGCTTATATTGATCACCGGCGGCTCGCCGGCTTTGGAGAATTTAAGGGAGTTGCTGATCAGGTTTTGGAATACCTGCCTTACCTGCCCGGGAATAGCATCGATAACAGGCATCTCCGCAACATTGATAACAGCATTCTTCTCGTGAATAGAAAATTCAAGGTCGCGCTCTATATCCCCAATGATATGCCTTATGTTCGTCTTCTTGAACAGCAGCTTAATTGAGAGCCTCGAGTAGTCGAGCAGGTCGTTGATAAGGCCATTCATCCGCTGCGCTGCCTCTATCACCCTGCTTATTTTACTTCTTGCTTCCTCACTGTCTTCCAGGTGGCGGTCTTTTATTATAGAGCTAAACACCTGTATCTTCCGCAGCGGCTCCTTCAGGTCGTGCGATGCTACCGAGGCAAACTGCTGCAGCTCATGGTTGCTGGTCTCCAGCTCCTCGTTCTTTTTTTGCAGCTCTTCTGTTCGGGCCCGCACCTTGGCCTCCAGCACTTCGTTCGCCCGCTTTTGCTCATCGATATCCGTAAAGGTGCCTACCCACTTGGCTATTTTGCCCTCCTGCTTTACCGGTATTATACGCAGCAGGTGATACCTGTAGGTCCCCGTTATCAGGTTCTTTATCCGCACCTCACTCATCAGCGGCTCTCCATTGCCCAGCGTTTCAAACAAGCTCTTACCGGTGCCCTGGTCATCAGGATGAAAAACAGGAAGCCTGGTGATTTCCTCTGAGTAAACGAACCAATGCTGGTTCGCAAATTCTATCTCGCCCGTTGGCGCCATCGTAAATGCTATCTGTGGCAAGGCTTCAAGTATCGACCGCAATTCCTGCATGCGCACCTGCAGCTGCCGCTCCGCCTTTTTGCGGGTATCTATTTCTTCCAGCAATGACAGGCGCACATCATTTAGCTCCCGGTTCTGCTCATGTATCCGGTGCAGGGTTTTCACTTTGAGAATGAACACATCCGGATCCACAGGCTTAGTCACATAGTCGATGCCGCCCGACTTATAGCCTTTTGTTATGAATCTCTTGTCGGTGTTTACCGCAGAAAGAAAGATAATAGGAATATCGCGCGCCTTGCTGTAGCCCGATATTGCCTCTGCTACCTCAAAGCCATCCATCCCCGGCATTTGCACGTCGAGGATAATAAGTGAGTAAGTAGTCTTGAGTATCTTCTTTAATGCCTCCTCCCCCGACTCCGCAGAATCCACGTCAAAACCGTTGACCTCAAGGGTTCGCCTTAGCGCGAAAATATTTTCGGACCTGTCGTCAACTATTAGTATCATCCGCCCAATGATATTTTTTTAATGTGCTTTAATTATTTGTATAAAAGGCCCGGCTTACAATAAGCACAAGCGTTAGATTACATTAAAATCATGCCAGCTCTCGCATCCCTCTGGAAATCAAAATAGCTACACATGAGGGATGCTATAAATATTGGAAAAGATATAAATACTGCCCTGAGGAAGGATCTACTGTACATTGCTGTTGCCCTCCAGCCCCTCGCCACGCCCACCTACGTTAAACAGCCTATAGGCAAGCATCTTGGCCGCTTCCTCGGGCTTCTGCCACGCAAAGCCCTGCTTCTGCACTATATAGTTGCCGGAGCGGTCGAGCACATAGTAAGAGATATTTTTCTTACCCCCCTTCCCGTCAAATATAATATACACATCAGGTGCGGGCACACTGCTATTTGTTACCCAGTTCACATTAAATGCCTTCAGGCGGCTCTCCACATCTTTGTTCACAGCCCCGCTTACATGCAGCCGCATATTCATGGGCATCTCGGCAAAGGGCACCAGCTGCGGGTACAGCACATACATCCGGTATAGCCAGTCTGCCTGCTCACCCTCGCTTTTGCGCTCCCTGGCACACTCCGCCTGCGCCTGGTATATACGGGCTATAAACAGCTTCTCATACGCCTCGTCTACATTCGGATCGGTGATCAGCTTGTCCAGTATTTTCTTTCCCTCCGCATACTTTCCCTGCTGCATCTTCAGCCGTGCTGTAAAATATTCAAAGTACTTGCGGATATATTTTCGGTTGTCTGTCCGCGCCTCTTGCTCAAAACGCGCAACAAAATAACGCGTGCTGAAGTCGTGTACCAGGTACCATATCTCATCCCACGATACGGTGCTTTCGGTAGAGAACAGCTTGTAAATTACCCGGTCACGCTCGGGGTTCTGCGCAAATTGGTTGATGATAAGAAACTGCTGCAGGTATTTCTCGCTCAGCTTCTGCGACATGCCCAGCAGCACCTGTGGATTGTACCACCAATTGCGGTGCTCAAATTTTTCCATCTGCCACTCCTGCTCTTTCTGTATCAGCTTCAATAGTTGTATGCTGAAGTCGTAGTGGCTTTGCCCCAGTGTGGTGCCAATATGCAATTCTTTAAATTCAGCTGCCTTATCCGCATAGCGCTTGCTCTCGCTTACCTGCCCGTCATACAGCATAGTGCGCGCCAGCGCTATGTTATACCAGCCGTAGCCCGGCGTAGTGCCGTTGCCTTTTATCATGGCACGGGCCATCTCCGCACCCGTCTTAGGCTTTGCCTTGTAAATATCCAGTATGGTGCTATAGTAGGCCCACTCCTGCAGGCGCTTGTCGCCCGCGTCTTGCGTAGATGCTATCTTGTATTCTTCCTCTGCTGTCTTAAAGTCGCCGCACACTAGTTTGAAGTTAGCATAGTTGTTGTGCGGCAACCTGCCGCCTTTGCGCATCAGCTCAAAATAGTGGTTCGCAGAGTCTATATTGAATGAGTAGCTATGCAGTATATTCTTGTAGTGGTATACGCCCATTTTTTCCCTGTCTTCCCACCCCGGAAAGTACTGCGCCAGCGGCTCATTCAGATACTTGTTGCGCTGTATCACCATCAGGCTGGTATCCAGGTACCTGTTCGCCAGCTTTTCATTCTCTACTATAGAATTTTTGAGGAAAGGGTACTTCGCGCTGGTGTAAAAGCGGTTGCGGTGTATGGTCCACGCCAGGTAGTTATACGTGTCCATATAGTAGCTCATCTGGAACTTCCATTTGAGCGTGCGGCGCAGCAGGGCATATACTTTGTCGGGCTGATCGGTATTGCTGTAGCACTGCATCAGGTAGTAGGCTATCAGCGTATAGTCGGGCTGCAGTATGCGTATGGGGTATAGTGTCAGTATATTATCCGTGCGTGTGGCAAGCGCTTTTGCGTAGTCGCGCTCCATAAGGCTCAGCGCACGCTCCAGGGGGGCGGCCGCATTCTTAAAGCCAACGTAGTCGGCCGAGTGGTCATACTTATACACGCCCTCATACATCCAGCCCACATAGTAGGTGCTGTCAGTTCTTTTAAACTCGCGCGAGCGAGGCAAGGCATCTTCGCTGAATATATTGGAGCCCCCCCGCTTTGCATCAATATTGTAATACCGCTCACCCATCTTCGAGGGCGGGTGCGGGGGCATCAGCTGCGGCGGCAACGGCTGCGAGCCTCCTGCTGAGCTTTGCGAAAAGCCTGCAACGCTTAGCAGTAAAGCCAGTAAAAATGTAGTGGTGAATACAATTCGCGACAGGCTAAGTAACGTTGACAAACTAAGATATGGCATATTGCGAAGTTATTTTTCTTTTTTACGAGGCGTAAAATCCGCGAATAATGAATTATTTAAGGACTTTTACCACGAAGTAAAAATGGAAAAGAACGAGTAAGATGGCGTATCTTATTTTGTCATCGTTACTAAGCATACAGTTTTAGTTTCGCAAGCCGTTCAGTTTCTTTATTTACAATGCTGTCCAGTGCTTTCAGCTTCCCTTCTTTATTGCGGTATATCAGGCGGTGCTCCAGCACTGTGCGTGCTATGTCTTTTACGTCATCCTCTATCACATAAGTGCGGCCCTTTACCAGCGCATACGCACGCAGGCATTTGAGGAAGGCGATGCCACTTCGGGTAGATGCCCCCAGCGATATATCCTGATGCTCGCGCGTCTGCCGCACTATATTGCTCACTGCTCTCACTAGCTCGTCGTGCACAAATATCTCACCTGCCATCGCCTGCAGCGCCAGTATATCCTGCAGGCTCATCACCTGCTCCAGGTTCACAAGGTTCTTAGCAATATCCAGGTAATCACGGTATATGTTCAGCTCGGTCTCCTCGCTCACGTAGCCGAACTGTATCTTCATATAGAAGCGGTCGAGCTGTGCTGCGGGCAGCGGGTACGTGCCTTCCATCTCCACCGGGTTCTGGGTGGCAATGGTAAAGAACATGCGCTCCAATAGCAGTGTCGTATCGCCTACTGTTACCTGGTGCTCTGCCATTGCTTCCAGCAGTGCGCTCTGCACTTTGGGCGATGCGCGGTTGATCTCATCTGCAAGCAGCACATTGCAAAACAGCGGCCCTTTTTTAAAGATGAACTCTTTGTTTGCATCATCAAATATGTGCGACCCTATAAGGTCCATTGGCAGCAGATCCGGGGTGAACTGTATGCGCTTAAATACTACGTGCTCCCCCTCGCGTGTACCACTGATGCATTGCGACAGTGTGCGCGCCAGCACAGTTTTACCGGTGCCGGGATTATCCTCCATCAATATATGGCCACCCGCCAGCAGGCACGTTATCACGGCCTCTATCTGGCTGCGTTTGCCCCTGATCACTTTTTCTATATGCTCCACCAGTTGCCCTATGGCTTGTACAGAGTCAATTGCAGCAGGTTGCGATACAGGATCGGTCATTGGTTATTTTGTTTATACAAGTTTACAGATTAATACTGTAGGAAAATAATACCAGCTTCGTAATTTTTTGTGAAAGCACGAAGCACACGCAGTCATATCGCAGTTATATGTTAGGCTTTTCCCTCACTTCAATCCCCACGTCTCCAGTATTTGCTCAGCGTGCGTTTTGCTCACCACCTTCTCTATCACATGGTCCACTTTTCCTTTTTCATTGATCAGGAAGGTAGTACGGTGTACGCCTATATAGGTCCTGCCCATAAAGGTCTTCCAATCCCACACGCCATAAGCCTTTAGTATCTTCTGGTTCGTATCGGCGAGGAGTGTGAAGGGCAGGCTGTACTTCTTCTCAAATTTCTTGTGGCTCTTCTCATCGTCGGGACTTACACCCAGCACCACTATGTCGCGCTGTGTAAGCTCATGGTAGTTGTCGCGCAGGTTGCATGCCTCTTTAGTACACGTTTCCGTGTCATCCTGCGGATAGAAGAACAGCACCACCTTTTTGCCTTTGTAGTCCTTTAATGAATGTGTCTTGCCGTCCTGGTCGGTAGCGGTAAAGGCCGGTGCTTTTTGCCCTGGTTCTGGCTTCATGGTATGAATAGTAGTGCGAGGGACAAAAGTAAGCACTGCAAGGCGAAGCAGGCAGCAAAAAAATCTTGAGAGAATGGCCCCTGTACCTACCCCACGCTACACCTCCTCCCCTTGGGGGAGGCTGGGAGGGGCTATTCAATAGCCCCCCGGCGAACCCCGGGGGTAGAACGAATACCAATATCAACCCGGAGGGTTGAACTAAAATCAGGTGTGAATGTCCAACTCAGGCAGCGATGCCGAAGGCATCAAATGTTTATAGAAAAACCAGTTACTATGCGGCCGATGCCGAAGGGATCGTATGTTCTATTAACAGCCATGCATTTACCCTGAGCACCATCGCCTACTCGCTCAGTATATACAGCTCCTTCAGATTCCGTCCCAGCCCGTCGTAGTCGAGCCCGTACCCCACCACGAATTTATTCTCTATCTCAAACGCGATAAAATCCGCCTTTATATTGTGCAGCAGTGCCTCAGGCTTGGTAAGAAATGAAGCTATCTTCACCGACGCCGGCTGGCGGTTATATATCTCGGGCATAAAAGCGTGCAGCGTTCTGCCGGTATCAATAATGTCTTCTACTATGATCACATGCCGGTCAGTCAGCTGCTCTTCCATACCTATCGCTGTTACCACATTGCCTGTCGATGAGGTGCCTTTGTAAGATGCCAGCTTTATAAAAGATATCTCCGCATCAATGCTCAGCGCCCGGAACAGGTCGGCAGCAAATATGAACGATCCATTGAGGACCCCTATTATAAGTGGCTTCTTTCCCTCATACTCTGCACTGATCGTCGCAGCCACTTCCGCTATGCGCTGCTGTATCTTATCAGCCGTTATAAAAGGCCTGAACTGCTTGTCGTGTATCTGTATCGGGGTCATTGTGGATAATGAAAAATGCCGCAGGAAGCTATTCCGAAATTTTCAGGTCTTGCCCCGCCTTTATTTCATCGGCAGAGATATGGTTCCATTTCAGCAGCTCACTTAGCGTTATATTGTTCTTTCGGGCTATAGCCGTGGCTGTTTCGCCCTTCTTCACCGTATAGTAGCGCGCAGCAGCACGTGGCGCTTCCGGCCTTGCAGCCAGCAGCCTTGTATTATCCGCATACACTACTTTATCCAACTCAGACTTCAGTGATGCCAGCGCAGCTATACCCGGATTTGCATTCTTCGGTGCAGGCTTAGGTTTTTCCGCATCCTGCGCCATCCATTGCATCGACTTATTGGTAAGCACGTCTGTTTTGTCGCCGCTCAGGTATACTATGTATGGGCCTGTGGGCTCGGCAGTATCTATTGGCTCGGTTGTTACTACGCTCGTAGCCACTACATTGTCCGGGTTAGTGGTGGGTGCCGCCTTCAGCGTATCAGGGGTCTTTGCCTTGGTGATAGCGACTTTAATACGGTTCTCGGGTTTCGTCTTCGTAGCGGCTGCTATAGCTGTTTTCGCTGGTGCTTTCACCGTATCTGCAGGCTGTATCTTAGCACCCGGCTTGCGCAGGGTTATGTAGTTGCCCTTGCCGCTGTCTTCAGTTGTTATAGCGTTGCCTTTGTGCGCTGCTATCACCGCTACTTTCACTGCGGGTTTCTCCGCCGCAGGATTTTGCAGGTCCAGCACAGCACCGGCCACCGGCTCATCTTTAGGGTTCAGGTGGTTCAGCAGCATCAGCTTTTTCAGCTGTATGCCCTCCGCCTGCGCTACCATCAGCAGGTTCTCACCATCCTTCATAGTATGCTTATCATGCGCACCTGTCGCCAGCTTGCGCTGCAGGTATACATAGCAGTCAAATGGCAATGGCGCATCACTAAGGTCATTCATCTCCAGCAGCAGCGGGTAACGTACTTTATACTGCACCGCATACTTCAGCAGGCTCTCTCCCTTCTTTGCCGGGAAAGCTTTAAGCCCGTTAATGGTCACAACCTTGCTGCTGTCCACAGGTGGTGCCGCAGCATAGTAGGTATTTTGCGTTTCCCGCATTATAAAGCTGCGGGCGCTGTCTGCTATCTTTTTAATAGAGGTTGTCGCCTCCTCATCATAGTCTTCAAACAGGCTATCGCTCACTTCTGCTGCCTTTGTAGTATCGTCGCCTCCGGAATGCACAATGATCTTCGACCCTGGCCGCTGCACGAAAGCTATATGGGGCACGGGAGCAGGAGTGACCACTGCTGCTGTCACAGCCGCAGGCTCAGCCTTTTTCACGGTATCCTTTGCCACCGCAGCAACTGCCTTAGCAGGTGCGGGCATTATGTATTTGGCCTGTACCGGCTCGGCAATACCAGTGCTCTCACGTATCACCGGCTCAGCCGATGTTTTAGCTATGGCTGTTGGCTCTTCTACAGGTATAGCTATCTCTTTATTATTAAGTGCCGCCAGGGTGTACTCCTGCAGCCTGAACTCCTCAACGATCTTAGCAAGCCGCTGACCGTACTGCGGATTGGTAGCATAGCCACATTTCTTAAGCCCGTTAGCCCAGCCCGTATAGTTTTCAACCGGTATGGAGAACAGTGGGTTATATCGTGGATTGCGCTTCAGGTGCAGCGAGTGGTCCGCAAAAGATTCCTCTGCCGATTTATACTTCTTAAAGCATTCATCAGGCGCATCGTCGGTGTGGGTAAAGGTTTCACCCTGCCAGTCGTTCTTGCACTTGATGCCAAAGTGGTTGTTGGCTTCCACCATCAGCTCACTTGCACCGGCCTCGGTTTCCAGTATACCTTGCGCCAGGGTTATAGCCGCCGGTATGCCCGACCGCTTTTGTTCCCCCATAGCCATTGGATAGTATTGCGCTACATATTTTCTCGCCCGCTCATTATAGCCCTCCTGCGAGCGGGCAGCCGTGGCTGTCAGCAGCAGCATTGCTACGGAAAAAAGTAATTTTCCCTTCATCTGTACTCATTTTTGTTAACGAAATGCTGTGGGTTCCGGACAAAAATACATTACAATTATCGCTTTTCCTGTTAAACTTCGGTAAAAAAACAGCAATAATCCACAGGTAGTGAGCATATTAAGCATTAATCCATTACTTTCCGCACCACCATCAGCCCATCCCGCAGGGGCATCAGCACGTGCTCCACACGGTTATCGGTGGTTATTTTCTGGTTGTAGCGGTGCATCGCCAGGGCATTCTTACCCTGCTCTTCTTCCGGCAATATCACATCTCCCTCGTATAGCACATTATCCGCTATTATAAATCCACCCACCGGCACTTTAGGGAATACAAGGTCGTAATAGGTGCTGTATCCTGACTTATCTGCATCTATGAACACAAGGTCAAACGAATCCGCTATGCCCGGTATTATCTCTGCCGCCTTGCCCGTATGCTGCATTATCTTGTCTGCCAGCCCGGCTTCAGCTATATATTTTGCTCCTATGTCATGCAGTTCCTCATCTATTTCTATAGTATGCAGTATACCACCCTGCTGCAGCCCCTGCGCCAGGCATATTGCCGAGTAGCCGGTGAATGTGCCTATCTCCAGTATGCATTTGGGCCGTATCATATGCGACAGCATCTGCAGCAGCGCACCCTGCATATGGCCGGAGAGCATTATCGCATCGCCACGCTTTACATTGGTCTCCCGGTTCAGCCGGGCCAGGCACGCCAGCTCCGGCGTGGTGTACCGCGCTGCATAGTCTTCCAGCTGCTTAGACAGTAGTATTTTGGTCATAAGTCGTATACAAAAATGCCCGCGCCTCACCGACGCGGGACAATCAATTTGAAGTCGTTTTTAGAAGTTGGGCTGTAGCTTGTTGTGAGTGTAAAATTCACTTATGTATGCCACGACCTCATCTGCTGTATCAAATATTTTTATCATTTCCAGGTCGCCGGGACTTATATTCCCTTCACCTTCCAGCATAGTTTCGCGCATCCAGCCAAACAGGCCGTTCCAGTAGGCAGACCCCATGCATATCATAGGCGTTTGCGTGAATTTACGTGTCTGTATCAGCGTTGCTACCTCAAAGAATTCATCCATAGTGCCCCATCCGCCCGGCATCATTATAAAGCCCTGCGAGTACTTGGTGAACATGACCTTACGCACAAAGAAGTAATCAAAGTTGATAGAAGTGCCCCTGTCAATGAAAGCGTTGCTCGACTGCTCGAAGGGCAGTGCTATGTTCAGTCCCACAGAGCGGCCTGAGGCCATGCTGGCTCCCTTGTTGGCAGCTTCCATTATCCCTGGCCCACCGCCCGATATGATGCCGAAGCCATGCTCCGCCAGCCGCCTGGCTACCTCCACGGCAAGCTCATAGTACTTATGCCCCGGCTGCGTACGCGCCGATCCGAATATGGATATACACGGGCCTATCTTCGCCAGGGTCTCAAAGCCCTGCACAAACTCGGCCATTATCTTAAATATCTGCCAGCTGGAGTGAGCCCTTGTCTCCGTCCAGTCGCGCATTTTTAGTTTCGTCAGTTGTTCTTTCATCTTAGGCCACAGCTGTTACCGGAACGCTGCCTTTTTTAGAGAATAAAAATAAGAGTAAAAATGTAAGTGCTGCGTTAATGATAAGCAATTCGGTGCCTATCCGGTATCCGTGCAGCCAGCTAGCGTCGTTTTGCTTCAAAAAGTAGCAGAATACGGGCGCTGCTATGCACACCACGGGCACCAGCGCATTGCTCACAGACCGCCTAGTCAGTATGCCGAAAGCAAACAGCGCCAGTAACGGCCCGTAGGTATACCCGGCCACTACCAGCAAGGTCTGTATCAGCGACCCATTATCTATATAGCGAAATACGAATACACATACCAGGAAGATGAGGGCAAATACATTGTGTACGATAAGGCGTATCTTTTTCTGGCGGTTCTCATCAAGGTCGGTACGGCGCCTGATGCCCAGTATATCTATGCAAAATGAGGAGGTAAGTGCGGTTAGCGCACCATCGGCACTCGGGAACAACGCGGATATCAGGCCTATGATAAAGATAATACTGATAAAGGGCGGCATATACTGGAATGCCAGCACCGGGAAAATATCATCACCGGCAATGCTCTTATTATCGAGTATGAACTGTATTTGGTCCTTACCATCAACCAGCACGGTTTGGAATGCGCCACCTTTACTGATGCCGTAGAGATACAGCAACCCACCCAGCGAAAGGAATATAAATACCACCAGCACTTGCAGGAAGCTCATGGTAAGCATGTTTTTCTGCGAGTCCTTCAGGTTGCTCACGCTTATGTTTTTCTGCATCATCTCCTGGTCAAGGCCGGTCATGGCTATGGTGATGAACGCGCCGCCTACCACCTGCTTCAGGAAGAACCCGGGATGGTTAGGGTCGGTTTGCAGCAGCTTAGTATACCCCTGCTGCTTCATAGCACTCCATGCCCCACTCACATCAAAGTGCAGCGCGCTCATAATAAAACCCACGCAAATGATCAGCGCCAGCAGCATAAAGGTGGTTTGCAGCGTATCGGTCCACACTATGGTCTTCACTCCACCCCGAAAAGTATACAATAGAATTAGCCCCAGGATCACAACTGAAGTAAGCTCGAACGAGATACCCATATCTGCCAGCACAAATTTCTCCAGCACCTTTATCACCAGGTAGAGCCGCAGGGTAGCCCCCAGCGTGCGCGAGAGGATAAAGAATAGCGCCCCTGTTTTATAAGATGTGGTCCCCAGCCTGCCATCAAGGTAGGTATATATGGATGTGAGCCGCAGCTTATAGTACAGCGGCAGCAGCACAAAGGCCACTACAAAGTAGCCCAGCCAGTAACCTATTACCACCTGGAAGTAGTCGAACCCCATGCGCCCCACAGTACCGGGCACGGAAATGAAGGTCATCCCCGATAACGAGGTACCTATCATGCCGAAAGCCACCAGCCACCACTTGCTGTTGCGGTTGCCTATGAAAAACGATTCGTTATTGGAATGGCGGGAAGTGTAGAACGCGATCCCAAGCAATACCGAAAAATAAATAAGGATAATGGAAAGCAGTATCGCTGAGCTCATAAACTAAAACAAAAAGACTTCGCTAAAAAGATAGCAAAGCCTGAAAGTACAATATTCCGTATTAAATGCCGGCAACGATACTAAATCTCAATACCGGCATGCCGTAATAAGGGCTGTAATCATTTTGCAGCACATCATACATGATCTCTGCCAGGAATGACACCCTGCCGCCTATAGGCTGCTTCACGCCTACGCCCAGCAGCAGGCATGGATTAGCAACAGCGGTCTTCTTCATTTCCCATGCGCCGGTAGTATAGTTTACTCCCGGCCGCTTAAGCGTGATGAAATCCTGCTCATAGGTGGCGTCAAAGAAAATATTGCGATACACAAAGTAGCGCGCCCACACATTAGGATAAATAATATTGTAAGACTGGAACCATTTCTTTCCCTGGTCTTCAAACAGGAACTGCCTGAAGTATTGGTAACCTACCCCCACTCCTGCCGAAAAATCTTTGGTGATGCGGTAGCCAACTATGGGCGATATACCCACATTGGTATAGCCGGTGCCAAAGCCCGCATTGAGCCCGCCACCTATTATCAGCTTATCAGGATCATAGCCCGTTTTCTTCTTTTTGCTATACGTTTTCTTGCCCGAGCTCTTATATACTTCTTGCGCTGTAGCAGAGGTGGCTACACCAATGCACAGCAGCACCGCAATTATTAAATTCCTCATGTTCACCGGATTTCTATACGAAGTTAACAAAAATATATGTGCAGGCACATTTCCGCCGTTTTTTAGGCATTCATTAAGATTTTGCCGGGATTCAATATACCAGCCGGGTCAAAAACCTTTTTTATCTCGCGCATCAGCGTCATGTGTGCGTGGCTGAAGGCCACGTCCATATACTCCTGCTGCACCAGCCCTATGCCATGCTCGCCCGATATGGTGCCACCCATGCGCACTACCTCGGTAAACAGCTTGCGAATGCCAATGGGTAGCTTATACTTCCAGTCTTCATCGCTCATGTCTGCCTTTACAATGTTCACATGCAGGTTGCCATCGCCCGCATGCCCGTAGCATACCGAGTGAAAGCCATATTCCCTGCCCAGGTCTTTAATTATCTTCAGCAGCTCAGGCAGCTCTGCCCGCGGCACCACCGTATCTTCTTCTTTGTATATCGAATTGCTCTTTACCGCCTCACCCACTTTACGCCGCAGGGTCCACAGCATTTGCTTCTGCTCATGGCTGTCTGCAAACAGCACCTCATCTATATCATAGGCCGCCACTATGGCCGATATCGCCTCCGCATCTTTATACAGCTGCTCCAGCTCGTTGCCGTCCACCTCTATCAGCAGGTGGGCAGCTATATCGGCCGGCAGGTTTATTCCCACCGACTGCACATAGCGCATCGACCATTCTATAGCATCGCGCTCCATAAACTCCAGCGCAGATGGTGTGTACCCCGCCATAAAAATGGCATTCACAGCCTCGCACGCCTGTATAGCTGAGCGAAAGGGCACCAGCATCAGCAGGTCGTGCTTCACCGGCGGTATCAGCCGCAATACTATTTTGGTAATGATAGCCAAGGTGCCCTCGCTCCCCACCACCAGCTGTGTTATATTGTAGCCTGTGGAGTTCTTCAGCACATTAGCCCCCGTCCACATTATGTCGCCATTCGGCAGCACCACCTCCAGGTTCAGCACATAGTCCTTCACCACGCCATACTTCACAGCGCGCGGCCCGCCTGAGTTTTCAGATACATTGCCGCCTATAAAGCACGATCCTTTGCTCGCCGGGTCGGGCGGGTAAAACAGGCCTTCCGCCTTCAGGTGCTCCTGCAGTTCCTGCGTTATCACCCCCGGCTCCGTAGTCACCTGGAAGTTGCGCTTATCCACATTCAGTATCTTATTGAACCGCTTCATGTCCAGCGATACGCCGCCATGCACTGGCAGCGCGCCGCCGCTAAGGCCCGTGCCTGCTCCGCGCGGGGTCACCGGTATCCTGTGCTCGCTGCAATACTTCATTACCCGGCTCACATCGCCCGTACTACCCGGCTGCAGCACCACCTCCGGCATATAGCGCAGGTCCTCCGTCTGGTCACTGGCGCACCGCTCCAGGTGCTCATCATCCGTCAGCACATGTTTCGGCCCTATAGCCTCCCTGAAAAAAGCAATATCCTCCGGCAATATCTTCTTGTAAGACATACTGCAAAGATGAGGGAAATAAAAGGAATGGACTTTTATTACTCTATACAGCCAACCCTTTTCCCCCGGGCATTGTCTATTAACCGAAACGCATATTTATCTGCCATCAAACACACATACCGGCGACCGTATGCAGGTAAAAATGGGTATTTATACCTATTGCACACTATGGCTGATCAAAGTAATTTTAATCTTTCACCCCCAACCTCCGTTTTATGAAACGAATAATCCTACTCGCCACACTTGGATGCATAGCATCAGGTATTGCAATTGTATCGTGCAGGAAAAATGAGACGTCCACCCCTGCCACGTCCAATTACTCGCTGATGTACGACAGGCTGAAAACCACACCAACCACCTACAAAGTCACCGCCGGACAAGACCAAACCATCATAGGCAAAGACAGCACCATCATACGCTTCTATCCCAACTCATTTAAAGACGCCGCCGGCAACATCATCACCAGCGGCACCATCAACATAGACCTTGTAGAAATGTACAAGCCGGGTGAGATGATTGCCAACCGTGCGACCACTACCACAAATGATGGCCAGCCCTTGCAAAGCGGCGGACAGGTAAACATCACCGCGACTGCAAATAACGGTGTAAAAGTATTTGCGAATGTATACAGCATCCGTTTCAAGCAGACCTCGCCTTCATCTTCGCCCATGGAGTTGTATTATGGAAACAGAAACAATGCCGACTCCGTAACCACATGGGTATCTGGTGCGAATGGGATAGGCACAACATCGAGTGGAACGAGTTCTGACACAGCTGCCCCGATTACTACAACTATCGTTGGCGTTGGTCCGGGAACCTATACATATGCAGGGGTTTATTATATTTTTGACAGTTGTACAGATTTTGACTGGGTAAATTGTGACCATCCTTCTACCGGTTCAACAACGTGCACTTTAAGTATTGTGTTACCCGATAGTACTACGTTTGTGAATTATCTCATTGCAGGATTTATTACCTGCCCAGCTACTAACACGGTAACGAACGTATGGTTTCCTCCGCC
This sequence comes from Bacteroidota bacterium, assembly GCA_040386555.1. GTDB lineage: Bacteria > Bacteroidota > Bacteroidia > Chitinophagales > Chitinophagaceae > Nemorincola. Next base: position 17,371 of record JAZKFF010000002.1, on the reverse strand, counting down.
AGCGGAGGCCAGCGGCTATTTTAGCAGCCATGGACTTACTAGGACCACGAAACCCTATAATGCTCTGGTAGGTAGCGAATACAAATTGTACATACTTATATCAAAGGATGGGGAGTTTTACTATGATGAGCGAACAGGGATAGTTGCCGAAAATATGACTATCAATATCGCCCCCGGCCTCGAAACCCTCTACGACATCAAAGCCCGCCTCGGCGCATTATAACGGGCAGAAAAATAATTCTCACCCTTTTCCTAACGAAAGGTCCTCGGTACTCGTCAATGAGTACAGAGGACCTTTTGCATTTCATAGGAAGTTATAAACCCTGTCAAAAACATTTAGCCCGTAGACCCTTCATTTAATAAACCTAAGCCCGTCTTTACAAACCGTCAAAAAAAATCGGCCCCGATTCTTCGGGGCTATTTTTTTTGCTAAAAACTTTTCTCACAAATATTTTCAGGTGAACTCTTTTTACAATCCTATACTGGCCCCAATTCTTCGGCATTAATTCTTTGCGATTAATGCAAGCTGATAGCATCCCCCCAAGCCCAGCACATAATGGCGCATTTTTGCGTCGTAGACTGCTGAGGCTAGGATTAATAGAAGCACGTAAGTTGACTTAGATTCAACGCCTGATAGCAGCAAGCGATAGACGCAAAACCAGCGCCACCCAGTTGAAAGAAGCGGTGCGATAACAGCGTAGAGCTACCTTTTGGGCAGCGGAGCGTTTGCCCAAAAGTGGCCTTTTCTTTGGTTCTTTCTTTTGGCCATCAAAAGAAAGAACGCTCGCGACGGATAGGCGAAAATACCAGCGCCACCCAGCTAAAAAAAGCAGTGCAATAACAGCGTAAAGCCTTTTTGGCAGGGGCCCGCCCGGATGAACTCCGTTCGGACGGGGAGCCATTCGCCCAAAATGCCCTTTTCTTTTTGCTATTTCTTTTGGCGAAGCAAAAGAAGAAAGTAGGACAATGAGTGCAGACACTGAGATATCTAAAACTAATGTCAGGAAGGAACAAGATGCCTGATAGCAGCAACAAGGCCCAGCCTTTAATGGCGCATTTTTGCGTCGTAGACTGCTGAGGCCAGGGTTAATAGAAGCACGTAAGTTGACTTAGATTCAATGCCTGATAGCAGCAAGCGATAGACGCAAAACCAGCGCCACCCAGTTGAAAGAAGCGGTGCGATAACAGCGTAGAGCTACCTTTTGGGCAGCGGAGCGTTTGCCCAAAAGTGGCCTTTTCTTTGGTTCTTTCTTTTGGCCATCAAAAGAAAGAACGCTCGCGACGGATAGGCGAAAATACCAGCGCCACCCAGCTAAAAAAAGCAGTGCAATAACAGCGTAAAGCCTTTTTGGCAGGGGCCCGCCCGGATGAACTCCGTTCGGACGGGGAGCCATTCGCCCAAAATGCCCTTTTCTTTTTGCTATTTCTTTTGGCGAAGCAAAAGAAGAAAGTAGGACAATGAGTGCAGACACTGAGATATCTAAAACTAATGTCAGGAAGGAACAAGATGCCTGATAGCAGCAACAAGGCCCAGCCTTTAATGGCGCATTTTTGCGTCGTAGACTGCTGAGGCCAGGGTTAATAGAAGCACGTAAGTTGACTTAGATTCAACGCCTGATAGTAGCAAGCGATAGACGCAAAACCAGCGCCACCCAGTTGAAAGAAGCGGTGCGATAACAGCGTAGAGCTACCTTTTGGGCAGCGGAGCGTTTGCCCAAAAGTGGCCTTTTCTTTGGTTCTTTCTTTTGGCCATCAAAAGAAAGAACGCTCGCGACGGATAGGCGAAAATACCAGCGCCACCCAGCTAAAAAAAGCAGTGCAATAACAACGTAGAGCCTTTTTTGACGGGCAGCGCCATTGCCCAACTTAGCGAAGCGTTCATGAATGCCGCTGAAAAGACATAAACTGATAAATAAAATGTCCTTTCCCCGCCTGCCGTTTTCTCCCGGGAAGATATCATCGAATCATTAATTAATGGTATTCCAGGGAGTTGCTATTCATAATTATTTGGTTACCTATATCCTAATCATTGCTAGAAATAATTTAAACAAATGGATTATAAAATTTGCAGCTTTAATAACTACATGTTAAAATTGCTATTACATTTGTTTTATTGTTCACCAACAAAAAAACTGTTTCCATGAAGAAAGTAACGATGAAAATCGCATTGGTAGCGCTCACTGCATTAACGGTAAGCTCCTGCCAGAAAAATGTTGAAAAGCCAGTACGGGCAAGCACTTCGGCCAGTATGCAATTTGAGCATTGCAGCGGCTCAGCTACTGCAGCCAGCGGCACGCTACAGCACAAGACCACTGCCGGGGGCAACTTTGTAGCCATAGGCCCTAATCCCGGCACCGGCACGCCGTACTTCCACGGGGTATCAGGCGGTGGTTTTCCGCTGACGCCCACGCCTAGCCTTGGTGGCGACAACATCATTCGGAACGGTGCCACACGCAGGCCGCTGAACAATGTAACCGGTATAGCAACCGACATGAGCGCGAGCACCTGCTTTGTGCTCAATGAGAGCGCCAGCAGCCCCGGCACATGGGAGGTATGGAAATTTGCGGTGGGCGACCCTAATAATGCAAACATGGTCTTTACCATTAGCGGCGGCGGAACGTCGCTGTCCGACCTGGAGTTCGATTTCAACTACTCGGCGGTGCCGGGAGGTACCCGCTTTCTGGCGCTCGACCGCACTAATGATGCCCTCATAGAAATAGACTGGAGTGGCACGGTGGTCATGTCGACCGGCTACTATACCAGCAGCTTCCCACTGCCGACTTCCGAGGTGGTGACGGGGTTGGCCTGGTTCAATTGCGGACCCACAGGACCATGGGCGCACTCGCACCCGTTCTTGCTGAGCCACGATGCATCGGGCACCGGGCACATATGGAAGTGTACCGATAATACACTTGAGAACGGCTGGAGCACCTCTGGCGCCGAGTATACCTTTGGCAACAACCCGAGCAGCCCCGGCGCAGAGTTTGGCATGTACTTCGACCACACTGCCACGCTGCGTTTTGTGCTTGCTAATGATGCCCTTGAAAACACAGAGGCTATACCAGCCACCGGCCCGGGCGCGGCTTACTCCGCACCTTATGCAGGTAGCACCGACCCAATAATAGATATGGCGCAGCTTTAATGCCGCGATGAATAATAGTGAGGATAGCCCAGCTTTTGTTGGTCTATCTTTTTTTTGTGTGGGAGGACGGGGATCAAGGGATTGAAGGATGGAGTTTTGAAAATCCCGGGCTATCTTTTTTAGGTTTACGCTAGTTTATGAAATGGATTAATGGCGATTTATATCCTCTAAAAACTTACGTGGATTGACTATAGGCAGGATAAGAGGGTCCTTGAAAGTTCCTTGCGTGCGGGTAAACACTATCCCACGGAAGGTGGAAAAAGCAATTCCCATAACAGTTGCACCCAGCGAGGGATGCATCAAATTCATACCTGTGTTTTTATCAACTCCATCCATGTATTGTTTCAAGTCCTCCACGTTAAAAATAAATTCTGCCGACAACTCGCAACGGGCATCCATCGGCGTGTCACTTTCATCAACAGCCTGAAATTTACCATCAATTACTATTCGAATTGCTCTTTCTTCTAAATTCAAGCCATTATCAACCTGATACTCAAGTCGGTAACCTCCAATAGGAGTGTCTACGAGTGCAGGAGCTATGAAAAAGTTAGCTCCTAAAATTCGCATCGCAATCAAATGAATTTTTTCGGAATCAATGGTCACATTTTTTTGCTCGCTCATGAGTGTGTGCCTGTTAAAAAGTTACCGGGATATGAAAATTTTGCATTTTCGAAGTTTGCAGAAAGCGGTATGATCTTCGCAGTTTTAGTAATTGTTGAATAAGAGGTTCGTACTGTGTCTGACACCGTGAAAGCTACTTTTGTTTTCTGGTCCTTTAATGAGATAAATACTTTATCTAACGCGTCTGAGAAACCATCAACTATTAATTTTGGCGTAGTTACTATTTGCTCGCCAAGAATAGTCTGAATTTTAGATATGGTTCTGATGGTGAAGTTGTGGGAGCCACTCAACCATCTACTAATCTCAGCCTCTGTTTTTCCTAGTCTGGTAGCCAAATCTTTTTGCTTTAGTCCCTGTTGGGACATAACAGCTATGATTTGGTGAGCAATATTTAGAGAGTTAGCTATAAAATTTTTATCTTCTGCTGATGTCTCGCTTAATATTTGATCAAACAACGATGTATTCGTTACTTCGCGTGGTTTTTTCATAGTCTTTTTCTTTACAAATTCAGTATATAATCATCATCCATTTCAATGTCCTTTCCATAGATGCTTAATGTACCGTCTTCAATGTCTTTATTTATGGCTTTAGCTACTTGATTGGCGAATTTAAAATGCTTACCACAGTTCGGACAGTCATCCGCTTTATGTGCGATTTTCATATCTCCATTCAGTAACAATACTACGTCAGGAGTTAATCTTAAGCAGTATAGCCTTAAACCATACTCCTCGGCACCGCCCTCGTTTACGTCTAAATAATGGTACCATGGTTGAGGTAAAGCTTCTGCTGCACGCTCATTTCTAAAAAACTCAACTAATGCGCCATGATTTTCGCCGATTTCACTGATGAGAGTTATCATTTTTTGTAACTCCGTTCTATAGCGTTCTATCTGATTCATCCGTACCTGAAAATCTTCAAATTCATGCAGCCCCCGTCCTTCCACATGCAGAACATAGTAGGTAACCTTTTTAAATTCTTTGTATTTTAGTATTTCAGCTGGCAAACTTAGCTTATAAGTAAATATCAAAGATAATGCTATTTTCGAAACACACTTGGGAGCGGGTTAAAAAAAAATGCAAGTAAATCTATTGATGCAAAAATCCAATATCTCCTCTCGAGGTTTTCTTTGTCGGGGAAAGGTAGGACATGTGTCGAACCCTTTTATAAAGGATTTGCTGGCCATTCAGCACATACTGGAACAATGCGGCACGAAATGACATCAGTAAACATCAAGCTACTCAAATTATATAATCCGGGAATTCAGTCGACTGGACAACTTTCGAACAGTATTAGTAATTTTTTTGTAAACTGTCTTAAAATGGGGAGGGACAATAAAAATATCCGTCAACGACTGGTACTTTTCAGTGTGTCGCTATTTATGGGCTGCACATCACGTGAATTAATAAAAGTAGATGTAGCTCAAAAAGAAAATTTTTCAGGTATTCTTCAATACGAAATGTTCTACGGTGCACCGGGATTTGGAGAAGATACTGCAAGCGATGAAAAGGAACCTGCATACATTCGCTATGCAGCACCCCCATTTTTATTTAGAGATACAATTCTGGCTAGCGACTACGGCGTCAGCTTGGCCAGTTGTTCATATGATACAGTGAAAACTATACAAATCAGGGTGGACCCTCATAGTAACCCATACGCCAACAATCTAAAAAATATGGTTGGTAAGAAAGTAACACTTACTTGTACGCTTTATGGTGCGTACAATGGCCACCATCATGCCCCTGCCTTGACAGAAAAAGTATACGCTATTAAAGAGTAAAATTCCCTGTTCCCGTAGTTTGCCCAAAACAAAAAAACAGTCCCACTACTCCAAGTCTCGCTTGCAAAAAACAAGAGAGCGAAAGCCACATCGCTCTGCGCTCTGTTTCTTTCGCTCTCATTAAGTCGGGATGACAGGATTCGAACCTGCGACCACATGACCCCCAGCCATGTACGCTACCGGGCTGCGCTACATCCCGAACTCTTTACAGGACACCTGTGTCTTGTAAATATCGTTTACTGTCTTTCTTTTAACTTAGAAGGACTTTCCGGTTAAGAGGGCTGCAAAGATATTCTAATAAGCTTTACACACCAAATTGCCTGAGGTGGTGATCCAGGTGTTTATAAAACATGTTGTTCCACTCCGTTTTACTTAAAGGACCGAAGGAATTAGACGGTTTGCCGTCAAATTCCTTTTCACCCAGTTGCTGTGTCCGGGTAATGTAGTTGATGAGGCGCTCCTTTTCGGTATTAAACTTTTTCTCCGTCGTTACCAGGAAGACCGGTGCAGTCCTGCTATTGTGCTTGTAAGGCGTTTCGCTCACCACCGCATTTTTGACGAAAAGCTTCAGCAGCAGCTTCACAAAGCCATTGGGGTTGGGGTGTTTGTTGTCGTAAACCAGCTCATACGTCACATTGCAATGGGCCAGCATCTGCGACACATTCATTTTGCCCCACTGAGGTTGTGCAGCGGGCGTCAGGGTGTTGATGCGCGCTATTATTTTGTCTGCTACGTCTTTTTGAAAAATACTTGGCAATGCCATAGTTAAGTGTGTTTGTTGTGGTTTAAGTCGGGAATAAACGCCCTGTTAAGACAAATCCGCCGATATCAGCTTCAAAAACTCTGAACGCGTCTCATTTTTCATAAACTGGCCGCTGAAGGCTGAGGTGGTGGTGACACTGTTTTGCTTTTGCACGCCGCGCATCATCATGCACAGGTGCTGGGCCTCTATCACCACGCCTACGCCGTGGGGCTGCAGGGTTTCCTGTATCACATCGAGTATCTGGTGAGTGAGGCGTTCCTGCACCTGCAGACGGCGGCTGAAGCACTCTACCACGTGGGCCAGCTTGCTGAGGCCGGTGATAACGCCGTTGGGTATATAGGCGATGTGCGCCTTGCCAAAGAAGGGCAGCAGGTGATGCTCGCACAGGGAATACAGCTCTATATTCTTTACGATAACCATTTCGCTATATGCCTCGTGAAACTTGGCTGCATTGAGTATGGCGGCGGCATCCATATTGTAGCCCTGGGTGATGAACTGCATAGCCTTGGCCATACGCTCGGGCGTTTTCAGCAGCCCTTCGCGCGTAGGGTCTTCGCCTACAGCCTCTATAATGGAGCGGTAGCCGGTCTTCAGCTGCTCCGTTGCCTGCTCATCGTAAGTCTCAGTTTTGTGGTATGCCACGGTATAGCTATTTGAGGCAATATTACTGCACTGGCTTTAAAAGCAGCGCATCTATTAGTTATCTGCGTATTGGTAATTATTATCCGAAGTACTCTACGTATATCTTAGGCGTCTCTACCAGCTTTATGCAGTGCAGCTTCACGCCCTCTGTTTTTTCTATATGCGGGCGCAGCTCGTTCCATATACCCATGGCGAAGTTCTCAGCGCTGGTGAACTTACCTTTCATAAACGGCACATCGAGGTTGAGGTTGCGGTGGTCTACCTGCTCTACTATTACGTCTTTTACGAGGTCGCCAAGTGTTTTGGCATTGTAGATGAAGCCGGTCTCCGGGTGCGGCTCGCCTTTTATGGTCACATGCAGCTCGTAGTTGTGCCCGTGCCAGTTCTCATTGGCGCACTTGCCAAATACCTCTTTGTTCTCAGCATCACTCCACGTGGCGTTGTATAGCTTGTGTGCGGCATTAAAATGCTCTACACGGGTAAGATAAACCATCACTTAAATTTAGGCTGCAAAATTAGTGTTACTATCCGGTTTTGACAAAAATGCGCGAAATTGCACTATGAAGCTGCTGATAGTTGCCGCCACCGAGGCAGAAATAGGCCCTTTCCTTGAGGATCGGGAGAATGCAGGGGCTGATGCCGCAGCAGAAGTGTTGATAACGGGCGTAGGCATGGTGGCAACCACCTATGCGCTCACAAAGCACCTGCAGGCCTGCAAGTACGACCTTGTGCTGCAGGTGGGCATTGGCGGCAGCTTCGATAAAAGTATAGAGCCGGGCAGCCTTGTCTTTGTGAACAGCGACCGCTATGGCGACCTTGGCGCCGAAGACCACGACAACTACATAGATATTTTTGAGATGGGGCTGATGGACAAAGACAGCCACCCACACAGCAAAGGGATGTTGACCAATCCGATATCGCCGGTATGTGAGCATATAACATTACCCAAAACGAATGGGCTGACGGTGAACACTGTGAGCGGTAATGAGCGGACCATACAGCAGCGCACTGACCGCTATGGCTGCGCGGTAGAGAGCATGGAGGGCGCGGCTTTTCACTACGTATGCCTGCGGGAGGGTATCGCCTTCGCGCAGGTAAGGGCAATATCGAACTACGTGACCCCGCGCGACAAAAGTCAGTGGCGCATGCAGGATGCTATAAGCAACCTGAATAAGTGGCTGGCGGTTTTTGCAGCAGAGGCTGCGCAGCGGCCATAGATAATACTGAACTCACTATACATAAAACTTCCGGCGGTAGCACACGCCTGTGCTACCTTTGTGCCCATGAAACTGACGTTAGGCTTTAGCCCCTGCCCAAATGATACCTTCATCTTCGACGCCATGGTGAATGGCAAGATCGATACGGGCGGCTTCGGGTTCGACTATGTGATGGAAGACGTGGAAACACTAAACCAGTGGGCGGAAAAAGGTAAACTGGATATAACCAAGCTGAGCTACAATACTTTTTTGCGGGTGGTGAACCAGTATGCATTGCTGCACAGCGGCAGTGCGCTGGGCGAAGGTGTGGGGCCGCTGCTGGTGGCAAAAAGGCCAATTGAAGAGAGCGAATTTAAGAACCTGAAGATAGCCATACCGGGCGCTAAGACCACGGCAAACCTGCTGCTGACACTAGCCCAGCCCCAGGCAACCCACAAAACAGAAGTACTCTTCAGCGAAATAGAAAGTGCTGTGTTAAGCGGCGAATATGATGCCGGGCTCATCATACACGAAAGCCGGTTTACCTACCAGCAAAAGGGCCTCGTGAAGCTGATGGACCTGGGCGACTGGTGGGAGCAATCGACGCAGGCGGCCATACCACTGGGTGGCATAGTGATGCGGCGCAGCCTTGATAAAGCTTTGTGTGCGCAGGTGGATGATATCATCAGGCGTAGCCTTGCATACTCGTGGGCTCGATACCCCCGGCTATCTGCCTTCATTACAGAGAACGCCCAGGAGATGGAGGAAGAGGTAATGCGCAAGCACATAAACCTGTACGTAAACGGCTACACCACCGACCTTGGCGAAAAGGGCAGGAACGCCATCGCTACGCTTTTTGAGAAAGCGAGGGCGGCGGGGTTGGTGACGAAGGGCAGCGTAGGGGATATATTCTATTAATCGTGCGGCTACCTGCTACGATGCCTGCGCAAAGTGAGCGATACCGCTGCGGTTTACTTTCCTCTCTGCATGCCACAGCTCGTAATTTTTCTGAAGGTTCACCCAGAACTGTGCGGTATTCCCAAACGCTTCAGACAGCTTAACAGCCAGCTCCGGGCTGATACCTGCACGCTCGTTCACAATAGCAGAAAGATTAGCGCGGGCTATATGCAACCCTTTGGCAACCTCTGTGATTGTTAGGCTGCGCTCTTTAATAAATACTTCCCTTAAAATCTCGCCCGGATGTGATGGCTCTAATTCTCTTTTCATATTTTCTGGCATTATTACCTCGTAAATCGCAACACGCTCTCACTCCCATTCCCGTTCTCATCTTCAGCTTTAAATACCACCTCGTGGCTGCCTTTGGGGCAATGCTCATCGAAGTTGTAGAAGAATTTGCTGCCGTGCTGCTCGAAGAGGAGCCATTTGCCATCGAGGTAGCCGCTGTAGGTTTTTACCGATGTGGTGGCGTCTTTTACGGTGAAGACTATTTGTTTTGCTTTGCTCAAGTTTGCGCCGTTTTTTTGGGCGGGAATTATAGTGGGTGGGTCGGTATCTACATCAAGCCAATAGGTGCCGAAGTCGCGCACGCTGGCCTTGTACCAGCCCTGGTCTACAGATAGTGCTGCCTTCGCGTTTTGGTCTTTGCCGTCTGTGTACATCATTACTACTTTGCTGCGGAGGTCAAAGGGTACGGGCTTGGTAGGCTTCAGCTGCAGGTCGAAGTAGTGATGCAGCGGCACATAAAAGTGGTGCAGGCGGTACTGGTCTGAATACGCATCAGCCTTCGGTGTGCGGGCAAACGAGAAGCAGATATCATCGTAAAGCTGGCGCTCATCAAGCGTGAAGGTGACATTGGGATCCTCGTATGTATTGGCCTTGTTGTAGGCGAATGGCGTGCAATTCGCGGGCGCAAGGTACGTGGCATCTTCTATAGCTACATAAAATGATGCAGTACTGGTATTGTTCCTGTTGTCGGTGATAACGATAGATACCTTGTGAGGCTTGTAGTCAGTAAGGTCGAGGCGGCCATTGTTGGTGTTGAGGTCGGTGTATAAATTGTTGAGCCTGTTGCCCGGCAGCTTAAAGAGGCATTGCATCCATTTACGCTGCAGCTCCTTTGTTTTAAAGTCGGCATAGGCGTTTATGTACCTCGTCTCATCATAGCCAATATCGTCGAGTGTCACCTGCGACTGCAGGTTATCATCAAGAAATAGTTGAGCGGTGTAGAAAGTAATGGTGTTGGTGCTGCCATCCATATAGTCGTCTACATTCACGCCCACGCCTATAAAGCCATCGGGCACCCTGAGCGTATCCTTCACCAGTCTGAAGGTGGTGCTGTTGCTCCTTACAGGCTTGTATACGTCGCCATTTTTTGCAAGAGTCACGGTTACCTTGTTGTCGGTCTCGTAGATGTTGCCTTTGTAAAAAGCCACCTCATCAATAGTTGGTGCAATGTTGTCGGTAACATTGAGGCCAAACAGCTGCGGGTTGAGCGGATGCTCCGTCTTGGTATTACGTATCTCAAAGTGCAGGTGCGGCGCTGAGGATGAACCGGTGTTGCCGGAGAAAGCTATTTGTTGCCCTTTTTTCACCGGGAACTGCGAAGCAGCTAATGATATATCAATATCCCATTTTTTGCGCTCATACTGTTCCTTGCGCAGGTAGCGCTGTATCGCAGGCGCGAAGTCGTTGAGGTGTGCATACAGCGTGGTGTACCCGTTAGGGTGTGTGATATACAATGCATGCCCAAAGCCCCCCTTATCCATCTTTATGCGCGAGATGTAGCCATCGCCGGCGGCACGCACTGCGAGGTTCTCTTTGCCCGTAGTTTTAATATCTACACCACTGTGAAAGTGCCCCGGCCTGCATTCACCAAAATTTCCCGCCAGCAGTATTGGTATATCCAGCGGGTTACGAAAATAGTCCTGCGGGTAAGGGGGCAGTGGCGCAGATCTTTGGGCGTGGCAAAACAGCGGGAGTGAAAACAGAATCAAAGCAAGCTTCCTCATAGTAGAGGCAATTTAGAGTTTTATGGCCTAATGGAAAGGAAAATAATTGGCAGGCGGATAGCAAAACAGCCCGGACAAAGAGCCCGGGCTGTCAATCGAATTTATTACCAATTACTTATTGAATATCGTGCACTTAACCTGGAATTGCACGTAGTCGCGGTCTATGTACTTGCCGATTGGTGTGAGCACGTTGTTGATGCCTTTGCGGTAGTATACTGCTGCCTTCACCTGCTTAGCTATGGCGTACTCGGTCTTGCCCATAAAGCCCACATCGAAAAGGGGAGCTACCTGTATGGTGCCACGCTCAACTGTAGATGGTGCAGGGCGGTTATCGGCAAGGGCTTTCTGGAAGTCGGGGCCTACGCCTATAGACATGCGCTTCATTATTTTGTAGCCGATGCTGGGCGTTACCTGCGCATAATAGAGGTTGTACGATACATCTTTCTGCCTGATAATGCCGGGAGGAGCGGTAGGCGTAACAGCCACAGGCTCATCGCTCGATACTTTAGCGCCGGCGGTACCTACCTTACCCATAGCCACTATTGGTGCGGCTTCTTCCATATAGCTCATTGTCTGCATGTTAGAGCTCTTTGCAAAGGCTACGTCGCCTTCTACATATACTTTTTCATTGATCATGCGGCGAACGGTGGCACCGGCTGAGTAGCCATTGTTGTGGTTGCCATAGTTAACACCACCCGACAGTATGATGGACAGCTTAGGTGCGCGCTTTACTTCTTCTTCCCTGAATGTGTTATATCCTTCGTTTACAAGTGTTATCTTTTTGCGTGGCTGCGCAGCATTCTGTACGGCAACTTTCTTTTCCGCAGCAGTTGATTGCATTGCAAGCCCATTATTGCCTGAGGTCTTTTCCTGCAGCTTTATGTGGAACTGTGCTATAGTGTTATTATCGGCGTTGTTGTGTGAGCTTTGCACAGCGGCAACCTGCGTGCTGCTTTTGCGGGCGGTGGCTTTTGCATCATTGCGGTTGCCGGCATCGGCGGGCTTTACGGGCTCTTGCGGCAATACCTGTGGCACGGCACTGGTGCGGGCGGGTGCGGCAGCCTGCACATAAGCAGCAGGGCCTTGTGCACGCTCAGGCATACCCTGGCGCAGCAAGGTGGTAACGCCCATAGCCAAGGCTACGGATGCTGCCATACTAGCAAGCGGTAAGCCCAACCATACGAACATGCTGCGCTTTTTATCGCGCCCCTGTTCCATTTGCTCCGTGAGCCTGTCCCAGTTGCCCGGGTTGTACGCAAAGTCGTTCTGATCAAACTTACTCCTGACCAGATCGTCAAATTCTCTTGGCTTCATACGTCACTTTTTGTTGTTCAGTTTTCATTATTTTTTTTTGGAGCATGTTCCGCGCCTGGTGAACATGCCAGTGCGAGGTGCCCTCACTTATATCCAATTGCTCGGATATTTCTTTATGATTGTAACCGTCAAATACAAACAGGTTGAATACAGTTCTTGTCATTGTAGGGAGGCACTGTATCATGCTTACCAGCTCTTTAAATTCCATATTCTCTATGGCCTCACTACCTACTGCTATATTGCTTTCCTCGGCGGGAATGGAGTTGACATGCATCACCATTTCTGCTTTGAGGGCGCTGCTCCTGAGATAATCGAGGCAGGTATTTACCATTATCCTCTGTATCCACCCCCCGAACGACCCCGTATTATTAAACTTATCTATCTGCGTGAAAACCTTGAGGAACCCGTCGTTGAGCAGCTGCTCAGCATCTTCCATACTCTTCGCATAACGGGCGCATACCTTTAAGAACAGGCTATAGTTCGTCCTGTACAGGTGCTCCTGTATTGTCCGGTCTTTTTTCCGGCACCCTGCTATTATTTCCTGTTCAGAATATGCGGGCATTTTTTGCGTATCGTATGCCTTAGCCGTTGGTGTGTAAGGGATAACCCGGCGGGCTGTTAACGTAATTTACTAAATCTTTTCCATTTCTTATCTTTTGCGTGCGCTGCACACCCCGGTTTCACTCGTTTAATAATGTTTAATAATGATAGGTATAGAGGCCTTAAGCTTGGGTTCTTCGGTTAAAATAAAAATTATTGCATTTTAGAGGAGCAGTTACATTAGAAAGATAAAAGGCGCCTTTTATTTATTGAAATTAACCACTCCCCAATATAGACGATGTACCAGGAAGAAATCTTGGGTCTGCCTAAAAATATTTTAGAGAATCCCCTTGTTTGAGGGAGAAATGGCCGCTAAAGTGCCGGAACCTTGATCAAAAGATTAGCAAACAGAAGGCCCCAATCGCCGTATCTTAGGAATTTACCTTTCGAAAAAAAATTCCAGCTGCTATCTATAACTAACATCAAATGTATTACCGCATGGTTAATACCGGCATAAGTACTATTAACCGGCGGGAATTCATTACAAAAAAAATGTGTGTGAGTATGGAGATATTAGCCGCAGAAGTTATAACATTGCATTTCTATGACAATTGCCAAGGGTTCCGGATTCCTCTAATTCGTGAACAAATCTTAAAAAACAAAACAATGAAAAAAAAGTTTATTCTCTTTTCTTTAGTAGGTGGCTTATGCTATGCTGTGTTATCCGGTAATGCAAGTGGCCCCGGCACTGCAAGTGGCCACAACGGTACCACAACAGCAACATGTTCAGGTGGCTCGTGCCACACAACTACCACGGGGGCTACCATAGTTACATCCGTGCAACTGCTTGATGCAACCATGAGTGGCACTACGACATATACCCCGGGGGGCAGCTACACGATACGTGTGAGCGCACTCAACACATCCACATCTTCGACTGTAATACTTCCAAGGTTTGGATTCCAGGTATCGGCGACAAAAATAAGTACTATCGCTAATGCTGGGACCCTCACTGCTCCCTCAGGTGCCCATGCAGTAACACTGAGTGGAATGAATATAATAGAGCATTCGAGCGCTACGGCTGCTTTTTCCGGCACTGGCGGAGGCGGCACTATTTATCAGAAGGACATACCGTGGACAGCACCTATTGCAGGAACAGGGTCCGTGCTCCTAAAGGGAATAATAAATGCAGTGAATAATAATGGCGCAACAAATGGCGATACCTGGGACTATGAAGTGGTTACTATAACAGAAGCCACCTCATCAGGCGTATCTCCTATTACCGGCACACTGTCCGTCTGTGTGGGCGCTACTACCACACTCGCAGATGCTACTGCGGGCGGCACATGGAGCAGCAGCGCTACCAGTGTGGCAACTATAAGCAGCAGCGGCGTGGTAACAGGTATAACGGCAGGTACTACCACTATCAGCTACATTGCCAGCGCGGGCACGGCTACGGCTGTGGTTACGGTTAATCCTAATCCGGCGGATATTACAGGCATTCCTGTAGTGTGCCCCGGCGGTGTAACTACGCTTGCAGATGCTACACCGGGCGGCACATGGAGCAGCAGCAGCGCTGCTACGGCAACCGTAGGCGCATCAACAGGTGTGGTAACGGGCGTGGCAGCGGGTGCGGCTATCATCACCTATGCATTGAGCACAGGCTGCAGGGATACTGCGGCACTGACGGTATCACCTGTACCGCCTATAGCTGGTACGGGCACAGTATGCGTCGGCGCTACAACAACCCTCACACACGCAGCACCAGGAGGCTCGTGGAGCAGCAGCAGCACAGCTACGGCAACTGTGGGTGCTACCAGCGGCGTAGTAACCGGGGTAACTGCAGGTACTGCAACTATCTCGTACACATTCGGCACCAGCGGGTGCTATGCTACTACGGTAGTGACCGTATCGGGCGGGGCACCGGTGATAACAGGGCCTGCAACAGTATGCGCAACCCATACCATCACACTTGCCAGCGTATCTACAGGCGGCACATGGAGCAGCTCAGCCACGGCTAAGGCTACGGTGGGCGCAACCAGCGGCGTGGTGACAGGCGTGGCAACAGGCACTGCAACCATAAAGTATAAAGTGACCGGCTCTTGCGGCACCGACAGCGCAACAAGAGTGATAACGGTAACACCGGCTACACCATGCGTGACGGGCATAATGCCCGTGGTATTTGCAGATGAGCTGAAGCTATTTCCTAACCCGAACAGCGGCGCATTCTCACTCAACGTACTCTCGCTTACCGATGAGCAGGCTCATGTAGTTATCACCAATATACTGGGTGGTAAAGTGAGCGAGTTTACAATAGAGACCAATACACTGAAGGAAATAAATATCGGCCAGCCGGCAGGCATTTACTTTATATCTGCAAGTACGGAGCACAAGAAGTATTTTGTAAAGATGGTGGTGGAATAAGTAACTATTGATTAAAATATAGCGCCGGCGTATGTGAGAGCATGCGCCGGCTTTTTTTTAATAAGGTGCTATTGAATAAAGTCGGTTTTTTTCTCGAGCGGTATGCGACCCTGTTGCATACCGCTTTTTTATACATAGGCAGTAAATAAATGGAAGTAGTGCCGCATGGATTGTAGCCTGCTTTCGTTATATTGCAATAACCGTGCTGTGTGCACGGTAAACCGATGCTTATGAAAAAAAGACTGCTGCTCCTCCCATTCATCTGTGCCCTCGCTTATATAGTACTGACCGGCTATGCAACTGGGGCGGGCACGGCGACAATAGAGTGTACGGGGGTGCTGAGCTCTACGTATTGCGGCGGCGGCTGCCATGGGTCGATAGTGACGGGGAGCATAGACGTGAACATAGAGCTGCTGAGCGGCGGGCTGCCGGTAACGATATACAACCCGGGCAGCAGCTACACCATAAGGTTAAAGGCACAGAACCTGACATCGGCATTTACCCTGGCACAGTTTGGCTTCCAGCTGGCGGCCGTGAAGACCTCGACCGCTACTGGTGCGGGCACCCTTACCGCACCGGGCGGGGCTACACATGTGGTATCCCTTGGGTCCTTCAGCGTGGTGGAGCAGACAGCTAATCTACCCGCCACCTCTGGCACCGGCGGCATGGGCACCATATACCAGGTAGACATACCGTGGACAGCGCCAGCAACCGCAACGGGTAATGTAACCTTTAAAGGCGTGCTGACGGCTGTGAACGGAGACGGGCTGGCAACGGTAGATGATAAGTACAACTTTGCATCGTTTACCGTCACTGAGTCTACCGCATCGCCGGTGGGGCCAATAACAGGCCCGGCACGGCTGTGCGTAGGCGGCACTACCACACTAAGCAACGCAACTGCCGGGGGCACGTGGACCTCTACAGCAACATCGGTAGCTACTATAAGCACCGCAGGTGTGGTATCGGGCATTGCAATTGGCACGTCAACTATCAGCTACGATGCAGGTTCATCAGGGATAGCTACGCGGGTAGTAACGGTGAACCCACAGCCTGCGCCAATAACAGGGACGATGGTGCTCTGCATAGGCAGCACGTCAACGCTAACTGACGTAACGCCGTTGGGCGTATGGAGCAGCAGCGCGACTTCGATAGCTTCTATCGACTCATTTACCGGTGTGGCAAGCGGCTTGTCGGGCGGCACTGCTACTATCTCTTACACCGTGCCATCGGGCTGCAGCTATACTGCTGTAATGACGGTAGACGTATTACCTGTAGCAGGGCCGATATCCGGCGCATCGACTGTGTGCGTGGGGCAAAGCATAACGTTAGCCGGTGCGGCTATAGGAGGCACATGGACCAGCGCCAACACTGCGATGGCCACTGTGGGCGGCGCCACGGGCATTGTGACGGGAGTGACAGTAGGTACTGCTGCAATAAAGTATAAGCTGGTGAATACATGCGGCGCTGATAGTGTATCCAAAATCATGACGATAGTGCCCGCAGCTATATGCGCGGCAGGTGTAGCCTTATACGATGAGCGGGAATTTTCCGTATCGCCAAATCCTAATTACGGGACTTTCACCATTAGCTTGCCGGGTGTAAATATGCCGGTGTATTGTGTGGTAACGGATGTGACAGGGAGGCAGGTAGCGGCGTTTTCGGCAATGCCCGGAGCGGTGACCTTACCACTGCAACCGGGGGTGTATGTGCTATGTGTGAATGGCCTGGGGCGCAGGTGGTATGCTAAGGTTGTGGTGAGGTAGGTTTTTCCTATTGAAGAGTCGATATAAGCACCCAGCCCATAATGGCGCCTTATTTTGGCGTAGATGCCCTGGCAACAAGTCCAATAGAAAAAGGAAGCAGACCCAGTGCAGAAGCCCCAATAAGAGCAGGCAATACAGACAGCACCTCAAAGAAAAGTCCAATAGCAGCAACAAAGCCCAGCCCATAATGGCGCCTTATTTTCGTCGTAGACACGACAAC
>JAZKFF010000001.1:125891-208577 GCA_040386555.1 Bacteroidota bacterium | reverse complement strand
AGTAGTTTAAAGTATCGTGCCAAAGGAGTACTAAGAGACCGAGGTTATTTTGCTGGTGTGCTCTCCACGCGTACCGGCCAAAAAAGGCGCGCGGACGCTACTGATAATGCAGCGTTTGGAGCTACGCGGTTTCGCTAAAATATTCATCGGCCGGTGCTTGCGCATCGGCCGATGAGGAGGGAAAATTTAAGAGGATTATCAGAAGGGAAAATTAAGAGGTCTAAATAGCTTCATTCACGTTTCGTTTTCACTTTTCGACTTCTGCCCTAATGGTTTAAAGTATCGTGCCAGCGCTGGTTGCTGCTGATAATCATTACTCTTTGTCTTCTACTTTGCACTGGGCAAGGAAGTATGTGTTGGCCATTTTGCCCCAATATGGTTTAGTGATATCCCCACCCGGCTGTTTAGCAAACAGCGCTTCCGCCTTTTCGAAATAAGGGATGGCTGCTTTCTTGCCACCGCCAAAAGCCTTTGGCGTGAAAAACTTGCTGGTGCCCTGCAGGTAGTACATCCTTGGGTTCTCCGGATTTATTTCTTTTGCGCTCTGGAGGTTGTCGCTGTATATCTTACCATATTTCTGCCAGCGCTGCGGCGGGTCTACGGCTAGGCGGGCGTTTGCGATCATAGCGGCCAGCACATAGGTTTCGTCATTCTCTTTTTTGAGGATGGCTACGGCTTCTTCCTTTTCTTTTTCAGCGTCATCAAGGTAAGCATCACGCTTTTTCGTGTCCTTTTCCATGTAGGAAAGTATGGCCTTGCTGTATGCAGCGTAATAGTGCGTTACCCATTCACCATCCCATTTTTTTGTGATCAGGCCCAGCTTGTTGCTTTGCTCTACTTTGGTGTCGAATGCCTGAGTGGTGTCGAATGCCAGGAACGTTTTGGTAAGTACCGGTTTCAGGTCTTGAGCCTGTGTGGTGATAGCGCTGATGGCTACCGCTGCTGTGAGGATAACTCTTTTCATTGTTATTTGGTTTTTTGTTTTGTGATTTAATTGCTTTGTCTTTCGAAGGTGTGGGACACCTGCACTATAGTTAGTTACAGTTCGTCTTTAGAGAATTGGGTGAGTGACATGTTCACGCCAAAGAATATAGTGCGATACATCGCCGGCACCACCGGGGTTTGGGTGAAGGTACCACCCTTGGGCAGGTAGCGATAGCCAAAGATATTTTTGTAGTTAGTAACGTTGTCTATACTGATGTAGAATACTGTGAACCATTTGCCGAAGGTATGCAGCCATGCTGCAGAGATAGCCAGGTTGTGATATTCGGGAGCTTTGTCGGTCATAAACTTGCTGTCATTACTTGCTGTGATTGGGTTGTAGTATGGGCGGCCGCTGGCGTAGCTATAGGTGGCGCTGATGTTGGTCTGTATCTTGTTGATAAAGTACTTACCAACAAGACTCAGGTTATGATCTGATATAAAACCCGGAGTAGCCTCGCTGGGGTAATTGAGGTACTTCCTTTTAGTGTCGATGAAGCTGTAGGATATCCAGTAGTCGAGATTGCTCACAGTTTTCTTATCACGCCAGAAGAGCTCAAGGCCTTTTGCATAGCCATAGCCGCCGTTGTCCACAGTATCGAAGGGAGTAATGGTCCTATAGGCGTTTGGATTGAATGCTCGCCTGGAGGTTTCGCGCAGGAGGTTCTTATAATCTTTGTAATAACCTTCGAGGCGAAGGGTACGGCCATCGCTGGTCCACTGCCAGTTAGCAATGTAATGGATGGCTTGCTGCATTTGCGGCCTCAGGCCCGCAAGCAGGTATGCATAGGGGGCTTCCTGGTAAAACATGCCTGTAGCCAAAGATGCCTGGCTGTGGCTGCCTGTGCGCACTGCCATAGAGAGGCGCGGGGCTATGTTGCTGGTGTCAAGCAATGTGCTGTGCTCATAGCGTAATCCCGGGCGGATAGCCAGCCAATATATTGGTGTCCAGCTGACCTCGGTGTAGCCGCTAACGATCGTTTCAGTGAAGTCGTTGTTGATATCACCTGACGTAAGCGCGATTTTTCTGTCGATGCCGAAGCGCTGTATGTCTGTACCCAACAGCACACTGAGCCGCGCATTGATAAAATCTTTGCCTTCTATACGAAATTGCTCCCGATGTTCCTGCTGGTCTATAGGAATGGTACCGAATGAGTTGTTGGTCTTATCGAGGCTGAAGGATGCTGCGGTGTACAGGCTATACTTGTGCTTAAACATCTGCCTGTAAGAAATGTTGGTATAGTAGTAGGCATTTTTAGTGACGAAATTTACTGTGTCTCCCTTCGGGTTAAAAGGATTATTAGCTGTGGTGTCAGCAGCTGTGGGGTTAGGGATAGATATGCCGCTCGCAAAGTACGAGCCGCTTGCGCTGACTTTAAGTATGCCGTCCTTATTGGGTTCCCATACATAGCGCACATTGCCGCCGCCCCCTACGGGTACTTTATAGAATTTAAAGTTAGTGGATGCAAGTCCGTAGAAAGGCGCGAGGTTAGTGTAGTTACCGCCACCATCGAGACTGCTGTGTTTCCATTTTTTTGTGCCGCTGGCATATACGCCGGCCATATTAGCGCCAAGGTTCACGGTGCTCTTGTCAGCGAGGTCGAGGCTGTTGAGGTCGAGCACGCCGGAGAGTGCCTGGCCGTAGCGTGCGCTGTAGCCGCCGCTGCTGAATGACATGCCCTGGTACTGGAACGCACCGAAGCGGCTGCGGGTAGCTACCCCCGGAGGGCCGCTTAAAAAGGCATTCTGCACTATCATCTCATCCACTATCATGGCCGCCTCGCTTGCATCGCCGCCCCGGATGAACAGGCCATTGTCGGGGCCGGTCTGCTGTGTGCCGGGGAGCGTTTGCATGGCCTTCACTACATCGGCGCCTGCACCTGCTGTTGTCACAATGTCGAGCGGCTTTAGTACCGTTTTGCTTTTATCGCTTGATGCGTCGAAGGAACCGGCAGTTATAGTTACCACATCAAGGTCGTGGGCTTTATTTGCTTTCAGCGTTATTACTATACCGTCTACATCGGCGGTGATAGTAAGCGGCGTGCCTGCGGCTTCGTGGCTTACCGATGAGGCTACCAGCGTTTGCGCGCCGCTTTCTGATGTGGTGAACCTGAAGATACCCATGCTGTCCGTAGTGCCGCCATCAATAGTATTTTCGAGGTAGACGCTGGCGCCGCGCACAGGCTTGCTCTTATTGTCTATAACGGTGCCACTTATCTTGTGCTGGGCGGTGGCGGATATGGATAAAAGGGTCAGAAATATAAATACTATTGCAAAGTGTAGGCGTGTTCTCATCAGAAAATTTCAGATTGTGCCCGCAAAGCTATAGCCGCAGTGAAGTATATAAAAATTTATTTCGGCTAACCGGGAAGGGTTGTCGGTGAATGTCGGTGAATGAGCGGTAAACCCTAATCCAAAAGGGAAATGTTTCTTATGGTCCTCATAGAGCAGGCTGAAGTGTATTATAGCCATTAGGTATTCGCCTTCCCAACGTACTCGCCGTTACCAGCCGTAATGAGGCGCTCCTGCCAATTCTTTAAAGTTTACTGCTATATTTGTGCCCCCAATTGTAATATTATGTTACCCATACAGCTATTCAGGCAGAACAAGGATTTGATACTTGAAGGATTAAAGAAAAAGAACTTCAGGGAGACTACGCTTGTTGATGAGATCATCAGTCTTGACGAACGCCGCCGCGCACTGCAGGTAGAGAATGACAATCTATCGGCCTCCGTAAACAGCGCCTCGAAGAATATAGGGCAGCATATGGCCAAAGGCGAGAAGGAACAGGCTGAGCAGCTAAAGGCACAGGTGGCCACTAATAAAGAGCAGGCAAAGGGCGTGAGTGAGCAACTGACTGAGCTGGAGGAGAAGCTGCACGATGCAATGGTGCGCCTGCCCAACCTGCCACATAGCAGTGTACCTGCAGGAAAGACGCCGGAAGAAAATGAAATAGTACGCAGCGGTGGAGATATACCGCAGCTTACGGACCAGAAGCTGCCGCACTGGGATCTTGCTGCGAAGTATGGCCTTATAGACTTTGAGCTAGGTAACAAAATTACCGGCAGTGGCTTTCCTGTGTTCATGGGGCAGGGCGCAAGGCTGCAGCGTGCGCTGATCAATTACTTCCTGAATTTTAATTTAGACGCTGGGTATAAAGAATATTGCCCACCTTTTATGGTGAACGAAACTTCGGCATATGGTACGGGGCAGCTGCCTGATAAAGAAGGCCAGATGTATCATGCTACGGCTGACAATTTCTACCTGATACCTACATCTGAGGTGCCAATAACAAACATATACCGGGATGAAATAGTGCCTGAGGGCCAATTGCCGGTGAAAATGACAGCTTACTCCCCATGCTTTCGCAGGGAGGCAGGGTCGTATGGCAAGGACGTGCGCGGGCTTAACAGGGTGCATCAGTTTGACAAGGTAGAAATAGTGCAGCTGGCCAACCCGGGCAGTAGCTACGACAACCTGGAGGAAATGGTGAGCCATGTAGAGCGGCTGGTGCAGTCGCTGGAGCTGCCTTATCGTATACTGAGGCTGTGCGGCGGCGACATGAGCTTTTCATCGGCCCTTACTTACGACTTTGAAGTGTACAGCGCCGCCCAGGAGCGGTGGCTGGAGGTAAGCTCGGTATCTAATTTTGAGACTTTCCAGACAAACAGAATGAAAATACGGTATAAGGACGGATCAGGTAAAACGCAGCTGCTGCATTCGCTGAATGGCAGCTCGCTGGCATTGCCAAGGATAATGGCGTGTATTCTTGAGAATCACCAGACGGCCGATGGCATTAAGATACCCAAGGCGCTACAGCCTTACTTTGGAAAAGAAATGATCAATTAGGAATTGGGAGTTAGGATAGCGAAAAATAAACATCTTTATGCCTGCCAATTTCAAGTTTGCACAATAACGATCCATATTACTAATTACTAATTTCAAATCACCAAGAACTATGATACAACGTAAACAATCACTTTGGCTGCTGCTGGCTGCACTGCTTAATGCCGGTGCATTTATATGCGACCTGTACAAGTATGACACTGTGGTAAATGGTGTGACAGAACGTAAGGGACTACACGTTACGGATCACTTCCCCACGCTCATTATTGCGCTGGTGGCTACATTACTACCTTTCGTGACCATATTCATGTTCGCCAACCGCAAAAGGCAAATGAGGATGACGGCGGTAAGCCTGATAACAACGGGATCCTTTATCAGCACTGCATTGATAAGAGTAACAAGGATAACTCCTGAGCCGGTAAATGGCAGCTACTGGATAGGCATTATATTACCCGTGGCAGCAATGATATTCCTGATACTTGCTATGGCCGGTATCCGCAGAGACGAGAAACTGGTACGCTCGGTAGACAGGCTGCGATAAAAGGCAAAAGTGAAAAATAAAAAAGCAAAAGGCACTCATTTTTAATGGTTGCCTTTTTGCTTTTATGGTCAAAACCTGCTTTTCTTCTTGTTGTCATCGAGCTCACTTGCGGCCTTTCTTTTGCGGGCAGGTATGGTGTAGCGTATGCCGGCATTGAAGCTTACATTGCTGAATGGCTGGGTGTAAGCGGGCTGGCGCGAAAAATCGTTGGTGTCGAGGGTGATGTTGGTGCCGTACTTTATTGAAGTGACCCCGGAAAGCTGGGATGGGCTTATGACCCTGCCATTATACACGTAGCTTTTGAGGTTAGACTCCTTTATAAAGGCAGACATAGACAGCAGGCTCAGCTCGCCCCATATAGACATATCGTCACCTATCTTGTACTCAACACCGGCAGCGGCTGTAAACCCAAGCGAAAAGCGGTGCTTCATTTCCCACTTTTCTGTAGTCACTGTAAGCGCGCCGGTGCCGGGCACGTTAGCTATCGTACGCGACATATCTACCTTTGAATTGAGGGGCACCGCTAATCCCATGCGGCTGTAAACATTGCATTTGTCGCCACCTGTCTGTAAAACTAATGATGGGAGCAGGTTTAGCGGAAAACTTGCTTCGTGGTCGATGGTTACATTGCTGAGTACTGCGCTGCCACTGGTATAATAAACGAGAACATTGTTGTTCCTGAATGTAAAAACCGTGTTTGCGAGGCCAAAGGTAGCATCGAGCTGTATACCTATGTGATCTGTGAACAGG
The DNA here is from genome assembly GCA_040386555.1 of Bacteroidota bacterium. GTDB lineage: Bacteria > Bacteroidota > Bacteroidia > Chitinophagales > Chitinophagaceae > Nemorincola. The sequence continues at coordinate 202,459 of JAZKFF010000001.1, read as the reverse complement.
TAGCCGGCACCGACATGAGCCTGCAGACCCGCAGCGAATGATGCGCCCTGTATGTTGTAATTGACGCTATTGCTCACGGTGCCATTGTAAGGCCACTCATTGCCTGCAATGCTTTGCCCGGCATGTGGCAGGGCATAGCCCACCCCCGCGCGCAGGTAAAACTCCTGGCTATATGCTGTATTTATTAAAACAGAAAGAACACTTATGAGTAATACCGTCTTTTTCATACACAAATTTATACATAACGCAGCTAACGCGTGGGGGTTAGCTCATTTTTAAAAACTGCCTGATGCTGGCGATGGAGAAGAAGCGGAAGAGGAACATGTAGCCAATGCTCAGCATGCCTAACATGGTAAGGCGCAGTTTCCAGTCGACGTTGTATAACGAAGTATTTATTACAAAGGCGGTGCAGATAACTATGGTAAGATAGCCAAGCTGCGCGAGTATCCACTTAATATTGAACCTAAGCTTTATGATACGCGAAGCGTAGATGATGAAAGCTATAGCCAGGGAAGTTTGTGTAATGAATGACGTAGCAGCGCCCCCCACTGCCTTGTAGTTCGGTATGAGGATAAAATTGAGGGTAAGGTTAAGCACCACGCCTGCCAAGGCTATTTTATTCAGCGTGGCCAGGCTACCATTGGCGGTAAGCAGGGTAGAATATACATACATAAGGCACCATGCGGGGAACGATAGCATGAGTATAGTAAACACCCAATGGTACTCAGCCTGCGTAACGGCACCTTGGTTGTAGAGGCTGCTTTTGTGATATAGCAGGTCCATAATATCGGCGGAAAAGAAGACAGCTGCGACCGCTATCATAAAAGAGAAAGGCAAAAGCATATTGACACAGAGTTTCACTATAGGCTGCACATCATTTTTCTGCCCCAGCATGCGGCCAAACATGGGTAGGAGCATGGTGGCAAACATGAGCCCGAGGATATTGGCCATATCGAGCAGGCGGAAGGCGGCGGCCCATATGCCGGCCTGGTCCTTGCCATCGGCACAAAGGCGCTCTATCATCATGGCATCAGCCCGATTGTAAATAGACATAAGGAATATAAGCAGGGCGTATGGAAAGCTTTGCTTAGCGATCTTGAGGATCTCGGCCGGCTGAAAGGAGAAGCTGAGCCTTACCTTGCCGATGCGCCTGAGTATAAGATAGCCGATAATGGCGGCTATGAAGTAGCAAACAACCTGGGTGATGACAAACCACTCAATACGAAAATGCTTAGCCGTAGCAGGCCATACCAGTAGGAAACCACAAATGAGGATAGCCAGCAGGCGGTCTATAACAGAAAGCAGCCCATCTGTTTTGAAGCGGTGGAGGGCGGCAACATTGCTGCGGATGAAGGATACCAGTGAATTGAGCGACTGCACCAGGAGCACGCCTATGAGCAGCTGCAGCTCCCAGCCGCGATAGCCAAAGGCGTAGGCCCATGCGTAGGCCAGCACCATATATACCACCATAAGCACCAGCCTTGCCGAGAGCATAGCAGGGAACAGAGTGGGGAGGGTATCCGGATTTTGGGATATGCGGCGGCTGTTGTAGCTGCTGATACCAAAATCGAGGACGGTCTGGAAAATGATGCTGAGGCTGAGAAGAGCCTGGTAAGTGCCATAAGAGCCGCCAGATACCGTGTTTTGCACCGTGCGGTCGATAAAAAAAACCCAGATGGGCTTTACGAGCACGTTAACCGCAATTACAAACAATATATTTTTTACAAAAAAGCGGCGCATCCTGATAAATAACGTGCTATAAAGCGGTAAAAGTATATTTTTGTCGTCATAAGGTATGCGAATAGCGGTAAATACACGCTTACTACTTAAGGGAAAGCTGGAAGGTATAGGTTGGTTCACAAGTCAGACGTTGGAGCGCATTGTCCGTGGCCATCCTGAACACGAATTCATATTTTTTTTCGACAGGCCTTATGATCCCTCTTTTGTCTTTGCCCCCAATGTGACGCCCGTAGTGGTGCATCCGCAGGCACGGCACCCTGTATTGTTCTATGTATGGTTTGAGTGGAGCATCCCCTTCTTGCTTAAGAAGTATAAGGCAGACCTTTTTCTATCTACAGACGGGTATATGTCGCTGAGTACAAAGGTGCCGACATGCCTGGTGATACATGATCTTGCCTTTGTACACTATCCTGAGCATTTCGTGCTGAGCCATAAGCTTTACTGGCGGCACTATTCTCCACTGTTTGCCCGGAGGGCACAACGGATAGCCACGGTATCTACCTTCTCTAAAGAAGACATTACCAAGAGCTACGGCATACCCGCTGAGAAAATAGATGTGGTATATAATGGCGCCCACGATGAATACCGCGTACTCACCCACGAAGAACGCGAAGCAGTGAAAACGCAATATGCCGAAGGGTGTGAGTATTTCGTATTTGCCGGGGCACTGCATCCCCGTAAAAATATTGTGAACCTGCTTAAAGCTTTTGTGATCTTTAAGAAGCGCCAGCGTACAAATATGAAACTGGTGATAGCCGGCAGGTATGCCTGGAAATATGAAGAGGTGGAGCGGATGCGCGAAGAGATGCCCTTTAAGGAAGATGTGAAGTGGGTAGGGTATATGAACGTGGACGAGCTATCTAAGCTGATAGGTGGCGCTTACGCGCTGGTGTACGCATCACTGTTCGAAGGATTTGGGATACCTATACTGGAAGCGCTGCAGTGCGATGTGCCGGCAATAGTGAGCAACACCTCATCTATGCCGGAAGTGGCCGGCGATGCCGCGCTGCTGGTAGACCCTACCGACCCGGAGGATATAGCCGACAAGATGCACAAACTTTACAAAGACGAGCAGCTGCGCAGCAAGCTGATAGCTAACGGCCGTGTGCAGGTGAAAAAGTTTGGCTGGCAAAGCAGTGCCGACAAACTATGGGACAGCATGATGAAATGCGTGAATGAGCCTAAGCGCTAAACGATCTTAAATACTTCTTCAGCGGGCTTTTGTTTTGCAATAATCACGCAGGTGTGCTGCATGATCTCATCGTTGCCTATTTGCTGGCCCGCTGTGTTGAATACCTTGTAGCCAATAGCATCTACCACGCGGCCAAACATTTTGCCATCTATATTGTGCGCCCTAAGGAAAGCGTCGTGTATCTCCATGAGCACACTGCAATTATTGTTCTTCAGCGTTTGCTGCATGCCCTCGAGCGCCCAGTACTCGGCACCCTCTATGTCAACCTTTATTACCTCGGGCACTACCTTATTCTTTTGGCAAAACGAGTCGAGCGTTAGCGCTTCGATGGCGATGACGTTAGGATCATTCTGAGCAGCTATGTGGTTAGTGCAGGAGTCGCCATCGTTAGTAAAGTAGAGCTTGCCATTCTCACTGCTTATAGCGTAGTTCTGCGGGATGATCTTTGCATTGCCATCCTGCACGCGGGCAGTATCGGCCAGGTATTTGTAGCTGAGCGGAGCTGGCTCAAAGGAATAGATAATAGTGCCGGGCTGCATGCGCTTTGCCACCATTATGGCAATGACGCCAACGTTGGCCCCTACATCAAAAACAATTCGTGCATTCCGCGACATGTTGATGAGCAGCTTAAGGGGAGTTTCGTCAACGATCTTGCTGATGCCCCGGGAGACGTATGCCGAAACATTATAATCCTCGTTGTTTATCTTTATTCCCTTCCCCTTCTTTCCGTATAGCGCGTAATAGGAAGCGCGGAATACCTTTCTTAACACATCTACCATAATAGTTTTGCGGCTGTTATTGCGTTCAAAATTAATAAAATAACGGCACAAGGATTTCTTTAAATTTGCCATGTAACGATGACTGGAGAGATAAAAAATACAGAGGGGCTATTGGATACCGAGAATTCTATCTTTCAAAAAGCGGTATCGTTTGTGAAGGATACCAATGCGAACCTGTTCCTGACCGGGAAAGCGGGCACTGGCAAAACGACCTTTCTTAAATACATTAAAGACCGGGTAAATAAGCAGGTGGCTATAGTGGCACCTACGGGTGTTGCGGCCATCAATGCCGGCGGCGAAACTATTCACTCCTTTCTGCAGCTGCCGTTCGGGCCGTTTGTGCCGGGCAGCAGTGGGGGTTTTGGTACGGGCACCGGAGCCGAGGATAAGCACTCGCTGCTGGCAAACCTGCGCCTGCGCGATACCAAGCTAAAACTGCTGCGCAAGCTGGAGCTACTGATAATAGATGAGGTGAGCATGGTGCGCGCCGATATGCTGGACGAGATAGACCTGGTGCTGCGGCATGTGCGCAAAAATTGGCTCCAGCCTTTCGGCGGTGTGCAGATGGTATTTATAGGCGACCTCTTCCAGCTGCCACCGGTGGCCACGCAGGATGACTGGGAGATACTGCGGCAGTACTACGCCAGCCCTTACTTTTTCGATTCACACGTGCTGCGCGAGCATCCGCCGCTGTATATAGAGCTGAAGAAAATTTACAGGCAGAAAGACCAGGGATTTATAGACATACTCAACCGCATACGCAACGGCAGGGTAGTGCCGGAGGATATACAAACACTAAACGAGCGCTACGACCCCGAGCAGCAAAAAGAGGATGGCTACATAATACTCTCCACCCACAACCGCATAGCCGATGAGGTGAACCAAGGCGCGCTGGAGCAGCTGGACGCCAAGACCCATAGCTTTAAAGGGACGATAACCAATGAGTTCAACCCAAAGAACCTGCCTACTGAAGAGACACTGCAGCTGAAGGCGGGTGCGCAGGTGATGTTTATAAAGAACGACCTGCAAACGCCGCGCCGCTACTACAATGGTAAGATAGGGAAGGTGACGACGATAAACCCCGAGGGTATATGGATAAAGTTTCCCGGAGAAGCTGAAGAGCTGCAGCTGGAACTGGAGACATGGAAGAACATGCGCTATACGCTGAACCAGCAGACGGGGCAGATAGAAGAGGAGGAAACCGGCAGCTTTACACAATACCCCATAAGGCTGGCGTGGGCAATAACGGTGCATAAGAGCCAGGGGCTAACGCTGCAGAAAGCCGTGGTGGACCTGAGCCAATCGTTTGCGCCGGGGCAGGTGTATGTGGCACTGAGCCGCTGCACCAGCATAGAGGGACTGGTGCTACGCAGCAGGCTGGGCTTGGCGAATGTGATAGTGGATGAGCGGGTGGTGGCCTTTGCGCAATATGAAAGTGAAGAAGACGAGCTCGATGAGCTGCTGGTGATCAACAAACGTGCGGCAATGGCTGCGCAGCTATGCAAGATATTCTCACTCGCGGAGCAGGTGGCGCAAATGGAACTACTGCACCTGGAGCTGCTGAAAAGAAAGACGGGACCTAAGGAGCAGAATGTAAAAATATTCAGGCAGATACAGGTTGCGATCATCGACGGCAATAAGCACGCAGAGAACTTTCAGCGGCTGGTGCGCAACCTTGTAGCAGCGCTGGACGATGCCAAGCTTGAAGAACGCAAGCAGGCTGCGGCTGCTTACTTTTCTGAAAAAGTATTAGCGCCATGCATTGCCCTGGTAGACGAGCACTTTATTTTCCTGAACAGCTATCCAAAAGTGGCGAAGCAAACCAAGCTGTGGAAGGATGTGCAGAATATGCTGAAGATAAAGGCTGGTGAGATAGGGGTGTTTAGGGAGGGGGTTATTTAAATTTCAGCACCTCTTTGCCCGAGTGGTCTATGTAGCTCCAATGCCCGTTGATCTTTACTGCCGCGAGGCCTTCGGAGAAATTTTGGGCTTCGTCGTATTTGAATGGTATGGCTGTTTTGCACCTTTCGTTTAGGTAACCCCATTTGCCATTCTTTTTCACACGCATCAGACCTTCCTTGAAATTTTCTCCTACATCTTCGTAGATAAAAGGTGTAACGAATTTTGCGTTGGTGTCGATGAAGGCAAAAAGACGGTAGTCTGTTGCTATCGCATAACCTGGATCTACGTAATTCGAAATTTCCTTGTATTCGAAAGGGACAATTGTTCTACCGTTTGTGTCGATGACACCATATTTTGTAACTCTATCGTAACGAGATCTAATAGTCTTGCTTACTGCAGCAAGCCCAAATTGAAAAAGAGATGCGTCATTGTATAAACACGGTATCACCAACTTACCGGCCATATCTATGTACCCATATTTACCCCAGTCGTCTTGCAGCACTTTCGCACGCCTCCCAGTGAATTCTGAACAAAATGCAAAAGAGTCTTTTATCGCTTTCCTTCCTGCAGTGTCGATGTAGATCATTTTGTCATTGATGGAAACAGCCGCCAGCCCATTGTAGAACACCCATGGCTCATCATATATGAAGTCATACACTACGTGTCCATCCTTATCTATTAGCCCCCAATTCTCATTCAATCTCACCCTTGCTGTGCCATGGTAAAAGGAATATGCTTCGTTATAAATAAACGATACCACGTTTTTGCCTGTAGTGTCGATAAATCCATATTTCTTATCCGACAAAACACATGCGATACCCTCATTGAAATTACCTATTTCATCAAATTCAAAATGTGTAATGGTTATCCCTTCCTTATTAATAAACCGCCACTTCCCGTCCTTCTTTACTCCCACAATTCCGTTGCTGAATTCGCCGCCAGCGTCGTAGTTGCATGAAACAATCTCCTTGCTATCTTTATTTATATAGCCACAGTATCCCTGGCGATCTGTTACCTTGGCCATCCCTTCTGAAAATAGTCCTACAGAAGCATATTCCTTGTCAGTTCCCTCTCCTCTGTATGGCCACCCTTGTGATGTTACATATTTTATTGGCTCATCAGAAACCTGTATTCTCCCTTCTACAATCCGCGCATTTGTGCTGTACAAAAAATCAACGATCAGCTTCCCGGTTGTATCAATGCATCCCCATTTTTTGTTTTGCTCCACTGCTATTAAGCTCTCAGAAACTTTAGTCAACCATGTATAATGTTCATCGTTTACAGCTTTAGTTCCACAATATATACCCCATCCGCTATCACTTTGTACAGCCGCAACACGCTCACTCACTCGAAAAACTTCTTTGTATTTGCAGGGTATGATAATGGCTCCAAAAGTATCTACCATCCCCCATTTTTTGTCAACTGCGACTAGTATTTCTCCATCATGCCCGCATTTGATTTCGCCGTAGACACAGGGTATTTTTTGCACACCACTAAAAGAAACGCTTCCCATTTTCCCATTGCGTTCAATAAACAAAGTGTTTTTGCAGACACTTTGTATCGACTCATAAATACAAGGGACGACTTCTTTCGCTTTACTATTCACAACACCCTGCTTTCCCGTTGAGTCTGTGACAATAAAGTAATCACCAAAAACCTGCGGCCTTATACTGCGATATTTTGGAGGTACAACGTAATTTCCATTATGGTCCATAATCGCACGCAGCCTTCCCTTTATCACAAAGATGTAGTCCCAGCTAACATTCTCAATATGGTCGTAGACTGGGGCAATACGCACTTTCCCATCGTAGCCTATGCGGCCGAATTTTTTATTTAGCTCGACCTGTACTGACTTCGAATGTGGATCAAAATCATTTAGGCCCAAAGAACTAATCTTATTGTATTTGCATGGAATTATCAGTTTGCCGCTGGTGTCTACTAATCCCTCCTTTCCATTCGTTATCACTCTTGCATAGCCGTAACTGGAATAGTTGATAGGCTGATCGTAAATGCAGGGCACCACAACTTTCCAACGCTTATTTACAGCGCCATACTTGCCATTTTTACTACCGAGCGAAAACCTTGGTGTAGGCTGTTGGCATAGTCATACTTCTGAGCAGAAAAATAATCCGCGCTGTGTGCAGGGTAATGGTTCTTATTGCCTGATCCCTGTGAGAACACAGAGAAAGCTTGCAGTAATAAAAGGATAGATAGCAGGGTCTTCATAGTAACTTATATCCTAACTAAGTTACGATTTCTTTTGCAGGCGAACATTCTAATGCCTCACAAACCTATCATCCGTCAGTGTCTCTAAAAAATGGACTAGGTCTTCTTTCTCCTGCGCCGTGAGGTGTAGTGGTTTTGCGAGGAGGGTGTCGATGTTGATGGGGTTGGGTACTACTTTGTAGGGGTCGTTGTAATATTCTATTACTTCGCGCAGGGTGCGGAAAATGCCGTTGTGCATGTAGGGGGCTGTGACGGCTACGTTGCGCAGACCGGGAGTTTTGAATTTGCCGAGGTCGCTTTTCTTTTTTGTTATGGTGTACCTGCCCGCATCGTTCAGGCGCTTGCCGTCGTAGAGGCCTATGTTGCGAAACTCATCGCCGGTGAAGTCAGGGGAGAAGTGGCAATCGAAACATTTAGCTTTGCTGCCCATGAAAAGGTCGCGGCCGCGCTGCGCCGATGCGGAGATAGCGCTGGAGTCATCGTCCATATACCTGTCGAAGGGTGTGCGCGATGTTTCGAGTGTTCTCTCGAAAGCTGCTATAGCGGCTTTCAGATTTTTTTCAGTTGGGGCAGCGCCGAAGATCTTGCGGAAGTATGTACTGTACATGGTGTTCTTCTGCAGGCGGGCTACTGCTGTTGCTATAGGCAGGCCCATCTCGTTGGTGTCTTCTATCGGGAATTTTACCTGGTCTTCGAGTGTGGCAGCGCGACCATCGTAAAAAAGATAAGGGCGGTCACCAAGGTTGGCGCAAGATGGTGCATTGCGCTTACCGTTGTGGCCGTGTACGCCATTGCTAAAGGCGATGGTATCTGCGAAGCCAAATGCGGGGATGTGGCATGATGCGCAGCTGAGTGTTTTGTCGGCGGAGAGCAGTTTTTCAAAGAAGAGCATTTCGCCCAGCTGCTGCTTTGTGGCAGGTGCGCCGGTGAAGGAAAGCGAAGCGTTACTGACTTGAAGAGGAGCATAGGCATAGCACACTGTTATTACCAGTGCAGCACTTATCGCTATCCACAACTTCCTCATCACTTGCAAAATTAGTAAAAGCTACTCTGCGTTACTGCAATTTCAATCCACCGTCCAGGTTCAGTATGGTACCGTTGTAAAAGTCGTTCTCTATTATAAACACTACTGCATGCAGCAGCTCCTCCGTATTGCCAAGGCGGCGTATGGGTGTAGCATTCTTATAGGCTGTTACCTTCGCCTCGGTAAGCGCTGCGCGAGTCGACGGTGTATCTATAAAGCCGGGGGCTATAGCTACGCAGCGTATGCCAAACATGCCCAGCTCTTTGCTCCAGGTAACAGTGAGCGCATTGAGCGCAGCCTTTGATGCTGAGTAGGCAGACTGCCCTGCGTTACCGTAAGACGATATGGAGCTGATATTGATGATGACACCCTTGCTGCGGCTCTTCACCATTTGCGCAGTGATGTGCGATGTGACGTAGAATACTGCGTTGAGGTTCACATCAATGGTGCGGCGCCAGTTCTCCACATTATGCTTCACGTCTTCGCGGGAGAGTATGTTTACCAGTGGCTCGCTGTGAATGATGCCGGCATTGTTTACCAGCACATTCAGCTTACCGTATTCTTTAAAGATCTCTGTTGTTACCGTCTCTACCTGGTTGTAGTCTGTAAGGTCGGCGGTGTAGCATTTTATGCCGGGGTGCTCCTGCTGCAACTCAGCGAGGGTTTCGGCATTGCGGTCTATAACTATTACGTTAGCTGCTTTGCCCTGCAGGTGCGTGGCCATAGTTTTGCCCAGCCCGCTGGCGCCACCCGTTATCAGTATATTTACCGCATCTATTTTCATACCTGCTTTCCTTTTTCTGCGAGTACTCTCTTTATGTCGCCTATGCTCTGCATGGCAAAAATGTCTTCACCTGTAAACTCTACCTCCAACTCTTCTTCAACCCTTGTGATGAACAGCATGTGCGCCATAGATTCCCACTCTTCGAGGGAGTTGAGCACCACGTCGTCCTTCTGGTCTACTTCTTTAAGGGAAAAGGATTCTTTTATAATTTCTGCTAGTGTCATTTTCTGCTGTTTACTTTTTTAATCTAAATGGTATGCGGGCAATATCCTGTTCACGATGTCTTCCCTGCTATTGAACATCAGTATATCTATCATCGACAGCCACGGCACAAATTCATTTTTGAACTGTGGATATTCTATCCGCTGCGGGTTGAGGAAATTGAGCTTTATGCCTTTTGATGCATAGTACTCGTGTGTATAGATTTCCTTTCCTCCCGATGCGTTGATATAGTGATCGATTCCTTCCCGGTGGCAAATATCTATCAATCTGTCGGCTTTTTTCAATTCGCGGTTGTCATATTGTTCTGAGCTTATGCGCCAGATGCGCTGCAGGCCCAGGTAATCGCAAATATTCACCACACTGCTGATAGCCATATGGGCAATGGTAGACTGGTAGGGTACCGGCACGGACAGGGAAGGAAATACGGAAGATGACTGCTCTGCATATTCAGTAATGCTCAATGTCTTTTCGATAACCGGGTATACATCAGCAAAATATGGTGCTTTGCTGTAAGCCATTCTAATGGTCGACAAAATTTTATCCATTGCCTTAGGGTCTGCGGCAATTGCTATGTCTTTGATCAGCTTATTCTGGCTGGCGTCTTTGCAGGGTATGGTGAATATGTGGTCTTTGCCGTTTACTAATATCCTATTGCGGTTGATCCAGCCCCGATTGATGAAATTTACATCGTCGTAGAATACAAATACCTCTGCCGCATAAACTAACTGAAAGTAGCCTATGTATGGAAATACATATGGTTGCATTATGGCTATGCTCATCGTCAGTTGTTTTGCACCCTCAGCAGCAGGCGTGCTATAAAGTCAATATCCTCGGTGCGCAGTGAGTGATACATGGGCAGGCACAATACGCGCTTGCTTGTCTCTTCGCTGTGCGGTACTTCATACTTGTCTACATAGTTGAGCGTAGAGAGGCTGGGGTAAAAATACCTGCGCGGGTATATCCAGTTCTCATTGAGTGTTTCAACGCTTTTCAGCAGCTGCTCTTCGCTGTCGAATACGATGGGGTAGTATGAATAATTCCAGTCTGCACCCTTCAATATAACAGGCCGCTTTACCTTGAGCGTTGCTAATGCCTTATCATAAATTTCCGCCTGTTCCTTGCGCTTGGCGAGGAGGTCGGGGAAGTGCTTGAGCACCACGAGTCCCATAGCCGCGTGAAATTCAGAATTCTTGCCGTTGATACCTGCTTCCTCAAAGCTCTCCGGGCCACTGTGGCCGAAGTTCCTGAGGCGCGAAAGTGTTTTTACTAGTTCGGTCTGGTTGGTAACAACTGCGCCACCTTCTATAGTGTGATACAGCTTGGTGGCGTGGAAACTTGCGGTGGTAATATCTCCGTATTCAAAAACGCTCTGGCCTTTGTAGTTAACACCAAAGGCGTGAGCGCCATCGTAAATTACCTTCAGGTTGTGCTTCTTCGCTATTTGCTCTATGGCTTCTACGTCGCACGGGTTACCGTATACGTGGGTAGCCATGATGCCTGTGGTACGCTCAGTTATGCGCTCTTCTATTTTCGAGGGGTCAATGTTTAGTGAGTTAGGGTCAATATCTACAAAAACCGGCTTGCAGCCTTCCCATACAATGCTGCTTGTAGTGGCCACGAAGCTGAATGGAGTGGTGATGATCTCATCCTTCAGGCCCAATGCCTTAATGGCTATCTGCAGGGCTATGGTACCGTTACCAAGATATAGCAGGTGCTTAACACCCAGATAATCTTTGAGGCGCAACTCCAGCTCATTTACAAGCGGGCCATTATTGGTGAGCCATACACGCTCCCATATCCCTTCCATATACTGGCGGTACTCCTCGTAGGGAGGAAGGAATGGTTTGGTTACATTGATCATAATTTCTCGACTATATATAAAATGGAACGGGGATGGATGCCGCACTTTTCAAACTGCTCCCCGCCAAAATGTTCTATCCCGTATTGGTTCACTTTAAACCCTGCAGCTTGCAGGCTGGTAACAAATCCTTTTTTAGAGTACATGCGCACGTGGTCGTCCTGCCCATAGTACTTCCACTTGTCGGCAACTGAGGTGAGGCTGTCGTCCTGGAAAGTTTCTTCGATGCTCAGGTTTATCGGCACCATGGCTACTCCCCAGCCGCCCGGCTTCAGTACGCGGTACAATTCGCGCATCGCTTTTTTATCGTCAGGCACATGCTCCAGCACATGTGAGCATACGAAGATATCAAAGCGGCCATCTGCATAGGGCTTCATGTCGGTGATATCTATTTTATCGTCTACATCAGGATTAAAGAGGTCGCACGAACGGTAGTTGATAGCTTCCTTCTTCTTGAGGTAAGGGCGAAGTGCCGATGGTGCTATATCCAGCAGGTCATATTTTTTTCCTGCAGGCGCTTTCTTCAGTTGCTCTTCGAAGTAAAGGGCATAGAGCCTGTCGCGGTCTGACGAGTAGCAGCGCGGGCAGGAGTACTTAAACATGTTGATGGTCTCAAATGAGAACATGGGATATACGGAACCGTACTTCTCATTCTCTGCCAGCATATCGGCATCCATGGGCAGAAAATGTTCGAGGCCTGTGTTGCAGAGTGGGCACAGGTACTTGTCTCCCATGTAAGGAAGCTTGTACGGATCGGACCGCAGCTCCTTAAGGAAATGATACACCGCCTTCTTCAGCCTTAATACATTCTTGTTCATTCTACTTATTTTATCGAAAAGTCGAGGCTCGGGCGTATGGCACCGGGCCATTTGCCAAACCATGCATCTCCTCTTGCTTCATCTACTATCTCAAACGTCAATAGCTCATCTATTACATACAATACCGTTGCGGTATCTTTTACAAAATACAAAGAAATGGTATAGACATCATCGTTGAGCAGCCTGCCGGGAATGGATAGCACACTCTCGTGTACACCCTTTGCCAGCCGCTGCGGCTTTGTGCCCACGTTGAATATCACTACGCCAGACATGGTGTAGAGTACAAGGCTAAGGTTGATGAGCGCATTGTCAGCGCCATTGTAAAAACGGATCTTAATATCGAAAGGCGTAGTTACGTCCATCACCTCCGCCTTATCATTATAGTGCGGGGCTATCTCTGCGCCAAGCATTCTTATATTGTCGTTGCCGGGAGCCTCGTCCATTTCCCACTCACTACTCAGGCAGTTCTTTATTTCCTTGCTCAGGTAATTGTTGATCACCTTCTCCGTTTGACCGAAATCAGAGACCTGGCCACTTTTCAAGTACAGGGCTGTGCGGCATAAGCTCTGCACCGCCTGCATGTTGTGGCTCACAAATATTACCGTGCGGCCATGGCTGGCTACATTGCCCATTTTACCAAGGCACTTCTTTTGAAACTCAGCGTCACCTACGGCGAGCACTTCGTCTACTATCAGAATCTCGGGCTCCAGGTGGGCTGCAACACCAAATGCAAGTCGCACATACATACCCGATGAATACCTTTTTACAGGAGTATCAATGTATAGCTCCACGCCTGCAAAGTCTACTATCTCATCGAACTTGCTGGTGATCTCTTTACGTGTCATACCGAGTATGGCACCGTTCATGAAAATATTTTCGCGGCCGGTTAGTTCCGGGTGAAAGCCCGTGCCTACCTCGAGCAGGGAGGCTATACGCCCTTTTATTTTTATCTCGCCTGTGGTGGGGCTGGTAACCCTTGAGAGCAGCTTGAGCAGCGTAGACTTTCCTGCGCCATTCTTACCTATAATACCGAGGGTATCACCCTGCTTTATATCAAAGCTGATATCCTTCAGCGCCCATGCATAGTCGCTTGTCTTCTTTTTCGTGCGGTCGTTTTCAGCGCCCACTTTCATATAGGGATCTTCTTTGCCGCGCGCCATTGCCCACCACCGCTTCAGGTCGTGGCTGAGCGTGCCGGTGCCTACCTGGCCCAGCCGGTATAGCTTAGATACGTTCTCCGCTCTTATGACAACTTCTTTGCTCATGCTAAACAGTATCTATAAAACGCTTTTCTACCTTGTTGAAAATAAAAATGCCTACGCCCATAGCTACCAGTGTAAACACGGTGCTATACCCAAGCCACACCGGGCTAAAAACACCCCTCCCCAAAAAAGCATATTTGAAAGCTTCAAAAATGGAAGTCAGGGGATTGAGCCATAACCAAAATTGCTTATCGGAGTCTACCATGGAGATGGGGAAAATGATCGGGGTTGCATAAAATAACAGCTGCACACCAAATGATATTAAGAACGTAAGGTCACGATACTTGGTCGTAAGTGATGTGATGATAATACCTAAGCCCAGGCTAAGCAGTGCCAAAAGTGTAAGCAGCAATGGGAAAAATACTATGTGCCAGTTGGGGTGAATAGCCTGCTTAATGAACAGGTAGTACACCCACGCAATAATAAACAAGCTGAACTGTATCATCAGTTTCACCAGGCCGGACGCTACTTTAGATAAAGGCAATATGAGACGGGGAAAATATACCTTGCCGAATACGGTGGCGTTCTCAGAAAAGGTCTTTGACGTAACATTGAGTGTTTCTGAAAAATAGTTCCATAGCGTGACGCTGCCGAGGTAGAATAATACCTGCGGCACATCATCGGTACTTATTTTGGCAAACCGGCCGAAGATAACAACGAAGATCATCGTTGTAAAAATGGGCTGTAGCAAAAACCATACTGGACCCAGTATGGTTTGCTTATAAACGGTGATAATGTCTTTCTTAACGAACATTACCAGCAGGTCCCTGTACCGCCAAAGCTCATGAACATTGAGGTCAAAGTATCTGCGACTAGAAGTAATACTGATATCCCAATGGTCAGCATCATTACTTTTAGTGTGATCAGCCATAATTTTTTCTCTGCTTTATCTTTTTAATGCACTCTAGTTACTAGCCTTTGTTTTAGACTTGAGCAAGCGCTTAATTCCTTTCTTCTTCTTCTCTTCTTCTATGTAATATCCGCTGCCGTATGATCCATATCCGTAACCATATCCGTAACCATATCCGTAGCCATAACCATATCCGTAGCCGTAACCATACCCGTAACCGTAGCCGTAACCTTCCTCGTAGCCATAACCATATGCGAAGCCACGGTTTGCAACCACGTCATTTATTATAAGGCTCAGCTTAGGTATCCTGCCGCTGAAGAACAGCTCGTTAGGGATGTTGAGCTGCTGCTTGTATGTGTAGCCCTGCCTTACTATGTAGAGCGCAGTATCAGCATACTTATAAATAAGCAAGGCATCCGTTACCAGGCCCACCGGCGACGTATCGACAATTATATAGTCGAATTTTTCTCTCAGCTCCTGGAACAGGTCTATAGACCGCTGCAGCAGTATAAGCTCCGAGGGGTTAGGTGGTATAGGGCCCGATGGCAGCACCATAAGATTATCGTCAACACCTGATGGTACAATGATATCATCGAATGTGGCGGTGCCAATGGCGTAATTAGAGAAACCAACACTATTATCAAGGTTAAGCAGTTTCGATACTTTGGGCTTCCTAAGATCGAGCTCTACCAGCAGCACTTTTTTGCCAGACATGGCAAGCGTTGCGGAAAGGTTGATGGCGATGAATGATTTACCCTCACCGCTCATGCTCGATGTGATCATGATGATCTTCTGCGATTTGTCGGTAAGCAGGTATTGCATATTTGTACGCAGCGCCCTAAATTGCTCAGATATGATGGTACGGCTGTTTTTAGTTACCGCTACGCTTTCGCCATTCTGGTTGTTACCGATCTCACCAATGATAGGTATAGTGGTAACTTTCGAAATGTCGCTCTTGCTCACGATGCGGATATTCAGCGCACGGCGCAGCAGGATGACAGCGAACGGTATGAGCGTGCCGAACAGGAACGACATCATGAGTATGCGCGACTTGTTTGGCTGTATCTGGCCTACTACTATTGCAGAGTCGATAACTATGGCATCTGCAACTGTAGATGATTTTTCAATTTGTGTTTCTTCTTTTTTCTTCAGCAGGAATACGTAGAGGTCCTGGTAGATGGCCTGCTTCCTTGCGAAGTCGAGGTGATCCATTTCCACTTTAGGCACGTCTTTGATCATTGCTGAGTTGATGCCCAGCTCCTGCCTTATCTTGCGCACTCTGAGCTCCATCTCCTGGCGGGTAGAGGCGAGGGCCGCAATGATGTTTGCTTTAATGTTGTTCTGCTGCTTTATGAGATTTTGCGTAAAAGGGTTCTCTCGGGTGTAGGCCATCAGCGCATTGTCGATCATCGACGCCAGGCTGTTGTACTTAAACATAAGGTCAGCAATACCCTTGCTCTCAGAAAGTGATGGCGGGATGACCAATGGCTTTTCGCCCACCTTTACTACCTGGTTGGCCACCGAGGTCATTATGTAAAGCGCCTGCTCAGCGTCCACAAGCTTTTGCATTGTCGCGGCCTTTACATTTATCAGCTGGCCCGACTGCGCACCCATATCTGCAATGCTGTTCTTCTGCTTAAAGTCTACGATGTCTTTCTCAAGATTAGAAAGCTCGAGGCCTACTTCTACAAGCCTGCCCTCTATAAAGTCTATGGTGCTGGTAGTAGTACGTGTGCGGTCGTCAATGTTCTTGCGCTTGTATTCTTCCATCAGCGCATCAATGATGTCGCATGAGCGCTCGGGTATATTATCGCTCATGGAAATGGTGAGGCAGCTTGCCGCTTTATTGGGGCTACCCAGGCTTACCATGCTCATAAAGGCCCTGGCTGCATCAGTAATGCGCTCTACAACAACAGTATACTGCAGCTTCGATGGTTCGAACAGTGGCGTTTTCACCAACACTGCCTTACCCATAGACGTACTGATCGTATCACCCCACTTTCCATTTATAGTTCTTGCTCCTTCTATTAGCTGGAAACGCTCTGTGCCTATGAGATTAACTTTACAACCGTAGCTTACATCTGCTGAATCTATACGTATCAGTTCAAACGGCTTATTGTCATACAACTCCGTATTCTTAAACCTGCCGGCTATTATGTACTTGATATTAACGTGAGTAGTAGCCACCACTTTTTCCATGGTCTGCCTGCTTTTCAGCACCTCAATTTCATTGTCAATATTGGTCTTGTTATTGTTGATCTTAAGAGTGGCCAAAACATCTTCGCTGGATGCACCTTTTCGGGCATCATTGATCATCAGCTCAGCGCGCGAAAGAAATACCGGTGTTGTATAACGGAGATAGAGATTACCAACTATCAGCGCAACGATGATACTGCCAAGCAACCATGGCCATATAGCCAATACAGTTGTGAGCAGCCATTTTAAATTAAAAGTACTGCCACCACCTTCTTCCATCTTTGGCTTCACATCATTCCCCACAGGCTGTTTGCTACCTTCCATCTCTCTCTCTGATTATTTAATGATTCTGAATACTAAAAACAACGATGCAAGCGATACCAGTGAAGATATTATACCCAGCGAGCGGATAAGCCTGCTGTCGCTGGCCGCTATTTTCGACCTGTTGGGCTCTACGTAAAGAAAATCTCTTTGTTTCACGTACAGGTAAGGTGAACGGTAAATTTCGCTGCTAGTAACATCAAGGCGCACAAAGGTCCTTTTATCCCCTTCGCTTCTGATCAATAATATATTTTTTTTCTTTCCCGAAAGGTTAATATCCCCCGACAGGGCAAAAACATCGAATATCGTAGCTTTTTCACTCGGTATATTTACCTTTCCGGGCTTGCCTACATCGCCCTGCACCGTAATATCGAAGTTGGCTATTCTTACATTCACCACAGGATTTCTGTAAAATTCCTTAGCCTTCTGCTTCAGCAGCTCCCTTGCCTCCGCCGTTGTGAGGCCGCCAACCTTGGCAAAGCCTACAAGTGGCAGCTCGATGTATCCGTCTTTATCCACCAGGAAACCGTTCATTTCGTTGAACGAACCGGCTGAGTTGGAGGTGATAGGCGTGTTTGTACCCTCCGTTTGCGTCATAGTTTGTATCGTGATCGCCAATACATCATTTGACTCTATGCGGGGATCTATGAACGGAGTTACATCCTTCATTACTATAGGGCCGGGATAAAGCGTATCATTTTTTGTATTATTGACATACACGACTTTCTTCGAAGAAACGCATGAAAATAATGTTGATGTTATAACAAAAAAAGCAAAGAGGCAAAAGTTGAGACAACTTTGCCTGGTCCTTTTAGGCATTTCTGAAAAATTTATCCAAAAATAGACTAAAATAAGGTAAAAGAAAAGAATATGGATACAATAATTGTAATATTATGAAAACATTACACAGAGTTTACGGCGCTTTGCATTACAGTCTTGCATCTGCTAATCCAGTGGCCAGGCAACCCTTTACATCGTAGATGATACCCCTGTCATTTACATGGTTGCGCCAGTTCGTATCCAAAAATTCTTTATGGGCAACCGCTAGTATCAAGGAATCGAAACGTGCATCTTCTTTGAGCTGAGCTGTTACTTCGATTCCATATTCATGGGCTACATCTTCAGGTTTAGCCCAGGGATCATAAACAGTAACATTCACCTCGTATGACAGCAATTCGTTTATTATATCAACAACACGTGTATTACGCACATCAGGACAATTCTCTTTAAAGGTGATACCCAGCACTAATATGCTTGACCCTTTAATAACAATGTCTTTCTTTATCATCAGCTTCACTACTTCACTGGCTATATACACGCCCATACCATCGTTCAGCCGGCGGCCTGCAAGTATTATTTCAGGGTGGTAGCCTACCTGCTGGGCTTTCTGCGCCAGGTAATATGGGTCCACGCCTATACAGTGGCCACCTACCAGCCCCGGCTTAAAGGGAAGAAAGTTCCACTTCGTCGCCGATGCTTCCAGTACCTGGTGCGTGTCTATGTCGAGACGGTTAAATATCTTGGCCAGTTCATTTACGAAGGCAATATTGATATCGCGCTGTGAGTTCTCGATCACCTTTGCAGCCTCAGCCACCTTTATGCTGGCAGCCTTGTGCGTGCCTGCCGTAATAATAGAGCCGTAGAGCTTGTCTACCTCTTCGGCTATCTCCGGTGTGGAGCCAGATGTTATTTTTTTTATTTTGGCAACCGTGTGCAGCTTATCGCCCGGGTTGATGCGCTCAGGTGAGTAACCGCAGAAGAAATCTATATTATATTTTAAGCCTGAGATCTTTTCCAGTACCGGTACACACTCTTCTTCAGTAACGCCGGGGTATACGGTAGACTCGTATACTACGATATCTCCTTTCTTCATTGCCCTGCCCACTGTTTCGCTCGCTTTATATAGCGGCGTTAGATCGGGACGGTTATTGCGGTCTACAGGGGTGGGTACGGTAACTATGTATACGTTGCAGTTGTTGAGTGCCTCCCTGTCGTCGGTGCAGAAGATACCTTTGCTTCCTGTAGCAGGCACACTTGTGGCGGTTACATCTTTCAGCTGCTCATCTGTAACCTCAAGTGTTATATCCACGCCGCCCTGCAGCTCATCTATACGTTTCCGGTTTATGTCGAAACCTACTACCGGGTAGTATTTAGCAAACTCTACTGCCAGGGGCAGCCCCACATATCCAAGTCCTATAACCGCAATACAATAAGATCGATCTTTCATTAGCTGATAATTGCTGCACAAACGTGCATACAGTGCGCAAAAATAAGTTTTTAGTTGATTGCCAGAGCGTTTTGCTTACCGTTTGGCGCCTTATTCGCAGATCGCCCTGTTTTTGAAGGGGTATGCAGCAAGCCTGTGGTAGTCTTTAGAGCGCGCTATGGCATTTACAAGGCCTGCATGCTTATCGTGGTGCATGTCGGTGCCTATGTAATCATACAGGCCGCGCGCCAGTAGCTGCTCGGCAACTGCTTTTATGTTTTGCCCATAGTAACCTGTGATGGCGAGCATATTCAGCTGCAGCATGCAGCCGCGGTCTTTAAGCTCCTGGTATTTACTGATGTCGCGATGGAAGAACAGGTACCGCTCCGGGTGCGCTATTACAGGCCGGTAGCCCTTGCGCTGCATATTGAACAATACGTTAGCTAATCCCGGTGGTTCGAACAACATGGAGATCTCTACGAGCACTTCTTTTTTATGAATGGTAAGCAACGGCCCTTGCTCAAGCAATTGCTCAAAATGATCATCTATGTAGTACTCAGCCGCAGCGCGCAGGGTCACATCTATATTGTTTTCTTTCAGCGCGTCCTGCACTGTTTTAAGGCCGCTGTTGATTATTTCCGCAGTGTTTGCGTAGTAGTCGATCATTATGTGCGGCGTGGTCACTATGGTTTTGTAACCCATATCGGCCATGCCTTTTATCAGGGCCAGGCTATCCTCCATGGTTTTTGCGCCATCGTCTATACCTGGGATAAAGTGGGAGTGCATGTCAGCGCCAAACACGCTCCAGTCAGCGGTTTCAGGCATGGGGAGATCTTGGTACGGGTCTTTCTCCTGCTTCTTCCGACCAAATAATCTTGAAAACATACGGCAAGGTAAGGAAAAAGCGCAAATGAAATTTTTGCGCAATTGCTGCGCACGTGTAATAGCCTGTGAATTGGAACTAATTCATTTTAGAGGGCGTCACCAGCTGGAACTCAGGAATGGCAACTGTCATCTTCTTCTTATCGAAAAGGTTCTCCATTTCATAAGTGCCATACATCTTTCCTATCTCACTATTGAGGTTAGCAGCTGAGGTATATTGGTAGTTATCGCCCGGTAGTATTATTGGCTGCAAACCCACTACACCTTCTCCTTCTACTTCCCGGCGGGTGCCATTGCTGTCTACTATATGCCAGTGCCGGCTTATGAGCTTTACCGGGTTATCTGTGAGATTCTCTATAGTGATACGGTAAGCAAATAAATACTCAGAATTAAGCGGGTTCGACTGTGATGGCTGGTAAAAAGTTTCCACTTTTATATTTACGCCCTCTGTTACCTTTTGCACCATAGTAGTTCCGATTTATGTACAAAAATATACATAAACTCTTTTATTTCTCTGACTTTTTTATACACATAGAAATAACCTCCATAACTAGGTCGTTTTCGTATCCTTTTTGTACCAGGTATCTGTACATTTTTCCTTTACGGCTTTGGAGGCTGCGGTCGCTCTTCACTTCCTCATATTTTTTATATGCTTCTTTATTCAGTGTAGCAATATAGTCCTCGCCATCTATTTCTGAGAGCCCTTTTTTTATGCAATAGTCAGATATCTTGCGCAGCTTCAGCTGTTGCCTTATCTTCACCCTCCCCCATTGCTTCATGCGAAAGCGGCCCCGGGCAAATGCGCGGGCAAATCGCTCTTCGTTCAGTATGTTAGCTTCTATAAGCTCTGTCAGCTGCTCCTCTACCGAAAACGATGTAAAGCCAAGCTCATAGAGCTTGTTGCGAACTTCGGAGTGGCACCGTTCCTGGTATTTGCAATAATGTATGATAGCCGGGTCAACCATATTTCTACCGTCCCATGTATACCATCAGTATCTGCACATCAGAGGGATTGACTCCACTTATCCTGCTTGCCTGCCCCAGCGTGCGGGGCTTTATCTTATTCAGCTTTTGCCGGGCTTCTGTTGACATAGCGGTGAGCTTATCGTAGTTAAAGCTCTCCGGTATCATTAGTCCTTCAAGTGCAGACATCTTTTTAACCAGCTCCTGCTCTTTCTCTATGTATATATCGTACTTGATCTGTATTTCAGCCTGCTCTAATACAAGAGGGTCTTCCTCGTTGAGTGCGGACTTCAGGCCTGGCATTTCGTCCATCATCTGCCTGAGGCCAATGCCGGGCCTCAGCAACAGTTTTATAGCGCGTGTCTTCTCTGCTAATACAGATGAGTTGTTATCCGTAAGGAACTGGTTGCTCATTTCCATATCTACCGAAAATGCAGCAAGCTTAGTCTTGACTTGTTGCACCCTATCCTTCTTATCCTGCATCAGCTGCATCCTCTGTTCTGAAGCGAGGCCTATGTTGTATCCTATCTCAGTAAGGCGCAGGTCTGCATTGTCTTGCCTGAGGAGCGTGCGGAATTCTGCACGGCTGGTAAACATGCGGTAGGGCTCATCAGTTCCTTTGTTGATCAGGTCATCTATGAGTACGCCTATATAAGCCTCGCTACGCTGCAATATTACGGGTTCTTCTTCCTTTACCGCTCTACTGGCATTTATGCCCGCCATCAATCCCTGGCAGGCAGCTTCCTCGTACCCGGTAGTGCCATTTATCTGTCCGGCTAAGAACAGGTTCCTGATCTTCTTGGTTTCAAGAGTGAATTTGAGCTGTGTGGGTGGGAAATAGTCATACTCAATAGCATAACCGGGGCGGAAGAACTTGCAATTCTCAAATCCAGGCACTTGCTTCAGCGCCTTATACTGTACCTCTTCCGGCAGGGAGGTACTGAAACCATTTACGTATATCTCTACCGTACTCCAACCTTCCGGTTCTACGAACAGCTGGTGACGGTCCCTATCGGCAAATCTATTGATCTTATCCTCTATGCTGGGGCAATATCTTGGGCCGCTCCCTTTTATGCGACCCTGGTACATAGGCGACTGTTCAAACCCGGTACGCAGTATCTCATGCACTTCAGGGCTGGTGTAAGTTACCCAGCAGCAGCGCTGATCCTTAGGCTTTAATTTTTCTACTGGCAGGTAGGAGAACCCTACTACCTCTTCATCCCCTTCCTGTATCTCCATCTTAGAATAGTCGAGGCTGCGGCCATCTATGCGTGGCGGAGTTCCTGTTTTAAGTCGGGCGCTTTCAAAGCCCAGCTCCACCAGCTGCTCTGTAATGCCGGTTGCGCCTTTCTCTCCTATTCTGCCGCCACCAAACTGCTTCTCCCCAATATGGATCACACCATTCAGGAAGGTTCCATTCGTTAATACAACAGCTTTAGCCCTGATCTCCTGTCCCATTCCCGTTACAACTCCTTCAATTGTTCCACGTGAAACAATCAGGCTCTTCACCATATCCTGCCAAAAATCTATGTTAGGCGTGTTTTCCAGCATCTCCCGCCATGTTGAAGCAAACAACATGCGGTCGTTTTGAGAGCGGGGACTCCACATACCTGGTCCCTTCGATTTATTGAGCATCCTGAACTGTATCATGCTCTTGTCGCTCACTATACCACTATACCCGCCCAATGCGTCGATTTCCCTAACTATCTGCCCTTTAGCGATACCCCCCATGGCAGGATTACAACTCATCTGGGCAATTGTCTGCATATTCATAGTGATCAGCAACACTTTAGAGCCCATATTGGCCGCAGCAGCAGCCGCCTCACAACCGGCATGCCCGGCCCCCACAACAATTACATCATATTCAGGAAACATAATGCAAAGGTAGGTAATATTTAGTTGAGTGATGTTCCACGTGGAACCAATGGGATGCAAGAGAACCAATACAAGCTAGATGAGAAAGTGCCTACTTAAAGGACCCTAACCAGCAGTAATAGCTATACATCGAAAAAGGGATGCTCTACATAGAAGTTCCACGTGGAACCTTCCTTTGGATAAGGCTCAGCATGCGGACTACGACGCTAGGAAAGCGTATAAAGCACGGACTAAATCCAAACTGTAGAGAGAGACAATACAAGTGGAAAACTACCACTAACGTGGAATAGTAGCCCCAATGTTTATACCGTAAAATCGCCTGCAACGACGGTCACCGTATACTCTTAGCCAATAATCAATTGCTCTAATGCAAGGGAGCGCTTTTACGAGGTTCCCCGTCAGCTTTATTATGCATTGCAATAGATTTACCAGAGTGTTCCACGTGAAACATTAGAGAACCGCTAAAATAAACTGGGGAAAACAAATAGATAGCAGCAAATATTAACAGTAATTGATGTTAATGGCACGCGAAGACTCACGTTAAGTTCCGCTAAACGGCATAGGTTTCTCCACAGTCGTGGGGAAACAACAGAACTGAAAACAAAAAAACGCCACACAATCGTGTGGCGTTTGAAAATAAAATATCTAAAACTTACTTGATCACAGTAAACTTCTTGTGCATTTGCTTACCATCTGCATTGACAACTATAAAGTAGTTACCTGCTGGCAGTTGGCTAGTAGTGTAAGAATAGGTGTCATTCTGAACATTGTTCATTTTGTCGGTGCTTACAACACGGCCCATTGTATTCAGGATAGTGAAAGTAACTTCCTTAGCAACGGCAGGGAGGTTAAGAGCAACATTGATCTTATCGTTAGCCGGGTTAGGATAAACCTGAACGTTGGCTGAAGATGTAGCAGTTGTATGCACACCTACATTAGAATAAGGAGCTACCCTGAAGGCGAGTGCAGGAACAAGGCCGTACTGTGTATTGTAAGTAACGGAGTCAACATCAAAAGGAGCACCGCTGAAAGACCAGTTCGCAAATGCATTAGCCGGATCTGTGCGCAATGTGAGCTCATCACCACCAAATACAGGGTTATACAGCTCTACGTAATTGTTAAAGTGCGCGCGGCCATAACTGCGTGAATAAGCATTGAGTATACCATCGCAGCCAATAGCTACACTGGTAGTGCCCGGAACCTCAGCAACTACGAAATACCAAGTGTTGTCAGACAGTTTCATCATACCGCCACCACTTACAAGATCAGTTATATCAGTGTCGTTGGTAACAGCTGCGTTGAAGAAGTTGAAAGAAGAGTCTGTAGTACCATTGAAAGGATGACAAGCTGTGCCGACAAGCTCAAGCTCACCATTTTCGATAACGCTATCAAGGAATGTAGCACCAGGAGCACCATCGACCCACTTAAAAATGTAGAAATTCATGTTGCCAACTGTAAGTACACCAGGGCCGGTAGAAATGCTGAACTGGATATCTTTCATTGCATCGCCACCCTTAGCTACAAAGTAAGGAACGCCCCACATAAACGGAGCTACACCGCCAGTGTACAACGTAACGGCTGGACGATTATTGGCAAAATCATAACGGCCTTTTGAGAAAACACTATCCGTAAGATGGAAAGTATGAACATAGCTGTTATCTGCGGCAAAATCATCTGTAGCGTCTGATGAGATCAGGTAGTTGATATCTACACGTCCCTTGCCTGTGATACCGGTAAGGTTGTATTCAGGAGAGAACACTGTGTATATAGAATCTATTGCTGCAAAAGTAGTTGATGATGAAGAAGGCGTAACAGTCAAAGTACCTGTATGAATACTAGCTGCAGAGCCACCGGTTGGGGTATATGTTACATTAGTATTTAGTTTAACATTGGTCTGGTCGTTCGTGCCATAGTTAGCAATAAACGCACCATCCATGCCTTTATAAGCATTGTGAGTAGGCGCGGCATTGAACTGATAGAACGGTATTGCACTATAAGCCCACATACTGGCACCACCAGGTACGAAGCCCAGGTCATTGCTAAGGCTCTTACCCCATGGTGTGATTGTCATTTTAACCGATCCCGGAGGTAGCGTGCGGTACTGCGCAGCTATCCTGATGCCGTCCAAATTACCAACCATGAATACCGGGATAGTAACACTGGCAAATCCAGCACCACCGCCCATGCCTACCGGACCTTCTCCCGGAGCCTGGTTAACAATAATAACTGCAACAGCGCCTGCAGCTTGCGCATTATTTGCTTTTGCGCTAAACTCGCAACCGGTACCACTGCCAGCAATACCCGGACCACGCCAGATAACGGCGATCTTACCAGCCATAGAAGCTGTAAACGTGGAACATCCAAAAGAATCATCACCTGATCCTGCACCGCCAGAACCCATATAAACAGGCACGTCTACGATTGGTGTTGTAACACTACCACCCCAATTCGTAGCGCTAATCGCGCTGTATCCGTCATTGGAAGTTGTATAATCATAATCACCGGCAATAACGGAAGGAGCCGTTACCTGCACACGCACACCTACGTAATCTTTATAAAAATTTCTGAATGTTGTAGTGCCTATGAGATTCTCAAAGGCCAGGGGATGTGAAGTTTGCGCTACCTGTCCCTGGGCCACACCTGCGGCACCAAGGAACGTCGCTAAAAGTAAACTTTTGCACGTGTTGAATTGCTTCATAAATTTAATTTTAATTTTTGGTTTGACAAGTTATAACTATTATTGTAGATAAACAAAAAATGCCTCCCTTAGGGGGAATAATTTTCCATTTATTGTTTTTAAATACTACCCACCTAATCCCAGCTGAACGCTCATTTCCAGCATCCTATCTATTGATCTTTTAGCAGCAAGCCTAAGCTCTTCTTCCATTAAAATTTCCGGCTGCTCATACTTCATACACAAGTATAGCTTCTCCAATGTGTTCCTTTTCATGTGCGGACAATCATTGCAGGCACAGATATTATCAGGAGGCGCCGCTATGAATGTCTTCGTAGGATTTGCCTGCCGCATCTTATGGAGTATGCCTGCCTCCGTGCCTATTATAAAAGAGCTGGCACTATCGTTCTCCGTATATTTCAGCAACTGCGTAGTTGATCCTATAAAGTCCGCGATCCGCAATACTGCTTCCTCACACTCAGGATGTGCTATAAACTTTGCATCAGGATGCCGCAGCTTGAGCCGCGTTATCTTTTCCAGCGAGAATATCTCATGCACCATACATGCACCGTTCCATAGCACCATATTTCTCCCGGTCATCCGGTTTATATACCCTCCCAGGTTCTTATCCGGTGCAAATATTATCGGTTGCTCCACGGGCAGGCTCTCCACTATCAGCTGCGCGTTTGATGACGTGCAGATTATATCGCTTAACGCTTTAATACCCGCTGAGCAGTTGATATACGAGATCACAAGGTGATCAGGATGCTGCTCTTTAAAAGCTTTAAAAAGCGGTGGCGGACAGCTATCACTCAAAGAACATCCGGCCTTCATATCCGGTATCACTACTTTTTTACGGGGGTTGAGTATCTTAGCTGTTTCTGCCATAAAGTGTACCCCCGCAAACACGATCATATCAGCCTCCGTTCGGGCTGCCTGCTGCGCAAGGCCCAGACTGTCCCCTATGTAGTCAGCAATATCCTGTATGTCAGGCTCCTGGTAGTAGTGCGCCAGCACCACGGCATTCTTTTCCTTCTTTAGTTTTTTGATCTCATCAAAAAGATCAAGTGTAGGATCTATTGCTACATCCAGGAAACCATTCTCAGTAAGACTATCCATTAATTTGAAAATTGCCTCCCAAAACTAACAAATATTATTCCGTACCTGTAGAGTTTATTAACTGCCCACTTACTAAGGACGTATAAAGCAACCGGAACGTTAGAACTCAAAAATAAATTTTCCAGTGGCAATCCCCTTTTCCACATCCCTAATAATACCTTTTCAAATTTTTAAAAAACTTTCCTATTATTATTAGGAGTGGGGATTAGGGGATTAAAAAAAGTTATCCCTATTGGAAAGTATTGAAAACCAGTTTGTTAACATTAAGGACATCAGTTATTAACACTGGAAGCCGTTTAAAACACGACTTCTAACACGAAAATGGGAATTGTGGATACCGGCCTGTGTGGACAAAATGTGCTTCGTGGATATCGTAGCACCATGTTAGCAACTTAAAATTTCACCGGATAACTCTACTCCAACGGGTGTGGATAAACTTTTTATCCTCACTTGGGGAAGTTTTTACACACCAAAGTAAACGTTTTCCACACTCCTAAAGCACAAATGTGTGGAGTTACCAATAATCAACTAATAACATACAAAATTATGCCAGCGTATTACTGTTCTAAGACGCCTGGAGCGCCATAGGAGCATTACTGGTCAGTAAGGCCAGCTTTTCGCGGGTAAGCGGTTTTTCGAAAAACCGGGTATGGTGTGCATATAACTTCATTTTCACATGATCATTAGGAACTTGTGTGGCCGATAATAGTACTATAGAGCACCTTTCCCGCATACTTGCAGGCAATTGTATATACTCATCCAGGAACTCAAAGCCATCCATAAGCGGCATCTGTATATCAAGGAATATTACTTCAGGAAAAGCACTTACCTCTTTGACAGAAGACAAAAATGCAAGGGCGTCAATTGCAGAAGAAAATGTCATCACTTTTTTTGCAAATGCCTGCCTCTTTATCATTATTTCGGCAGCAAGGCTATGTATCTCGTAATCATCAATAACCAAAACAAGATCTTTCATTAGTACTGTTTTATTTAAATTAATTTGAACAAGGCACTCATAAAACAAGATTAAAACATATTTTATCTTGTTCATAAAATATAAAATCAATCAATAGTTTAACTTACTCCCAGTTAGCGCAAAACAAGTGCAAAAAAATAAACTATTTTTCGTTTTTACAAAAATTATGCCACGGTGCTGTAAAGCAACACTGGCTGATAATATAATGCACGCTGCAAACCGATTTTGAAAGCAGTTAAGTGTCGCGATCTTTATAGGACAATAGTTTTTATATTTAAATTTAAGTGCACAACGCGTGCCAACTGTATAAAATATCGTTTTTTCCCATAAATTTGCCGTCCTTATTAAAAAACATTAACAATCCTGAGATGGCTGTAATTCAAACGATCAGAAATAAGTATGGTAAAATAGCCGGCGGTGTGATCGCTGTCGCCCTTGTAGGCTTTATTGTTTCAGATGCCAGCAGTGGTTCATTCGGAGAATTCTTTAGCAACCGCCAGTCGCATGTAATGAAAATTAACGGCCGGAAGGTCGATCAGAAAGAATACCAGATGCGGTTGAAAGAATATGAGACATTATATGCGATGTTCAACAACAGCAAAAATCTTGATGATGCAACACGTGCTCAGCTGAGCGAGCAGGTGGTGCAGCAGATGGTATACGAAGCGGCCGTAGAAGAGCAGTGCGATAAGCTGGGCATCATCACCTCTGACGCGGAAAAGAAGGAGCTGATCTACGGCATGAATGCAGATCCGCTTGTTAGGCAATTCCAGATAGATGGACAGCAGATATTTATCAACAGGGAAACAAACCAGTTCGATCCGCAGATCATCACTTACATGGAGAAGCAATTTGTGGAAGCACCGCAAAAGATTGATCCATCAGGTAAGCTGAGAGAGCAGTGGGAAATGGTGAAGTCTTACGTGATGCGCTCCAGCCGTGTAAATAAATACAATGCAATGTTTGGCGGCGCCATCTATGTGCCTTCCTTCCTTACTAAGCGCTCCATGCAGGATCAGAACTCTACTGCATCTATAAAGTATGTAAAAGTACCGTACACAGCTATTGCTGATAATGACGTGAAGGTAACTGATGATGAGCTTAATGATTACATCAAAAAGCATGAGTCGCTGTTCCGCAATGACCAGCCTACACGCAGCATTGAGTATGTGTCGTTCGATATCAACGCCTCAAGCGCAGATACCGCACGGGCAGTAGACGCGCTCAACGAAATGAAGGCAGACTTCGCAACGACAAAAGATGTAAAGACTTTTGTAAATAGCAAAACAGAAGATGCTAATTCCTATACAGAGGCATATCTCAATAAGCGCACATTTACTTCGCGCAATGCAGATACACTGATGTCGCTGCCGGTAGGTGAAATTTACGGACCTTACTATGAGAACGGCAGCTACAGGCTTACAAAGATCACAGACAAAAGAGTATTGCCCGATTCATCTAAAGTAAGGCACATACTGGTAAGAACTAAAGCACAAGGCAACGAAGTGCGCACAGACACTGCAGCAAAGCAGAAGATGGACAGCGCTATGGCTTTACTGAAGGCAGGTGCCAAGTTTGACTCAGTAGTACGTATTTTCTCTGAAGATGACGGCAGCAAGGACAAGGGAGGAGAGTATACATTTACACTTACACAAAGGCCCACTATATCGAAGGAGTTTGGCGATTTTGCTTTTGAAGGTAAGACAGGAGAGAGCAAGCTGGTGAAAGTATCGAACGATGCCTATGCAGGATACCATTATATAGAAGTAATAGAGCAACATGGCACAGCACCTGCGGTGCAGATAGCTACAATAGCTAAGAACCTTATACCTAGCGACAGCACGGTGAACGCTATCTACGGTAAGGCAAATGAGTTTGCAGGAAAAAATACAACGCCTGAGGCATTTGATGCGACGGTAAAAAAAGAAAACCTGCAGAAGCGCATGGGCGACGGTGTAAAAGTTACCAACTTTACTATACAGGGCCTGGGCTCATCACGCGAAGTTATCCGCTGGATGTTTGACCACAAGGTAGGCGAGGTATCTCCTGTGTTCCAGCTGGGCGATGAGCGCTATGTTGTAGCTAAGCTTACTGCTATAGAAGAAAAAGGCATCGCAAAAGTAAATGCTGCTAACCGCCAGCTGCTGGAGCAGCGCGTGCGCGAAGAAAAGAAAGCAGAGCTCATAGCTAAAAAATATGGCTCATCTGCATCGCTTGAAGCATTGGCACAGAGCACCGGCCAAACAGTGCAGCAGAGCGATTCAGTAACACTCGCCGCGGCATATATTCCTAACCTGGGCTATGAGCCTAAAGTTGTGGGCTATACATTCAACCAGTCGTTCCAGCCCAATACGGTATCACCGGGTCTTAAAGGACAGGGTGGTGTGTATTTCATCACAGTTCTTAATCGCACAGTGAATCCACTGCCTCCCGACAATGCTATGGAAGGCATAATAAGGATGCAGCGCCAGCAGCAGGAAATGCAAATGAAAAACACTGTATCGCAAGTACTACAGCAGACGGTGGCTAAGAAGGCGGATGTGGAATACGTTCCGGCCAATTTCTAATCGCACCTGTGACCATATAATTTTAAGCGGGCTGTTTCGAAAGAGGCAGCCCGCTTAGCATAAAGCGGGAATATTTGTATTATTAAAAAACAATTAGTAACTTGTTGCAATGAGTGAGCGCATCTTTACGCTTTTTGGAGAAGAGATTGTACCGGAGCAAATGAAAGCGGTGGGAAAGAGCCGCGCAAAAAAAGGAAAGTCACAAGAGGATGGCGAGGATGAAGCGGAAACAACCGAAGACGGTGCCGGGGAAACTGACGTAACCGATGAAACTGAAAATGCCGGACAGCAGGACTCACCTGAAGCAAACCAGCAACCCGGGAAAAAGCAAGTAAGTAAAGCGGAGAAGATACCTCAGAACCTGCCGGAAGATTGGCAAGGCGAAAAGCAGTATTACTCCATAGGCGAAGTAGCTGACCTGTTTAAGGTAAAGACATCGCACATCCGCTTCTGGACAAATGAGTTCAAGCTAAAGGTGCGCACCACCCGCAAGGGCGACCGCTTATTCACACCCGACCAGGTAAAAGAGATACGTGCTATACACCACCTCGTAAAAGAGCGCGGCTTCACCCTCACGGGCGCAAAGGCGAAGCTAAAAGCGCAAAACAAGATGGATGTGGAGACCATAGACCTGAAACAATCGCTGCTGCAGCTGCGCAATAAACTGGTGATCATAAGGAACCAGCTTATTTCATAAAGACTTGAAGATCAACGGCTACCAATGCCGGCGAGGGTGGCGGTATAATTTTAGAATACAACACCGGTATGAAAACGATCCTGCTAGCATTTTCTATGCTGTTAAGCCTCAACGCTATAAGCCAGACCTCTGCCACAACCTCGCACAGGTATGATGTAACTACCGATTCCAAAACTGGCTACACGATATATAAGGGGCCGGTAACTATCGATGAACTGAGAAGGGAACCGAATTTTAGCTGGATGAAAAAAGCCGATGGCTACCAGGCCGACCGTGAAGCCGTGGAATTCCTGGGTAAATACTTACCTAAGTACCAGCTGCTTGTATTTTTAGGAACGTGGTGTACCGACTCTCACAAACTCATTCCCAAATTAGTGCGCGTGCTCGAGGATGCACATGCTACCGGCCGCCTGACCATGTATGGTGTAGACCGCGACAAGTGGAGCGGCAATGGGGAGAATAAAAAATACAGCATTACGAGCGTACCAACCTTTATAATCTTAAAGGAAGGCAAAGAGATAGGACGGATAACTGAAAACCCTAACGAAAGCATAGAGACCGACCTTTCGTGGATAATAGACAGGGATATGAGGGCAAGCCGCTAAAGAGGGCTTTCTGAGCTTTATGTAAATAACTACATTTGCCCACAGTTATTTATAAATATGGAACTACCGGGGCATTTAACCACAGACATACTTAAAGACCGTCAGCACGGAAAGTTGCAGCAATCTGCTGCAGCAAATGACCGCATAACGGAAAACCGCGATTACCTGGATAAGATACTGAAGGGCGGCGGTACTTATTACGGTATCAACACTGGCTTTGGCTCATTGTGCAACGTACGCATAAAAGACGATGAGCTGTCGCAACTGCAGCAAAATCTCGTATGCTCTCACGCATGTGGCATGGGCGATGAAGTACCCGTCGAAATAGTGCGACTGATGCTGCTGCTGAAAGTACATGGCCTGGGACAGGGATATAGCGGTGTAAGGCCCGAAATAGTGCAGCGCCTGATCGACTTTTACAACGAAGATATTTTACCTGTAGTGTATGAGCTGGGATCGCTCGGCGCCTCAGGCGACCTTGCACCTCTGGCGCACCTCAGCATGCCCCTTTTCGGAAAAGGCACCGTCCGTTACAAGGGAGTTGTGATGAGTGCAGCTGAGGCGCTGCAAAAAGCCGGGTTGCAACCTATAGCGCTTGCCGCAAAAGAGGGCCTCGCATTGCTCAATGGCACACAGTTCATGACAGCTTATTTATCCTGGTCTGTAATGGCCGCTAAAAGGTTGTCTGCCTGGTCCGATGTTATTGGCGCCTTATCTGCCGATGCGTTTATGGCGAAGAGTGAGCCGTTCAACCATGCCATACACAGGGTACGGCCGCACAAAGGGCAGGTAGCTACTGCCGAAAGAATGCGGGCGCTGCTGGCCGGGAGTGAGCTGCAGCAAATGCACAAGGAGCAGGTGCAGGACCCATACTCCTTCCGCTGCATACCGCAGGTTCATGGCGCTACAAAGGATGTGCTGGATATGGTGAACAGCATACTGGAGGTAGAGATAAACTCCGTCACCGACAACCCGATAGTTTTTCATGATGAGGATGCCATAATGAGCGGCGGCAACTTCCATGGCCAGCCCATGGCGCTGCACGCCGACTTCTTAGCGATAGCTATGGCCGAGCTGGCAAATATATCGGAGCGCAGAACTTACCTGCTGGTGAGTGGCCAGCGCGGGCTGCCGCCTTTCCTGGCACCAGATGCCGGCCTCAACAGTGGCTTTATGATAGCGCAGTATACTGCCGCAGCAATCGTAAGCCAGAACAAGCAATATTGCACACCTGCCTCGGTAGATAGTATCGTAAGCAGCAACGGCCAGGAGGACCATGTAAGTATGGGTGCCAACGCGGCTACTAAACTACGCAAGGTAATGCTGAACGTGCAGCGCGTGCTGGCTATAGAGCTGCTCACCGCTACGCAGGCACTGGAGCTGCGCAGGCCGCACAAGTCATCTCCGGTATTAGAGCAGGTATATAATTCCCTGCGCGACACGGCGGCGTTCATGCCTGTAGATGATGTGCTGCACGACAAGCTGGTGGCTGCCGAAGTGTTCCTTAATAATGATCCGCCAACAATTAAATAGTTGAAGTGAACCAAGAGCGCAACTATATAGTGATGCAATGCTATGGAAGCCCGCCCATCTTCCACGAATGCACTTATGCCCTGTTGTCGTTATCGAGGTTGTATAGTGCAAGTGAGCTGGCACATACAGAGATCTGGCTTTATACAGATAATCCCGGTTGGTTTCGGAGCTTGAAAAAGTGTACGCTGCCGCTGCACTACAGGGAAATAGATGCAGCAACCATAAAGCAGTGGCGCGGCCGCATAGATTTTGTGCACCGGGTGAAGGTTGAAGCGCTTAAGGACTTTGTGAAGGGCAGAACAGGAAACATCATCTACCTCGATACGGATGTAGTGATCACCCACCGGCTCGATAAAGTGTGGCGGCAAATTGAAGCCGGCGCACTCTACATGCATGTGATGGAAGGGTATGTGCACGATGCCGGCAACGCTGTAATGGCCAAGTTGAATAAATACCTTACAGCAAACGACAAAACGATAGACGGCAAACCGCTCAACAGTTTTGCCATGTGGAACGCAGGTGTGCTTGGATTTAATACCAGGCATAGTGAGTTGCTCGATGAAGTTTTAGCGTTTACCGATAACGAGTATCCTCACTTCGCCAAACACATAATTGAGCAGTTTGCATTCTCCGTATCCTTGGGCCGGCAGGAGGCTATAAAGGCAGCAGCTCCATGCATCATGCACTACTGGAACCTCAAGGAAGCGAGGAAAGCTCTCGCAGATTTTTTCGATCATTTCAGTAACGAGTCCTGGGGCACCCTGGCAGCGTATGCCCCACTGATCCAGATGCACGTGCTGATGCAGGAGAAGGTAAACTTCCTCCACAACCGCAGTATAGTTGATAAGCTGCGCGGGAAAAAGTGGCACCCTGCTCCTCAAAACTGGGAGCGGCTCATTAACCAGGTATAATTGCTATCACTTCAGCAGGCTCAGCATAGTGTCTACCGCCGCCTGGTTGCCGGGATGATATATGGATTGGTAAAGGTCTTCCTGCTCGCGCTGGGTAAGATGAAAATTAAGGGCCACTACTTTTTTAGACTCTTTAGGCACATACTGAAAGGTTACGAATTTGAGCTTACTGCCGAGGAAAAAGGGAGCGAAGTCCTTAACAAAGCCGTGGCCGTAAGATTGGAATGCCTCCCATTTGTTTTGTATCACGAAGATGGGGTCGGTAACCATGCCGCCAAGTGTAGACTC
Source organism: Bacteroidota bacterium (assembly GCA_040386555.1). GTDB lineage: Bacteria > Bacteroidota > Bacteroidia > Chitinophagales > Chitinophagaceae > Nemorincola. Next base: position 167,989 of record JAZKFF010000001.1, on the reverse strand, counting down.
ATCTGAGTTAGAGCTTACATCATATTCGCGGGTATCTCTTATCTCCAGGAAAATGACCTTACTGGTGTTCTGTAGCAGCCAGTCGCGCATTGTAAAAATATACCGGGTAGCTATCTCTGCGCCGAAGTTATCGCGCAGCCCGGCATCCATAATATTTATACGTGGCTGGCTGGGAAAGCGCACCACCGGCAGCACAAAAGGAAAGGTCGCATTCATACGGAGCGCAGAAGTAAGCCGCAGATTGTAAGGGTCTTGCTCCGCGAAGAATGTAGCAAAGTCTACGGCGTCAATAGGTGGGGTTTCATACTTCAATGAATAAGCCGCCTGGGTAAGATAGCCAACCGGCTGGTTGGAGATCATAAGTTTTCTGCCGTCATTTATTATGGTCCCGTTGATGATTAGCTGCGGTATCTGGCCGGCAGCCTCCCGCTGCCTGAAGTAGCCGATATTTTTATCAAGCAGCCCTTCCGTATTCCGTATCATCTCCTGCTCCATGGCAAAGCCCCGGTCGCGTGTGTAAGAATAGCCGCCGAAGGAGATTTTATTGAAGGGTGATACAAGATCTACGCTTGCAAGTGAGAAGATAATAGCGTTGAGCAGGTCCTTGCCAATATTCTCCTGGTATTTAGGGTCATAAGGGTTTTTTATCTTGCCCAGAAGTTGGGCATCATGAATGCTGCGCCAATAGGTAGCGCCAATAAGGCCCCCTGAGGCGCCGGAGATAAGCACAGTATTTTTGAATAGCTTTCCGTGAGATGCGCTGTCAAGGTATTGGAGCGTACGAAATGTCCAGTATGCAGATCTCGATCCGCCCCCGCTAACCCCTATAACTACAAGCGGTGGAAGCGTTGAATCTTCTACCCTGCTCTTCCACCTCGCCAATCTGCCCAGCTCAGTATTTTTGTCAGCAGCGAAGCGCTCCGGTGTAAAAACATCGCGCAAGTGGTTATAACTATACTCCGGCTGCTTTTCTTCGGGGGTATTATAGTTGAGCCCATAGGCTATGCTGCGCAGGTCCACAACCCTATACTTCACCAGCGATGAGAGCAATAAAATAAACATCACCCATCCCAGGGTTTCCCAGCTTTTAAGAAAATACTTGAACGCGCCCACAATGCCAAGCACAATAGAAAACAGCAGCAAAAATCCGGCGCCTGCCGGTATCCTCAATAGGGGCTGCTCTATAAATATGCCAAACAACAGCAGTAATAGATAAGAAACCAATGCTGCGAATATTACGTTGCGGTGATGCCTGCGCAATATGGTGTTCATTACTCGCGGATGGTAGGGCTCCAGGTCTTCGCTTCTTACGATCTTGAAGTCGCCGGAAATGAATGAGCGCGTGTGGATGATATCGATCTCGTAGTCGAGGGAGTCATAAGGAATAATACCCCTGATGCGGGAGGGATTAGCAATGCCTGAAAGCAGTGATTTGAAAAAATCTCGGCTCACCCTGAAGAAGTAAAAGAAAGAAACGATGCCCACAAGCAGTATCCCAAAGTAGAAGCCTAGCTGCAGCAGCAGCACATGACCAATTGGAGACTGCTCTCCATATATCTGGTAGCGGACAGATACAATGGAATAAAAAATAAGAAATGCAATCGGAATAACAGAGTTGTTGATACAGTACACCACGAAAGCGTGGCGTGTGGCACCCATATAGGGCATACGCTTGCTGTGTACGATGAATGTAGTGATGTGCCACATCATAATGAATACACATAAGGCACAGCCAAGCAGCATCATACTGAAAAAGCTGATCTTGCCCAGGTATTCAGGTGCAAGGAACAGGGACACAGCACCGAAGTGCGATGCAAAGTTGCCGGTGAGTATGAGCAACAGCAATAGCCAGAATGCAAGCAGCAGCTGGTACTTGCGCGCATGAAGCAACAATAACTGAACAGGCAGAAAATAATATATGCTTCGCAGCACTCTTAGCATCAGGTGCAGGTTTGTAGTGTCAAGCTACACAAAATTTTACTATCGTGCAGATGAATTTTAACAGATCAATACTGTGCCAATGAATTACATAGCGGTTACAAGCTTACACAGAAAGCGGAACCTCATATAGGTTAATTGAGTTAACTTTGCTGCCTTATTTTTCATGGTGCATGGAGTTACCTGCTGGTAAAAAAATTTATTTCGCTTCCGACTTCCATTTAGGGATTCCGGATAAGGCATCAAGTATAGCCCGCGAGAAACGCATATGCCAGTGGCTCGATGAAATAAAGTATGATGCGCACCAGCTTTTCCTTGTTGGCGATCTCTTCGACACTTGGTTTGAATATAGGAATGTGGTGCCAAAAGGATACACGCGCTTCCTGGGTAAGCTTGCAGAGCTTACCGATAACGGACTGCACATTGAGGCATTTACCGGTAACCACGACCTGTGGATGGTCGACTACTTTATGGAGGAGTTGAATATCCCCGTGCACCATGGCCCCATAAAGCGGGAAATAAACGGCAAGAAATTATTTATAGCCCACGGCGATGGCCTGGGGCCCCGGGATCATGGGTATAAACTATTGAAGACGGTGCTGCGCAACGGCATATCGCAGTGGCTCTATCGCAGGGTGCACCCGGATACAGGGGTAGGCATCGCATCATGGTTTAGCCGGCTGGGCCCAAAGCATGCTGACGCTCCTGAAAAACAATTTCTCGGGCCGGATAAAGAAATGCTCGTACAGTTTTGTATGGACACGCTGAAGCAGGAGCATTTCGATTATTTTGTATTTGGGCACAGGCATATAGCTATTGAGTATCCCCTGCCGGGCAGTAGCACATATGTGAACCTGGGCGACTGGATACGATACGACAGCTACGGAGCATTTGACGGAAATGAATTGAGGTTAAAATATTATAAAGCAAAGCACTAACATGCAACGAACATTAGTAATGATCAGGCATGCTAAAAGCAGCTGGTCAAATCCCTTGCAAAGCGACTATGAAAGGCCGCTCAATGAGCGCGGCAAGCAAGATGCCCCTGATATGGGCAAGCGGCTGAAGGAAGCGGGAGTAATACCCGACCTCATAATAGCAAGCAGCGCGAAGCGCACACGGCAGACCGCGAAAAGGATAGCGCACGAGGTGGGATACAACCCGGACGACATACAGTTTGAGGACAAGCTATATCACTGCATACCATCTATATTCGAAGAGCTGATATACGAGGTGAAGGATAAGATGAAAACAATATTTATCATCGCGCATAATCCCGGCATCACGGATTTTGTCAACCAGCTCTCCGGCTCTTTCCAGGTCGACAATATGCCTACCTGTGGTATAGTAGCCGCGCGTATGGAGCTGGGAGAATGGAATTCCTTCCCACTTGCCCAAAAAGACGTATTTTTATTTGATTACCCCAAGAACGAACATGATACTAAGTAAAACCACAGTCCAGATAACAGCGATCTTAGAAAAACTATTTGAAGAGCATTTTGAGAAGAAAGCAGACTCCATAGAAGCGCTGGCAGTTTCCGGTTCAGATCGTCGTTATTATCGCCTCACCGCAGGCAAGACGACCGCTATTGCCACATACAACACTAATATTGCTGAGAACAATACTTACTTCTACTTCACAGAGCTTTTCAGGAAACACCAGATCAATGTTCCCGAAGTATTCAAGATAAGCAAAGACCGGCGCGCTTACCTGCAGCAGGATCTTGGCTCCACTTCTCTTTTCGACCTTGTGCTTAGAGATGGATATACAGAGCCAGTGAGAAAACTCTACCACACAGCCCTGGGGCAGCTGGCTAAGCTGCAGTGGATAGCTGGCCGCGACGCCGACTACAAGCAATGCTTTGCCTCGAAGCAGTTCGATGAGAAGGCTATTATGTCTGACCTCCTGTACTTCAAGTATTATTTCGCAGACCTGCAGGGAGTGGCATATGACCGCTCACTGCTGATAAGCGAAATGGAGCTGCTGAGCAAAGACCTTGGCCGCGTGCAGCCGCAGACACTCATGTTCCGCGACTTCCAGAGTCGCAACATCATGGTGCATGAGGGCAAAATATTCTTTATAGATTTCCAGGGGTCTATGCAGGGCCCGCCGCAATATGACCTGGCATCTCTGCTGTGGCAGGCACGCGCACAGCTGCCTGCTGCCTGGAAGGAAGACCTGCTCAATGGCTACATAAAAAGCCTGAACGACCTGCATGTGCCGCGTATGGATGAGATCCACTTCCGCCGCGGTTACGTACAGTTTGTGCTGGTGCGCCTGCTGCAGGTGCTTGGCTCTTACGGCTTTAGAGGGTTGCTGCAGCACAAGGCGCATTTCATCACCAGCATAGGCCCGGCACTAAAGAATTTGGAGACATTCTTATCAGACCATCCGCAGACACCTGCATACCCCGAGCTTCGTTCGCTGCTGGGGAAACTATCATCGCCCGAAATGCACCAGCGTTACGAAACTAAAGTAACTACTGAAAAGCCGGCGCTGGAAGTGCAGGTCTGCAGTTTTTCTTACAAGCACGGCCTACCAAAAGCTAATGCGCACGGCGGTGGATATGTGTTCGATTGCAGGGGCATCCTTAATCCTGGCAGGTATGCGGCCTACAAATATCTTACAGGTAATGACGAGATGGTGCGCCAGTTCCTGGAGCGGGAAACGAGCATGCCTGATTTTATGAACCATGTATATGCACTCGTGTCTATAAATGTTGAGGATTATATTGCCCGCGGATTCGAGCAGCTGAGTGTGGCATTTGGCTGCACCGGGGGCCAGCACCGTTCTGTATATGCGGCCAACCAGCTGGCCAGGTATCTGCAGACCCGCTTTAATGTAACAGTGACGGTGACGCACTGCAATGAGAAGAAATGGCTGCTGACCGAAGAGAATACGGAAGCATAACAAAAGACTTTACGGAAATAAAAAAAAGAAAGGGCGGTGTGAACCGTCCTTTCTTTGTAGGGTTTTATAGAGGATCTAATCAATTCGTCCGTCGATAGGAGGTACGTCCGTATAGGTATTTACATTTAGGTTCTTAGTCTTGTTCTTATCTATGCCATCAAAGGCAGGGGTAGAACAGCCCTGATAGGGAGCTTTGTTCAGTTCGGCAACATTATCGCCAACATAGCAAACTTTAATTTTTCCGCGGCTTGAGCCGGCTTTAGGGTAGTAACCACGATAGGAGCCTGAAGTGCTCGCACCGATTCCTGAATTGATACCCCATGGATAAGATTGACTCTGCGGCGCAGTAGCTACAGCTGTTGTAGCATCATATTGATCGGTCTCTGCATAAGCAGCTACGCTGGTTGTTTGTGCTACAGGGGCTTTCGTCCGGGTAGAGTTCAGTGCAGTAGGGGCCTGACAGCATACATGGTAGCCATTCTCGTTCTTGCACACCTTAAAATTCGAAGCGTACTTGGTTTTGTAGCACGATGCACCCTTGCCTGTAGGCGATACCCTGCACACTTTATTATCTTTTACTCCGCACGCCTTAGTTTTTGTTTGAGCTTCTGCACCGGTGGAAGCAAATCCTGCTATTGCCAGTGCTATTAATATCTTTTTCATGGTTCCTGTTTTTATGTTCCTGCCTAAGGAGGAGTAAAAACTGTTCCCCACGGGGTTAAAGAAAGCATAAAGTCCGTAACACGCTGACAAGCATGCAGTTGTAGCGATTAAGATATTGTCGGAGATCTACAGCAGCAGGAATTTATCAGCATCTTCCAGGAAAGGAAGTTTTTTGCGCACCTCATCAAGGGGGCTTTTTTCCAGTGTCACTGTGTGGCAGGTTGGTTCCTTGCCGTGCTGCCAGATGAGCTCACCTAATGGGCCGAACACGCTGCTCTCGCCAATATAATTGTTGCCCTTTGCATCTGAGCCTACCCTGTTCACACCTGCCACATAGCATTGGTTTTCTATTGCCCGCGCCTGCAGCAGTGTTTTCCACGCCAGGCTTCTTGCCTCAGGCCAGTTAGCTACATACAGCAACACGTCATACTCATCTTCCTGGTTGCGCGCCCATACCGGGAACCGCAGGTCGTAGCAGATCTGCAGGTTGATGCGCCAGCCGTTAACTTGCGCTATCACGCGGGTTTCGCCACGTGTGTAGTGTTCGTCTTCCCCTGCATAGCCAAAAAGGTGGCGCTTGTCATAAAATGCTATGCGCCCATCAGGCTGCGCCCACAGGAAGCGATTATAATAATTGCCTTGGTCTTTTATGATAACACTGCCGGCAAGTATGCAGCGAAACTTAACGGCCAGGTTAGTCATCCAGACTACCGTAGGTCCGTCCATAGGTTCAGCCAGCCTGTCCGGCGCCATGCTGAAGCCGGTGCTGAACATCTCCGGCAGCACTACTATATGTTTGGATCCCTCTATCTTAGCTAGGGTATCTTCATACTGTTGCAGGTTAGCTACCTTATCTTCCCATACTATATTGGGCTGTATCAGCGTTATATGTAATTGTTCGGCCGGCATAAATTGGATATGAAGCTACGATTAAATTAAATTTGTAGGAAATACTGCTTCAAAAGGTTTACCATATCTTTTGAGTTTTTGTTGAGACCTTTGCCATATTAGCGATATCCCTGATGAAGAAGTTATTGATACTGTTATTGCTGTTGCTGCCGCTTACCGCCTTTTGCATCGATAAAAAAGATAAGAAGAAGCCGCGTATTCCCGTAAGCAGGTGGAAGGAAGTAGAGCGCATGCGGCCCGACTCTACCCCGGTGGCATTTGACGATACCTTGTTCATATCATTCCAGCGCAATGATTCCTTCTCTTATCACAGCACGAATGGATTTATTTACATTGGCGCCTACACGCTCAATGATGATAGCCTGCTAGACTTTGGTACCGCCCGCTATACTATGGTTAGCCGCAAGCCGGGCACCATGGTGATCGCCAACAAGGCAGGCATCTACCGGCTTGCGCCCGATCTTTCTGATACGGCAAAGATCATAGTGCTGGAAAAGGAAGATTCTACGCTGCCGGTCACCAACATAGACCAAATGATAGGCCGCTGGACAGTATATAAGCGCACATCAGACCAGCCCGTGGGGGCGCTCGACGGTGAAAATCAGATACGCTCCGCCTACATCACCGGGCAAACCTCTGATGGAAAGCAGGGTTTTATCTTTAGCAGCAAAGATCCCAGCAATGCGCCTTCATGGTTTGTAAAGTCCTTTGGCACCGACCAGGTAATGGTATGTGAAGGCAGAACAAATAAATCGCTCAAGGTGATCAGGTGCCAGAAGGGCGAAATGATATTGCAGGATGGCGACATCAAGTATTTCTTCAAGCAGTTCAAGTAGTCCCGTGCAGCAGGTCACCATTGTTCCGTTCAATGCGGCTGTTCACCAGCAGGGTGCAGAGTTGTTGCTGGCTGGAATAGCCGCTGAATACCCTGAGAACTTTTACTCCCGTTCGTCAAAGTTGTTACCCGCTGGGGCTGTGCGCTACCACTGGGCAGCTGAGGCCTCCGGCATACTCGCAGGCACAGTTGCAGTGATCATATTTCCCGAAGGCTATGCCGCATTAAAAAGTATGTTTCTCGATAAGGCATTTCGCGGAGCGGAGCTACAGGTGGCAGCCCGGTTGCTGGCAACGGCGCTGGATAAGGCGCGGGAACATAAGTGCCATGCTATGTATTTAGGCACCATGCAGCAGTTTGTGGCCGCACAGCGTTTTTATGAGAAGAATGGCTTTGAGCTGATCTCTGAAAATAGCTTGCCCGGCAGCTTTCCTGCCAACGATGTAGACACAGTGTTTTATGGGAAGGCCTTATAACAAAAAACCCTGCGGATTAGCAGGGTTATTTAAATTTATGTAACTACAACGATTGGAATTGTCGCAGGAACCGCACATCGTTTTGTGAATAAAGCCTCAGGTCATTCACCTGGAACTTTATCTGCGTGATACGTTCCACACCCATACCGAAGGCAAATCCGGTATACACTTCCGGATCTATATTAAAATTGCGCAGCATGTTGGGGTGTACCATGCCACAGCCAAGTATCTCTACCCAGCCGGTATGCTTGCACAGATTGCATCCGCTGCCACCGCAAACCGTGCACGATATATCCATTTCGGCACTAGGCTCTGTAAACGGGAAATATGATGGCCGGAAACGGACCTTTGTATCCTCGCCAAACATTTCTGTAACGAAGTAGTACAGTGTTTGCTTCAGGTCTGCAAAAGATACATTCTTATCAACATACAGGCCTTCGCACTGGTGAAAGAAACAGTGCGCGCGGGCAGAAATAGTTTCGTTCCGGTATACACGGCCCGGGCATATTACCCGCACGGGCAGTGGCTGGGTCTCTAATATGCGTGCCTGCACCGATGAGGTGTGCGTGCGCAACACCCAGTCCGGGTTTTGAGCTACATAAAAAGTATCCTGCATATCCCTCGCCGGGTGATGCTCCGGCATATTCAGGGAGGTGAAGTTGTGCCAGTCGTCTTCTATCTCCGGGCCTGTGGCCACGCTGAAGCCCAGCTTTTCAAATATTGCCACCATCTTGTTCTCTACTATCCGTAGCGGGTGCCGTGTACCCGTTGGCTGTGGGGTGCCCGGCAAGGTTATATCCACTGCCGGCCCCTTAGCCGCAGAGGAGCCGAATGAGGCCTTCATTGTCTCATACTTTTCCTCGGCCAGCTGGCGGAAGGCGTTCAGCTGCTGTCCTGCTTCCTTGCGGCCTTCAGGGGCAACATTCTTCATTTCGCCTGATAGCGCCTTCACTATCCCTTTGGTACCCAGGAAGCGGATGCGGTAGTTTTCCATATCTTCAGCGCCGGCCGGGCTGAATTCCTGTATTTCTTTTTCGTATTGTTGTATTTGCTCGCCAAGCGATCCCATAGGGGCAAAGATAAAGTAAACGGCCAAAAGCCTTTAAAAATCAGTTTTTAACCGATAAATAATAAATAAGCCTTATTTTGTAATGTTTCCAACTTTTTGTGTCGTAACACTGTCTTATTAGGAAAACTTTATTTATTTTTAATACCCCGACACTTTATTAATTTATACTCCCCCATTAATGTGATGAAAATTTTTACACGAATCATAATGATATTGGTGATATCCCTCACCGCTACAATAGCGAAAGGGGTCACCGCCAATTTCACTGCCGATGTTACGGCCGGCTGCGCACCATTGGTGGTGCACTTCACCAATACATCCACCGGCGCCACCAGCTATTTCTGGAACCTGGGCAACAGTACCACATCAGCTTTGACTGATGTATCTGGCAGTTACCTCACCCCCGGCACCTACACCGTTACGCTCACAGCCTATAGCGGCGCTACCTCTTCTGTGAAGACTATGGTCATCACTGTGTATCCGCTGCCTACCGTAAGTTTCACAGCCAGCGACGTCAGCGTATGCCCTAACACACCTATCACCTTTACCAGCACCAGCACAGGAGGCGTGCCCGGCCCTATGACGTACATCTGGGCATTTGGAGATGGCGGCACGAGCACCTTACCAAACCCTACGCATTCTTACTCATCACCTGGCTTTTACAACATCACACTTTCGGTTACCAATGCCCAGGGCTGCGTTAAGTCGCTCACCATGCCTGCATACATCCACGTATTCAGCAAGCCCATCCCCAACTTTACTGTCCCGACCCCTTACATCTGCAACCCGCCAGCTACATTTACTTTTTCCAGCACCTCCTCAGGTACCGGGCCGCTTACGTACCTATGGCGATTTGGCGATGGGGGCACGGGCACCGGTACCAGCTCGTCGCACACCTATACCGCTGCCGGTTTCTACACGGTAACGCTCATTGTCACCGATGCCAACGGCTGCGTGGATAGCCTGGTTCGCCCCGCATACGTGCACGTGGGCAATATGATCGCATCATTTACCTGGCCGGCGTCAGCCTGCGTAAATACTGTTGTCAGCTTTACCAACACCAGCACTCCCCATACTTCAAGCCTGTGGGATTTTGGCGATGGCTGGACCTCTCCTCTTGAGTCGCCCTCACATGTGTATACAACGCCCGGCACTTATACGGTTTCCTTAACGGTATCTGACGGCCCATGCTCACATACCGTTACACACACTATTACCATCCTGCCGGCCCCGGTAGCAACATTTACCATCACCCCTGCACAACCTTGTCCGGCACCGGCCGCAGTTACCTATGCCGGTACAGTGCCATCGGGCTCCACCGTTTCATGGACGTTTGGCGATGGTGGTTCGGCGTCGGGCTCCAGCGCAGCCCACACTTATGGCAGCAATGGTGTATATACAGTGGTAATGACGGTAACAAGTGCCGCCGGATGCACTGCAAGCGCGATACAGTTCGATACAATATATGATTTCCATATTACAGCTAACGCCACACCTATAAAAGGATGTGTGCCACTCACGGTTACTTTCAACTCAAACACATACACCACGGTACCATACATGCACGCCTATCCGTATGGCCCGGTTACCTATTCGTGGAATTTTGGGGATGGCTCTGGCCTTGGCGCTGGCCCTACTACCTCACATACTTACACCGCAGTTGGTGTTTATAACGCTACCGTAACTGCGACATCAGCCAATGGTTGCACGGTATCGCAGGTGATAACGATAGAAGTAGGTTCCCCCCCTTCAGCAACATTCACAGCAGCACCCACACACATTTGCTATGGCAAGACGGTGACGTTCACCCCGGTTATGACTTCCGGGCCTATAGACGGATACATCTGGGTATTCGGTGACGGTGGCACAGCAACAACGGCCGGTACTTATGTATACACCTATGCGCTGCCGGGAGTATTCACGGTTACGCTTACACCCATTTATCGCGGATGCCCCGGCGCACCGTATGTGCTTACCAACTACATAACAGTAGACTCGCCAAAGGCTATCATCAACAAAACATTCCCCTGCGTTCCCCGCACACGCGTCAACTTCTTCAATAACTCCCTTGGCGATGATACGCACATATGGCTCTTCGGCGATGCTACCACCTCTACGCTGGATAACCCTGTTCACACTTACCCTGCGCTGGGTACCTACACCGTTACGCTGGCCACGTATAATGCCTCAAGCGGATGCCGCGATACTGCCCGGGAGATCATAAACCTTGTGGACCTCTCGCTAAATATAACCGCCGATGACACCACCATATGTAAATATGGTACGGTCAATTTCACTGCAACGGTCACGGGAGGTAGTGCATCAAGCTACCAGTGGTATGTGGCCGGCCTCACGAAACCCTGGAAAGTGAACCCTACTTTGCTCGATACATTCATGACATCGGGCGCATTTACAATAATGCTTATTACCACCGACATACACGATTGCAGGGACACCATAATAAAACCCAACTACATAAAGGTAGGCAAGCCGGTCGTCAGCTTTAGCGGCATACCTACTATAGGCTGTGCGCCGCTTTTGGTCAACTTTACAGATGCGAGTACCGATATCGCCGGGGTTACCCTTACCAGCCACGAGTGGGATTTTGGAGATGGAGGCACGGCTACAGTAGGCGGCCTTACGGTAGCGCACACCTATACTGCAGCCGGAGTATACCCCGTCACGCAGATCGTTACTGATAATATTGGCTGCAAGGATACACTCGTCCGCCCATCATATATAACCGTCTTTAAACCCGCTGCTTCTTTCTCTGCAGGGCCGCTATATCCCTGCATCGGCACCACCGTTTCTTTTTCTAATACTTCAGGTTCCATAGTTAGCAGTTACTGGTGGTTCGGCGACGGCGCCACATCAACGACCACATCGCCCACGCACGTTTACACGGCTACCGGTGCGTATACTATAAAACTGGCCGTAACAGATGCCAATGGCTGCCACGACACGGCCACTCTCCCGGCCTTTATAAACGTAACTAAGCCCGATGCCTCGTTCCTTATGAGCGACTCCTTTTCTGTATGCCCGCCCCTAACGGTCAACTTTACGAACACCACCACGGGGGCCACAACGTATGCCTGGGACTTCGGCGATGGTAATACCTCTATTGTGCCTTCACCGTCTAACCTCTACATAACCCCGGCTTACTACACCGTAAGCCTTGTGGCTACTAATGTGTATGGATGCAAGGATACCGCTATCAGGCATGTGAATGTATACGGATATGCAGGGGCCTTTACCTACTCACCACTTAGCGGTTGCAGTCCGCTTACAGTGAGTTTCAATGCTACCGTTACAAACGTAGCCTCCCTTACATGGGACTTCGCGGATGGCATCACTTCCACCACCACATCAGATACCACCTCGCATATCTACACCATACCGGGTGCATATGTGCCAAAGCTTATCCTTAGCGATAATACGGGCTGTCAAAATTCCAGCGTCGGTACGGATACTATTAAAGTGAATAAGGTAGAAGCGAAATTCTCAACCGACCCTAATCCTGTCTGTATCGGCGGTGCCTTCTCATTTGTAGATTCTTCCACATCATACTGGTCTACGGTCTCGTCCTGGTCATGGTCTTACGATGGCCAGTCAAGTTCACTGCAGGAGCCTGTTTACACCTTCACCGCAACAGGCACTTTCCCTGTATCCCTTGTAGCCACCGATGGGTGGGGATGCATTGGCAGCCTTACTAAGAACATAACAGTAAATCCGCTGCCCACTATTGAGGCGGGCAAGGATACCGTAGTATGCATTGGCGACCCCGCCACACTGCTGGCCACGGGAGGCGTATCGTATGTGTGGGGTGCCGGGCCTACGCTTAGCTGCACGGCCTGCAACCCGGCATTGGCTACGCCTACCGTCCCCACGGTATATACTGTAATTGGCACCGATGTCAATGGCTGCCAGAATACCGACACTGTGCAGGTATTCCTGCGGACACATACTATAGCACATGCATGGCACGACACGGCTGTTTGCCGCGGCATCCCGATAGCGCTCTTCGATACCGGCGGCACTAAGTACAAATGGATGCCTGATTTTGGGTTAAGCAGCACTACTATATTTAATCCCATCGCAACGCCAGCCTCGACAGTAACGTACACGGTCATAGCCCAGATAGGCAGTTGCATACCAGACACTGATTATGTAAGTCTTACTATCTTCCAGCTGCCAACGGTTGATGCCGGCCCCGACCAGCGCTTACTCGCAGGTTCCATAGCCCAGCTTACTTCTTCCGGCACACTGATCGCCAGTTACGCATGGTCACCGTCCGAGTCGCTCTCCTGCAGCGACTGCGCTAACCCTGTTGCAAGCATGTCGGTAACTACCACGTACAAGGTAGACGTACTTTCAGACCACGGCTGCACGGCTACAGATTCCGTGAGGATTGTGCTCTACTGCGACAACAGCCAGATATTTATCCCTAACTCGTTCTCGCCAAACGGCGATGGGCAGAATGATGTTTTCTACCCGCGCGGTAAGGGGGTGTCAAATATCAAAACCTTCAGGGTATACAACCGCTGGGGTGAGCTGATGTATGAGCAGAACAACCTGGATGCCAATGACGCTGCGAAAGGATGGGACGGCTCTTATAAAGGCGGCGCTCCGAAGCCCGATGTATATGTATACCTGCTCGAAGCAGACTGCTCTACCGGTGAGCCTATCAGCATAAAAGGAGACGTAACGATTATCCGCTAAACGAGAGAGAGATGAAGATTTTTAATAGGACCACACTACCAAAGTGCGTGAAGATCGTAACGGTTGCCGGTATCTCCCTGTTGCTGACTAAAAATAAGGCACAGGCACAGGCAGATATACACTTTTCCCAGTTTTACGAAACGTCAATACTGCGCAACCCGGCCCTCACCGGCGTATTTGCCAACGACTTCAAAGTGGGTGCCTATTATCGCAGCCAGTGGAGTAGCATCAGCCACCCGTTCCAGACTTTCCTGGCCAGCGGGGAGGCGCGCGTTTCGCTAAGCAAGAACTCCGAAGACTTTTTCAGCTTTGGCATACTCAGCTATGCCGACAGGGCAGGGAGCGTGGATCAGAAGATAAATACTTTTTACCCCGCTGTTAACTACAACAAGTCAATAAACCCGGAGCACAATACTTACCTGTCGGTAGGCTTTACCGGTGGCTACATGCAATACAGCTTCGAGCCGGGAAAGGCTACATTCAACAACCAGTATCTCAACGGCCAGTTCGATCCCCACAATCCTACGATGGAGAACATCACTAACGCTACAATGTCTATGTGGGACCTTGGCGCCGGCGTGAACTATAATACAAGCAGCGGTGAGAATAACAACATCACTTACATGGTGGGTGTTTCCGGCTACCACTTCACCCAGCCAAAATTCTCTTACTCGCCTAATGTGGACCTGAAGCAGAACATGCGCTGGAACGCTAATGCAGCTGCAAGCTTCAGCGCATCTGATAATTTCGTTTTCCAGCTGCAGGGCAACTATGCAAGGCAGGGTAAGTTCCAGGAGATCATGATAGGCGGTATGGTAAACTGGATACGGCTCACAAAAGGCACGGAGCCTGAATTCACCATATCTGCCGGGGCCTTTTTGCGCTACAACGATGCGGTGATACCTGTGTTGAAAATGAAATACAAAAACGTAGCAGTGGCTACGAGCTACGATGTTAATATCTCTACGCTGAAGCAGGCCAGCAAAATGGATGGCGGCTACGAGATCACCGTATTTGTCAGCGGCAACTTTTCTTATAAAGGCATTATGAAGAAGACTGTTTGCCCGAAATTCTAGCTTTGGTATGGCTATTCCGGCTTTTCTGAAAGACATAGGGCAGGGCATGCTGCATATGCTGTATCCGGCGTTGTGCGAAGGCTGCGCAAAGCCCCTGATCGCTGCCGAAGAGGTGCTATGCATTGGCTGCGAACAGCAGCTCCCCGAAACAAAGTACCACCATGCCGAGGACAATGAAACTGCCCTGCGCTTTGCCGGGAGGGTGCCGTTTCATTACGCCACCAGCTATGCCTTTTTTACCGCAGACGGCCTGCTGCAGCATTTGATACATGAGCTGAAGTACCGCGATAAAAAAGATATTGGTCCATATCTGGGTGCTAAGTTTGGCCGGTCGTTACAGCCGGTGCCGCACCTTCGCGGTATTGATATGGTTATTCCTGTTCCCCTTCACCCGGCAAAAAAAGCTTTTCGCGGGTACAACCAGGCAATGCTGATAGCCGAAGGCATTGCAAAACAATTGGGAATACCGGCATCAGAACAGTTGCTGCGCATCCGCGAAACAGAAAGCCAAACCAATAAATCGCGGAGTGAGCGGGTCAATAATATGCAGGGAGCATTCCGGGTTAAAGACATGCAACAACTGGCGGGAAAACATATTTTATTAGTCGATGATGTCCTCACTACAGGCGCCACACTCGAGGCTTGTGCACACGCGCTAATGGCCGTTGAAAATATTAAAATTAGCTTTGCAACCATTGGTATTGCCGTTTCTTAACGCTTATATTTGCACTGTTTTTATAACGGGTATTGTTTTTAATTTTATTTCACCATACCTTAACTCACTTTATTGGCAGGGTCATACCTCGTTATTGGATATTTTAACTACACAAGTTTATGAAGAAACGCTTATTGGCTGCATCGTTAGTATTATCTGCATTCAGTTCATTCGGCAGCGGCTACCAGCTCAACCTGCAGGGGTTGAGGCAGCTGGCTATGGGTGGAACAGGAACTGCATGGACATGGGATGCCGCAACAATATTTTACAACCCGGCGGGCCTGTGCAGGCTCAATGGTATACAGGTATACGCCAGCACTACGCTGCTGATGCCATCAACGGCTTTCAGCAACCAGGTGAACTCCGGTACCGAAACAACTGCAATTAGGTCTGAAAGGCAAAATTTTCTTCCGTTCAATATTTATGTGGGCGGCCCTATACAGCAGGATAGCAGGTTCGCACTGGGCCTCGGTATATACACTCCGTTTGGCAGTGGCCTTAAGTGGGACAACAACTGGCTGGGCAAATACCTGGTACAGTCTGTGAACATGAAGAGCGTATTTTTTCAGCCTACAATAAGCTACCGCATCAGCGACCGCCTTTCGGTGGGTGCCGGCTTTGTTTATGCAGCAGGCTCATTCGACTACACCGCCGCGCTGCCGGTGCATGGTGTTAACGGCCCGGGCCAGGACGATGGTACTGTAATGCTCGATGGCAGTGCCAGCGGTGTAGGCTTTAATGCAGGTATACAGTTCCGCGCAAACGAAGACCTCCAGTTTGGTCTCAGCTACCGCT
Organism: Bacteroidota bacterium; assembly: GCA_040386555.1. Lineage (GTDB taxonomy): Bacteria > Bacteroidota > Bacteroidia > Chitinophagales > Chitinophagaceae > Nemorincola. Next base: position 151,883 of record JAZKFF010000001.1, on the reverse strand, counting down.
CACAGGTGAATATGGACATAGGCAGGGGCAATGCAAACTTTACGGTTCCTGCTTCACTGAAAGATTCTTTCCCCGACACTCAGTTCGATACGCAGCTTCCCTGCCCCGGCGTTCTTTCGCTTGGCACGGGCTGGAGGTTTAATGACCTCACACTGCAGTTTGACCTTAACTACACCATGTGGAATGCATTCGACTCGCTTCGTTTCAACTTCGTGCAGCATACGGGCTCACTGCAGGACATGCATGCGCCAAGGCATTACCGCAATACACTTACGGCCCGCATAGGTGCCTGCTACAAGATCAGCAGGGTGGTGGCAATAATGGGTGGTGCTGCATTCGATCCTACCCCGGTGGTCAACGGTTTTGTATCACCGGATCTTCCTGATGCCGACCGTTACATTTTAACCGCAGGTATTGCCATCAAGCCATTACCGGGCTTCACCATACTGGCTGCATTAGAGGGTGTATCTACCGAGAGGAGAGCAGCTTCGTATAACTATGGCGGGCTTAGCGGCGTTTACCAGACGCAGGCTATCAACCCGGGTATCGGCATTTATTACAACTTTTAAAACAACAGAAAAAGAAGAACGATGAGAAAGATATATATCGTTGGTGCATTAGCGGTTTTGTTTTCGGCATGCAAGCCAAACGTTGCCATTACCACCAAGCCATCGCCCGGAACTGCAAACTTTGCTAACTATCTTGCTATAGGCAGCTCATATACCGCAGGCTTCAGCGATAATGCCCTTACCGTTTCAGGCCAGTATAACTCTTACCCGATAAGGCTTTTCGAACAGTTCTCATTGGTAGGATCCGATGGGCCGTTCATTCAGCCTTATGTGTATAGCGACAATGGCTACGCAAACCCAAAGCTGGTACTCAGCCATAAGACCTACTGCAACGGCGACTATCGCCTTGCACCGATAGATGTGCCTAACTGGAACGCAGACTCCCGCGACTCTCCGTTTGTAAGCACTGCAAACAATGGCCAGATAAATAATATCGGCATCCCGCGCATCCGCGCTGTTGACTACATGGTAGCAGGCTTTCCGCTCATCAACCGCTGGGCTTCCAGGTTTTACAACAATGCAGCTAACCCTGCCACGCGCCCGCTCGATGAGCTTTCTTTCCGCGTACGCACGCAGCACCCTACTTTTGTTACCATGTGGCTGGGCATAGATGATGTGCTGGGCTTTGCACTGGCTGGTGGCCAGGGCGATGGTACCGGCGCAGCATTACCGGTTGCCGGCAATATTTACAACAGCCACGACATCAGTAATTTCAACGCCTTCTTTAACGCTTACGATTCTGCGCTGAACACCGCAGTAAGCACCAGCGCCGATGGTGCCCTTATCAATATCCCCGATATCCTGAGCCTGCCCTTCTTCAATGTGATACCCGTGAAAGGATTGAACCTTACCCGCCGCTCACTTGTAGACAGTCTCAATGCGAAGTATCCTTCTGCTACCCGCGAAAAGGCGTTTGACACCGGCTACAACTACTTCATAGTAAGGGATCATAACGGTAACGTAAGGCAGGCAGTGCCGGGCGAATTGATACTGATGACTACTCCTGTGGATTCAATATTGTGCGCAAGCTGGGGCGGATGGAACCCTATACCCGAAGAGTATGTGATAACCACCGAAGAGCAGCAGCAGATACAGACCGCTATATCTACTTTTAACGGCCACATTTTTAACAGGGCTCAATTGTTCAACCTGGCCTACGTAGATATGCATAACTATCTTACCAGCTTCCCAAGTGGCTTCTCTTACAATGGTATCAAGTACAGCACTGATTTCGTATCAGGCGGCACAATATCGCTTGATGGTATACACCCCACACAAAGGGGCTACGCGCTTATAGCTAATAAGATAATCATGGCTATCAACGACCACTACAAGGCCACCATACCACAGACCGACGTAAATAAATATCGCGGCATTACATTCCCGTAATAGCTGCAATAAAAACATAACGAAAAGAGAGGTAACCTTTTGCGGGTTACCTCTCTTTTTTTAAGACTAAACAGAAATTACGCAATGACATTTATAAAGGCTGCTTGCATGATTCTTTCTTTCCTACTCGGTCTGTACGTTTTATCACTTTGGGCGGCAGGATCACACGGACAAATTATGTTCAGGCCGCACATGCTTGAAGACTGGATTGCCGCTACAACCGTTCTTGTCTGTTTTGGAATACCTGTTTTCTATTTTTATCAATCGTATCGAAGGAAAACGAGGATAGGTAGAAGCGGCCGTTAGTAAAGGGTACCAAGGCAACCCACCCACCAGGACACTACACGTCATCTATCTCCACCAGCTCATCAGCAGTATTACGCACCAGCTCATACCGCTTCGCAAAGTTGCACCAATGGCACTCTTCCTTGCCGCAGCCTTTATCAAATTCATGGTTCATAATGCTGCTGTAAGCATTCTTTAGTTGTGCGCGTACCACCTCCTCATCGCCTGCAAATACCGGCACTACCTTAGGCGTATAATTACCATTCTTGCTTTTCTGTATGAACTCAAATTCCCCCAGGGTCACCTTCCAGCTACGATCCTCATAGTTCTCCAGCAGCAGCTTGTAAAACACCATCTGCCGCCAGTAGTCGCCACCATTAGGTTCCTTTTCATTGGGTGCCGCCAGCATTGATGCCGCCGCCTTATCCGGGTCGCCGGTTTTATAGTCCACTACCTTGCAGGTGTTACCGCTTAGCTCTATTTTATCTATTTTGCCGGTTACGGGTACGCCGTCTAGGATATATCGAGGCACCTTAAATTCTATCTCCACATCCTTGTGCAGCTTATTGATGTTATGGTCATAATATTCTGTCAGCAGCGTAATGCCCTGTTCGGTCCTCCGCTCATACTGTATGGGGGTGAAGCTGCCTATCTCAGCATACAAAGCAGATTTAAAGTAGCCTATCACCTTCTCCTTATCGGGGAAGGCACCCTTGTTTTCTTTCATGTCTTTATACATCCGCTCCAGCGCTGTATGTATGGCCGTACCAAACGCAAGTGCATCATTCTTTTGGTACGGCACCTTAAGCACAGTTTCGTAATAGAACGAAAGCGGGCAGCGCAGGTATTTAGAGAGTGCCGTATAGCTCATTATGAACTGCTGCAGCACGCGCTCTATCCATTCCGCATTACCCATTTTTATACGCACCTCCGGCACCGGCTGCATGGCCCATGCCATATGGCTCACCAGGCTTTCAGGGTCTACTGAAAATACGATGCGCTCATCTGGTGCGCATATCTCATCTACAAATACAGATGTTTCTAACGCCTTACCGGCATTGTCATTCAGTGCAAAGGAAACATGCAGGTGCTTCTTGGCCCGGGTCAGCGCTACATAGAATAACCTGCGGGCTACTTCTACCTTGTATGTCTTTTCCGCATCCTCATCGGTAGCAGTTATCGTATCCGGCATCCGGTATTCATTGCCTCCGCCCTTCTTTTTCTCCCAGTAGTTCTTGGTGCAGCCTACCACGAACACATGCTCAAACTCGTTGCCCTTAGAGCTGTGCGCTGTATAGAAGTGTACACCGTTCTCGCTTTGTATCACGCGCTGCAATGGCAGGGCTATGTTCTCATCGCTCATGCGCTCTGTCATCTGCACCAGGTCGGCAGCTCTCAGCTTGGGGTTGCGTGTGTGGGCGTCTTTCACAAAGTCAAAGAAGGTATACAGTGCCTGCATGTTCCATATATGGTCTGTGGTCTTCAGCAGGTAGGCTACAATGCCGCTTTCATAAATTATTTTCTCCAGCAGCAGCGGCAGCGGCAATATGGTCTGTTGCTTCTGCCAGTTATCCAGGTTGTGTCCCAGCCGCTGCAATGCCTTGCCCGATGGCAGGTTAAGCGATTCCAGCATCAACGGATTAGATATCAGCATACGCCACTTCTGCGGAAAACTGTCTTTCTTGCCGCTCTGCATCCGCAGTGCCAGCGAAGCTATATCTGTAGGGTCTGTTTCAAAGTAGGGCGTATGCATCAGCTCGAATAGCTTATCCTCACCATCAAACGCTTTTTTACGCTCAGTATCCAGGTACCTGAATATGTTCAGTATCTGGCATATCAGCGGCTCTTCGAGTATGTTTACGGGTTTCTTTACGTTATACGGTATGCCCTTGCGCTCCAGCAGCGACATAATGTTCTCGGCCTGTTTGTGCTGGGCGTATAGCACAGCTATCTCACTAAGCGCTATGCCCTGCTTGTGCAGCTGCTCAATTTGCAATACCAGGTCTGCCTCTTCCTGCAGCACATTGCTGTAGGCCTTCACCACAGGTTTCACCGGGTCCTTTACATCAAGGAATCGTGGTGCGGCGGCAATTATGTTTTTATCCAGTTCCAGCTCATGCAGCTGGTTTATGAGCCGCTTCTCGTTGTTCTTTATAAGCACTACTGCCTTATCCAGTATATCCTGCGACGACCGGTAGTTGTGAGGCAGCACCACTATTTTTATGTGCTCTTTATATCGTTCGTAGAAGTCTATGATGTTGCGTATCCGCGCCCCCTGGAATTCATAGATGCTCTGGTCATCATCGCCCACCACAAATATATTCGGGTCGTCCCAGTACGATGACAGGAAGTTCAGCAGCTCATTCTGCGCACCATTCGTATCCTGGAATTCGTCCACGAGTATGAACTGGTAGCGCTCCTGGTAGCTTTGCAGCAATGCCGGCTGTGTGGCAAATGCATCCAGCACCCACAGTATCATATCGTTGAAGTCATACCGGCCGGCATCCTTCATTCGTTGCTGGTAATTGTCATACAGTAAGGCCGCTGCGCGTGTGTCCTCCATCTTGCGTTGCTCCTCATCCACAAGCGCCTGCTTTACATCGCCTGCCTTGAAGCCTTTGTAGGCCCGCTTATATATATACTCCTCTCTCGCAGGCAGGTCGTTAAGGTAAGCATCAATAGAGTCCGACACATGCTGTGGTGTCAGGTGCTCCCGCTTCATCAGGTCGAACAGTTTGCTGAGCTTGCCGGCATCAAAGTAGATGTTGCCGCTGAGCTTGCGTAGCGGGTGGCCCTGCTGCAGCTCTTCCAGCATTTTATACAGCAGCTCTGTCCGCTCCAGGTCTGTTATAGGCTGCAGCGTGCGCAGGCTGAAGTATTCACTATTATTCTGAATGACATTGTTGCAAAACGCATGGAAAGTATGGATGTTCACCTTATGGGCCGGCGGGCCTACCACCTGCACCAGCCTGCGCCGCATAGAGTTGGTAGCCTCATCGGTATAGGTAAGGCACAGTATCTCCTGGGGCTGCACCTGGGCCTCGCTGCGCAGCAGGTTAGCTATGCGCATAGACAGCACTTCTGTCTTGCCTGTACCTGGCCCTGCTATCACCATTACTGCGCCATAGATAGTATCTACAGCTTCACGCTGGCGGTCGTTGAGTTTGCCGTAGCGCTCCTCAAACAGGTCTTCTTTTACAAGCATAATATATGTATAGATCTAAAGTTAAGAAGCATTGTGCACATGGCATGAAGCAGCTAGTTAATTATTCTGTAACGATGCAGGAACATGTAATTTTGCATTAGCCACTTCATAAAAAGCTATGCAGATAACCAACAACAAAAAGCTATCACGTTTCGAAACTCAGCTGCCCGATGGCGAGTATGCCATAATAGAATATAGGTGGCTCAAAGCCGCCATGGTGCTTATGCACACCTTTGTCCCTAATTCAGGCCGTGGCCAGGGAATAGCCGATGAGCTGGCTAAGTACGCCCTGGAGTATATACGCGCGCACCACCTCAAGGCCATCATCTACTGCACCTTTATACTAAAGTATGTAGAGCGCCACCCCGGCTACGAAGATATAATACAAGAGAAGCGATAAACAGGCTAACCATGATAAACCCGCGAAGCAACTATGAGACCGTCCTCCATCTCCAGTGCTTCTGCTACAAGCATGTCCGGCTCGCCCTCAGCTTTACGTACATACTCCATAAACACTCGGTCGTCGTTAGCTGTTAGCAGTGTCGGCTCGTATTGCAGCGAGGCTATGCGCGCGAATGCATCCTGCCACCATGCCCGCAGTGCATCTTTGCCCCGAATAAGGCCTTCTGTTTCAGGCTGCCTTATTTTAAGCTTGGGGCTATAATGCTGTGCCTCGTCATTATAAAGACAGAGGATAGCCTCCACATCATGCGCGTTAAATGCAGCAAACCACTGCCGGGCTATGTCCTCATTTTGTTGAGCTTTCATCCCGCTAAAAATAGGGCAAAAAAATAAGGCTGCCCACCCGGCAGCCTCAAAAAAAGTTTTTCATCCGTGTGGCTACACCGCAAAGCTCTCGCCACACCCGCAGCTGCGGCTGGCGTTAGGATTGCTGAAGTGAAAACCCTTACCATTAAGCCCATCAGAAAAATCGAGCGTAGTATCGCATAGATAGAGGAAGCTCTTCAGATCGGTCACCAGCCTTACACCCTGGTCTTCAAATACCTGATCCTTCGGCTGGGTCTCGTTATCAAAGTCGAGCTTGTAAGAGAGCCCGGAACACCCGCCACCCACAACACTTACACGCAGGAAATAATCTTCAGTCAAGGCGGCATCTTGCCTCAGCTGCATCACTTTCTCTTTCGCTTTATCACTTACGTATATCATTGTTATTTCTTTACTCGTAAGACACCTTTACAGTTCTCCCTTATGACTTTACGACTTATCACTATTAGCGGTTACGCTCCTCATTTACTACTAACGCCGGTAATAGATCGCAGCAGTTACGCTACTCACTTACGACTTATGACTTACCGCTTACCACTACTAGTGTGCACTCTTTTCTGCTACCAGTTCTGGTAATCCGTTTTTCACGCGGTAGTCGTTTATAGCGGCCTTTATAGCGTCTTCTGCCAGTACTGAGCAGTGTATTTTCACCGGTGGCAGGTTCAGCTCTTCTACAATATCCATATTATCTATGGCCATTGCCTGGTCTACTGTTTTGCCTTTAAGCCACTCTGTAGCCAGTGATGAGGAGGCTATAGCCGATCCGCAGCCAAATGTTTTGAACTTCGCATCGCTAATGATACCGCTCTCCTGGTCTACTTCTATCTGCAGGCGCATTACATCGCCGCATTCAGGAGCGCCTACCAGGCCGGTACCTACATTCGTTTTTGCTTTATCAAGTGTGCCCACATTTTTCGGGTTAGAGTAGTGGTCGATCACTTTTTCTGAATATGCCATGGTTGTAATTTGAAAATTTGAAAAATGTAGTGATTTGAAAATAATTCAGATCACGGTTTGTCTATTATTTTAGGCTGTACAAAACACCTCCCCTTTAGGGGCCGGGGGTTAGTGGTGTGCCCACTCTATACTGTTCAGGTCAATACCTTCTTTAAACATTTCCCAAAGCGGGCTCATTTCCCTCAGTTTGGTCACTGTATCTGATACAGCCTTTATAGTATAATCGATCTGCTCATCGGTAGTGTAGCGCCCCAGCCCGAACCTCAGTGAGCTATGCGCCAGGTCGTCGCCCAGGCCCAGTGCCTTTAGCACATAAGATGGCTCCAGCGACGCCGACGTACACGCCGACCCGCTCGAAAGAGCTATGTTCTTATTAAAGCCCATCATCAGGCCTTCGCCTTCTACGTATTTGAAAGATATATTAGCCACATGCGGCAGGCGATGCTCACGGTTGCCGTTCACATAAGCCTCTTCCATTTGCATCAGCGCACTTTCCAGCCTATCGCGCATTTTGCTCAGGCGTGCACTTTCTGCTTCCATTTCATTCATACCTATTTCGCACGCCTTGCCGAAGCCTACAATAGCAGGCACATTAAGCGTGCCGCTGCGCATGCCGCGCTCGTGGCCGCCGCCATCCATCTGCGATGTCACTTTTACGCGTGGGTTCTTACGGCGCACATAAAGCGCACCTACACCCTTAGGGCCATACATTTTGTGCGCGCTAAAGGCCATCAGGTCTATCCCGTCCTTATTTACGTCAACCGGTATCTTACCCACCGCCTGTGTGCCGTCGGTAAAGAAAAGCACACCATGCTTGCGCGCTACCTCGCTTATTTCGCGGATAGGCTGCACTACGCCGGTTTCATTGTTGCCATACATTATCGAGATAAGTATGGTCTTATCTGTTATAGCTTTTTCAAGTTCGCCAAGGTCTACCAGGCCGTCTTCTTTCACTGCCAGGTAAGTCACCTGGGCTCCTTGCTTCTCCAGGTGCTTGCAGGCATCCAGCACAGCTTTATGCTCGGTAGTGCAGGTGATAATGTGGTTGCCCTTGCTGGCATACATCTCGTATACGCCCTTAATGGCCAGGTTGTCTGCCTCCGTAGCTCCTGAGGTAAAGATGATCTCTTTGGGGTCTGCACCTATCAGTTTTGCAACCTGCTCACGCGCATAGTCTACAGCCTCTTCGGCTACCCAGCCAAACGAGTGATTCCTGCTGGCCGCGTTGCCAAAATTTTCAGTAAAAAAAGGTATCATTGCTTCCAATACACGCGGATCCATCGGTGTAGTGGCATTATTATCCAGATATATCGGTAACTTCAATTCCATATATTTTAATTTTCTCTAACCTATCAGGCAGAGGGATTACAAAATTACGGATAAAGTTGTTACTTTATGGATAAAACACCATTATAGCTTTAGATGATGGCATTTGTAAAAACTATTGATTGTAGATGAAGTTAGAGCACCTGGGTATAGCGGTAAAAGAACTCGCCGCGTCCATTCCCCTTTTCGAGCAGTTATTGAATACGCCTTGCTATAAAACAGAAGCTGTGGCAACTGAAGGTGTGAACACGGCCTTCTTCCAAACCGGCGACTCCAAAATAGAATTGCTGGAGGGTACAAACGACAACAGCCCGATCTCAAAATTTATCGGCAAAAAGGGAGAAGGGATACATCATATCGCCTTTGAGGTGGAAAATATTGAAGCGGAGATGAAGCGGCTCGCCGCCCTGGGCTTCGAACTGCTGAATGAAAAGCCTAAGGATGGGGCTGATAACAAGCTGGTATGCTTCCTGCACCCCAAAACTACCAATGGTGTGCTCATAGAGCTCTGCCAGGAAAAGAAATAATTTTAAAAAGCTACAAAGATCTGTAATGAAAAACATACTGCTTACACTTGTTTCAGTAACCCTAATGGCCACCACCACCTTTGCCCAAAAAAACAAGGTGCGGATAGAGACCGAATATGGCAATATAACTGTAATGCTCTATGACAATACACCCCAGAACACCGCGAACATGGTAAAGCTGGCTAAGGAGCATTTTTACGATAGCACGCTCTTTCACAGGTGCATTCCTAAGTTCGTTATCCAGGGTGGGGACCCTGATTCAAAGCATGCCAAGCCCGGGCAGGCCCTGGGCAACGGCGGACTGGCCTACAGGGTGCCGGCAGAGATCAATGAGGTGGCCTACCACAAGCGCGGAGCCCTGGCTGTAGCCCGCGACAATACACCAGATAAGTCAGGATCGGCAACTCAGTTCTATATAGTGGTCGGCAGGCCATTCACTGACGTGGAGCTCGATAATGCCGAAAAACGCGCCGGGCGCAAATTCACTGCTGCGCAGCGTGAAGTGTATAAAACACAAGGCGGCACGCCCCACCTCGATGGCAACTATACCGTGTTTGGCGAAGTGCTGGAAGGAATGGACGTGGTAGATAAAATAGCCAACGAGCCCCGCGATGGCGGCGACCGCCCCAACAAAGACATAGCCATGAAAGTGCGACTGATGAAAAAGAAAAAAAGGTTCCTGTTTTTTTAAAATCAATTTTTTCTAACAATGCCAGGGACGTTTTCACAGATATACATACAGATCGTATTTGCTGTAAAAGGCCGTGAAAGCCTGATAAGTCCCTCGTGGGAGGAACAACTGTACAAGTATATTACTGGCATTGTTCAAAACAAAGAGCAAAAAATGCTTGCTATTAATGGCATGCCTGACCATATCCATTTTTTAATTGGCATGAAGCCTGTATCATGTTTGTCGGATATTGTCCGCGAGGTAAAAAAGTCGTCCAATGAATTTATAAACGACAATAAACTCACTGACTTTAAATTTTCCTGGCAGGAAGGGTATGGTGCATTTTCGTATGGTCAATCTCAACTTGACCGCTTGATCGCTTATATAATGAATCAGAAAGACCACCATCGAAAGAAAACTTTTAAAGAGGAGTATTTAGGATTTCTAAAAGCTTTCAATGTTCCATTTGAAGAGAAGTATTTATTCGACTGGATCGAGTATCCTTCAAAATAGTTGTACGATACCTTCGGCATCGACGATCACGTTCTCGCAATTTCTATAAACATGTGATCCCATTCGGGATCATTGTGCTATCTGTTAAAACGCATATCTGATTACCTATGCCGGATGCGCAAGTACGTAATGATGCCGAAGGCATCAAATGTTTATAGCAAAAGCACATAGTGCAGATCGATGCCGAAGGTATCGTACCCGCTACATGCATCGGACATCTAAGAATACCACCTTGGCACTGTAAGCTTGGGTTGAAGTTTTGATGTAGCCAAAAAACCAACGATGATGCTGAAGGCATCAAATGTTTATAGCAAACGATATATAATGCTGATCAATGCCGAAGGTATCGCACCCACTAGCGGAGAACAACACTTGCCTGCATGTCTCCAATAATTCTGCATCTTCCCAATTAACATTTTGGCATACAAATTGCACTACCGCTTATTGAAAGCGCTTTCAACAAAATTAAATTTAAGGTAGCCTCCCTTTCAGGCCGAGCATTGCCGAAAATCGTTAGAGTAGGCAGTAACCCTAATTTTTTTATTGTATGAAACACTATCTGGGTATCGCAGTCTCTGCGGTGATTATAGCCGCTCTTTTATTGCTCTCCATTGCATTCTTCTTTTACATTCGGGATAACAGGGCAGGTGTAGGCTTGCTTACGATCACATCACTGCTTGCACTTGTATTATTCTCGGCGTTTCATGCTGTTGAGTTAAGGCGTGGCAGCTGATCACACAGCTTCCGTGTTGCCGATATGATGTAGTGAGATTTTAAATGCGCGGCACGGAAGCTTCTTTTTTTTATACAGCAATATGCTGCAGTATCGCTATCACATACGGCGATAGCACCTTTACATTATGATGCTCATGCAGCGGGATATCTATAAACCCTCCCGGCCCCAGGCGAATAACATTGGTGCCCACATAACACTCGCATTCGCCTTCTAATACTATAAAGCTCTCCCGCTCATTTTCATGTACCTCATCCGGTACATCCTCCGTGGTCAGCACCAGCATTTGTGCTACACCCCCGGCATCGCGTAGCGGTATTATCTGTGTTCCTTGTTCTATTTTATCTGGTACCAGGGCCTTTACTATCCGCTGCCAATTGGTGTGCTCAGAGTATCTGTTGATCACCGGCAGGTCGTCCATGTTCCCGCGCGTCTCTTTGTTTACATTATCCAGCACGTTCCATATGCTGTCCTGCATTTCAGCACCCGGGGTCAGTAGAGTATTGGTAGAGTATTGTTCCAGCGATCGCTGTAGCTCTGCCAGTTCATCGCGGAGTTCACCAAATTTTGCGCACATTGCTTCCACCTCCGCCTTCTGCGAAGCAGAGAGGGTGTCGGTGCAATATTCATACAAAATACCGCTGTCTATGTACTCCTTTATATTCATTTGCTGTAGGGGCTATATTGGTTTTTTACCCGGGTTATTTTTATCATTGCCGCCAGTTAATTCTTTACTACTTTTCCTGCAAACTCCCCGTTCACCTGCACAAGGTACACACCCGCTGGCAAATCATTCATATCAATTGTCACTTTCTCGCTGCTATATTTCTTTTTAAAAACTTCTTTGCCACTGCCATCAACCACCACTATCTCTTCTATCTTGTCCGGACTGATGGTCACCACCAGCCCGCCATCCGATGGATTTGGAAATATTTTCACCCTGCTGGTCATAGCCGGTTTGCCAGCACTGTTTGCCGAAGCATATTTACTGTTCGATTCCACATCGCCATAAACTACAGTAGGCAATATCTGCTTCTTCGCCGCAGGGAAGAGCACATTGTTAAGTATCAGCCTGTACCCCGCAGAGTGAGGAAAATTAGCAAGATCTGTCACCGGGTCGCTCACATTATGCTGGTAGTCCTCTGGGTCGTGTCCGCTGTAAAATGTCCAGCTGCCACTGCCATACTCGCCATGTATATAGCGGGCTTCATTGGCCTCTTTAGTTTCGGCCAGTACCGCCACGCCGGGCTTCAGCACCTCATTTTTGAAAGCCGTTGTTTGTCCCATAAATCCTTTCACAGTGCTCGTATGGTTTTGGCACAGCATCGAGGGCACCGGGTCAAATTTTGCCGGTTGTTTGCGTATCGTGAACTGGTCAAGGCTCTCCGGCACCTGGCGAAACAGCGTATTGTCGATATTAGAATATTCATAAACGTATGCACTCTGCACCAGCGAAAAACCTTTAAAGGCGAAGCACTTCGAAAAGTCTAGCTTCTTCTGCGCATCCTTATCTGCGGGGTCACCGTCATACATATTATCGCATATATCCGTGCCCTCTGCAGCCAGTGCTATATCATACGTGTCGGTGGCAGAGCACATGGCAAACATATTGCCGCCGCTGCCCACGAAGTCCCGTATTTTTTTTACCACAGCCAGCTGCATCTGCGACACTTTTTTATACCCGTTTTTAGCCGCAAGCGTTTCCAGCGTCTTCTTATCTCTCAGGTACCACTCGGTAGTGCCAAAGCTGGCAAAGAACTTGCCGTATTGCCCAGTAAAGTCTTCGTGGTGCAGGTGCAGCCAGTCATATTTACTAAGGTCACCCGCCAGCACTTCATTCACATACAGTTTCTCAAAGGGTATTTCTGCATAGGTAAGCGCCAGGGTCACCGCATCGTCCCAGGGATTTTTGCTGAGCGGTGTATACACTGCTATACGGGGTACTTGCGCCAGTTTCACCACATCCATGTTAAAGTCTGGCTTTATCACTTTAGTTACTATCCGGGTATACTCCGTATTGCTTAGCTTCTCAAAGCTCACCTTTCGCCGCTTGCATAGCTCGGCCATAGGCGCTGTATACTCCATCACAAAGCTGCCCCCCCGGTAATTCAGCAGCCACTCTACATTGTTGCTGCCATCTTTTATCGCTGCAAAGGCAATACCATATGCCTTCAGGTGGTTCGTTTGCTTCGCCTCATCCATTGCTATCAGCAACTTTGCAGCCCACAAGCGTGCAGGACATAGCAAGCCCACCATCACAATTAAAAATAACCGTCTACTCATCTGCTTAGTTTTCTGCATCTAAGTTACGATAATATGAAACGTATGGCATACTGCACAATCGAATTTAACGAAAGATATAGCACGCTATTGACTTTGAAATTTTCATAAAGTATTTTTACGCCCACGCTCCATTTCCCAAACAAAAGCAGATGAAAAAGTTTTTAAAATTTACGGGTTACACCGTATTGGTTATCGTATTGATCGTAGCCGGCCTTATTACATACGTAAAAACTGCCCTGCCGGATGTTGGTAATGCTGAAGATCTTAAAGTAGAGCGCACGCCTGAGCGTATCGAAAGAGGACGCTACCTGGCAAATAGCGTGACGGCATGCATGGACTGCCACTCTACCCGCGATTGGACAAAGTTTTCAGGCCCGTCTCTCGATGGTACGCTCGGTAAAGGCGGCGAACGTTTTGATCATTCTATGGGGTTCCCCGGCACCTATTTTTCGCGCAACATTACGCCGGCCGGCATCAGCCGCTATACCGATGGTGAGCTATACCGTGTTATCACAACTGGTGTTACCAAAGAGGGCAAGGCAATGTTCCCGGTAATGCCATACCCCTATTATGGTAAAATGGACCCTGAGGATATCAAGAGCATCATTGCTTACCTGCGTACCCTGCCCCCCATACCCGGCGAGGTTCCGGAGTCTACTTCCGATTTCCCGATGAGTGTTATTATCAACACTATCCCCGGTAAGCCAGCTCCGCAAACGCGCCCTAACCCCACCGACAGGAAAGCATATGGGGCTTACCTCGTAAACGCTGCCGGCTGCATCGAGTGCCACACCCAGGCTAAGCAAGGCCAGATCATCAAAGAGCTGGCATTCAGCGGGGGCCGCGACTTTAAAATGCCTGATGGCTCTGTGATGCGCACGCCAAATATCACTCCGGACCCTAAGACCGGCATTGGCAACTGGAATGAGGAAGCATTTATAAACAGGTTCAAGGCATATGCACCTCCTTACCAGCCGCATGCGGTTGCAAAGGGCGAGTTTCAGACAATTATGCCCTGGATGATCTATGCAAATATGACTAAGGATGATCTCGGTGCCATATACACTTATCTCCGTACCTTACCGCCGCGCGAAAATGCAGTTGTGAAGTTTACACCTCCTGGTACAGTAAAGGGATAGCTAGCTTGTAAGTCGATCTTATTTTGCCCCGGCCAGATGTTGCTGCAATGTGTGTTCGAGCGTTCGCACTTTTGACTTTTCCTTTTTGACTTCACACTAGTACTCCACAAATACCTGTGGGTATTTTTGCACTACTCCAAAGCCCAGGGAAATAAAGTTAGTACGAAGGGGCGGGCCGCTGCTGTTCATATCGCCCGGAACAAAAGTGAACTCTTGTGTTAGCAGTATGTTCCATTTCCCATGTGTGGGTATTCGCTCCCAAATACCTGCACTTACGTGTATTATTGCACCCGGTATATACTGGGGAGAGCGTGTTGTCACTGTATCCAGCCAATGTGTGCCGCCGGATGAACCGAAAATATCATACTCCCTGCGTATCTGGTTCCCGCCTGCATATATTCCGGGGCCAGCTTTCAGGTATGCATGAAAGCGCTTCCTATAGCCTATCCCTACGTCAAGCTTCGCGTTGAAAAAAACATAAGAAGCCTTATGCCTTATATCAATCACGTCTCTGTATCCCTGGCTAGCAGATTTCATATCAGCATAAAACGAGTACCGCTCGTAGTTTACGTCTATCCCTGCGTAAAAATCCCTCGTAAGCTTGTGTACGTAAAACATCGCAAAAGTTGGTGTAATGTAGCCTTTATACGAGGTAGCCATCCCCGCTCCTGCATGCATGCCAAACATGCCTTGGGCAAAAGAAGTGAGCGTACAAAAAGTGAGAAGGAAAATAAGGGTTATACGGGTCATAGATTTACAGTTTGTACTACCGCGCTGCCTTATGCCGCGATATGCCTATGTGCAGCGATATGTAGCCGGGATTTATTTTCGGAGGACTATACGGTGTCCTCGACGGATTATTGTTATTGGCATCCCCCGTCTTCGTAAGGCTGCCAGGCAGGAAGCCCAAATCCTCACTTACCGTAAACCACCACCCGTTGCTAAGATGCAGGTGCTGCGTAAAGCCGAGGCCCACCCGCAGTACCATCTTGTTCACGTTATCAGATGCATCTATTGTGCTGTCAAAGTGGTTGGCATAGGTTGGGTCGTTGGCAAGCTTCCACTTCCGCACAGAGTCATACCCGCTCATCAGGAAACCTACCCCGGCGTTCACATAAAATTTTAGATAACCTTTCGAGCCAAGGTCACGCGTTACCTTAGGCGCCACAAAGATGTAATTGCTTACATGCCGCAGGGTGAAGCCCTCAGTCCCCAGCCCATGCTTTGCAGAGTTGGCCTCATTGTCATAATAAAGGGAATAACCTTGAGAAAATATAGTAATACCCAGCCCCATGTGGTTCTGTACGCCCTTCACATACGAGAAACCGTACGACAGGCCGTAGTCATAATTGTTGGATGTAGCCAGGCCGGCACCGCCAAATATTCCGTATGTAGATGAGCCTTGCGAATACCCTTTTATGGCAAATACCGACAGGAACGCAAAGAGTACAACACCTTTCATTCGGGAAAAATAAAGAAAATCTCAGAAAATGAGGCACATAATCTGCCGTTAGGCCATATTTGCAGCATCCTCGCACCCTTGCAATACTGATCTCATTAACCGAAACTCACTAAAACTATTGCTTTTCCTTCTTGCCTTTTATATAAGTGAGCCCCAGTTGCAGGGATATATACCCTGGGTTGATCCTGTTGGGGCTATAGCGCATTTTCGATGGGTTATTGTTATCCGCCTCCCCGGTTTGAGTAAGCCCGCCATATAGAAAGCCAAAATCTTCACGCAACGTAAAGAACAGGTGCCTGCCTACATAGATATCCTGGGTGAAACCGAAACCCACTCTTAGCAGCATGGAGTTAAGATTTTTAGAGGCGTCTATAGTGCTGTCGTAGTAGCCGGGGTAAGTAGGCCCGAAGCCATGATCCCACTTGCGTACGCTGTCATATCCGCTCATTTTAAAGCCCGCACCGCCCGTCACATACACGGCAGTGAAGAAGTTCGGCTTGGTCCACAGGTCGCGCTGTATTTTGGGGCTGAAGAACACATACTTACTGTCGTGCCTCAGTATGAATCCCGATGTGCCCACACCGTGTTTGGTGGAGTTGGCTTCATTGTCATACAGAAGCGAGTAGCCTTGTAAAAAAAGCACAAACCCAAGATACGTGCCATCCTGTATCCACTTCTGGAAATCAAGGCCCGCCGATACGCCCACATCATAGTTGTTAGACGTAGCCAGGCCCGCCCCGCCAAATAACGATATGCGCGTAGGCTTCACCAGGTACGATTTATAACCATAGGTCACTTGCGATTTGCCGGCCGTGGCCGAAAGGCACACTAAAAAGACAAGTAGTGCTTTTTTCATTCCCGAAAAATAGTCAAAATTTATAAAGCTGTATATCAATTAGAAAAAGATTGCTTACGTTCAAATAAACTTTCTATTGTCAGCTGCATATTTTCTCAGCAGCACGCTGGCCCTATACCTGTCCTCATGGTATTGATTATACAGGTCATCAAGCACTGCCAGGCAGTTGGCTGCCCCCCACTCATCGGCCCATTGCAGCAATCCTTTAGGGTAGTTTACGCCCTTGGTCATTGCCGTTTCCAGGTCAGCTGCCGATGCTACTTTCAGGTGCAGCGCCTCCATCGCCTCATTGATCAGCATAGCTACTACCCGCTCCGATATTTGCTTTGCCAGCGGCTCATCTTTTTTGGCCTCGGGCATCACCGCACCTTCAGCATAATCGTAAAAACCTCTCCCGCTTTTTCGGCCCAGCCACCCGGCCTCCAATAGTCTTTTTTGGGAGAACGACGGCTTATACCTCGGGTCATAGTAAAACGACCGGAAAACTGTCTCCGTCACCACGTAGTTCACATCATGCCCTATATAGTCAGTCAGTGCAAACGGCCCCATCCGGAATCCTGCTTGCGTCATCGCCCAGTCTATGGTTGCCATGTCCGCAATGCCCTCTTCATATATGCGTATTGCCTCGCCATAAAATGGCCTTGCCACTCGGTTCACTATAAAGCCCGGCGTATCTTTTGTGTACACCGGCGTTTTGCCCCATTGCAGCATCAGCTCTTTCATAGCCCCAGGCAAGGCCGCATCGGTTTGTATTGCAGGTATTATTTCTACCAGTGCCATTAGCGGCGCGGGATTAAAAAAATGCAGGCCCAGCATGCGCGAGGGCTTTTTCAGCGCAGCTGCAATAGACGTGATAGACAATGAAGACGTATTGCTGGCCAGTATGCAGTCATCATTCACAATAAGCTCTACTTCAGAGAAGACCGACTTTTTAACGTCCAGGTTCTCTACTATGGCTTCTATCACCAACCCGCAGTTGGCAAGCTGCACAGCCTTGGTAGCAAATGAGAAGCGGCCGAAAACTTCATCTGCCGATGCTATCTTACCTTTTTCCTGCAGTTTAGTAAAGGTGGTGCCCAGGCTAGTCCGGGCTTTTTCCAATGCCCCGTCATTGCTATCGTACACTATCACTTCATGTCCTGCCATTGCCGCCACCTGTGCTATGCCCGTGCCCATCGCCCCCGAGCCTATAATGCCTACTGTTATCTTATTCTCCATCTAATTTTCTTATTTCTTTTTTAACCTCGTCTATCAGCTGCTGCTCCGTGGGCAGGTATAGTTGGTACTTGCTTGCAACAATCGTTTTATTGTTTTCAGGAAGGGTCATCTTTACCACAGCATCATTCTTATCTGCACATAGCAATACGCCTATAGTCTTATTTTCAAATTCCTGCTTTTCCAGGCGGTCGTAATAATTCACATACATCTGCAGCTGGCCCACATCTTCATGCGTCAGCTTTTTTGTTTTGATCTCAAAAAGTACAAAACACTGCAAAAGGCGGTTGTAGAACACAAGGTCAACAAAAAACTCATCCCCTTCAATATGTATACGTTTCTGCCGCGCAACAAACGAAAAGCCATTACCTAACTCAAGGAGGAAGTCATGCAGGTGAGTGATAAGCGCGCTTTCAAGGTCTTTCTCATAATACGCCGGTTCGCGTTTCAAACCGAGAAATTCTAATACCATGGGGTCCTTGATGATTTCTCTGGCCTCTGAAGGAAGTTTTTCTTCTCTCGCAACCGCTAGCACATCCTGTACATTGTTACTCATAAGCAAGCGCTCAAAAAGGTGGCTGTTTACCTGCCTTTCCAATTGGCGGAAAGTCCAATTGTTTTTCTGTGCTTCAACTAAATAAAACTCCCTTTTATCCTGATTATCAATACGAATAAACATTCGAAAATGAGACCAACTGAATTGGGGATACAGTGTGTCCCCAATTGGAAAGGTTTTATAAAATTGTTTATAAAGGTTTAATTGCCTTAATGAAAAACTGTTGCCAAATTGTGGCTCTAAGGTTGCCGCCAGCGACTTTACAATATATGCGCCGTACTCAGCTCGCTCCTTCCCATTCAGTTCTTCCTCAAATATTTTCTTGCCCACATTCCAATACATCAACACCCGCTCAGTATCCACCGAGCGTATAGCCCGTTCTCTTGCCGAGCTGATAATAGCGAGTATTTCTTCTACAAGATCCTTCCTGATTTCCATCAGTCTGTTTCAGTGGTTTAAAGCCCTTTTCGGCAGTTACTTTTTTCGATCCTATGCCGCACGCATCAGCGTTCTTCTTCAGTACACTTCACTAAAATACAGCTCTGCGCCTTAGCGTCTTTGCGGCGACTTTCCCTTTTTTGGATTATCCCTTCTTCTCCCCAAGTATACTCCACTCTGTCTGCTCGGCCACTATGGTATTGGTCAGGTGCCCCAGCCCGTCTATCTCCATTTCTACCAGGTCGCCATCCTGCAGCCACTGCTCTTTGTAGCTGGGGTCATTTAGCTTGCCGGTACCATTCAGCTCCAGGAAGCAGCCTGTGCCCACCGTGCCGCTGCCTATCACATCGCCCGGCAGTATATCCACGCCATAAGCGCAACGCTCTATTATCTCCGCGAACGTCCAGTCCATATCGCCCATATTTCCTTCACTCACTACCTTGCCATTTACCAGGCAGCGCATCTTCAGGTTATAGCTGTTCCCGGTATGGTTGATCTTGGCAGGTATCTTATACTGCTCCAGCTCATCCGGTGTTACCAGCATCGGCCCTATCACCGTGCAGAAGTCCTTGCCTTTAGCAGGCCCCAGGTTCAGCAGCATCTCTTCCATCTGCAGCGTCCGTGCGCTCATGTCGTTCATTATCATATAGCCGCCTATGTATTGGTCGGCCTCCGCTGCCTTTATATTCCTTCCCTTCTTGCAGATCACAATTGCAGCCTCCAGCTCAAAGTCCAGTTTCTTAAGATGATCCGGCATTACCGGTATTGGCCCCGGCCCCTGCACAGCATTGTGATTAGTGAAGTAAAATATCGGGTAATGGTCAAACTCAGCTATCATATCCACCTTGCGGTTGCGCCGCGCAGCAGCCACGTGCTGGCGAAAAGCGTACCCGTCCCTGCACGATGTAGGACGCGTAACAGGTGCCAGTATAGTAGTGCCACTATAGCTTACGCCGGTAGCATCTTCGCTTATCGCTTGTTCCGCCTGCTTTAAATGGCCCATGCCTGCGTCCCAGTCGTTAAGCAGCTCAGCCATAGTGCCGGGTGCTTGCTTATTGTTGCTATTGGTATCGTACAGCTTACCATCTATGTAGAATGCTAATTGTTCGCCACTGTCCTTTGCGTATGTAACTAATTTCATTTTGCTGAGTTTTGAGGTCGTAAAAGTAGTGGATAAGGTGGAAATATTGAATTTGTGCCCTTGCATTATACACCCGAGCTCACAATAGGCTAAGGTTTTGAAGGATATTTAGCAGGCGGTCAAAGAAATGAAATCAATCAAGGCCAGGAAACTTAAAGCACAAAACGCAGGATATATTCGCTGAGCTATAAGGTAACATGGACTCCAAAGTTTGCGAAGGAGGTAAAGCAGCTTATAAAAAAACCCTCAAATTACTTTTTGTATTTTTTGAGGGGATTGCGGCTATTGTGAAAGACCGACACAATTGTCACCAGGTTATTTTCCCAATCAATTTCATAAACGAGTGTAAACGGATATTTCTTTAATCCTAACTCGTGATACTCTTTATACTCATTTCTCCATCGTTCGGGATTGGCGCATATGAGTCCTAATACATGATCAAAAGCTAAAATAAAATTCTCGGCAGCTATTATGCTCCTTTCTGCATACCAGATAATGGCTGCCTCGTATTCTTCTTGGGCATCCTGAAAGAAAGTATATCCGAAACTCACTTTTTCCTCGAGTCTTTTAATAATTTCTGAATCCGTTTTTTACTTTCTATTGCAGATATCGGTTTAGAAGTTCCATTTTTATAGGCTAAGGAACGTCGGTCCAGTTCTTTTTTAAACTCGTCAGTATAAACGATTCCGGCTTCCTCGATCTCCGCCTCTACCATTGTAAAGATTGCCTTTAATTTTTTCTCGTTAGCTATTTCAAGGTAGCTATGCAATTTTTGTTTAATAGCCGCAGTAGTCATTTTCTCTTTTTTGTAAAGTTACTTATTTAAAAAATTACATACTCATTTCATAAAATAATTAGCGTACACATAAGCAAACGGCGCCGCTACCAGCAGCGAATCAAACCGGTCCAGCGCACCGCCATGCCCGGGCATTATGGCACCTGAGTCTTTTACATCTGCCATGCGCTTCAGTTTCGATTCCAGTAGGTCACCCATTGTTCCGGCTATTGTAGCACATAGTGCTAACACTACCCAGTCGATAAGTGTATAACGATGTGAAAAATACCCGTACACAACAGCGCCGATTATGGTAAGCAGCGCGCCACCAATAGTCCCCTCCCAGGTCTTCTTGGGAGATATGGTCGAAAAGGGCGTTTTACCAATGAAAGACCCTACCAGGTAGGCCATCGTATCATTTGTCCATATCATCAGTATCAGCGCTATAGGCAGTATCATATCCTGCATGCGCATATTCAGCAGCAGCAGCAGCGATAGCGCTATATACAGTATGCCCCCAAACGACTGTATCACAGCCACCAGGTAAGTACGCTTGGCCAGCGCACCCGCCAGCAGCAGTATCGCCGGCAGCACCGGCAGCACCCCCCACAGCCTCACTGGCCAGTCGGGGTAGCTCGAATCAAATAGATGGTTGAGAAAGAATGCCGGGATCAGGATAATAAGCCCGGCCACGATAAGCACTATCGGTAGCCACTTCGGCCAGTAAGCTTCCTTGTCTATCCGCTGCATTAGCTTGCAATACTCCCACAAGCATAGGCTGCAGATGATGCACACCAGCCCCAGGAAAGCCCAGTCGTTCCACAGCAGCCCGCCCAGCATTATAATGGCAAACACTATGGCGCTGCCCGTACGTTTATAAAAAGTGGGGAGGTTCAGTGGCATCAGGCAAGTTTAGGATAGTAAAATAAGCGAATATTTTTTACTCGGGCTTTTCAAAGTCAAACTCCGGCCGCTCATTGGCCCCGAAATCATTGTCCCAGTCTGCCGGTAGGGGCGTGCGGTTTTTCATCAAAAGGTACAGCGATAGCCCGAATACAGCCGCACCCGCCACTACAAGGTACCACGACACCGAATTACTGTCCATGAATTTCTTTATTGCCGGGTTGTCATTGGCCATGTACGCCAGCACCACCTGGCTGCCGTTAAACAGTGCATGGGCCACTATACTGCACCACAGCGATCCCGTAAGATTATAGATGGTAGCCAGCAGCACCCCCGCAAGGAATATAGACAGGTAGCCATATATATTGGTATGGGAATAAGCAAACACAGCCGCCGTAAATAGTATGGGTATCAGCATGCTGCTGCTTCGCTTCTTCGCCAGCCGCATCAGTACTCCCCGGAAGAATAGCTCCTCGCCAAACGCTGGAAGGATAGCCAACACCAGTAACGCCCGTATCAGCGAGAAAGCATCGGGAACCTTCAGGAAGGCGCTCATGGTATTATCGTTTGCAGCCTGGCTGGCCTTTACCTTAGCCCCAAAGTCTATATGGCTTATAAGTTCTGCTATCAGTGCCAGCACGGGCATTGCCCCAAGCATCAGCGTTACTGCCAGTACTATTTGCACCGGCTTGCCGGGCTTTCTGAGCCCAATGTATTCCGCTGGCCGCGGGTGGGCCAGGTAAGCAAATACCCAGGCGGGCAGCACATAAACAAAAAGCGAACCCACAGCCTGCACCACTATGGCAGCATTAATGAGTGGCGTAGGGCTGCTGGCGCTTATGGTCTGTAGCTGGGCCATATCGTACCCCGTTACTTTATGAAACAAGCTAAAAAAAATAGCTGCTACTGCTGACATAAAGGTAAAAGCCATGAGCAAGAACAATAATATCTGCATTCCCCATGGGTACTCCCTGAAATACTTCATCAATTTTTTCCTTTAACTATAATTAACCGCAAAGGTAACCTATTGGCATACATTGGCTCAATTTTTGACATTTCTAGGGTACACTTTACAAATAGCGTTATGAGGGTATTAAGCCCCCGAAACCCCTACGTTAATTATTTTATTTATTTTTGTACGTTATCACTCGATTAGTGCATGGAAGAAATAGCAGCCGGGCCTTTACTTAGCCGGATAAATACCCCCGAAGATCTTAGAAAGCTGGGCAAATCCGAGCTGCAGCAGGTGTGTAATGAGTTGAGGCACTTCATTATAGACTGCGTTAGCGTGCATGGCGGGCACTTTGGCGCCAGCCTTGGCGTGGTAGAGCTCACAGTGGCACTACACTATGTCTTCAATACCCCCGACGACCAGCTGGTATGGGACGTAGGCCACCAGGCTTACGGCCACAAAATACTCACAGGCCGCCGCCAGGTATTCCACACTAACCGTAAATATGGGGGCCTCAGCGGCTTCCCTAAGCGCAGCGAGAGCGAATACGACACTTTTGGTGTCGGTCACTCTTCTACGTCTATATCCGCCGCCCTCGGCATGGCTATAGCCTCTCATCAGAAACGTGAGTTTCACCGCAAGCATATTGCCGTAATAGGCGATGGCGCTATGACGGCTGGCCTCCCTTTTGAGGCCCTCAACCACGCAGGGGTATGCAACGCCGATGTGCTCATCATACTCAACGACAACAACATGTCCATCGACCCCAATGTTGGCGGACTAAAAGAATACCTTACTGACATAACCACCTCGCACACTTACAACAAGGTTCGCGACGATATCTGGAACATCCTCGGCAAGCTGCCAACCAAAGAGTTTCAGAGGATGGCCTCTAAGATCGAAGCCAGTGTAAAGGGTATAGTATCCAAGAGCAGCAACCTATTCGAAGCCCTCGGCCTCCGCTACTTTGGCCCTATAGATGGGCATAATGTGGTAAAGCTTGCTGAAACACTCAAGGGCCTCCACGATATCCCAGGTCCTAAGCTGCTGCACATAAAAACTGTAAAAGGCAAGGGCTACGAGCTGGCAGAGAAAGACCAGACACTCTGGCATGCACCCGGCACATTCGATAAGATAACTGGCAAGATCAACAAAAAGGTAGTTACCGTACCCGAGCCACCTAAATACCAGGACGTTTTCGGGCATACAATAATAGAGCTGGCAGAAAAGAACCCGTTGATAATGGGTATTACACCTGCCATGCCATCGGGCTGCTCCCTCAAGTATATGATGGATGCCATGCCCGACCGCGCCATAGATGTAGGTATTGCCGAGCAGCATGCCGTGACGCTGAGCGCTGGTATGGCCACGCAGGGCCTTAAAGTATTCTGCAACATATACAGCAGCTTCATGCAGCGTGCATACGACATGGTCATTCACGATGTGGCCATACAAAAGCTCCCTGTCATCTTCTGCCTCGACCGGGCAGGCCTGGTTGGTGACGATGGCCCCACACACCATGGCGCATATGACCTCGCATTTATGCGGTGCATACCCAACCTTGTAGTGGCTGCGCCAATGAACGAGAGCGAGCTGCGCAACATGATGTACACCGCCCAGCTGGCGGAAAACGATATGCCATATGTGATACGCTACCCACGCGGCCAGGGAGTGATGCCGGAATGGCGCACACCAATGCAAAAGATAGAGCACGGCACCGCCCGCCGCATATGCGACGGACAGGAAGTAGCGATACTCACCATAGGCCACCCCGGAAATTTTGCGGTATCAGCTTGCAAGCAGCTTGCTGAAGACGATCTCCTCCCGGCCCATTACGACATGCGTTTCGTAAAGCCGCTCGACGAGGTAATGCTCCACGAGATTGCACAGCGCTTTACTAAGATAGTAACGGTAGAAGACGGAACAGTAGTAGGCGGTTTCGGCAGTGCAGTACTCGAATTCATGGCACAGCACAACTACACCCCCGAAGTAAAAATACTCGGCATACCCGACCGCATAGTAGAGCACGGCAAGCCCGAAGAGCTCCACCGCGAATGCGGCTACGATGCTAAAGCAATTGCAGATGCAGTGAGGGAAATGGTAAATACCAAAGCCTTCGCAGAAGCCTAAAGAGCCAACCAATATCATTCATTCCCGATGCCCCACCAGTAGAGACGCAAGATTTTGCGTCTCTACTCGCGCCGGGCACTGCTTGTTTTTTGGCGTTACTCCCACGTACCCTTCGCATCCTCCCCTTGTGTGCTGCGTCATTCCAAAATTTCATTTTTCTTTTATATATTTACTATCTAAAAAACTGCCGCACATGAAAAAAGGCACTTACTTTTTCTGCATACAAATGAGTAGAATATTGCTGACGCTGATCGCATGTTGCGCATCCACTTTACTCTTCGCCCAGCGCGCACCTTTCTCAGCCACTATAGTAAGCGAATTGGTAAACAACCCGGAGCCCGGGAAAGATTTAGTTGCCGTTTACCGCTGGTACGATCCCGGGCATAAAACCTTTATTACAGCTACAGAAAATGAATGCAGCAAAAACGAAAGCACGAAAGTAGGAACAGATAAAAAACTACTCTTCTACGCCTACACTCAACCTGGCGCAAACCGCGTTCCGGTATATGGCTGGCACAATCCCGGAACGCATAATTACATAACCTTTGCAGAAAGCGAATGGACAGATGAGCAGATGATGAAGAAGGGCTACACCGGCAAGCACATCCAGTTTTACGCGCTTAACAGAAAAGGGCCTAACGCCGTGACGGTCTTTCGCTGGCTGCACAAAGATGCGGGTTGGATAACAGCAACAGAAGCAGAGACCGATGAGCTGCTATCAAAAGGCGTGCACCGAAAGACCTATCAATATTTTGGTATTTCGCCGGAAGTAGATCCCACCAGGTAGCGCCGTAAATTTTGCTGCTACCCGATACCCACTCGCTCTAATTTCCGCCGTTAGGCGGTACCGCTCTGTAGCCACGAGCGACAATAAAACACGTGCTCCGTAGGAGCTACCCTTATCACAATGGAACTACCCGGTAACACGGCAACCATTTACATCCACTCCCATCGCAGGTCCACAATACAGACCCACTCGCTTTAATTTCCGCCGTTAGGCGGTACCGCTCTGTAGCCACGAGCGACAATAAAACACGTGCTCCGTAGGAGCTACCCTTATCACAATGGAACTACCCGGTAACACGGCAACCATTTACATCCACTCCCATCGCAGGTCCACAATACAGACCCACTCGCTTTAATTTCCGCCGTTAGGCGGTACCGCTCTGTAGCCACGAGCGA
>JAZKFF010000001.1:0-125791 GCA_040386555.1 Bacteroidota bacterium | reverse complement strand
CTACCCTTATCACAATGGAACTACCCGGTAACACGGCAACCATTTACATCCACTCACATCGCAGGTCCACAATACAGACCCACTCGCTCTAATTTCCGCCGTTAGGCGGTACCGCTCTGTAGCCACGAGCGACAATAAAACACGTGCTCCGTAGGAGCTACCCTTATCACAATGGAACTACCCGGTAACACGGCAACCATTTACATCCACTCCCATCGCAGGTCCACAATACAGACCCACTCGCTTTAATTTCCGCCGTTAGACGGTACCGCTCTGTAGCAACACGCCACAGTACACGGTATGCTCCGTAGGAGCTACCCTAACGATACACATTTATTAAAAACGCCGTATCTTTATTGTACAACGCTCTATAATGAAACCTATCCTCTTCCTATTGTTTATCACAGCCATCGGTTGCCGGAAACCATCGGATCCTGTGTTGCAAACCTCTGTTACTCCTGCGGGCAGTCCTGCAGCCATTCACCAGGTCTCAGGCACTATTTCTTATCGCGACAGCCTTCACCTCGCGATCACAGATAGCATTAAGAACATTGGGGGGTGGTACACCTGGTCGGTATTCTACCACAGGAATTCTGGCATTCTCTATCCCGGTACCGATACGTCCTACGCATTAAGAGACACCGGTTTTTATGTACAGCTAATTAACGACTCTACAGCTGTTGCCCTCAATCTGGAACTTGCCCTAATGGACCATGCAACAAAAGATTCCATCTATTTTTTCGACAGGCAGATGTACTACCATGGTCCTCACGCATGGCTTGCCTACAACCGCAAAAGTAAAGGCTTGGTACTAACCGTGCCTGCCAGCGCTGCCAACCTCGATTACTATATTTATACGACGAGATAAGGAGTATTGCAATTCCGTATAGCGCCGTAAATTTTGCTGCTACCAGATACCCACTCGCTTTAATTTCCGCCGTTAGGCGGTACCGCTCTGTAGCCACGAGCGACAATAAAACACGTGCTCCGTAGGAGCTACCCTTATCACAATGGAACTACCCGGTAACACGGCAACCATTTACATCCACTCCCATCGCAGGTCCACAATACAGACCCACTCGCTTTAATTTCCGCCGTTAGGTGGTACCGCTCTGTAGCCACGAGCGACAATAAACGGTATGCTCCGTAGGAGCTACCCTACCGGTAGCGCCGCAGGATTTGCTGCTACCAGATACCCCTCTCGCCACAGTAAACGCCATGCTCCGTAGGAGCTACCCAAGCTCGTGCAAAACAGCGTGGTAGATAAACGGAAACACAAGCTTGTACTATATTTGCCGCCCAATGATGATGATACCGCGCCTACTATTATTATTACTATTGCTTCCGCTGGGCACCAACGCCCAGTCACCGCGACTCCGGCACACAAAACGTAATTTAACCGATACCATATTTTACGATGCATACGGGTTGCTGGCAGACCGTAGCAATGCGCTAACCTATAGCCTCACCCGGAATGGCACTGATGGCAAATATGCCATCACAGATTACTTTATGGGCAGCAATAAGGTGGAGCGTGCTGGTTACCAAACCAGCCTGGATTCCAGCAGCTGGGAAGGTGAGTTCAGCCGCTACTCGCAAGGTGGCAACATGATAGCAAAAGGGCTATATAGTAGTAATAAAAAGACAGGACCCTGGACCCACTTTTACGATTCTTCAGCAACGAGTGTATGGTACACCTGCAGCTATGTTGATGATAAAAAAGACGGCGATCTGAAAAGCTATTATCGGAGCGGCAAGCTCAAAAGGCAGGAGTCTCATAAGTACTGCACCGATACAATTTACTACAAGGAGCGGCGGGAAAGAAAATTTTACACAAAACAGAAGGACTCCATACTGCGTGGACAGTGCTTCGATGAGATGGGAAACGAAATTGCCTTCACCGCCTTTGAGGTGCTGCCGAAACCATCATATGAATTATTCAACTTCCTTGCCAGGAACCTGCAATACCCCGACTCAGCCAGGGAAGCAGGTATTGAAGGCAGGGTAATTATGGGTTTTATTGTCGACTCCCTGGGAACAATACGCAATATTCATGTGGTGAAGGGCGTGTCCGCTGATATTGATGCAGAAGCGTACAGGGTTATCGGTCTGCTGCCACCATGGCAGCCGGGCAAGCAGGACGATAAGCCCGCCAACCTGTCCTTCACAATGCCCCTTCAATTCAAGCTGGAGTAGCCACCATCATCCGCTCCATATCCAGCAGCCACTTCTTCCGCCACACACCTCCGCCATACCCTACCAGTTTTCCATCGCTTCCTATCACCCGGTGGCAGGGTATCAATATCGATATGCGGTTCATGCCATTTGCATTGGCTACAGCGCGCACCGCAGCTGGTGCATTCAGCCGCAACGCCTGTTGCTGGTAAGAGCGTGTTTCGCCGCAGGGTATTGTCTGCAGCTCATCCCACACTCTCAGTTGAAAATCAGTTCCCGGCGCAAACAGGGGCAAAGTGAACACCGTTCTCTTGCCTTCAAAGTATTCATCCAGCTCCTGCTTCAGCTGCGCAAAATGTTTGTTCGGCCCCGGCGCTATCGTAGCATTAAGCCTTTTCGCCAATAGCTTAAATTGCGTTTCCAGCATCTTGCGGTCGGTAAACTCCAGCAGGCACACACCTTCTTCAGCAGCGCACGCCAGCATAGGTCCCAGTGGTGTTTCTATCCGGGTAAGGTCTATCACCCGCTGCTGCCTGCTATTCACGGGCGACATTCCAAAAACAGATTTAAACGAATCCCCAAACCCACTCAGCGAATCATAGCCGCTTTCAAAAGCCGTAGCTGTAACCATATCGCCCTTCTGTATTTTCTTAAATGCCGAGTTGATCCTGAAGGTCCGCTGGTAAGCGTGGAAAGTGATCCCATGATTTTTCAGGAACCACCGCCGCACCGTATTAGGGTCCAGCTGCTTTTGCCGCAGGTCCCAGTCTTTAATTTTCACTGATGGGCTTTCGCTTATCTGCAGCAGCAGGTCATGTATATACTGTGGTGTTTTATTAGCCACCTCCAGCGGACTGCACACCTTACAAGGGCGGTATCCGTGCAGTATCGCATCCTTGGTAGTAGCAAAGAATTCCACATTCTCCTTCTTCGGCTTTCGTGCTGTGCACGTAGGCCTGCAAAAAATACCTGTAGTCTTTACAGCTGCTATAAACCTCCCTTCATAGCTGGCATCCTTGGCCACCAGCGCATCATACATTACTTCAATACTCAGCATCGCAACCATCTGTTTATCCTGCAAAGAGAACAACAATAACCTCCCCCCACAACCGAAAACTTAACAACCATTTTTACGCCTAAAAAAGATGTTCACTTGAGCACAATTTCCAGTCAGTATAACAACCCGGTGCCGATAGTAGTTACCTATGTCCAGCCCGTAATGGCGCCTTATTTTTTGTCGTAGACCAACTACAATAGCTGATGCATTTCAGTTAGCTGAACACGTAACAATAGCCTAATAGTAGTAGGAGATAGGCGAAAATACCAGCGCCACCATGTTGAGGAATGCGGTGCGTTCACAGCGTGGAGCCCTTTTTTGCCGGCGGAGCCTTTGGCAAAAAATCGCCTTTTCTTTTGGTCTTTTTCTTTTGGCGACCAAAAGAAAAGGACACTCGCGCCGTGTACGAGCTCCTAAGAACAGACGCTAAACTAGATTTACTGTCAAAATTCGCTATGACCCTCGCGCCAGGCACTCACCCCACCCACAGCGGCCCCTTCTTCAGCGCCCGCTTATACACAGGGCACTCCGCCACATGCGCTCCCGGCAGCACCCCTATGCTCATCAGGAACTCACCCACTATCTCTCCACCGGTAAATTTAAACGTCTTCTTAAACAGCTTCACCCACTCCTCCTTTGTTTTCGGGTGATTAGCTTCGATCCATTTTTCAAATGAGCCATGCGCCTTTTGCAGCTCCAGCACCGTTTTCGCATTCTCTATGGCAGCATTTATTTTCAGCCGGTTCCTTATAATGCCGGCATCACTCATTAGTCGCTCACGATCCTGTTCGGTGTAGGCCGCTATTTTCCGGATATTGAAATCGTCATAAGCCTTACGAAAAGTCAATTCTTTCTTTAGTATCGTTTCCCAGCTCAGACCTGCCTGGTTTATCTCCATCAGCAGCCTGCCAAACAGTTCATCGTCATCATGTATCGGGAAGCCATAATGGTTATCGTGGTAAGCTTTATGCAGCGCCTGCTGCTCGCCCGCCATACGGTCTATATAAGTA
Source organism: Bacteroidota bacterium (assembly GCA_040386555.1). Classification (GTDB taxonomy): domain Bacteria; phylum Bacteroidota; class Bacteroidia; order Chitinophagales; family Chitinophagaceae; genus Nemorincola. The sequence goes on along the minus strand of JAZKFF010000001.1, from coordinate 121,549 downwards.
CAGTAAGACATTGATATGCTGATTAGTGCAGTAAAGATGGCAAGTTTTAAGAACAATCTCCCATGTCTCCGTCGCGTATTTTCCCTAACAACTTGATAATCACTGCAACGACAAACTACGGGTACTACCACAGTATTTCATAACATGGGGAAGCCCCTTTAGGGATTTGGGGTTTAACATTTGCAGTTGATAAGGTATGATTTTTTTAACGAACTTTATTAATCACGCACTCAATTGGCAAAGATCATTTCCATAGCTACCGAAGTACCGGCTCATAAGCACCTGCAGGGCAACCTCCTCGCGTTTATGGAAGCCGCCTACGGTGCCGGTGAAAAAGAAAAACGAATACTAAAGCACCTGTACAACCACAGTGGTATAGATACGCGCTACTCGGTTATCCCCGACTTCACCCTACCACAGGATCAATGGGAATTTTTTCCCCGTACCCCCGATCTCGAGCCATTTCCTAACCTCGATCACCGCATGCAGTGGTTCAGCAAATATGCCTTACCGCTATCCCTGGCATCTGCTAATAAGTGTATCAACGGTGTTATAGAAAAGGATGAGATCACGCACCTAATCACCGTTAGCTGCACCGGCATGAGCGCCCCCGGCCTTGAGTTGCAGTTGATGGAGGCCATGGACCTAAATGCCAATACCAGCCGCAGCGCAGTCAATTTCATGGGTTGCTATGCAGCAATACATGGGTTGAAGAATGCTGCAGATATTGTCAATGCAAACCCCGCCGCTAAAGTGCTTGTTGTATGCACCGAGCTATGCAGCCTGCATTTCCAAAAGGTATTCACGCAGGATGCTATTACTGCGCCACTCCTTTTTGCCGATGGCTCCGCAGCAGTGCTTATTTGTGCAGACGATGACAGCCGCAAGGGTGTGCGTCTCGATAGCTTCTATGCCGAGGTACTGAAAGATGCTAAGGACAGCATGTCGTGGAAGCTATCTTCCATGGGATTTGTAATGACGCTTGCTTCAGATGTTCCCGATATCTTCCGTGCCGACATTGGCCAGCTCAAAGACAGGGCGCTGGCAAAGGCGGGCCTGTCGGATGATGAAGTAAAATACTGGTGCATTCATCCCGGCGGCAAGCGCATACTCGAGGCGATAGGAAAAGGGCTTAACTTAACCGAGGTTGATCTCGCAGCTTCAGCCAAAGTGCTCAGGGAGTATGGCAATATGTCTTCTGCAACTGTGCTGTTCGTACTCAAAGAGATGTGGGATACTTTCCCTCCGGGTGAGCATGCCTTCGCAGCAGCCTTCGGCCCCGGCCTCACCATGGAGAGTATCATACTAACTAAAGAATAGACTCATTGATCGCATGTTCTATCTTATTGCTCACATGGTATAAATACATTACACCGAAAGGCATAATGGCTATCTATCCGAACTAACTGTGTAATAGCCCCAGCCTTTAGGCCGGCGGTAAAGGAATATTAGTAAAGGCTTTAGCCGAAATTGTGATAATGAGATCTTCAAACGAAGGGCAGCGCGGCTCACCAAATATCAAACCCTGTTTCAAAAAACCAACCGGTCACCATGCCCAACTTGCAGATACGTTCGTACGAAAAAGAGCTCCTCGACCAGGACAATATCCCGTTCAGTGATATACGCGTTACCATGTCGGAGCTCAATACGATCAATGCACTGCTTGGCGGGCACAGCATCACGCGAAAGGGAGTGCAATACTTTCTCAGCAACTATGCGTCGGTCCGTCCGTTCACTATAGCAGAGATAGGCTGCGGCGGCGGAGATAACCTTGTAGCCATTAATAAATATATCACCAGCCACACACAGCAGCGTGCAGATCTTATAGGTATAGACATCAAGGAAGAATGCATCCATTTTGCAGCGCAGCATGTGCCTGCCGATACCGTGCTTATCTGCAGCGACTACCGCACCACACAGTGGCCGTCTGGTAAGCCTCATGTTATTTTCTCCTCATTGTTCTGCCACCACTTTACAGATGAGCAAATGATAGAGCAGCTGCAATGGCTTAAAGGCAATAGCCAGCTAGGTTTTTTTATCAACGATCTGCATCGCCACCCGGTCGCCTATCATTCTATACGCGTGCTCACAAAGCTGTTTTCAAAGTCTTACCTTGTGCGCAACGATGGCCCGCTCTCCGTTGCTCGCTCCTTCCGCCGGGCCGATTGGGTACGGCTTCTCGAAGCTGCCGGGATAAAAAATTACACGATCACCTGGCACTGGGCCTTCCGTTTCCTTGTTTGCGTACACCATGCATAGCAACCCCTTATACGATGTCATTATTATTGGCGGTGGCATCGCCGGGCTGTCGGCTGCCATACGCCTTGCATCGCTGCAGCATAAGGTGCTTGTATTGGAGAAAGACATTTATCCCAAGCATAAAGTTTGCGGTGAATACATAAGCATGGAGAGCGGGCCTTTTCTTCGCAGCCTCGGCCTGCAGTTCCATACTATGCAGCTGCCGCAGATCAGCAAGCTCCATGTTACCGACAACCGCGGCAACGAGGTTAAGGCCACCCTCACGCAAGGCGGCATAGGCATCAGCCGCTACAAGCTCGATGCTGCATTAGCTGAGCTGGCAGAGCAAGCCGGCGCCACCATCATCACAAAAGCCCGTGTAGATAGCGTGGATATGTACCATGAGCAATTCAGCGTCACAGCCGCAGGGCAAACCTACATTGCAAAAGCAGTATGCGGCACATGGGGCAAGCGCAGCAATATGGATGTAAAGTGGCAGCGCAAATTCCTCGATAAGACAGGCAGCAAGCTGAGTAATTACATTGGCATCAAGCACCACATCAGCTACCCATGGCCGCAGGATCTGGTTGCCATGCACAACTTTCCCGGTGGCTATTGCGGCGTATCCCCTGTAGAAGACGGGCGCACATGCTTCTGCTATCTCACCACGGCAGCCAGCCTCAGCGCCTGCGGCAACGATATAAAACAGCTGGAAAGCACGGTGCTGGGTAGCAATCCATGGCTGAAAGAGATACTCAGCAAAGCAGAGTTGCTCTACCAGTCTCCATTGGCAATATCACAGATAAGCTTTGATAAGAAAGAGCCTGTATACCAGCATGTGCTTATGCTGGGCGATGCGGCAGGTATGATAACCCCCCTCTGCGGCAAAGGCATGAGCATGGCCCTCCGCTCGGCGAGGCTGGCAACAGAACAGCTGCACGGCTTTCTCTCGGGCGATATAAGCCGCATTCAAATGGAGCAGCAATATACCGCCACCTGGAACCTGCACTTCTCCCGCCGCCTCAGCATCGGCCGAATGGTGCAGCGCATGTTTGGCCGTGGCAACACCACAGCCCTTTTCTTAAAAGCCGCCAATGCCGTCCCCGCCCTCAAAACTGCCCTCATCAACAGCACCAACGGCACCCCTTTCTAAAAACCCTTTTTAGACGTAACGACCTACATAACACGGAAGAACCCCTTCAGGGGCAGGGTTTCAAAGGGTGTCAACGACCCCACGAGAGAACCCCTTTAGGGGCAGGGGTTTCAAAGCAAGGGATGTCAACGACCCCCACGGAAGAACCCCTTCAGGGGCAGGGGTTTCCAAAGCACGGGTTGCAACAACCCCACAGAAGAACCCCTTACCAGCAGGGATTTCAACCATAACACGGAAGAACCCCTTTAGGGGCAGGGGTTTCAAAGCAAGGGGTGTCAACGACCCCACGGAAGAACCCCTTCAGGGGCAGGTGTTTAAAAGCAGGGGCACAAAAAAAGTGTACCGTAGCACACTTTTATCTCTAAGTTTTTACTTACCATGGAAGAACCCCTTTAGGGGCAGGGGTTTCACCGGAGCACGCTTTTTACTTTTTAATTTTTGACCTTTTAACTTCTTTTACACCCCCACCATCAGCGGCATCAGCAGCATCAGCAGGTCTTCATTTTCCACCCTGTCCATAGAGCGGAAGATGCCCGCGCGCGTAGGCGTGCTCAGCTCCACCTGTATCTCGTTGCCATCGAGGTTATTCACCATCTCCACCATCAGCTTCGCGTTAAAGGCTATCTTCATATCCTCACCGCTATACTGGCAGCTCAGCATTTCCTTACCCTCGTAAGAGAAGTCAATATCCTGCGCGCTTATCTGCAGGGCATTGCCATTTATGTCCAGCACTACCTGGTTAGTGGTTTTATTTGCGAAGATGCTCACACGGCGCAGTGCGCTTACAAAGTCACCACGGTTTATGGTAAGCTTATACGGATTGTCTACCGGTATTACCGCCTTGTAGTCCGGGAAGCGCGCATCTATCAGGCGGCAGCTCAGGCTTAGTTTCTCTCCGGTCACAAAAAGGTGGCTGCCATTATACGCCAGTTGCATTAGCGACTCATCCGGTGGCAATGTGGCACGCAGCTGCTGCAATGGTTTCTTAGGCACCACAAAGCCATCCTTTGCAGGGCAGTTTATATCTGTCCGGCGAAACTGTACCAGCCTGTGTGCATCCGTAGACACCATTGTCAGGCTATCAGTTGCCAGCTCAAAGTATACACCCGTCATAGCAGGGCGCAGCGTATCGCCACTCACCGCAAACAGCGTCTTATTGATGCACTCTATCAGCGATATCGATGGCATGGTAAAGGCCGTTGTATCACCCGGTGCCGGTTCCTTCGGAAAGTCATCTGCCTTCTCACCGCCGATGCGGTATTTACCCACATCGCTCGACATTTCTATCGACAGGTCCTGCTCATTGATGTTGAAGGTTATCGGCTGCTCGGGCAGGTTCTTAAGATAGTCGCTTAGTATTTTCGACGGTATGCATATGCGCCCGTCACCCTGGGAGTCGTTCACTTCCATTTGCACCCGCATCATTGTTTCCAGGTCAGTGGCAGTGAGCGTCAGCGTATTTCCGCGCAGTTCAAAAAGAAAATCTTCTAATACAGGAAGCACAGTATTAGCGCTGATAACACCGCTGATCTGCTGCAGGTTTTTCAACAACGCTGTTGAGGTAACTATAAAACGCATTGGTAATTTTGGTTTGCAACAAAGATATTTTAAATAAACTCAAAAATTAAAGCGCTAAAGCTGATTGCAGAAAATGTGGATAAATAGTTAAAAGGGTGCCTGTACTGCACATGGCGCAATTATTGTGGCACGTATACAGCGCTAATTGATCTCGTTTTTCCGGGTAAGGCCCAGCACAAAAAAGATGACGGCAAAGGCCGCCAGTATGTGTATCAGGTGCCCGGGGTGCCAAAGGAAAAAGCTCAAAGCCCAGCCAATGAAAAGGATTATAGCAATGATATATAACACTGTTCTTACGATCATACTCAGTCGTAAAACTACGTATTCCGGCAGGAATATCAGCCACACTTTACGCATAACAGAAAGTTTGCCTATAGCATAGGTTGCTTAACGGCAGAATTTTTGCATATTTTTATTGGAATGAATTGGTTCAGCAAGCTGATAGGTAAAAAGGAAGAAAAAGAAAACCAAGCCCCCGGCGACGATGGCCAGGCCGCGCGTATGGGGCTGCCCGGTCTTGAAGGTATTCGCTTTGGAAGGTACAGCGATAACAACAAAAGCCGCGGGCAAACGCAGAGCTGGTACAAGGCCGAGGAGCTGTTCAAACAAAAGCAGTACAAGGAAGCATTCGAATCTTTCTTCTTCTACCTGCATGATGAGGAGGAGAATAACGTGGTCTTTAAGCAGGATGGCGACAAGTTCACTTTCGATCTGCTGCAGGGGTCTAAGAAAGTGCATGGCGAGTGCGACGGCACTAACATACTTTGCTGCGTGCCTCTTGCGCAGATGTCCGATCCCATTACAGCGGTAATGCGCCGCCTGCTCGAGATGAACTTCAACATGTACTACTGCCGCACGTCAATGGACGAGCACAATGTGCTCTGCATGATATTCGATACTGATGTGCACTCTGTAGACACCAGCAAATTGTATTATGGCCTCAGGGAGCTGTCCACAAAGTCAGACCGGATGGACGACCTGCTGCTGGCTGATTTCAATACGCTCAAGGCTGTAGGTACCGATCACATTACGCACCTGAGCGCATGGGAGCTGGAATTCAAGTACAGCTACTTCCGCCGGTGGATAGAGGAAGGCCTCAAGCGGATAGACGGGCTTAACCAGGATGCTTTCTCAGGTGCTATTGCATACCTGTTGCCGGTTATCCTGTATCGCACAGATTTTCTTATTACCCCCGAGGCAAAGCTGCTGGCTGAGATGGAGCGGATCAGCACTATCTATTGGGCGCGCAAAGAAGATACCACTCTGGTAGAACGAAACCAGATGATGAAGGACTCCATCCGGAAACTGCTCGACATTACAAAAGAAGAATTCTCTGCCAATGTGTATCACGCTAAGTCTACATTCTCTATAAGCGCGCCGCCCAAAACCGAAAAGATTCGCGACAATATATACAATGCTAACAAAGACTCGCACTGGTATATCGACAACAAGTACCCCGATATAGCACTGTCGCTCGTAGAGTATGGTGTGCTGTATAGCCAGTTTATCTACAGCATGCCGAGTGTGCTCACAGAGCTCACTTCGGTGTTTATGGCTGTGCTGCATACAGACTTCTTTGCCGAGTGCGGCCTGCCTGCGCCGCTGTACGAGCCTATCGAAAAGAAATTCAACAAAGAGGCGATCGAAGAGACCGTCGACGATATACTTAAGCGCTATAAAGATAAGTTCAAGGGTATGAAGTGGGACTTTGCCCGCATGAAATACGACAACCTTTACGAATTCGCTATCAGCTTCAGCGAGCAAATGGCCAGCATGAACCTGGAAACAAAAAGATAAACATGAGCATTCAGGCGACCATAGAGCGTTACCAGCATGCCGTAGTGCAGATAGCCACCAAGGGCGGCACCGGCACCGGCTTTTACCTATCCCAGTACAACCTTATTGTCACTAACCACCACGTGGTTGGCGAAAACCGTAAGGTAACTGTGAAAGGCCGCACCTTCGACAAGCGCCTTGCCGATGTGCTCTTCTACGATGCCAAGTACGACATTGCATTTCTTGCCCCGCCAGTAAGCCTGCACGATATGCCTGAGCTGAAACTCGGCGATTATGCTTCGATGCACGATGGCGATATCGTGATAGCCATAGGCCACCCCTACGGCCTCAACTATACAGCCACGCAAGGTGTGATATCGCGGGTAGACAGGGTGCAGCAAGGCATAAAATACATACAGATAGATGCAGCCATTAACCCTGGCAACAGCGGTGGCCCGCTCATCAACGAGAATGGCGAAGTGGTAGGGGTAAACACCTTCATCATAAAGGGTGGCGATAACCTCGGCTTTGCACTCCCGGTAAGCTATCTCCACGAAATGCTCGACCAGTACCAGGCCATCCGAGGCGACATGTCTATACGCTGTCCTTCATGCGCCACACTTGTCACAGAGGCCACGCTCGACAATGAGCTTTACTGCCCCAACTGCGGCACCAAAATAGAATTCCCGGAGAAGAATGAGGAAGAGGAAAACCCCGTATCTGGCATAGCAAAGACCATCGAAGAAATACTGGTAAAGCTGGGCTACGATAAAGAGTTGGCACGCATTGGTCAGAACAAGTGGGAGGTAAATAAAGGGTCAGCCAAAATAAAGATCACCTACAATTCTGAGAATTACTTCATCATTTGCGATGCATTTCTGTGTAAGCTACCTAAGCAGAATATCAAGCCGCTTTACACATATTTGCTGCAGGAAAACCACAAAATAAACCGGATGCTCTTCAGCATGCAGGGCGAGAACATAGTGCTCAGCAGCCTCAACTACGACCTGGAGATAACCGCTGAAAGCGGCATCCACATGTTCGAGTCACTCATAGCCCGCGCCGACTACTACGATGATGTCCTCGTCAACCAATACGGCTGCCAGGCGATAGTGGAGGAGCATTGATGGGCTATGCTGCTTATTTGAACACGATTTTAAAGATTTAAAGATTGACAGGAGGTGTTTCGTGCGAAATGGTTGAGAGACATCGGCTGCTATTCGACCGTAAATTTGTGATTGCCAACATTCGGGCTTACTAATCTTTTATTGTAAACATGGTTGAATTCCAGGCTCATATTGCCAAAGTTTATGAGTAGCCCATCTGTTACATTATACGCTTCCAGATAGTTTATTGCCTGGGCTTTATGAACTACTTCCAACTTTGAAACCGCTTTTAGTTCCACCATCACCCTCCCATCTACAAAGAAATCAACACGCCTTGTACCTACTAGCTCGCCTCTGTATACTATATCCATCTCCTTTTCTCGCTCAAAAGATAACTTCTGATAGGTTAATTCTGCAGCAAGACACCTCTGATATATCAACTCCTGAAACCCACAACCCAAAGTGCTATGCACCTGCATGGCACAACCTATTATCTTATGTGTTAGCTCATTGATCGTGTAGCTCATAAACATTGATAGTTTGTAATGATAGTATTACTTGTGCATCTTGTCCTTTTAGTAATCCTTCAAATCGTGTTCAAACTTCTCGCGCATCCTGCTTTTCTACGATTGTCATAACTCCATCGCGCATCTTGTCTTTCCATTAATCCTTTAAATCGTGTTCAACCTCTCGTGCATCCTCCATCGCGCATCTTGTCCTTCCAGTAATCCTTCTAATCGTGTTCAAACTTCTTGCACATCCTGCTTTTCTACGATTGTCAAGCCTCTATCGCGCATCCTGTCTTTCCAGTAATCAATAAAATCGTGTTCAAATCTCTCGTTCCCATTTTCTCAACATCGTCAAATTCAAATCAAACACTCTCTCTATCGCGCATCCTGTCCTTCCAGTAATCAATAAAATCGTGTTCAAACAACTACAGCAATCCCCTCACCTTATCAATAACCCCCTGCAGCCCGCCTAGCTCCTGCCCACCAGCAGTAGCAATTGTCTTCTGTCCACCGCCACCGCCTTTTATCAGCGGTGCCACATGCTCCTTTATGATCTTTACTGCATCGAGCCCGCGCGCAGCAACCACCTTCTCGTCCACACCTACAGCCACAAACGGCTTGCCGTCTATATTGGCGCACAGCACTATCACATGGTCATTCAGGTGCGACTTTAAGTCCAGGCACAGCTTCTTCAATGCATCAGCCGAGCCCACAGTTACCTGCTGGCCTACAAAGGTCACCTGGTTGATGATCTCGTCTTTTGTCAATAGCTCATTGCGTATGCCTACCAGTTGTCTTGCCTCCAGGTTCTCAGCATGCTTCTCTATCTGTGCTTTTTCTTCCTGTAGTTTTTGTATTGCCTTTACCGGGTCTTTTGCATTTTTAAGCTGTGCACTAATATTTGCTATCAGCGCCAGCTGCTCATTCACAAATTCTTCAGCCGCTCGGCCGCTTACAGCTTCCATGCGGCGTACGCCTGCTGCTACCGCCGCTTCGCTGGTTATCTTAAAAAAGCCCAGCTGGCCTGTAGAGCCTACGTGCGTGCCGCCGCAAAGCTCTACTGAATAGTTAGGGTCCATTACTACCACGCGCACCACGTTGCCATACTTCTCGCCAAACAGCGCCATAGCTCCCAGCGCTACCGCTTCATCTTTTAGCATGTTCTTTATCACCACCGGCACATTCTCGCGTATCTTACTATTCACTATCGCTTCCACGCGTGCTATCTCTTCATCAGTCACCTTGGCGAAGTGAGAGAAGTCGAAGCGCAGATGCTCTTCATTCACCAGTGAGCCTTTCTGTGCCACGTGTGTGCCCAGCACCTCGCGCAGGGCCGCATGCAGCAAGTGCGTGCCGCTATGGTGTACTTCGGTAGCTCTGCGTTTTACGGCATCTACCTTAGCGTGTGCTGGCGCGCCTACGTTGTCAGGCAGTATTTCAGAGAAATGTATGATCAGGTCATTCTCCTTCTTTGTATCTATGATCTGTATGCTTTCATTAGGGAATATCAGCTCACCGGTGTCGCCTACCTGTCCGCCGCTCTCTGCGTAGAAGGGCGTAGTGTCCAGCACCAGCTGGTACGACTCTTTGCCCTTCGCGCTCACCTTGCGATACTTCATTATGTAAGCCTCTGCCTCCAGGCTTTCATAACCTACAAAGTCAGTGCTGCCGCCTTCCTTTACTACTATCCAGTCCCCTGTATCTAACGATGTTGCTGCACGGCTGCGGGTCTTCTGCTGCTGCATCTCGCTTTCAAATGCAGCCTCATCCACGTGCAGGCCCTGCTCGCTGCCTATCAGCCTCGTAAGGTCTATCGGGAAGCCGTAAGTATCATACAGCTCAAACGCAGCCTTGCCGTTAATAGTTTTCGTATCCCCGCTTTGTGTATCTGCTATAATGTCGTTTATCTTTTTCAGCCCCTTATCCAGCGTGCGCAGAAAGGCTTCTTCTTCTTCCTTCACCACGCGGCTCACCAGGCCTAGCTGCTGCTGCAATTCAGGGAACACCTCCTCAAATTGCTTTGCCAGAACAGGCATCAGCTGATGTAATAAGGGCTGCTTAAAATCAAGGTAAGTATGATAATACCTAACTGCTCTTCTCAATATCCGGCGTATCACATAGCCTGCGCCTGTGTTAGATGGCAGCTGGCCATCGGCGATCGTAAAGCCTATTGCACGTATATGGTCGCTCAGCACGCGGAAGGCAATATCGGGCCTGCTATCGGTATAGCCATATTTCTTCCCCGTCAGCTTTTCTATGTGTGCTATTGTACCCGTGAATACGTCTGTGTCATAATTACTCTGCTTGCCCTGAAGCACGCGCACCAGGCGTTCAAACCCCATTCCCGTATCCACATGCTTTGCAGGCAGATTCTCCAGTTTGGTGAACTCTACGATCTTCTTAGCCCTTTCTGCTTTGCGGGCACTCTCTTCACCCGTGTAAGACTTTTCCCAGGCAAGGAAGCCTGCATGATCTTTCCACACGCGACTAAACTGCATGAACACATTGTTCCATATCTCTATCACTTGTGGATGGTCAGCGTTTACCAGTGTCTTGCCATCCACCTGTTTTTTCTCTTCGTCCGTGCGGCAATCCACATGTATCTCAGAGCACGGTCCGCATGGCCCCGTGTCGCCCATCTCCCAGAAGTTATCTTTCTTGTTGCCCAGCAGTATGCGGTCTTCAGCTATATGCTGTTTCCAGAAGTTGTAAGCTTCTTCGTCTTTGGCAATGTTCTCTGAAGTATCACCCTGGAATATGGTAACGTAGATCCTGTCTTTGGGTATGCCGAAGACTTCGGTCAGCAGCTCCCAGCTCCATGCTATGGCATCTTCTTTAAAGTAGTCGCCAAAGCTCCAGTTGCCCAGCATCTCGAACATGGTATGGTGGTAAGTATCTACGCCTACTTCTTCCAGGTCGTTGTGCTTACCGCTCACGCGCAGGCACTTTTGTGTATCCGCAATACGGGTATGCTCTGCCTCACGGTTTCCGAGGAAGTACTCTTTGAACTGGTTCATTCCCGAATTGGTAAACAACAGGGTAGGGTCGTTCTTTACAACTATCGGTGATGAGGGTACTATCTCATGTCCCTTGCTGCGGAAAAAATCTAAAAATTGCCGGCGTATCTCGTTTGCAGTTAACATCGCTTATATAAAATATTGGCTGCAAAACTAAGCGAAAACCGCTGCCATAAAAAACGAATGTAATAACTGCGGCCAAAGGCTAATTAACGGCTACCTTCTCGCTGTAGCTGCCAGCTGGGTTTACCTGCCACTTCTTTATAATAAGCTTGTACAATATTATGGTGAATGTTGCACCCTTATTAGGTCCGTCGCTCTCGGCCAGCAGCTTGCCACCATGGCGCTCCACTATCTTCTTGCTCAGGTATAGTCCTAGCCCTATAGAGGTTTCCCCATGTGTGCCCTTTTTGCCTGCCCCGGTAAACCTGTCGAATAGCCGCTTGATGTCTGACGGAACAAACCCCAGTCCCTCATCGCGAATAGATATAGCTATGTGGTCCACATCCTGCCTGCCCGATATGAGTATGGCCTTGCCATCTGATGAGAACTTAATAGCATTGCCAATAATGTTACGCACCGCCTGGGTAAACAGATCAGCCTGCACCAGTATATATAGCGACTCATCTATAGATACTTTCAGGTTCAGGTTCTTCTCCGCCACTGCAAAGTCAAAGAAGCTCACCGTTTCAGATATCAGCTGCTTCAGGTTCACACTCACCAGCCTGAAGGTCATAGTGTCTTCCTTCAGCATCAGCAGTATATTCTCCAGCAGCCTCAGCAGGCCCTTGCACTCGTTCGATATATAGTCCGCGTATAGGTCCTTCTGGTCGGGCTCATCGGTCTTTATCAGTCCGCTGAGGCTAAGTATACGGCCCACCGGGCTCCTCAGGTCGTGCGATAGCAGGTCTATCATATCGCTCTTCTCCGTTATCAGGGTATCCAGCTTGGTTATGGTGGTCTGTATCTCGTTAAGCAGCAGCCCGGCCTCATCATCATACTCTACCGGCAGCTCAGGCATATCATGGTTAGCCCTGTAGTTGGTAAGGCCATCTTTGGCCAGCCTTAGTGGCTGCACCAGCTTATTAAAGAGATAAAAGGCGCTCCAAAGGCAGCCGGCACCCGTAGCAGCAAGCAGGAAAAAGAAGGTAAATGAAGATATACTGCCAAACATCTTCATCCGTGTGATAACGATGACTATTACTACCGCCAAAGCATGAACAGGAAGTGTTGCCGCAGCAAACTTCCATGCATACCTTTTTTTCATTGGTACTATGCGCGATAGAAAATCATAAATTTTCATAATAGAAATACAAACCTAATTAAGTCTGTTCTCATTAACAAGTAATTTACAAAATTAAATTAATGCAAATTTTAGTTTAGTCATTTTAATATGGTTACGTTGCATTCTATTTTTTGTTCCACCGTTTATCGCCTTGCCTCAGCACGTTGCTGGTGAAAATACCGGGGGAGAGCCCTCACGCGGTTCGCCGGAAACTTCAACTAAGCAAACCACCCCATAATATCAATTCTTCAACTGGGCTGACGCTTAAATAAAGCTACTAAAAGTTGTGCCTGAGAAGTCAACTACCGGGCAAATTAATTTCGTAGCTTAGCGAAAACACCCTATGCCGGGCACAGAAGCAGATCATAATCATCACGGGCATCACCATCATGGGCATGACCATGGGCATCATCACCACGGTGCGCCGAAAGATCTGAAGCCGGGTACCGCGAGGTATAAGATGTTTATTACAGGTATCGTGCTTAATATGGCTTATGTGGTCATACAGGCTGTTGCAGGGCTGATGACCGGCTCTATGGCGCTGCTTGCCGATGCGGGCCACAACCTCAGCGATGTAGCCACCCTGGCACTCTCCCTGCTCGCCCTCCGGCTGTCTCATGCGCGGCCCACGGCCTCCTTTACCTATGGCTATAAGAAAACCACTATACTCGCCGCGCTGGTGAATGGCGTGGTGCTCTTTATAACAATAGGGGTGCTTGCTTACGGATCAGTGCAGCGCATACTACACCCTGAGCCGGTGGCCGGCGGACTGGTAGCGGTCATCGCCGCCGTAGGCATAGCGGTCAACCTTGGCTCCGCATTCCTGTTCTTCAGAGATAAGGAGCACGACCTTAACTCCAAGAGCGCGTACCTGCACCTTGTGGCCGATGCGCTGGTGTCGCTTGGTGTTGTCATCGCCGGTGTTGTTATCAAATACACCGGCTGGTATTGGCTCGATGGTGCCACCAGCATAGTCATCCTGGTAGTTATCTTTTTCGGCACATGGTCGCTGCTAACTGCCAGCCTGCGACTGACACTCGATGCCGTGCCTGAGAATGTGCATTTAGAGGAGATACACAAAGCTATAACGGGTGTAGATGGTGTGGTAAGCATGCATCACCTGCACGTATGGGCCATGAGCACTACCGAAAATGCGCTTACTGTGCACATTGTCCTCAAAGAGCAGCTGTCTTTTGCAGAAAAAATGGAACGCGTGAATACGATAAAGCACAAGCTGCGCCACCGCCACATACACCATGCTACAATAGAGCTGGAGTCCCCGGCTATGCCGTGTGCTGATGAGTTGTGCTGATGTCCTGCTGCGGCAAGTCTACCACCTCGAACCAATAGCGAATGCAAGTGTCGATCTTACGTGCAGTAAGCTCATGGCTTACAGGCTTGGTGATAAAGGAGCTGACCCCGCACCGGTAGGCCTCTTCTATCTCACCGGGGTATGCCAGGCCGCTAACCATCACTATAGGTATAAGCTGGAACCTCGGATCTGATTTTATCTCCTGCACTACTTCCATGCTATTTTTAGGCGGCACATTTTTATCCAGTATCATCAGCCGGGGCAGGCTTTTCCCGTTAGCTATGCAGTCTTCAAGCTTAGGCATAACCTCAGCCGCATCTACAACAAACTGCAGGCCAATGTTATAGCCTTGGTCATTAAAGAATTGTTGTGTTATATAACGGTCATCGCTGTCATCTTCCAGCATCAGCACATAAGGGATATCCTGTTCCATAGTCAACGGGGGCTTTCAGCAAATATACGTATCAATGAAGATACAGGTTTTAAAAGCTATACCCCGCAAATCATGCACCTTGTTTTGATCGTCAGGCAGGCATTCTCATAAGAATGCCTGCCTGGGTCAACAGGCAGGCGTCTTAGATGATGGTTTCAATTAATTAGCTGGAGCTGTAACAGGAGCATTTGCATCAACCGGCTTTGGCTTTACATTGCCTTTAATGTGCAGCACCATTGGCGATTGCTGTGCATTAGAGTTAATGGTGATGTCTTTGCTTATTGGTCCCTGGCGGCCCTGGGTGGTGTATGCCACGTGTATGATGCCTTTTTTGCCGGGCATGATAGGCTCCTGTGGCCACTTAGGCACAGTGCAGCCGCATGAGCCATGCGCTTCGTTGATAACGATAGGCTTCTTGCCCGTATTCTTAAATTCAAAGTCGCACTCAGCTATTGGGCCTTCCATCACTTCGCCGTAGTCGTGCGTCTCTTCTTTGAACTTGAACTTGCCCGCATCAGGATCTATTGCCTTAGCTGCAGCAGCAGGTGGCGGTGGTGGTGGCGGAGCCTGCTGTGGCTGCTTGTTTTGCGCGAATGCTGCCGTGCCCAGTGCCAGGCAGAAAAGTGTAATGGTTACTTTTTTCATACTATCTGTTTTTAAGTGGTTTTTAAAATTGATTTTCCTTTATTGTATCACCAGGCCGCCGAAGCTGTTATCTATCTTCAGGCTATGCTCCCGGTCGTTGTTATTGCAATCTGAGTAAAATACCCCGGCCAGTATATCCCCTTTTTTCTGCCCGGTAATATAGTTGAATAAGTCTTCGGCCGTAGAGGGTTTGGAGTGCTCGTTAAGCACAATGGTCTCGCCGGTGGTCACCCGCTTTATTCTTATCTCTTGTATGGTCACCATGCAGTTCTCTGCCACCTTATCCAGCGCCTTGTACTTCAGCTGGCCACTCTGGTCGGGCAGCAGCGTGCTGCAAGTAGCCACAGCCGATGTCTTGGCACCCGGGCATTTGATGGCCTGCACTATGCATATCTCCAGCGGGCAGGGCGTGCCGTTGCACACAAAGTCGTGAGTGCGGTAGTAGTTGCGCACTTCATCCACGTAGTCGTGTGCCGGTGTCTTAGTAGTTTTCACTGCTGCCGTTTTAGTATCGCGCTTTGCTGCTGCATTTTTAGGCCCGCTAATATAAGTTGTATTTATAGAGCGCTGCTGCATGTTCATGGCAGCGGTCGCCGTTTTTGTAATAGAGTCGGGTGCTGGTGCTGCCGTTTTAGCGGTAGCCGGTGTTATAGCAGCCGGCTGCGCCTGCGCCATCTGCTGCTGTGGGCTCGCGCTTTGCCTGTTAGCCATCCACACTGCTATACCGCTGCCTGCGAGCAGCAGTAATACTGCTGCTACTCTCAGCCAGGTAAAGGACCGCTTACCGATAGCCACCGGGGCCTGCAAAGGTTGTGGCTGCCGTGTGCGCAGCTTAAAGCGCTCCCAGGCCTCCTCAGTGGTAACGGTTATTGCCGGCGCTACTTTTTTACTTTGGTTCCACAATAGCTTCAGCTGGTCATAGTGGTTTTTATTTTCCCTGCTTTCCTTTATCCACTCCTGCACCTGCTGTTGTTCTCCAGCCGTTGCTTCCCCCAGCAGGTATTTTACCAGCAGATCATCTGCGATATTGCCCTGGTTCTTTTTCACTGTAGTAAATTTTTCACGTTAATAAATAGCACTATCAAGGGTAAGTAATCCGACAGTTTCGTTCGCAGGTAGCGCAGTGCTTTGCCCATATGCGTCTCCACCGTTTTCACTGATATATCCAGCTTATCTGCTATCTCCCTATACTTCAGGTCTTCAAACCTGCTCATCTGGAAGACGGCCCTGCACTGCTCCGGTAGCTCGTTCATGGCAGTGTCTATGCGCTGCTGCAGCTCCTTCAGGGCCAGGTGATCTGTGCCATGCTCTTCGCTGCCTGTGTGCAGTGCGTGTGTCCGGTAGGCTGCCTTCACGCCTGCATGTTTCAGGTAGTTGAGGCAGTCGTTGTGTACCGCCCTGTACAGGTATCCCGTCACAGATTCCCGCACATCTATCTCTTCCCTGCGCTCCCACAGCCTGTAAAACACCTGCTGCACCATCTCCTCCGCCGTTGCCTCGTCCCTTAGTATAGAGCAGGCATAGGCATGCAGGTTCTTAAAATGAGCTTTAAAAACACTTTCAAACAATGCAGCGTTGCCGGCATTCGCAAGCGAGATGCCGCCGGTATCCTGGTCCATTAGTACGATCGGGTGTTGCACGTTAAAGATAACAGCTTTCGTAACCTGTATTGTTTTATACTATTAAGACAACTGAACAGGGGGATACCCTTACTGTGGGTAGAAAATAGTTTTTGCGGCTTCGGCCGTTTCCGGTTTGTTTCCGGTTTTTGCTGGCCGGAAATGGTGTAATTATTATTTAACATGTTTATAATCAATGTTTTATAGTGACGTTTCCGATTGCTGAGGCGAAATTGTGGTAATGTGCAATTCCGTCCGGGTTATTGGGTAGCTCCTACGGAGCATCACGTAATTTGGTCACATTCGGGCTACAGAGCGGTAGCTCCTAACGGAGCAGCTCGTAGCGAGGAACATTACCGAGCTACCAAGCTATAGCTCCTAAGGGAAAATCCTCACAGCCTAAACGTGTTTGGTCACGGGTTATTTGCTGAGGCGAAAATTGTGGCGCTATCTCCTGTTCCGTCCGGGTAATGTTAGTGCGATACCTTCGGCATCGGCGCGTTTTGATTGTTCGGTGCTATAAACGTTGGATGCCTTCGGCATCAATTGTATGCTGTGGCAAGCGGGTTAATATTTCCGGTTCGTTTCTGGTTTTTTCCGACCGGAAATGGTACCATTGTTGTGTAACGTGTTTATTGTCAATTTTTTATATTGGTGTTGCCGATTGTTGAGGCGAAATTGTGGTAATGTGTAATTCCGTCCGGATTATTGGGTAGCTCCTACGGAGCATCTCGTATTTTGGTTGCCTTGGGCTACAGAGCGGTAGCTCCTAAGGGAGCATCATCACAGTCTGAAAGTGTGTGGGTCAGAGGCTATTTGGCGTATTGAATATTTCCGATCCGTTCCGGTTTTTTCCGGCTGTAAATAGGGCAATTGTCGCGCAAAGTGTTCATTGTCAGTATTTTACAATGATGTTTCCGGTTGCGGCAAAAAAAATTCTGAGACCATTATCAGTTATAGTATTTTGATGAAAAAGCGCAACCGGCTTCACTTTTTGCTGATATCTGGAATCGAGGCGGTAACAAACCTTTGCACCTTGCTAAACCGGATACCTTGAGAATGGGTAATGCTCCTCCAGACGAGATGCTCCGTTAGGAGCTACCGCTCTGTAGCCTTAAGATGTTCCAAAATACAAGATGCTCCGTAGGAGCTACCCAATAACCCAAAGCGAATTGAAATATTACGAGGGCTGGCAGCAATGCTATTCCGCTGCAAGTTCGGGTGGGTGCCGGAATTTTGCAAGTTGTGTTTTTATGGTGGTGCGTTTTCTGTGTTATCATAAACCGCCGGCGGCACACCATAAAAATTTATTTACAGTACTGGCAAGGGTTAGGGCTGATTTTTCACCTTTTGCGGGACTACTAAACTTAGCTGCGAAAAATCGCCGTTCTATAAGTTAGTAAAATGATGTGTGCTAAGCCGCCGGTGACCCGCCCGCGACTGCAATAACTTCGCTGGCGGCACTTGCAGATGCATGATTTTCGCCCAGTTTGTGCCATAGGGTCGCGTAGTCATGCTTCAGCTCCTGCTTGTATTGCTCGTCGGTTAGCAGGCGTGTAAGTGCATCTTTTAGTTGTGCCTCGTTCAGCTCATGCTGTATCAGTTCTTTAACTACCGGCTTATCCATTATCAGGTTCACCAGTGATATGTATTTTACTTTTATGAGCTTGGTAGCCAGCCAGTAGGATATGGGGTTGCCTTTGTAGCAAACCACCTCGGGCACACCAAACAGCGCAGTCTCCAGTGTGGCTGTGCCGCTTGTTACCAATGCTGCGGCGCTTTGCTTCAGCAGGTTGTAGGTCTGGTCTTTTACTATGAGCACGTTTTCGCTGCCTATTAGCTCTTTATACAAGGCCTCAGGCTGGGCCGATGCCTGCGCCACTACAAACTGGTAGGCAGGGAAGTGCTTCACCACCTGCAGCATCACGGGCAGCTTTATCTTTATCTCCTGTGCGCGGCTGCCGGGGAGCAGGGCTATAATGGGCTTGCCGGCTATGGGCCTCACCGGCACATTGTTCTTTTCATGGCTTATTACTTCTACCAGGGGGTGGCCTACGTAGGTAACCTTGTAGTCCCACTTATGGTAGAAGTCTACCTCGAAGGGTAGTATCACGAGCATCTTGTCTACATCGCGCTTTATCTTTTTCACGCGATTTTCCTTCCAGGCCCACACCTGAGGCGATATGTAGTACACTATGCGGATGCCCTGCTTCTTTGCCCACTCGGCTATGCGCATGTTGAAGCCGGGATAGTCAACCAGCACCAGCACATCGGGCTTGTATTCTGTTATATCTTTTTTGCAGAAATCAATATTGCGGAATATGGTGCGCAGATGCCTGATGACCTCTACGAAGCCCATGAATGCGAGATCGCGGTAGTGTTTTACAAGTGTAGCACCGGCAGCTTCCATTTTGTCGCCGCCCCAGCACCGTATGTCTGCATGGGTATCCTGCCCGTGTATAGCTTTGATGAGATTGCTGCCGTGGAGATCTCCGCTGGCTTCGCCTGCTATTATATAGTAACGCATAAGCTGCTACCAGACAAACATGATGAGAAATATGAACAACGCATAGAGCATCGTAGCTATCACTATGCCCTTCATTGTATAGTCGAGCCGCTTCATGTTGCAGTAAACGAAAGGTACCAGGTTGACCAGCAGGCTGAGCGTAAGTACCTTTGATGCCATGCCCCTGCGGCGGGTTATAGCATGGGCAAAGTCGCCCAGGCTTTCGCCATGGCTTCTCCACAGGAAGTAGATCACTATAAAGCCCAGGAAAGGTAAAATAAGCCCTATAATAAAGCCCACTATGGGAACATTCTTTTTCATAAAACCGCAAGATTGTGGTTGCAAGATACAGGGAAAGCCGCATTTTGCGGATAAAAGCCTGAATAGCTTATCTTTGCGACGTCGTAGAAACTTCTCATTATGAATTTTGCACTGAAGAATATTCCTTACCGTACATCAAAGCCAAGAGTTTATGGCCTTACTATGGTAATGGACAAGGGTATGGGGCTTGAGGGTACCCGTGATTTTCTTTCTGTAGCCGCGCCTTATGTGGATATAGTGAAGCTGGGCTTCGGTACCAGCTTTGTGACCAACCAGCTGCGCGAGAAAATAGAAATATATCGCGAGCACGGTATACCGGTCTATTTTGGCGGTACGCTGTTTGAGGCATTCCTGGTGCGCAACCAGTTTGATGACTACCTGGAAGCAGTACGGGAATTTGGGCTGGAGCACGTTGAAGTATCAGATGGCTCTATAAATATACCGCACATAGAAAAGTGCGGCTATATAGAGAAGCTGGCCAAGCATGTGACCGTGTTCTCAGAGGTAGGCTCTAAAGATGCGGCCCACATAATGGCACCATACAAATGGATAGAGCTGATGAAAGCTGAGCTGGAAGCAGGATCTACTTACGTGATCGCTGAGGCCCGCGAGTCGGGCAATGTGGGCATCTACCGCGGCAGCGGCGAGGTGCGCGAGGGGCTGGTGCAGGAGATACTGACGCAGATACCTTATGAGCAGATAATGTGGGAAGCACCACAAAAGGCACAGCAGGTATACTTCCTGGAGCTGCTTGGCGCTAATGTGAACCTTGGCAACATAGCACCTACAGAGATACTGCCGCTGGAAGCTACAAGGGTAGGGCTAAGGGGAGATACCTTTGACCTCTTCCTGAATAAACCGGAAAAAGAAACAACCAAAATATAAGTGAAACGGGCAGCTATCAGCTGCCTTTTTCATTGTGCTCCAGCGCCTCTTCTATCGCTTTGCTGGGCACTATCCAGATGACCGCTACGATCACAAATAGTGCTGCGGCAAGTATGGGCGTAACGTAGAGGGCTATGGGTATGGAAGCGCCGTAGAGCATCGTGGATATCCACGCTTTGAGCCCGCCGCGCGATAATGCCTTTGTAAGCCGGGTCTCTTCTTTGTGCGTCTTACGAATGGCAGCCGTGAGCAGTCCGTAAGCAATGCCGCAGATGATGAGCAGTGCGCCATAGGTGGCCACGGTTACCCGCTCAAACTCGTTCTCGCCCATCCACCCTGTGGCAAATGGTATCAGGGACAGCCAGAAAAGCAGGTGCGCGTTGGCCCACATAACCCCGGCGTTCACCTTTTGTGCGGTATGCAGCAGGTGATGGTGATTGCCCCAGTAGATGGCTGTGAAGGCGAAGCTGAGCAGGTAGCTGAAGAACTTAGGCAGCAGCGGCCTTATCACCTCCCACGATGTGCCGTGTGGTATCTTCAGCTCCAGCACCATTATGGTTATTATTATGGCAAATACGCCATCGCTGAAAGCTTCCAGCCTTGTCTTGTTCATTGCTTGCGGTTGTAGTGTGTGGCAAACTTAGTTTGTTGCCATTGAAAATTTAAATGCGAACCAGTTAATTTTACACTTTATGCACTCACTCATCATATTCGCATCAGGCACGGGCACCAATGCACGGGCTATCATCAACTACTTTAAGCAGAACGGTAAGGCCAGGGTAGCGCTTATAGTTACTAATAATGCCAACGCCGGTGTGATAGGCATTGCCGAAGAAGAGGCTATACCGTTTCTCATCATCAACAAGCAGACTGTAAAAGAAACGCTATTCACAGACCAGCTGCAATCTTACAATCCGTCGCTGCTGGTGCTGGCGGGGTTTATGTGGAAGGTGCCGGACACACTGGTAAACCTGTTTCCTGGTAAGATAGTGAACATCCATCCCGCGCTGCTGCCGCTATATGGCGGCAAAGGCATGTATGGGCACCATGTGCATAACGCAGTACTCACTGCTAACGAGAAGGAATCGGGCATTACTATTCACTACGTGAATGAGCACTACGACGAGGGAGGTATAATAGTGCAGGCTCGCTGCCCTGTACATTCCGTAGATACAGCGGACTTGCTCGCCAACCGCATACACAAGCTGGAACATTTTTATTACCCGCGGGCTATTGAGTTTTTGCTGGATAATGCCCCAATTTGATTACCGGTTTAAAGTTGTGGTGCAAACGGTATTCACGGTGCCTGACACTGTGTAGGTTGCGACTATCTGGTTGGCATTGAATGTGCCCGATCCGCCGGTTATGGTTAAGTCGAGATAAGCTTTAGGCTCGATGGTGAATGTACCGTTAGTGCAATTCAAATTTGCTGTAAGCCCGATGAAGTAGATCGGTATTTTGATCTGCGAAGCACCAGTCACGGTTACATTACTTGTATAGGACGAGCTGCCCGGAGTAGGCGAACACGCGTCACTCGCAGTGTACGAACCGGCAATTGTAGCGGCGCAATTTGTATTAGAGCCAATAACCAGATTGACGCGTGATGTTTTGGTTACAGTAGAGGCCGAGGATGTACGGAAGACCAATGGGAAGGTACCGGTTGTGTTTGCTTTTACACGAATGGCAAAAGTGGTTGAAAATGGTGGCAACCCGCTGGTGGACACAGGGGTGATGGTGACGCCGGAGGGAATGCTATCAGGGACTATGGTTACATTTTCAGGTGTTCCGGACGCTACACTTATGGAAACAGGCATATTTATACTTGTGTCCTTGTATTGCAGGACAGTAACGTCGGATAAGCCACCAACTGAATACGCAAACCCGGGCAATATAGTGATATTGATCCTTTGCTCCTTTTTTACGCCAGATGCAGTAGTGCTCCTAAGCGTTACAGGATATACACCCTGGGCTGGGGTTGCAACATGTATCGCAAAATTGGCTACGAAGGTGCCGGTACCTGAAGCGGTAGCCGGCGCTACGGTAATGCCAGTTGGCAGGCTGTCGAGCTGTAATGTTACTGCCTCTTGCTTGCCAGATGTATAACCGACGGCATAAATGACCGTAGTATCCTGCGTTTGCCGCAGGGTAAGGTCGCCAACATTTGCAATGGTGTAGGTTAATGGGCTCTCAGTCTTTTTGGAGCAGCCGATGAAGACGAATAAAATGGCCATAGCCATGATAGCGTATTTGAACATAGGGGGTAAGATTTAAATCAAAAGTATAACATTAGTTTGCAAATGCAAACTAAGCCTTATACAAAAACAACTGCGGGAAAATGCCAAGCAATATCACCAGGCCACATGTTATTACCAGCAGCGCCTTGTCGCCTGCAGTTACCTGCGATGTCATCTCAGGCGAACCTTGCTTGAAGTACATGGCTATGATGACGCGGAAATAGTAATAGATACTTATAGCAGCCATGAGCAGCGCGAATATCACCAGCCACAGCAGCTGGCCTTGCTGCACCACCGCCATAAGCACATAGTACTTTGCCATGAAGCCGCCGGTGAGCGGTATGCCCGCGAGGGAGAAAATGAATATAGTGGTTACAAAAGCGAGCAATGGCTCCTTCTGCGCAAGGCCGTTGAAGCCATCATAAGTGTAATCCTTCAGCTTCACCAGTACGGCAAATACACCTATTGTGGCGATGCTGTAGGCGGCGGCATAGATAATGATGCCTTTTGACGCGGCGGCGCTGTTGACTGCAAGCACAGCAAACAGCATAAAGCCCGCCTGCGCTATCGATGAATATGCAAGCATACGCTTCACACTCTGCTGGAATACCGCAGTGACGTTGCCTACCAGCAGCGTGGCGGCGGTAATGATAGCGAGTATCATGGTCCAGTGCGCGCTAAGGTTATTGAACGATACCTGGAAGAGGCGCATAAAAGCAAAGAATGCCGCAGCCTTAACTATCGTAGCCATGTAGGCTGTGAAGGGGGTTGGCGCGCCGTCATATACGTCGGGTGTCCACATATGCATAGGAGCGGCAGATACCTTGAAGCCCAATGCGATCATTATGAACATGATGCCGGCAAGGGCCAGCGGGTTAAGCGCATCGGTATTGAGCACGCTGATCATCAGTGTGATGTCGAATGAGCGGGTAGCGCCGTAGAGCAGTGTGATGCCCATCAGCAGTATGCCGGTAGAGAAGGCACCCATAAGGAAGTACTTGAGTGAGGCTTCGCTGCTTTTTAGGTTCTTTTTGTCGCTGCCTGCCAGTATGTATTGAGGAATAGACAGTATCTCGATGCCTATGAACAGCATGAGCATATTGTTGTAAGTGGATAGCACATAAAGGCCGCAAAGAATAAAGAAGATAAGCGCGAAATACTCTGCTACGTGTGTGCCTACTTTTTGTATCTCTTTGCCCATCAGCAGCACATAGAGCAGCGTGCAGCCCGTCATCAGTGTATTGAACCACAGGGAGTAATGGTCAGCCCTTATCATGTCGTGGAAGAATGTCTGCGTGCTGTTTGCGGGAGTATCGAGGAGGTCCCAAATATTCACGCCCAACAATACAGCAAATAACACTGCTGCAATCGCAGCAACGCTCTTTTTGTTGTTCACCATCAACCCGGCAAACATCATGACTATTCCAAAAACAGTTGTAGCAATAATTGCCTTCATATTCTCAAACCCCTTGAGAGGCTTTTAAAATTCCTTGTTAATAATACTTTTCAGCCTCCTGTAAGCCGCTTTCCAGCCTTTACTGTGCAGGTGCTATCATACCTGCTATGCCGGCCGTAAGATCCAGTAATGGTTTTGGATATACGCCCAGGAATAATATAAGGCAAATGATAACTGCTATACCTAAATATTCGTTTACGCTCAGGTCTTTGGCCACCACCATCTCGGTAGTATTGCCATAAGCGGCCTTTTGTATCATATTAAGCGTATATACCGCGCCGAGAATGATACCCAGCCCTGCTACTACCATTACCACGATATGCCCGGTGCTATCTGTGCGGAACAGGCCGTTGAAGAGCATGAACTCACCTATAAAACCGTTTGTAAGCGGCAGCGCGATATTAGCGAGCGAAATAATAACAAGGCAAATTGCCATAGCGGGCGCTGAGCTGGCCATACCGCCGAGCTTAGTCATATCGCGGGTGCCCCAGCGCTGCTCTATGAGGCTTACCATTACCCACATACCGGTAATGTTGATACCGTGGTTGAACATCTGCACCATGATACCGTGCATGCCTACATTGCTATGGGTGAATGCCACGGCGCTCATAAGCCCCATATGCGCAATAGATGAATAAGCTATGAGGCGCTTGATGTCTGTCTGCACTATGGCTAAGCAAGAGGCATATACGATACCAATCACCGAAAGGATGACCACTGTATCTGACCAATAAGCTACACCGGCCGGCAGTACCGGCAGTAGCCAGCGAAGCACGGCAAACAGGCCCATCTTCACCATGAGCGCACTTAGTATTATTGTTACCGGGGTGGGGGACTGCTCATAAGTATCGGGCTGCCAGGTGTGGAAGGGGAATATCGGCATCTTAATGGCAAAGGCGATGAAGATGAGCCAGAACAGCCATATCTGCTTATCAGCAGGCAGCGACGAGCCTGCGCGAACGATATCGGCCCATGAGTAGCTGGTTGGCCCAGGTGTCTGCAGCGACAAGTATATGAGGCCGGCCAGCATCATAAGGCTGCCGACGAATGTGTAAATGAAGAACTTGAAGGTGACCGGTATGCGCTTTTCGCCGCCCCAGCGGGAGCAGAGAAAGTAAACAGGTATAAGCGCCAGCTCCCAGAATACATAAAACAGCAACGCATCGCTGGCAAGGAATACACCCATAAGGCCGGCCTGCGATAGCAGCAGGAAACCGTAGAATGCCCCGGGGTTAGCGACCTCTTTGTTTACGTTCACTATCATTACCACCATAACCACTATACCTGTAAGCAGGCAGAGCATGCTGCTCATGCCATCGCCCAGCAGGCTGAACTGTGTACCCAGCATGGGTATCCACGGCTGAGTGAAAGAGAGGATACCTGAAAAATTCGTAGCACTCACATAGGCAGCTATTGCCAGCGTGATCATAGAGCTGATCAGCCCGAGCGACCTTGCCCCGTCGCCCTTAGTGGCAAACGAAAAGATACCCGTGAGTAATGGAATGACAATAAGTAATATTAATATCATAAAACCCTAAAACCTTTTCAGGCTATTAAATAATCCCGCTTGTGTTATCACCCGCAGGTACTGTTAATAATATTGTTGCCGCTTATCCACCGGATAACGGCCGTTTTACCTCACCCAGAAAAAACTCAATGAGAACAGAACTACTATTCCCAAAACCATAATGAATATATAGAAGCCTACCTGGCCGCTCTGCAGCAGGCGCAGGCGGTCGCCGCCCCATCTTACTGTTTTGCCTACTCCGTTCACAAGGCCATCTATGCCGCGTCTTTCAGCAAACTTATCCATCATGCGCGAGAACGCTTCGATAGGGCGAACGATGATAGCATCGTAAAGCTCATCAACATACCACTTATTCTCCAGCACCTTAGCCAGGCCGGTATTCTCAGCAAAGTTGGGCTTGCGGTTAACGGTGTATGCTACTATGATCATCAGCACAGACACTGCAACTGAAATACCCATCAGCATCCATTCGGTAGTATGCTCCAGGTGATGCTCACCAAAGTTGGTAACCACAGGGCTCAAATACTCGTTAAGGGCATTATGCTCGCTCATTACCGCAGGCATCCCTATGTAGCCACCCACTATGGAGAGTATTGCCAGCACCACAAGCGGTATAGTCATAGCCGCAGGGCTCTCGTGGAGGTGATGGTGCTGCTCTTCTGTTCCGCGGAAACTGCCATTGAAAGTAAGGAAGTACAGGCGAAACATGTAAAAAGCAGTCATCATGGCCGCTACTATGCCGAGGTAATAGAGTATAGGACTATGTGCAAAAGCATCAGCCAGTATCGCATCTTTAGAGAAGAAGCCGGATAGGCCGGGTATACCGGATATGGCCAGGCAACCTATGAGGAAGGTGATCTGGGTAACGCGCATATGCTTACCGAGGCCGCCCATCCTGCGAATATCCTGCTCGCCGCCCATGGCATGTATGACACTGCCGGAGCCAAGGAATAGAAGCGCTTTGAAGAACGCATGCGTCATAACATGGAATACTGCAGTAGTATAAGCACCTACACCTAATGCCAGGAACATAAAGCCCAGCTGGCTAACAGTAGAGTAGGCGAGCACCTTCTTAATATCGTATTGTTTTATAGCTATTGTGGCCGCAACTATCGCAGTGGCGAGGCCTACTATGGCTACCACGTGCAGTATCTCCGGTGTAAGACTATACAGCGCACCACTGCGGGCTATCATGTAGATACCCGCCGTTACCATGGTAGCGGCGTGGATGAGTGCTGATACAGGGGTAGGGCCGGCCATCGCATCGGGCAGCCAGGTATACAACGGTATCTGCGCGCTCTTACCGGTGGCCCCTATGAAGAAGCAAAGAGCTATCCAATTATATGTAGACGTTGGCACTGCAGCTCCGCCTTTCAGGTGGCCAAAGAACTCCTGGTAGCCGAGCGTGCCGAAATTGACGAGTACCAGCAGCATGCCTATAAGGAAGCCGAGGTCGCCGATACGGTTCATAACGAAGGCTTTTTTTGCGGCATTGGTATAATCACGGTTCTTAAACCAGAAGCCTATGAGCAGGTACGAGCATAGCCCCACACCTTCCCAGCCTATGAACATGATGAGGTAGTTGGCGCCAAGCACCAGCAGCAGCATGGAGAATACAAAGAGATTGAGGTAAGCAAAATACTTTACCATCCCTTCATCGTGGTGCATGTACGAGGTAGAATAGACGTGTATCAGGAAGCCGACACCGGTAATAATAAGAAGGAATAGCGCTGAAAGGGCATCGACCTGGAAGGCAAATGGAACATGGAGCTTGCCGGACTGGATAAAATCGAATAGCGTGACTATAACCGGGCTCTGAAATGAAGGACTCTTCACTTCGAGAAAGATACCCACAGAGACGGCAAATGAAGCTAGTATAGCCACACTGCCTATAACGCCGCCCATTGTTTTAGGCATTCTTTTCCAAAAAAGGCCATTGATAAGAAATCCTATCAAGGGGAATAAAGGAACTAAGTAAACAAGTTGAGACATAGCCGCCCCGGGGGGTTAGTGTTTTAAACGGTTTAAAATATTGATATCTACAGAGTGTACCTTACGATACATCATTACAATGATGGCGAGCCCTACGGCCACCTCGGCCGCGGCTACTACCATAATGAAGAATACGAACAACTGGGCATTTATATCTCCGTAAAGCCTGGAAAAGGCAACCAATAACAGGTTGACCGCATTGAGCATGAGCTCGATGCACATAAAGATGATGATGGCGTTTCGCCTCATCAGCGTTCCCATGATGCCTATTGAAAAAAGCAACAGGCTGAGGAATAAATAATGCGTAGAATTGACCGGCATATATGATTTTACCTTACGGCATTTATTATTAAAAGTTATGGTGTAGTCCCTTCTTTTGAGACTGTACTGTGCATGTCCTCCTTCTTTCCTATTACTACGGCACCTATCATAGCACTTAAGAAGAGTACGCTGCTTATTTCAAAGGGTAATACGTAATCTGTAAAAAGCACTTTACCAAGGTTGCTGATCAGTCCTATATCAGTGTTGGTCCTGTCCATAATTACCGGAGCAGCAGTTTTTACCGCAGCCAATAACACGAGGAACAGCACTCCGCCCGACAATACCCCTGCCAGCTGCACCAGGTGGCCTTTTTGGGGCTCCACATCAGCATTGAGGTTCATCAGCATGATAACGAAAAGGAAAAGTACCATTATGGCACCGGCATAGACGATCACATTTACTATGGCCAGGAACTGCGCATTCATTAATATATAATGCCCGGAAATAGCAAAAAATGTAGCGATAAGGAACATTACACTATTCACCGGGTTGCGGCTGAGGATAACGCCCAGCGCACAGCCCACAGCTATTGCCGACAAAACCCAAAATAATATTGCGTATATATCCATACTATTACTTTCCTGTATTTTTCGGGTGAGGGATCAACAGGTCTTCTTTTTTATAAACAAAACTTGCACGCGTATAATTAGACGGCATTACGGTCTCAGTAAGGTATATGGCATCTTTAGGGCAGGCCTCTTCGCAGTAGCCGCAAAAGATACAGCGCAGCATATTGATCTCATATTTAGCAGCATACTTTTCCTCGCGATACAGGTTCTCTTCACCCGGTTTACGCTCAGCTGCTTCCATAGTAATAGCCTCAGCCGGGCATGCTAGTGCGCAAAGGCCGCATGCGGTGCAGCGCTCTGCGCCGATCTCATCGCGGTTAAGTATGTGCAGGCCACGGAATACCGGGCTAAAGGGGCGCTTTACTTCCGGGTAGCTGGTGGTAGCTGGTTTTTTAAATATGTGGCTGAGCGTTGTGCCGAGACCCTTTACGATAGCAGGTAAATAGATCTTCTCCCCGAAGGTCATCGGGCTGCGGTCTATCTGTACTGCTCTGTTAGTTAGTTTTTCCATCATTCTCGTTTTCCAAAACCTCTATGATCTGTTCGATCCTCAATTTTAACGCGGGTATTTCTCTTTCTACAACATGCCATACAAGTATCCAATCTATTCCCCTGTATACATGTGCGTAATAGTTTCTTGCCAGTTTTATAGATTTCCAGTCGATATCTGCAAACCTGACTTTGATTGAATCATCTATTTTATTCGCGTATTCTCCAACTACAATTAGTCTTGTCAGTACAGCGTCTTTTGTCTTCTTATCTCTCAAAAAACCGTCCTCATCATATCCGTCAGCGTATTCCAGCACCGTAACCAGTTGCTCGAGCAGATATTTCATTAATCCGATCTCCCGTTCCAAGTTCGTTACGCTTTATAAATACTTATTTTTTCCTTTTCAAAATTTCCTTTTACCCAGCTATGCATCAGATCAATTTGCACGAGGTCGACTTTGGCTTTCAATTCATCTTCTAACCCCGTACTCATAGCAACGTATTGCCATAAGCTCAGTCTTTCCCTGTTAATAACAACGCCAAGATCTATATCACTACTTTCCTTCGCTTCCCCCCTCGCATAGCTGCCAAACAAATATACCTCGGTCACCGGCTTATCTTTAAAATAAGCGGCTACGGTATCTTTTATCTGTTGCACTGTCAGCATAGCTGCTATTTTTTAACTACCCACAATATCACCACACCCGTCACCAGCATATTCACTAATGCCAATGGTATCAATGAGCGCCAACCCAGTTTCATTAGTTGATCGTAGCGGAAGCGTGGAAGCGTCCACCGGATGAACATGAAGAACAGGATCATGCAGATGACCTTTGTAAGCAGCGCCAATATACAAATTAACGTAAACAATAGAGGATGTACGCCCTTGGCCACCTCATCCATGAACGGGAAGTTGTAGCCGCCAAAGAAGAGGGTAACTATGATTGCTGAGCTTACAAACAGGTTGATGTACTCCGCAAACAGGTAAAATCCAAGTTTCATAGATGAATACTCCTGGTGATAGCCCATGTTCAGCTCGCTTTCGCACTCAGGGAGGTCGAAGGGTGCGCGGTTGAGCTCAGCAAAGGCGCAGGTAAGGAAAATCACGAACCCTACAGGCTGCTTGAAAAAGTTCCAGGTAAAGTAGCCATCGCTCCAGAAGCCATGCTGCTGGGCTACGATATCCCTAAGGCTTAGTGAGCCGGTCATCATGAGCAATGCTATAAGGCTTAGACCCATGGCCAGCTCATAAGATATGGCCTGTGATGCTGCGCGGATACTACTGAGTAGCGAGAACTTGTTGTTAGAGGCCCATCCGCCGAGCATTATGCCATATACGCCAAGACTTACGGCGCCAAAGATGAAGAGGATGCCAATATTTATGTCTGCTACCTGGAAGGTGATGGTGCTGCCACCCGGTGTTATATAATCAGGGCCCCACGGCACCACGGCGCTGGTCATAAGCGCGGTAAGCATGGCAAGGCATGGCCCCAGGATGAATATGAAACGTGTAGAGCGGTCGGGTATTATCTCTTCCTTAAAGAATAGCTTTAAGCCATCTGCGAGCGGCTGCAATAGTCCAAAAGGCCCGGCGCGGTTAGGGCCTATACGGTCCTGCATTACGGCAGCTACCTTTCGTTCTCCCCATGTAGCATACATAGCTACCCCCAGCGACCCCATCAGTATAACTGAAATGAGGATCACCTTTTCTATTATAAGCGCTGTGTCGATCTGAAGTAACAGCATAGTGGCGCAAAAGTAATTTTAGTTAGTTAAAAATCTATTCTTTATTCTGAGGTTAACACAAAATCTTAGGCAAATAACAGGCGGCCTTTAGGGTCCGGTATCTCCCAACCTTGTTCTTTAGCTATAGCCAACCACTCTTTTGCTACCTTATTAACCTCCCTTAACGCTTCGTTCTGGGTGCTACCATGCGCCATACAGCCTTTCAATTCAGGAATTTCTGCAACAAAAACTTCGTCAACCTCGCTCCAAAATATTATAACTTCATATCTATTCATCACTTACAAGTTTATTATTTACAAGAAAATCTCTCACTTGCTTTACCTGGTAACTCTTGGCCTTATTATCTGCCGATCTTTGAAGATTAATAATGCCTTCAATTCCTTCTATGCAAAATATTTGGTGGCTGCCAGTTGTTCTTCGCTCCTCAAATCCAAACCAAATTAAAATTTTTACTAAGTCATCAAAAGCAAAATTCCCATCGGCATTCCCGGAAAGCAACTTCAGCAATAACTTTTCCTTCCGACTCATTACTTGTTAGCAACCTTAAAATCATCCGAATGCGCAGGCCCCTCTATCTTACTAAGGTCGATCTCAGGCCTGTTCACATCACTTATATCATGTATATCGAGTAGCAGCTTTGGCTTTTTACCGATCACTTTTTCTATTACCTCTGGTGTTTTCTTAGTGCCTACATAGTGTCCCTGCGATATAACGCTGCTGCGCTGTATCACTGAAGGCCCTTCTATAACCCAATCTTTAGTTTCTTTTTTCTCGAAGCGGCAGGTGTTGCATATCCACTCTTCTACTTCACCCCACTGGTCTTTGCGGGCAGTAACGCGGAATACTTCTTCACCACGCATCCACAGCCTTACCTTGCCCTTGCAGCTTGGGCAATCGCGGTGCGCTTCAAGAGGCTTGGTAAACCATACCCTGTTCTTAAAGCGGAAGGTACGATCAGTAAGCGCACCTACCGGGCACACATCTATTACGTTCCCTATGAAGTCATTGTCGAGCGCTTTGTTAAGCATGGTGCTTATCTGGGCATGGTCGCCGCGCTCCAGTATGCCGTGCTCGCGCTTCTTGGTAAGCTGATCGGCGGTGAATACGCACCTGAAGCACATGATGCACCTATTCATATGCAACGATATGTAGGGCCCAATGTCTTCTTTCTCAAAAGTCCTGCGCTTGAATTCATAGCGGGTCTGCTCTGCGCCATGTTCGTAGCTAAGGTTCTGCAGGTCGCACTCGCCGGCCTGATCGCATACCGGGCAATCAAGCGGGTGATTGATGAGCAGGAACTCTACCACACCCTTACGGGCATCGACTACCTTCTCAGAAGTGATGTTTTTCACTTCCATGCCGTCCATCACCGTAGTACGGCAGCTGGCCACGAGCTTGGGCATAGGGCGGGGGTCCTTTTCAGAACCCTTGCTCACCTCTACCAGGCAGGTGCGGCATTTGCCGCCGCTGTCCTTCAGCTTGCTGTAATAGCACATGGCTGGTGGCGTAACATCCCCTCCTATCATTCGCGCCGCGTTAAGTATAGTAGTACCGGCCGGCACATCTATGCTTATATTATCTATCGTTACTTTAAAATTTGGTGTTTGTTCACTCATTTTCTTAGCTCATTTATATCAGCCTGGTAAGTGTCTCTTACTAATATTCGCAACCAGTTTCGCAATTTCAATACCGGCTCAAAATTAGTTTCTTCTGATCGTTTCAAAATATCTTTAAAGAGACCAGTAAACTTTTGATCTTCCTTCGATACAACCTTCTTTGTTATCTCTCCTAGCTGCTTAGGCAAAGAAGGCATTTTATGTTTGCTTTCTAAGTCTATTCCCAGCGCTTTTGATATACTACATATCCAATCTTCACTTTCCGGGCAAAGTTGAATAAAATAATGATGCTTTGTTCTATGCTTATACAAAATGGAGTGTTCTGCTATACTGCCCGCTAACACCTCAAATTCTTTCAAATAAGCGATTTCTTTTTTATCCTTGTCTATAATACCTAGCGAAAATGAATTAGAAAACTTCTCCTGCATCTTCTTTGAAACTGTACTTACTCCTTTCGTATGATTGGCGCCTCTTTTGCCCTCCACGCCTAAAAAAGTATTTACCAGGTTCGTATCAATATTACACTCCGGAATGACCGCCTTGATCATCTTTCAAATAATCTTCAAGATTAAAAAATAGGTCTATTCCATATTGGTATATTTCATGCATCTCCTCGTCTGTAATTCTTTTTATTGTTGTTTCGCCATTTTTCAACCCCACAGCATAGATACTTAAGTCTTGTTTTGCGTCCTCCATTAAATCATTTAATACAAATGGACTGTGCGTTGAAATGAAATACTGATTTTGGATTTTATCATGAATTATGTCTCCCGTAAAATTACTTATGTAAGGAGGAAACATATGCGCCTCCGGTTCTTCGAAGAGTAATACCGTATTGTCATTACTCATAATCGCAGCTTTATGAAAAATCAACCGCTGCAATGTATCTGCCATCTGGTAAAATGGAATCAAAAAAATCGTTTCATCATCAAGCTGTTTTAAGGCCTTTATTGAATTTGTTTCCTGGTCTATTGTCAACTTCAAATTATACTCCTTAAATAAATCCGAGACCTCTTTTCGGAATTCTTTATTAAACTGCAAAACAGACGCAAGATTCTCGCCTCCGGGTGAATTAAGGAAAACATCCCCTCCTTCACTTGCCGATGAGATTTTTTTTTCGAAATGGTAGCTTTTTATCTTTAAGGAAGTGGTTTTCCCATTTGTACTATCTGCTGTCGCTGAAACGCGTTTATCCTTGAAGTTAACTTGCTTTATTGTAGCAAAATATTTATCGCCTTCATTGGAAGTAGATGGATCTTGAGAAATAAATTTCAGATTAAATTCATTCACAGAGATGTACTCAATTTGAGATTCTATTTCATTCGACAAGTTTATTTGGACAACATTTTTTGTAGCACCGTCAAAAAACAGTTCAGCCGTATTTCCTAGGCGTACTAGTTGAGAAAATGGCACTTCATAAGACTTGTTTAAATATGCTCCTGTACTTATCGCCTCCAGTATATTACTCTTCCCCACATTCGGGTAACCAATAAACACATTTATCCGCTTACACCCCTCGATCTTCGCGTGGCGTATGGATTTAAAGTTGGTTATCTCTATATGGTCTATGTGATTGCTCACTTTTTGCTTTTGCCTTTTTAGTTTTTACTTATGCTACAGGCACATGTATCGGATCAGCATAGTGCGCCAATCCATAGTTACGTGTCTGCGATTCATCAGGGTTTAGTACGTGCCACTCAAATTCATCGCGGAAGTGGCGGATGGCGGCGGCTACCGGCCATGCGGCAGCGTCGCCAAGTGGGCAAATAGTGTTGCCCTCTATCTTGCGCTGTATGTCCCATAGCAGGTCTATATCGCTCATCTTGCCCTTTCCATGTTCTATATTCTTCAGTATTTTATGCATCCAGCCGGTACCTTCGCGGCAGGGGCTGCATTGTCCGCAACTCTCGTGGTGGTAGAAGCGGGCAAGCGTCATGGTATGACGTACCACGCACTGCGCCTCGTCGAGCACTATAAACCCACCCGAGCCCATCATGGTGCCGGTAGCAAAGCCACCGTCCGAAAGGCTCTCGTAGTTCATGTATCGTGTTTCACCCTTTGCTGTTTTCAGCAGCAGGTTAGCGGGCATTATAGGCACCGATGAGCCACCTGGTATACACGCCTTCAGTTTCCTGCCCTTGGGTATGCCGCCGCAATATTCATCGCTATAGATGAACTCTTCTACAGAGCACGTCATGTCTATCTCATACACACCCGGCTTATTGATGTTGCCGCAAACGGAGAGCAGCTTGGTGCCGGTCGATTTTCCTACACCTATCTTCACATACTCATCGCCCCCCATGTTGATGATAGGTACTACGGCTGCAAGTGTCTCCACATTGTTTACCACCGTCGGGCGCATCCACACTCCCTGTATGGCAGGGAATGGAGGCTTCATACGCGGGTTGCCGCGCTTGCCTTCAAGCGATTCAATGAGCGCCGTTTCTTCGCCGCAGATGTAGGCGCCCGCTCCGCGATGCACATATATCTCGCAGTCGAACCCGGTACCCAGGATATTCTTCCCGAGGAAACCATTGTTCTTTGCTTCCTGTATTGCCTGTTCCAATATATCCGGTATCCAGGCATACTCACCACGTATGTACACGTAGGTGGCGTTGCTGCCAAGCGCGAAGCTGCTTATCAAAAGCCCTTCTATAAACAGGTGCGGATGGAACTCCATCAGGTACCTGTCTTTAAAAGTGCCTGGCTCCGATTCATCGGCATTGCATACCAGGTGGCGCGGCACGCCCTCCGGCTTAGCCAGGAAGCTCCACTTCAAACCAGTAGGAAAGCCTGCACCACCACGACCGCGAAGCCCGCTTTTCTTAACCTCTTCCACTATATCAGCGGGAGCCATTTTAAAAGCCTTCTCAGCCGCACGGTAGCCACCATGCTTACGGTAGGTATCGTAGTACCGGATACCTTCTATATGATCGTTCTCTAATAATAGTTTAACTGCCATCTCTAAAAGTCAAAAGTCAAAATCAACTGCCAAATGTTTACTGGATGGCAATTTTCAGTTTGAGTTATCATTATTTTTCTTTCGGCATTGGTAAGCTTTGCCTTGCAAACAGCTGCCAGCGCTTATTCTTCCATACCCACACCTGCAATACCTTCAGCTTAAAGTTTAGTTCCCTGCCATCCATCAGCACATCTATATCTGCTACCATTCTTGTCCATGCGGTGCTGCCTTCGGTTTTCACTTCTATATCACTCGCGCTGATCTTCTTATAATCCAGCTTCCCGTTATACAGGTCGGCTATTACTTCCTTCTTTGTTTCTACCCAGCCATTTGAGTGGCCGTATGATACTTTGTCGCTTAGCAATTGCTTCAGCGCTGTAGAGTCTGCATTGATGAGTGCATTGTCGAAATCTGCAACTGCGCTCAACAGGCTTTTAGTGTCCGCTGTTTGTGCGAATGATAATGAACCTAACATTAAAAACACTATCGTAACTAAGCCCCGCAACCTCTATTATTTACTAGTTTAATTCTTCAGATGAACACATCTCAATTACTTCCTGAATATTTTTCATAGCCTCATCTACCGTTTTTCCATAAGAATGACACCCTTTAAATACCGGGCATGAAACGATGTATACGGCGTCCTCATCCTGTTCGATCAATATTGGGAAATGATATTTTTGCGTGCCCATAATGTTTCCCGTTTAGCTTTTATCTATTATCAATATAAAATCCTCCAGCGGGTCGAAGAAGAAGTCTGTCCAGCCGGCTTTGTGGCTTTTCATTTCATCTTCATTCGGAAACCCGGTGTGCCTTATGCTCACCTTTGTTCCCGCCGCATCCTCCTCCAGTAAATAATGAACTTCTGTTTCTTTTGTTTCCTCGGACCAGTCTGCAGGTTTCCAGGTGTAGGCAAGTTCATTTGCACTTACTTTCAGCACTGTTCCTTTCACCCAGCCATCAAACATTTCAAACCTCCCTCCTTCTACCGGCTCCAGCACTGCGTCTTCACCGCTCCACTTTCTTATCAGCTTCGGGTCTGTGAGCAGCTGCATCACGCGCTTCGGCTTACCCGATAATATAAACGCTAACGACAAATCGAACGACATATGGTTAGTTTGCTTTTGCCCTCGCCTCTGCTATTATCTGGTCTACTTTTTCTTTGGTCAGGTGCTCCCTGAATGTCTTGCCCAACTGCATCATAGGTGCGTAGCCGCATGCGCCGAGGCACTCTGCGGGCTTCAGGGTAAACAATCCGTCAGGCGTAGTTTCCCCGGCCTGTATGCCCAGCGTTTCTTTTATGTAGTCTATGATCTCATCACTGCCATTGAGCATACAGGGGCCTGTTTGGCATACCTCAAGCAGGTACTTACCTACAGGCTTCGTGTTGAACATGGTGTAGAACGTAGCCACCTCATACACCTCTATGGGAAGTATGTTGAGTATCTCGGCCACGTAGTCCATCACCGGCGTATCGAGCCAGCCGCCAAACTCATCCTGGGCCATATGCAGCAAAGGTATCAGCGCACTTTTCTGCTTCCCTTCCGGGTAGCGTGCTATGACTTCCTTTACCTTCTTTAATTTTTCCTCTGAGAATTTTATCATAACCAATGGCGCAAGGCCAAAAACTTTTAATAAAAAATTGTTGTCTCCGCTACCGGAGCTCATTACCCATCCAGCTCTCCCGCTATCACATTCAGGCTGCTCAGCGTTATTATCGCATCGCTCAGCAGGCCGTTGTTAACCATCTCAGGATATGCCTGGTAGTAGATGAAGCATGGCCTGCGGAAGTGCAGCCTGTATGGCGTACGGCCTCCATCACTTATCAGGTAGTATCCTACCTCACCATTGCCACCTTCTACTGCATGATAAACTTCACCGGCCGGTGCATCTATCTCGCCCATTATCATTTTAAAGTGCCATATCAGCGCCTCCATTTTGGTATACACGTCTTCTTTAGCCGGTATATGAAATTTCTCTGCTTCCTTGGCATAGAATACCTCCCTTTGGTCGGGGAACTCCCGCTCTATCTTTTCTATCTTCTCCAGTGCCTGCGTTATGATGCTCATGCTCTCCCACATCTCGCCATTGCGCACCATGAAGCGGTCATATACATCACCTACGGTTCCTACCGGTATCTTAAAGTCGAAGTCTTCGTAAGAACAGTATGGCTGGGCCACACGCACATCGTAGTCTACGCCGGCTGCCCTAAGGTTAGGCCCGGTGAAGCCATAGTTGAGCGCACGCTCCCCGCTGATAGGCCCCGCGCCTATGCAGCGGTCCATAAATACGCGGTTACGGTTAAGCAGGCCTTCAAACTCTTTCAACACTTTTGGGAAGCTGGCCATAAAATCGCGCAGCTTGGTCCAGGCGGCAGGGGTAAAATTGCGCTCGAAACCACCTACGCGGCCAATGTTGGTAGTGAGGCGTGAGCCACAGATCTCTTCAAATATCTCGTATATCTTTTCCCTGTACTGGAATACGTAGGTGAAAGGCGTAAGGGCGCCGGTATCTACCGCTATCACCGAGTTGCACACCAGGTGATCGGCAATACGCGATAGCTCCATGATGATGACGCGCAGGTACTCTACGCGCTTAGGCAGCTTCAGCCCCAGCAGCTTCTCTATGGTCATGTGCCAGCCCATATTGTTGATGGGGGCCGAGCAATAGTTGAGCCTGTCGGTAAGAGGCGTTATCTGGTAGTAGGGCCTGCGCTCTGCTATTTTTTCAAATGCCCGGTGTATGTAGCCGATGGTCGGTACTGTTTCCAGCACGCGCTCACCATCTATCTCCATTAT
Source organism: Bacteroidota bacterium (assembly GCA_040386555.1). Classification (GTDB taxonomy): domain Bacteria; phylum Bacteroidota; class Bacteroidia; order Chitinophagales; family Chitinophagaceae; genus Nemorincola. The sequence continues at coordinate 83,455 of JAZKFF010000001.1, read as the reverse complement.
GTTTTGAAACACACCATGCGTGGCAGGGTGCGTAGGCCCCAGGTTAAGCGTGGTGGTCTGCTTCTGAAGGGATTCCTCAGAAAGCTTTATATGATGTTGCTGATGCGGTTGTATTTCCATTGCTCCCTGTTACTCCTTGGTAGAGAATTGTTTTTTATTGCTGCGTTCCACCTCCTCTCCTCGTTCGACAAAAGCTCACGATGAGGTCGGGAGAGGCTTTTACCTTCCAAACATTTCATTATCCTTATCCCTTCTCGTGGGGTCTTCCATCTCGTACTCTTTACGCATAGGGAAGTAGTCCATTTCATCTACGTTGAGTATGCGTATCAGGTTAGGATGACCAATAAAGTTCACCCCGAAGAAGTCATACGTTTCCCGCTCCATCCAGTTAGCAGCTGAGAACAGCTGCGATGCAGTGAATACATCGGGCTTATCGGACGGCACATATACCTTCATGCGTACGCGTACTCCGTTCCTCATATTGTGCAGGTGATATACCACGCACAGCTCTTCGCCCTTGCGCTCAGGGTAGTGTACGGCAGTAAGGTCGGTCATAAACCTGAAGCCCATTTGCTCATTGTCGTACAGGTACTGCATCACTTTCAGGTTTGCCTCTGGGGCCACCCTGAAGGTGAGCATGCCAAATGGCGCTTCCCATTCGGTGATCTGCTCACCAAATTGCCCTGCCAGCTGTTCTTTTATAATTTCGTTTGTCATTGATCCACGCTTACTTCCACAGGGAAGATTATTAATGGCCCGGTATCATCTCCTCCCCCCGTTCGACAAGCTCACGAGGGAGGCCGGGAGGGGCCTCTATTGTATCCCGTAGCTTTCCAGCAATCCCTTATACTGCTCAGTATTACGACGGCGCAGGCTCTCGTTCTTTACGATGTCCTGCAGTTTTAGTATGCCGTCAAGTATACCTTCCGGCCTTGGCGGACAACCCGGCACATATACATCTACAGGTATTACCTGGTCTATGCCCTGCAGCACAGGGTAAGAGTCGAATATACCGCCTGTGCATGCGCATGCGCCTATGGCTATCACCCACCTTGGCTCTGCCATCTGCAGGTATACCTGGCGCAATATCGGGGCCATTTTCTTTGCTATAGTTCCTGCTACCAGCAGCATATCGCACTGGCGTGGCGTAAAGCCCATACGCTCTGCGCCAAAGCGGCCCAGGTCATAGTTGGACCCCATGGTTGCCATGAACTCGATACCGCAGCACGACGTAGCGAAGGGCAGCGGCCACAGCGAATTTGCACGGGCAAGCCCTACCACCTTATCAAACGAGGTAGCATGAAAACCTTCACCGGAGTACCCCTCGGGTATCTCCACCATCTTCACCTTAGTATTATATTGTACTGGACGCATAAAAAATTAAAACTAAAATTTAAAAACTAAAAACTCACATCATCAAAAACACAGAAACTGTAAAAACCCTAATCGTTTTTTCATTTTTATTATGCTGGAAGCAACGATCTTAGATAGTTCATCCGCCTCTTGTACTAACTCATTTACTTCTATTCTGTCTGCCAGGCCGCTATCTCTTAACAGGCAAAGCCAATATTTTGTTTCGTTTGCAGACTTCAACGCGATGTGGTAGAAATTTATTAGGTCTTTTTTAGAAGACCCGGAACTTCCCTCGACTACATTCGCCCCTATCGATGTTCCACATCTCAATAATTGGTCAAACAATGAAAAATGTATCCGCTCGTATTCAGTAACCTTAATGAAATCTATTAAACCACGTGAAAATAAATAACATCGCTTTTTCAGATCATAAGGTTTCTGCGTATCTGTCATGTTATAGATATTTAAGCAACACGAGCATTTTACTTTTTAATTTTTTACCTTTTAGTTTTTCTTAATCTTCCCAGTCAAGAGCACCCTTCTTTACTATATAAATAAACCCGCAAAGGAAAAAAGCTACGAAAAGCACCACCTCTAAAAATCCTTCCTGCCCCAAGTAACGGAAATTGACCGCGTAAGGGTAGAAGAAGATCACCTCTACATCGAACAACACAAACAGGATAGCTACAAGAAAATACTTGATACCCATGGGCTGGCGGGCATTGCCCACCGAGGGGATACCGCTCTCAAAATTGATCAGCTTATCCTGGGTCTTTCTTTTGGGCCCCAGCATATGGGTGACACCCATCATTACTACTATAAACCCTATGGCGATGACTAACTGTAAGGCTATAGGAAAATAATTGAGCGGGGTGCTATGGTCCGCTGCCTGCAATAAAAGATTCATATTATAGCTTCCTTGCTTAGACTCTTGTTAATGGAATATACAAAGTTACAGTTATGCCGCGAAAATGCAAACGTAACTACTAATAAGTATCGGCGTTCATTTTAATCTTATCATACCGTTCACAAACAGATAATTCGAAACGTAATGTTTGTCATTTTGCTGTAAGGCAGGCCTATATCTTTGACCCAAATAGTACTTTTGGCACAATGACTAAAAAGGAGCGATATACGTTCGTGATAGACTGGTTTCAGAAAAATATGCCTGAGGCGGAAACGGAGCTGCACTATACTGATCCGTATGAGTTGCTGGTGGCTGTAATACTCTCAGCCCAGTGTACCGACAAGCGGGTGAATATGGTAACACCTGCTTTATTTCAGCGGTTTCCGACGGCAGAGTTACTGGCAAAGGCGGAGTTTGACGATGTGGAGCCATTTATCCGCAGCATAAGCTTTGCCAATAATAAGACCAGGCACCTGCTGGGCATGGCCAGGATGCTGGTAGAGAAGTTTAATAGTACAGTACCCGATAATATGGACGACCTGGTGCTGCTGCCGGGCGTGGGCAGGAAGACTGCTAATGTAATTGTATCAGTAGTATATGGCCAGCCGGGTATGGCGGTAGATACACACGTTTTCCGCGTTTCGGCGCGTATAGGGCTCACCAGCAAGGCTAAAACACCGCTGCAAACCGAGCAGCAGCTGCTGGCCAACCTGCCAAAAGACTTAATTGCCATAGCCCACCACTGGCTGATACTACATGGCCGCTACATATGCGTAGCCCGGCGCCCTAAGTGCGAGGTATGTGGTTTGAAACCTGTCTGCAAGTTTTACCAGACGGATATGAAGTATATAACCCCAAACCCCTAAAGGGGCTTCCCCTTGTGATGTAGTTCAGATAAATGAGGCGTTCTAATGCCCTGCCGGTGACGACACATCAACCCTTATACCCTTGTCCCAATTTGGTGTATGCTGCTTTGTGTAAGCCTCAAACGTTTGGCGGCGGTAAGCATTATCACCAAAATATGTGAGGAACATTTCCATTTCCTTTGTATCGCGGTAGCCAGGTATAGGAGTGGGGTTCTGGAAATTCTCAGTCATGAATATGGTTGTAGGGTAAGACATAGAGCCTTTCATCAGCTCTATAGCCCAACCATTTGCCTTGTATTGCGGAAAGAAATAGAAGTCTTTGCCCTGGAAGTGTATGGTATCCTGGCGCTCAGCATCAAACTTTACAGCGTAGAAGTTGTTGTTCACATACTTCACCAGGGCAGGATTTGTGTAGGTGGCGGCATCCATCTTCTTGCACCAGCCGCACCACTCGGTGTACATATCTACTATTACCTTGCGTGGCTGCTGCGCCATTTTGGCCTGCAGCTCGTCTATAGATGTTATCCAGTGTATCTCCCCTCCGGCCACATTTACTTCCGTAGCAGTAGTTGGCTTTGTAGCATTAGCAGTAGCCTTCGGAAGGGTGGCAATTGCTTTTACCGGCCTTTTCTTTACCGGGGCAGTGTTTTTTACCGCACTAGTAGTAGTGGTTGTAGTGGTGGTGGTTTTTAACACCACATCGCCAGATGTCTTTTTAGCGGTAGCCGTTTTAGCGGTAGTAGTTTTCACCTGGCCATATGTGCTTACGGATAGGGCGCAAAGTATTGTGAGTATCACTCCTTTCATCTAGATCTGTTTAAAGAAACGAATTTACAATTATTCCATGTAGTTTTGCCCGGTAGACCTTAAAATTATGATAAAAATAGCCGTTGCAGTTACCGGTGCCAGTGGTGCTATCTATGCCAAAGTGCTGCTGCAACACCTGGAACGGCTCAAAGACCAGGTAGCAGAGGTAGGCGTAGTGTGGAGCGATAACGCGCGCACCGTATGGGAGCACGAGCTGGGCAATAAGGACTACGAACAAGTGCCTTTTAAGAAGTGGGATAAGAACGACTTTATGGCGCCCATTGCCTCGGGCAGCTCATCTTATAACGCGCTTATCATATGCCCTTGCAGCATGGGCACCCTGGGACGAATAGCCGGCGGCATCAGCAACGACCTCGTGACCCGTGCCGCCGATGTAATGCTGAAGGAGCGCCGCAAGCTCATCTGTGTAGTACGCGAAACACCCTACAACCTCATACACCTCCGAAATATGACGGCTGTTACAGAAGCGGGTGGCATCATATGCCCTGCGACGCCATCATTCTACAGCATACCCAAAACCTTTGATGATGTAGCGTACACGGTCATCCACCGTGTGCTGCAGCTGGCGGGGCTGGATGCGGGTGGGTATAAATGGGGGGAGTAAACAGGTATTTCGCAGCATCAGCTAAGCAGCTAACTTTATAGGATGAGAAAGTTGATCCTTATTGCCCTATTATTAAAAGTCACCGTATTATTTGGACAGATTAACTATCACGGTACAATCGGTAAATTCCCTGTCGAGCTCATTACAGATGTCTATTCTGATGGCGATGCGAGGGCAATATATAGCTATAAGAATTTTGATGAACCCATTGAGATCAATGGTCGACTAGTAGGTACTGAATTAACACTCTTTGAAAGAGGCAAAAAAGGAGACTCTGTCGCAATATTGCAGTTCGCCAGTTATAGTAAAATAAGCAAGAGCTTATCGGTACCTGGACGGAGCTAAGAACAAACAAAAAACTCGACATCCGGTTAATAAAAGAATTTGATGCTGACGCCGGCATTCAAGGCACAACTCATGAGATTATTCAGTCTGTATCCCTTAAGGATCTCTATTTTAAACTGTTGATTGCAACTGAAAGTGAGCAAGCGCCTCCACGAGTTACCGGCGTCAAAATCTTAGAAAAAAAGACCGATAAATTAATACAACATATTTCTGTTGAGTGTCAGCTTATGGGCATCAATAGTATTTCTATAGGTGATTTTAATTTTGACGGCAATCCCGATTTTTCGCTGTTCGAACAGAGTTATGCTGGTCCGAATACAACCAGCCTCTACTTTTTGTACGACCCCAAAACCCACAAATATTTTAATAGTGGTTGGGAGGGCGTGTCCCTCGATTTCGATTTCGTTGCAAAAAAGGTCTTCGAAAGAAACTCCTGCTGTGCCGGGCGTACACAGACCACGGCAACCTATAAAGTAGTTCAAAACAAACTCATACTAATAGAAGAGCATTGCTACACGTGGGATGAAAAAACAGAGGAGTTGGTAGAACGGAAGATGGATGAATGCAAGTAACGAAAATTAGAAGACTTGACACTTATGCCACCAGCTTCACTTTCCCTGATTCCTCCGCCAGTGAATGAATAGCATCTTCAATTTTTTTAGCCTATGCAGCTGATGGGTGTTTCAAACCGGTTTTGTATTGATCGAGTAACGTTCTGTTTATACCTATTTTGCCCGCTATGGCTGAATTAGGCACTCCCACTCGCGCAGAGAAAGCTCCTTTAGGCCCGCCCGGATGACCCGGTCGGACGGGGGTTTGGGGTTTACCACACCTGCACCTCCCGCTCCAGCTCCACACCAAAGCGCTCCTGCACGGAGTCCACAATGTCGCCCGATAGTTTCCAGATGTCTGCACCCTTGCCGTTGCCATAATTTACCAGCACCAGCGCCTGCTTTGCATGTACGCCAATATCTCCGTTCTTATAGCCTTTCCACCCGCATTGCTCTATCATCCATGCAGCGGGCACTTTTACCAGCTCGTCGCTTACCTTAAAGCTGGGGATGGTATCGTACTTTATGTGCAGCTGGTCGTATAGCTCCTTGCTTATTGTAGGGTTTTTGAAGAAGCTGCCGGCATTGCCAATGTCTTTAGGGTCGGGTAGCTTGCTGGTGCGTATGTTTATTACCGCCTGTGCTATGGCCTTTACCGATGGCTCGGTTACGCCCATGCCTGTGAGCTCCTGCTCTATGGCACCGTAGCTCACATTATACTTCGGCCGTTTGCTAAGCTTGTACACTACCGATGTGATGAACGCCTTATCCTTCAGCTCATGCTTGAACACACTGTCGCGGTAGCCAAACCTGCACTCAGCGTTGCTGTAGGTAACAAACGTCTTATCCTGCCTGTGCCAAAAGGTGACACTCTCTATCGTTTCTCTTGCCTCTACGCCATACGCGCCAATGTTTTGCATGGGCGAGGCGCCCACCGTGCCGGGTATCAGCGCCAGGTTCTCTATGCCGCCCAGGTTGTGCTGTATGGCATATTGCACCAGGTCGTGCCACACCTCTCCCGAGCTTACGCTCAGCCACACATGCTCGTCATTTTCCCGCTCCACCGTTATCCCCTTCATGTTGTTGTGCAGCACCAGTCCCTTTACAGGCTGCGTCAGCAATATGTTGCTGCCACCGCCCAGCACATGCTTGGTGTAGGTAAGCTCCTCCACATCCTGCAGTTCGTCGAGGTCATTGATCACTACGTAAAATTCCGCAGGCACATCTATTCCAAAGGTGTTGTATGGCTTAAGTGAGGTGTTGGCTTGTAGTTGCATCAGGGGGATGTATGTTGTTACAAAGTAAGGATTTATTGTGTGATTGAGCATATGCGCCATTTATTCCCATCACATTATTCATAACGCAGCAATGCAGAAATAATTTCATTTTCACCGGCCCTTATTGCTGCAAAACCATACGGCTGAGTATCACCTAATTATTGCTAATACATTTCCATGATATACCTTACATCCGCACCCGTGGCTGCATCCGCTATATATTTTCGTTTATTTAGTGGATTATTCCTGTTATATTTGGTGGATTATATTCCAGGCTACAAGGCGCAATCATACTAAGTGAACAGCTTCCCATCAAATGACTACCAGCTTTTATTCCGCTCACTGCCGGGCCTGTATCTTATATTGCTGCCAGACTATACGATTGTAGAGGTAAGCGACCCTTACCTGCAGGCAACAATGACCACCCGCGAGGGTATTATCGGCCAAAATCTTTTCACGGTCTTCCCGGATAATCCCGATGATAAGCAGGCCACAGGCACTACTAACCTCAGGGCTTCGCTGCAGTCAGTGCTGGCCAATCGGGCTCCGCATACCATGGCGGTGCAGCAATACGACATACGCCGCCCGAATGGCAGCTTTGTGATAAAGTACTGGAGCCCCCTCAACACGCCGGTGCTTGACAGCGCAGGAGAGGTGATGTACATCATTCACCGGGTGGAAGATGTGACCGAGTATGTGACACTGAGGAACACCCAGGATATAAAAGACAAAAAGCATAATGAGCTTGTAGCGAAGGCAGACGCTATGGAAGTAGAGATATATAAGCGGGCGCAGGAGATACAACTTGCAAACACCAGCCTGGTGGAAGAGGTAGCAGAGCGCAAGCGCATAGAGCAGGACCTGGAGATGTTCACCTATTCTGCTTCGCATGACCTTAAATCGCCGCTGCGCGTGATAGATGGCTTTGCAGAGCTGCTGGACCGTAACTACTCAGGCCAGCTTGGAGACGATGGCGGCAAGCTGCTGACCACAATCTCTAAAACCAGCAGAAGGATGATACAGCTGATCGATGATCTGCTGAAGTTCTCGAAGCTGAACAAAACGAATATCAAAAAAGAAACGGTGGATATGCCTCAAATGGCAAAGTCGGTAATAGCAGAGCTGCAAGATGTGACAGTGCCGGGCACCACATTTGAAGTGGGCGATATGCCGCCAGTGCATGCTGATGCGCTGCTGATACACCAGGTGTACTTTAACCTGATCTCGAACGCTGTAAAATATTCTTCTAAAACACCCGCCCCGGCAATACATGTAGGTGCTACAATTACCGCCGGCGAAACCGTGTATTTTGTAAAAGACAACGGCGCAGGCTTCAGTATGAAGTATGCCGGCAAGCTCTTCCAGGTCTTTCAGCGGCTGCACAGTACCTCAGAGTATGAAGGCACAGGGCTTGGCCTCTCTATAGTTGCCGCTATAATCACCAAGCATGGCGGGCGCATATGGGCCGAGGCAGAAGAGGGCAAAGGGGCTACGTTCTTCTTTACGATAGCAGCAGCTTCTTAGCAAGCTCAGGCTCATTCCACCCCAGCAAGAAGGTATTGTCGCCAAAGTCCCATAACGGGCGCTTTATAACAGAGTTGTGCTTCATCATTAGGGCTATGGCTTTGGGCTTGCTGCTTATAGCCGCGCGGTCTTCTTCGGGCAGCTCCTTGTAGGTAGTGCTGTTCTTATTCACCACTTTGTCGAGCGGCAGGTATTGCAGCCAGTTATTTATCGTAGCCTTGTCTATGCCAGCCTCCTTATAGTCGTGAAACGTGTAGGGAATATTGTTTGCATTAAGCCATTTAATAGCCTTCTGCATAGTATCGCAATTCTTAATACCGTAGATGGTGATCATGGCTGCGAAAATACTACAACGCTGCCATGATGAGGATAAGTGCAGGTGCACAACAAACGAATTATCTTCGCCACCTCAACCATACACTATGAAGCTTGAAGAACAGCTGGCAAAGCGGAGCGAAAATAAATGTGAGCTATGCAGCTCTGACAACAAACTGAAACTCTACGAAGTGCTGCCGCAAGACCGGCAGACCGAAGAGAACTGCATACTACTGTGCGACAAATGCATAGCCCAGGTAGAAAAGAAAGAAGAGCTGGACAGCGCGCACTGGCAATGCCTGCCCACAAGCATGTGGAGCGAAGTGGCGGGAGTGCAGGTAGTGAGCTGGCGCATGCTGAACAGGCTGCGGAATGAAAGCTGGGCCATGGAAGCACTGGATATGATGTACCTGGACGATGAGAAGCTGGCCTGGGCAAAAGCTACCGGCGACCATGACAACGACGGCGCTGCAGACCTGCATAAAGACAGCAACGGCACTGTGCTCAACACCGGCGACACCATAGTACTCACAAAGTCACTGGATGTAAAGGGCACCACCCTAAATGCCAAAATGGGCACCGTAGTAAAGAACATACGCCTCGTAGAAGGCAACACCGAACAAATAGAGGGCAAGATAGAAGGACAGGTGATAGTGATACTGACGAAGTATGTGCGAAAGCAGGGAGGTTAGTACTAAATGCAAAAAATCGCCCGGGGGCGATTTAAAGCTTGTGGAGAATACCGGGGTCGAACCGGTTACCTCTTGCATGCCATGCAAGCGCTCTACCAGTTGAGCTAATTCCCCTGCAATGGGTTGCAAATATACTTATTCCCCTAAATTTTTACGTAACTTTATTAAAAGCAATATTTAGTGATGAAACAGGGAGTCTGGCAGCAGGTGCTTACTTATTTATATATCCGCAAACGCGATCCTAACGATCCCAAAAACATCGATATAAAGCTCATGAACGGCATGAACCGTATATCGATATTTATGTTCCTTATCGTCATCATTGTGCTGATCGTGCGGTTATTCCGCCATTAACGGACTTCATTTGTAGGGATGAGGCCAGTTATACCTCACCCACCCCCCTTCAAAAACTCCCCATCCACAATCAACAGCCTTGCCCCATGCTCTGACACTGATCTATGCGAACTTGCCTCATCCGTCACTACATAGGTCATCCCTTCGCTCAGTAGGTGCGCCTCACCGGTTTCCAGCTCGCTCACCAGTGAGCCGGCGATGCAGTGAACAATATGTCCTTTTTGGCACCAGTGGTCGGCAGTGTAGCCCGGCGAATATTCTACCTGTCTTATGCGCAGCCCGGCATACTGCATAGTCCGCCACCAGGCTTTGCCGGTAAGCCCGGGATGCTCTACGGCCTCCACAGAGTTCCAGTCGATGGTTTGAAAAAGAATAGCGCTCATACAATTTTGAATTGACCCCCCGCAAATTTACAGCAGTGAAAACAACCTTTTTCAGATTTATTTGGCACTATCAAAAACTATACGCTAACTTTGTGTCATAATAACACAAACTAAAATGACCGCATTTGCCTCCTACAAGAAGCCCTCGCTGGCAGTAGACCTTGTTGTTTTCGGCTACGAGGATAACAAGCTGAGTGTGCTGCTGCTGAATAGAAATGAGGAGCCTTTTAAAAACGAATGGACACTGCCCGGGGGCTTCGTGAGAATGGATGATACTTTTGAAGAGACCTGCACACGCATACTAGAAAGTAAGCTGGGCCTTGCGAAGCTATACCTCGAACAGCTATACACATTTGATGACCCCATGCGCGATCCGCGTGGCAGGGTAGTATCGGTTGCCTACTATTCGCTTATCAATCCGGCTAGGTTTAAGGTGGTAGCAGGCACTATGGCGAATGACGTAAAATGGTTCGAGGTGCAAAAGATGCCTAAGCTGGCATTCGACCATAAGAAGATATTCGCTGCTGCGCTTAGGCGGCTGAGAAGTAAGATACTCTACTTCCCCGTGGGCTTTGAACTGCTCGATGACCTGTTCACTATGAGTGAGCTGCACCAGCTGTATGAGTGCATACTTGGTACGGAGATCGACCGGCGCAACTTCAGCAGGAAGATACTGGATGCGGATTTCATCATCAACACCGGCATAAAGCGCGAAGGTGTAAAAAACCGCCAGCCGGATCTCTATAAGTTTAACAAGAAGCTAAAGCAAAATAATTTTCAACTAAATATTCAACAGCAATGAAACTATCACCAATGATCCTGAAAGATGGCTATAAGGTAGGCCACAAGTTTCAATACCCTGAAGGAACAACGCTTGTATACTCTAACCTCACGCCACGCAAAGCAAGAGATCCGAAGCAAAGCGAAATAGTATTCTTCGGTATGCAGTACTTTATCAAGGAGTACATGGTAAAGCAATTCACAGAAAATTTCTTTAACCTTCCCAAAGAGCAGGTGATGCAAGACTATGCCCGGCGCATAGATAACTACCTGGGCAAGGGCAGCATCACCTACGATCATGTCGCAGCACTGCACGACCTTGGCTACCTGCCACTGGAGATAAAGGCATTACCCGAAGGTACGCTTGTGCCTATGAAGGTGCCGGTGTTCACGATAAAGAACACCCACCCTGATTTCTATTGGCTTACCAATATGCTGGAGACCATGCTCAGCAATATAATATGGAAGCCATGCACCTCGGCAACTACTGCTTACCAATACCTGCGCACCTTTACACAATATGCCAATGGCACAGTGGGCAGCGACCATTCATTTATACCATGGCAGGGACACGACTTTTCTTTCCGCGGCATGAGCGGTATGGAGGATGCGCTGATAAGCGGGGCCGCGCACCTGCTGTGCTTCACCGGCACTGATACTATACCTGCCATCGACTTCCTGGAGGAGTACTATAATGCTGATTGTACGAAGGAGCTGATAGGCGGCTCAGTATCTGCCACTGAGCACAGCGTTATGTGCATGGGTGGCGAGGAGGGAGAATTGCAAACCTTCGAGCGGCTGATCACAAAAGTGTACCCCGCAGGTATCGTATCAATAGTCAGCGACACATGGGACTTCTGGCAGGTGATGACGGAGTATCTCCCTGCTCTAAAAGATAAGATAACCGCCCGCAATGGTAAAGTGGTGATACGGCCGGATAGTGGCGACCCTATAAAAATAGTTGTAGGCGATAGCGACGCGGTGCCGGGGAGCCCTGAATACAAGGGTGCTATAGAATGTATGTGGGAAACATTTGGCGGCACCATAACTGAGCGTGGCTATAAGCTGCTTGATAGCCATGTAGGCCTCATATATGGCGATGGTATTACTGCGGAAAAGCAGGTAGCTATACTGGAAGGATTAAAGCGCAAAGGCTTCGCCAGCTACAACGTGGTGCTGGGCCTGGGCTCATTTACCTACGAGTATGTAACCCGCGATACATTTGGCTTTGCCATGAAGGCCACATACGGCGAGGTCAATGGCGTGGGCAGGGATATCTTTAAAAACCCGAAGACCGATGACGGCACAAAAAAGTCGGCGCGAGGACTGCTGCAGGTGTACAAACAGCAAGATGGCACATTGGCGCTCAAAGACCAGTGCAGCTGGGAGGAGGAAATGCAGGGAGAATTGAAAACAGTATTTAAAGATGGAACATTGATGGTAGACCAAAGCCTTGCTGAGATCAGGACAAGGATAATGGCAACGATAGCAGGTAAAGAACAAATGTATGCAGGCATCAGGGACACAGCGGCTATATAGGCCCGTAGGTATCAAAGAGCTGGAGCTGATAGCGGCAGCAGGATGGAAAGCTTTTCCACCAAGGCTGGAATGGCAGCCCATATTTTACCCCGTGCTCAATGAAGCGTATGCAGCGCAGATAGCACAGCAATGGAACACGCAGGACGAGTTCTCAGGCTATTGCGGACTGGTAACAGCGTTTGATGTAGATGCTGCTTACCTGCAGCAGTACGCAGTGCAAAATGTAGGCGGCAACTTGCACGATGAGCTATGGATACCTGCCGAAACGCTGCCGGAATTCAATGCACATATACATGGAGAGATAGTAATAACGAAAGCATTTTTTGGCGACGGGTTTGTGTTGCCAGCGGATAGCTCGGTTAGTAAGGTTCTTCTAAAACTCAAACAACAATGACTTACAATAATAGTTGGTTAATAGAAAAATATCGCCGCGATGAAGAATACACCTATGTATTTTTCTGGGGGCACAAGCCCTCCGCAGATGGCAGCATTACAAAAAGCTGCTTAAGCCAATGGTGGTTGTCAGCATTCGAAATGGAGGGCACCAGGTATGCAACTGCCGAGCATTGGATGATGCATAAGAAAGCACTGCAAGCCGGGGACGGGGAGACCGCCGCCCTTATTTTGAATACGCTTGATCCGAAAGAGGCGAAGCAGTTGGGAAGGCAAGTAAAAAACTTTAACCCATCCGAATGGGATACAATAAAGTTCGATACGGTTTGCCAGGGTAACCTGCATAAGTTTTCGCAGCACCCGGAGCTGAAAGCTTTCCTGCTAGGTACGGGCGATAGCATACTAGTAGAGGCCAGTCCTGTAGACCCAGTATGGGGTATAGGTATGGCTAAAGACAATAAACACATAACAAACCCGGAGCAATGGCGGGGCGATAACCTGCTGGGCTACGCCTTGATGCAGGTCAGAGACAAGCTGCGGCTGCAATCATTAGGTGCGTAACAAAATAACAACCATGACAGAGCAACACAAAACACACACCAGTAAGCTGCTAAGCCTGGTGCTGCGGCATAGCCCGCAAACCATAGCCATAACCCTCGATGAGAACGGTTGGGTGGCAGTTAGCGAACTGCTTACTGCCTTGCAACAGCACAATGAGGCCGTGACATTGACCGAATTGGAGGAGATCGTTGCAACAAACAGTAAGCAGCGGTTTGCCTTCAGCGAAGACAAGTTACGCATCAGGGCCAACCAGGGACATTCTGTAGAAGTGGATATGAAGTTTGAAGCAGTGCAGCCGCCTGAACAGTTGTATCACGGCACTGTGGCTGCGACATTGCAAAATATAGGGCATGAAGGTCTGCGAGCGATGAAGCGGCAACATGTGCATCTGAGTGCCGATATGGCTACAGCAGAAAAAGTAGGTGCGCGGCATGGCAAGCCTATGATACTTACAATAAACAGTGGCGAGATGCACCGCAATGGCGGAACGTTTTATCTTTCTGCAAACGGTGTATGGCTTACTGATAACGTGCCTGTTTTATACATAAACTTTCCTGACCATGGAGAATAGAAACTTTGTAAAAGATGTTTTGTTGGGCGTAGCCATAGGCGATGCGCTTGGTGTACCGGTAGAGTTTGTCTCGCGTGGGATGAGAGATGACAACCCAGTAGCCGGCATGCGCGAGGGTGGGGCACACAATCAAAAAGCGGGTACATGGTCTGATGATACATCACTGACGCTCTGCCTTGCCGAAATGTTGTGCAGGCCCTACAGCCTTACTACGCTTGGAGGCTATTTTGTAAACTGGCGGGAGCATGGCTTCTGGACAGCCCGGGGAAGTGTATTTGATATTGGCATTGCTACTGCGGCTGCCATACAGAAGTTATCGCTCGGTGCGAATCCGTTGCTCGCCGGTGGCAGCGACGAATACAGCAATGGAAACGGATCGCTCATGCGTATACTGCCGCTGGTATTCTATGTAAGGGATATGCCGGTAGCGGAACGCTTTGCTTATAGCCGGGAGGTTTCATCTGTTACGCACCGGCATATCCGTTCTGTGCTGGCATGTTTTATCTACCTAGAATATGCACGTCTGTTGCTGATGGGCAGAGATAAAATGAAAGCCTTAACCGAAACGCGGCTCGTGGTGTTGCAGTTTATAAAAGAACAATCAATTTGTACTGAGGAAGAGCTCAATAAGTTTCATAGAGTATTGTCGTTTAGTGTTGGCAACTACGATTTGAACCCCGTGGAATATCTTAAGGTTGACGAAGTATATTCGGGTGGCTATGTAATAGAAACACTCGAGGCGTCGCTGTGGTGTATATTGCATACCAATAGCTATAGTGAGGCCGTGCTGAAAGCGGTAAATCTCGGCAGCGACACCGATACCACAGCCGCCGTTACGGGTGGGCTTGCAGGCATACTGTATGGCAGTGAGACAATTCCGGTAGCATGGCTCGATGTTTTGGCTAAGCGTAGTGAAATAGAAGAGCTGGCCCAGCGGCTGGCTATACAAACAAACTTATGAACGCAAGAACATTCGTAATAGGTGACATACACGGTGCCTTTGCAGCGCTGCAGCAGGTGATGGGCCTCATAGACCTACAGCCGGCAGACCAGCTGATATTCCTGGGCGACTATGTAGATGGCTGGCCTGAGAGTGCGCAGGTGATCGATTACCTGCTGCAGCTGGAAAATATGCACCCCTGCATTTTTATCAGGGGCAATCATGATACCTGGTGCGAGGACTGGCTGAGTGGTAAGGAGGCCGACAAAACATGGCTGTTTCATGGTGGCGCTGCTACCGTGCAGAGCTATTGCGACTACAATGAGGAGCAGAAAAAGGAGCACCTGCAATTTTTCAACCGCATGCGCGGCTATTATGTCGATGCGGATAACAGGCTGTTCATCCACGCAGGCTTCTCCTCTATGCATGGCCCCGATAAAGAACCGTACCCCAGCAACTACTCGTGGGACCGAACGCTGTGGGAGACCGCGCGCTGCATCGATCCCGCTATGCCACGCACTTCAAAGCTATACCCGAAGCGCCTGCTGCGCTTTAGTGAAATATTTATTGGCCATACACCTACGCTCTATTACGATATTGATGTACCTATGCAGGGTGGTAATGTATACAATGTAGATACCGGCGCGGCTTTTCACGGCAAGCTTACCGCTATGAATATCGGCAATAAAGAGTACTGGCAAAGCAGCGTTGTAGCACAGCAATACCCAAACCATAAAGGCAGACATGTATGACCACACTGAATTTCATCTACCCTGAGCGCTCTGATATCAAGTTCACTACCATGGTCTTCCCCGACGGGCAACCGCACCTGAAGGTAGACATGGCGAGCCTTGCAGGCTTAGACCTGCGTAATGATGTAGCGATAGTGACCCGCATATCCAGCACCAACGACCTGCTGCTGGCCCTGCTGGCAAAGAATGTGCTCGGCTACGAGGGCTTTGAGCGGGTGGAGCTGCACATAAGCTACCTCATGGGCGCACGCATGGATAGGGTGATGCAGGATGGCGAGCCTTTCTCGCTAAAGGTTATCGCTGGCATCATCAACGGAGCCGGCTTCAAAAAAGTGCTGATATTCGACCCCCACTCAGAAGTGGCCACTGCAGTTATAGACCGCTCTTATACGGTCACCAACCACCGGTTCGTAAAAGATGCTGTGGATGACTACCTCTCCACTCATAAGCCAGCGTCTTACTGCATCGCATCGCCCGATGCCGGCGCGCTGAAGAAAATATACAAGCTGGCGCAGTATCTCGACATCGACAATATAGTAGAATGCTCCAAGGTGCGCGATCTGAAGACGGGAGCGCTAAGCGGCTTCAAGACCTCGGCCACCGATCTTACCGGGCAAACGTGCATTATAGTAGACGACATTTGCGACGGTGGCGGCACATTTACCGGCACAGCAGCAGTGCTCAAAGCAGTAGGCGCAGCACACGTAGTGCTTATAGTAAGCCACGGTATCTTCAGCAAAGGCATCAACATAGCCCAGGTCGATGCCATCTACTCCACCGATTCATATCGTTGTGTTGAGGGGGTTAAGTGTTTTGAGGTGGGGAAGTATTTAAGGGACTCGGACAAATAATCTTACTCACATTTGCCACTTCACCAGCCGCCACTTTAAATTGCTTGCGGGGAGGCGACCTATGACATTGATACTGCCTATTTTCATTATCTTTAATAGATAATTGTTTAATTCTTTGCTATATCCTATTTCATATGCGGTCAATTTTTTTTCGGGTTTTCGGATTTCTGGTAGTTGTCGCGTGTTTTTTGCAGGCCTGCCGGAAATTTTCAAAGGTTGACAGCTCAGATATGGTAAAGGGGCTTGATGGGGTTTGGATCGCAAAAGGGCACGGCTGCGCAACTGAGCGGACGACTTGCTGCGGGGAGGTATTTCTGTCATTTAAGGTAACTGTACTGGACAATTCAACCGTTATTGCCAGGCTGGGCGATACTTTAAAAAAAACCAGCGTTGATGAAGACCGGAATGAAGTTGTTTTTTCATACAGTGTTTCCACCTACAAACATTCTGCTTCGGAAGCACTTACTTATAACTATCAAACACGTACGATATCGGATGTGTGTAGATCGCAGAACATTTCCAGTTTTTCATCAGTTGCTATAGAAACTTATTTGGTTGCCCCGGCTAATAAATTAAGTGCCGTTGTGACCAATAATATTGGCGACATAGTAGGAAAGAAAGTGCTTTCCGGAGTTGCACACGATACCTTGGTTATTCGGGCACCGCGAGATAGTACTTATGTTATTTCAGACACCGTTGAATTTACCGCGCTTAACGACAGTACTATTTTATGTGCTAAGGACTATTTTTTAATAAATGAGAAGGAACTGCATTTTAAAGAGGTGGATGAAACAGCGAAAACCATAACATTTCAAGCATTCCATCAACCTTATTGGTTTTCGAATGCTGCTATTACGTTGACATACAACTACCAAACGAAGGCTATCATTCTCGAACAAAGACGTCCAGATCCGTTTTATTGTGGTTATGTAAAAATGCAATGACCCCAATGAAAGATGCCTTTGCTACCGCCTGGCATTTAAAAACAAATTTGTACATTTATAATAAGCCTAGCGGGTGAGCCGTTACCTATCTATGTCGATACGTGTTATTTTTTTAGTGGTAGGTATAATGGTGTTGCTGGCGCAAAGTTGCAAGAAGAATAAGTCCGTCACGCCATCCACACCACCACCAGACCCTGTGGCGGCAAGTGTATACCAGGCTGGGCTTGCTGGTACGTGGATAGCGACGGGATGGGGTGGGTCGTATTATTCTCCCGGCTATTCTAAGGGAGACGCCTTTTTTTCGTTTAAAGTCACTGTAGTGAATGACACCCAAATTGTGGGAATGAGGGGGGATATACTTACGCTAAAATCGATTGATTCCATTGAGCGTACAGCTATTTATACTTACCATTGGACATCCTTTTATCAGTGGTCAAATGAGCAATTAATCTACAACTATGCGAATGAGTCGATCGTAGACACATTTGAGATTAGCAATATATCGTCAGGCGGTTATGGTAGCACTGGAGAGAGGTTTGTGAGTGCGAAAAAGTCAAAAATCACTTCTACGATTGCCACCGCTATTGCTGGGATTGCCGGAAGCCAGGTTCTGTCTGGGGTAGGTTCTGATTTTTTCCAACCCCGCGTCCCACCTGATAGCCTTTACACTTACTCGGGCACGGTACATTTCGATCTTTTGAACGATAGCACTATATCTGTGTCCCCTGCTTTCTTTGACAAGGATACCATCCTGCATTTTAAAACAATAGACATGCATGCGCAAACACTGATAATGGAGGACTTTCATTATTTTGGTGATTATACCCGGGTTACCTACAACTACGGAACAGGCGCCATCATCTTTACACAAGAGGATTCCAGCTATGGCATCGGCAAACATTTAAGGCTCACCAACTAAAGCAGTATCTTATACACATCCTCACCTTCAGCTATATGAAACCTACACCTCCCTTCAAGTCTTTAGTGGTATTACTCGTTGCAGTCATCTGCATTACCAGTTGCAAGAAGAATAAGTCCGTCACGCCACCCAAGCCACCCGATCCTGTGGCGGCAAGTGTATACCAGGCTGGGCTTGCTGGTACGTGGATAGCGATGGGCCATGGCAATGGAGGAAATAGCGCAACCGGTGGAACTTCCGGGGATGCTTTTTTTTCGTTTCAGGTTACTGTTTTAGATGATAGCACTATACTTGGATACGACGATACACTGAAACTTCAAGCCATTGATTCGATTGAACATCTTGTAACGTTTAAGCGCGAATGGCACTGGTATTACAGTTGGTATAACGAGCTACTGATCTATAATTATCAAAATCAGACAATTATCGACACTTTTAGCGCAATTTATGGATCTTCCTCCGGAAGCAGTAGCAAAAGCTTCCAAATTAGTGCAACTAAGTCCCATATTGACCGCAACAGTATTGGGGCAATCGCGGCTATTGCAGGAGATAAGCTTTTGTCGGGACCGGGTTCCGATTCTTTTATGATGCGTGTTCCGCCTGACAGTTTTTATACGCGTTCAGATACTTTGCATTTTTACCTCGTGGATGATAGTACGTTGTCTTTTTCCCCCAATATTCTCGATGGTAGTAACGCCGTTTTGCATTTTAAGGCTAAAGATGCGCTTAGGAAAACCGTTACGCTGGAGAGCTTTCATATTCCTGGCTCGGCGTATCGTAATACTATTGTTACCTATAACTATGAAACGGATGCGATTGTTTTTGAGCAAGAGTATAGATTTTATGGTAAGAAACAATATGTCCGCCTCACCAACTAACCTAAAGCAGCATCTTATACACATCCTCACCTTCAGCTGATATGAAACCTACATCTCCCTTCAAAACTTTACTTGTATTACATGTTGCAGTCATCTGCATTGGCAGTTGCAAGAAACAATCGTCCACACCACCACCTCCGCCCGACCCTGTTGCGGCAAGTGTATATCAGGCTGGTATGGCGGGTGATTGGACTTGGGAAGGGCAAGGCTGCGATTACTCCGGCTACACCGATTGTGGGGATGCTTTTTTTACCTTTAAAATAATAGTGTTAAATGACACTACAGTATTAGGTTTTCTGCGGGACACGTTAACGCTTGAGGTCATTGACTCAATTCAACATACAGTCCATTATTCTTGCCATAGCCAAACTTATAAGCGCATAGCCCAAGAAACGTTGGTTTATAGTTATAAATACCACACGCTTGCCGATAGTTTTTATGTTAATGGTGCGAGTGGCTTCTATTACTATGGCAGTGATTTTTACTTAACCGCACCTACGGTAAAATTAACACACGTTGTTGTCAATAATCTCACCAATATTTTAGGCGGAAAGCTATTGTCCGGTACCGCATATGATACTCTTTCAACGCGTACACCACCAGACAGTATGTATGCAATATCAGATTCAGTGGAGTTTAAGATGGTAAATGACAGCACTATTTTTTGCAACAAAGACTTTATTGGGGTAGGTAACAACGAGCTTCATCTCCGGAGGATTGATGAGGCCGCAAAAACAATCACATTTCAGTCATTTCATATGCCGGGGCTAGGGGCAAATAAAAGTACAACTCTAATTTTCAACTATGAAACCCAAGCAATAGTATTCGAACAAAAGAACCGTTTCGGGTATTCAAAGCGCCATGTACTATTGCATAATTGAGCCCACTTAAAACAACATCTTATACACATCCTCCACCTTGTTCACCGTCTTCACCTCTATCTTGTAGCTGCCGGTGTTGAGGCCCTTGGCATTTGCTTTGGGTACAAATACCACATCCATGCCCAGCTTGTCGGCTTCGGCTATACGCTGGTCTATGCGGTTCACGGCGCGTATCTCTCCGCTCAGGCCTATCTCGCCCACAAGGCATATGTTAGATGGCAGCGCTTTATCCTCGTACGAGGAGAGCAGTGCGCACACCAGCGCCAGCTCTATAGAAGGGTCTTCGATCTTTAGTCCCCCGGCAATATTTATAAACACATCTTTTGAGCCGAAATGAAAGCCGCCCCGCTTCTCCAGCACTGCCAGCAGCAGCTGCAGCCTGCGCAGGTCCATGCCGCTTACTGTGCGCTGTGGTGTGCCATACACCGCCTGTGTCACCAGCGCCTGCACCTCTATCATCATCGGGCGCGATGCCTCCATTATCGAGGCTATGGCTATGCCGCTCAGCGGCTCATCGTGCTGGCTCAGCAGTATCTCTGATGGATTGCTCACCGGCCGCATGCCCCGTGCCACCATCTCGTATATGCCCAGCTCAGACGTGGAGCCAAACCTGTTCTTCAGCGTGCGCAGTATGCGGTAGGCATAGTGGCGGTCGCCTTCAAATTGCAGCACCGTATCCACCATATGCTCCAGCACCTTGGGCCCCGCTATCGATCCGTCTTTAGTTATGTGGCCTATAATGCACACGGGTATGTTAGTTTCCTTTGCAAACCGCTGCAGCTCGGCAGCACATTCCCGCACCTGCGATACACTGCCTGCCGCCGACTCCACATATGGCGACTCCAGCGTTTGTATAGAGTCGATGATCAATAACTGTGGCCGCACCTTCTTCACTTCCTGGAAGAGTGTGGCCGTGTCTGTCGCCGTGAGCAGGTAAAGGTTATTATTCTTTACACCTATCCTGTCGGCGCGTAGCTTTATCTGCTGCGCGCTCTCCTCGCCCGATACATAGAGCGTCACTATATTTTTCCATATCAGCGCGCATTGCAGAAAGAGCGTGCTCTTGCCAATGCCGGGGTCTCCCGCTATCAGCACCACAGAGCCCGGCACCAGTCCGCCGCCCAGCACACGGTTAAGCTCGCTATCCGGAGATAGCATCCTCATCTCCTGAGTATGCACTATATCATCAAGCTTGTGCGCCTTGCTTTTTTCTTTCTTATTGTCATCATCCCAGCTGAATGAGTCCGGTTTATTTTTATCCGTCTCGCGCTGCGTCACCTCTTCCACAAAAGAATTCCATGCACCGCACGATGGGCACTTACCTGTCCACTTCGGTGTATTGTATCCGCACTGTTGGCAAAAGAATGCTGTTTTAGTTTTAGCCATTGAGCAATAAAGATACGTGGCTGCGACTTCGCAATGAAAAGCATTTACTGTTACACCGCAATGGTTATACTTTACTGCAAGAGGTGTGCAATGAAGATTACTGAGATGATGTAACGGGAAAAAGATCGAGGCGATAAATAGCGATCAAAACTTTTTTGATGATGGTGTGAAAAATGAAAGAGAAATATAATTGTCCCACCACGAAGAGTACAGTAACATGGGGAAGCCCCTTTAGGGGTTTGGGGTTGCTAAAAAAACAGAGCCGCCGTAGGAATACAGCAGCTCTTACTTACTAACCCATTAAATTCACAACTTGATACAAATGTAACACTAGCTTTCGAGGGAAAAAAATGGAATTGCTCTGCTACCCGATTACTTTTATAGATATAATGTTAAATTGATATTCAATGACAATTCACTATTGAATACCAGGGGGTTACATACTGACATAACAGATAAAATGAATGCTTGCCCATTGCAGGATCACAGATCATTTCAACATGGCACTATGTTTTTGGGCAGATATATATTATCTCATTTACAAACATGTAAAATATCTTACTTTGAAAAGGGTTTCGCGACCTGCCATCGCAAGCGTATTTTGCATTTATAAACACACACTTAGATTATGAACACAACCTTTGCTCCGTTACAACAAAATAAAAGGCAACTCTTACCCGCTGATTTTAAAGTAACTGACTGGCAAGCATTGCAACCTTACTTTGATGAGCTCAAGAACAGGAACATCAACAGCAAGCGGGAACTGGAAAAATGGCTGCAGGATATGAGCGAGCTGGAAGCAGTAGTAAGCGAAGATGCATGCTGGCGCCAGATAAAAATGACGTGCGATACTACAGACAAATCGTGCGAAGAAGCCTTTACCTTTTTCTGCATGGAGATAGAGCCCAAGATGAAGCCTTATAGCTTTGAGCTCAACAAAAAATTACTGGCGTGCCCCTACACACAAGAGCTCGACAACGCACTTTACTTTCCTTACCTGCGCAATGTAGATAATGCCGCCAAACTATACCGCGAAGAGAATGTGCAGCTGCAGGCAGATATGAATTTGCTGGCACAGCAGTATGGCGTTATCTCCGGCGCTATGTCGGTAGAGGTAGATGGCAAGGAGTATACATTGCAGCAGGCAATGAAGTTCCTGCACAGTCCCGATCGCAGCCTGCGTGAGGCTGTATTCAATAAAGTAGCTACCCGCCGCCTGCAGGATAAGGATAAGCTCAATGAGCTGTTCGATAAGTTGCTAGCATTGCGCCAGCAGGTAGCAGCCAATGCCGGCTTCGAGAATTACCGCGATTATAAGTTCAGCGAGCTTGGCCGTTTTGATTATACAGTGCAGGATTGCTTTGAGTTTCACCAGGCGGTGAAGGAGCATATACTGCCCCTGCACACCATGCTGGTAAAGCACAGGCAGAACCGCCTGGGCCTCGATAAGATGCGCCCGTGGGATGGCGATGCGGAGCCCGCAGGCATCGAGCCGCTGCACCCGTTCAAGGATGGCAAAGAGCTTAGCGAGAAGGCTATAGAAGTGTTCAGCAGGCTGCGGCCGTTCTTCAGCGGTTGCCTGCAAACCATGCAGCAGATGCAGCGTCTCGACCTCGAAAGTCGTAAAGGCAAAGCACCGGGCGGCTATAATTGCCCGCTTGCAGAGACAGGCGTACCCTTTATATTCATGAATGCCGCCGGCACCATGGGCGATGTCATAACTATGATGCATGAAGGTGGCCATGCTGTGCATTCATTCCTCTCTCACCCGTTGCAGCTATCAGCCTTTAAGGAGTATCCTATGGAGATAGCAGAGCTGGCCAGCATGAGCATGGAGCTCTTCTCTATGGAGCACTGGGAAGTATTCTTCAGCGATAAAGGGGAGCTGCACCGTGCCCAGCTCGAAGAGATGGAGCGGATAATAAGCGTGCTGCCATGGATAGCTACTATAGATAAATACCAGCATTGGATATATACCCACCCCGGCCACACCGTGCAGCAGCGCGAAACAGCATGGCTGGAGATACTTAATGAGTTCTCTACCGGCGTCACAGACTGGAGCGGCTACGAAGAATACCGCACCAACTTCTGGCAAAAGCAGTTGCACCTGTTCGAAGTGCCTTTCTATTATATAGAGTATGGTATAGCCCAGCTGGGCGCTATAGCCATGTGGCGCCAATACCGCCAAAACAAAGACCAGGCGCTCGACAACTACATGAAAGCCCTGAGCCTCGGCTACACCAAAACACTGAAAGAGCTCTACGCCACAGCAGGCATCAAGTTCGATTTCTCCCCGGCTTACATCAAAGAGCTCGGCGATTTCGTTAAGCCGGTGTTGGTAGAGATGGGAGTGAAGTAATTCGTAAGACGTGAAAGTTCAAGTGCCCCATATCTCCGAGATCTGGGGCACTTTCGTTATGTGCAAAATTTGTATCTTTGAATGCAAATAGAAGGATATGGCATCGAAGTCGCTAGATAGTCAATTACAGCAATATTGGCCGCTGCTGGAAAAAGAAGAAAAACAATCAATTCTTGGGGTTATAAAGTCTTTCCTAAAGTTAAAAGACACCCACACACACGCTGAACGCATCAGTGTAGAGCAGTATAATAAAGAAATTGATGAAGCTGTCGACCGGGTTAAGTCTGGCCAATTTTATACCAACGAAGAAGTACAAAAGATGTCCGAGAAATGGTAACATACCCTATCAGGATAGTTTGGGATAAAACTGCAGTCCATAGTTTTGAAAATGCAATTAGTTACATTGGTGAAGACTCTCCAGGCAATCCTGAAAAGGTAAAAAAGCGAATTCAAAAGAAAGTTGACGATCTGTTGAAACATCCCAAAAGGCATCAATTGGATAAATTAAAAACAGACAATGACGGTAACTACCGAGTATTTATAGAGAGCAGTTATCGTGTTAGTTATTTGATTTCTGAGCAGGAAATAATAATAATTCGAGTACGGCATTGCAGCATGGAGCCGCTGGAATATTAAGCGCACCATGCCTCAAAGGTCGACACCTTCATTAGGTCGGATGTGTCGGTTAGCTGCCTTAGTGAAATTGGCACGTAAGAACAGTGTCTGTTCTTTGCAGCACCAAATTGTTCGTGCTCTTGTCAAATAAGTAGCTGAAAAAGAATGTATGATTATCGTCGCAGCAAAAGTTCTGGAATGTTTTCATGCTTACTAATGAATTATCACTGGCAAAATCTATGTCAATGATATATCCATTGAAATGCTGCAATTGATATTTTCCTTTCTTTATTTGTATGAATAGGTCATAATAATCATGATCAAACATTATTGCTCTGTAATACTTGGGGTAATGAATAATGTCTAAAAGGCCATCTCCATTGATATCAACGAAAATAAGGTCTTTCAATTTATACTGTAACTTATCCTCCTTTACGGTAAATGTGCTGTCATCATCTTCGTCATAGTCGCGAATCTCGTCTACATAATAATATAGGTACAGCCATTCTTTCTTAGTGTTATTTTCAAAAGAATCGGGAACGGCCTTATGTATCTCAGCTACTTTATAACTGTTTGAAACACTTTGTGCCGGAAAGGTGATACTCTTTCTTGCTGGGCGAGCGTACTTTTTTCCATACTTGCAGACGCTGTCCTCCCGATCCATCTGCGTCCGCTGAACGACATGTTTTTTCTCAGTGCAGGCAATTAGCAGCAGTGCGCAGTACAGCATAAGCAAACTTGACCGTTTGATCATTGGATAAAAATATTGAATTCCGGTGGATAATGGGGATCTATAATAGCCGGTATATAATAGCTACGGGCCAAAACCCCGAATGGGGTTTAATGTCAATAGCCGGGGGTGATACCCCCGGAAGGTTCTGGGGAATGCCAACCCGGATGGGTTGAACCCCGTAACGAAGGCGATTATAATATCAAATGCGCAAAAAAAATGCCCCACATCACACGATATGGAGCATTTATATTATTAAGATCGAAAAATTACCGTATCAGCGTCACGTCCCCTTTATACATCACATCGAGCTGGCCGGGCCTGCCTACTATAAGCACGTAGTGATACACACCCATATCCTGCGGCACACCATTAAAGGTACCATCCCAGCCCTTCTTAGGGTCGGTTGAGTTGGTATAGATCACCTCGCCCCAGCGGTTGTAAACTTTAAAGTCCACAAGCTTCTGGTACTTATTGCACAGCAGCCTGAAAACATCGTTAAGGCCATCGCCATTAGGCGTAAAGGCACTTGGTATACACTCAGCCATAGACTCGTCTACATTAATAATAAGCGTGGCAGTGTCTATGCAGCCCCACTCATTCATCGCCCTTACAGAGTACACAGTAGTTTCCTGCGGCCTGGCTATAGGGTTGTTGATATCATCATCGGTAAGCGATCCGTCATTTGGTGTCCAGGTATACATAAGCGGGTCCACGCCCAGGTTTATCGCTTCTATCTGCACCTCTTCGCCCAGCTTAATAAATGACTTCGGTGGTGTCGCTATGATGTTCACCAGGGGTGCCGTGCGGATAATTATGCTGTCAGTTTCGGTGCAGCCAAGCTGGCTTTGTATGGTCACATAGTAGGTGTGGTAGCCCGGGTTTTTGTCAAAGAAGAAAGGCTCTATTACCAGTGGGTCTACAAGACCTGCCACCGGCGACCACGAGAAGGTGTATGGTGAATCGGCAGGTGTCACCACTACATCCAGCGGCATAGGTATCTCCAGGCACACAGTGGTGTCGCCGGTCACTATATCCACCTGCGGGTGCTGTATGCTATACAGTATGGTATGCACCATATCAGGGCATCCGGGGAAGCTACCGGTAATAGTATAGGTCGTCGTCACATCGGGCCGCACCTGTGTAATGAGGGAGTACGGATCAACCACACTGTAGCTTGGCAGCCACGCATACGAAAATTCAGGATCACCGATAGCGCGGATGTCATATATACCGGGCGGATAGCATACAGCCGTGTCCGGGCTCAGCAGGGTAAAATCATCAGGTAATACATGCAGCATAAACGAATCGCGGGAATTGCAGCCTGCCACGGGCGTGCCTACCGTCACGTAATACATAAAGTCGCCCACGGTGCCAGGTGTTACCACTGGGTTAGGTATTGCAGCATTGCTAAGGTCGGTAGCGGGCGTCCAGGAATAGGTAAGGTAAGACGCGGCCGGCACCGGCACTACTGCCAGCTGCAGGGGCACACCTTTGCATATTTTCTTTAGGAAAGGCCCTACCGATATTGCAGGAGGAGTATACACCGTTATAGTAATCTTGTCGGTAGATGGTGCACAGCCCCCGCCCGGGAAGGTGCCGGTGAGCAGGTAGGTCGTCGTGGTGGTAGGCGTTGCCGTGGGGTTAAGCGCAGTAGCGCTGCTCAGTGTAGCTGAGGGTGTCCACGAGTAGCTTAGCAGCGGGTCGGCAGTTGTGCTGATGTTCACATACTGGCCTATACATATCGCCGTGTCCGATGTGTTGATGTGTACATAGAATGAGTCGAGGATGATCATTTGCGCGCTATCGATCACAGTGGGCGCACCACCACATGAGTATGGCGAAAGAATGTATAGCTTCACGATCTTTGGCCCCGTAGGCGGCACCAGCAGCGGGGTAATAGTAAGTGTAACGCTGGTATCTGAGGCAGGTATTACCACGCTATCGGCTATCGTAGCATAGTCATACCCGTTCACCGCCGTACCTCCTATCACATAATGTATCACAAATGGTAATGCAGTAGTGCCTGACCGCGAGAAAACGAACTTGCCCGGCAGGCAACCCCTTACGCAATACTCACCGCCTACTATCGTATCTCCCGGGTTCATGCCCAGCGGTGTAATGCTGATGCCTGTTGAAGAAAGGCTGCCCGCTTCCAGGAATACGCCTGAGTCATAAGACTGGTCTGTACCATCGGCTATGCCTATCTTCAGGTGATACGTATCGCATGGGGTCACCGGTGCTACTGCCTGCAGCAGGGTAGTGGTGCCATCATAGACTATCGTGGCACTCGTTGAGTTGTTCACATAATACACGCCAAACGGAGCGCCCGGGCCCATTGCATTACAAGTTGCTATGCCGAATCCCGTCCCTACTGGTGCTGAGTTCACACTATTGATAGATACTGGTATTGTAGTGCCCGGCACAAGTGCCAGGTTAGTAGGCGCACCATAACCCGGCCCCGTGATAAAGAAGCCGAATACATCGTTGAACGATGAGCATGCCCATTCCGGGTACTCCTCTGATCCGAAAACGTAGTTGAACTTAACAGTATCGCCGGCCGGCCTGAAGTTGAATTCGAGTATACATGCATCAAACGTAGGCTGGCCCGCCAGTGCCGTAAGCATTGGGTCGCCCGGAGTGCCATTGGCAGTAGTAGCAAAGTTGCTCGCTGCGCCATTGCAGCCCCATGTAGCACCAAGTGTTTGTGCCCTGCCGCTGGTAAGCACTATACCGCTGTCAAATGGTAATGTGGAGGTGCCGGTAAATGTGGCATTGGCTATGCCCGCACAGGTAAGCGTGGCGCCATACACCACTACACCACTGCCTACAAGCTTATTAGCCAGCGTGGCAGCCGTAGCGGCCGGCACCAGCGTAAGCTGTGCCTGCGATGCTGCCGGTAGACATAAAACAGCAGCCAATAAAACACAAAATGATAAATAGAGTTTCTTCATATCAGGGTAAAAATTAGCTTTCTGCGTTTTAAGCAAAAAGTGCTCGGTAAGGTACAAAATAATTAATAATTAAAAAAAAGGGCCACTTTGTAGTAAGACGGCAATAAAACGTCAAACAGTTGGGAAATATGTAATCGCAGGCTATATTTTTATGGGATAAATACATTTCATCTGCAGTAATCACCTTTTCTTTGCATTATATGTTGGGTATAATGTCAGCAAGATCAGTAGCATGCGTAGGCATCAGCCTGCTGCTTACTTCTTCTTTTTCATGCAGTGTATTTCGCCACAGCAGCAAGTCTGCAGCAATGCCGGGCACCTGGCAGGCGGTGCCTATAGCTATAGATGGCGATAGCAAAGACTGGCCGTCTCCATATCCCAATTATGATGCTAAAGCATTCATAGCCTACGCCACATCTAACGACAGGGACAACCTGTATATAACCATGGAAACCGGCGATGAGGTCACCCAGCTGAAGATACTAAGGCAGGGCATGACCGTATCTATCGACACATCAGGCGGCAAGAATACTAGCCGCAGTATCAACTTCCCCCTGGTAAACGATAATGAGCTGGAGCTGCCATCAGACCAGGCATTGGTGCATATGAGCCCGCAGTTCAAGCAGAAGCTGTACAAGCAGGCCGAGTTTGCCAACCAGTTCTCCATAGAAGGCTTCCCGGATTGCAACGGCGGCTACCTCGCCACCCAAACCGCACCTTGTGGTATCAAAGTGCGCATGCGTATCGACGAGTTCAAGCAGCTGGTATGGGAAGCCCAGGTGCCCTTTAAGGCGCTGTATGGAACAACTGCCATTCCGCCAGATTTTGCCGGAAAGAAGATCAGTGTGTGTTATACAGTAAAGGGCTTCAAGCGAAATACCCCTAAGGGAACCGATAACACCAGCAGCAGCAGTAATATGGACCAGAACATGGGCGGGGCCACCATAGGCGGCAACAGCCGCCAGGGCGGGCTACGCACAGCCACCCGCACCGCTGAAAGCCCCGTGGAGCGCATGTATGAGACCACTAAAACGTGGAAGCATTTTGGGTTGGAGTATAAGTAACTGTAAAAGGCATTAATTCACTATCCCTGTTTTAAGAGGTAGGATTTGGTGTAAACAACTACTATATTTGTGTGAGCAATTACCAACGAATATGGTAAACCTGGAATTCACATCAGCATTAGAACTCGTAAAAGCTTTCACTACTCAAGAAGCCTGCATTAAACATTTAGAGCATTTGCGTTGGAATGGCAACGTAGTCTCTCCCTTTGACAACAAGTCAAAAGTGTACGTTTGTAAAGGCAATAAATATAAATGTAAAAATACTGGCAAGTACTTCAATGTATGCACCGATACGCTGTTTGATAATACTAAGATAGAATTACCTACATGGTTTCTTGCGATTTACCTGGTCGCTGAAAATAAGAATGGCATATCTTCTATACAGCTTGCTAAAGAACTAAACGTTACTCAAAAAACAGCATGGTTTATGAACTATCGGGTTCGTAATTGCTTTGGTATTGCTGCCGAAAACCGGAGTGGATAATAATAGTTTCCACTGAAATGGTTGCTGCCAAAGGAGTTAAGACATCCTTATATCCTGTTTACAAAATACCTTAAAGCCTAAATAATGAATCAGGTGATCAAAGAATCAGACTTTTTACTTTACTGGGGGGAGGATGGCAAAACCCATGCTCAGGTAATATTGGGGGATGAAACAGTATGGATCAGCCAATCAGCGCTGGCAGGGGTATTCGGGATCGATAGAACCGGGATAGGACGCCATATTAACAATGTGCTTCAGGAAGGTGAACTTGATGAAAAAAGCAATGTGCAATTTTTGCACGTTGCTAATTCAGATAAGCCCGTTGGTTTTTACAGCCTGGATATGATTATTGCGGTCGGCTATCGCATAAATTCATATAAGGCAACGCGATTTAGGCAGTGGGCCACTAGAATATTAAAGGAATACCTGGTGAAAGGTTTTGTTTTGGATGATGAAAGGCTAAAACAAGGAAATAGACTTTTTGGCAAAGACTATTTCAGGGAATTATTGGAGCGTATCAGGGAAATTAGAACGTCCGAAAGGATGTTCTACGAGAAGATAACTGACTTGTATGCTACCAGTGTTGATTACGACAAAAATGACCCTGTTACCCACCGCTTTTTCGCTAAAGTGCAAAACAAGCTTGAATTCGCCATTGTAGGCAAACCTCGGCTGAAATAGTCAAGTCAAGGGCAAATGCAAAGCTCCCCTATATGGGGCTAAAAGCATTTAAGAATGCGAATCGGGATGGCAAGGTGCTAAAATCGGATGTCACTATCGCCAAAAATTTCCTTAGCGCCGATGAGTTGACAAAATTGAACCTATTGGTCAGCATGTTTTTAGACCACGCAGAATCGATTGTTTTAAAGGGAGATAGAATAATGAAAATGGCGGATTGGGAGGATCGGTTAGATCGCTTTCTTGTATTCAACGAGCATGATGTGTTGCAGGATTTTGGGAAGGTAAAGAAAAGTGTTGCGGATGCTTTTGCTGAAAAACAATACGAAAAATTTAAGGTAGTGCAGGATAGAGCTTATAGATCCGACTTTAATAACGTTATCGACGGCATCAAAAGTAAGGGCGCGCTTCCCACAGAGGAAAAATCTTCTTTCGAAATCAGCGAAGCCAATAAGGCTACCTCCGAGTTCGATCAGAAGCTTGTTACCGCGCTGAACTACACGCCTAACGAGAAGAAAGAGCGTAAACCTAGGGCAACAAAGCCCGTGATCAAAGAATGCCCGGTGTGTGGGAAAGAGTGCGATAAAAAGGCCAAGTACTGCGATGGCAATATTGAGATCGAAGGCGAGAATATTCCCTGCCAACATATTTTTTAACGGGAATAAAAAGTGCCTAATGTGATTGGTTCGTTTTTTCATATCCAACTGGGCTAAATTGCATGTAATCACCAATTTTGCGTATCCGCCCTAAGACCAAGCCCCATCTCCCATCCCCCCCCATAACCCCTACAACTTGCCCCCTAACTTCGTAACTTCGCAACTCAGATCTAAAATTTATTGTCCATATGTCGTACGTGCTTAAGAATAAGATACGTCTGGTTACCGCTGCCTCCCTGTTCGATGGCCATGATGCCTCTATCAATATCATGCGCAGGATCATGCAGGCCAGTGGCGCTGAGGTCATTCACCTCGGCCACGACCGCGGTGTGCAGGAGGTGGTAGACTGCGCCATACAGGAAGATGCTAATGCTATAGCCATCACCTCTTACCAGGGTGGCCACGTGGAGTATTTCAAATACATGTACGACCTGCTGCAGCAGGCAGGCTGCGGACACATAAAAATATTCGGCGGTGGCGGCGGTGTTATTCTTCCGTCTGAGATCAAAGAGCTCGAAGAATACGGCATTACGCGCATATACTCACCCGACGATGGCCGCTCTCTCGGCCTGCAGGGCATGATAGACGACCTGCTGGAGCGCAGCGACTTCCCCACGGGCAACCAGCTCAATGGAGAACCCGGCCACCTCGCAGAGCGGGATGCAAAATCGATCGCACGACTCATCTCCGCAGCAGAAAACTATTACGATTCGCCGGAGACACAGGCTGCACTCAAAAAAGTAAAAGACCAGGCTGCCCAGTCCACAACGCCCGTCCTCGGTATTACGGGTACCGGCGGCGCGGGTAAAAGCTCGCTTGTAGATGAGCTAGTACGCCGCTTTCTCATCGACTTCAGCGACAAGCACATTGGCATTATATCGGTAGACCCCTCCAAGCGCAAAACCGGCGGTGCCCTCCTGGGCGACCGTATCCGCATGAACGCTATCCGCAATGACCGTGTATACATGCGCTCTATGGCCACACGCGAAAGCAACCTCGCAGTGTCCAGGCACATACACGATGCGGTGAATATCCTTAAAGCAGCTAAGTATGATCTCATCATTCTCGAAACATCAGGCATAGGCCAGAGCGATACCCAGATAACGGAGCACTGCGACATGAGTATGTATGTGATGACGCCCGAATACGGTGCAGCCACCCAGCTGGAGAAGATAGACATGCTCGACTTCGCAGACATAGTAGTCATCAATAAGTTCGACAAGCGCGGCGCCATGGATGCCCTGCGCGATGTGAAAAAGCAATACCAGCGCAATCACAAGCTGTTCGATAAGAAGTCTGACGATATGCCGGTATTCGGCACCATTGCCTCGCAGTTCAATGATCCCGGCACTAACTCCATGTACAAATCGCTCATGGACCTTGTGGCACACAAGACCGGGGCACCGCTGGAGTCTCAGTACAAGATCACGGACGAGATGAGCGAGAAGATATACATCATTCCGCCAAACCGCACCCGCTACCTCAGCGAGATATCGGAGAACAACCGCAAGTACGACAAGTGGGCAAAAGACCAGAGCGCTATTGCACAAAAACTGTTTGGCATCACCAAGACCATAGAAACGCTGCAGGCCGCATCTATAGATGATAAAGACAGGCTGATAAAAACACTGCAGGAAGTATACACCAAGACTGAGCTCGACCTGGACCCCAAGAACAAGCACTTGCTGGCAACATGGGGCGAAAAGAAGCAGCAATATCTTGGGGACTATTACACTTACAAGGTGCGCGATAAGGAGCTGAAGATAAAAACACACAGCGAGTCGCTCTCTCACCTGCAGATACCTAAAGTAGCAGTGCCGCGCTATGAAGCCTGGGGCGAGATATTGCAGTGGGCCCTGGCAGAGAATTTCCCCGGCGAGTTCCCGTATGCTGCGGGTATCTACCCATTTAAGCGCGAGGGTGAGGACCCCGCCCGCATGTTTGCCGGCGAGGGTGGCCCTGAGCGCACCAACAAGCGTTTCCACTACGTATCGCGCGGCATGCCTGCAAAGAGGCTGAGTACTGCCTTCGACAGCGTTACCCTTTACGGTCAAGACCCCGACCACAGGCCCGATATCTATGGTAAAGTGGGCAACTCAGGCGTAAGCGTATGCTGCCTCGACGATGCTAAGAAATTGTATAGCGGCTTCAACCTCGCCGATCCGCGCACATCGGTATCCATGACCATCAATGGCCCTGCGCCTACTATAGCAGCCTTCTTTATGAACGCCGCTATAGACCAGCAGTGCGAGCTTTATATAAAAGCCAATGGCCTCGAAGCAGACGTAAACAAAAAGATCGACGAAATATTCACTTCCAAAGGCCTCACCCGCCCTCATTACAGCAGCGGCAGCACCCCCGAACCACACGGGACAGGTAACGTCCCCCTCAGTGGTGAGCTTGTCGAACCAGGAGAGGGCCGGGGAGAGGTCCTCCCCGAGGGCAACGACGGCCTCGGCCTCATGCTCCTCGGCGTCACCGGCGATCAGGTACTGCCAGGGGATGTCTATGAAAAAATAAAGATAGATACGCTAACAGCCGTGCGCGGCACCGTGCAGGCCGACATACTGAAAGAAGACCA
The DNA here is from genome assembly GCA_040386555.1 of Bacteroidota bacterium. GTDB lineage: Bacteria > Bacteroidota > Bacteroidia > Chitinophagales > Chitinophagaceae > Nemorincola. The sequence continues at coordinate 49,940 of JAZKFF010000001.1, read as the reverse complement.
GGCGCAGAATACCTGCATCTTCTCCACTGAGTTCTCTCTCCGCGTTATGGGCGATGTGCAGCAGTACTTCATTGAGAACAAAGTGCGCAACTTCTATTCCGTATCCATCAGCGGCTACCATATAGCCGAGGCAGGCGCTAACCCTATATCGCAGTTGGCGTTCACTATATCCAATGGCTTCACGTTCGTTGAGTATTACCTCAGCCGCGGCATGAACATCGATGATTTCGCTCCTAACCTGTCATTCTTCTTCAGCAACGGCATAGACCCTGAGTACAGCGTCATAGGTCGTGTGGCCCGCCGCATATGGGCCAAGGCTATGAAGCTGAAGTATGGCGGCAATGAGCGCTCTCAGATGCTCAAGTACCACATCCAGACCTCCGGCCGCTCACTGCACGCGCAGGAGATTGACTTCAACGACATACGCACCACACTGCAGGCGCTATATGCCATCTACGACAACTGCAACTCACTGCACACAAACGCGTACGACGAGGCCATAACAACACCTACAGAAGAGAGCGTGCGCCGGGCAATGGCCATACAACTCATCATCAATAAAGAGCTCGGCCTGGCTAAGAATGAAAATCCATTGCAGGGCTCATTCATTATAGAAGAGCTCACTGATCTTGTAGAAGAGGCCGTGCTCGCTGAGTTCGATCGCATCACGGAGCGCGGCGGCGTGCTAGGTGCTATGGAAACCATGTACCAGCGTGGCAAGATACAGGAGGAGAGCCTGTACTACGAAACGCTGAAGCATACCGGGGAGTTCCCGATAATTGGTGTGAACACCTTCCTGAGCTCTAAAGGCTCACCTACCGTTATCCCGCAAGAGGTGATACGCTCTACTACTGAAGAAAAGGAATTCCAGATTGCTACAGTACAAAATCTATGGAAGCGCAATGAAGAGAAGAGCAGCCAGGTGCTGCACGACCTGCAGCAGACAGCCATACGCAATGAGAACATATTTGCAGCACTGATGGAAGCCGTTAAGTATTGCTCACTCGGCCAGGTGACCAGGGCGCTGTTTGAAGTGGGAGGACAGTATAGAAGGAATATGTAAGCGACAGATAATTTTTTCCCGAAGCCCGTGGCCCCATGCTGCGGGCTTCTTTATTTTACCCGGTCTCTTTGCCCGTAGTAAGCAAATATCAGCCTGTTCCCCTCCCGCAGCGCATCTGCTTCTGAGGATGCCTTTATAACAGCGTAAATAAGCCTGTTGTTTTCTTTGTTCTGCTCGTAATATACATTTGAGCCCCTCACAAAAGTCGGTTCAGTTTCCGTAAGCGTACACGAGATTATTTCCTTATTCGAAAAGCTGATCTTATAATTTTTCATTTAAAGAGGGGTACTTGTTACTTGCAAATTAGGCAGAAGTTGCTAATTTATTAAATGTTTTTCAGATACATGCTTAGATAAGATCATATATTATTAGGAACATTTATTGCATTGTGGTCTTTAACCTATTGCCACATGAATGGGTGCCAGCAGGGCGTTACGTGTAACCAATGCATGCCCCGAAGGCGGCTTAATATCCGTAGCCGGGGGTGATAACCCCCGGACAAGACAAAATAACATCAGGCTCGACAGGGGAAATGTCGAACCAAATATTTGAGGATGGTGAAGATTTACTTAGTTGCAAAGAAGTTGTCTTTATAACCAAGAATTACAGAGCAGGTTTGAAGCGATTAAATGATTGCCAATATTTGTCTTTGTATATATCGTATGAAATGGCAAATTGCTTTTCGAATTTTTTTTGAATTTTGTACAACACGTTGGATGGTTTGCGAAAGTCAGTACAAGCAAAATATATTTCTCTTATATTTTTAGTTGTTTGCCTGCCGATGTATAGATAACCTTCAATGTCTTTAAGCTCAGAGGAAATATCACTTTCTATTTCATCGAGTAGTAAACGGGTGTTATCGTCTGGCATTCCGTTACCAATTCCTGCTTTGTATGGTATCTCAATTTTCAGAACCCACGGGTGAGAAGCCTTGCTATCCCAATTCAATAAATCCGTATTTATTACTGCAATCAATGGACTATTATCTTCATGGTAAGCCTTCAATACCGAGTGTTCATCATTTTCAGTATCGTGTCGTGTATCTTCATATTTTTCGATAAACTCACTCTGCCGCCATTTCAAATAATCCTTCAGTTTTTCTATAGGAATCAATTCTTTGTTAATCTCGCTCCGCGTTGCAATTTTCAAATTGTCAATGACCATAGCAAAATCTAGTTCACCAAGGTAATTGTCGAGGAAAATATATACACCACTTGTTATCGGTGATTTATTCTCTTCCACGCAGTCGTTATGAACTATCGAGATGTCTATTTCATCTGGGTAGTTAGTTTGTTCGTTTATGCAAAAGTGTAAATTCTCGCGTGTAAACTTATGTCCTCCCATTTCAATATTGACGTTCCTAATATCTAATGCTGGTTTAAGAGCTGTAAGCTTCCAACCTTCGATCTTTGGTGCGGTATCCATAAGCTCTTCTACAAACACAATATTCTTGATTACTCCATCAGCTGTAATAATTAGTTCAGCAGTATCATTGTCATACATGCCAACTTCATACCAAAAGCCTTCCTTTAGTTCGTTTAGTTTGGGAGACAGTTTGTTGAAGAAATTTTTTTCAACGTCTTCGTGCTCTTTTATCACTTTATGGAAAAGTCGTTCATTGTTACTGAACCACTTCCAAAAGTCGTCGTAGGATTTAATTGGAGTTTCTTTCGGTTTAAAGATGTTCTTTAGAATACCCATTTTACTTTAATTGGACCGATAAATTTCTTCTTATGAATCACGCTAAGATATGTTTTTGCAATCTATTTTTTGACCTTTTTTGGATAGGTTCGACTTTGTAATGTAGCAGGAAAAACAAAACCCTTGCCGGCAAGGGTTTTGTGAAGTGTAACCCCGAAGCGGGTTGAACCAACATGCGGTACAAAAAAAATCCCGCACCAAAAAGCGCGGGATAAAAACTCCTTCTGAGACTGCCTATACCGGTCGCTTACCTATCAGCAGCGCCACCTTATTAAAGTCAGCCGCCGCGTTCACCACCTTGCGGTAGCGCTCATAATCATAAGCGCCGAAGTGCAGCTTAGTATAGTTCTCGCGAATCTTGATGATCAGCTTCTCAGCACCCGTCTTATCCTTTACAATACTGTAGTCCGATTTAAAGCTCACAACCGGGTCCAGGTCGCCGTTCACGTATTCCTCATGCATCACCAGCGCTTCAGGGTTTAGCACCTTGTAGCCCCTAGGTATGTTCACCGTTATCGTGCGGTTGTGCGAGCTGGGGTAGGCAATATCCACCGGCATTTTGCGCTCGTTCTCAGTGTATAGCTCTTCGTGGCTGCCTATCAGCTGGCCCACTTTTAAAAGGTAGTTCTTACCCGCCTTGTCCACCAGCGATGAGTTGCTGAGCGATGCATATATTTCCAGCGGCTTGTTGTTATAATAGCTGTTAAAGCCTTCGTTTGTTATGGTGTACTTGGCCAGGTTCTCGGGTTTGTCCAGGTAGGGCAGCATATCCTGCACCAGCTCCCTCACCTTTTCAGGCCGTGTAAATGCCAGCCTGGTGCGCAGGTCTGTAGAGAGGTAGCCTTTGTAGGCATAAGCCACATCCACCCGCGCATCCATATCCTTCGTAAAGCTTACGGCAGCATTAAGGTTGGCCTGTGTTTCCGTTGTCGTCAGCCCCGGTATTGTCCTGAATTGGTATACCGCGCCATTCGCAATGCCCGATGGGGGTATATTGGTGAATATGCCCTTGCCGCCTGTTATCTCTGCCGGTATCACCGGGTACCTCAGGTATTGGTGCAGAGGCGCCAGGAAGCCCTTCAGGTTAGGGAAGTAAAACAGGCTTTCATCCATAGCATACCAGTTCTCAAAATTCTGGTCAAGGGTATAGTCGCTCCTGTCGCCCGTAGTGCCCAGCTGGTGGCGCACACCTGCCTGGGTAAGGCAGGCCGCAAAAAGCTTTATGTAGCCCGGCCCGGTGGCCGCTTTCTTTGATATTATGCTGTCCAGCACATTCTTTTGGTCATCGTAGTAAGAGGAGTAGGTAGATATAGAGCGGAAGTCGCGCGTAGCAAGCACTTCTTTTCTCTGGTCGTAGTCTACCAGCTCATAGAGCGTTATGCCTGTCTTTATGCCTTTCTCTATTTTCCTTACATTCTCCAGCTCATCGCCATTAGCGCGCACCCCTATTTCCGACAAGAATTTATTTACAGCCGCCTTCTCTTTTTCATTAAGGTTGTAGTTGGCATCCCATAGCTTGCGGGCATAGTCATCCCAGGTATACATTCTTGGGCGCTCGTTGTTGCCTGCCCATTTTTTCACACGGTACTCTATGCTCATCCTATGCAGGTTGGCAAAGCTGCTAGGCTCATCCTTCAGCGCAGGTATATCCTTCAGCATTACCTCGAAGTTCTTTCTCTTGTAGCTCAGTGTGTCTGTGAGCTCGGGGAAGCCATTGTGGCTCTTCATCTCGAACATCATATCCCTGGGATAGCTAAGCGTGAACCGCGCATTCTGTATAGGTATGGGCTCCTGGAAGGAGTAGTGGCCGTAGAACGAATAAGGCGTAATGGTTTTTACCAGCAGCTCTATCTCGGCATTCTTTTCCACGCCTTCCATTGCTATTACCACTGTGTAGTAGCCCGATGGGTCTTTTGTGGTGAGTATTTTTTCCTTAGGTATCGTGTACACCTTACCGCCCGGCGTTATGGTCCGTGCTTTTATCTGAGGCACACGCATAGACTGCCGCACAGGTATTTTTATCGTGCTGAAGGCTTCAATGCCGCTTTCGTCAAGCACCTTCACTATGTAGTGGCTGGTGTGAAAGCAGTTGATGCCCTTGCCCTCGTAGCGGTAATCGATGCCAATATCGCGCAGCAGGTATATAGCAGGCTGATCGGCATGCTCGGGGGGCACCGGGTGTATGGTGGGGTATTCCACCCACTCGTCAAATCTTACTTTGGCCGATGCTCTTACCGGCGCATATTTAGGTGTCGATAAGTAGTTATAGTTGGGTGCATAGCCTCTTCCCTGTGCAGCAACACGCAAAGACGCAACAGAGAGTAAAAGGATTATCGCTATATACTTTTTCATGTTCTATTTTTTCGCCGTTAATACTACTGTTTCCCTGTATTGTTTCTTAAGGTCGTCTACAAGCCTGTTATTCGCCACAAACTGAGATGGCTTCACGGTCATGGCATTCAGCGCGTACTCCTTGGTCAGGGTTACCTTGTTTGCTCTTTTATCTTCGGTGTACGTGATCTTATAATTCCACAGGCCGTCTACAGAGCCCTGTGCAGCCTTTGGCAGGTACGATACCCTGTAGCCATCAGGCACATTCAGCACCACAGATTCCCTTACTACCTTTTTATGGTCGTGGTATACTGCCACATTCCTGCCCGAGTCGTTTACACGCATATCGGCAAACGTGCGTTTCAGGTTCATGTTCACTATGGTTTGCTTACCCACCTGGTGCACATAGTTGCCTACTGAGAATTCACCGTTCAGGTTCACATCCATATTGCCTGTTTCCTGTGCGTATATATCATAGCGGGGTATTAGGTACTTGTCCGATCCGCGCATCGTTATTTGGCGCACCAGTTTGTCCTTTTCGGCCTTCCGGTTATAGTTGGCCATGTAGTGTATCAGCCGCCACGCGTCATAGCCGCTATAGCGCTGCGTCACGGTGCCGGTCACTTTATCATTGTTTATGCTGATCACTGTATTGTCGGTCACCACGCTCTTTTCTGCAGGCGCTTCCGGTATCTTCACCACTTCGTAGTGCTTTGCATCTATGGCTATCAGCGCTTCTTTGCCCTGCAGGTCTGCGCGGTTCTCGCCAAATGGCAGGTGCTTGTCGGTCCCGTCGAGGAATACCCACTCGCTACCCAGTTTCACTGCGGCTATCATGTGGTCATAGAGCAGCGCAGAGTGCAGCTCATCATGGGTATACGGCCTTTCTTTAGTGCCTATTGATACAAAGTAAGCCTGCAGGCCTGCCTTGCGGCACATAGCCATTATTATGCTGGCCATGTCTTTACAGTCTCCGTATTTGCGCTTGTATACGCTGTCGGCCTGGCGGGGCACAAAGCCCTCAAGGCCACATTCAAAAGCCACATAGTGCATATTGTCCTGCACCCATTTATAGATGTTTGCTGCCTTTTCGCGGTCAGAGTAGGCATTGCGTGTCAGCTCTTTTACTGTCCTGTCCAGCATAGAGTCTGTTTTCAGGTTTATGCCCCTTACGTGTGCATAATCATACTTGTAGTAGTTGTCGGTGTTAGATAGCATCACCGAGTCTTTCCTCGCTCCCGTCATGCGGAAAGATGCTATGCTGGGTATCACGTGCGGCAGGTAGTAGCTCACAGACGGCACCTTGTCAAATCCGCGGAAAGCTGGTGTGTTATCTGCCGTAAAGCGATAAATGATGTTGCCATTTCTTTCTTCCACACTGCGCCTGATCATCGATGTATCTACACCCTTTACCAGGAAGTTCATCTTTACATAGGCAGGTGCTACAACTTCGTACACACCTTTGAGAATGCGCACATTTTCCTGGAAGAAGTGGCCATGCAGCAGCGTAAGGTCTGGGTACTCTATGGAGTAAGAGGTGCGCGTTATGGCGCCCTTGGTAAGGCCGCTGTAGTAGGCTACTACCCTGCGCGTATCTTCCATAAAGCTATGGCTGGGGTTGCCTTCGCCAAAGCCCGCGGCCCGTATGGTGCGGTAGTCCGTTTGTGTGGGTATCAGTGCCCTGCCGTCATACTCCGTCAGCTGAAAGAAGTCGCCGTAATAAAAGTCGTCTGTATTGTAGGTGTTTACCGATAGTGCGCTTATGAAGAGCTTCTCCATGCTTACTTCGCTTTTTGCAGCAAGGTGCCCATCCTCTTCTTTTATCACCAGCCGCTCGGTTACGTTCGTGTATATAGCGGGTTCGCTTTTATACTGTGCTGCAAGGTCTTCATACTTCTGCCGCTTCGCAGTTGTCTGCGCGGTCGCTGTTCCGGCAAGCACCATACCTATCACACTCAGGCGCACTATTTTTCCAACCAGCAGTAATTGTCTTTTATTGCGTACCATTTTCCGGGTATTTATGCGTAATAATGTTCTTAAAAAAACGGGGTATAAATATAATAAAGATTATACTGATAACCTTATGCAAACGAGGTTTGAAAGATAATTCAAAATTCTCAAAGCACACAGTGGCGGCTAAAAATTAAGGCTGGTACGGCTTTTACCCGCACCAGCCTCAATTTAAAAACTGTTATAACCTTCGATACGCTGCTCAGCGATATCGCCGGCTCTTGCTAATATTATGCTCCTACAGCTACGCGCTTGAAGGAAACTACTGTAAGGCCGTTGCTCACCGATTTCAGGTAGTCACCCACGGTCTTGCTGTTATCTTTTACGAAAGCCTGTGGCAGCAGTGTGTTCTCTTTAAAGAACTTGTTCAGCTTGCCTGCAGCTATTTTCTCAGCCATATCAGCCGCTTTGCCTTCAGCCATTACCTGCTCTACAGCTATCGCTTTTTCGCGCGCCAGTATTTCCGCAGATACGTTGTCAGCGTCTACAGCCATAGGGTTCATAGCAGCTATCTGCATAGCCACGTCCTTACCTGCAGTAGTAATGTTTTCGTTTGCAGCCTGGTTCATGCCCACCAGCACACCTATGCGGTAGTTAGAGTGTATGTATGGTACCACAGCGTCAGCAGTAATGCGCTCAAAGCGGATCACGTCGATCTTCTCGCCTATTTTGGCTACCATTTCCATCAGCTTGTCGCCCACAGTAGCGCCGCTCATAGCAGCCGCTTTCAGGTCGTCTATGCTTTCGGCCCTTGTTTCCAGCGCTATATCTGCTATCTGCTGTGCAAAGTCAATAAACTCAGCATTCTTCGATACGAAGTCAGTTTCAGAGCTGAGGTTCACCAGCACACCATATTTGTTGTCTGCGGTTGCTTTGGCTATTACCACACCTTCTTTCGCTTCGCGGTCGCTGCGGTTAGCGGCAACTTTCTGGCCTTTCTTACGCAGGTAGTCAATAGCGTTCTCAAAATCTCCGTTGCTTTCCATCAGGGCTTTACGGCAGTCCATCATTCCTGCTCCTGTTTGCTGGCGCAGCTTGTTTACGTCTGCTGCTGATATTGTTACTGTGCTCATTGTATTATTTTCTCCTTTTATAAGTTTATAAATCAGGGTGCAAAATTCGTACTTTATAATGAATAAATCAAAATAAGTTTTTGTGACATTTATTGTGGTTTTTTTTAATTTCTTCGGGCATCGCTCTCCGCTCCCCACCTCCGCTCTCTTTCTGCCCTGGTAAGTTCCATATCCTCGAACCCTCCAATCACAAATAAAGCCCCGCATCCGGGGCTTTATTTGCTATATGTTTAATGATCTTGCTTGGTCTGATGACCGGCTGGCTTAGCTGCGTGCGGGAGATGGCCTGCTGCCACCGCCGCCCGGCCTGCTGCCGCCACCACCGGGCCTGCTGCCGCCGCCACCGCCACCGCGGTTGCCGCCACCACCTGCACCGCCACGGCCTGCGCCGCCGCCTGTACCTGTGCCGCCACCTGTTCCGGCGCCACGTCCGCGTCCGGCGCCACGTCCGCCACGGCGTCCGCCTTCACCTTCTTCTTCAGCCACATCCAGGCCACGCTGTCTTTCAGTTACTTCTTCAGTATCCTCATCGCTGTCTTTCACCTGTGCACGCTCCTGCAGGCCTTCCATTATGGCTGCCGTCAGGTACTGTACTATGATAGCTATCGATTTTGTAGCGTCGTCATTTGCAGGTATAGCAAAGTCTACCTTGCTCGGGTCACTGTTGGTGTCCACCATCGCGAAGGTAGAGATACCCAGGCGCTTGGCTTCTGCCAGTGCTATATGCTCATGGCTGATATCCACCATGAAAAGAGCGGCAGGAGTACGGCCCATCTGCGATATACCGCCCAGTACTTTCTCCATTTTCTCTTTGCTGCGGGTAAGGGTCAGGCGCTCCTTTTTAGTTACGCTGTCCATAGTACCGTCCTGCAGCATTTTTTCTATGCTCAGCATCTTCTTCACGCTCTTGCGTATCGTGCTGAAGTTGGTAAGCATGCCACCCAGCCAGCGCTCGGTAACAAATGGCATATTTACTTTAGCAGCCGCTTCAGCTACTATTTCTTTAGCCTGCTTCTTTGTAGCTACAAACATGATCTTCTTACCGCTCTTAGCGATAGACTTCAGTGCCGCAGCAGCCTCGTCAAGACCGTCAATGGTCTTGTTAAGGTCTATTATATGTATGCCATTCTTCTCAGCGAAGATGTAAGGCAGCATCTTTGGGTTCCATTTCTTCTTCAGGTGGCCGAAGTGTACGCCAGCCTCCAGAAGCTGCTGGTGCAATGTTTTATTATCTTCCATTTGAATAATTTCTTGATTGTTATAAAATAATGTGCAATACACCTGCCCGCCGGCAGGCAGGGATTAACGCTTAGAGAACTGGAAGCTACGGCGCGCTTTGGCTTTACCGAATTTCTTACGTTCTACCATGCGGCTATCGCGGGTCATCAGGCCTTCTTTCTTCAAAGCCGGACGATACTCAGGATTAACCTCGCACATTACGCGCGCTATTCCCATCTTTATTGCTTCGGCCTGGCCCTTCGGACCACCACCTTGTACATTTACTACAATGTCAAAAGATGATTGCAGATCAAGAGTTTTCAACGGCAGCTCTACCTGGTTTTGCAGGTACATGATCGGAAAATATGCCTTGTATTCCTTGTCATTAACCGTGATATTGCCGGTGCCCTTGCTTAGGTAAACACGTGCTACGGCTTCCTTGCGGCGGCCAACGGCGTTTTTCTGTTTTTCCATTTTATTTATATAATGGTTTAAATTTAAAATTGTTTGGTAACATCCTCACTTGCAAAAGTCACATGGGCCTCGCAACACCTCCTCCCCCTGGGGGAGGCCGGGAGGGGCTTAGTTAGTAGTCAGCGTTTTAGGGTTCTGAGCCTTATGCGGATGATCAGCGCCATCGTATACGAAAAGCTTCTTGATCATTGCACGGCCAAGCCTGTTCTTAGGAAGCATGCCTTTTACAGCGCGCTCTATCATCAGGTTAGGACGGCGGGCTATCAGGTTCTTAGCTGATTCGATCTTCTGGCCTCCGGGATACATCGAATACGTCTGGTATTCTTTGTCTTCCATTTTGTTGCCTGTAAGCACCACCTTGCCTGAGTTTACTACGATCACATAATCGCCGCAATCAAAGTGCGCTGTATAATAGGCCTTGTGCTTACCGCGCAATACCGATGCTATCCTTGAGCTCATGCGGCCCAGTGTCTGGTTGGTAGCGTCTACAACATGCCATTCGCGTTTTACGATCTTTTCGTTGGCAGATTGTGTTTTAAAACTTAAGTGTCTCATTACGTTTTGAATTTTTTATTTTCCCCTATTTTACAGCAATCCACATTTAGCAGTTTTTTGTAAAGGGAGCGCAAAGGTAGAACCACACACCCAAAACGCCAAGAAATTCATTAAGAAATTTTACACCACCGCCATAAAACATTGATTATCAATGATAATAAAGAAAAAATATTTTCAGAGCCAGCGAAAACAACGCAAATTGCAGGCTGCCTCAATGTGTTATGGTGCGGATCTCAATGGCCTATTTAGTTATCACAGCCAAATTTCAGAACAAATGTTGATCGTTGACAGCTGTCCATTCCATGACTCCCCTTCAGGGGGCGGGGGTTTCGCCCGCAGACTTATAACTTACGACTGGCTAAGCCCTCCTCGCAGACTTACGACTTATGACTTACAACTTACGCCTCAATAAAAAAAAACCGAAAGCTTTGATTATTCACATTGTTGTAATAAATTCACCCCCCAAATATCCCGCAGACTCTTTGAGCCTGCTGAGGTTTGGCATGTTTGCATAAACACGCACACTTTTATTTTAAATAAATAACAAGAGTATGAAAAGAGTTTACTCATTAATTGTCCTGCTACTACTCGTTGGCATTCAGGCGATAGCTCAAACAACGCATACGGTAACAGGGAAAATTCTTGACGAAAAAGGACAAGGCTTCCCCGGTGCGGGCATCACTGTTCGCGGCACCCAGGTAGGTACCGTTACTGATGTCAACGGTGATTTCACCCTCGAGGTTCCCGATGGCGACAATACCCTTGTTATCCAGGCACTTGGCTACAATTCATTCAATGTAAAAGACGATGGTGAAGCTGTGATCGTAAAGCTGCACCCGGTTTCCAAGCAGCTGGAAGGCACCGTAGTTACCGCCATGGCTTTCAGAAGGGAAAAGCGTTCTATTGGTTATAACGCTACCACTGTTAATAATGAAGACCTCCGTTCAGGCAACATTACCAGCTCTATATCAAGCCTGCAGGGCAAAGTTGCAGGTGCCAATATCACCAGCTCTACCGGCGGCCCTGGCGGCTCTACCCGCATCATCCTCCGTGGCGAAAAGTCGTTCCTTAAAGATAACAACGCACTTATAATCGTAGATGGTGTCATAACCAACAACTTCGACCGTACTACCGGCAACGAGCTTTCACAAGTCGACTTTGGCAACTCAGCTAACGACATTAACCCTGAAGATATTGAGTCGGTTACCGTACTGCCTGGCCCTGCTGCCGCAGCACTTTATGGCCCATACGCTGCCGGTGGTGCAGTGATGATCACCACTAAAAAAGGCAAGCACGCTGATGCCAAGGCCAATAAAATGGAGATCACTTACAAAGCCACTTACACCCAGTCAGATATCCTTAAGTATGCCGACATGCAGCACACTTACGGCCAGGGCGATCTTTACCGTGGCGTACCCAATGACCGCCGCGAGAATTTCAGCTGGGGCTACGAGTTCGATGGCCAGCTGCGCCCATGGGGCCAGGTTATAGATGGCAAGCAATTGGTAAAGCCTTATGTAGATCAGCCTAATAACATCAAAAGCTTCTTCAACCACGGCAAGGCGCTCGACAACTACGTATCGCTTACCGGCGGCAACGAAACCTCTACTTACTTCCTGTCGCTCAATGCGCTCAACAGCAGCGGCGTAGTACCAAACACATTCTACAACCGCTACAATGTTCGCTTCAACGGTAGCACGCAGCTCTGCAACAATGTATACACTACCGTTAACTTCAACTACATCAATACTTATTCAAGGGTAGAGAACAGCGGTCAGTCGGCCGGCTCTGTGCTCGATAACCTCTACCAGGTAGCCCGCGACATCCCTGTATGGGAGCTGAAGGATTACGACAACAAGTTTTACTCTATGCAGTTCCTCGACACTAACGGCGTGGAGCGCTACGGCCAGTACGGTGCCTACTTCAAGAATCCATATTGGGCAGCTAAGAACTACGACAACCGCAACAAGTCAGACAGGATACTGGGTGATATGAAGATCGGTTTCAAAAAAGGCGAATTCGACATCTTCAACCGTGTGGGTGTAGATGCGGTATCAGACCGTTCTTTCTACAAAACCCCTGTGCTCAATGCGCAGCCGGTCGATCCTTTCTACACCGGCCTTCCCTTCCTGTCGGCAGGCGGCTATGCTCAAGGGCACAACAATGGTTTGCGCCTTTATAACGACCTCATTGGCAACTACCATCACGAGTTCAACGAGAACTTCGGCATCTTCGCACTGCTGGGCCACAACACTACTATACAGACAGACGAAGTGCTCACCGCGGCAATAGACCCGGGCACAAACGGCCTGGTATTACCTAACTATTACAACCTTACCAACAATGTAGGCCCGGTTACTGCTACCAACGGCCTCACCCGCCGCCGCACGCACGGCGTTTACGGCGATGTGAGGCTTAACTACCGTAACGAGCTGTTCTTCGAGATGACCGGCCGCAACGACTGGTCGTCAACGCTTGCCCTGCGCAACCGCTCTTATTTCTACCCCGGCGTCAATGCTGCATGGGTATTCACAGAAAGGCTCAACGGTACGCGCTTCAAAGAGAACATACTCGACTATGGTAAAGTACGCATGGGTCTCGCTTCTGTGAGCAAAGACGGCGTGCCATACATTAATAATGTTGCAGGCTTCCTGCAAAGCCCTATCAATAGCGGCTTTGGCTCTGTGATACCTCCTGTTGGCGGTGTGCCTGCCATATCCGTTCAGGATCGCTTCGGCTCAGCAAGCCTCAGGCCTGAGACCACGCGTGAGTTTGAGATAGGTACCGACCTGTCTTTCCTCCGCGGCCGTATCAATGCCTCATTCACTTACTACGCATCTACTACGGTAGATATGATATCTGCCATCAACCTGCCACCTTCGTCAGGTTACCTGTTCGAGTATCGCAACATCGGCACTGTTACCAACCGTGGTGTTGAAGTTACCCTCAGGGGCACACCTATCAGCACACGCTACGGCCTTAAGTGGGAGCTGTTTGGCACTTACACGCACAATAAGAATGTGGTGCAGTCGCTCAACGGCACTAGCGACAATGTAGTGCTTGGCGGCTTTAACGGCCTTGCCATCGTAGCTGCTGTAGGCCAGCCTTTCGGCACCTTCTACGGCGCTAACGTAGACTACTGGACGGACGCTAAGGGTGTACCGCACGCTATAGTTGATGCAACTACCGGCCTGCCAATAGCTACCAAGACACCCGCTTTCCGCGGCACTTTCCAGCCTAAGTTCATCGCATCGTGGGGCACAGAGGTTTCTTACAAAGGCCTTAAGCTGCATGCGTTGTTCGTGACCAAGCAGGGTGGCGTATTCTACAGCCGCAACAAAATGGGTATGCTGTTCAATGGTACTGCTACAGAGACCACAGTTAATGGCCGCAACGCATACGTATGGGACAACTCAGTTAACCAGGTGCCTAATACCAATATCTACGTGCCTAACACTACTAAGTTCCTCCCTTATGATTATTACGTGAACACAGTGCAGCAGACACTGCCCGCACAAGGCCTGGTCAACGCCAGCTACGTAAGGCTGCAGGAGCTTGCGCTGTCTTATACAATACCTCAGTGCTACTACGAGAAGAGCCCGTTTGGCCTGCTCGAGGCGGGTATCTTTGGCAACAACCTCATCCTGTGGACTGCCAAGAGCAATGTCTACGACGATCCTGAAACTACATCTGCAGGCGCTACCGGCAACGGCCAGGGCCTCAGCTACACCGCAAGGCCGGCTTTACGGAACTATGGTGTTTACTTAAAAGTTACTTTCTAATCGTAACAACTAAATTATTGAACATGTCTATAAATAATAAAATAGTTCTTGCTGCTGCTGTCGCGCTCACGTTGGGTGCCTCATCGTGCAGGAAATTGCTTGATGTAAATACCAACCCGAATATATCGCAGACCGCTACAGTACAAACGCTCCTGCCTGCAGGGCAGCTCTATGTTGCCAGCGCTATGGGGGTGGATATGCAGGTTAACGGCTCCATATGGGCACAATACTGGACACAGACTCCGGTTGCCAGCCAGTACGTAGCTATCGATCAGTATGCACCCGGCCAGGATGCTTATTCCACTTCATGGGAGAGCCTCTACAGGGGAGCATCTAATTTCCGCCAGCTCTACAACCTGGCTGACTCGCAGAAGAAGAAGCCATACAAGGCTATAGCCCTGCTGATGCAGGCTTATACTTTCCAGGTGCTCACCGACGGATGGGGAGATATTCCTTTTACTGAGGCCCTGCACGGCCAGTATGCAGATAGCCACATCGTGGCCCCTAAGTATGATTCGCAGCGCGTAGTATACATGGGCATTCTCTCGTTCATCGACTCTGCAAAAAAGATGATCGTACCGGGTGAAAAGGTTACTGTAGAAGGCGACCTGATGTACGGAGGCGTAATGAGCCAGTGGATGAAGTTTGCTAACACGCTCCAGCTGAAAGTGCTGCTGCGTATGGCTTATGTAGACCCGGTCAATGCCCGCGCTAAGATCGACTCATTGTACCTGACAAACCCGTCATTTATTGGTAGTAAGGATGATGCGCGTATTGAGTTCGGATTTAACTCTAACAACAAAAGCCCGCTGTATGCCGAGGCCAGCTCCGCTACAATGGCCGGCGCTCAGAACCTCGCAGGCAGCAGCACCGCTATCGACAGCCTCAACAGTAATAACGACTACCGCATAGCTGCATTCTACGGACTTTCAAATACCGGCTACACCGGCATTCGCCAAGGCAATTACGATGGTGGCTTCCCCGGTGGTTCCTACTCTATTCCGAGTGTGTATGTAGGGGGCGATGCACAGGATGTACGTTCTGGGAATGCGCCCGTTAACCTGCTTACCAGCTGGGAAAGCTACTTCCTGCAGGCCGAAGTGGCTGCAAGAGGCTGGGGTGGTTCCTCAGGTGGTGATGATGCACTGTTTTATGCTGGTATACGTGCCAGCTTCGACTATTACGAAAGCGCATTCTTTACAGAGTTGGAGGTCCATTCAGACTCCGCCTACAAAATATACACCCAGGGCGATGTGCCCGGTGGCATAGCCCCCGGCTACTGGACTGTGTACCCTACTACCGGCACCACAGCTGAAAAGCTCAGGTTCATCATCACCCAAAAGTGGTTCGCTATGAACGGCAACCAGGGCTTTGAGGCATGGACAGAATGGCGCCGCACCGGCTACCCCGATTTCTTCGTTCGCCCGAAGAATAGCCTTATGGGCAGCAGCAGGCCTGCACGTTTCCTGTATCCTACAAGTGAGAGTACTACTAACACTAACTTCCCCGGGGTAATGCCGCTGGTAACAAGGGTATGGTGGGATGTGATCTAAAATAGTTCTTAAAAAATTATCAGAATGAAGAGAGTATTAATATTTTCCGCTTTAGTTGCTATAGCATTTGCGTCGTGCAAGAAAAAGGTGTCGCAGGTGTCTACTATAGTCACGGCTTCTTACCCCACTATCACCATTTCTACGCCTCAGTTTATCAGCATACCTGTAGGTGGCGCACTGCCCGATGCCAATGCAATTGTAGCCACCGCTTACGACTCTTTTTACCATGAGTCGCTGGGCGTAGTGGTTGATGCCAGTAAGCTGAGCAACCTCAACGCCGGCTTGTATACCGTAACTATATCTGCTAAGAACAAGTATGGCTACATTGGTTATGAGAACGTTTACGTGGCAGTGACAGATGTTCACGATACGGTAGACGTTTCCGGCCTGTACTACCGCGACGAAGACCCTAAGCGCCCTGCTTTTGTTACAAAAGTGGCGCGTGGCCTGTTTCATACGACCAACCTCGGTGGCGTAGACACTACCGGCCAGCCAGCCACTATCCTGCATGGCTACTTCGCTGTGCTCGATAACACTACTATAGACCTCGGCATGCAAAGCATACCCGGCAGCACCTTCACCGCTGCTAATGTGATCACCGGCACCTACGGCGCGCTCGACCTGGTATCGATACCTAAAAGCTACAGCTACGCATTCAGCGACCAGATGGGCCTTTTCGGCACAGGCATCCGCTCGTTCTACAAGCAGTAATTCTAATCATCTCTTTATATAGCTCCCTGCAATCGCGGGGAGTTTTTTATTTTGGTCACGCATAAGACTAAACTTTTTATCAAAAATCAGATATCACATATCTTTTTACTCGATGTTTTGGCTAATCCCGAAGGGATGACATGATTATAGAAATATAACGGCATATACGTTGAACCCCATAGGGGTGACATCCCCCCACCTTCTTTTACAATTTCATGATCATAGCTCTAATTATCTCTCATCAATTTGAGGTTAATAACGAAAAAAAGCTGATATTTGCACGGCTTTCAATTCCTTGCCCCTCAGGCGGGTTTTTTATTTATTATAAAGACGCAATATGAACAGATTGACGGTTATCAACGACCTGGTGCAGCAGAAAAAGCTTGACAAGTACCTTGAAATAGGCGTCCACGATGGTGGTATTTTCTTTAGGGTCAGCAGCTCACACAAGGTTGCCGTAGATCCTAAGTTTCTCTTTGGCAAGTTCAATACATGGGGCAAGGTCTTTAATTTCCCGCACAATCTGTCTAACAGGTACTTCGAGGTCACCAGCGATGAGTTCTTCGAAAAGCATGCGGCAAAGGCATTTGAGGCCGTAAAGCCGAACATGATATTCATTGACGGCATGCACGAGTATCACTACGTACTCAGGGATGTGGAGAACACGCTTAAGTACATGCCAGAGGGTGGCGTGATAGTAGTGCATGACTGCAGCCCTAAAACGAAGGAATCTGCTGCCCTGTACGATGAGTGGAAGGCAACAGGCTTCAAAGGACTGTGGAATGGCGATGTATGGAAAGCAATGGTACACCTGCGCTCCATGCGCAACGATATCAACGTTATGGTGCTCGACTGTGACCACGGCCTGGGCATCATTACCAAAGGAAAGGCTGTCGACATGCTGCCCTTTACCCAGCAGCAGATTGAGGCAATGACTTTCGCCGATCTTGCAGCTAACCGCGAAAAGTGGCTCAACCTGAAAAAGCCCGAATATTTCTATGAGCATTTTAATATAACCAACCGCCGTGCCCGCTCCCTGCGCACAGTTATCCGCAAGGTGGTAAAGGGTAAATAATATATAGCTTTTACAGGCACAGTATGCAATGAATGCGGAATGATGGGAAGCCATTTTTCCGCATTTAACTTTTTTAACAAATTATCCATCACGTAGCCATTATATTTGCGGCCTAATCTCCTTTTATGAGCAAGCTTGTTGCCGCACTGGCAGTTATACTTCTTCCGTTTACCCTGCTCGCACAGGACGATAAGGTTAACAGCAATGCTATTCCGCCCGCAATAGTTAAGCCCGCCCGCGACTTTATAATGGTGCAGGTTGGCTGGAACAACTGGGTGCAAAAACCAGACAGCATCAAGTCGAAAACACTGGGCTATGTATTCAATGCCTACCTCTGCTACGACTTCCCCATCAAAAAGACCAACCTCAGCTTTGCCGCCGGCATAGGTATCAATAGCCAGGTCACCTTCCTCGATAAGCAGGTAATATCTTTTAACGACACCGGCACTCTCGGCGCCTCAGCACGCTTTCTCAATGATCCGCTCCCTTATAAGCGTTACAAATTTGCGACAACCTATCTGCAGGCTCCCTTTGAGCTCCGCTATTTTGCCAGCAACCACAACCGCAACCGTGGCTTTAAGGCCGCTATAGGCCTGCAGGTGGGCACATTGCTGGGCGCGCATACCAAGGGTCTGCGGTCGGTAGAGGGCACCAATATAAAGGACAAGGAGAATACCAAGCGCTATATAAGCCCGTGGAACTTTGCTGCCACAGCTCGCGTAGGGTGGGGCAATTTCTCCCTCTTTGGCTCCTACAACCTCACCCCTGTATTTAAAGACAATGCAGGCCCCGTTATCACCCCAATGGCAATAGGTATCTGCATAACAGGGCTGTAAGTATGCACTTTCCCCTGTAATGGGAAGAAAATGTTAAACTCCCATGCTGTAGTATACTACGGCATGGGTTTTGAAGTTATATAAGTGCATCTCCGAAGTAGTGTGTGTGTTTTGATGGAAATTTAAGGAGCGCGGAGATGCCCAATAATTAGATTTCCACAAAGAGTGTCTTTCAAGACACTCTTTTTGTTTTTAGGAAACACTGGCCCATTGCCGGATTTCCGATTTGCTTCCCACTTTTTTAGCACCCGAGCCGATGGCTGGTAATGTAATAACCTAACTATCAATTAGTTGCATCTATCTCACCTGCAAATTTCCGGTTGCCGGATAAAATTTCTTTCGGAATATTGTATCGACTTACTTCTCATCACTTACCTGCAAATGAGCGGCTGTACCTCCAACGTATCTGGCGCTCCTTTACCTTGCTGCTTACCTGCCGGTAACTTCCGATTTACTTCCGACTTTTTTAGCACCCGAACCGATGGCAGGTAATGTAATAACCTAGTTATCAATTAGTTGCATCTATATCACCTGCAAATTTCCGGTTGCCGAGATAAAATTTCTTTCTGAACATTATATCGAAACTACTTCTCATCGTTTACCTATAAATGAGCGACTGCACGTCCGATGGTCTGGTGCTCCTCTATCTTTGCTGCTCCCCTGCCAACAACTTCCGATTTACTTCCGACTTTTTCAATACCGGAACCGATGGCAGGTAAGTATAATTACCTAATTATCAGTTAGTTGTATACGTTTTAGGTGTTAATTTCCGGTTGCCGAATGAAATTTGCTTTCGGCAATATTCGATCGAGTTTCCCGCTTCTCACCTTTAGACATAGTTTCCGGATGGATGATCAATGACCAGAGTCGCCCTTAAACACTATCAAGCGATGCAAGGTGGAATGAATTTACGGAGTAGCAAAAACAATTTTTTATGACAGTGCAGTTTTCGCTTTATCATGTGCAGCCAGCTGTTTATGATGTAAATTTCTTTCCGCTGTGGGTAAGGGTTTGGGCTGAATTTAGACCGTTTATGAAGTTAGTAAGCACGAGCTATAAAAAAAGCCCGGTAGCGAACCGAGCCTATGATAGTACTATCAGCTAAGAGGTGTTGATAGTTTCTTTTTGCTTTCGTCTAAGGACTTAAAACCTCCACCTTATCCCCACAGTCTGCGGGAAGTACAGGAGGTGGTAGCGGGCATTCTGATGCGCGTAGCGCTGTTCATGCGTACCAATATCTACATACCGGGTACCCAGCTCTATATTGAGGCCCAGGCGGGGTACTACGTAGTACGTGAAGCCGGCCTGCAGGCCCAGGCTGTAGCCAATGCCATGCTGGTAGTTGTAGCTCGATGTGTACATGAAGCTGGAGTCAGGCGCAGCATTGTAGCGGCTGTAGCCTATAGACCCGTCATTGAAAGTATTGACCATGCCTACCAGCACACCGAAGTAAAGATTGGCCTTAGTGTACGTGCGATACCGGGTGTAGAAAGGTATCACATAGTTCATCTGTATAGAGCTGCTAAGCGCATGATCTGCAATGAGGAAAGAAATATTGCGTGGCTGCAGCGATTGTCCGAAGGTGGTAGGCAGCGTCCAGGTGCCAAAGCTTTCCCAGCGGCGGTCCCCAATATCCAGCGCCATCATCCAATGCTCAGAAAAGTAGTAACCTATGCGTGCAGAAAAGTCGTGAACGATATCGGTCCTTGAGCCCTGGTAAACCTCGGCAGGGCCGGTAGGGCGGGTGGCCACGCTGAGGCCGCCATTAATGCCGACTTCCCAGCTATACATAGGAGGCAATGCATAATTGTATTGAGCAGACACAGTGCCTGCGCAGCCCAAAAGTGCAACTATTGAAAGGAACAATGCCTTCATACTAAGCGGGATTTTAAGAAAGTTCAAATCTAAGTAAATCTTTTTATAAAGAAAAGCTTTACAACCCCCTATTGTGGTTGACTTTGTAACTCATTTAGAATGCGTTGCCGAGGTATCCGGTAACTTGATGTATTCTGAAAAACGTGCAAGTTATCAGGCGTCTAAAATTGAAACTGTTTTTCATCAAGGATGAAAGGTAGGCGTTGATGTTTCCTTATTAAGAAACTCGTAACTTTGAATAGACTATGCATGAAAGATTCGATGTCGTTCTCTTGTCCGATGTTATAGATTTCCTGGACACTCTTGATGAAAACACAAGAGCGAGATCATCTACAACATTCACAAATCGAAATTGCTAACGACAACGAGCTATTTAAAAAATTAACGGACGAAGTATGGGAATTCAGGACCCTCTATAATCGGACATTTTACCGCCTTCTTGCGTTTTGGGACAAGACTGGAGATAACCACTCGCTGGTAATAGCAACAAATGGCTTTATAAAAAAATCAAAAAAGACGCCGGCGTCCGAGATCGGAAAGGCAAAGGAAATCCGGAAAATTTATTTTGAACAAAAGACCACTGACAAAAGATGAGTACTGCAGCCCCAAAATTGAAGCTCTACACGCTGGACGAGGTTACTGACAAGTATATCGGTAAACCCGGCTCGCCTAAGCGCGATGCCTTTGAATATGAACTACAGCTCGAGATGATGGGTAAAGCAATAAAGCAGGCGCGCCTGGAAAGAAATCTTACACAGGAACAACTGGGAAAACTGGTAGGCGTTCAAAAAGCTCAAATCTCTAAAATAGAAAACAGTGTCACTGATGCCCGCTTTGACACTATTCTAAAAGTATTTAAAGCGCTCGGCGCCAAAATTAATTTTAAAGTTGAATTGCTCAATTAACATCTGCAGCTTGGCTAGCAACGGCATTGGATTATAGGAGCCTTTAAGAAGCGAGGTTTTATGCCTCGCTATAACGGCTATCGGAATCCGTTACAACCCTGCATTACTCATCATCTTCCATGTTGCCAAAGTTCATATCGAGCATGCTGCCCAGCATATCGCCAAAGCTGTAGCCGCCGCGGTCCACGCCTTTCTTGCTGATGAGGGAGAACTCTGATATGCCATGCAGCAGGAACTCCATCAGCAGCGCTGCCTGGGTCTCATCTGCGTTGGGGTAGAATTGCTTTACAGCCGCATACAGGCCATCTACCTGGTAGAGGTGCTCCAGGTAGGCACGCTCGGGCTCATCCTGCAGCAGCACCAGGTCGTTGCCCTTGCCAAACCAATCGATGATGGGCTGGTAGGGGCTCTGCTTGGGCTTGGCCTTTTGGTTTTCGCGGGCCTTTTTGAATGATTGCGGATCGGGGAAGTACAGTGCGAATACCGAACGGATGGCCTGGCCTATAAGCCGCAGCGCCACGTTCATCGGCCCTTCCTGCTCACCCTCGTATACCAGCTCTATCTTGCCGGTGATGGCCGGGGCTATGCCTATAAAGTCGGCTATGCGTATCATGGTGCGCGCCTGTCCGTTTTGCAGTGCCCTGCGCTCGGCAGTGCTCACCAGGTTCTCGTAGGCAGATATAGTGAGGCGCGCAGATACACCGCTCTTCTGGTCTACAAACTCGCTCTTGCGGGCCTCCATGGCTACCTGCTCTACCAGCAGCTTGCATATATCAGGCACATCCACCATCGCCAGCTGCTCGGGTAGTATATCGGCTTCCTGCGCGGTTATGGCCTGCGATATCTCTATGGTCTTAGGGTAGTGGGTCACTATCTGGCTTTCTATGCGGTCTTTCAGCGGGGTTACTATGCTGCCCCGGTTGGTGTAGTCCTCCGGGTTTGCTGTGAATACAAACAGTATATCGAGCGGCATGCGCAGCTTAAAGCCGCGTATCTGTATGTCGCCTTCCTGCAGTATGTTGAACAGCGACACCTGTATGCGTGCCTGCAGGTCGGGCAACTCGTTGATCACAAATATACCCCTGTGCGACCGCGGAATGATGCCGAAGTGCAGTGCCTGCTCATCGGCAAAGCTGAGGCGCATATTGGCCGCTTTAATAGGGTCTATATCGCCTATAAGGTCGGCTACCGATACATCGGGTGTAGCCAGCTTTTCGCCATAGCGCTGGCTACGATGCAGCCATGTTATTGGGGTAGCGTCGCCATGCTCAGCGATAGCCTTACGTCCGTAAAGGGATATTGGCGCAAGCGGGTCGTCGTTGATCTCGCTGCCGGCTATCACGGGCATCCACTCATCGAGCAGGTTCACCATTTCCCGGGCCATGCGGGTTTTGGCCTGCCCCCGCAGCCCCAGGAACAATATATTGTGGCGAGACAGCAGGGCGCGCTCCACATCGGGTATTACCGTGTGCTCGTAGCCCAGTATGCTGTAGAATGGGCTCCTTTTTTCCTGTATGCATTTGATAAGGTTGGCGCGTACTTCGTCTTTTACGGCCCTTCTTTTATACCCGGCCTGTTTCAGTTCGCCGAGGGTCTTAATAGCAGTGTGTTCCATAGCTTAGTGCTAAAGGTAAGGCAAAAGCCAGTGAAGGTTATTTATGGGTGAATTGAATTAATTGATAGATGCTTTTCATCACTCATCATCAAGCCGCCTGCGGCGCTTGCGCATTTCCTTTTTAAGGGCTTTGTCCCGCTTCTTAGTCACCTTGTCCTTTTTCGGCGCTTTTTCTTTTCGCGGCTTGTCTTCTTTTTCAGCCTCGGGTTCCTCGTCTTTGTCCTTTTTCTTCGTTTTCTCTTTGTCTTTTTCTTTACCGGCTGCTGCGCCCTTAGCTGCCGCTGTGTCGGTGGTAAAGCTCTCCTCATCGAGCCTGCCTGAGAAGCCGCGATCGAGGATATTGTCGAGCGCTTCCACTTTCTTTTGGGGCACGCCTGTCTGCTTCAGCACCACGTCGAAGCCATTCTGATCACTGTTGGTCCACACGCCGGTATAGGTCCTTTCTTTCAGCACCAGCTCCAGCACGCCTACGGGTATGTCGTCTTCCATTAGCCACTTGCCATCGGCAGTTCGCGTTATGTCCAGCCGCACATAGCTCTTCTGGTCGCCAAATTTGTAGAGGCCGTCGTAGGCTACCGGCTTGCCCGGCCCGGGCTCCTTCATGTACCGCACGTATAGCCTCACCTGTATCTCTTCATCAAAGCTGCCCTCGTAATATTTGCGGTCCACTACTTCGCGCTTGATGCTCTTATTCTCATCGTCCTCCACTGCTATGCCCAGGGCATCAGCCTTCTTTAGAGAGTCATTTTTGGCGGAGTCGGCCACAGGGGTATCCACGACGGGGTGCTCAGCCAGCCAGGCTATATACCTGCGCTCCTTATCCTCATTGCCCAGGAACTCGTCTATGGAAGAGGCCGGTAGCATATTCACCACCTGCCCGCCGTAGAAGTAACCATTTACCTTTTGGATCTCTGTGATACTGACGCAGTAGTTGGTGCGGCCGAGCATGTCGCGGATGAACATGTAGCCCTGGAAGCGCTCTGGCGCAAGCAGGTTGTAGGCAGCCAGCCGCGTAGTTGTTATCGCTTGTTTTTTGAGCTCATAGCGCTGCATTTTCACAGCGTTCCAGTGTATGCCGGAGTCTATGCCTTTTTGTATCACCATGTTGAACCGGTCTATGATAGCACGGTTATAGCGTGGGTCGAATTCGAGTAGTGTCTGCGGGTGCTCCTTCAGCACATTGAGGGCGCCCTGTGCCTCAGGGGTGCGGTCAGCATTATGCAGCACCAGGCCCCACAGCGTATCGAAAGGGATGAAGAGGTTATAGTAGCCAATGGTATCCCTGTTTTGCAGGCAGCCCACAATATTGTCCATAAGCCCGGCCTCAGTGCGTGGCAAGCCCCGCTTGTCTTTGCGGCCATAAGCATGCACATCGCCGGAGCAAATAATAAGCACTAATAATAGTGTGGACAGGTATCTCATTCATTGCATTGAAAGCAAGTAAAGTTAAGTATTTGAATGAGAAGCGAAAGGTTAAAAACAAGCGGTAAGGCAACTTACAGCAACTCGTTGATGCGCTCCGGCGGGCGTGCGATTATTGCGATGCTGCCCTTCACGGCGATAGGGCGTTCCATAAGCACCGGGTGCTCATGCAGCACGCTCAGCCATTGGGCTTCGTCCAGGGTTTTGCCCTCGTATAGCTCCTTGCAGAGCGGCTCACTTTTACGTACTATCTGCGATGGCTGCATGCCAAGCTTTGCAAGCAGTTCTTTCAATTCGGCAGTGGCAAGCGGGTCAGTAAGATACCACCGCACCTCGTGCTCAGCACCGCTTTCCTGCAGCAGCTCCAGCGCGCCCTTGCTCTTGCTGCATTCGCCGTTGTGGTATATCGTGATCATTTTTTTAGCGGCCTATTTTACGAATATTTCCTCCACCACACGTTCGCCAAAATACTCATTGATGCGCGCTATCAGCTGCTCTTTGCCCAGCGACAGCTCCTGCTTCAGGGCAGCTACATCGGTGTAGATGGTCAGCGTTTTCCCATACAGGTTTATGTTGCGGGTGTACTTGGCTATGGTTTTGCCGGTGATGGCTTCCCACTCATCGCGCATGCGCACTTCATTCACTTTAGGCTTCCACTGCGATTTTTCGAGCAGCAGATTTAGCGCCTCACCTATACTGTATGTACCCATTTCTACCGGTTTGTACTATAGCCTGCAAGTTACATTTTTAGCTGCCAATGCTGTCTTAAAAAACGCTACTTCACCTTTGTGAGCACAAAGGAAGTAGTGGGCACCGGTATTATAAGATTGCCATTTTTGCCCAGCAGCATTAGCTGGTCTGAGCTAATGACCTGCTGGTGCTCATCAGGAAAACCTGCCGACGAGAGTTTGTAGCCGTAGGGCAGAAACAGGTCGCTGAGCTGCTTTAGAAAATCGCTTTTGTCGAGCACCGCTGCGGCCACGGCCTGGTCGTAGCCTATCTCAGATGCTACGCTGCCATCGAAGAGCACTGTCTCTTTTTTGAGGCTGCCGGCTTTTTTCAGATAAGCATTCCACTCCGGGGAGTTGCTGTAGATATCAGTGAGCTTTGTAACGAGGTCTGTATAGGGCAGTATGCTGATAGAGAACTGCGAAAAATTGTATTGCTTTTTGAGCATCGCAGCATCGAGCATCGTCTTGATGTGCGCGGCTTCTGCGCTGAAATTAAGCTTTAGCGTTGTCGGTTCTTCGCCGTATTCCGAGGCATCGGGCTGGTATATTATCTTATGGCATCGGCCTGTTTTTTGTCCAAACGACCGGTAGATACGGAGGGTCTTAGTGTTGGTGCCTTGCTTCTCGGTAACTATTACATTGCCGCCAGTAGTATCCACCGATACCTGGGCATTGCCGGCGAGTGAAAGAAGTAAAAAGACAACTGCTATAGCGCAGATCCTGTAAGCCATAAAACGGGAATTGTGTACCGGATAAAGTTCGCCACTATTTTCAGATAAACAAAAAAGGCGCCCGTGGGGAGCGCCTTTTTTTACTCTAGTATGTTTTAAAACGAGTGTTGTAATCTTTAGCGGAAGCTGTAATTGTTGATGTCTTCGAAGCGTGGGCACATCAGCGGATCGCGTGGATTTTTGCGGTGTGCATACATGCCTCTCAGATACAAAGATATCTCTGTAGCACCAGCGCCCTGCGCCCCGGTTGCCAGCGATGAGGTTGTAACGTCCTGCGAGAAACCGAATGAAATGTCCTGGTAGTCGATCTTTATCGTAGGGATGATGGCATCCTTGTTGCGATAGAAAGCGCCAAAGTGAATAGCGAAGACGCTCGGCAGGCCAACCGGAACACTGCGCCAGGTAAGCAATCCACCGAATATCAGGTTTGTATAAGGATACATCCTTGAATAGTTGGCGTGCGCTGTAAGGCCGAAAGACTGATTGAACGAGCAATGGAAACCACCGCTGAACTGCCATTTCATAGGCAGCTTCACCAGCACATCAGAGCCGCTGAAAAGCTCTGTAGCCCTGTTGATGTGGAATACACTGGCGCCGAGATAATAGTTGAAAATACCATTATCGTCGAGTGAGCTGTTGAGGCTGACACCGGCGCCCAGGTCGTAATTGTTCAGGCTTTTGTAGGTGTTATTTTCGCCCGATGGGTTATTGGCAGAAAATGTGCCGCCGATGTACTGGCTGGTAAAGGTCATCTTCGACATATCTACCGAGCGCGAAAGATACCCACCGGTAAAGCCTACCGAAAGATAAGAGTTATGCGCATCTTCGAGTGACTTGTTGTAGCTGATGGCAGGGTATATCTGCGTGCTGGAGAAGTTGATAGCGCCAGCCTTATCGTAAGTAGTTACGAGTCCAAAGCTCAGGTAATCGCCGAGCTCCCTGTTGACAAGGACACGGGTTTCGCCGGAGATCATTATCGTATTATAAGGAGTAGCGACGGTGCCCCACTGCGTGCGGTAGTCGACACCTATTTTATAATCGCCGGTGAATATGCCGGTGAGCGATGGGTTGCGGAGTATTGCATTTTCGTAGAACTGTGAAAAGTGCACGTCCTGCGCATTGCCGCTGTAGCCTAGGCCCAGCAACGCACAAACTGACAAACTGGTTAAAAAACGTTTCATTCTATCTCGTTTTAAAAATTTATTTAAACACATTAACGTACTATCGAAATATCGCCTTTGTAGCTGAATGGCGAGCCAAGCTCACATGTGGCATCAACAATGTAAACGAATACATCGGGAGGCAGCACCATACCCTTGAAGGTACCATCCCATCCTTGTGCAGGGTCGTTAGGCGTTATGTTGCGGGCCTCGTACACCAGCTCACCCCAGCGGTTGTAGATGCTGAAGCGTGTGATGCGGTTAACACCCTTGGCGCTTATGTAGAACCTGTCGTTATTACCGTCACCGTTAGGGGTAAAGGTATTTGGAATGAACACCTGGCTATTATCGCACGCTGTGTGTATGGTGCCGGTGGCACTTGAAGCACAGCCGTAGTTAGATACGGTGCTGAAAGTGTACGTGGTCGTTACAGTAGGCGTAGCAATAGTAGTATAGCACTCTATGCATGACAGGGCGATAGCCGGAGACCATGCGTAAGAAGTGATTATGATGCCCTCAGGATTATTGACTGTCGCAGTAAGAGTCACAGGTGAGCCCGCAATCACATTGGTGTCCTTTGGTGTTATCGTGATGTCCGGGAACTCAGCAACCGCTATCGTTACCTGCAGCGTATCTATGAAGCACGGGTTAGGCGTAATGATCAGGCTGTACGTGATCGTCCTGTCGGGCTGGCTGCGCGGGTTAGGGATGTTCGGGTTATTGAGGAAGTCCGAAGGGGTCCACTTGTATTCTGATACAGAGCCATCGCTGTTGATGCTGTTAGATATCAGGTCAACATAGGCGCCGCGGCATATAACCGTATCGGGGCTTATTGAGTTGATAGCAGGCCTCAGTATGGATACCGGAACTTTAATAGAGTCGTAGCAGCCAAACGGTGTGATGCCGATAACCCTGTAAACGAGGTTCTGCGTATCTGAAGCAAAAGGATCTGCGCAGCTGTCGCAAGACAGGAACGCATTAGGGAACCATGCGAACGTAGTGCCGAATACCGAGCTTACAGCGTGCAGCTGTGTAGAGCCGCCTTCGCACACATAAGCAGGGCGAGGGTAGTAGTCGAGCACAGGCAGTGGCATTACATGAACGGTAAGCGATGTAGAGTCTGAGCAACCCAATGAGTCTATCGCGATAGCCCAGTAAGTGCGGGTAACATCAGGACATGCTACAACGGTGTCGCAGATAGTGCAAGACAGCCCGGCGATAGGCCTCCAGGCGAACAGGCTGCCCGGAGGGAAACCTTCAGCGATAAGCGTGGTACAGGTACCAGCGCAAATGCTGTCCTGGCCGGTGATGCGGATATCGTTAAGCAGTGAGTCTACAACTACGCGCACCGTTGCAGTATCGCTGCAGCCAAATGACGTAGTGCCCGTTACTGTGTACGTGGTAGTAATAGTAGGCGTAGCTATTGTGCTAGGGCAAGTGGTACAAGTAAGACCTGTTGTTGGCAGCCATGTGTAGACACCAGCTGCGCCTGCGCCTGTAGCAGTAAGCACTACTGATGAGAAACGGCAAATGATGCCCGGCTGGTTGACCGTAACATTTGGTATCGGGTCTACAGTGATCTGCCTGGTAACAAAGCAGCCTGTAGCCGTGAGCCTGTAAGTAACGGTGGCCACACCGGCCGACTGACCTGTGAGCACACCTGTTGCAGTATCTATCGTAGCTATGCTGGTATCGCTGATGCTCCACGTGCCACCGGCAGTAGTATCGATAAGCGTGATAGAGAAACCATCACAAACCCTTACCGGGCCGAAGATGGCGGTAGGCAACGGATTAACAGTGACGATCAGTGTAGACTGGCAGCCGGTAGTAGTGTTGCGGTAAGTGATCACCGCTGTGCCTGCGCTGATGCCCGTAACTACACCTGAAGTAGCGCCAACTGTTGCAACACCTGTGTTGCTGCTGATCCATGAGCCACCGGGCGCAGCATTGAAGAGGGTGGTGGTAGAGCCAACACATACTGTAGGGGTGCCTGTAATGGCTGATGGCAGCGGGTTAACCGTAACACCTGCTGTTTGGAAGCAGCCCGTAGGTAATGTGTAGGTGATCGTAGTGCTTCCTACAGCATCACCGCGAACTACCGCTGAGTCACGATCGGCGGTGGTGAAGATGATAAGGCCTACTGACGGGTTACTGCTGGTCCATGTGCCGCCCGGTATAGGGTTAGACAGGGTAGTAGTGAAGCCGAAGCATATCTGGTTGATGCCTGTAATAGATGGCGGGTTAGGATGCACGGTAACGATGTGCGTTACGTAGCAGCCCGTAGCCGTGATAGTATATGTGATGACCGCAGTACCTACAGAGACCCCGGTAATAACGCCGGTTGTTGACCCTACTGTAGCAACGCTTGTGTTGCCGCTGGTCCAGGTGCCGCCGGAAGTAGTGGTGGTGAGTGTGGCGGTAGCGCCTACGCATACTGTATCCATACCGGTGATAGCTGCAGGCAGCGGGTCAACGGTGAGTACAGAGGTTGTAACACAGCCGGCTGCCGTAGTGTATGTGATGGTAGTAGTGCCAAACGATATGCCGCCTGCAACACCTGTGCCGGAGCCAATGGTGCCTACCGCAGTATTAGAGCTCACCCACGAGCCGCCGGTTATTGTGTTTGTAAGCGATGTTGTAGTACCTACACATATCCTGAGTGTGCCGCTTATAGTTGGCGGGATAGGATCGACCGTGAAGGTGGTGGTGCGGAAACAGCCTGTAGCAGATATAGTATATGTTATGGTAACCGTGCCGGGGCTGATACCTGTAACAACACCGGTGGTGCTGCCTATGGTAGCAATAGAGTTGTCGCTGCTGGTCCATGTGCCGCCGGACATCGCATTGGTGAGCGTGGTGGTAAAACCATCGCAGACATGTTTCTGACCGGCTATAGTATCCGGGATAGGATTGACCGTTACTATCCCAGTGATAAAGCAGCCGGTGGGCAGCGTATACGTGATTATGGTAGTGCCGGCCAGTATACCCGTGACTATGCCAGAGGCTGAGCCTATGGTGGCGACGAACGGCGAGGCGCTGGTCCAGGTGCCGCCTGTGGTGATATCAGACAGGGTAGTAGTGCCGCCTTCGCAGATGACCATAGTACCTGTAAACATGGTAGGTATAGGGTATACAGAAACTATGCGGGTAACATAGCAGCCTGTGGCTGCGGTGAACGTGATAGCAACTGTACCCGCTGAGATACCGGAAACGATACCTGTAGAGGAAACGGTAGCGATGAATGTATTGGCGCTGCTCCATGTGCCTGCCGATGTATCGGTGAGGGTGGTGGTGCCGCCTACGCAAAGGAATGCGACACCCATGATAGCGCCCGGTGCGGGGGTAACAGTGAATACAGCAGTTACGAAGCAGCCGCTAGAAAGCGTATAAGTAACCGTAGCTGTTCCTATCGCTGCACCTGTGATCACTCCGGTAGTTGGGTCGATCGTGGCGGTAGTAGTTGGGGTTACTGTCCATGTGCCGCCTGTTGATGAGCTGCTGAGTGTAACCGCAACGCCTGCGCAGCCGGTGAGGCTGCCGGTGATAGCACCGGGCAACGGATTAACCGTAACTACTGCGGTGATGAAGCAGCCTGTGCCTAATGTATAAGTGATAACTGATGTGCCGCCAGACATGCCGGTAACAACACCCGTGGCCGAGATCAGCGCAACGCTGGTGTTGCTGCTGCTCCATGTGCCGCCAGCAGTACTGTTGCTGAGCGATGTGGTAGTGCCTTCGCAAAGCGACAATGTGCCGTTGATAGGCGATGGCAGCGGGTTAACCGTAACGATTGTGGTAGTGATACAGCCGGTAGTGGTAGACGTGAAGCTGATGACAGCAGTGCCCGCATCTACACCTACTACAACACCCGTGGTGCTGCCAACGGTAGCAATGCCGGTGTTGCTGCTGCTCCATGTGCCGCCACCCGCTGTAGTGCTGGACAGTGTAGTGGAGTCGCCCTGGCAAATGGTGGTGCTGCCGGTGATAGGATCAGGCAGTGCATTTACCGTAATTACGGTAGTGACGAAACAGCCGGTAGGCATTACATAGCTGATAACCGATGTGCCCGAGGCTACACCAACGATGATGCCGGTAGTAGAGCCGATAGTAGCAACAGCTGTGTTGCTGCTGCTCCAGGTGCCGCCTGCGGTGGCGCTGCTAACTGTAATGGTGCTGCCGGTACATACTACCGTGGTGCCTGTGATGGCCTCAGGAGTAGGATTAACCGTAACTATTGCAGTAACTGCGCAGCCTGCCGAAACAGTATAAGTAACTATTGATGTGCCTACTGTGAGGCCGGAGAATACGCCAGAAGAAGACCCTATGGTGCCTACTGTAGTATTGCCGCTAAGCCATGTGCCGCCGGTAGAGGCATTGGTGAGTGCTGTAGTAAAGCCGGTGCATACGGTGAGCGAGCCACCAATTGCCGGCGGTGCAGCACTAACGGTAACGATAGCCGTAACGTAGCAGCCGGTAGCCGTGAGCCTGTAGGTGATAGTAGTGGTGCCTGCGGTGATGCCGGTTACGATGCCGGTTGCAGAGCCGACGGTTGCAACAGCAGTGTTGCTGCTGAGCCATGTGCCGCCTGCAGTAGCGCTGGACAATGTAGTGGTGCCGCCGATGCATATGGCCATATTGCCGGTAATAGGCGCAGGCAGTGCATTTATTGTCAGCTCCACGCTGGTAGAGCAGCCAGATGCTACTGTGTAGCAGATAGTAACTGTGCCCTCTGCAATGCCGGTAACCAGGCCTGTAGCCGGATTGATAAGAACTACACCTGTGCCCGTGCCGCATACGCTCCATGTGCCGCCGGTGGTGGCGCTGCTGAGCGATGTGGTAGTGCCGGGGCAAAGCAGCAATGTGCCGGTGATAGCAGCAGGCAGCGGAGTGACCGTAACCGTGGCTATAGCGCGGCAGCCTGTAGTAGCCGTGTAAGTGATATTAGCCGTGCCCGCAGCTACCCCACAGATGATGCCTGTACCCACGCCTGCTGTAGCAACTGCTGTGTTGCCGCTGGCCCAGGTGCCGCCGGTGGTGGCGCTGCTAAGTGTAACGCAGTTGCCTATACACATGCTAAATGACGATCCTGAGATAGCAGCCGGAGGAGGATTAACTGTAACGACAGCGGTAACGAAGCAGCCTGTGGCAGTAACCGTATAAGTAACAGTAGCAGTGCCTGCAGACCCGCCGGTGATAACGCCGGTCGATGAGTTAATGGTTGCAATTATAATGGGGCTGATGCTCCATGTGCCACCCGGTGTAGGATCGGTGACGGTGAGTGTGGAGCCTACGCAAACTGTGCCTGTGCCTACATTGATAGGTGCAGGAAGTGCGTTAACAGTAAATACTGACGATGTGAAGCAGCCGCCCGGTAGTGTATACGTGATAGTAGTAGTGCCTTCGGCTAAAGTAGTAACTACCCCGGTTGAAGCGTTGATGGTTGCAACAGTAGTGTTGCTGCTGGTCCATGTGCCGCCGCCCGATGTGTGCGTAAGCGTAGCAGTATTGCCGAGGCATGCGCTGAGCGTGCCGAGTATAGCAGGTGGTGCGTTGTTTACCGTAACTACCGTAGTAGTGTAGCAGCCCGTGGTAGCGAATGTGTAAGTGATAGTAGCAGTGCCCGCAGCAACGCCGCAGATGACACCTGACGTAGAGCCCGCAGTGGCGACAGCAGTATTGCTGCTGGTCCAGGTGCCGCCGGTAGAAGTGGTGGAGAGGGTAACACAGCTGCTTACACACATGCTGGTGCTGCCGGTAATAACCGAAGGCAGCGGGTTGACGGTAACAGTAGCCGTAACAAAGCAGCTGCCGGGCAATGTATAGGTAATGGTAGCAGTGCCCGCAGCGCCGCCTGTAACTACGCCCGATGAGGCGCTTACGGTAGCGATGCCGGTGTTGCTGCTGGTCCAGGTGCCGCCGCTTGCTGAGTTGCTGAGAGCGGTGGTTTGCCCCTGGCAAACTACGAGGGTGCCTGTTATTGGGCCCGGTATAGGATTAACCGTGAGCACTGCTGTGCTGAAGCAGCCTGTAGGTAATGTATAAGTGATAGTGCTGGTGCCCGCATTGCCACCCAATGCAATACCCGATGCTGAGCCGATAGTGGCAACAAAGGTATTGCCGCTGGTCCAGGTGCCGCCGGTGGTAGCGTTGGTGAGTGTTGTTGTAGCGCCTACGCATACGGTGAAGGTGCCCGTAGGAGCAGGAGGATTAGCATTGACCGTAACTACTGTAGAGGCTATGCAGCCCGATGGCAGCAGGTAAGATATAGTAGCAGTGCCGCCTGATACCCCGCAAACCACGCCGGTAGCAGAGCCTACAGTAGCGATAGCAGTGTTGCTGCTGGCCCATGTGCCGCCTGGTGTTGTATTAAATAGTGTGGTGCAGCTGCCATTGCAGATAACAGTAGTGCCGGTGATAGCAGATGCTGCATTATTGACCGTAGCCACTGCTACAGAGCGGCAGCCAGTGCCGGTAACGGTGAATGTGATGTTTGCAGTGCCGGTAGCTATGCCACATACTACGCCGGTAGATGAGCCTACCGTGGCAATAGCTGTGTTGCTGCTGGCCCATGTGCCGCCCGTTATAGAGCTGCTGAGCGTATTGCACTGGCCGGGGCACATAGTGAGTGTACCTGAGATAACCGGTAGTGGATTAACCGTCATAACGCCTGAGCGTATGCAGCCTGTAGGCGCAGTGTAAGTGACCGTTACGGTACCTACACCCGTTCCTGTGAACAGGCCATCGCTGGCGCCTATAGTGCCGATGGTGTTATCGCTGCTGGCCCATGTGCCGCCCGCAGGTGATGCGGTAACAGTAGTGCTGGAACCAAGACATACGCCAACGGGTGTGAATGTGGGCAGCGGATTGACAGTGACGTTATAACAGTATGCACAGCCTGTAGGCAATGTATAGCAGATGGCAACACCTGTGCCTGATGTAAAGGATACACCTGTAACAATGCCCGTAGTGGAGCCAACTGTTGCAAGCGCTGTGTTCCCGCTGGTCCAGGTGCCGCCGGGGCTTGCGTTGTTCAATGTAATGGTACTGCCAACGCATACCGCCGTAGGGCCCGTGGTCACCGCTGGCAGCGGGTTTACGGTGATAACAGTAGTAGTGCGGCAGCCTGTGGCGCCGATGGAATAAGTTAATGTTGCCGTGCCTGCACTGATACCGCCTATAGTTGACGGGTTGGTGGTGGTGGCCGTGGCAACGGTAACGGGGGCTATAGCAAAAGTGCCGCCGGATGTACTATTAGAAGCGACGATGGTGCTGCCTACGCAGACCACACCGGGAGTGACTATAGTGGCAGGAACAGGATGTACAGAAACGACCTGTACACGGAAGCAGCCTGATGGCGCCGTGTAGGTGATACCTGTGGTGCCCGCTGCAATGCCCGTAACCACCCCGCCTGTGCTTACAGTGCCTACAGCAGTATTGCCGCTCACCCATGTGCCGCCGGTAACGTTTGGCGTAAGGGTAACCGTAGCGCCGGAGCAAATAGGGCCTGTGTAGCCTGATAATGTTGGTAATGGGTTAACTGTTAAAGTAGTAGTGGTGCTGCAGGTAGTGCCTGAGCGCGTGTAAACTATAGTAACCGAACATGGCAATGCGGTGGTGTTAGTACCATTTGCTATGCCGGGATAACCTACAAATGCAATATTGACACAGCCGGGGCTGGTGCTTAGCCATGTGCCGCCTGTCATAGAACTGGTGAGGGTAACGCTGGTGCCGCTGCAGAACGCAATATTGCCACCGATAATGGCACCGGGGGTATCTACAACGTCTATGCTGCGGGTGCTGTAACAAGCGCCTCCGGGAGAGCCCGGTGGTGTATATGTTATGATAGCAGTACCCAGCGATAAGCCCGAAACCTGGTTGGATGAGGCACCGCAGATACCTAAAATAGCGGGATTGGACGTGGTTAATGTACCGGGGAAAGTGGTGCCTGTTATGGTAAGCGGATTGCACGAGCCGAGGCAAACATAAGTCGGAGCAGAGATGGTGCCAGGATTACCGCCAACCGTGACGATATGAGTAGCAAAGCAGCCTGCTGAAGTAGAATAGGAGATAATGGCAGTGCCCGCGCTGACGCCGCAAACGATGCCGGAAGCCGATCCCACAGTAGCCCGGGTAGTATTGCTGCTGGTCCACGTGCCGCCGGTACCGGTAGTAGTAAGAGTAATACAACTAGGGACGCAAACGACATTTGAGCCGGAGATGGTGCCAGCAGAGGGGCAAATAGAAACAGTAACAGTTTGACCTGTATGGGTTCCGCTGCCAAAACCGACACACACGCTTGTGATTCCAACTAATTTCAGCCGATAATATGCAGTGCTGCAGGTTGTACCAGCTGTGCCAGTAACTGTATACGTGACATCCGGCGAGGCAGTAGTAATGGTACCCGTGGCGCCGGCAATGGGGGATTCAGTGAAGAAATTATCCGAAGAAAAATACCATTGGTAGGTTGCGGAAAAATCGGCCCCGACACCTGTGTTTGCATGGAAGGTAATTACCGTACTGCCGCTACCACAAATACTGGTGTTGGTGGGACTGGTTACAGAGCCCGCAAAGCAGGCAGCCTGCGAAGCCCGCGGCACAAGCAATGCAGCCAGCAGTATAATGCCGGCAAGGAGATGCGCACCCGTGCGCCACACATTCGTGATAGAGTTAAACTTAAGGCCTTTAAATTGAGCTCGTAAAATAGTATTCATACTACCGGTTTTTGAAAAATTCATTTTATAACTACCCTTGTTTTTATACAAAAGAAAACTCCCCCGCTACTGCCATAAGATCCCAAAACGGGCTTACAGCAATAGTTATCAACAATGGTTAAGAACTTTTTTCTCAAACCACTTGGTTAATAAGGAATTATTTCGCATTTAATTGCGAGTAAACTTACTAAAAAAAACTGTGTGTACCGACAATTCTGTTAATTTTTGCAAAAGTGTGACGGTACACATTGGATTTTCGTAATGTAAAAATACACTATTGGCTATAATATCATAATGCGGCAATGATTATGGTATTTTGCAAATACATTAATTTGTTAATGCCTTGCTCCATAGCCTTGCTACTTAACGATACTGACCGCCAGTTTACTATAGCCACATTTCCAATTATAGGCTGTTAAAATGCACAAATTGTTAGTCCTTTTATGTTTTTATTTTGTTTATGGGGCATAGTTGTTTTCACCCTCTCCTGCAAAGGCGCACCGCATGAAGCATACGCCGGATTATAAACCTTAAAAACAAAAAGAATATGAAACAGGTAAAATTGATACTCGCAGCAGCCCTCGCAGGCGGAATGATGTTCACCGGATGTAAAAAAAGTGATATGGGATTGAGCAATGGCGGCGTACAGTCGGATGCAACAAGGGGCATCCCATCGTCTGGCATGGCAAACATAAAATATATGATTGATGCCACCCCATCATCGCAGGGAGATATGCTGCAATGGACCAGCGGCTCTATGGCGGCCACTCGCCTGACTCTTGATGCGGTAAAGATCAATCCAAAATGGGATATGAATTTTGTAAACTATAGTGGGCAGGTGCAGCCATCGGGCAATGACCTGTATGGCAAAATAGAGCTAGGCTCTGTTGCAATGCCCGAAGGAAAGTATACCGCATTTACATTTTCGGTATTTGGTGAGCCGGTGGCATCAGGCTCCGCTATTATGCTTGATGGCTGGTTTACCACTGTGCGCCGGAGCGCGCAGGGAGAACCCGGTAATAACGCCACGAAAGTACCGGTAAAGATGACCATAGATATGCCAATGCATTTGTCTGCCGCCTGGAAAGATACCATGCAGGTAGTTTCAGGAAATTATTATACTGCCACAATGCATCTCGATCCGCTACTGATGACAGAAGGTATCACTCAGAGTATGATGAATGACGCCGAACGTAAAGATGGTATTATATACATATCCTCGTCGGCTAACCGGGTATTGTTTAAGCAGGTGCTGTTTAACCTGAACAGGCAAGTGAAAGTAACGTTTGCAAGGAAAGATATGCTGCAAGGTTCGTAATAAAATTATTTCGATACGGGGGCTGTGGCCAAAAGGTTGCAGCCCCCTTTTATAAACTGTTCACATGCACTGGTAATTTTTTGCACTGCATGCAAACAAACACTTTTTAAACAAAAAAACTATGAAACGAATAAAGACAATACTCGTTGCGGCTATAACCGGTGCCGCACTATTTGCAGGCTGCCGTAAAAGCGATATTGGCCTGAATAATGCTTCCGCTTACCAGGCCACCACAACACCCGCTAAGGATATTCCCGGAGATTACGCGTTGGTGGGCTTCAACCTTTTGATGCTACCCTCGCAGCAGGGCGATATGATCAAATGGGAAGCAGGCACCCTAAACGCAGGAATGATAATGATGGATGCTACAAAGGAAGTGGGGAACGCTTTAAAGCTCGTCAATTTTTTTACCGAGCTGCGAGGGGGCAGTTATAAACTCTACGGGCCATTGACAGTGGGGCATGTGGCGGTGCCCCCGGCAAGATACATGGAACACAAATTTACCGTGAAGCTGAATCCGCAGGGCACAGACGCAGCCCTGCATATGTATGGCAAATACTACATAGCTGATGCACAAGCGTCACTGGGCAAGTCGATAAGGCCCGAAACGCAGGTTGCGGTAAACCTTGTCATAGATCAGCCGATAGAATTGGTAGGATACTATAAAGCACCCCTGGTACTTGCCCTCAGGGACCAGCATACGATCACCTTGTACATTGACCCTGCCGTAATGACCGGTGGTATAACTAAACAGATGCTGCTGGAGGCTAAAAAAACCCACAGCGTAGTACTGATATCATCTACTGAGAATCCGCAACTATACAAATACATTATTAACAACCTGGCTAAAGTGCTGCGTG
Organism: Bacteroidota bacterium; assembly: GCA_040386555.1. Taxonomy (GTDB): domain Bacteria; phylum Bacteroidota; class Bacteroidia; order Chitinophagales; family Chitinophagaceae; genus Nemorincola. The sequence goes on along the minus strand of JAZKFF010000001.1, from coordinate 12,230 downwards.
TGAAAGTGGAAAGTAAGGGTACCCTGCCCAGTGCATAAGCGGGCGAAAAGATAAAACTGGAGTAACGAGCCGGGCATTTTGCCCGGCTCGTGCGTTTTAAGGATCCGCCGGGTAGTTTACTTGTGCCACTGAGTTGGGGAGGTGCCCCACTTGCCCGTATATGACGCAGGCGGGCCTAAGTGAGACACCAGCGTCAAGTCACAAAAGAGAAAGTCAAAACCTAAAAGTGGGAAACGGACAATAAGGGCCGTAGCTATGCCCGTGGCCTTGTAAAGGTGATACACTTAACTGAGCCATAGAGGTGGAAGCAACTCGCGAAGAACGGGGAGAAATTAACCGGGGTATGGGGAATGGGAACAGGTAGCACACTTGCCACATGCCATGGCCGCGTCTAAATGATACAACCAGGCTATAACCATTTGCGATGACAGCAGCGGAAGGAGCAGGAGTGCAAAACAGGCCACGGAATTGTAAAGCGGTGATGATCAACGGATGCGCGAAAAGCCGCTACCACAGCCGCTTTTAGCGATTGTAAAGGAAATATTAATTGCGAAAGGATGGGAGCTCTATTAGGATTTTTTTAAGTACGCAGGGCACCATTTATTAACCGTGTGGTGTACCGGCAACGGTAACAGGAATGTAAAAGAATATTTTTTTAACCAGTAAAATTTTGAAAAATGAAAAACGTAAAAACTATCGTGATAGCAGCCACACTGATGAGCGCTGCAGTATTTACAGGCTGTAAAAAAGAGGGCGCTCTTACAGATGTGACCCCCATGAGCAGCGAAGCGGCAACAGCCCGCGATCAGCAGCCGGTGCCGCCAGCGCCCCAGCCGGTTAACGGCCAGGCAGCACTGGCGTATCACTTCAATATCTTCCCCACCGCCACCACAGACCCCTACCAGTGGCAAAAAGGAATGATAAGCGTGGCTGATGTGCAAATGCAGGGAACCTTCTATTACCCTGATGGTACCCAGAAACTGGCAGTGAGCTACGCCAACCCGACACCGGCGACCACTTATAGCCTTTTTACTCCGAATGATGTGATAGGCAAACTGCCGCTGAGGGCAGGCAAATATGACAACATGAGTTTCCGCGTGCTGCTGGCCACTCAAAATTCTCCTTCGCTGATACTTGCCGGCACCTATATGTACCGCGGCCGCAGGATACCGCTACAGTTTGTAGTGAACGAGCGGGTAACCCTGTGGGCGCAATGGCCGCAAATGCAGTACCTGGGTGCTGAAGGCGCAAGCGGAGTGTCGCTATTCATTAAAGGCGAAAGCCTGGTAAGGGGAATAGACCCGCTGATGATGGAGCGGGCTATAAACCAGAAAAACCCGGAGCAGGGTATAACAATATCTATACAGCAGAATGCTAACCTGTATAACATAATGCTGGGCAACCTGCAGAAAATGGCAACAGGTATAAAGCTGGGATAAGAGCTGAGCTAATAATTTAATATGGAGGGCTGCCTGCTAGGGCGGCCCTCCCCGCTTTAGGGGTAGTGGGATTACTAATTTAAAATTATTAAATGAAAAATAATAAAAAGTGTAAAAGATTATTCATTATGATGTTGCATAAATTATTTTGACACCTTAAAATTAAAGCTTTGATGTTAATAACAACTTATTAGTAATAAAGTATCACGACAATTAAGTGACAATACGTAAGTTTATAATCTTTCTTAACAATTTTTTAATTTTTATTGCGGTATAAATGCGCTAAGGCTATGTGCTTTATGGCCGCGTAGCAGCTGTGAAGCCGCCGCTGTAAAGGGTTTGAGCATAGTAACAAATGCTAAGATCTACTTATAAGAATTACAAATTGTTGATAGAGACGGAAACTTCTTCTTTGTATTTAAAGCGTGGTTATGAAAAAGATCTATTTATTACTGGTATTGTGTTGTTTGAGTGTGGTGGGAATGGGGCAAGTAACACTCATTAGCCCCACGGGCGATGGGGGATTTGAGACCAGTACGACTTTCGCGGGCAACGGATGGACTGTAGTCAACCCCACGACCGTTATCAACCAGTGGATATGCGGAGCAACGGGCGTGCCCTTTGCCGGTTCGAGAGTCGCATACATATCTAACAATGGGAGTACCTATAATTATACCAAAACCGCCACAAGAACTGCACACTTTTACAGGGATGTGGCCATTCCTACCGGTGCCTCAGCAATAACACTTAGCTTCCAATGGAAGAGCCAGGGCGAAAGCGGGTATGATCGATTGATCGTATATCGTGCGCCCACTACGGTCACACCTGTAGCTAATGTACCTGCTTCTACATCTACAACCATCACAGGTGCTACCCAAGTGTGGCTACAGCCCAGTCTTACGAGTAGTTATACATCGGCAACAGTTACTCTACCATCTACCCTTGCCGGAACAACGGTGCGGCTGATCTTTACGTGGCAGAATGATAATAGTGCAGGTACTTCCCCTCCTGGTGCTATTGACAATATATCGCTGACATATGTACCATCGCCTACGATCACTGCAACACCCACGCCGATAGCTTTTGGCTCAGTTACTACCGGTACAAACTCATCACCACAGACAATATCAATTTCGGGCTCTACACTCACCCCCGCATCAGGCAGCCTTACGGTAGCTGCGCCTGCTAATTTCCAGGTATCAAATAACGGTACATCATGGACAACTTCCTATACAATTGGCTATTCAGCCAGTACGCTATCCCCAACTACAAGCTATATCAGGTTTAACCCGACTGCGGTAACGAGTTATAGCGGTAATGTGACCGTATCGGGAGGTAGCGCTACTACAGCGAATGTGGCGGTATCAGGTACAGGTGCAGCAGCGTGCTCGGGTACACCAACACCGGGTACAGTAAGCCCATCCGTAGCAAGTGGGTGCGGAAGCTTTGCTACGACACTTTCCCTTGCAGGTGCAACGAGCGCTGGCGGTATTAGTTATCAATGGGCGGTGTCTTCAACAGGTACTTCGGGATGGTCGAATATTTCGGGTGCAACGAACAGCACTTACAGCCTTACAGTTTCTTCAGCCCAGTACTACCGTGCTACGCTTACCTGCGCGGGCTCGCCGGCCACAACACCGGCATTTTTCCTTGCTCCTTCCGCGTGTATCAATATGCCCACATCAGGCAGCGGCTCAGCAGTAACAAGCTGTAGCGGCACCACGAACTTTTATTCCAGCAATGGTGCTACGGGCAGCTATACCAACAGCGAAAACGGCACCTACACTTTTTACCCGGCAGCCACCGGGTATAAGGTCCGCATAACATTCAGCGCCTTCAGCACAGAAAGCGGCTGGGACTATTTCAGGATATACGATGGCAGCAGTACCGGCGCCACGTTATTGTCGACAACATCGGGTGCAACGGCTCCTGCAGCACAAACATCAACGGCGGCAAACGGCGCGCTCACCTTTAATTTCACCTCGGATGGCAGCGGAATTGCCTCGGGCTGGACGGCCGCGATCACTAATATTGCGGGCTCGCCCATAACCACACAGCCGGCTACCAGCACAACGGTATGTGCAGGCTCGTCAGTGTCGCTTTCGGTAGGGACTCTCACCGGTACGTTGTCTTATATGTGGTACAACAATGGTACTACCAACTCAACAACCGGCGGTACAGCCACAGGTGTGACTACGTCAACATTTAGCCCATCGACCTCGACAGCGGGCACTACTTATTATTACTGCGTAGTGACCAATGAATGCGCGGCCACCTACACCACTACTACGGCTGCTGTGACCGTAAATCCGAACCCGGCTGCAATAGCGGGCAATGTCCCGGTGTGTAATGGGTCTTCGATCACCCTTACAGACGCAACTAGCGGAGGCACATGGACGAGCGGCACACCAGGTGTGGCAACAATCACTGCAACTGGCGGCGTGCTTGCGGGCTTGTCGGTGGGCAATTCCATTGTTACTTATACTTTGCCAACGGGCTGCTTTATTACCGCAACTGCTACAGTGAATGCAACACCTGTGGCTATTTCTGGTAATACCGGGGCGATATGTGTGGCCAATACAATGAACCTGGCCAATGCATCGGGTTCGGGAACCTGGACAAGCGGCTCATCTAATGCCACAGTGGATGGCAGCGGTGTTGTCACCGGAGTATCAGCGGGAACAGCAATTATTACATTCACGCTTTCGGCTACGGGCTGCAAGGCTTTTACAACTGTAACAGTGAATGCGCTGCCGGCTACGATAGGCGGCACACTTACAATATGCCCGCTGCTGTCCACTACCCTGACCAACTCATCAGGTACGGGTACATGGAGCAGCAGCAATGCCACGATCGCCGATATAGGTGAGTCGACAGGTGTGCTCACGGGTGTCGCAGCAGGTACGGCAACTATAACATTTACATTAGCCGCAACAGGATGCAGGCGCACAGGCATAGTTACCGTGAATGCCTCACCGGCAGCAATTGCCGGCGACCTTAGCGCATGCGTGATGGAAACCAGCACGCTGAGCAATGCTACAAGTGGTGGCACATGGAGCAGCAGTAATCCTACTATAGCCAGCGTAAGCTCAGCAGGTGTGGTGACCGCAGGCGCTACAGCCGGCACAGCGACTATTAGCTACATAGCATCGGGCTGCCCTGCGCTGGCTACCTTCGTTGTGAACGGTTCACCAGACCCAACCATAACAGGCACCACCATATTGTGTACAGGTACTACCACAACATTAGCTAACGCCGGTGGCGTAGGCAGCTGGACGAGTGGCAACCCCGGCGTAGCGATAGCAGGGATAACGACCGGTATCATAACCGGTGCTACTGCAGGTACGGCAACAATATCTTATTCTAACGGCTGTGGGACACCGGCCAGCATAGTGGTAACTGTGAACCAAACGCCGACCTCAATCACAGGGGCAGACATTGCGTGCATTGGTACGACAGCGACCTACGCCAACGGTGTAACCGGCGGTACATGGAGTAGCAGCGCCACGGGCGTAGCAACCATAACAGCAGCAAGCGGCGTATTGACGCCGGTGGCCGCGGGAACGGCGATACTAACTTATACGCTAAGCAACGGATGCGTTGACGCGACAAAGACAGTAACCGTGCAGGCGGTGCCGGGCTCGATCAGCGGGACAACAACTATCTGTTCGGGTGCAACATCGTCGCTCACCAACAGCGCAGCCGGTGGTACGTGGAGCAGCAGCGATGCAGCGATAGCGACCATAGGCAGCAGCAATGGCGTGGCTACCGGCGTAGCCCAGGGCACTGCTACAGTAACCTATACTAACGGCTGCGGCACAGCAACACAGCCGCTGACTATTAAAACTGCGCCCGCTGCAATTACAGGGTCTTCGATTGCCTGCCTGAGCTCAACCACTACGCTGGCAAATACAAGCACCGGCGGTACGTGGAGCAGCAGCGCGCCTACGATAGCGAGCGTGAACAGCACAACCGGTGTAGTATCAGGCCTGAGTATAGGCACCGCTGTTATCACCTATGCCAACGGCTGCACGCCCAACGCTATGGTCACTATCAGTGTAAGCTCGTCGAGCGGATCTATTACCGGCACTACTACAATTTGCCAAGGTGCTACAACCGTGCTAAGCAGCAGCCCATCGGGCGGCACATGGAGCAGCAGCAATGCCGGTGTTGCATCTGTGAGCACCTCAGGTGTTGTTACCGGTGTGAACAATGGCACTGCGACTATTACTTATTCATCAGGCTGCGGCACGCCATCTACTGCGACTATTACAGTGAACAGCTATGCAAGCTGCGCAACCACGTACTGTGCTCCGGCAGCTAATTGCGCCGACGAGGACATGATCACCAACATAACCTTTGCGGGTATCAATAATACTACCGGATGCTCAAATCTGGCGTTGTATACTACCCCGGTGGGCGCTGTAACGCAAGGCACCAGCTCAAATCTTACAATGGTTGTTCCGAATGCGGGCTTTAGCGAGTTTGGCGCGGTGTGGATCGACTACAATCATAATGGAACTTTCGATGCATCGGAATTTACGTTTGTTGGTTCAGGCACCGGATTTACCGCAACAGTACCAATAAGCATACCCTCGACAGCACTCCCCGGCATTACCCGTATGCGGGCACGTGTGCGGTACAACGCTACATTAACATCGGCCGATGCTTGTCTCGTTTATACTTACGGTGAAACGGAGGACTACTATGTGAACATTAGCTGTAACATAGCAGCAATTACAGGCACAACAACAGGATGCATAGGAAGCAATGTGACCCTGGCTGACGCTACCAGTGGCGGTAACTGGACATCGGGCAATACGGCTGTAGCGGCCATCGGCTCAACGACAGGTGTCGTTACGGGTCTTTCGGCGGGCACTGCTGCTATTACTTACCGGATACCGGGTACGGGCTGCGCGGCATTCAGCACCGTAACTATTACTCAACCGGTGGCAATTACAGGAACTGCAAGTGTCTGTGCGGGATCGACAACAACACTAAGCAATTCATCGGGGTCGGGTACCTGGAGCAGCAGCAATCCATCTGTGGCGGGCGTGGGCCTGACATCAGGTGTAGTTACCGGAGTACTGGCAGGAACCACTACTATCACCTTCACCCTAACATCAACAGGCTGTACCAGGACGACCACCGTAACTGTGAACGCGCTGCCTGCGAGCATCAGCGGATCGCTGAGCACTTGTGATGAGCTATCGACAACATTATCAAATACATCGGGCACAGGCACATGGGCCAGCAGCAATGCGGCTGTGGCGACCATAGGCACCAGCACTGGCATCGCTACTGGTATATCTACCGGTACAGCTACAATTACATTTACGCTTGCAGCCACAGGGTGCAAAACGACATCTACACTTGTTGTGAACCCATCGCCCGCTCCGATAGCGGGTACGCTGAGCGCGTGTATCACCGCAAGCAGCTCACTGAGCAGCACTACTACAGGCGGTACCTGGAGCAGCAGCACACCAGCTATAGCAACCGTGAACTCAACGGGAGTAGTAACAGCGGGCGCAGTAGCCGGGACCACTACAATAAGCTATTCAGTATCGGGCTGCCCGGCTGTGGCTACCTTTGCGGTAAACGGATCCCCAGGCGCTATAACAGGTACTGCTACAGTATGCAGCGGTAACACAACTACCTTATTTAATTTTGGCGGTGTGGGCTCATGGACGAGCAGCGATATTGCGGTAGCGACGGTAGGAACCGGAGGCGTTGTTACGGGAGTAAGCGCGGGTACTGCAGTGATCTCGTATTCTAACGGCTGCGGCACACCTGCAACAAAAACAGTGACGGTAAACGAAACTCCTGCTGCTATAAGCGGCACCGATGTTCTGTGCCTTACCGCGACAAGTACCTTAAGCACTGCATCTACGGGGGGAACATGGAGCTCCGGCAATACATCGGTAGCTACAATTGGCGCCTCTTCAGGTATAGTATCGCCAGTATCAGCGGGAATTGTTACCATCAGCTATTCCCTGGGCAATGGCTGTGCGAGCGCCACCCTGCCGGTAACCATAAATGGCGGTCCTGCAGCCATCACCGGCGCAAACACAGTATGCGTGGCGGGTACAACTGCACTAAGCAACGCCACCAGTGGCGGCAGCTGGACAAGCAGTGCAACAGGTGTTGCAACCATAGGCAGCGGCACCGGTGTTGTTACCGGCATAGCCATAGGAACCGCTATGATCACCTATAATAACGGCTGCGGCACGGCAACTACAACAGTGACTGTATCAGGTGCGCCATCAGCAATAACCGGCGGCGGGTCGATATGCGCAGGGGGCTCGGTAGCCCTTGGCGTAACCGGAACCGGTGGCACCTGGAGCAGCACAACACCATCTGTGGCTACAGTGAACAGTGCAGGTGTTGTAACCGGGGTAGCAGCAGGGGCAACAACAATATCTTATACCAATAGCTGCGGCAGCGCAGGCACTGCAATTACTGTAAGCGGGTCTATAACACCCATAACAATTTCTCCGGCAAGCACCGCTACTGTGTGCCTTGGCGGCAGCACCAGCTTCACGGCCAGCGGCTCATCGTTTTTGACGAATGTGGTCGATCAGGACTTTAGTTCGCTGACTGGTGCCGTAGGGGGTACGTGGACGATAACGAATATCGCTGGAGTCGCCGCCAGCTATTGGCAGATACGTAGCTCTCCGGGCTATAGCTCTGTGACATCGGGCGACGGGACTCCAATGATGGAGGCAGCTCCTGATGCAACAACAGGTACCACCAATACTATAGTTACTTCTCCAATATTTTCGCTAGTAGGCTATTCCACTGCAACACTTACGCTAAATGAGTATTTCCAATCCTATACGGCAGATGCCACTGTTCAAATACAGTATTCAATAAACGGCGGTAGCAGCTGGTTTACTCTCGTCGACCGCCTGGGAACGTCAGTCGGTACTACTACATGGAGCGCAGCCTCCCCAAATACAAGCATATCTCTTACCGCACTATTAGGTCAGGCAAACGTAAGGCTAAGGTGGAATTATGTTTCAACATATGGTTTCTATTGGGCAATTGACAACGTTAAAGTGTCAGCGGCGGCGTCACCTTCTTATACTTGGGCGGGCAGTGCGGGTGCATCAGGCCTGTCGTGTACTTCGTGTGCCACCACAACGATCACCCCAACGGCCACAGGGACTAACGTGTATTCTGTGACTGCCAGCGGCGGTGGCTGTACTGCTATCAGCGGTGTTACAGTGTCAGTAAATCCATTACCCGCTACTGTAACAGTTACCGGCGGCGGAACGGCATGCGGCAGTCTTACACTTGCCGCAGCGAACGGCAGCGATGGTACTATATACTTCCAGGGTACAACGTCTAACGGCACGTCAACTGCAACGGCGTCAACCTCGCAGGTGATCAGCACATCGGGCACCTACTACTTCAGGGCACGCTCTGCGGCGGGTTGCTGGGGTGCGCAGGGCAGCGCTGCGGTTATAATTAACCCGGTACCCACGGCATCAGTTGGCAATGGCGGGCCGATATGCGATGGCGCTACGGCTACGCTAACGGCTACTCCATCGGGAGGCGTAACTGCTTATAGCTGGAGCGGCCCGAACCTGTCTTCATCTACTTTACAAAATCCAACAGCTACACCAACGGTTACAAGCACATACTCGCTAACAGTGAGCAGCGGAGCATCGCCGGGCTGTAGTCCATCTACAGTATATACTACAACGGTGACAGTTAACCCACAGCCTGCTGCTGTGACAGTGACCGGCGGCGGCGCGCACTGCGCTACTGCAACTATAGCTGCCTCCAACGGTGGCGATGGCACTATATATTTCCAGGGTACTACTGCGGGCGGCACCTCAACAGCTGCAGCATCTTCCTCTGAAGTGATCACAACATCAGGAACCTATTACTTCCGCGCGCGCTCAGCTGCCGGATGCTGGGGCCCTGAGGGTAGTGTGTCTGTAACCATTAATCCGCTGCCTGCATCAATAACCGGCGTTGCCGAAGTATGTGCGGGGTCAGCTACCACGCTGGCTAATACTACCCCAGGCGGTGCCTGGAGCAGCAGTGACACTTCGGTGGCCGCGATTGGCTCGGGCAGCGGCATCGTAAGCGGCATTGCCAGCGGCACCGTAAATATCACTTATACCTTACCAACCGGCTGCTCTGCCAGCATAGTGGTAACGGTGAACAATACACCTGAGGCTATCATTGGTACACCTGCAGTATGCCAGAGCGCTAGTATTACGCTGGTTGACATGACATTTGGCGGCTCATGGTCGAGCAGCGCAACAGCGGTGGCTGGCATTAATGCTACTACCGGTGTTGTTGAAGGATATACTCCGGGAACTACTACTATTTCTTTCACGCTATCGACCGGCTGCGCAGCTACCACAGTACTTACTGTTAATGCGCTGCCGGATGTTATTGTTGGCGGCGGTACTATATGTGAAGGTGTGACGATAACGCTTACCAATGAAACAACCGGCGGTACATGGAGTACGGCCGCTACATCTGTAGTGAGCGTGGGATCGGCTACCGGTATTGTTACCGGCCTGTCGATGGGCGCCGCACCTGTAAGCTATACGCTGGCCACCGGCTGCTATGTAACTACGCTGGTGAGCGTTAATCCAACGCCAGCTGCTATAGCAGGAACACCATTTGTTTGTACGGGGACTACGATCACACTGACCGACACGTATGGTGGCGGCAGCTGGAGCAGCAGCAATAGCGCGGTGGCTACGATCGGCTCGTCGACCGGCGAGGTTTACGGTGTGGCAGCAGGAACAAGCATTGTATCGTATGCATTGGCAACGGGGTGTTATCGGTCAGTTGTTGTTACCGTTAACCCGACGCCAAACGTACTTCCGGAGTTCAGTCAGACGGCTTGTAACGGAGCCGCAACAATAGCCGTTACTTTCTCTGGTGCAATAGATGGTACAGTTTACAATTGGGTGAATGATAATACCAGCATAGGGATTGGTGCAAGCGGCGCAGGGACTATACCTTCGTTTACTGCGGTCAATACCGGTACGTCGTTCCATTCCGGAACTTTCACCGTTACCCCATCAGCAGGCGGCTGTACAGGGTCGTCGATAACGCTTTTTATAGGTGTAAACCCGACACCAACGGTTGCAACTGTATCTGACCAGACAGTATGTAATGGTGCATCTACTGCTGCTGTAACATTCAGCGGTGATGTGAGTGGCACTACGTATAGCTGGACGAACGGCAATGCGAGTATTGGCCTGGCTACGAGCGGTACGGGAACTATAGCATCGTTTACTGCAACTAATAGCGGCACTACGGCGCAGACTGCTACAATTACTGTTACGCCATCGGCAAATGGCTGTGCAGGTAGTTCAACTACATTTACTATTAATGTTAATCCGACACCAACGGTTGCAACGGTATCTAACCAGACAGTGTGTAACGGTGCATCTACTGCTGCTGTAAGTTTCAGTGGTGGTGTGAGCGGCACTACTTATAGCTGGACTAACAGCAATACGAGCATTGGGCTTGCTACGAGTGGCACGGGTACTATAGCTGCATTTACTGCAACCAATAGCGGTACGGCGGCACAGTCGGCAACTATCACAGTTACACCATCAGCGAACGGCTGTACTGGTAGCTCAACTACATTTACTATTAATGTTAACCCAACACCAACGGTTGCAACGGTATCTGACAAGACAGTATGTAACGGTGCATCTACTGCTGCTGTAACATTCAGCGGTGGTGTGAGTGGCACTACTTATAGCTGGACGAATAGCAATGCGAGTATTGGCCTGGCTACGAGTGGCACGGGAACTATAGCATCGTTTGCTGCTACTAACAGCGGTACTACCGCACAGAGTGCTACTATTACAGTTACGCCATCGGCAAATGGCTGTACTGGTAACTCAACTACATTTACTATCAATGTTAACCCAACACCAACGGTTGCGACTGTATCTGACCAGACATTGTGTAACGGTGCCTCAACTGCGGCTGTAAGTTTCAGTGGTGGTGTGGATGGCACTACTTATAGCTGGACTAACAGCAATACGAGCATTGGGCTTGCTACAAGCGGTACGGGAACTATAGCTGCATTTACTGCAACTAACAGCGGCACCACTGCACAGTCTGCTACTATCACAGTTACTCCATCGGCGAACGGCTGTACTGGTAGCTCAACTACATTTACTATTAATGTTAATCCTACACCAACTGTTGCAACGGTATCTAACCAGACGGTATGTAATGGTGCATCTACTGCTGCTGTAACATTTAGCGGTGGTGTGAGTGGTACTACTTATAGCTGGACTAACAGCAATGCGAGTATTGGACTTGCTACAAGCGGCACGGGTACTATAGCTGCCTTTGCTGCAACTAACAGCGGTACTACGGCGCAGAGTGCAATTATCACAGTTACGCCAAGCGCGAACGGCTGTACTGGTAGCTCAACTACATTTACTATTAATGTTAACCCGACACCAACGGTTGCGACTGTATCTGATCAGACATTGTGTAACGGTGCATCTACTGCAGCTGTAACCTTCAGCGGTGGTGTGAGTGGCACTACTTACAGCTGGACGAACAGCAATGCGAGTATTGGCCTGGCTACGAGTGGTACGGGAACTATAGCTGCATTTACTGCAACCAATAGCGGTACGGCGGCACAGAGTGCTACAATTACAGTTACGCCAAGCGCGAACAGCTGTACTGGTAGCTCAACTACATTTACTATTAATGTTAACCCGACACCAACTGTTGCAACTGTATCTAACCAGACAGTATGTAATGGTGCATCTACTGCTGCTGTAA